>NZ_PPTG01000051.1 GCF_002954245.1 Cryobacterium aureum | reverse complement strand
CACGCCTCAGACGAGACAACAGACGCATTCGAGCGAACAGCCCTCTTCCTGAAAACCCATCTTGGCTAAGCCAGCCGCTTCCGCAAAGATCGCCAATCGTCGACAGCGCTGGTGGTCGATGGTAAAACCAGCCGGTAGTGCACGCTGGGGTGCAACACCCATTTCGCTGTTCGACCGCGGTCGCGTTGTGCGTCGCGACGGTATCGACGAGGAACAGGATTTCAAGATCGTGCATCTCGTCCAACCGAATCTGCAGGATTCGGGCACGGTCGTATTCAATGCCGTTACGAAGAAATACGGAGCTCATCAATGGCAGAGGCGCAAGCGACAATCGAATCTGCGGGATTCACCTTCGCCGATGGTGGGAAGGCAGCCGCTAATCAAAACGAAGGATCCTTAGTCGTCTATTCAAAGTTCTTAATTGGGGCGGAAAATTGGGTTACGGGGCCGTCAGAAGGAAGGGACCTGAGTTCCACAGAGAACGTTCGTTGGGTGTCATCAGGGGTAACAGGAACCGAATTCACCTTGATCACCAATTCCTCTACGCCATCACGCTGCCAACGATGTGAGGGATTTGCAACTTCGAGAACAGCTACTGGATCACCGACTTGGATGCCGTCAACGGTCTCGATTCCTATTCCGTGGACCTCTGCCGCCGTGACGTGCATGATGATTTCCGGGTTGGTGGGACGTTGCGCAGGCCCATCCGTGCCGATCGACATTCCGTTCCACTCGTAGTCAACCGAAGGGATGCCTTCATAGGTGGTTGTGACGGGTTCTCTCCCGAATACAGCTGTGAGTGCAGCGGCCACCGGTTCGATAGGTTCGAAATAACCGAACTCATCGCCCATCGTTCCATCGTCGAGGATGATCTGGACGCTACTTGCAGACACGACTAAATGGTCCGGCGTGGCACGAGCTTCGGGGCTCGCCTCTTTTTCTTCTGTGGTCGTTGGGGTAACCGCTGGTCCCGGAATATTTGGCTGGGGCCCGTTCGAGGAACAACCGGTCAGGATCACAACCAGAGCTGCGACGGCTACGAAGAGCGTTCCCCTATTCATGAATTCCCCGTTCGGTTAAGTTTCGTTCACCGTATCAGGAGCGTGGGAAGCGTCTGGCTTGTGCACATTGGCGAACCAAACCAGCTCGTACAGTGGCGCGCATCCCGCGACGTTGTTCTTGTCTATACCGGTGAGCTTTCCGACGCGACACACGTGTGCCTACGCGCCAACGAGTCTGCTCACAGGCACGCCTCATCTTTTTGGTCGCTGCGTGCCCGTTGAACGGGACAGGCTGCGTTGCTGCAATCGGCGATTATTCAGTGCAGGCGCGCACGGCGGTAGAGAACGTCATTGTTGTTTTGTGAGCAACGAGAGCCGGACTGGTGAATGTCCCGAGCACACGAGTTCTCACCGCATCTTCCATTCAGAGCAGCCTCTTGGACGCTGAAGCAGTCGCTTTCGGAGCCTCCGGCAAGAATGACGCACCTGGGATACCCCCGGGAGTCATCGTTTTCGAACACAATACGGATCAGCTCACGAAAATTGAACCCGTCGAAGCCTGAGCTTAGGCGTGGTTCTGCGCTGCCGATTGCGGCTGCCGATTCTCAGCGCTGACCATCCAGGCATACTGCTCCAATTTCTCAATAAAGAGGTGCAGAATATCGGCGCTGGTGGGATCTTCCTCGTCGACGTCATCGTGCACGGCCCGTATGTTTTCCACCGTGAGGTTTAGACGTTCCGTGATGAGGTTGATCGCATCCGTGGTGAGTACCTCGCCGGCGGGAAAGCTCGGCAAGTGTGTGGTGGCGGTGACGGTTTCGATGCGTCCGTCGGGCTGCGCGTTGAGGGCGCGTAAGCGTTCGGCCAGTTGATCAGAGAATTCACGCACCTCCTCGACGATTTCGTCGAGCTGCAGGTGCAGGTCACGAAAGTTCGGTCCGACGATGTTCCAGTGTGCCTGCTTGCCCTGCAGATGCAGCGCAATCAGGTCGACGAGAACGGATTGCAAGTTCGTGCGGAGTGTATCGGAGGCGTGCATGGTGTCCTTTCGTGGTACGAGGATAGGGCTCGAAATATGACGTCATTGCGTCAGCCACCGTCGCAGTTGAGCGGGTTTCAGCGAACGTCTAGACCTGCTTGAGGTCTCTCTTGATGATATGACCCTCAACCCAAAGACCGCGCCGAGCTCTAAATGACCAGGCAATGCGACTGACCCCGTTGAGAGGACAGCTCATAAAAGAGAATGTTTATCAAAGCACAATCACGTCGGGACTTCACTTCCGAATACAGGAACGACGCCGCAATATTAGTCGTCTTTACAACCAGGCGGTCACAGCCGCTCTTCGGGAGCGAGGTGTTAATGAGACCACTGGAGCCGTTGGGTAGCGATGGTCACGACCCACGGATAGACCGGACAGACCGAGGGAAGGAAAAGCCCTCCGCCTACCCAGCATTCCGGGCAATGCGCACGCAACAGTATCCGTCTCTCGGCGCAAATTGGACCTTGCGCGCGCTCTCGCCCGCACCTTCCGCGACGCCGACCAGTAAGGCTAGGTTGGCCGCGCAGATGGTCTCGATGTGGCCCTTCGCAAGCTGGTGGAATGGGCAGTTGTGAAGAAGCAGTCCGCCATCACCATCGTCCTGAGGCTCATATCCGGTTGACTGCAGCACCGCATCCAATGAGCCCGCACTCATGCCCAATGCACGACCGTGTTCTACAGACACCCGAGTGAGCGACTCCTGGGCGGGCTCCCCTGTGCGATCGGATTGCTCAATGGCGGAGACCAACAGCTCTCCGGCGAGAGCGTAGTGTCGGCCCGGAACGGATACGAGGATTTCGTTGGCCGCACGCCGGTACAGTTTGGCAGGCCGTCCAGCGCCGGGGCCAGTTCGGCCCGTGCGGCGCTGGAATTCGGTGTCCAACAGCCCGCATCGAGCAAGTTTCTCCAGGTGAAACGCCACCGTCCCGCGCGGAACCCCCAGCGCCTCGGCCGCCTCATCACGACCTACGGGTGTGGCGCTCCGGGAGACAAGATCGAACAAAGAGCGCCGAAGCGGGTCGCTGAGCGACGCTATTGCAAAGATGTCGTCCGACTGTGATTGTTCGTTCATAGTGATGATCGTAACTCTAAAACGAAGTATCTTGACAAAAGAAACGGGTGGCTCCTAAAGTTGGGCTACGAAGCTCGCCAGCACACCAGTAAAGGGGAAACATGCCGGATTCTCAGAGTTATGTCATCGTCGGAGCAGGGCTCGCTGGTGCGTCCGCTGCTAGGACGCTGCGAGAAGAGGGCTTCACCGGGCCAATCCAACTGATCGGCGCCGAAGCGCACCGGCCTTATATCCGGCCGCCTCTTTCGAAGGACTACCTCAGCGGATCCAGCGACCGCGACTCTGTCTACGTTGATCCCAAGGATTGGTACGCGGAGCATGATGTTGAGTTACTCCTCGGCACTTCTGTCGCCCGCGTAGATGCCAGCCGCCAGCTCATTCATACTGACGCCGGTGATGAATTCGCTTACAGCAAGTTGCTCCTTGCTACTGGCTCGTCGTCTCGTCGCCTGTCGATTCCCGGCGCAGACCTCGAGGGGGTGCACTACCTGCGTACCCTGGAAGACTCCGACACCCTGCGCCCTCTGCTTGCGGGCGGAAGCCTGCGACTCGTTCTGATCGGCTCGGGCTGGATTGGCATGGAGGTGGCTGCGACGGCACGTACCCTCGGAAACGTCGTGACGATTCTCGAACGCGGCCCAATCCCCCTGGCGAACGCGCTCGGCGATGAGCTCGGCCAGATGTTCGCCGATCTCCACGAACACAACGGCGTCATCCTGCGACGTTCGGTGTCCGTTGAAAGTGTTCTCGGTCAAGACGGCCGAGCTAGCGCTGTGAGACTCGAAAGCGGAGAGGTCATTCCTGCGGACCTCGTCTTGGTCGGCATTGGTGCCACGCCCAACGTTGAGCTGGCTAATTCAGCGGGGCTAACGATCGACGACGGCGTCTCCGTTGATGCGTCGCTTCGCACGAGCGACCCGGCAATCTACGCAGCAGGTGACGTTGCCAATGCCTACCATCCTCTGGCGAAGCTGCAGCTGCGCAGCGAACACTGGGCAAATGCGTTGAATGGTGGGAAGGTTGCAGCGCGGTCGATGCTCGGCCAAAACGTGTCCTTCGACGACATCCCATATTTCTACACCGACCAGTTCGACGTAGGAATGGAGTATTCGGGATTCGGGCCCCTGACCCAGGGAGCTGATGTGGTGTATCGAGGCGACCGGGCTGGCCGCGAATTCATCGCCTTCTGGGTGGCGGAGGGAAAAGTTGTGGCCGGAATGAACGTAAATGTCTGGGATGTCAACGAAGCCGTGCAGGGCATCATTCGGCGCGGCAACCAGGTCGCTCATGCCAAGCTTGCGGATGCCGACGTGCCACTGGAATCACTGTAATCATGACCGAAACATGTGTCAGCACCAATTCTTCGAGGGCACCCACCGCCGCGCTCTCGGCGGAAGAAGACGGTATCTGCGCCGTCCGTACAATCGCGACGTCTGGTGTCAGGTTTGAAGTTGAAACGACCGTCCCGACCAAGCACGGCACTTTCCAGTTCCGCGTGTACCGCGATCTCGTCACCGGCAGCGAACATCTCGCCGTCGTGTCCGGCACTCCAACCGACGGCTGCCTCGTTCGTGTGCACTCCGAATGTCTGACCGGCGAGGTCTTCAAATCTCAGAAATGTGAATGCGGCCCACAACTCGACTCCGCCCTCAACACAATCAATCAATACGGCGGCGTCGTTATCTACATGCGCGGCCACGAAGGCCGCGGCATCGGACTCGTCAACAAACTCAAGGCCTACCGACTGCAAGAAGCCGGCCTAGACACGCTCGATGCGAACCTCGCGCTCGGCCTCCCCGCGGACGGCCGTGACTACTCTGCCGCGGCTGCGATCCTCTACAACCTCCGGCTTCAGGCAGTGCGTCTCCTCACCAACAACCCCGACAAGGTCGACCAACTCACCGAGCACGGAATCACCGTCCTCGAGCGCATACCACTTACAGCAGGTGCACATCCGGCCAACTCCGCCTATCTACGCACCAAACGTGATCGCATGGGGCACCTCCTTCAACACGCGCTCTAACCCTGAAGTTTGAAACCCCGTCGAGAACACTCTCAACTGACCTGACCCTGACCGCACAATCATCATTCGTACACCACGCGGATGCTAAGAAATTTGCAAATAATTCAATTTAGATCCTCATATGACCGTGACAGATTCTCTGTCCGAAATATCCGCAGAAGCTCAGCCCTTGCCGTCTACAATCCCGTTTAACGTTCAGCTTCCGGGCGTTGGGGTGTGTCTCGTTGACGGTGTTTCCGGCGTTTTTCATTAGTAGGATTCTGCGTTCGGCCAGCGGTCGTGGAAGGTGATGGCGAAGGCGTTGAGAGCTGGCTTCCAACGCATCGTCCAACGAGCTCGGCCCTCACCGGTGGGATCGAGACTTCGCGTGACCAGATACAAGCATTTTAGAGCGGCCTGCTCGGTGGGGAAATGCCCTCGAGCACGCACCGCCCGCCGGTACCGGGCATTGAGCGACTCGATCGCATTCGTGGAGCAGATCACTTGGCGGATCTCGGAGTCGTAGGACAAGAACGGGGTGAACTCTTCCCACGCCGACTCCCATAACCGGATGATCGCGCCGTATTTCTTGCCCCAGATCTCGGTCAGATCACCCAACGCCGCCCGTGCGGCGTCGACGGTCGGAGCGGTATAGATCGGTTTCACCGCTCGTTTCATCGCATCCCAATCCTTCTTCGAGGACAGCTTGAACGTGTTCCGAATGAGGTGAATGATGCACGTCTGCACCGTGTCAACGGCCACACGTTCCCGACAACGTCCGGGAGCCCTTTCAACCCGTCACAGACCAGGAAGAACGTGTCGGTGACACCACGGTTCTTGATGTCGGTCAGGACAGACATCCAGAACTTGGCGCCCTCACCGCCGGTGCCGGCCCACAACCCGAGAATGTCTTTATCGCCGTCCAGGGTCACGCCGATGGCCGCGTAGATGGGCCGGTTGGCGACCTGCCCGTCCCGAATCTTCACCACGATCGCGTCGATGAAGATCGCCGCGTAGACGCCGTTCAAGGGGCGAGACTGCCACGTTTGCATCTCCTCGATCTCCTTGTCCGTGATGCGAGAGATCGTCTCTTTGGAGACCTGCGCACCGTAGATCTGGTTGAAGTGTGCGCTGATCTCCCCGGTCGTGAGGCCGCGGGCATACAACGACAGCACAATCTCATCGACCCCGGTCAAACGGCGTTGTCGTTTGGGCACGATCACCGGAGTGAACGTGGCGTCCCGGTCACGAGGCACCTGGATGGTCACCGGCCCCGTCGAGGGGCTGATCACCGTTTTGGCCGGGTCCCGTTGCGCACCTTGGATTCGTCACGCTCGTCCGGGGCACGGTTCTTCTCATGACCGAGATGCTCAGTCATTTCCTCGTTCAGCGCCGTCTCCAGGAACGTTTTCGTGAACTGGCCCAGCAGACCGTCAGGCCCGTCCAGAGCCAGGCCCTGCTCCTTGGCCAGGAGCACCCATTCCTTCGCCGCCAACGCCTCACGGGTGGGCTCATTTTTCGTCTTCTTCGTCACAGCATCAAGTGTCGTCATCACGGCACCTTTCCCGCCAGACCCACGTCCAGCGCGTCAGGCCGGAAACACCGTTTAAGAGACAGTCCCAGCGGGCAGCAGCCCCTATGGAAGACACGGGAGGATCTACGAATCGGACGACGACATCTATGGAACGGTGCACACAGGGCTGGTAGGGTCGAGCCGCCAGTATGGTCAGCTTGCGAGAGAGAGCTCCGCACCGGTACTGGATCTGTATCCCTTGATGTCGTACTCCGGGACGTGGCGAACTCAGTGCCCGGCTCGAATGCTCGCGTTGACGCGATCGAGGTCGCCCGATTCGTCTTCGCTCAGCTCGACCCGATGGCCGATGATGGGATGCCCTGGAGGGGGCCGCCCTGTCCCTCGTGCGGCACCGAGATGAACGCTGAGATTATGAGCACCAGGAATGGTCTCAGGGGATGTGAGCGCTGCCCTCAGTGTGATCTTGTCTTTTTGCTGCCGGACCTATTCGCGGTGTAGGCCCGCGGCGACGCACCATAGCTGACCTACAACGCCGCGAACCGGATCACCATCGCCGGGTATGCCTACGACGGCACCGGAAACCTCACTGCCACCCCCACGGCAACGTATGCGTATAACGGGTTCCAGCAGATGACGGCCGCCACCATCGGCGGCGTAACATCGTCATACATCTACGTCGGAGCCGACCAGAAAGCGGTCCTCACCGAAAGCACCGCGTCCCATCCGCCGGAAGTCCCATCTCACCGCATCGACCAAGGGAGATCCCATGTCCTCGCCGCGCCGCGCACTGATCGTCATCGACGCCCAACAGGAGTATTTTGAAGGACTACTGCCGATTCAATACCCGGCACGCGATGAGTCACTTACTCGAATTGCCGAGGCGATGGACGTTGCTGAGCAGGCTGGCATTCCGGTCGTCGTTGGGCAACATCAATCTCCCGCGGGGTTCCCGGTCTTCGCGCCGGAGTCGTCGACCTTCGAATTGCGCCCCGAGATCGCCAAGCGCGCCGACAACGTGGCCCATCGCTTCACGAAGTCATTCGCCAGTATCTTCGCGGGTACTGGCCTAGAGGAATGGTTGCGCGAACGTGGGATCGACACAATCACCATCGTGGGCTACATGACGAACAACTGCGTTATCGGTTCCGCCGCCGCTGCCGAACCTCTCGGATTCACCGTTGAGGTGCTGTCGGATGCAACCGGAGCCATCGACATTGTGAATTCCGCTGGTTCTGCGCCGGCGAAACGGGTGCACGAGACAATTATGGCCGTCCTGCACTCCAATTGGGCTGCGGTCGCCACGACGAGCGCTTGGACCGAAGCCGTAACATCCGGGAACGCTATCGCAGGAGACAACCTCATCGAGTCAGCTGCCCGGGGGCGGGACGCCAGGTGGTTCAACGAACGGCAGGAATCGGTGCGCAACGTCGTACCGGTTCGTACTCTTCCATGCTTTTTGAAGGCCTGAAAGTGCGTGATCAGTACGCAGTAGCCGTTCCCTTATCGGACTCGTAGGAATTGGAAGATCACACGGATACATTTACACCATGACTGGCAGACGGAGGATTTTGTGGGTCGGCAGGCACCAGGCCGGGCTCAGCCTCGCGATGGTCGTGCTCTGGCTAGCAAACGCAACGATCCAGATAATTGCGATCGCGAACGGAGATACGGGAACCAACGGAGGGCATGTTTTTAGTCTGGTTCTCGCTCTGCTGCTAGCCGTCCTCTCAGCTGCAAGCGCGGTCATCGCTTTGACTGCCAAGGCGAAAAAGACCGCGAAGGATCAGACGCATCGCGTTGACCCGTAAGCCGAACGTCTTACGGGAACTCGCCATCGCGGTGCTGGGCGTCTCATTTCATCTGCGCCGATTGCAATTGATTTACGACGGGCGCGGCTTTGATGTTTTTGAGTATCAGCACGGTTGCGGCTATCAGGAGGATGAGGGCCACTGCTGCGCCGATGATGAATCCAAGACGGGGCTCCATAGCGTCCACGGCGAACCCCACCATGACGGCGGCAACGGCGGCGCCAGCGTTGACTGCCGTGTTGATCCAGCTCGATGCCTCGGTGCGCACCTCTGGAGCGGTGAGGTCGTCCGCGAGTAGGTAGCCGGTCACGAGCGACGGGGCCAGGAAAAAGCCCACCGCAGCGAGTCCGAAGCCGAGAACCACGACAAACTCAATTGTCGTGAGAAGTGCGCACAGCGCGATCATGACTGTGACCGAGATGAGTAGTCGCTTTACGAGCGAGCTCCTCCAAGTTCGCTGGCCGTAGAGCAGGCCTCCGACTGCGCTTCCGGCTGCAAAAGAGGCGAGGAGGATGCCGGCCAGACCGACCGATCCCTGTCTGTCGGCGATTGCGGGTACGACCACTTCCACGGTCCCGAGTATGACTCCCACGCCGAGTAGCGCGATCAACACTGCGACGAACCCGCTCTGTCGTAACGGCCGTGAACTCTTCCGGAGGGAAGCGGTGACGGAAACGTGCTGTCGCGATAGCGAGCTGCTTGTCATGCCGAGGGTTCCGGCCAGTGCCACCGCGGCAGTAGCGAGCAGTCCGACCGTCGGCGATGCCGCACTGAGAATGGCCGCCGCGATCAAGGGCCCCGTCGAGAACAGCAATTCCTCACAGACCGCATCGATGCTGTACGCCTTCGTCCGCAGCGCTCCCGGCGTTGTTAACGAGCCCCAGAGCACACGCATCGAGGCGCCAAGCGGTGGCGGGAACAATCCGACAATGGCCGCCAGCCCAACGAGAGCCCCTGGTGGCGGGTCGGGCTGGGCTGTCAGCGCAGCAATGCCGCCCAGACCGGCCGCGAAAGCGATGGCAAGCGAGTTGAGTGCAAACCGCTGTCCGCGCCGGTCGACGAATCGTGCTCGATACGGGGAAGCGATCACGTTCGCGAGCCCGAAAGCCCCAGTAGCCGCGCCGGCGGCCGCGAAAGAATCCGTGCTTCGCTGCACCGCGAAGAGCAGCACTAAGGTCACCATGGCGAACGAGAGCCGCCCGACGAGCGCGGGGATAAAGACCCTGAGCGCTCCGGGCGTGCGCAGTACCTCGAGGTAGCCGCTACTCATGTTCGCGGGGCGGTGTCGTGGTTCACGACTTCGAACAATGCGAGGGTGGCACTCATCCGGATGCCTTCTGGTGTGGCGGAGGGCACGGCCTCATCGTGGATGAGTTTCCCGATCTCGCGTGACATGTCGCGGATACGGTCCCATGCCTCGCGGGAGACGGTGACCTCCGCCTCGGTGAACACGAATTCGGATTCTGACAGGTAACGCGCGCTGCGGGCGATCAACTCTGCGGCGAGGGAACCCATCAGAGCTTGGTGCTCGTCGACGCGTCCCGAACCGAGCGCTTCGCCGCTCGCGGGATCGTGTCGGTAGCGCTTGGCGGTCCCGCCACGAATATTCGTTTCCTCGACAAGCTGTACGAGTCCCGCCTGAGCCAAACGACGCAGGTGGTAACTCACGTTCGCTTGGCTCTCGCCCAAGATACGCGCCGCCTCCGTAGCGCTGAGAGCCTCGGCAGTCAGAAGGGAAAGCAAACGCAGGCGTAACGGGTGAGCTACGGCCCGAAGGCCATCAAGATCCGGCATGCCCAAACGATATGCCAAACAACACCCAACCCCCAAATCGTTCTTTTGCGGTTACCTGTCCGGAACACGTGCCGACGCAGGTCACGGCACCGTCCGAGCTGAAGTGCCCTAAAACCTGACGATGATCGGACTCACATTTGGATCGAAACGGCCTGTCCGCCGGCACCGAGCACCGCGCCCGGGGAGGAACCTCTTACGGGACACACTTGTACATTTGAGTTTTTCTTGTACATTTTAAAGATGAAATGTACGATTGATTCATGTCGACTACAGTCCCCGTCAGCGTCTCTGATGCACGCGACCAGCTCGCATCGATCATCGACCGCGTCCGCACCGAGCACGAGCCGGTCTTCCTCTCCCGCCGAGGTCAGCGAGTCGCGGCAGTTATCGCCGCAGACGACTTGGAGCGTCTGATCGAACTTGCCGAAGACATGGCCGATATTCGTGCCGCAGAGGAATCACGGGAAGAAATGCGTCGCACAAAAAACGAACCAACTCCGTGGGACCAAGTAAAGGCAGACCTCGGCCTCGCATGACCTATTCGGTGAGGATCGCACCAACCGCTGAGCGGCAACTGCGCAAATTCGATCCGCAGGTCCGCCGAAGAGTCCAAGCAGCGATCGACCTCTTGGCTGGCGACCCGCGGCCGCCCAAAGCGATTCAACTCGTCGGCGGCTCTGGCGAATGGCGGGTCCGAACGGGCGACTACCGCATCATTTACGAGATTCAGGACGACAAGTTAATCGTGCTCGTCCTCCGACTCGGACATCGTCGCGAGATATACGAATCCCGTTAGAGGAACGTTCACCGGGACAGCGGAGGTGTCCGGAAAGCGGATCCCTCAGCGAAACGGCGGCCCCGGCTCGCCGAGGCTGAACGATACGGTTCTGATTAAGATTCCATATCGACTATACTATCCACATGGAAAATGAAAGCCGGGATCCTTCCCAGCACAGCGCCGCAGAACAATTGCGGAGCTATGAAGACGTGCGGAACCGGGTCACGCTTCAGGGTCCATCCCGTGCGTTCGCGCTACTCATGTTGTGGGGTGCGGTTGTTCTGGCTGTCTATGTGGGAGTGTTCCTGTTCTCCTTCGGTGGCCGCCCAGTCGATGAGGTGGCGTCGGGCGCGGGCGGCTTCTCGTACACAGGAATCCTCTTGTTCCCCGTGCTGATCTTCAGTTCGCTGGTCAGCGGTGCACGGGAGCGATTCGGCATCCGCACGAAACCGGCTCCCGGTTATTGGATCGCCGACGGGCTCATCATCGCCGGATTCATGACTCTGGCCGGGTTGAGCATCGCCGGAGTGAGCTACCCCTGGCGGCTGAACCTGCTGGTGGCTGTGGCGATATTCCTCACGATGGCCGCCGGCCCGATCCGGCAGCTTCGGCGCGCGACGACGCTCAACCCCGATCGTTGGATGAACGAGCCGCTGAGCCGACCTGCGCGATGGTCTACAGCATTGATCGGTGCCACCGCCGGGTTGCTCGCGGCGACCAGCACGCTGGCGTGGTTCCCGATTGTGGGAGCCACGGTCATGATGGCGCTCGTGGTGGTGCTGGGCGGTTGGCGGGCACGGTGGGGGCTTCCCCGGACGGGCTACGAGTGGGGGCCGATCCATTGGGCTGCGTTCGGGATCGCAGTCGGTGTGCTGTTCCTGCTGACCGTCCTGCTCTCGCGCACGGGCTGGATCACGACCCCGATCAGCGTGGCCACAGGCGTCCTCGTCCTTTTCGTCATGCTCATCGCGTCATTCCTGCCCACCCGCTCACGAGGCAGGCAGGTTGCTCATGGCTCACCCACGACACCGACTGGATGATGCCTTTCAGACCCCGATCCGTTTCTCGCTGATGGCCGCGTTGGGACACAGAACCGAAGTCGATTTCCGCACCCTGCGCGACCTCCTCGAAGCCAACGACTCCGTGCTGAGCAAGGCGATCGGCCACTTGGAGAAGGCCGGCTACGTGAAAGTCATCAAGGGCTACGTCGGTAACCGCCCGAGAACCTGGATCGAGTCAACGATGAAAGGACATCGTGCGTACCAGAATCATCTGCTCGCCCTTCGCGCCATCAGCGAGGGCATCCTCGACTAGACAGCAGCGACGACGCCCGTAAGCCGAACCCTCAGCAGGACATCGGATTCGTCCGAAGAGGGGATCCGCCACCGGACGCACCGATTGTTCCTCAGCGGTCAACGAGATGGGTGATGACCTTGTCGATAATGTTGAGCTGTGCGTTCGCTGACTCGCGCCAGCCCTTCGACGCCAGTTCGAGGCTGTGATTGGCGGTCTCGACGGTCACGAGCTGCGCATAGGTCTTCCCAACGAGATCCCGGCGCCAAGAAGGATCGGCCGTTCCGCTTATTGCAAGATGCTGTCCAGCGGAGGCTCCCGCCAAAGTCTTGGCGACTGCCGGAGTCTCCCAGACGCATCCGTGAGTCGCAATTCCTGTCGCCGAGAACTGCGTGAATCGCAAGGTGGGGTTAGTGTTGGTCAAATGCAATCGCAAGAAGAGGGCGCCACCCAGGCCGAATACCGTGCGGCACTCCTGGTGCGGGTGCGCACTGCCATTCATGATTCCGGCCTCGCCCAGCGCGACGTCGCCCGCCATATCGGCATCGACGAAACGAAGCTGTCCAAGGCGCTGAAGGGCACCCGCCGGTTTCGCCCGGACGAGCTGACTCAGCTCGCTACTGCCGCCGGTGTGACCGTGAACTGGCTGTTGTCGGGCACCGACGATGCCAGGGGGGTGTCAGCCGTGCCGGCCGTGACGATTCTGCCAACCCGGCACCGCGAAGACAGCGGCCACGCCCAGAAGCGCAGGAATATCGTCGAAAAGGCGTGGTGGTTGTTCGCCGAGCGCGGGTATTCCTCGGTGCGCATTGCTGATATTGCCGCGGCAAGCGGCACGAGTGACAGCACCGTGCACTATTACTTTCGCACCAAGCGTGAGATCTTCGCCGAAACGCTGCGCTTCTCCGTCAAACTCGCTTTCGACCGCCAAATCGCCGAGTTGCACCTTTTTGCCAACCCGGTCGACCGGCTCAAACGCCTGGTCTTTCTGCAACTGCCAGCCGGAGAGCGGGGCCGCGCCGAGATGTCGATTTGGCTGCAGACCTGGGCCGAAGCCGCCGTAGACCCGACCTGGCGGGAAGGGCACGCGCAGAGTTACCGCCGCTGGTCGCAGACCGTGCACGACATCATCGTCGACGGGCAGCACAGCGGATGCTTCATCTCGGTCGATGCAGACGAGCTCACCCAACACCTCACCGCACTCATCGACGGCCTGATCATCAAGGTGCTGACCGGAATGCTGACTTCGGATCAGATGTATGCGCAAATCGCAAAATTCATCGACCGCACGGTCGTGACCCCTACTTCCTGAACCGCCCCACCATGTACAGGACTACAGAAATGAGCTCCACATGAACAAGAAGGTCATCGTCACCTGCGCCGTCACCGGCGCCGGTGACACCACGGGCAAGAGCGAACACGTTCCGGTCACTCCCGGCGAGATTGCAGCGGATGCCGTGGCGGCGGCCCGCGCCGGGGCATCCGTTGTGCATATTCATGTTCGCGACATCGTGACGAAGCAAAGCTCACGCGATGTGGCCCTGTACCGCGAGGTCGTACGCCTGATCAAAGTGAGCGACGTCGACCCGGTCATCAATCTGACCGCCGGTATGGGCGGCGACCTGGTGCTCGACCCGTCGAACCCGACCCGACAGCTGCCGGGCACCGACCTGGTCAGTGGCCTCGAACGGCTCGCCCACGTGGAGGAGCTGCGCCCGGAGATCTGCACGATCGACATGGGCACGCTCAACTTCGGTGAGGGTAGCAACGTCTACATCTCTACCCCGGACATGCTGCGCGAGGGTGCCGCCCGCATCCAGGAGCTCGGCGTCAAGCCCGAAATGGAGATCTTCGACACCGGAAACCTCTGGTTTGCCAACGTTCTCGTAGCGGAAGGCCTGATCACCCCGCCGCCGCTGTACCAACTGTGCATGGGCATTCCCTACGGCGCCCCGGCCGATCCCGGTCTGCTGCAGGCCATGGTCAACATGCTGCCGGCTGGCGCGAACTTCACCTCGTTCGGGATCGGCCGCAATCAGATGCCCTGGGTCGCCCAGTCGGTGCTGCTCGGCGGCCACGTGCGAGTGGGCCTGGAGGACAACCTCTACCTCACCAAGGGGGTCAAGGCCACCAACGTGCAACTGACCGAACGGGCCATTGCCATCGTGCACGACCTCGGCAAAAGCGTCGCCACTCCCGACGAAGCCCGCGACATTCTCCAGCTCGACCGAAAGGCCTAGCACCATGACCGACAGCACCAATGACACTGATGCCCGCGGCAACGTCGCCGATGTGCGCACCATCGCCTGCATCGGCGCCGGAACCATCGGCGCCGGCTGGGCCGCCTACTTCCTCGCCAAGGGCTACCACGTGCGGGTCTGGGACCCGGCTCCAGACGCCGCACCCAAGGTGCGTCAGCTCATCGACGCCGCCTGGCCGGCGCTGACCCTGCTGGGCCTTCACCCCGACGCATCGCCCGGCAACTTCACCGTGCACACGGACATTGCTGAGGCCGTCGCCGGCGTGGGTTTCGTGCAGGAGAGCGCCCCGGAGGTGCTCGAACTCAAGCAGAACCTGCTGGCCGACATCGACGCGGCCACCGCAGACGGTGTCGTGATCGCCTCATCCACCTCGGGTTACAGCATGACCGATATGGCCACCCGCGCCGCGAATCCGAGTCGGCTGGTGGTCGGGCATCCGTTCAACCCGCCGTATCTGATTCCGCTGGTCGAGGTGGTCGGTGGCGAGGCCACGAGCGCCGCCGCAGTGCAATGGGCCGCCGACTTCTACGAGTACATCGGCAAATCCGTGATAACGATGGACCGTGAGGTGCCCGGCTTCATCGCCAATCGCCTCCAGGAAGCGCTCTGGCGCGAGGCCCTGCACATGATCGACAACGGCGAAGCGACCGTCGAGCAGATCGACCGCTCGATCACCGATGGCCCCGGACTGCGCTGGCCGATCCACGGCCCGATGACCACCTTCCACCTCGCCGGCGGCCAGGGCGGCATGCGCCACATGCTGGAACACTTCGGCCCGTCGCTGAAATCGCCGTGGACCCGGCTCGAGGCCCCCGAACTCACCGACGACCTGCGTGAAGCCGTCATCGCTGGCGTCGACGCCGCCGAAGAGCGCTCGGTCAACGACCTCATCATTGAACGCGACGCCGCCATCATCGCCGTGCGGAACGTGATCGACGAAATCAAGAGACGCCGCGCATGAGCGTGCTCGACTCCTACCACTGCACCGTGCAGCCGGACTGGATCGACTACAACGGCCACCTCTCCGAGGCGTATTACGTGCTCGCCTTCGGCTTCGCCACCGACCAGGTCATGGATGGCCTCGGCCTCGACGCGGCTTACCGTTCACTAAGCGGATGCTCCCTCTATACGGTCGAGGCTCATGTGCGCTACTTGGCCGAAACGGGCGAGGGCGCCGCCCTGACGATCACCAGCACCATCGTCGGTGCCGGAGCGAAGAAGCTGCACCTCGCGCACGAGATGCGCTCGGGCGGAACCTTGATTGCCACCGAAGAGCTGCTCGCCCTGCACGTTGATGCCGGAACCGGCCGCACCGCGCCGTTCCCCGCGCTCGTGGCGACCGCGATCAGCGACCACCAGCTGCCCGGTTCCGCCGCCGCGCCGGACTGGAGCGGTCGCACCGTTTCGCTCTAACCCCTGACCAGCCAGCCGTCAGCTGTCGTTTCACGTTTTGCAACCGAAAAAGAGTCCCATGTCTATCTCACCGCTCGATCCGAATTCGCCGGGCACCGCCCGCTTCTTCTCTCGTCGCCACGTTCTCGGTGGCGGCATGGCGATCGGCGTAGGCGCGCTGCTGACCGCGTGTGGCGGTACGGCGGTCGCCCAGCTGCCGGCGCTCACCGGACCACCCCAGCGCGGTGGCATTCTGCGAGTCGGCCTGGTCGGCGGCGGAGCGGCGGACACCCTCGACGCGCACATTCCGGTCGGCACCACCGACATCGCCCGCGTCGTCAACCTCTACGAGGCTCTGCTCTACCGGGACGAGAACTTCGACCTCAAGCCCTTGCTCGCGCTCTCGGCCACTCCCTCTGCCGATGCCAAGACCTGGACCGTGCGCCTGCGCCAGGGGGTGACCTTTCACAACGGTCATCTGATGACCGGCCGCGACGTGGCCTCGACCTTTGCCCGCATCACGGACCCGGAGAATCCGAAGTCGGGGGCTTCAAGCCTGACCATTCTCGACGAAGTCGTCGTGCTCGATGATTACCTGCTGGAATTTCGGCTCAACACGCCCACTGCGACCTTCGACGACTCGCTCGGGCAATATTCGCTCGGCATTGTGCCGGACGACTACGACCCGCAGAACCCAGTGGGCACCGGACCGTTCCGATACGAATCGTTCACCGCCGGGCAACGCAGCGTCTTCACCCGCAATAAAGACTATTGGCAGGATAACGAGCCATACCTCGACGAGCTGCGCATTCTGAACTTCAGCGACGACAACGCCTTGATCAACGCACTGTTGTCCACCCAGGTCGACGCCATCGGACAGGTTCCCCTGGCCCTGCTCGAGGTGCTCAAAACCGACCCGCGGGTGGATATTCTCAACTCGGAAACCGGCATGTGGCTGCCGTTCACCATGCGGGTCGACCGTGCTCCGTTCGACGACGTGCGAGTGCGCCAGGCCTTTCGACTGGTCGTCGACCGGGAAGAAATGGTCGAACAGGTGCTCAGCGGCCACGGCACCGTCGGCAACGACATGTACGGTTTGTACGACCCCGGCTACGCCGAGAACCTGCCGCAACGCGTGCAGGACATCGATCGCGCCAGGGAACTGCTGGCAGAGGCCGGCTACCCCGACGGGCTCGAGGTGGAACTGGTCACGGCGCCGATCCAGGCCGGTGTCGTCGAAGCGGCGCAGGTCTTTGCCCAGCAGGCCCGCGCCGCGGGTATCACCGTGACCATTCGCCGGGTCGACACGACCACCTTCTTCGGTGACGACTACCTGCAGTGGGATTTCGCACAGGACTTCTGGTACACCCGAAACTTTCTGCCACAGGTCGACAGCGGTTCGCTGCCGACCTCGCCCTACAACGAAACGCACTGGGCCAACCCCCGCTTCCTCGAACTGGTCGAACAGGCGAAATCGACCATTGACCCGACCCAACGCAACAAGCTGATCACCGAGGCGCAGACCATCGAATATGACGAAGGCGGTTACATCATCTGGGGCTACCCCAACCAAGCGGATGCCTACCAACGTTACGTAGGAGGTCTCGTTCCCAACGGCACCGGCCTGCCGCTGTCCGGATTCGAGTTTCGTCGTGTGTGGATAGGCGGGCAGCACTGATGCCCGGTCTCATTCTTCGCCGTCTCGCGATCAGCGCGGTCATTTTGCTCGTCGTCTCGATGCTGGTCTTCGTGGCGACCCTGCTGCTGCCGGGCGACCCGGCCCAGGCCATTCTCGGCCAGCAGGCCACTCCCGAACGGCTGGAGGCCCTGCGCGAGCAGATGAACCTCAACGATCCGTTTGCGCAGCGCTATCTGCACTGGCTCGGCGGCCTGTTCGTCGGCGACTTCGGCGTCTCCGCCGCGTCCGGCGGGTCGGTGGCCGCTCTGCTCGGTGATCGCATTGCCGCTTCGCTCGTACTCATGGTCGCTGCGGCCACAATCAGCATTCCAGTCGGAATCCTTGTTGGCTCCTATAGCGCCCTGCGTCGCGGCAAGGCCGGAGACCACGCCGCCACCGGCATCTCTCTCGTGCTCGCCGCGCTGCCCGACTTCGTGATCGGTATCGCGCTCGTGACCCTGTTCTCCACCACCGTGTTCACTGTGTTGCCCTCCGTGACGATGGCCCCGCCCGGCGAGCAGGTCTGGGACTACCCGAGCCAGCTGATTCTGCCGGTGCTGACCCTCGTGCTCGTCGTCATGCCCTACATCATTCGCATGATGCGCACCACGATGATCGAGGTGCTCGACTCCGGCTACGTCGAAATGGCCCGGCTCAAGGGCGTTCCCGAACGCCAGGTCATCTGGCGTCATGCCCTGCCGCACGCGATCGCACCGGTCGCCCAGGTCGTAGCCATTCAGCTCGCCTGGCTCGCCGGCGGCATCGTCGTCGTCGAGTTTCTGTTCCGCTACCCAGGAGTTGGGCAGGCACTCGTCGACGCAGTGACCAACCGGGACGTGCAGGTCGTGCAGGCCCTCGCCATGCTGATCGCCGCCGTCTACGTCGTGGTCAACCTCTTTGCCGACATCGTCGGCATTGTGACCAATCCGAAACTGCGCACGGGAGGAATCCGATGACCACGATTGACACCGCCACCGAGACGATTGCTGCGCCGCCCGGACTGCTGCGCCGCATCATCCGTCAGCGCCAGGCCAGGATCGGCCTCGCGTTCACCGGAATCATCGTGCTCGTCGCCGTCGTCGGCCCCCTGCTGCTGCCTTGGCTCACTGGGTACACCAGCACCGAATTCACCGGGCGCCCGTTTCAGCCCGATGGAGTCTTCGGCACCGACAACCTCGGTCGCGACATTCTCAGCCGCTTCCTGGACGGCGGCCTGACTCTGCTGGTCTTCGCCGCCCTCGCCACCGCTCTCGGCATGCTGCTCGGAACCGCCGCCGGCATGCTCGCCGCCTACCAGGGTGGCAAACTCGACAGCATCATCATGCGCGGCAACGATGTGCTGCTGGCCCTGCCGCAGCTAGTCTTCGCCCTGCTCGCCATCACCGTGCTCGGCCCACAGGGCTGGGTGGTGGTGCTGGTCATCGGAATCACCCACGCGCCGCGGATTGCCCGCGTGACGCGCTCGGCGGCATCCGCCGTCATCACTGAGGACTTTATTCGAGCCTCGGAAATGTATGCGGTGCCGCGCTGGAAGATTCTGCTGAAGGATGTGCTGCCCAACATCACCGGCCCGCTGATGGTCGAGCTCGGCCTGCGGATGACCTATTCGATCGCGGCGATCGCGTCGCTGTCCTTTCTCGGCCTGGGCATGCAGCCGCCGACCGCTGACTGGGGCCTGATGATCAACGAGAACCGCATCGCCCTGACCCTGCAGCCGTGGGGCGTTATTCTGCCGGTGCTCGCCATCGCCATTCTGACCGTCGGCAGCAACCTGATCACCGACGCCGTCGCGCGTGCCTCGGCCACCGTGGAGGAAAGCAAATGAGCACACTGATCGAGCAGCAGACCGAGGTAGCGCTGCAGGCCACCGACCTGCGTGTGGCAACAGCGCTCGGCAAGGAAATTTTGCACAGCGTCTCCTTCACGCTGCAGCGGGGACGGATGCTCGCCCTCGTCGGCGAATCCGGCTCCGGCAAGACCACGGCCGGGCTAGCCTGCCTCGGCTACTTTCGCACCGGACTCGAGCACGTCGGCGGCACCGTCGAACTCTCCGACGGCACCAATCTCTTGGCGCTGACGGATGCCGGTCGGCGCGGTTTGCGCGGTGGCTCCATCTCCTATGTTCCGCAGGACCCAGCCCTATCGCTAAACCCGGCCATGCGCATCGGCAGCCAGATCATGGAGGTGCTGCGCGTACACGGCTACGGCGCGTCGGAGCAGGCCCGCCGAGAACGGCTGGCCGAAGTGCTCACCGACGTCGGACTGCCGAACGATACCGCCTACCAGCGGCGCTGGCCGCACGAACTCTCCGGAGGGCAGCAGCAGCGCGTGGGCATCGCCATGGCGTTCGCCTTTCGCCCCGAAGTCATGGTGATGGACGAACCCACCACCGGGCTGGACGTCACCACGCAGGCCCTCGTGCTGCAGACGATCCACCAGCTGGTCACGACCCATGCCGTCGCCGGGCTGTACATCACGCACGACCTCGCCGTGGTGTCGGAGGTGGCCGATGAGGTCGCCGTCATGCTCGCCGGCCGCATCGTGGAGCAAGGTCCGAGCGACCAGGTCTTGCACGACCCGCAGCACGCCTATACCCGCAAGCTGCTGAACGCCGTGCCCGACCTGGCCGGGCGCCACCACATCGGGGAGGTCGAGGCGGTGACCGGAGCCATGCCGATCATCAGCCGGGAGCGGGCGGCATCCGCTCGCCTGACGGCGCGCGACGTCGCTTCGACCAGTCTGCTGTCGGTTGCCGACCTGCGGCTGTCCTACGGCAGTAACGCGGTGCTCAACGGGATCGACTTCGAGCTCGGTCGGGGCGAATCGCTCATGCTGCTCGGGGAATCCGGGTCGGGCAAGACCACGGCCGCCCGTTGCATCGCCGGGCTGAATGACAGCTACACCGGCTCGGTCAGCCTCGCCGGAACGACCCTGCAACCCGGAACGCGGCAGCGCAGCGCCGAGGAACGCCACCGCATCCAGTACGTGTTCCAGTCGCCGCTGTCGTCGCTCAACCCGCGTCGCACCATCGGCGAATCGGTCGAGGTTCCCTTGTATATGTCGGGAACCTTCAGTCGCAAGGAGCGTCGGGCCCTCGTGTTAGAGGCGCTCGATCAGGTGCAGCTTGCCGCGTCATTCATCGACCGGCGGCCGGGCCAGCTCAGCGGAGGTGAACGTCAGCGCGCCGCGATCGCCCGCGCGCTGGTGAACGCACCCTCCGTGCTGGTATGCGATGAGGTCACGAGCGCGCTCGACGTGTCGGTGCAGGCCTCAATCATCGACCTGCTGCGCACCCTGCAGGTGGAAACCGGGATGGCGATGGTGTTCGTCACCCACAACATCGCGCTTGCCCGCCACATTTCCCAGCGTCTGGCCGTGCTGCACGCCGGCCGCATCGTCGACATGGGACCGACCGACGACGTGCTCGAGAATCCGCAACACAGCTACACCCGCGAGCTGCTGACCCACGTTCCGACGTTGTAACCGTGTCGGTTCAGGCGCACAATGACGGCGATCTGCCCGGCTTCGACCGGCTAGTGCGGGTCTTCACCGAGCTGGTCGACCGGTCCCGCGGCGGGATGGCGTTCTGCGTGTATCGAAACGGGCATCCGCTCGTGCGCCTGTACGGCGGCAGCACGGAACAACGCGCCGAACCGACCGACGCAATCGCCACCGGCTGGGGCCCACAGACGCTGGCCGTGATGTTCTCGGGCACCAAAGGAATCGTAGCCGCAGTGGCGGCGCTGCTGGTCGACCGTGGCCTGCTTGATGTGCACCGCACGGTTGCGCACTACTGGCCCGAATTCGCCGCCGCCGGCAAGGAACGCGTGACCGTGGCACAGGTACTCAGTCACACGGTCGGTCTGGTCTACGTCGACCCGGAACCGTCGGGGGAGTGGGCCGACCTCGACAACGCTGCCAACGCCGTCGCGCTCGGCGCGCAGGCGCCGCTGTGGGAGCCTGGAACCCGCGTCGCCTATCACGCCATCACCTACGGCTACCTGATGAACGAGATCTTTCGACGGGTGACCGGTCAGAGTGCCGGGCAGCTGATCGACGAGCTCATTGCGCGGCCGTTCGACCTCGACATATATCTGGGGCTCCCTGACGCGTTGGAATCGCGCGTGGCCCCGATGTTTCGAGCCGAGGGCTACGCGATCAGCACCTACCTGACCGACCCGGAGCGACGCAAAATAGTGGAGCGGATGTATTCCAAGACTCTGCTCGGAACGTCCCTGCGCGCCAACACCCCCGAACTGCATCGCGGCGAGCTGGCAGCCGGCGGCGGAATCGCGACGGCCGACGGGATGGCCGCGCTGTACTCCCGGCTGGGATCACTCGTGTCGTCGGGCACGCTCGCGGCGGCGACCGAGACCTGGTCTGAGGGTATCGATGCGATCAACGACCGGCCGCTGCGCTTCGGCCTCGGTTTCGAGCTGGCCGACCCGATCGGTACCTACGGGCCGGAGGCGTCGGCTTTCGGGCATTCCGGGGCGGGCGGCAGCCTGCACGGCGCCTGGCCAGAGCAAAGCCTCGGCTTCTCTTTTCTGACCAACGAGATGCTCGCCGAGAACTTCGACACCCGTGTGAAAGAGCTGCTGGTGGTACTGCCCGGCCTGGTCCGCGGAGGGGGTTCGGATCAGGGAGGGCTAGCCTGAAGTTGTACGCAATTGAAGGAGTGATTATGCAGGTCATCGTCAATACCGACAGCAACGTCAACGGCACCGAACGGGTCGCTGGCGCGCTCGAAATGATCGTCGAAGAGTCCCTTTCGCGCTACGGCGAACGCCTGACTCGGGTTGAGGTCCACCTCTCCGATGGCAGCACCGGCCGCAGCAGCGCCGACGACATCACGTGCACGCTCGAGGCCCGCCCAGCCGGCGGCACGCCCGTCGTCGTCACCGAAAACGCCAACGCCGTGGAGGAAGCCCTGACTGGCGCCTTGCACAAGATGAAGAGCCTGCTGGTGAGCCACTTCGGAAAGTTAGATGCCCGCAAGGGCAACCTCCCGATGGGCGAGGTCAGCTAGGCCGGGTGACGCGCTCGAGGAATACGCAGCGCGCCACCCGGCCTAGCGGTTTGACGCCTCAGTGCGATGACACCGGCGTGGAAATTGCGACGTAAGACGGAAACGCACAGTCCCACGGCGCGCCGGCGGCGCCGGGCCGCTAGCGGGTGTGGGCGATGATCGCTTCGGCGATCGCCACCGTGTCGCTGTTCGACTCGACCTGGTAGGCCGACTGGCCGAGTGAGAAGATCATGATGCAGAGCGGCCCGATGTCGGAGCAGATCTGCACGGCGTGCTCACCCTCGACCGCGCCCTCCAGCGCAATCGTCGGCAGGGCCTGGCTGTCTGGTGTGGAGACCATCGTGTCGACGAGTCCGGCCAGGTCGTAGCCGACCATGACCGAGGTGCCCGGGATGCCGGCGGCCATCAAGTCGACCGGGACGCCGTCGGCCCGCACGCCGCAGCGGAATACCCCGGCCCGCTGCGCCACGTAGTTCTCGAAGGAGGTCGAGCCGCTTGCTGCGGACCAGGCTTCGTATTCGAACGAGTCGACGCCGAGCGCCGTGGCGATGCCCTGCGACCCGAGCGCGCGGGAGCAATCGGGTTCGGGTTCGACCAGCTCGACCGCCGGCCAAACCAATTGGCCGGGCTGAGCATCCGTCAGAGCGGTGAAAACGGATGCCGCGAGCGGCTCCATCTGCGCCAGGATCGCGTCGGGCGTCAGCCCGGAGAAATACCAACCGTCGCGTTGGTTCCAGTTCGTGCTCAACACGATTTCGACCCAGGCATCGCCGACCGGCGCGCTGATGAAGCAGCCGGAGTCGACGCCGCACCCGGTCGCCGCTTCAATGCCTACGAGGGTCATCGGGGCGCCGGAGGAGCCGTCGCCGAGCGAGAAGGTGTCGCCCACCTTGTAGGGTGCCCAGGAGCCGGCGCCGCCGGGGACGACCTCGACGCTGACGTACGCCCAGTCGGAACCGACGGGGTTCTGCATCGGATTGCCGACCGCGGGACCGACCCGCCAAGAGCAGGACAGACCCCCCAGGGCTGGCACGGCGTACTCGGTGAGGTTAGCCGCTGGCTGGAACGCGGCTACCGGGGTCGGCGCAGTTCCGTCGGCGGTGACGAAAACGGGCGCCACATCATCAAGGGCAGCAATGTCGGCGCAGGCGTAACCGCTCGCTGCCACCGGTGTTGGTGGGACTGATCCTGACGCTGACGTTTCTACCTGAGGCCCCGCAGTGCATCCGCTGAGGACCACGATCGCGAGCAAAACGGTCGGCGTGATCAGACTGCGGCGTAACATGCGCTCAGCCTAACAGTGGGCATTTTGCCTGGTGACCTGTGCTTTCCTCGACAAACAGCACCGGCGAGTACGACACACCTGAATGAATCCCCAAATGATATGCCGGCGGCATGAGCCGACAGATTACGGTGCGCCTGCCCGACGACATTGTGGACTATCCCGACCGAGCGGTGGGAAGGGCCGCGAAACCAGCCGCGCCGCCGACAGCGTCAGTCGCTCTGGTGCGCTGGGGGTCCGGCTTGTGGGATTCATTCTCTGGGCCACGACGTTTCGTCCGGCCCGGCATGGCATCTTCTTTGGGCGCCCAGTAGCCTGAGGGCATGTCCACCGTTCCGATCACCTCAACGCAACGTCGAATTTGGATTTTCGGAATTATCTACAGCCTGGCAATTCTCGCAGCCGGACTGTGGGTGAGCTTGTCCACCGGAGAGTGGATTGCTCTTTTCTGCGCGGGAGGCTTAGTCGTTTTCCCCATGAGCGCTGTGGCTCTTCGATCGCGTAAATCCCACTAACCCTTCGTCTTGCGGGTGCGGGTGTTGGGTGACGAACCCACGACGTCAGCTCCTTTGCAAACTTTGCTCGGGGCGGGGACACGTTTTTTCACCCGTGTTCTCCCCGCGCCCTTTAGAGTCGAACCATGGGTGGGAACACGGTCGTCGGAAGGGTACAAACACGATTCGCGATCTTGGCCATGGTTTGTCTCGCTCTTACCGGGGCCAGCGCTTACGCGGCAGGGCATCCAAATGTCGCCCAAGTACTCGCTTTGGCCGAACTCGACGTCGTCTGGATCACGCTTCTGATCACCGGGCTCATCTTACGAAAGCGCGGTATCCCGTTGCTTGCTGGTTGGAGGAGCATCGCGGCGTCCTTGCCGCCGGCCCCCGTGCATAAGGCGATAGTCGCAGAAGTCGGTCTTGTAACGGCGGTCGCTCGAGTTGTGACACGTCGCCCTCCCCGGGTTCCGACAAACGGAACTGCCATCGTTTCAACGCGAGGCACTTTGGCGACTCCGATCGCTTTCGCCGTCGCCACGATGATCGAGATTGTCGTCCTTCACCTCGTCATTCCTTCGCCTTCGCTGGCCAGCGCGGTGACGTTGCTGAGCCTGTACGCGCTCATCCTCCTCTTCGGCGTGATCGCCATACGCTGGCAGCATCCGCACTATGTCACGAATACAGCACTCGTGCTTCGCAATGGCACCCACACCGTGGCTACTGTCTACTTCTCAAACATCCGCAACGCAACAGTGATAAACGACGGCATAGCGACCTATCTCATGGTCGACGGATCGCTCGTGCGACTCGCCAATGCGAACGGATGCTCCGTCAGCATTCAGCTAGCATCCGCCCAACCAATCACACTCACGGGCAGACGCCGAGCCAAGAAGCACACCATCACCGAAATTCGACTCGCAGCCGATGACCCGAAGTCAGTAATCGAAATGCTCCGACCCCGCCGCTAAAGACAGTTCATGCTTCGACCACACGTACAACACCTCACAAAAATGGCTCTCCTGACTCTTCCGTGGGTTAGTTTCGTCCGGGAAGCACGGGTTTGTGCCCGCCGAGGCTGAGCATGGCGAGGGCGATGAGCGCGTCCGGTAATTTGAAGCCGAAGGCGATGCGGGTCA
>NZ_PPTG01000027.1 GCF_002954245.1 Cryobacterium aureum | reverse complement strand
ACACCGAGGAGGGTTCGCCATATTCTTAGAGTTCGCACGCCGCTTTTTCCGTTCCCGAGTTTCTTACCTTTGACAGTTAGAAACCTAGGCGGAGAGCGGCGTGCGGCCGTTAAGGCGCTCCCAACGGCCCCACGGTTACATCATGAGAGCCCAAAATCTACGACATTCGAGTCGAGACAATCAAAGACCCCGTCGAAACAACGGATGCCGATGGTAACATCACCATCACCCAACCCAAACCCGTGATCACCTTCGCCAAGGTGTTGGCCCCGATTACCGGAATCCTCAGCTCACTCAGCGTGATCCACGGTCAGAGCGTGGCCGTCGGGGACGCCACGGGCCAGGTGGCACCACCCAGCTTCTCGGTGAGTGGCTCACTCAGCCCCGAGCAGCAGTATCGGCTGCTGACCAAGCCGACCGAAGCATCCGTCGCGATCACCAACGGGCCGGCACCGTTCACCTGCACCGGCCTGACCATCACCACCCCGCTGGCCGGGGAGTCGGCCAGCGGTGACGGCGGGGCCGAAGGTCAAGCGGGCGCGAGCGGCACCACCGTCAGCTGTGCCATCCCGGCCGAGGTGACCGTGTTCGCCGGCCTCGCCGCGCAGATCACCATCGCCGCCGGTCTGGCCGAGAACGTGCTGGTCGTGCCGACCACCGCGGTCAAGGGGTCCGCTGAAACCGGCATCGTCTGGTTCGTGCTGGCCGACGGCGGCACCGAGGAACGCCCGGTCACGCTCGGCATGACCGACGGCATCAACGTGCAGGTCATCGACGGGCTCGTGGAGGGCGACCTGGTCAACCAGTTCGTGCCGGGTGCCAGCGCGGTGACTCCCGGGGGCGGCTGCGACCTGCAACCCGACGGAAGTGAAGTGTGCTTCGGCCCCAGCATCTCCAGCAGCGGGATCTCCCATTGACTCTCCTGCACCTTGAGGGCGTCACCCGCACCGTGCAGCTCATAGATGCGCCGCCGCTGACCATCCTCTCCGGGGTCGACCTCGACGTCGATGCGGGCGACCGCGTGTCAATCGTTGGCCGCTCCGGTTCGGGCAAAACCACCCTGCTCAACCTGCTCGGGCTGCTCGACAACCCCACGAGCGGCACCATGCTGTTCGAAGACCGCGCGGTGCAGGAACTGTCCTCCGGCGCCAGGGACCGGCTGCGCGGCCGCGAGGTGGGCTTCATCTTTCAACAGTTTAACCTGCTGCAGGGCCGCAGCGCTCTCGAAAACGTGATGACCCCGCTGCTCTACGCCGAGGGTCGCCAGTTCTGGCAGCGTGCCCGCATCGCAACCGAGATGCTCGAACGGGTGGGCCTCGGCGACCGCCTCGCCGCACTGCCCGACCGTTTGAGCGGCGGTGAGCAACAGCGCGTCGCGATCGCCCGCTCCCTGGTTCGTGGTCCGCGACTGATTCTCGCCGACGAACCGACCGGCGCCCTTGACCTCGAGACCGGTGAAACCGTGATGGACCTCATCGACGAGGTCGCCACTGAGTCCGGGGCGGCCCTCGTCACCATCACCCACGATCCGGCTATCGCCGCCCGCGCGAATCGGCATCTGCGGCTCGACCACGGCGTCTTGCAGGTCACAAGTAGGGTGCCCGCATGAAGCGCGCCGCGAGCAACCTGGTCGGCGCTGTGATCGAGGCCTGGCAGGAAGTGCGCATCCACAAGACCCGCGTAATGCTGTCCCTGATCGGTGTGGCCGTCGCCGTCTGTGCCATCACGACCGTGGTGGGTCTCGGCGCGGTCGCCCAGCAGGCGACCGTGGAATCGAGCGAACGCTCGGGTGGGCGCGCCGCCAGCCTCTCCCTATACGTGTCGATGAACGATGGGTCCACCCCGCCTGAAATGCCCGAAATCTGGCGTACGGCCCTCGAACGCTACCAAATCGACTACGCCAGCCGGGTAGTCAACAACAGCCAGACG
This sequence comes from Cryobacterium aureum, assembly GCF_002954245.1. Lineage (GTDB taxonomy): Bacteria > Actinomycetota > Actinomycetes > Actinomycetales > Microbacteriaceae > Cryobacterium > Cryobacterium aureum. The sequence continues at coordinate 52,912 of NZ_PPTG01000027.1, read as the reverse complement.
GTGCAATTCGCCGACGGCGCCGTGCCGGTGCAGACCATCGGAGTCGACCAGCCCTACGGCACAATGCACCGCATCACCCTCGAGAAGGGCGTCTGGTTTACCGACGAGGATCAGGCCCGGCTCGCGCCGGCCGTGCTGATCAACTCCATCTTCTGGGACCGCCTCGGCCGACCCGACCTGCGCTCCCATCCGACCGCGACTCTGGTGGGCGAACGCACGACGACGGCCGTCGTAACCGGTGTCTACCCCGCCCTGTCGTGGGAGACCGAACCGGCCATGTACATGCTGGCCGATGCGCTCACGGCCATCAGTCCGGTCGTCTCCGACCCGAACCTGCAATTTGGGCCGCCGTCCTACGAGCTGTGGGTGCCGGTCGACGTGTCCGAGCAGCTGGTGACCGCGCTGCAGCGTGACGTACAGGGTGCTCTGGGGAGTGCGGCATCCGTTCAGGTGAACCGGCAGGACTACGCAGCGTATATGGAGGGCGACCCGTATCTCTCGCTCAAGCTCACCGTCGGCGCCATCGCCGGACTGGTGTTGTTGCTTGGTGCGCTGGGCCTGGTCAATATCGCCCTGGTCACCCTCAAACAGCGGATTCGGGAAATCGGCATTCGGCGTAGTTTCGGAGCGACCGCCGGGCGAGTCTTCTTCGCCGTCATGATGGAGAGCGTCGTCGCGACCGTCGTCGCCGGAATTATCGGGGTGATCGCCGCCGTGCTCATCGTCAAGAGCCCGTTTGTCGAGGACTTCATCAGCCAGGGCCAGGTCACCGATTTTCCACCGTTCCCGGTCGAAGCTGCCATCCTCGGGCTGGTCTGTGCGACGGTCGTGGGCGCCCTGGCCGGGCTGATCCCCGCGCTGGTAGCGGTGCGGGTGAAGGTGATCGACGCCATCCGCTATTGAAATTGAACGGATGCCGCCTCCCGGCTTCGCCCACCAGCCACGCAGGCCGTGGGCGTGGGGTCGGCTGAATGTCGGCGGTGCTTGGTAGCGTTATTTCATGGCTACGAGCACTAAGTCGACCGGGCGTGCCCGCACCCCGGCAGCGAAGGGCGCTCCGGCGCGCAAAACGAGGGCGACGAGCGTCGGCGGTACCGCCGCGCAGAAAACCGTCAAGTTCACCGCCGTCGACGTGAAGCCGAGCGTCGGCGCCCGGGCCTGGATGGGCCTGGCTCATCTCACGGGTGGGGCCGCCCGTGCCCTCGGCCCAGAAAAGCTCTCGAAAGACGAGCGCCGCGACGGACTGCCGTTCTTTCTGGTTCTGCTCGCCATCTCCGGCGCCATCGTCGAATGGTTTCTGATTAACAACCTCGTCGCCCAGCAGCTCGACGCGTACACTTTCGGTGGCCTGTTCGGCCGGGTAGCTTTCGCGCTGCCGGTTATTCTGCTGCTCTTCTCGGTCTGGCTCTTTCGCAAACCCAGTTCGGTGCACGACAACGGCCGTATCGGCATCGGACTCAGCCTGCTGCTCGTGACCATCTCGGGGCTCTGCCATATCTTCGGCGTGCAGCCCCAGCCGCAAGACGGTATGCCGGTCCTCGCCCTGGGCGGCGGCGTCATTGGGTGGATGATCGCCGCCCCGCTGATCATGCTCACCACGTCGATCGGCGCCACAATCGTCGTCATCCTGCTCTTACTGCTGAGCCTGTTCATCATCACCAAGACCCCGCCGAACCGGGTCGGCCAGCGCTCCCGCGAGCTCTACGACTGGTTGTTCGGCGCCCAACTGACGGCTGACGAAGAACAAGCGGCCGCGAAAACGACAAGGGGCACCAAACCGGGCAAGACCGCGCAGGTCGAGCTCGACGGCGTCGATGATGACGATTCTGAAGGCGCGCTGCCGTGGTGGCGCCGAAACAACAGCAAGCGCGAGGAAGATCCCGACTTCGGCAGCGCCTTGTCGACCGAAAAAAACGGCAAAGAAGCGAAACCCGGCCCGGCCCCGGCCGACCCGCTCAGCGTTCTGCTCGGCGGCAACCAGTCGCGCGGCGGTTTCGACAGCGCCATCGAATCCGAAGTCACCGACCACACCGCGCCGCCCGAACGCGACCACTACGGCACCGAGGTGCTCGAAGACCTGCGCAAGGCCGAGCTCGCCGTCAAACGGTTCACCGGCGAGGTCGACCTCGGCACCGGTCCGTCCACCGGCCTGCACTCCGACGACCCGTCCGGGCACACCGAGGTGCTCCCCGGCTTCGACGACGTCTTCCCTGAACTGAGCCAGGCAGTGGATGCCTCCGGCGCGTCCCTGCCGCCCCTCGCGTCCACTGATCCCCACCCGGCCATTCCATATCTCGTGCCCGCGGCATCCACTCTCACCGCCGGTCCGCCGGCCAAAGCGCGCTCGGCCGCCAACGATGACGTCGTCAAGTCGATCACCGAGGTGCTTCGCCAGTTCCAGGTCGACGCGAAGGTCACCGGATTCTCCCGTGGCCCGACGGTCACCCAGTACGAGATCGAACTCGGCCCGGGCGTCAAAGTGGAGCGGGTCACCGCGCTCAGCAAGAACCTCTCCTACGCCGTTGCGTCGAACGAGGTGCGCATCCTCTCGCCCATCCCCGGCAAGAGCGCCATTGGCATTGAGATCCCCAACACCGACCGTGAAATCGTCACCCTCGGCGACGTACTGCGCTCCAGCACCGCCACCAACGCCACCCACCCGATGACCATCGGTGTCGGCAAAGACGTCGGCGGCGGTTTCGTCATCGCCAACCTCGCAAAAATGCCGCACCTGCTCGTGGCCGGTTCCACCGGCTCGGGCAAGTCGAGCTTCGTTAACTCCATGATCACCAGCCTGCTCATGCGCGCCAAGCCGAGCGACGTGCGCATGGTGCTCATCGACCCCAAGCGGGTCGAGCTCGCCGCCTACGCCGGAGTACCGCACCTGATCACCCCGATCATCACGAACCCGAAGAAAGCGGCCGAGGCGCTGCAGTGGGTCGTGAAAGAGATGGACATGCGTTACGACGACCTCGCGAGCTTCGGCTTTCGTCACATCGACGATTTCAACAAAGCGGTCGTCAATGGCGAGATCGTGCTGCCCGTCGGCAGCGAACGCAAACTCAAGCCGTACCCCTATCTACTCGTCGTCGTCGATGAATTGGCCGACCTCATGATGGTCGCCCCGCGCGACGTTGAAGACTCCATCGTGCGCATCACCCAGCTTGCCCGCGCGTCCGGCATCCACCTCGTGCTGGCCACCCAGCGGCCCAGCGTCGACGTAGTCACCGGGCTGATCAAGGCCAATGTGCCGTCGCGGCTGGCCTTCGCCGTCACGAGCGTCACCGACTCCCGGGTCATCCTCGACCAGCCCGGCGCCGACAAGCTCATCGGTCAGGGTGACGCGCTGTTCCTGCCGATGGGCGCCTCCAAAGCTGTGCGCGTGCAGGGCGCCTGGGTCACCGAGGATGAGATCGAGAAGGTGGTCAAGCACGTCACCATGCAGGCTCGGCCGGACTACCGGCCCGATGTCTCCATGGTTGCCCCGCGCAAGGAAATCGACTCTGATATCGGCGACGACCTCGAGGTGCTCCTCGCTGCGGCCGAACTCGTCGTTTCGACCCAGTTCGGGTCGACGTCGATGCTACAGCGTAAGTTGCGGGTCGGTTTTGCCAAGGCCGGCCGTTTGATGGACCTGCTCGAATCCCGCGAGATCGTCGGCCCATCCGAAGGTTCCAAGGCGCGTGACGTGTTGGTGAATGCTGAACAGCTGCCGAGCGTGCTCGCCCGCCTGCGCGGTTCCGACGACGAGCAGCACGCACTGAAGGCACAGTCCGTCGATCCTCGTGGCGATGCGGCGCCCGACGCGTGGTATGCCGACGACCCGGTGGAGAAAATGTCACAGGGGTATTCTGAGGTGGATGGCGCCGAGGACGACGAGGACGCCTGGAAACTAACCGGCAGGGACTGAACCATGGCGACACCGTACGAATCCGTCACCCGCCCCAGCAACTGGAACGTGCCCAACCTCATCACGGTCGTGCGCATTCTGCTTGCTCCGGTCTTCATCTGGATGCTGCTGGCCGACAACGGCGCGCATGACGCCCTGCGCTGGGCCGCCGCCGTGCTGTTCATCATCGCGATCGCTACCGACGGTATCGACGGCATGATCGCCCGGCGACATAATCTGGTGACTGACCTCGGCAAGATTCTCGACCCGATCGCCGACAAGATCCTCACCGGTGGTGCCCTGGTCTGCCTGTCCATCCTCGGCGAGCTGCCCTGGTGGGTGACCATCGTTATCCTGGTCCGCGAAATCGGCATCACCGTGTTTCGCTTCGTAATGCTGCGCGACCGGGTCATTCCGGCCAGCCGCGGCGGCAAGCTCAAGACCATCGCCCAGTCCGTGTCGATCTCGCTCGCCCTGCTGCCGTTCTGGCTGGTCTTCGGCGAGTGGGTGCATTGGCTCAACACGGCGACCATGACCATAGCCCTCGTGCTCACCGTGGTCTCCGGCCTCGACTACCTCGTCTCGGCCTGGCGACTGCGAAAGCCTGACGTTGCCTGACCCGGCAGAACCGACTCCAGCGGATGCCACGGCCGAGCTGATCGCGGAACTCACCACCCACCACCTCACCATCGCCGTGGCCGAGTCGCTGACCGGCGGGCTGCTGGTGGCTGAACTTGTGCGCATCCCCGGGGCATCCGTTGTGGTGCGTGGGGGAGTTGTTGCCTACGACACTGCTCTGAAACGCAGCCTGCTGCACGTCGACAGCAGTGTGCTGAACGTGCACGGCCCCGTCCATGCCGACGTCGCCAAGCAGATGGCCGGTGGAGTGCGCACCCTGCTCGCGGTGAACGACGTCCGCGCCGACATCGGCGTGTCGACCACCGGTGTGGCCGGGCCAGGCCCGGACGGCGGGCATCCGGCTGGAACGGTTTATATCGGCCTCTCCAAAGGGACCGGTTCCTGGGCGGTGCCGCTGCACCTTCACGGCGACCGGGGCGAGATTCGCGCCGAAACGGTACGTCAGGCGATCGATGCTGTGCGTGCGCTGATAGCGCAGGGGGACGCGGAATAGTTACTGTTACGGGCTGGTTACATCGAATACATTCACAAGCAAAGCCCAGTGATTCTCGGTAGTGTCAGTGCGTCGGATGAATGCAGTATTGTAAGCATCCAGCATCGCATTCCGGGTAGTTATTAGGCATAAGAAGGAGGTTCCGATGATTCTTGTTCGTCAGGAAATCGGCGATGTGCTCAGGGACTTCCGCCTGCAAAAGGGGCGTACCCTGCGTCAGGTCGCAAGCAAAGCCAGCGTCGCGCTCGGCTACCTCAGTGAGGTAGAACGAGGACAGAAAGAGGCCTCTTCGGAGATTCTCGCTTCTGTCGCCGATGCACTGGAAACCCCGATCTCGGTCATCATGCGCGAAGTTGGCGATCGTCTCGCCGTCATCGAGGGAATTGATCAGTTCCCCGACACGGTACCGGACGAGTTCGTCAACACGTTTGATGCCGATCTCATGGTGCGTTAGTCATCAACCGGTAGCGTTCCAGGATTTTCAGCATCATCAACCACCGTCGACACCGAGTGTCGGCGGTGGTTGTCTGTTCAGCGGGAAGGAGTGTCGTGCGACTCAGTGAATTTCGCACCGCGATGAAAGAAGAGTTCGGCGACGCCTACGGGCGCGTGCTCACCCGTGACCTCGTTCTCACCCCGCTCGATGGGCGCACCGCCGATCAGGCCCTCGCTGCTGGCGTTCCCGCCCGCGACGTCTGGTTGGCGCTCTGCGCCGAAGTCGACGTGCCGCACAGCCGGTGGTACGGCGCTGGCATCCCTGCTCCGCGCCAGTAACGCCCATCCGGGTTCCCGGTTAGGCCGATACTTCGACACGCCGCAAAACATTCTCGGTAATGCTCGAATACCTGTTCGGGATTGATAGGCTCCTCCACAGCGGACAATCTGACAGATTGCGCACCGTTTGATCGTGCTCCCGACCAGTGTCGGAGGTGCGGCGTACAGTCGAATTTGTCAGAGAAAGTCGGCAAATGCCTTGTCGAAACGGGCATCGGGTTCTCCCGGTGCGCGGACCGACAGCCTATAGGCGCCACCATGCATACCCGCAGCGCCGTTCACAGCCGGCGCCAGTGCAGAACCCAAGGAGATCACCACCATGGCATCACAAGCGAACCGCGAGAAAGCCCTCGAAACCGCCCTCGCTCAAATCGATCGTCAGTTCGGCAAGGGATCGGTGATGCGCCTCGGCAGCGACGAACGTGCCCCCGTCGAGACCATTTCCACCGGGTCGGTCGCTCTCGACGTCGCACTCGGCATAGGCGGGTTGCCGCGTGGTCGCATCGTGGAAATCTACGGTCCAGAATCCTCGGGTAAGACCACTCTCACCCTGCACGCCATCGCGAACGCGCAGAAGAACGGCGGTATTGCCGCTTTTATCGACGCCGAGCACGCCCTCGACCCGGAATACGCCAAGAAGCTTGGTGTCGACATTGACGCCCTCCTCGTCTCCCAGCCCGACACCGGCGAGCAGGCCCTCGAAATCGCCGACATGCTCGTGCGAAGCGGGTCCATCGACCTCATCGTCGTCGACTCCGTTGCAGCCCTGGTTCCGCGCGCCGAGATCGAAGGTGAGATGGGCGACTCTCACGTTGGCCTCCAGGCCCGGCTCATGTCCCAAGCCCTGCGCAAGCTCACCGGTGGCCTGAGTCAGACCAACACCACCATGATCTTCATCAACCAGTTGCGCGAGAAGATCGGTGTGTTCTTCGGCAGCCCCGAGACCACCTCGGGCGGTAAAGCCCTCAAGTTCTACGCCTCGGTGCGCCTCGACATCCGCCGCATTGAAACTCTCAAAGACGGCACGGATGCCATCGGTAACCGCACCAGGGTCAAGGTCGTCAAGAACAAGATGGCGCCGCCCTTCAAGCAGGCCGAGTTCGACATCATGTACGGCATCGGCATCTCCCGGGAGGGTAGCCTGATCGACTTCGGTGTCGACCAGGGCATCGTCAAGAAGTCCGGCGCCTGGTACACCTACGACGGCGACCAGCTCGGTCAGGGTAAAGAGAACTCGCGCAACTTCCTGATGAAGAACCCCGACATGGCTAACGAGATCGAGCGCAAGATTCTGATCAAGCTCGGTGTCGGTCCGGAGGGTATCGCGGCCAAGGCCGCCGAAAAGGCCGCTGCCGCTATCGCGCTGGAGGCGGAAACCAAGGCTAAGGCCGAAGCGGATGCCGCAGCCCTGCTGACCGGTGGCCCCGTCGTCACCAAGGCGCCCCCTGCCCGCAAGACCGCCTAACCAGGCCGCACCATCCAACAGCAGTACCGCAGCACGACAACGAAAGGCAGGTCACGCCAATGGTGCACTTCGAGCCCCGGGATGACGCAGCAGAACTAGCAGACGCCGGTTTGGCTCCCGTGACCTACCTGCCCGGTGCTGCCCCGGGCATGAAACGCCGCTCGCCGCTCGAACCACGTCCGGCAGAGGTCGACCGGTTTGCTGCGGCGGCCGCTGCCGTTCGAGAGGCGGAGGCTGCCGAGGCCGCTGCCGACAACGAGGCTGATGGTGGAGACAACGACCAGGTCGACGACGAAGCCGCATCAGCCGCTGACTTTGCCGCCGAGGTAGCCGATCAGCGGGAGCGGGCCGAAAAGGTACTGTTGCACCGGCTGCGCGGCCGCTCCCTTTCCACGGTCGAAGCCCTCCTGGTCTTGAACGCCACCGGGGTCGACTCCGATGCGGCGAGTGAGATCGTCGAGAAATTCATCGAGCTGAATTACCTCGACGAGGCCAAGCTCGCCGATCAGATCATCCACAGCCACAACGCACGGAAGGGCCTCGGCCGCACGGGCGTTGAAGCTGAAATGCGCAGGCGCAAACTCGACCCGAGCGTCATGCAGGACAAACTTGAAGAACTTCCCGACGACGAAGTCGAACGCGCCATCGACCTGGCCACTAAGCGCATCGGGCAAATGGAACGCTTCGACGACCAGACCATCGACCGCCGGCTCACCGGCTTTCTGATGCGCAAGGGGTACAGCTCATCGGCGGTACGATTCGCCATTAAAGCCGCTATGGACGGCCGTGGCGGCGGTGGCACCTCCCGCGTACGCTTTCGTTGATGGGGCCGTTGGTGCAGGCTCGCGTCAGGCTCACGGCACGCACACCGAATTGCTCGCGTAAACTATACCCACTATGAGTATCGTCGCCCCCGAACTAGCCCGCCGAACCGTGATCACCCCCTCGGCAGCCGCGATCGACGAGTCGGGGCGCGCACGCACCTACGAGGTGCGCACGTTCGGCTGCCAGATGAACGTGCACGACTCCGAACGCCTCAGCGGCTCGCTCGAAGCGGCTGGCTATGTTTCGGCCGACGGCGGCGAGGCCGACATCGTCGTGATCAACACCTGCGCCGTGCGCGAGAACGCCGACAACAAGCTCTACGGCAACCTCGGCTACCTTGCCTCGGTCAAGCGCAAGCACGCGGGCATGCAGATCGCCGTCGGCGGCTGCCTCGCTCAGAAAGACAAGACCACCATCCTCGAGAAGGCACCGTGGGTCGACGTCGTCTTCGGCACCCACAACATGGGCTCCCTGCCGAGCCTGCTCGAACGTGCCCGGCACAACGGCGAGGCTCAACTCGAAATTCTCGAGTCGCTCGAGACCTTCCCCTCGACCTTGCCCACCAAACGGGACTCCAGCTACAGCGGCTGGGTCTCCATCTCGGTTGGCTGCAACAACACCTGCACCTTCTGCATCGTGCCGGCTCTGCGCGGCAAGGAGAAGGACCGCCGCCCGGGCGAAATCCTCGCCGAGATCCAGGCTCTCGTCGACGACGGCGCCATCGAGGTCACCCTCCTCGGCCAGAACGTCAACTCCTATGGGGTCGAATTCGGCGACCGTCTGGCCTTCGGCAAGCTGCTGCGCGCGGCCGGTAAAATCAAGGGGCTGGAGCGCATCCGCTTTACCAGCCCGCACCCTGCCGCGTTCACCGACGACGTCATCGATGCCATGGCTGAAACACCGGCCGTGATGCCGCAACTGCACATGCCGCTGCAGTCCGGCTCTGACCGCATTCTCAAGTCGATGCGTCGCTCCTACCGCGGGGCGAAGTTCCTCGGCATTCTCGACCGGGTGCGGGCACAGATGCCGAACGCGGCCATCAGCACGGACATCATCGTCGGTTTCCCCGGCGAAACCGAAGAGGACTTTCAGGAGACCCTGCGGGTTGTCGAGCAGGCCAGGTTCGCGACGGCGTTCACGTTTCAATACTCCATTCGTCCGGGTACTCCCGCAGCGACCATGCCCGACCAGGTACCCAAGGCCATCGTGCAGGACCGCTACGAACGTCTGGCTGCTCTGCAGGAACGCATCTCCCTCGAAGAGAACCAGGCGATGGTCGGCCGCGAGGTTGAGCTCCTTGTCGCCAACGGGGGCCGCAAAGACAGCGACACCCACCGGCTGAGTGGGCGCGCTCCCGACAGCCGCCTCGTGCACTTCGATGTGCCGGCCGGTTCGCCCCGGCCCCGGCCCGGCGATATGGTCACCGTCGTGGTCACCCAGGCCGCACCGTTCCACCTGATCGCCGATTCCACCGACGGTGCGCCGCTGCGAATCCGGCAGACTCGGGCCGGCGACGCGTGGGACCGCATGGAAGCCGAATCCTGCGGCGTTCCAGCACACGGTGACGCAACGAGTGGTGCAGGTCCAGTTTCGCTCGGTCTTCCCACGATCGGCCTGCGGCTCGAGGGTGGCTCCACCACAATCCCCATTTACAACGTGAACGACGACGAACGCTAGGAGCCGTGTCGTCTAAACCAGGGGAGCCGGCGGCACTGATTGCGATCGTCGGCTCCACCGGCACCGGCAAGTCAGAGCTGTCCCTCGACCTGGCCGAACGGCTGATTGCCCGTGGTCAGCCGGCCGAAATCGTCAACGCCGATGCCATGCAGCTCTACCGCGGCATGGACATCGGCACGGCCAAGCTCACCGTGCCGGAACGCCGCGACGTTCCGCACCACCTGCTCGATGTGCTCGACGTGACCGACGAGGCCACCGTCAGCAATTACCAAACGGATGCCCGCGCCGCCATTACCGAGATCCGCGCGCGCGGGGCCGTGCCCATCCTGGTCGGCGGCTCCGGACTCTACGTCTCGTCGGTCGTGTTCGACTTTCAGTTTCCCGGCACCGATCCGGTGCTGCGCGCCAGGCTGGAAGCCGAACTCAGCGCGAGCGGACCCGGCCTGCTCTACGCCCGGCTGCAGACTGTCGACCCACAGGCGGCCGCGCGCATCGGTCCGAGCAACGGTCGTCGACTGGTGCGGGCCCTGGAGATCGTCGAGCTCACCGGAGCCCCGCACCTGGCTGCCCTACCGGAGAACCCCGTCTACTGGCAGCCCAGCGTGGTGCTCGGCCTGCGCACACCGCGCGAGCAGCTCACCCCCCGGCTCGATGCCCGGGTCGAACGGATGTGGGCGGCCGGCATTGTCGACGAAGCGCGCGACCTGCTCACGGCCGGCATCGAAAGCGGAGTGACGGCGAGCCGCGCAATCGGCTACGCCCAGGCGCTCGGCCAGGTGCACGGCATGCACAGCCAGGCGGAGGCCATCGAGGCCACCCAGCAGCTCACGCGGCGTTATGCCCGCCGCCAGGTGAGCTGGTTCAAACGCTATGCGCACACACACTGGATCGAATCCGATGCGGCCGACCGGGTCGATGACGCCCTCGCACACGTTGCCCGGGGCAGTGCGCCCAGTGCCCTGCCGGCATGACCGAGCTGAGTCGCCCGGAAAGTCTCACAGTGACCGCCCCGTAAACTGGGAGCATGGGCATCACTCTGAACTTCACTAAGGGCCACGGCACGGGTAACGACTTCGTGCTGTTCGCTGATCCCGACGGCACGATGGAGCTCACTCCGGCGCAGATTCGTGCCGTGTGCGACCGCAAGTTCGGCGTCGGAGCCGACGGCATCATCCGTGCGGTGCGCAGCAAGAACCTTCCCGACGGTGCGGCCGCTCTCGCCGAAGACGACGCGGCCGAGTGGTTCATGGACTACTGGAACGCCGACGGGACCGTCTCGGAAATGTGCGGCAACGGTATCCGGGTGTATGCCAAATTCCTGCTCGAGAACGACCTCGCTGAGCTGCTGCCCGGCGACACCCTCACGATCGGCACCCGCGGCGGCGTGCGCGACGTGCAGCGCAACGCCTCCGGTTTCCAGGTGGACCTCGGCCGGTGGAAGCTCGACGGGACCGAACCACTCGTACGTACCAAGAACCTGCCCGTAGCGCGCCCCGGCCTCGGAATCAACGTGGGGAACCCGCACACGGTCGTCGCCCTCGCCGATGACGATGAACTCGATGCGGCCGACCTCACCTTCATTCCGCAACTCGAGCCCGAACCGGCCGGCGGCGTGAACATCGAATTCGTGGTCCCGAACGACCCGCTGGTCGTCAACGGCGTCGGACGCTTCCGCATGCGCGTGCACGAACGCGGCAGCGGGGAAACGCTGTCCTGCGGCACCGGAGCGGTCGCGGCTGCTCTCGCGACACGGCACTGGGCCGGCAAATCGGCGCCGCACCAATGGCGAGTCGAGGTACCGGGGGGAGTGCTCGGGGTACGGATGTTCCCGGCCGAGGACGGCGAGCACGTGTCGCTGTCCGGGCCGGCCGAGCTGGTCTTCGACGGGGTTCTGAACCTGGGCTAGTCGCGGTGCACTGCCAACACTCGGAAGCCCTTGCTGATGGCCTCGCGCGTGGTCTCGAAGTTGTCGGGGAGTTCGGCCGCGAGCCAACGCTGGAGCGAGTCCGAGCCGAGGTTGCGTTGGATGACGAGCCAGGCATCCGCTTCGGGTTCGAGGCGGGGAAGCCAGGTTTGCATGAGGCCGTGTAGTTCGTCCTTGCCGACGCGAATGGGGGGGTTCGACCAGATGGTCCGAAAGCTGATATCGGGGGGCACGTCGGCGGCCAGCACGGCGTTGATGTTGGTCAAGCCGAGAGAGGCCGCGTTGGTGCGCACGAGATCGAGGGCACGCTCGTTGACGTCGACGGCCCAGATGGTGGCTTCGGGTGAGGCCAGGGCGAGGTGGAGCGCGATCGGGCCCCAGCCGCAGCCGAGGTCGAGAAAGTGGCCGGTGAGGGGCGGCTCGGGGGCGTACTTGAGCAGAACCTCGGTGCCACCGTCAATGTGGGCGGGGCTGAAGACCGAGTTTGCGGTCGTCAGCTCACGGTCCTGGCCGTGCAACTGCACCGTGATCTGCCTAGTTTTCAGTACGGTGCCGGGCGCCGGAGAAAAATAATGGTCGGACGACATAGGAGGAACCTTTCAACTTCGTTGAACTAAGGTTAATGGGATGAATGATCCAACGGCGCCCTCGGGCAACGACGCAGTAGAAAACGACGCGGTAGAAAACACCGGCGCAATAGCCCTAGACGCAGATGATGTTGTCGCGCGCGTGTTGGCCAGCGCCGACAGCAAAGCTGCCGGCTACTCCCTGTTCCGCAGCGGGGCAGCCCAGGCCCTGCAGACTCACGCCTCCGGCGAGTATGACGGCAGTGACCACGACGGCGACCAGTCCGAACGTGCCGATCGTAACGCCCTGCGGCGAGTCGGCGGACTCTCCACCGAACTCGAAGACGTCACCGAGGTTGAGTATCGCCAGCTGCGCCTAGAAAACGTCGTGCTGGTGGGCGTATATACCCACGGCACCGTTGACGACGCCGAAAACTCCATGCGTGAACTGGCCGCTCTCGCCGAAACCGCCGGAGCGACCGTGCTCGACGGTCTGCTGCAGCGGCGGGCTACCCCCGACCCGAGCACCTACCTCGGCAAGGGTAAGGCGCAAGAGGTGGCCGACATCGTGAAGGCGCTCGGCGCCGACACCGTCATCGCCGACACCGAACTGGCACCCAGCCAGCGTCGTGCGCTCGAAGACGTGGTCAAGGTGAAGGTCATCGACCGCACCGCAGTGATCCTCGACATTTTCAGCCAGCACGCCAAGAGCCGCGAGGGCAAAGCGCAGGTCGAACTCGCGCAGATGGCCTACATGCTGCCGCGCTTGCGTGGCTGGGGCGACTCGATGTCCCGCCAGGCGGGTGGCCAGGTCGGTGGCACGGGTGCAGGAATGGGCTCCCGTGGACCCGGTGAGACCAAGATCGAACTCGACCGACGCCGCATTCACACCCGGATGTCCAAACTGCGAAAGCAGATGGTCGAGATGAAACCGGCCCGTGAAGCCAAACGCGCCAACCGCAAGCGCAACGCCGTTCCCTCGGTCGCCATCGTCGGGTACACCAACGCCGGCAAGTCCAGCCTGCTCAACCGCATCACCAAGGCCGGGGTGCTCGTCGAGAACTCCCTGTTCGCGACCCTCGACGCTACCGTGCGCAAGTCGACAACCGCCGACGGACGCCTGTACACCCTCACCGACACTGTCGGTTTCGTGCGCAATCTGCCGCACCAACTGGTTGAAGCGTTTCGCTCGACGCTTGAAGAAGTCGCCGACGCCGACGTCATCGTGCACGTCGTCGACGGCTCGCACCCCGACCCGGTCGCGCAACTCGCTACCGTGCGCGACGTCGTCTCCGAGGTCGGCGCCCGCGATATTCCCGAACTGGTCGTCTTCAACAAGAGCGACCTGATCAGCGACGACGACCGGCTCGTGCTGCGTGGCCTGGAGCCGAAGGCGACGTTCGTGTCGGCCCGCACCGGTGAGGGCATCGACACCGTGCTCGCCGCGGTCGCGCTGCTTTTGCCGACCCCCCAGATCGAACTCGACCTGCTCATTCCCTACGACCGCGGCGACCTCATCGCCGTGCTGCACGACGTGGGCCGCATCGAGACGACCGAATACGTCGAGACCGGCACCCATGTCACGGCGTTCGTCACGCCCGAGATCGAGCCGCAGTTCGCTCCCTTCGTTATTCTGCCGACGCTCCCTGCCTAAGCAGTCGGGGGCGTCATAACCGCGGCGGCCTGAGGCGGTTTCGTACCGTTCTGAGCGGATACCTTTCAGTTTCTCAGCAAATGTGGGAGTCAACTCATGAGGCGTTGAATGCCTCGCCGTTTCTTGGCAGCCAGTTGTCACCGCTGACGTGAGGGCGCTCAAAGATGATCGGACGGCCGCGCGCTGTCGGCCAGACAGTCGAGTCCGTGACCTGCACGTGCACGTGCGGTTGCGTGCTGTTGCCCGAATTTCCACACGAACCAATGGTGTCGCCCACCTCGACGACCGATCCCACTGCGACGTTCACCGTGCCCCGCCGCAGATGCGCGATGAGCACGAAGGGCCCGAAAGGACCCATCGCGATGACCACGTGATTCCCGGCGATCGCGCGCACGCCTGTCCGAATACGCCGGGCTTGAGAGAGCGCGTAAGGAATGAGCGCCAATTGTGAGCGGCGGGCCTCGTGATCGAGCTCACCGTCGATCGCAGCAACTACCGTGCCCGATGCCGGCGCGAGGATTGGTGCGCCGAATCCGACAAAGACCTCAGGCGGTTCTGTTGCCAGCACCGAGCGCCAGCCGCGCTTGCCCGAAAGGCCACGTTCGTTGACAGCGATGAAGTCGATCGCGAATGTCGTGCCGAAAAGGTGCGTGCCATGGCTAGGAACGCGGTTCGCCGGGCTGTTCTCCGCCATCCACCGGCCCCGGAACGGTAACCGGAGCACAACGGGAGAAGTTTCCAACATTCCAGCACCTCCTCCGGCTGCGCGAAAAGTGGTGTCGTCCAGACGAGCGACACGCTCAGTGTAACGAAAAGCACATCCGACCCGGTCCGACTAGATCGCACGCCACTGCAGATTGAGCTGACCTAGACGCTGGTGAAGCGCTGCGCCGCAACCTGTTTTGAGCGATGACACGAACTGTCACATTCGCCCGACCCGACGCTGGTGTTGTTAGTGTCTAATCAATCGTTGCCGAAGGAATTCGTTCCTCGGCATGGAGCGACAGCCGAGCCCGGCACCCGCCCGCGAAAACCCACCAGACTTCTGGTGTGCCCGCGGCCGCCCGGCCACCACCCGCTGTACCGCTCCTGCCGAATGAGGAATCATGACCGCCCCAACGCCTACCGCGTGTAACGCCCGCCCGGCGTTCTCGTTCGAGGTGTATCCGCCGAAATCGGTGGCCGCAGCATCCGCTCTCACCCGCACTATCGATCATCTGGCCGCCGCTGGCCCCGAGTTTATCTCGGTCACCTACGGTGCCAACGGTTCGTCGCGCAACTCGTCGCTCGACGTTCTGCGTTACATCAAGGACCATAGTGAAGTGGATGCCATGGCTCACCTCACCTGCGTCGGCTCCTCGCACGCAGAAGCCAGCCGCCTCATTCGCGAGTTTCTCGATGCCGGTATCCGCAGCTTTCTGGCCATTCGCGGCGACGCGCCGCAGGGTGCAGAGGAGGGCGACACTACCTTTCTCGGGGACCTGCACAGTGCGGGTGAGCTGGTGCAGCTCATCCACCGAGTGCAGACCGAACGGGTGCCCTACATCGAGACGGTGATTCCGGGCCTGCCCGGTGCCCGCGGGGTGAAAACGGAACGGAGCAAGGTACGCATCGGCGTTGCGGCCTTCCCGAACGGCCACCCGAACTCGCGGTCGGTCACCCAGGACATCGACACCCTGCTCGCCAAGCAGGCCGCCGGAGCTAACCTGGCGATCACCCAGCTGTTCTTCCACGCCGACGACTACCTGAGCTTCATCCAGCGGGCGCGCTCAGCCGGGGTACTTTTTCCTATTCTTCCCGGGATCATGCCGGTCACCAGCCCGAATCGGTTGCGCCGCATCCTGCAGCTCTCCGGCGAAAAGCTGCCCGCCGAACTGTCCATCCAGCTCGAGGTCGAACCGACCGAGGAAGGTCAGCGCCAGATCGGCATCGACTACGCCGTACGCCTCGGCCAGGACGTACTCGCCGGCGGTGCCCCTGGGCTCCACCTCTACGCCTTCAACCAGCACGACACCGTGCTTCGGGTCCTTGAGGGGTGTGGGGCACTGCCGGTGCCCGCTGCCATGCCCTAGGCCACGCCGCTCACGCGCCGCGGCCCACCACCACGTTCGTTCCTCCGACAGTTCCAGCCATGATCGCTCCAGTGAAGGAATCACCATGCCCATTTCGCCAGTCTCCAGCACGTTTCCCACCGGCACCATCCTCGGCTACCCGCGCATCGGAAGAAGGCGGGAACTGAAGAAAGCCGTCGAAGCGTTCTGGTCGGGAACGATCGACGCGCCCGCCCTCGAAGCCGTCGCCGCCGGCCTGCGCCAGTCCACCCGCGACCGGCTGGTCAGTCTCGGCCTGGGCCGCACCGACTCGTCCATCCCCGAGTCGTTCTCCTACTACGACCAGGTGCTCGACACCATCGTTGCCGTCGGCGCGATTCCGGCCCGGTTCGCCTCGCTCGTCGCTGCCGACGGCACCCTCGATCTCGCCGGATACTTCACGCTCGCCCGCGGAGAGGGCGAGAACCTGCCCCTAGAAATGACGAAGTGGTTTGACTCCAACTACCACTACCTCGTGCCCGAGATCGGTCCGGAGACCGTGTACTCGCTGGCCGGGGATCGCATTGTGCGGGAGTTTGTCGAGGCCAAAGAGGCCGGGTTCCTCACCCGCCCTGTGCTCGTCGGACCGGTCACGTTCCTGCTGCTCAGCAAGGCGAGTGACGAAGCCCCGGCTGGGTTCTCCCCGCTGTCCCGGCTCGATGACCTCATTCCCGCCTACGCGGCGCTCCTGACGCGGCTAGCGGATGCGGGAGCCGACTGGGTGCAGCTCGACGAGCCGGGTCTGGTCAGCGAATCCATCGACGTGCCGCGCGTCGAGACGCTGGCGGCTGTCGCATCCGCTTATGGAGTGCTCGGACGTCTGACCGGCCGGCCGGCCCTGTTTGTTGCGGCTCCCTATGGCAGCCTCGATGATGCCCTCCCGGTTCTCGCATCCACAGCCGTCGAAGCAATCGGTCTCGACCTGGTGCGGGGAACTCTGCCGCAGGCGGTACCGGGGCTGGACGGTAAGACCCTCGTCGCCGGGGTGATCGACGGCCACAACATCTGGCGCGGCGATCTCGCCGGCGCCTTCGAGGCTGCAGAGAGCGTGCGCGCCCTGTCCGACGCGGTATCGGTTTCCACCTCGACGTCACTGCTGCACGTGCCCCACGACGTGGCAGACGAAACGTCGCTGCCGGAGTCACTGACCAGTTGGCTGGCCTTCGCCGACCAAAAGGTGGGCCAGGTCGCCAGCCTCGCCCTCGGGCTCACCGCCGGACGAGAGGCCATCGCTGGGCCGCTGGCCGACGCCGAGGCGGCGCAAGCGGCCAGGCGCAGCGCTCCCGGCGTGCGGGACGGGTCGGTGCGGGCCCGTGCAGCCGCGTTGACCGAGGCCGATTTCAGCCGCGGCGCCTACGCCGATCGACTGCTCGCTCAGGATGCCGTGCTGCAGTTGCCGCCGCTGCCGACGACCACGATCGGATCCTTCCCACAGACCGCCGACATTCGCCGGGCACGGGCCCAGTTCCTGAAGGGAACTCTGAAGGCAGATGCCTACCGCGACCTGATGCGCGCCGAGATCGGCCGCGTTGTGCAATTGCAGGAAGAGATCGGACTTGATGTGCTCGTGCACGGAGAACCCGAACGCAACGACATGGTGCAGTACTTTGCTGAGAACCTTGACGGGTTTGCCGTGACCGAGAACGGCTGGGTGCAGTCCTACGGCAGCCGCTGCACCCGGCCATCCATTCTCTGGGGCGACGTGTCGCGCCCGGCACCGATCACCGTTGACTGGTCGGCCTATACACAGAGCCTCACCACCAAGCCGGTCAAGGGCATGCTCACCGGGCCGGTGACGATTCTGGCCTGGTCCTTCGTGCGTGATGACCAGCCGCTCGGCGAGACCGCCCGTCAGGTGGCCTTGGCGCTGCGCGATGAAATCACCGACCTCGAGGCCGCCGGCATCAAGATCGTGCAGGTGGATGAACCTGCCCTTCGCGAACTGCTGCCGCTGAAGAAGAAGGACCACGCCGATTACCTGGACTGGTCGGTCGGGTCCTTCCGGCTCGCCACTTCCGGGGTAGCGGATGCGACCCAGATCCACACCCACCTCTGCTATTCGGAGTTCGGTGTTGTCATCGAAGCCATCCGCAACCTGGACGCCGACGTCACGAGCATCGAAGCGGCCCGGTCGCGCATGGAAGTTGTGCAGGAGATCGAGGCGGGCGGATTCGACCACGGTATCGGCGCCGGAATTTACGACATCCACTCGCCGCGCGTGCCGAGCATCGACGAACTGACGACCCTGCTCGACACCGCTCTGGAATCCATTCCCGCCCGGAAGGTCTGGGTCAACCCGGACTGCGGGCTGAAAACGCGTGGCTATGACGAGACCGTGCAGTCGCTCCACAACATGCTCGCTGCGACCCGCGTGGTGCGCGCGCGCCTCGGTGCCACCGTCGACGTGTAGCCCAACAAAGGCAGACCGAAAACAGGCCCGATCACCGGTTGGTGGTCGGGCCTTCGTCGTACGGCGTTATCGCGGGGCAATCACCTAGACCGAGCGCAGCACCGCGACGACCTTGCCGAGGATGTCAGCAAAGTCGCCGACAATCGGTTCGAAGTTGCTGTTGCGCGGCAATAGCCAGGTGTGGCCGTCGCGCTTGCGCAGCACCTTCACCGTTGCTTCATTGTCGAGCATGGCTGCGACGATCTCGCCGTTCTCCGCGGTCTTCTGCTGGCGAACCACGACCCAGTCGCCGTCGCAGATAGCGGCGTCGATCATGGACTCACCCACGACCTTGAGCATGAACAGCTCTCCCTGCCCCACGAGCTGGCGGGGAAGCGGGAAAATTTCGTCGATCTGCTGGTCAGCTGTGATCGGAATGCCTGCCGCGATGCGACCGACCAGGGGCACCATCGCGGCGTCGCCGACCTGCACCCCGGGGTGAAAGCTGTCCTGGTCGCCCGAACCGACATCTTCGGGGGCCCGCTGAATCTCGATGAGCACTTCGAGCGCCCGGGGTCGATTCGGGTCGCGGCGCAGGTAGCCGCTGAGCTCGAGCTGATTGAGCTGGTGGGTCACGCTCGACAGCGAGGCGAGCCCGACCGCGTCACCGATCTCACGCATGCTCGGCGGGTAGCCGCGCGAGCTGACCGAGCGCTGAATCACGTCGAGAATAGCGAGCTGGCGCTGGCTCAAACTCTTTCGGCGCCGGGTGCCGCCCTTGTCGCGGGTACCGCTGGTGTCTTGTGTCACGATGTGCCCTCCTGGAGTCGGTCCCGCGTGGTTTGAAACCGTGTCACGCGGGGATGTCAGTGGTGTCTGGTTGAGTGTAAAACAAGCAATTGTCTTATCGAAAGTTTATCCAGTTCCAGGCCCTGAAACAAACACTTATTCGAGTGTGTTGTGTGAAATTCCGGGTGAGGATCAGAAAAAGCTTGCATGTTCGATTGTTCGAAGTTATATTCGGAACATAGTTTCGTATTCGGCCATCCCGGCCGATGGCCGAATACGAGACTCGCAGCCCGCCGACCTTGGAGGTTTGACATGACCACAGCACTTGCACCTGCAGCCCGTGAATACGGCGCATCTCTCACACCCGTCACCCATCTTCGCCTCACCCGCCGTGGGCGAATGGTGTTCACGACTCTCGCGTCCGTACCGCTCGTGATCGGCGCCGTCGCGTTCGCCCTCAACGGGGGAGCGGCCGGCGCATCGGATTCCGCCACGGGCATCGACCTCACGTCCTACACGACCGAATCCGGAATCGTGGCGACGCTCGCCTACTCGCCGACCGACGTCGGGTCCGCCAGGTTCGTCACCGTCGAACCTGGCCAGACCCTGTGGGACCTCGCCGAAGAGATCTCGCCGTCCGCCGACCCGCGCGACGTCGTCGCCGACATCAAGCGACTGAACGCGCTCACCGTCGAAACGTTGCAGCCCGGCCAGCGCTTGGAGCTCCCCGCCAACTCCTGAGCCTGATGAGTCGCGCATGATGAGTCGCGCATTATGAGGCGCGAATAATTCGGCGAGCAGAATTAGGCGAGTAGCAATGCGTGCCAGCACAGGGTCGTAGCATGGAGACTGTGACCAGTCTCGACGATCTTCCGCTCCGCACCAATCTGCAAGGCTTGACACCATACGGTGCTCCGCAGCTGCACGTTCCGGTGGCCCTGAACGTGAACGAGAACACGCACCCCATTCCCGAAGCAGTGGCCCGCGATATTCTCGCCGGCCTGGCCGAGGCCATCCATTCGGTGAATCGATATCCCGACCGCGAGTTCACCGCGCTGCGCGAGGCGCTGGCCCGGTATCTGCGCGAGGGGCTCAGCGCCGACAACAGAGTAAGTGCCGAGAACATCTGGGCGGCCAACGGCTCCAACGAAGTGCTCCAGCAGGTGCTGCAGGCTTTCGGTGGTCCTGGGCGTAGCCTGATGGGTTTTGCCCCGACCTATTCGATGTATTCGATTCTCGCGGCTGGAACCGACACCACCTGGATTGCGGGCACCCGCGACGACGACTACGAGCTTTCGCCGGCCACCGCCGTGAGCGAAGTCACCCGCACCAACCCCGACATCATCTTTCTCTGCTCACCGAACAACCCCACCGGCACCCCGCTCTCGCTTGAGACCATCGCCGCCGTCTACGACGCAACCGACGGCATTGTCGTCGTCGACGAGGCCTACGCCGAGTTCGCGCCCGCGGGCACCCCGAGCGCGCTCACTCTGCTGCCGGGCCGGGAACGCCTGCTGGTCTCGCGCACAATGAGCAAGGCCTTCGCCTTCGCCGGTGCTCGCGTGGGCTATCTGGCCGCCGATCCGGCGGTAACGGATGCCCTGCGCCTGGTTCGCCTGCCCTACCACCTCTCTGCCTTCACCCAGGCGGCGGCGAACGCTGCCCTCGCCCACAGCGCGGAGATGCTCGCGATGGTCGACGACATTCGAGGGCAGCGCGACCGGCTCGTCGATGAGTTGGCCCGCCTGGGCTACGCCCCGCACCGAAGCTGGAGCAACTTCGTATTGTTCGGGGGAGTGGCCGACCCGCAGGCGACCTTCGAGGCGCTGCTCGCGGAGGGAATTTTAATTCGTGACGTCGGCATCCCGAACCACTTGCGGGTGACGGCCGGCACCGAGAAAGAGACCTCGCTGTTCCTTGATGCCCTGGCCCGCCTCGGACGACCGGAGCAGTCCGGTCAAACCGAGTCGCCCCAAGCCGAATAAACTAGCGCTATGAGCTCACCTGCTGGCATTTCCGCGCCCCGTGTCGCACACCTGCAACGGGAGACGAGTGAATCCAGCATCGATCTCTCGCTGAACCTCGATGGCACCGGCGTCAGCGAGATCCACACCTCGGTGCCGTTCTACGACCACCTGCTGACGGCCTTCGCCAAGCACTCCCTGACTGACCTCACGGTGCGCGCCAGCGGTGACATCGAAATCGACGTGCACCACACGGTCGAAGACGTGGGAATAGTGCTCGGCCAGGCTATTCGCCAGGCGCTCGGCGACAAGTCCGGCATCTCCCGCTACGGCGATGCCCTCGTGCCACTTGACGAGGCGCTCGCCCAAGCCGTCGTCGATATCTCGGGCCGCCCCTACCTCGTGCACACCGGCGAGCCGTCCGGCTTCGAATTCCACCTTATCGGCGGGCACTTCACCGGCTCCATGGTGCGTCACGTGTTCGAAGCGATCACCTTCCATGCCGGACTGACCGTGCACGTCACGGTGCTGGGCGGCCGCGACCCGCACCACATCGCCGAAGCCGAGTTCAAGGCCTTCGCCCGTGCGTTCCGACTCGCCAAAGCTCTCGACCCGCTCGTGCAAGGCATTCCCTCCACCAAGGGAGCCCTGTGACCCGGGTCGTTGTCTTTGACTACGGCACCGGTAACGTGCACTCCGCGGTCAAGGCGCTCGAACTGGCCGGCGCCGACGTCACCCTCACGAGCGATCGCAAAGTCGCCCTTGAAGCCGACGGCCTCGTCGTGCCTGGTGTCGGTGCGTTCAGCGCCGTGATGCATGCCCTCACAGCGGTGCGCGGCGACGAAATCGTCGATCGTCGCCTGGCCGGTGATCGCCCGGTGCTCGGAATCTGCGTGGGCATGCAGGTCATGTTCGAGCACGGAGTCGAACGCGGAATCGATACCGAGGGCCTCGGCGAATGGCCGGGAACAGTCACCGAACTTCCCGCCGCGATCCTGCCGCACATGGGCTGGAATACCGTCACGAGCGCACCGGGCTCCGAGCTTTTTAGAGGGATCGAAGACGAGCGGTTCTATTTCGTGCACTCCTACGCCGCCCAGTCCTGGACCCTTGAGGTCATGCCGCCGTTTCCCGAACCACGGCTCACCTGGGCCGAACACGGAGCGCCGTTCCTGGCAGCGATCGAGAACGGTCCGCTCAGCGCCACCCAGTTCCACCCGGAGAAATCGGGGGAGGCAGGCATCCGCTTGTTGAAGAACTGGATCGGAACCCTGCGCCAATAAACCTGCGCCATTAGACCGTGCGCCACGCGCTTTGCGCGCCTAGACTTCACAACCCGCACCACTTCCTGCCCACCATCACATTTCCCCACGACGCACAGCACCTGTCATGACATTGGTCGCAGCATGCGACCGCACCAACCGAGGACACCAATGAGCGAGTTCAACAAAACACCGAGGCTCGTCCTCCTGCCCGCCGTCGATGTGGCCGGCGGCAAGGCCGTGCGCCTGACGCAGGGCGAGGCGGGTACGGAAACGAACTACGGTGACCCCGTCGACGCTGCGGCCGACTGGGCGAGGCAGGGCGCCGAGTGGATCCACCTCGTCGACCTCGATGCGGCATTCGGCCGTGGTACCAACACCGGTGTGATCAAGAAGGTCATTCGCCAGGTCAAGGGCGTCAATATTGAACTGTCCGGCGGTATCCGCGATGACGAATCGCTGGAAGCTGCACTGACCACAGGCGTCAAACGCATAAACCTCGGCACGGCAGCCCTGGAAAACCCGGAGTGGGCGGCAAGCGTGATCGCGCAATACGGTGATGCCGTTGCCGTGGGTCTCGACGTGCGCGGCACCACCCTCGCCGCCCGCGGTTGGACCAAAGACGGCGGCGACCTCTGGCAGGTACTCGAACGGCTCGAAGCGGCCGGCTGTGCCCGATACGTCGTAACCGACGTCACCAAAGACGGCACCCTGCAAGGGCCGAACATCGACCTGCTCCGCCAGGTGCTCGATCGCACCCGCAAGCCGGTTATCGCCTCCGGCGGCATCTCCAGCCTCGATGACATCGAAGCGCTGCGCGAGCTCGTGCCGCTCGGTCTTGAAGGCGCCATCGTGGGCAAAGCGCTCTATGCCGGCGCGTTCACCCTGGCCGAGGCCTTGGACGTCGCGGGGGACTAATGGCGAAGGCGCGCAACCTCGGTTCAACGGGCGATCCGTCGGGTCGGCCGGGTTCACAGAGCTCGCCGGGCCAGCCCGGTTTCCCGAGCTCGCCGGGACAGCCGGGTGAGTTGGGTCAGCCGAGCGAGCTGGCCGATTCGGCCGGTCAGCCCTGGGCCGGCCGCGAATTCGAGGCCAATCTCGACGCCGGCGACGACGGGTCAGCCCCTGCAGCCCTAGCCGAGGCCCTCGCTCGCTTTCAGGCCCGGGAGGCCGGGGAAGAAAGCGTGATCGATGCCATCCGCGGTTCTCGTCTGCTCATCCCGCTGGTGACGAAGCTCGGCGAAGCCGCTCTGAACGCACGCGGGCAGACGATCGATAAAACCCAGGAACTGTCGATCATCACCGTGGCCGGCCCCGACGGCCGTACCGTGTTGCCCGCCTTCTCGTCGACCGCCGCCATGACGGCGTGGAATCCCCTCGCCCGACCCGTTCCAGCGAATGCCGTGCGCGTAGCCTTGGCTGCCGCGCAGGAAAACACCGACCTCGTCGTGCTCGACCCCACCTCGCCCGGTGAATTCGTCATTCGGCGACCGGCGCTTTGGGCGATTGCCCAATCCCTGCCCTGGACGCCGAGTTACGCGAGCCGTTATGTGGCCGACGCCTTCACGGCATCGATCGGGACCGAACTGTCGGTGCTGACCATTCAACTCTCCGCCGGCGACCCGATGGGGCGGCTGGAGGGACCCGAACTCGTGGTCCAGCTGGAACTGGTCGACGGACTCACCCAGCCCGACCTGGACACCATTCTGAGCCGGCTCGGCACTCGCTGGTCGGAGAGCGAGATCATCACGACCGGTGTTGATTCGTTGCGCGTGAAGCTCGTCGCCTCGGCGTAGCCCGCTCTGAATCGCGGGTTGAGCCGGTTGTCAGTGGGTCGGGCCAGAATGGCGGTATGACCGACGTTCTCGATCGATTCTCCCCGGCCGCCCGGGCCTGGTTCACCGAGGCGTTCGACGCGCCGACCGCGGCGCAACTCGGGGCGTGGATGGCTATCTCGCAGGGCTCGCACGCCCTCGTCGTGGCACCGACCGGATCGGGGAAGACTCTGGCAGCATTCCTGTGGGCAATAGACCGGCTGGCGACAGACCGTCCGGAGCTGGATGCGCCCAGCACTCGAGTGCTCTATATCTCGCCGCTCAAAGCTCTCGGGGTGGACGTGGAGCGCAACCTCACCGCGCCCCTCGTGGGAATCAGCCGTGCCGCCGAGCGGCTCGGTCTGCAGCCGCCGCAGGTGACGGTTGGGGTGCGCTCCGGCGATACACCGGCCGCCGACCGCCGCAAATTGGTCACCTCGCCGCCTGACATTCTCATCACCACCCCGGAGTCGTTGTTTCTGATGCTGACGTCAGCGGCCCGCGAATCGCTGCGCGGCGTGCAGACCGTCATCATTGACGAGGTACACGCGGTCGC
This sequence comes from Cryobacterium aureum, assembly GCF_002954245.1. Classification (GTDB taxonomy): domain Bacteria; phylum Actinomycetota; class Actinomycetes; order Actinomycetales; family Microbacteriaceae; genus Cryobacterium; species Cryobacterium aureum. The sequence continues at coordinate 28,142 of NZ_PPTG01000027.1, read as the reverse complement.
GGCGAGCAAACGTGGTGCCCACCTGGCGGTATCCCTTGAACGACTCGACGCCCTGCTCGACCATCCCGCTCAACGCATCGGGTTGTCGGCCACTGTGCGCCCGCAGAGCGAAGTCGCTCGGTTTCTTGGCGGAGCAGCCCCCGTGCAGATCGTGGCACCGCCCGCGTTGAAACGGTTCGACCTGCGGGTGGTGGTTCCGGTTGATGATATGAGCGACCTCGGGCCGGTGCCGCAACGTGAGGGCGTCACGTCGGCCTCGGCGCCGCAGACCGGGTCGATCTGGCCGCACGTCGAGGAGGCCATCGTCGACGAAGTGCTGGCGCATTCCTCGAGCATCGTGTTCGCGAATTCCCGACGGCTCACCGAACGGCTCACGGCCCGGTTCAACGAGATCTTTGCCGAGAGGCTGGCGGCATCCGCTCTCGTGCCCGTTGTGCATGGAGGCGTTTGGGGTGGTTCTCCGGCCGTTCGCCCGCCGGCCGAACTCATGGGCGCGAGCGGCCAGACCGAGGGTGCGGAGCCGCTGCTCGCCCGTGCCCATCACGGTTCGGTCAGCAAAGAACAGCGCGCGCTCATTGAAGACGATTTGAAGTCGGGCCGGCTGCGCTGTGTCGTTGCCACGTCGAGCCTCGAACTCGGCATCGATATGGGCGCTGTCGACCTGGTCGTGCAGGTCGAGTCACCGCCGTCGGTGTCGAGCGGGCTGCAGCGGCTCGGCCGCGCCGGGCACCAGGTCGGCGAGGTCAGCCGCGGGGTGATCTACCCCAAGCACCGGGCCGACCTTATCCACGCGGCGGTGGCCGCCGAGCGGATGGTAGCCGGTGCCATCGAATCCCTCAAGGTACCCACCAACCCGCTCGACATTCTGGCCCAACAGACCGTCGCGGCCTGCGCGCTCGAACCGATCGATGTGGAGACCTGGTTCGACCTGGTTCGGCGCAGCGCACCGTTTGCGACGCTGCCTCGCTCGGTCTACGAGGCCACCCTCGATCTTCTCGCCGGTCGGTATCCCTCCGACCAGTTCGCCGAGTTGCGTCCGCGCATCGTCTGGGATCGCGACGCCGGCAGCCTCACCGGTCGGCCTGGCGCGCAACGCCTGGCCGTCACGAGCGGCGGCACCATTCCCGATCGCGGTCTGTTCGGCGTATTCATGGTCGGCGGCGAACAGATCACCGGCAAACGGGTCGGCGAACTCGACGAAGAGATGGTCTACGAATCGAGGGTGGGTGATGTCTTCGCGCTCGGCACTACGAGCTGGCGCATCCAGGAGATCACCCATGACCGGGTGCTCGTTGTGCCTGCGTTCGGCCAGCCCGGGCGGCTGCCGTTCTGGAAGGGTGACGGCCTCGGGCGCCCTGCCGAACTCGGCCAGGCTATCGGTGCTTTCGTGCGCGAAGTCGGAAGCCTGCCGGCGGATGAGGCGCGGGACCGCTGTGCAATGGGCGGCCTCGACGAGCGCGCCATCAGCAACCTGTTGTCCTTCCTAAACGAGCAGCGGGCCGCTACCGGGCAACTGCCGACCGACCGCACGCTCGTGGTCGAACGGTTCCGCGACGAACTGGGGGATTGGCGGGTGGTGCTGCATTCCCCGTTCGGCACCCCAGTGCACGCACCGTGGGCGCTTGCCGTCGGAGCCCGCGTGCGCGAACGTTATGGAATCGACGGCTCCTGCGTCGCGAGCGACGACGGCATCGTCGTGCGCATCCCCGACACCGAAACCCAACCGCCCGGCAGTGAGCTGTTCGTGTTCGACCCCGACGAGCTCGAACAGCTGGTCACCGACGAGGTCGGCGGCTCCGCGCTGTTCGCCTCCCGCTTTCGCGAGTGCGCCGCCCGCGCGCTGCTCCTGCCCCGCTACAAGCCCGGCGCCCGCTCGCCACTCTGGCAGCAGCGGCAAAAGGCCGCGCAGCTGCTCGACGTGGCCCGCACCTTTCCCACCTTTCCGATCATTCTCGAGACCCTGCGCGAATGTCTGCAAGACGTCTACGACCTGCCGGCGCTCGGAGCGCTGGCCCGGCAGATCGCCTCCCGCGAGCTGCGCCTGGTCGAGACCACGACCGAGACCGCCAGTCCGTTCGCCAGTACCCTGCTTTTCGGTTACGTGGCCGCCTTCATGTATGAGGGCGACACTCCGCTGGCCGAGCGGCGCGCCACTGCCCTCGCTATCGACTCGAGCCTGCTGGCCGAACTGCTTGGGCGGGTCGAACTGCGGGAACTGCTCGACCCCACCGTCATCGACCAGACCGACCGGGAACTGCAACGGCTCGCCCCCGACTACCTGGCCAAGGGCATGGAAGGAGTCGCCGACCTGCTGCGCACCCTCGGCCCGCTCAGTACCGTCGAGGTAGCCGAGCGGATGCTCACGCCTGAGACGGCAGCCCAGCCCGCGCCCGACCCACCTGGCCTACTTCTCGCGCAGGAGGCACTGCTCAGCCTCGTCGCCGCCCGCCGCGCCATGCGCGTGAGCATCGGCGGCGAAGAGCGCTGGGCAGTGGTCGAAGACGCCAGCCGGTTGCGCGACGCCCTCGGAGTTCCCCTGCCGATCGGGGTGTCCGCCGCGTTCACCGAATCCGTTGCCGACCCGCTCGGTGACCTGGTGAGCCGCTACGCCCGTTCGCACGGACCGTTCACCACCAGCGCCGTCGCCGACCGGTTCGGCCTTGGCATCGCCGTTGTGCAGATCGCCCTCGGCCGGCTCGCCGATGCCCGACGCATCGTGGCCGGTGAATTCCGACCGAACGGCACCGGCCTGGAATGGTGCGACTCCGAGGTACTCCGCCGCCTCCGCCGCCGTTCCCTCGCCGCGCTTCGGCACGAGGTCGAACCGGTCGACCAGCGGGCCATCGGTCGTTTTCTGCCGGCCTGGCAACACGTGGGCGGAAAGCTGCGCGGAATCGACGGCGTCGCATCCGTTGTCGAACAGCTCGAAGGGGCGCGCATACCGGCGTCCGCCTGGGAGACGCTCATTCTGCCGGCCAGGGTGAGCGACTACCAGCCGGGCATGCTCGACGAACTGACCAACGCGGGGGAAGTACTCTGGGCGGGCGCCGGAACACTGGCCGGCAACGACGGCTGGGTCAGCCTGCACCTCGCCGAAACCGCCCAGCTCACGCTCCCGCTGCCCATCGATGTGGAGACGACGCCGCTACAGCAGGAGATCCTCGCGACTCTGGGCGGCGGCGGTGCCTACTTCTTCCGACAGTTGGCGGATGCCGTCGGCAGCCAGGACGACGCCGCACTGGTGTACGCGCTGTGGGACCTGGTCTGGGCCGGTCTGATCAACAACGACACGTTCGCTCCGGTGCGGTCACTTCTGGCCGGAGGGCACACGGCCCACCGGCAGAGCCGCGCCGTGCCCCGCGCCCGCCTGCATCACGGGCGGTCGATGCCGCGGCCGAACCTGCCGAGCCGCAGCGGTCCGCCGACGGTCTCGGGTCGCTGGTCGATTCTTCCGGTGGCCGACGACTCGCCAACGCGTCGCGCGCACGCCCTGGGGGAGACACTGCTCGAACGCTACGGTGTGGTGACGCGGGGGGCGGTCATGGCCGAGGGTGTTCTGGGCGGATTCTCCCTCGTCTACCGCACGCTCACCGGGTTCGAAGAAATGGCACGCTGTCGGCGCGGCTATTTCATCGAGGGGCTCGGCGCGGCCCAGTTCGCCACCGGCGGCACCATCGACCGGCTGCGCACCTTCGCTGTCGGGGTATCAGATACGTCGGGTGGGCAACGGAGCACAGCGCGGATGGCCGCGGTTGCCCTGGCCGCGACCGACCCGGCGAACGCGTACGGCGCAGCACTACCGTGGCCGACGCTGCCCGGCGAGACCACCCATCGCCCGGGCCGCAAGGCAGGTGCACTCGTCGTGCTCGTCGACGGTGCCCTGGTGCTCTACGTCGAGCGTGGCGGTAAAACCATCGTCGCATTCGAAACCGATGACGCTATGCTCGCGGCTGCCACCCTGAGCCTGGCCGCCCTCGTCACCTCCGGCCGGGTGCAGAAGATCGCGGTGGAAACGGCTAACGGTGTGTTCGTGATCGGCACCGCCGTGGGCGTGGCACTGCTCGCCGCCGGATTCACCGAGACTCCGAAAGGGCTGAGGCTGCGTGCCTGAGGGCGACACCGTCTACCGCACCGCGCGCACCCTCGACCAGGCCCTGCGCGGCAGCATCCTGACCGGCTGCGACATTCGGGTACCTGCATTCGCGACCGTTGACCTCACCGGGCAGACCGTGCACGAAGTGGTCAGTCGCGGCAAACACCTGCTGCACCGGGTCGGTGAGACGAGCATCCACTCGCATTTGAAGATGGAGGGTGCCTGGCACCTGTATAGACCAGGCACGCGGTGGCAGCGGCCGGCCTTTCAAGCGCGTATCGTTCTGCAAACAGCGGACTGGGTCGCAGTCGGGTTTGAGCTCGGTCTGTTGGAGCTTGTATCGACCCGGTCCGAGTCGGAGGTGGTCGGCTACCTCGGACCCGATCTGCTCGACACCGGCTGGAGTGCGGGTGAGCGCGCCGAGGCCGCTACTCGCCTCGCTGCCCGGGCTGAACAACCGGTCATTCTGGCCCTCGCCGACCAGCGCAACCTGGCCGGACTCGGCAACGTCTACGTCAACGAGCTCTGCTTTCTGCGCGGGCTACTGCCGACACGCCCCATGGCCGAGGTCACCGACCTGCCCGGACTCGTGAGCCTGGCCCGACGCCTGCTCCTGGCCAACAAAGACCGCGACGAACGCACGACCACCGGCAACCTGCGCCGCGGAGCCCAGGTGTGGGTCTACGGGAGAGGCGGGCAGCCGTGCCTGCGCTGCGGCGCCCGCATTCTTCGCGGCACCCTGGGCCGCAGCGATATCGAGCAGCGCAACACCTTCTGGTGCCCGCGCTGCCAAACCTGACTTGAGCCGCCGCCGGGGAACGCAAAACGGATGCCGTCGGTCGGGGTGACCGGCGGCATCCGTTCGAAACGAAGAAAGTTAGTTGACCGGTCCGGTGTACTTCTCGCCGGGGCCCTCGCCGATCGCGTCGGGAATGGTGGATGCCTCGCGGAACGCGAGTTGCAGGGAACGCAGCCCGTCACGCAGGCTACGGGCATGCATGTCGGCGATGTCGGGAGCCGCTGCCGTGACCAGCCCGGCGAGAGCCGTGATGAGCTTGCGCGCCTCATCGAGATCGACCTGGGCGTCGGGATCTTCGGCGAGTCCGCACTTCACGGCGGCGGCACTCATCAGGTGCACCGCAGCCGTGGTGATGATCTCCACAGCGGCCACATCGGCAATGTCGCGTGTTGCCTGTGCCGCATCCTGCTCAAAACGCGCATCTTCTTCAGAACTATTGCTCACTGCATTCCTCTGCTAGGATCGTCTTTGGTTCCGGGACAATAGTCTCGGTACGAAAGTGGAGAATCTCCCACCCGCGCATACCGCTTCATCAAGGTTACCGGGTAGATTGCACTCCGCCGTCGCGTTATCACCTCCTTCGGGAAGGTGGCAGAGCGAAGGTAGACAGGGTGTCGTGTGGAACACGTCAACGACAAAGTTGCTGTGGAAAACGCGTGATTTTCCTCTCTTCGTCCCCGGTCAGCATCCGCTGGCTGGTTGTGATCACGAAGATAACCCAAGAGGAGAGACGCATCAGCGATCCCCGTACAAATGACCGTATACGCGTCCCCGAAGTTCGTCTCGTTGGTCCCAACGGCGAGCAGGTCGGGGTCGTGGCGATTGATGTTGCCCTGCGCCTGGCACAGGATGCCGACCTCGACCTCGTCGAAGTTGCACCCGAAGCCAAGCCGCCCGTGGCCAAGATCATGGACTACGGCAAGTTCAAGTACGAGGCTGCGCAAAAGGCCAAGGAGGCCAGGCGCAACCAGGCGAACACGATCCTCAAGGAGGTTCGTTTCCGTCTCAAGATTGATACGCACGACTACGAGACCAAGCGCAAACGCGCCGAAGGCTTCCTGAAGAGCGGTGACAAGGTCAAGGCCATGATTCTTTTTCGTGGCCGTGAACAGTCCCGGCCCGACCAGGGCGTACGACTGCTCCAAAAATTTGCCGAGGATGTCGCCGAGTACGGTTCCGTGGAATCTACTCCGATGATCGACGGTCGAAACATGGTCATGGTGATTGGCCCGTTGAAGAACAAGTCAGAAGCCAAGGCCGAGATCAACGCCCACAAGGCTGCCGAGAAGGCAGACAAGGTCGCCGATAAGGCAGACAAGGTTGCCGATAAGGCAGCGAAACAGGAGGAACCGAATGCCTAAGATGAAGACCCACTCCGGAACCAAGAAGCGTTTCAAGGTCACCGGAAGCGGAAAGATCATGAAGCAGCAGGCCGGACTTCGACACAACCTCGAGGTCAAGAGCACGCAGCGCAAGTCCCGTCTGAACCAGGACCAGGTGCTGGCCAAGTCAGACCAGAAAGTCATCAAGAAGCTTCTCGGTCTGTAATTTTTTAGGTCGGTATTACCAGGCCTCGTCAACGAATAAGGATTTGTAAAAAATGGCAAGAGTAAAGAGGGCCGTAAACGCCCACAAGAGTCGTCGCGTTATTCTCGAACGCGCCAAGGGCTACCGCGGTCAGCGTTCACGCCTGGTCACCAAGGCGAAGGAGCAGCTCACTCACTCCTTCACCTACAGCTACCGTGACCGTCGTGCACGCAAGGGTGACTTCCGTCGCCTGTGGATCCAGCGGATCAACGCTGCGTCGCGCGCCAATGGCCTGACCTACAACCGTCTGATCCAGGGCCTCGGCCTGGCCGGCATCGAGGTTGACCGTCGTATCCTCGCCGACCTGGCCGTCAACGAGGCAGCGACGTTCGCCGCCCTCGTTGAGAGCGCCAAGGCAGCTCTTCCCGCCGACACGTCGGCACCGAAGGTCGCCGTCACGGCGTAAGGCTTCAACCGAACGGTTTGCCACCGGCTGCCTCCTGGGCGTGAATGTGGCGATCGGTTCAAAATTTCAGAACGAGGAGCGAGTGACTTGGTCACTCGCTCCTTTTTTGTACCCATTCGTCGTGCACCTAAACTTTGCGCACCTAAACTTAACGTCATGCTTGATAATCCACGTTCACCGCGCGTCCGTGCCGTCGCAAAACTTGCCAAGCGCGACGCGCGCCTCGAGTCCGGTCTTTTTCTGCTCGAAGGCCCGCAGGCCGTTTCCGAAGCCCTCACCTTTCGCCCAGAACTCGTCGTGGAGTTGTTTGCCACACCCACCGCGCTCGACCGTTACAGCGACCTGGCCCAGAAGGCCGTTGACGCTCAGGTCGAGGTGGAGTTCGTCTCCGAAGAGGTGCTCGAGGCCATGGCCGACACGGTCACCCCGCAGGGTTTCGTTGCCGTCTGCCACCAGTTCCCCACCTCGGTGAAGAAGATCTTCAACGCCGAACCCAAGCTCGTCGCCATCCTCGAAGAGGTGCGCGACCCGGGAAACGCCGGAACCATCATCCGCGCAGCGGATGCCGCCGGCGCGGATGCCGTCATCCTCACCGGTCGCAGCGTCGATCTGTACAACCCCAAGGTCATCCGCTCGTCGACCGGCTCCATCTTTCACCTCCCCGTCGCCATCGCGGCCGACCTTTCCGACGTGCTCGACCGTGCTCGCGCCGCCGGACTGCAGCTGTTCGCCGCCGATATCAAGGGCTCTGACCTGCTCACCGCCCGCAACGAGGGGCTGCTCGCAGCTCCGACCGTGTGGCTGTTCGGCAACGAAGCTCGCGGCCTGACCGACGAAGACCTCGCCCGGGTCGACCGCAGCGTCAGCGTGCCGATCTATGGCGAAGCCGAGTCGATGAACCTGGCGACCGCGGCATCCGTTTGCCTGTATGAGAGCGCGTTCGCCCAGCGCGCCTGAGCCACAGCACCATCGCCCGATGTCCGGCAGTTCTGCCGGGCCTCGGGCGTTTCTAGCTCCAGACGGGTGCGCTCTGCAGCAGTTGCAGCGCGGCCGCACTCGACGAACCGGGTTCGGCGGTGTAGATCAAGATGCGGTGGCCGGAATCGTCGGGGGTGCTGAGCACCTCGAAGTGTAATTCCAGCGATCCGACGATCGGATGCTGAAAGTATTTGAGCCCCTCCAGACAAATTGCAACCGGATGCTTCGCCCACAGTCCCGCAAATTCCGCGCAGAAAACGTGGGGCTATTCGCCCCTGATGGCCGGTCTCTCTTTCGCCGTGCTGGGAACAGGGACCGTGCTCGGCGGCGTTGTCGGCCCCCGTCTGATCGACCGATGGGGCACGAAGCGCTCCATCGTCGGGGGCTTTGCCGCGCAGGCAGCAGCGACCGGTGCCTTGCTGTTCCTCGGCGCCAACGACAGTTCCATCGTGTTGCTGCTCATCGCCACGTTCGTGGGCGGGGTGGCCAACCTGGTCGTGATCGTCGGATTCATGGTCACGGCCACCTCTGGACTCGCCGACGGGGAGCAGGGGCTGGCCACCGGACTGGCCACGATGAGCCAGCAGGTAGGCATCACGATGGGTATCCCGATCATGAGCGCGATCGTTGCCATCGTCGTCAACGCGGCGCTGTGCCTCGTCGCATCGCTCGCTGTCGAGCTCTTCTTGCGCCTGCCGAACCAACCGAAGGCGTGACCCCCCAGATCAATGAGCCGATGATCATTCGCTACGTATCACAAATCGTCACGGCTTCGACTGTTACAAATGCGTTACTGTCCGGGCATTTGGCATGTCTAGACCGCTGTTCTGTCCTAAGTTGGGGGGTATGGAGCCAACAGATTCGTCCCCGGCTACGTCGAACATCACCGTTCGTCGGGGGGAACCGCTAGTCGTCGTCAAAGACATCAACAAGCACTACGGGGAACTGCACGTTCTCAAGAACATCAACGCTGTAGTCAATCGCGGCGAAGTGGTCGTAGTTATCGGACCGAGTGGGTCGGGCAAGTCGACTCTTTGTCGGGCCATCAACCGCCTCGAGACTATCGATGACGGCATCATCACCATCGACGGCGTCAAACTGCCCGAGGAAGGCAAAGCGCTGGCCCACCTGCGGGCCGATGTCGGCATGGTCTTTCAGGCGTTCAACCTGTTCGCGCACAAGACCGTGCTCGAGAACGTCACGCTCGGACCGATCAAGGTACGCGGCCTGAAGAAAGCTGACGCCGAGAAGAAGGCGATGGCACTCCTCGACCGCGTCGGAGTAGCCAATCAGGCGCAAAAAATGCCCGCACAGCTGTCCGGTGGCCAGCAACAGCGGGTCGCCATCGCGCGTGCCCTCGCCATGGATCCAAAGGTCATCCTTCTCGACGAGCCGACCAGCGCCCTCGACCCGGAAATGATCAACGAGGTGCTCGAGGTCATGGTCGACCTCGCCAACGACGGCATGACCATGATTGTCGTCACGCATGAGATGGGTTTCGCCCGCAAGGCCGCAGACCGCGTCATCTTCATGGCGGAGGGCGAGATTGTGGAGGAGACCACTCCCGAGGAATTCTTCACCAACCCCCAAAGCACGAGAGCGAAAGACTTCCTCTCCAAAATACTTGCCCACTAATCGGTGGACAGGGTTTACACAGCAGCAGTACCAGCAATCAGGAGAAAAACCATGAGGCTCAAAAAAGGTCTAGTGATTTCGGCCATTGCGATCGCAAGTGCGCTCGTGCTCAGTGGCTGCGCGGACTCGGGTGCCCCCACCGATGCCGCCGCCCCCGTGGAAACGGCGGTGTCGTTCCCTGAGGGAAGCACCATGGCCCGCCTGGCCGACGCCGGTTCCATCAACATCGGCACCAAGTTCGACCAGCCGCTGTTCGGCCTGCTCGGCCCCAGTGGCGATCCGGTCGGATTCGACGTTGAGATGGGCAAGCTCATCGCGGCAAAGCTCGGCATCCCGGCCTCAGGCATCAACTGGAGCGAGGCCGTTTCGGCCAACCGCGAACCGTTCATCGAGAACGGCCAGGTCGACCTCGTGATCGCGACCTACACGATCAACGACACCCGCAAGGAGGTCGTGTCCTTCGCTGGACCGTACTACTCTGCCGGACAGGACCTGCTCGTACTCGCGGGCAACCCCGACAAGATCACCGGCCCCGAAGACCTCGCCGGCAAGAAGGTGTGTACCGTGAGCGGTTCCACCTCGGAGAAGAACATCGCCGAGTTCACGACCGACATCATCGCCTCGGACACCTACTCCAACTGCCTCGGACCGCTGCGCAGCGGTGAGGTCGCCGCGGTGACCACCGACAACGTGATTCTGGCCGGCCTGGCCGACCAGAACGCCGGAGAGTTCGAGGTCGTCAACAACGCATTCACCGAAGAGCCCTACGGCATTGGCCTCGCGCACGACGACACCGAGTTCCGCAACTTCATCAACGACGTGCTCGAAGAGTCCTATGCGGACGGAAGCTGGGTCTCGGCCTGGGAATCCACCGCAGGAACCGTGCTCGACACCCCCACCCCGCCGGCCGTCGACCGTTATTAGGTCGACTTCGGCAAATCGCTAGCCAGCTGTCGCTGACCAGCACTCGCTCAGTATTACTGAGCCGTGGCGACCCGCCCTGGGGCGAGTCGCCACGGTGACCACCAGCATGTTCCAATATTGCCCGACCCACAGACAGACAAAGACGAGGAGGTGAGTTGTGGACGCAGTCATCGACAACCTGCCGCTGTTCCTGGACGGCTTCCGGAACACCCTGGGCCTGCTTCTCATTGCCGGAGTCGGCGCATCCGTAATCGGCCTGATCGTCGCAGCCATGCGGATCTCGCCGATCTCGTCCTTCCGCCTGTTCGCGACCGCCTACACGGAACTTGTTCGCAACACCCCGCTGACGCTCGTTTTGTTTTTTTGCGCTTACCTCCTGCCCCTTCTGGAATTCAGTCCGGGATACTTCCAGCTGGCAGCCATCGGACTCACGGTATACACCTCTCCCTTCGTGGCCGAAGCACTTCGGTCCGGCGTCAACGGCGTGCACGTGGGGCAAGCCGAAGCAGCACGAAGCGTGGGCCTCACCTTTGGACAGACGCTCACCTTCGTGGTGATGCCCCAGGCCATCCGCATGGTGGTGCCACCACTGATCAACGTGCTCATCGCTCTCACCAAGAACACCTCGGTCGCCGGCGCGTTCTTCGTCTTCGAACTGTTCGGCGCCGCCCGCAAGGTGACCAACGACCGCGGTGATGCCGTCATCCCCATTTTGCTCGCGGTCGCGGCGTTCTACCTGATCATCACCATTCCTCTTGGCCTTATTGCCGGCAGGATCGAGAAGAAGGTGGCGGTGCTCCGATGAGTTCTGTACTGTACGACGCCCCCGGACCGAAATCCCGCGCGCGATCGCGTCTCATCTCCGTTGTCGGCACGATCATCCTGGCCGGTGGCTTACTCGCCCTGATCGTGGTGCTCGGCCTGCCCAAGACCAGCGCCAACGGGGCCGTGCAGCCCGGCCTCTGGGACATTAGCCGCTGGGACGTCTTCAACGACCTGCTGGTCTGGCGCACCCTCGGGTTCGGCGCCCTTGCGACCCTGCGCATGGCCGCGGTCGCCGCCGTCTTCGCACTCGTGATCGGAGTGCTGTTCTCCTTCGGGCGCTTGTCGGCATCCGCTTGGATCCGGGTGCCCACCACGGTGCTGCTCGAATTCTTCCGCGGTATGCCTGTACTGCTCATGATGCTCTTCATCCTCCTGGTGTTCTCCACCGGGTCGTTCTGGGCGGGTGTGGCTGCCCTGTCCGTGTATAACGGCGCCATCATCGGTGAGGCACTCCGCGCCGGGATCAACGCCCTGCCGCGGGGGCAGCGCGAGGCTGGACTCGCCATCGGCCTGACCCCGGTGGCCACCCGGTTCCGCATCGAGTTCCCGCAGGCATTTCGTCAGATGCTGCCGATCATCATCGCCCAGCTGGTAGTTCTACTCAAGGACACGTCGCTGTCCTTCATCGTGGGCTACAACGAACTGCTCCGGGCCGGGCTGAACCAGTTGGCGAACTTTTTCGGCGAACAGTACAAATTCTCGTTTTTCTTCATTGTTCTCGCCATCTATCTGGCCATGAACCTGTCGCTGTCCTGGCTGGCACGCCGAATTGCCAAGCGCACCGGCCCGCAGGCTGGTAGCGTCACCAAGGACGATTCGACACCTCCGATTGACCCCGTGCAGGTCGACCCGCAAGCGCTGGGTGCCCAGAGCAGAAGCTAGGCATCCTCGGGCGGGTAAACTCAGGGACTGTGTCTGATTCCGCTGGTCCCATCGACCCACCCGCCATTACCGAAGAGGCAGTGAACGCTGCGGTTGACGCCGCTCTGGCCGCCATCGCCGTAGCTGCTACGACCGCACTGCTCAAGCATGTGCGCAGCGAGCACGCGGGGGAGTCGTCGCCGCTGTCGAAGCTCAACGCGCTGATGCGCAGCGTGCCCGGCAACCAGAAAGCTGCTGCCGGCAAGCTCGTCGGCCAGGCCCGCGGCACCGTCACCAAGGCGTTGACCGCTCGCGAAGACGAGATCGGTGCGATTGAAGCGGCCGCGCGGCTGCTCGCTGAAACGGTGGACGTGACGGCAGCGAGCTCCGCTTGGAAAGCCGGGGCGCGGCATCCTACGTCTCTTCTCATGGAACGTGCCGCCGATGTGTTCGTGGCCATGGGCTGGGAAGTCGCCGAAGGGCCGGAGCTGGAGAGCGAATGGTTCAACTTCGACGGTCTCAACTTCGACGAGGACCACCCGGCCCGCGCCATGCAGGACACCTTCTTCGTTGAGCCGACGGATGCCCACCTCGTTCTCCGCACGCAGACCTCGCCCGTGCAGCTGCGCGCGTTGCTGTCGCGAGAGCTCCCGGTCTACGTGGTCGCGCCCGGGCGGGTGTTTCGCACTGACGAACTCGACGCGACCCACACGCCGGTGTTCCACCAGATCGAGGGCATCGCCATCGACAAGGGACTCACCATGGCGAACCTGCGTGGCACGCTCGATCACTTCGTGCAGGCACTGTTCGGCCCCGAAGCCAAGGTGCGCCTGCGCCCCAACTATTTTCCGTTCACCGAGCCGAGCGCGGAGCTCGACGTCTGGCACCCCACCTTCAAGGACGGCGCACGCTGGATCGAGTGGGGCGGCTGCGGCATGGTGCACGCCAATGTGCTGCGCTCGGCCGGAATCGACCCCGAGGTGTACTCCGGGTTCGCGTTCGGAGTGGGTGTGGAACGAGCTGTGATGTTTAGAAATGACGTAAAGGACATGCACGACATGGTCGAGGGCGATATTCGGTTCAGCCAGCAGTTCGGGATGAACCTCTAATGCGGGTACCACTGAGCTGGCTCGGCGAATACGTCGACCTCGCGCCCGGCACCACGCCGGAAGACGTGCACGCCGCGCTCGTGAGCGTCGGCCTCGAAGAGGAAGACATCCACCGAATCGAGGTCTCCGGCCCGATCGTGGTCGGCGAGGTACTCGAATTCGTCGGCGAAGAGCAGACCAACGGCAAGACCATCAACTGGTGCCAGGTGCGCGTTGCACCGGGCGACGAACTCGCCGCCGACGGCGGCCCGGCCGTGCACGGCATCATCTGTGGCGCGCACAACTTTGCCGTCGGCGACAAGGTCGTCGTGACCCTGCCCGGCGCCTCGCTGCCCGGCCCGTTTCCGATCGCGGCCCGCAAAACCTACGGCCATGTCTCCGACGGCATGATTGCGTCAGCCCGTGAACTCGGCCTCGGCGACGAGCACGACGGCATTCTGCTCCTAGCCTCGCTCGGCATCGACGCCCCGGTGGGAACGGACGCCATCCCGCTGCTCGGCCTGGATGACAGCGCCGTCGAAATCAACGTCACCCCCGACCGCGGCTACGCCTTCTCCATTCGCGGTGTCGCCCGCGAATACTCGCACGCCACCGGCGTGCCGTTTCGCGACCCCGCACTTGCCCTCACCGTCGTGGCCCCGGTCACCCGGTTCCCGGTCACGATCGACGACCAGGCGCCGATTCGGGACCACGTCGGCGCGAGCGTGTTCGTGACCCGCGTCGTGCGCGGCGTCGACCCGACCCGGCCGACTCCGGCCTGGATGATCGCGCGACTGGGGCTGGTGGGCATCCGCACCATTTCCCTCGTCGTCGACGTGACCAACTACGTGATGTTCGAGCTCGGCCAGCCGTTGCACGGCTACGACCTCGACAAACTACAGGGCGGCATCATCGTGCGCCGCGCGACGGCCGGCGAGAAGTTCACCACGCTCGACGCGGTCACCCGCACTCTCAGCGTTGAAGATTTGCTGATCACCGATGAATCCGGGCCGATAGGACTGGCCGGCGTGATGGGCGGGGCGAGCACTGAAATCACCGCGCAGACCGTCAACGTTCTTGTCGAGGCCGCCAACTTCGACCCGGTGTCGATTGCGCGCTCTGCTCGCCGACACAAACTGCCGAGCGAGGCGAGCAAGCGGTTCGAACGTGGCGTCGACCCGCGCGTTGCCGCTGTTGCCGCTGCGCGAGTCGTGCAGCTGCTCGTCGACCTTGCCGGGGGAGCCGCCGACGACCTCGGTTCGGTCTACGACGAGGCCCCGGCACCGCAGCCGATTCTGCTGCCGACCGGGTTCGTATCTGGCCTCATTGGCCTGGCGTACACCGGTGACGAGGTGCGCGATGCCCTCGTCGACATCGGTGCGTCACTGATCGAGGCCGACGGTGACCTGCAGGTCACCCCGCCGAGCTGGCGACCCGACCTCACTGACAAGTGGACCCTCGCCGAGGAGGTCGCCCGCATCGTCGGGTACGACCGCATTCCTTCGGTGCTGCCCGTCGCGCCGCCCGGCCGCGGCCTGACCCGCACGCAGACGCTGCGCCGCACCGTCGCGCAGACCCTCGCGGCAACCGGTCACACCGAGGTGCTGACCTACCCGTTCGTGTCCGAGCGGGCGAACAACCTGTTTGGAGTGGCGGTTGCGCCCGTGACCACCCGTGCAGCGGATGCCGGAGCAACCGTTGCCGAGACGGGTGCGGCATCCGCTATGCCGGTTGCGGTTCCTCAGATGAAGGTGGCGAACCCGCTCGACGGGGAGGCGCCGTTCCTGCGCACCTCGATGCTGCCGGGCCTGCTGCAGATCGCGCACCGCAACCGCTCACGCGGACTGGTGGATCTCGCTATCTACGAGCAGGGACTGGTTTTCCGGCCCGAACCCGAAGTGGCGTACGGCACAGCCGTGCTTCCCACCGGAGGTGAGCGCCCGAGCGCCGAGGCCGAGGCGGCGCTGAACGCGGGAATCGTTCCGCAGCCGCTCCTGGTCGGCGTCGTTCTCGTCGGCAACGACGTGCGGCACCAGCCGGGACAGCCGGCCGTTGCTGCTGGCTGGCAGTCGGCGCTGGCCGCCGTGCAGCAGGTAGCTCTGGCCACCGGCGTGCGTATCGAGGTGCGCCAAGGTCTGCACCCGGCGATGCACCCGGGCCGCACCGCCGAGTTGTTCGTCACCGTTTCCGCCGCGACCGCCGCGGCTTCGACGGTGTCGGTCGGATTCGCCGGCGAACTGCTTCCTGCGGTGGCCGACGACTACGACCTGCCCGCTGTCGTTGCCGTCGCGGAGATCAACCTGGGGCTCGTCTTCGCGCGGGCCGACGGCGATCTCACCGTCACGCCCATTCGCACGATGCCCGCCGCCACGCAGGACCTCTCGCTCGTCGTCGCGGCCTCCGTGCCGGCTTCCGACTTACGCGCGGCCGTCGCTGAGGGGGCCGGTAACCTGCTCGAGAACATCGAACTGGTCGACGACTACCGCGGTGCCGGCGTCGACGCCGGCCAGAAATCGCTCACCTTCGCGCTGCGTTTTCGCGGCGAGGAGCGCACGCTGACTGCCGCCGAGGCGAGCGCCGCCCGTCTGGCCGGCGTTGCCCTCGCCGCCGACCGCTTCGGGGCCACCCTGCGCGAGTAGCGCTGGTGCCCACCCGTGACTCCCCGCGCGGCCGCGGAAACGGGGCCGCCGGGGCCGCGCTAGGTTTAACTCATGGCTTTTTCGGTGGCAGTGGCGGGCGCGAGCGGGTATGCGGGCGGCGAACTGTTGCGGCTGCTCGCCGGACACCCCGAATTCGAGGTGCGCACGGTCACCGCACACAGCAACGCCGGGCAGCGACTGATCGACGTGCAACCCTCGCTGCGTTCCCTCGCCCACCTAACCCTCGTCGACACGACGCCCCAGAATCTCAGCGGCCACGACGTTGTCTTCGTGGCCCTGCCGCACGGAAAATCCGGCGAACTCACCGCGCATCTGCCCGCCGAGACCCTCGTCGTGGACTGCGGCGCCGACCACCGCCTGGAAAGTTCCGACGACTGGGCCGCATTCTACGGCGGCGACTACTTCGGTGCCTGGACCTACGGCGTGCCCGAACTGCCCACCGTGAACGGCAAGCAGCGCGACCGGCTCGTCGGCGCTCGCCGCATCGCCGCGCCCGGCTGCAATGCCAGCACGGTCGCCCTCGCCTTGGCCCCAGGCATTCACGCCGGCGTGATCGAAGCGCAGGACCTCGTGGCCGTGCTCGCCGTCGGCCCGAGCGGTGCCGGCAAGAGTCTCAAGCTGCCCAACCTCGCCGCCGAGATCCTCGGTTCGGCCAACCCGTACGCGGTCGGCGGTACCCACCGGCACATTCCAGAAATCGTGCAGTCGCTGCGCTGGGCCGCAGCGCCGGGCATCGCCGACCCGACGAGCGCAGCATCCATTTCGCCACGAGAGGCCACCATCTCCTTCACCCCGGTGATCGTGCCGATGGCCCGCGGCATCCTCGCAACGGCCACCGCCCGACTTGTGCCGGGAACGAGCGCCGATGCCGTGCGCGGCGCCTGGGAGAGTGCCTACGCCGACGAACCGTTCGTGCACCTGCTTCCGGCTGGCCGCTTTCCGCGCACGGCTGACGTGCTCGGCGCCAACACCGCTCTGATCGGGCTGGCCGTCGACGAAGCGGCCGGTCGGGTCGTCACCATCACCGCGATCGACAATCTGGTCAAGGGCACCGCCGGCGCTGCCATCCAATCCGCCAATATTGCCCTCGGTCTGACCGAAACACTCGGTCTGACCATGAATGGAGTTGCTCCGTGAGTGTCACCCTTCCCGCCGGTTTTGCTGCTGCCGGCGTCACCGCCGGCCTGAAGAAGTCCGGCGGGCTCGACCTCGCCCTCGTGCAGAACCTCGGCCCGCTGCAAAACGCCGCGACCGTATTCACGAGCAACCGCTGCCAGGCCAACCCGGTCATCTGGAGCACCCAGGTCATGAGTGATGGCCGAGTCAGCGCGATCGTCCTCAACTCCGGCGGCGCCAACTGCTACACCGGCAGCATCGGCTTCCAGACCACCCACGCCACCGCCGAAGCCGTCGCCACCCGCCTCGACATCTCCTCCGGCGACGTTCTAGTCTGCTCCACCGGCCTGATCGGTGAGCAGCTCAACCTCGACCTCGTCACCGCCGGCGTCTGGGACGCCACCCTCGCCATCAAAACGGATGCCGCCACCACGCCGGCCGCCGGCCTGCTGGCCGCGCAGGCGATCATGACCACCGACACGCGCCCGAAGCAGGCCGCGCACACATCTGCCGCCGGTTGGAGCATCGGCGCCATGGCCAAGGGCGCCGGCATGCTCGCTCCGGGCCTTGCTACGATGCTTGTCGTCATCACGACCGACGCCGTGCTCGACTCGGCCGAGCTCGACACGGCACTACACGCGGCCACCCGGGTCACCTTCGACCGCCTCGACTCTGACGGCTGCATGTCGACCAACGACACCGTGAGCCTGCTCTGCTCCGGCGCCAGCGGCGTCGCCGCAGACTTGGCCGAATTCCGAGCCGCGCTTATTGAGATCTGCCGCGACCTCGTCTTGCAGTTACAAGGTGACGCCGAGGGTGCCGCGCACGACGTGGCGATCACGGTCACGAACGCGGTCTCCGAAGACGAAGCCGTCACCGTGGCCCGCGCCGTCTCGCGCAGCAACCTGTTCAAGTCGGCCATCTTCGGCAACGACCCGAACTGGGGCCGCGTGCTCGCCGCTGTCGGAACCGTCCCGGTCAAGGACGCCGCGTTCGACCCCTACGGCATCGACGTCGCTATCAACGGTGTGCAGGTGTGCACAGCAGGGGAGCCGGACCAGCCGCGCGACCTCGTCGACCTCTCGAGCCGCGGCGTGACTGTACTGATCGACCTGCACGCCGGCAGCGAAATGGCCACGCTGTGGACCAACGACCTCACCCACGACTACGTCGAAGAGAACAGCGCGTACTCGAGCTGATCATGACCGAGACACCCAGAACGAAGCCCGACGAGACCAGCCAAGCCGAAGCATCCATTAAAGCGGCAACGCTGATCGAATCCCTGCCCTGGCTCAAACGCTTTCACGACCAGATCATCGTGGTGAAGTTCGGCGGCAACGCCATGGTGAGCGAAGAGTTGCAGCGTGCCTTCGCCGAAGACATGGTCTATCTCCGCTACGCGGGCATCCGCCCGGTGGTCGTGCACGGCGGCGGCCCGCAGATCTCGGCCATGCTGAAGCGCCTAGGCATCGAGAGCGAGTTTCTTGGCGGCTACCGGGTGACCACCCCCGAAGCGATGGATGTCGTGCGCATGGTGCTCACCGGCCAGATCAACCGCGACCTGGTCAGCCACATTAACCAGCACGGCCCGCTCGCCGCCGGACTCAGCGGCGAAGACGCCGGCCTGTTTCGGGGACGGCGGCGTGGTGTGGTCATTGATGGCGAAGAGGTCGACCTCGGACTCGTCGGTGACGTCGTCGGCGTCGACCCGGAAGCGGTGCTCGCGCAACTCGCCGCCGGCCGCATCCCGGTGGTGTCGTCGATCGCTCCCGATTCGGATGTTCCGGGTCAGTCCCTGAACGTCAACGCCGACGCTGCCGCTGCCGCACTTGCGATCGCCCTCGGCGCGGCCAAGCTCGTGATTCTCACCGATGTCGCTGGGCTCTACCGCGACTGGCCGAACCGGGATTCGCTCGTTTCCATCATTGATGTTCTCGAGCTGCGTGGCCTGCTGCCCGAGCTGGAATCGGGCATGATCCCCAAAATGACGGCCTGCCTCGACGCTGTCGGCGGCGGAGTCGCCAAGGCCGCAATCATCGACGGGCGAGTGCCGCACTCGATCCTGCTCGAAATTTTCACTGGAAGCGGCATTGGCACGGAGGTAGTACCCGCATGACGCAACACTGGCAGAACCGGTTCGCCGATTCAATGATGCGCACGTTCAGCCCGCCGCTGGCTATGCTCGTGCGCGGTGAAGGCTGTTACGTCTGGGACGAGAAGGGCACCAAGTATCTCGACTTTCTGGCCGGCATCGCCGTGAACTCGCTCGGTCACGCCCACCCCGAGGTCGTCGCGGCGGTAACGAAGCAGATCGGCACGATCAGCCACGTCTCGAACTATTTCGCGACCCCGCCGCAAATTGAACTGGCTGAACGCCTCAAGCGCATCACTGGTGCCGGCGACGAAGGTCGCGTCTACTTCTGCAACTCCGGCGCCGAGGCTAACGAGGCCGCGTTCAAACTGGCCCGGCTGAACAATAAGGGCCACCGCACGCGCATCATTTCACTGCACGACTCCTTCCACGGTCGCACCATGGGCGCGCTTGCGCTGTCGGGCAAGCCGCACATGCGGGAGGCGTTCGAACCCGTGCCCGGCGGTGTCAAACACATCGACAGCACGATCAAGGCCCTCGAAGCCACGATCGACAACACCGTCGCCGCCCTGTTCCTCGAGCCGGTCAAGGGCGAGGCTGGCGTCATCGACCTGCCGGAAGGATTTCTGAAACGCGCCCGCGAGCTGTGCACCGAACACGGTGTTTTGCTGATCATCGACGAAATCCAGACCGGAGTCGCCCGCACAGGCGCCTGGTTTGCCTACAACCACGCCGAGATTCTTCCGGATGCCGTCACGATCGCCAAAGGGATGGGTGGCGGTGTTCCCATTGGTGCGCTGGTCACCTTCGGCTGGGCCTCCGACCTGTTCCGGCGCGGCCAGCACGGTTCGACTTTCGCCGGCAACCCGCTCGTCACCGCCACCGCAAACGCGGTGCTCGGTGTGATCGAACGCGACGACCTCGCCGCGAACGCCGCTCGACGAGGCCAGCAGTTGCGCGAGATCATTCTCGGGTTCCACTCGCCGCTGATCGAAGAGGTTCGCGGACGCGGCCTGCTGCTCGGCGTCGGCCTGACCGAACCGGTCGCGCTGAAGCTCGGCGCTGCGGCCCTGGCTCATGGCCTCATCATCAACGCCGCCAACGAGACCAGTATTCGCATTGCCCCGCCGCTGATCGTGGGCGATGCCGAATTGGCCGACTTCCAGGAGCGGTTCGGGCAAGCCCTGGCCAGCCTCTAGGCTGGGCGAATCCCACTTTGCACCGGTTCAGGCCGGCGTGGGAGGCTCATGCGGGTGGCAGCATCCGCTCTGCGATTGAACAAACTCCAACCGAAAGTGACACCGTGACCCGCCATTTCCTGCGCGACGACGACATCTCCCCGGCCGAACAGGCCGAGATTCTCGATCTGGCCCTGGAGCTGAAGCGAGACCGATTTGCGGTGCGTCCGCTCACCGGCCCGCAGACCGTCGCGGTCATTTTCGACAAGTCTTCGACCCGCACCCGAGTGTCCTTCGCGGTCGGGATCGCCGACCTCGGCGGCAGCCCGCTCATCATCAGCACCGCGAACAGCCAGCTCGGCGGCAAGGAAACAGCCTCCGACACCGCCCGCGTGCTCGAACGCCAGGTCGCCGCGATTGTCTGGCGCACCTACGGCCAGGCCGGACTCGAAGAAATGGCCCTCGGCACCACGGTGCCGGTGATCAACGCGCTCAGCGACGACTTTCACCCCTGCCAGCTGCTCGCCGACCTGATGACCATCCGCGAACACCGCGGCGACCTCGCCGGGCAAACCCTCGCCTTTCTCGGGGACGGAGCCTGCAACATGGGCCAGTCTTACCTGCTGGCGGGAGCAACCGCCGGCATGCACGTGCGCATCGCCTCGCCGGTCGGGTACACCCCGACCGATCAGGTGGTAACGGATGCGACGGCCATCGCTGCCCGCACCGGCGGTTCGGTTTCTCTGTTTACCGACCCGCGCGAAGCCGTCACCGGCGTCGACGTGGTCATCACCGATACCTGGGTGTCGATGGGCAAGGAAGAGGAGAAGGCCGCGCGGCTCGGGGACCTCGGCCAGTACCGGGTCGACGCTGAGCTGATGGGGCTGGCCAAGCCGGGCGCGCACTTCATGCACTGCCTGCCGGCCGACCGCGGCTACGAGGTGACCGCCGAGGTCATCGACGGTGCGCAGAGCATCATCTGGGATGAGGCAGAGAACCGCCTGCACGCCCAGAAGGCTTTGCTGGTCTGGTTGCTCGCGCAAAACGCGGCCTGACCGTCTCGCTCTCGCCATCGGGACGGGGCCTGGGCCCCGACCCGGGGCCCAGTTTATAAACTGGGCCCGTGGACGGGGCCCAGGCCCCGTCCGCGGCACAGGGCGGACGACCGGGGGCGCAGGCCCCAGCACGTAAACTTTAGACAGATCAAGATTTAGGGAGAACCATGGCGGAACGCGTTGTACTTGCATACTCGGGTGGACTGGATACTTCGGTCGGCATCGGCTGGCTCAAGGATGCCACCGGCAAAGAGGTCGTAGCCCTCGCCGTCGACGTCGGACAGGAGGGCGAAGACATGGACGTGATCCGTCAGCGCGCCCTCGACTGCGGCGCCGTCGAATCCATCGTCATCGACGCCAAGGACGAGTTCGCCAACGACTACATCGTGCCCACGCTCAAGGCGAACGCCCTGTACCAGAAGCGATATCCGCTCGTTTCGGCCATCAGCCGTCCGCTGATCGCCAAGTACCTCGCCTCCACCGCCAAGGAACTCGGCGCCGACAGCGTCGCCCACGGTTGCACCGGAAAGGGCAACGACCAGGTTCGGTTTGAAGCGGCCGTCGCGGCCCTCGCCCCCGACCTGACCTCGCTCGCCCCGGTGCGCGACTTCGAGCTCACCCGTGACAAGGCCATCGAATACGCCGCCAAGCACAACCTGCCCATCGCGCAGTCGAAGAAGAGCCCGTACTCCATCGACCAGAACGTTTGGGGTCGCGCCGTCGAAACCGGATTCCTCGAAGACCCGTGGAACGCGCCGATCGAAGACCTCTACACCTACACCCAGGACCCCTCGATCACCCGCGCCCCCACCGAGGTTGTCATCTCCTTCGAGCAGGGCGTGCCCGTCGCCATCGACGGTAAGAAGGTCACCCCGCTGCAGATGATCCAGCTGATGAATCGTCGCGCCGGCGATCAGGGTGTCGGCCGCGTCGACATCGTCGAGGACCGCCTGGTCGGCATCAAGAGCCGCGAGATCTACGAAGCTCCGGCCGGTATCGCCTTGATCGCCGCCCACGAGGAACTCGAAAACATGACCCTGGAGCGCGACGTTGCCCGCTACAAGCGCGGCGTCGAGAGCAAGTGGGCCGAGCTCGTCTACGACGGACTCTGGTTCTCCGGTTTGAAGAAGAGCCTCGACGTGTTCATCGAAGACACGCAGAAGTACGTGACCGGCGACATCCGCTTGAAAATGCACGCCGGCAGCGCCGTCGTCACCGGCCGCACCAGCACGACCAGCCTGTACGACTTCAATCTCGCCACCTACGACACCGGCGACTCCTTCGACCAGACCATGGCCAAGGGTTTCATCGAACTGTGGTCGCTGCCGAGCAAGGTCGCCGCACGACGCGACGCCGCAGCAAAGTAGGGCCCGCGTGTCGAGTGAGAAGAACGCGAACCGCGCCGGCAAGGCAGGCGCCCTCTGGGGCGGCCGTTTCGCCGGGGGACCGTCGCCGGAACTGGCACGGCTAAGCAAGTCGACCCAGTTCGACTGGATGCTGGCCGAATACGACCTGCAGGGCAGCCGGGCGCATGCTCGGGCCCTCGCCGCCGCCGGGTATCTCACCGACACCGAATTGACCAAAATGGTCGGCGCGCTCGAAGAACTCGAGCGCGCCGTTCGGGTTGGCGAATTTCTTCCGGCCGAAGCTGATGAAGACGTGCACTCCGCCCTTGAGCGGGGACTCATCGACATAATCGGCGTCGAAGTGGGCGGCAAACTCCGCGCCGGCCGCAGCCGTAATGACCAGGTCGCGACTCTCGTGCGGATGTGGCTGCGCGACCACGCCGCCATTCTCGCGTCCCTCGTCATCGAACTCATCGATGCCCTCGCCGCGCAGGCCGAAGCGCACGAAGACGCCATCATGCCCGGCCGCACCCACCTGCAGCACGCCCAGCCAGTGCTGCTCGCACACCACCTGCTCGCCCATTGCTGGCCGCTCGTGCGCGACCTCGACCGCTTCGCGGACTGGAAACGCCGAGCGGATGCGTCCCCCTACGGATCCGGCGCCCTCGCCGGAAATACCCTCGGTCTCGACGCGCACCTGGTGGCCGTGGACCTTGGCTTCGCCGCCGTGGTCGAGAACTCCATCGACGGCACCGCGAGCCGTGACCTGGTCGCCGAATTCGCCTACATCACCGCGCAAATCGGCATCGACATGTCGCGGCTGGCCGAGGAGATCATTCTCTGGAACACCCGCGAATTTGGTTTCGTCACCCTCGACGACGCCTATTCCACCGGCTCCTCGATCATGCCGCAGAAGAAGAACCCCGATATCGCCGAGCTCGCCCGCGGCAAATCCGGCCGCATGATCGGCAACCTCACCGGGCTGCTGACCACGCTCAAGGGGCTGCCGCTGGCGTACAACCGCGACCTGCAGGAAGACAAAGAGCCGGTCCTTGACTCGATCAACACCCTCGAAGTGCTGCTGCCCGCCTTCACCGGCATGGTCGCCACCCTCACCTTCCACACCGAGCGGATGGCTGAGCTCGCGCCGCAGGGTTTCTCCCTCGCCACGGATGTCGCGGAATGGCTGGTCAAACGCCACGTCTCGTTCCGTGATGCGCACGAAATTACCGGGTCCCTGGTGAAGTTCGCTGAGACGAACAATCTCGACCTGCACGAGGTCAGTGACGACGATCTCCAGGCGTTGTCGCCGCACCTCGTCCCCGAGGTGCGCGAGGTGCTCACCATTCGCGGATCGGTCGACAGCCGCGACGGCGTCGGCGGAACCGCGCCGGCGCGGGTCGCCGAGCAGCGGGCCCACCTCGTGGCTCGCGTGCGCGACCTGACGGCCGCACTGAGCCGGTAGAGCAGTGCTGTATCGGCGGCGCACACGTGTGCCTGCGAGGAAATAAACCGCGGCGCTAGACCAGCGCCATCGGCACGAGTGCGGCGCAGGCACAGGCCCAGGTGAGGCTCGACAGTGTGCCGATGATGAACCGTTCGCGGGATTCGGCCGCGGCCAGCTCGGTGAACCGGCCGACACCCTTGATGGCGACGACGATGGCGATGGCCTCAGGGAAACCGGCGAGAATCGCTCCGGCCACGGCGAGCCGTTCCAGGATGCCGATGGTCACGCCGCCGCGCAGCACCTCGTGGGTTTCCGGGTCCCTGACCCCGGCCATGGTCGGAGCCGGTTTGCCGGCGTTCAGCACCATGATTCCGCCGTGCTGGCCCGGCGGCACCGAGTTGTTGGTAGCGAGATCGAGGGCGAGTACCGCGACCGGACCGCCGCCGATAACGGCCAGGGCCAGCGCGAGCATGCCGAGCACAATGCCGAAAGCGCTCGGGCCGGGCCCGACGGCTACAGCGGCCAACACCAGCGCTACGGCAAGTCCCGCGATGGCGGCGATGGCGTAGAGCTGACGATGCAGTTTGAAGGCGATCGCGGCGCAGGTGAGCGAGGCGAGGGCAACCAGGATCAGCGCGACCCAGTACAGAAACGTGAGAACGGTGAAAGTCATAGGGTTTCCGATTCGTTCGCGTTGTGGTCGAGCTGCTCCAACAGCCTAACCAACGCCGGCCGCGCTGCCTGCTCGACCCGGTACTGTGCCGCCTTGAGCCGCTGGCTCACGGCTCCGGTCGTGATTTTGAGCTCCGAAGCGATGTCGGTTTGGGCCAGCCCGCTTTCGAACAGGTCGCCGGCCTCCCAGCCCTGCGGGGTGCGGCGTTGACGCAGCAGCAACAGCATGGTGAGTAGCGCCTCGATGCCGGCGGCGGTATCAGTGGCGGCGGCATCCGTTTGGCTGACCTCGAGGGCAAAGTGCGCCTCGGTTCGCTTCGCGCGCACCACGGCATCGCGGGCCGCGATGAACGCGCCGCCGGTGGCCTGCCGGGTCGACACCGGCAGAGGCGTGCGCACGGCGCCGATTCCGAGCCCGACGCTCCAATGGCCGGAACGATGCAACGCGAGAATGGTGGAGAGCGTCGGCTGGGCCGCCGATACGAGCAGCTGAATCTCATCGCCGGCGGTTTGGTCGGGCGGCAGACTGAAGGCATCCGGGTTCTGCGCCAGGAGTTGGGCGATCATCTCCCGCGCACGATCGTGATCGTTGCGGCTGTCGATCTGGTCAGCGGTGATGACAAACATGGCTCAGGCTCCGTCCTGTATTTAGTCTAATTAAGCTCACAGGCTAAATCAAACCTAATATAGGCTTAAGGCTGAATTGACACGCACGGGGAGCGGATGCTGTCGCCGACCCGGCGAGGCGGCCCCGGCTGGTAATCTGAACGCGTGTCAGACCCCACCATTCTTGCCCAGCAGACCAATGATCCCTCCTTCGATTCCGTGTGGGAGGAGATCAACTGGCGCGGCCTCGTGCACGTCTCCACCGACGAGACCGAGCTCAAAGCGCTGCTCGATGGTGACCCGATCACCTATTACTGCGGATTCGACCCGACTGCGGCGAGCCTGCACCTGGGCAACCTGGTGCAGCTGCTGCTGATGCGGCGCCTGCAACTGGCTGGACACCATCCGCTCGGCCTGGTCGGTGGTTCCACCGGACTCATCGGCGACCCGCGCCCCACCGCCGAGCGCACGCTCACGCCCACCGACACCGTCGCCGAGTGGGTCGGCTACCTGCAGGCGCAGGTGTCCCGGTTTCTTAGCTCCGAAGGCGACAACGCCGTCACCCTGGTGAACAACCTGGACTGGACCGCGCCGCTGAGCGCCATCGATTTCTTGCGCGAAATCGGCAAGTACTACCGCGTCGGCACCATGCTCAAAAAGGATGCCGTCAGCGCGCGCCTCAATTCCGACGCCGGCATCAGCTACACCGAGTTCAGCTACCAGATTCTGCAGGGCCTGGACTACCTCGAACTGTTCCGCAGCTACGGCTGTGTGCTGCAGACCGGCGGCAGCGACCAGTGGGGCAACCTCACGAGTGGAACCGATCTAATCCGCCGCGCCGAAAGCGGCACCGTGCACGCCATCGGCACCCCCCTCATCACCAACAGCGACGGCACCAAGTTCGGCAAAAGCGAGGGCAACGCAGTCTGGCTCGACCCGAACCTCACGAGCCCGTATGCCTTCTACCAGTTCTGGCTCAACACCGACGATGCCGACGTGGTCTTTCGGCTCAAGGTATTCACGTTTCTCACGCGCACTGAGATCGACAGGTTCGCCGAACTCGTCGAAACCGAGCCGTTCCGCCGTGAAGCGCAGCGCCGACTCGCCCTCGAGGTGACCAGCCTCGTGCACGGTCAAGCCGCAACGGATGCCGCTATCCACGCCGCCGAAGCCCTGTTCGGCCAGGGTGACCTCGCCGAGCTCGACCCGGATACCCTCGAAGCCGCGCTGCGCGAACTTCCGCACACCACGACGGCGCCGCACGCGACCGTGCTGCAGCTGCTCGTCGATACCGAGCTGTCGAAGAGCATCGGTGACGCCCGACGTGCGGTGCAACAGGGTGGGGTGTATCTCAACAACGAGAAGGTCACCAGTCTCGACCTGACCATTGAAGGATCCGTGCTGCCCGGGGGAGTAGCAGTGCTGCGCCGCGGCAAGAAGACGCTGGCCGGTATTTTCGTCGAGTAGTCACCTGCGCGGCTCCGTTGCATGGGGTCGGCAGGTGCGGGTGGCAAGATGTCGACGTGGAAACTCTTCGAACCGAACACCTGCTGCTGCGCCCTTGGACCCTCGATGACACCGACTTCGTCTTCGGGCTGTACTCCCTATGGTCTGTGCAACAGCACATCGGGCTGCACCCGCGGGTGATGACCGATCGCGCCGAGGCGGTCGCGGTGATCAACCGCTGGCAGGGGATGGAGCATCCCGTTCACGCCATTCGGGCGGTAACGGATGCCGACACCGGCGAAATCTTCGGCAACCTGTTGCTCAAGTCCATTCCGGCGTCGAGCTCGGTCACTCCACTCGTGCCGTCGGGGGACACCGAGATCGGCTGGCACTTTCACCCGAACGCGTGGCATCACGGCTACGCGACCGAAGCGGCGTCCGCTGTACTGGCCGAAGGCTGGAAGACCGGTATCGACCGGGTAGTGGCGGTGACCACGCCCAGTAACCGGCCGTCGCAGCGGGTCTGCCTGCGTATCGGCATGACGCACAAGGGCCGAACCGACCAGTACTACAACTCCGTGAGCGAACTCTTCGTGGCGTTCGCCCCCGAGCAGTAGCCGTGGCGTTTCAGGCATGCTTCGAGCGGATGTCCGCCCACGACACGCCCGGGATGACGCAGTGAGTTGCGGGGTATCAGGATTCACCGTAATGTCATCTAAGTCACCCCACAGGTTCGGAAAAAGCCAAGTGCTTCCGGCCTCAAGCGGGACCAATCCCAAGTCAAAATAGCCCGGTAATTACCGCGCGACAGTGACTTGATGAAGTTCACCAGAAGTACGAGATATTGACTTCTGACTGAGCGACAAGAAATAAGAGAAGTACTCCAGTGCAATGGTCTTCGTGGCCGGCGGCTGGGTGTGTCCGATCCTTGAGAACTCNGGGTGTGTCCGATCCTTGAGAACTCAACAGCGTGCACAATGTCAAATGCCAAAAACCTCGTGGTTGTTGGCCCGTTTCTAGCGGGTTGCAGCTGAGAGATTCCTTTGGAATTAATATTGAAAAAGTCCTGACTTCGGTTGGGCAACTAAACAAAGCAAGTCAGTAATGATTTGTTCTTGTCAGTTTCAAACTTGCATCTTCTCAACCTATTCCGGTTGGTGGGTGCACTAGATGGGCGTTCGGTTTGTATTTATATGAATCGGGTAGCTATTCAAACATTTACGGAGAGTTTGATCCTGGCTCAGGACGAACGCTGGCGGCGTGCTTAACACATGCAAGTCGAACGGTGAAGAGGAGCTTGCTCCTTGGATCAGTGGCGAACGGGTGAG
>NZ_PPTG01000045.1 GCF_002954245.1 Cryobacterium aureum | reverse complement strand
GTTGAGGTCTGTTTTCACACACTGGGTTTAACACCCTCCGCCTTCGATTAACAGCGCCCACGCGGGAAAAGTCCGATCGGACTGAGCGGTTGGCGTGCTACCAACCGATTAGGACTCACTCATCTAGACTAGGAACACACCCGCGGGAGTGGTGGAATTGGCAGACACGCAGGATTTAGGTTCCTGTGCTTTCGAGCGTGGGGGTTCAAGTCCCCTCTCCCGCACATGGTCCACATTTCAGCACTCGACAGCACGTTGAACGACGTACTCTCCCATACGGGCGCCGTTCTTTTCTACCTGCTAATTTGGGGCTTGGTCTTCGCCGGAACAGCACTCTTTTTGGGCGTGTTCATTCCATTCATCACCGGCGATTCGCTATTGTTCGGATCCGGCCTCGTGGCCGCCTCCACGGGCAACATTAACATCGTGATCCTGGTCATCGGCACGGGCATCGCAGCGTTCCTCGGCGACCAGGTGGGTTTTCTGCTCGGACGTCACTACGGGCGCGGCTATCTGGAACGTCACGGCGGCCGGCGCACCCAGACCGCGATCGTCAAAACCGAATCCTTTTACCGCAAGTTCGGCTGGTGGTCGGTGGTCATTGCCCGATTCATGCCGTGGGCTCGGGTCTTCGTTCCCGTGGTCGCCGGAGTCGGTCGTATGAATTACTACAAATTTCTCACTAGCAATCTGCTCGGAGCGCTGTCCTGGGGCGTCGGCCTCACCCTCACCGGGTATTACGCGGCGACGATCCCCGGCGTCAAGAGTGCGGCGTACATTATCGCGGGCGTTCTCATCACGGCCTCGATCGTGGTCGGGTATCGCACCTGGCGAATCGACCGCGCCCAGCGCACAGCGGATGCCGCAGCCCGAGACCTCGAGACCAGCCCCCCAATCGGCTGAACCATCCCCTGTTTCAGGGGTTGGCGGCCGGGCATTCTCTCACCATTAGGCGATACCCTGTGACTCGGCACCCGCCGTCGTTACCCGAACGTCTGCCCCCCGCCGACAGGAGTTCCCGCGTGATTCACACCGCACTGATTCCCTGGCTCGACCCGACAAACATCATTGAGTCGGCCGGTCCCTGGGCCCTGCTCGTCGTCTGCGCGATCGTCTTCGCCGAGACCGGCCTCCTCGTCGGGTTTCTGCTGCCGGGCGATACCCTGCTGGTCATCACCGGCCTGCTCGCCTTCCCCGCCGCCGGAGTCATCCGAATCGACATCTGGTGGGTGGCGCTGGCGATCGGCTTCGCGGCCTTTCTCGGCGGCGAGGTCGGCTACCTGATCGGGCATAAGTTCGGTCCGCGCGTCTTCGAGCGCAAGGAATCCGGGCTGTTCAGCATCAAGAATGTCGACCGCACGAATGCGTTCTTCGTGCGCTTCGGCGGCGTCGCCGTCATCGTCGCGCGGTTCGTGCCGATCGTGCGCACCTTCGCGCCGGTCGCCGCCGGTGTCGGCCACATGGAATACCGCAAATACACCCTGTACAACCTGATCGGCGCACTGCTCTGGGGTGCCGGCCTCACCTTCGGCGGGTACTTCCTGGGCTACATTCCGCCGGTGGCCGAATTCGTCACGAAGTACATCGACCTGATCTTGCTCGGCG
This sequence comes from Cryobacterium aureum, assembly GCF_002954245.1. GTDB lineage: Bacteria > Actinomycetota > Actinomycetes > Actinomycetales > Microbacteriaceae > Cryobacterium > Cryobacterium aureum. Next base: position 110,408 of record NZ_PPTG01000045.1, on the reverse strand, counting down.
CGGTGGTCGTCACCCTCATTCCCACGGTGTACCACTACGTGCTGTCCGTCGTGAAGGCCCGCCGGTTGCGCGGCCAGCCCAGCACCGCCACGGGCAGCCACCTCCTCAACCCCGAGACGTTCAAGACCAACCACAACGGGCGCCACGAGAGCTGATCGGCACCGATCGGCTCAGCGTTCAAACAATTCAGCGGTGCTGGTGGTCTTCGTGCTCGGCGTGCTCGGCCGGTTCCAGTTGAAACGTCGAGTGCGCGACGTCGAAGTGTGTACTGAGGCATCCGGACAGCTCATCGAGCAGAGCGTCGGTGCCGTGAGCGAGTACGGCCGCCTCCACGACGATGTGTGCGGTGAAGACGTGGGCTCCGCTCGTGATGGCCCAGACATGCACGTCGTGCACGGCGACCACGCCGGCAGTGCCGAGCAGATGGCGCCGAATCTCGGAAATATCGGTATCGGCCGGCGTGGATTGGCCGAACACGCGCACGACGTCACGCAGCAGCACACAGGCGCGCGGCACGATCATGGCGGCGATGACCAGCGAGGCGACGGCATCCGCCCCGGTAAAACCGGTCACGAGGATGACGATGGCCGCGACGATCACGGCGACCGACCCGAGCGCGTCCCCGAGCACCTCGAGGTAGGCGCCGCGCATGTTGATCGACCCAGCGACTGCGGGGCGAAGCAGCATTATTCCGGCGATGTTCGCTGCCAGACCGATGATGGCGACGATGAGCATGGGGGTGGGCAACACAGCGCTGTCGCTCGGACTAATGAGGCGGGCGATCGCGGCGACCGAAACGGCGCCGGCCACAGCGAGCAGAATCAGGCCGTTGATCAGCGCGCCGAACACCTCGGCCCGTTGAAAGCCGAAGGTGGCCCGGTCAGTCGCCGGGCGCGCAGCGACCACGGTTGCGGTCAGTGCGACAATGAGCCCGAACAGGTCGGAGAGCATGTGCCCAGCGTCGGCCAGCAGCGCGAGCGATCCGGTCAGAGCGGCACCGATCACTTCGAGCAGCAGCACGGATGCCACGATGCCGATGGCGAGGGTCAGTCGCCTCCGGTTCGAGCTGGTGCCGTGCGCGTGATCGTGGCCCATGGCTCAAGATTAGGGCCGGGCGGGCCTGCTTGCCAGCCGCACGCCTAGTTGGGAATGAATGCCGTTCTCAGCTCCCTAGGGCTGGCCGAGCACCTCGCGCAGCACCGGAACGAGGCCCTCGAAGGCGATCGCCCGATGGCTGACCTGGTTCTTCACGTGGGCCGACAGCTCGGCGGCCGAAATGGCATACCCCTCGGGCAGAAAGATCGGGTCGTAGCCGAACCCGTTGGCACCGGCCGGTTCGAACAGAAGCTGACCCGGCCATTGGCCGGTCACGGCCCGCTCGGTACCGTCGGGCAGGGCAAGGGCTGCCACACAGGTGAAATGGGCGTCGCGGTGCTCCTCGGGAACGTCGCTGAGCTGCCAGAGGAGCAGGCGCAGGTTCTCGCCGGCGTCCTTGGCCGGCCCAGACCAGCGCGCCGAAAAGATTCCGGGTGCTCCGCCGAGAATATCGACGCAGATGCCAGAGTCGTCGGCGATCGCCGGAAGTCCGGTGTACGCGGCTGCGGCGCGAGCCTTGATCAGGGCGTTTTCGGTGAAGCTGATGCCGTCCTCGACCGGTTCGGGGCCGTCATAGGCCAGCACCTCGATACCGGGAAGCTGCGAGGCGAGAATGCGCCGCAACTCCTCGACCTTGTGGGCGTTGTGAGTGGCCAGAACGATCTGCACCGCTCAGCGCCCCGAACCGCTGGCCAGTGCGCCGGTCTGGAATTCGGTCAGGGTGACGGCGCCCTTCAGAGCGAGGTCGAGCAGCGTGTCGAGCTCGCTGCGGTCGAACGGTGCAGCTTCGGCTGTGCCCTGCACCTCGACGAACTTGCCGCGCCCGGTGACGACGACGTTCATGTCGGTGTCGGCCCGCACGTCTTCGGTATAGGCGAGGTCGAGCATCGGAACCCCGCCGATGATGCCGACGGACACGGCCGAGACGCTGTCAATGAGGGGCTGCGCCTTCTGGGAGATGAACTTCTTCGTGCGTCCCCACTCGAGGGCGTCGGCGAGGGCTACGTAAGCACCGGTGATGGCCGCGGTTCGGGTGCCGCCGTCGGCCTGCAGCACGTCGCAGTCGAGCACGAGGGTGTTCTCGCCGAGCGCCTTCATGTCAACGACCGCGCGCAGGCTGCGGCCGATCAGGCGGCTGATCTCGTGGGTGCGACCGCCGATCTTGCCCTTGACCGATTCGCGATCCATGCGGCTGTTGGTCGAGCGCGGCAGCATCGAGTACTCGGCGGTGACCCAGCCCTTACCCTTGCCGCTCATCCAGCGCGGAACGCCGTTGGTGAACGACGCCGTGCAGAGCACCTTGGTGCGGCCGTAGGAGATCAAAGCCGAGCCTTCGGCCTGGTCGCTCCAGCCACGCTCGATCGCGATCGAGCGCAGTTCGTCGTTGGTGCGCCCGTCGGCGCGCAGGGTCTCGGTCACGGTGTACTCCTACTGGTTCGGGTGCTGTGGGGACTGTGCGGGCAGGCGCGTGGCTGCTGCCAGCTCTGCGAGGTTGAGGGTGCCGGTCTCGATCAGGTCGACGCGGCTGACCTCCGGTCCGATCAGGCGATGGGCGAGAGCCAGAAAGTCCTCGGCACTGTCGCCGGTGGCCTCGTAACGGTAGCTGGGTGGACTGGTGTGTGAGCGTTCCAGGCCCTGACTCACCAGCACCCGATACACGTCATTGGCCGTTTCGGTGTCGCTCGAGACCAGGGTGACGCCCTCCCCCATCACGTACGAGATGGCGCCGCGCAGAAAGGGATAGTGGGTGCAGCCGAGCACGAGGGTGTCGACCCCAGCTGCGCGGAGCGGCGCGAGGTATTCCTCGGCGACGGCGAGAACCTCGTCACCGGTCGTGACTCCGGCTTCGACGAACTCGACGAACCGCGGGCAGGCCTGGCTGAACAGGGTGATCTGGGGCGCGGCGGCGAAGGCATCGTTGTAGGCGCGTGAGTTGACGGTGCCGAGGGTGCCGATGACCCCCACTCGGTGGTTTCGAGTGGTCGCGACGGCGCGGCGCACTGCGGGTTGGATGACCTCGATCACGGGCACGCTGTAGCGTTCGCGAGCATCCCGGAGCATCGCTGCCGACGCCGTATTGCACGCGATCACGAGCAGTTTCACGTCTTGCGCCACGAGATCGTCGAGCACGTCGAGGGCAAAACCACGCACGTCGGCGATCTTCTTCGGCCCGTATGGCGAATGCGCCGTGTCCCCGATATAGAGAATGGATTCGCCCGGCAACTGGTCCTTGATAGCCCGGGCGACGGTCAGGCCGCCGACTCCGGAATCGAAAATACCAATCGGTGCATCCGTCACGGTGATCAAGCCTAGCCCGCCAAGCGGATAAGCTGTGCCGGGTGACCCCGTCCCCCGCTCCAGCACACCGTGGTCCAGCCGACCGCACACCAGCACTGCGCACCGATCGGTACGAGCTCACCATGGTGGATGCCGCCATCCAGAGCGGCACCGCCGATCGTGCGTGCATGTTCGAGGCCTTCGCCCGCCGCCTGCCCGCCGGTCGCCGCTACGGCATCGTCGCCGGTACCGGCCGCCTGCTCGAGCTGATTCGCGACTTTCGCTTCGAGACCGAGGAACTGACTTGGCTCGCCCAGAACTCGGTCGTACGCACTCCCACCCTCGACTACCTGGCCGACTATTCCTTCAGCGGCAACGTCTGGGGCTACCAGGAGGGTGAAGCCTACTTTCCCGGATCGCCCCTGCTACTGGTGGAGAGCACCTTCGCCGAGGGCGTCATTCTGGAGACCCTCATCCTCAGTGTGCTCAACTACGACATCTCCGTTGCCAGCGCCGCCGCGCGCATGGTCTCGGTGAGTCTCGGCCGCCCGATCGCCGAGATGGGATCCCGTCGCACCAACGAGCACTCCGCGGTCGCCGCCGCCCGCGCCGCCTTCATCGCCGGCTTCGCGTCGACCAGCAACCTCGAAGCCGGCCGCCAGTGGGGCCTGCCGACCATGGGCACCGCCGCCCACTCGTTCATTTTGCTGCACGACAGCGAGGAAGAAGCGTTCCAGGCGCAAGTGGATGCCTTCGGTTCCGCCACCACGCTGCTCGTTGACACCTACGACGTACCGGCTGGAATCGCCCTGGCGGTCAAGATCGCCGGGCCCGAGCTCGGCTCGATTCGCATCGACTCTGGTGACCTGCCCACCGTCGTTGCCGCGGCACGCGCTCAGCTCGACGCCCTCGGCGCGGTGAATACCAAGATCACGGTCACGAGCGACCTCGACGAGTTCGCTATCGCGGCCCTGTCGGCCAGTCCGGTCGACGCCTTCGGGGTTGGCACCTCGGTCGTCACCGGGTCGGGCGAACCGGCCGCCGGCCTCGTCTACAAGCTCGTCGCCCACAAGGGCCACGGCGATGACTGGGTCTCCGTCGCGAAAACGTCGACCGCGAAACTCTCCATCGGTGGCCGCAAGAGCGCACTGCGCCGAGTGGATGCCGCGGGTACCGCCCAGGAAGAAATCGTGCTGCTCGGCGACGGCCCCGGCGGCCCGTCCGACTCCGGCAGCGGCCTGGAGCGGGCGCTGCTGGTTCCGCTGATCCAGGATGGTACCGTCTGCGAACGTTATCTGGGAGCATCCGGGACGCTGCGCGCCCGCGCGCACAACGCATCCGTTATGCAGGAACTGCCGATCGAGGCTTTTCGATTGGGGCGCGGCGAAGCCATCATCCCAACCTCGTACCGCTAGCTGCGGCCAAAAATGCTACTTGGCCTTCATCTTCTCGTAGATGGCCTTACAGGTTGGGCAGACCGGAAACTTCTCCGGGTCGCGCCCCGGCAGCCATTTCTTGCCGCACAGGGCCTTGACCGGCTTGCCCGAAATGGCCGATTCGAGAATCTTGTCTTTGGGCACATAGTGCGAAAAGCGTTCGTGATCGCCCGGCTCGATCTGCTCCTGGTTCAGGAGTTCTTCGAGTTCACGGTCGAGCGTGGACGTTCCGCCGCCGGGCTGGCCGGGTTCTGCAATGCTCGCACGAATTTCAGTCATGGGAACAGTCTAAACAGTCAGCAGGTCAGGCGCGCTGGGCTGAGGCGAGCATCTCCGGACCGCGCCGGTCGAAGGCACGAGAGCCGGCCCAAATTCCCACGACCACGGCCACGATGCCAAGGCCGAGGCCGGCGCCGAGAGCGCGCAGGTGCCAGGCCGGATCCTCGAAGATTCCGAGGTAGGCGAAGATGAGCGCGGGCAGCGCCACCACGATCGAACCGGTGAAGGTCAGCGACTGCACCAGCGCCGAGGCGGTTTCTGAGGCCTGCGGCTGGGCGAATGGGCTGTCACCGGGTTTGGTCACCGGGTAGGGAAACCGGGTGGAGGTATAGCTGGAGAAGCCCAAACCGGCCAAGAGGATGCACGTACTCACGCCCAACATAGACGGCAACACCGACCAGTCCCCGTAGAACGAAACACTGATGGCCGAGCCAATACCAATGAGCGGGATGCCCACGGCCAGCGCGGGAGCGAGCCGGCCGAGGCGGTCGGCGACGCCGCGCGTTCCTGAAGCCACGTGCAGCCAGATGGCTGTGTTGTCGTAGGCAACGTCGTTGTGCATGGTCCATCCGAGAAAAATGCACATGAGAGGCACCGGCACAAGGGCGAGGTAGTGCAGCGGCACGCCGACGATGCTCAGTGGCACGATCGCGATGATCGGAACGATCGGAATCATGATCAGCGACACCCAGTACCGCGAGTCGCGCGCCCAATACGTGAAGGTGCGTGCGGCGATAGCACCAACGGAACTGTGCGGAAGGCGGTCGAACCAGCCCAGCCCGGAGTACTGCTTCGCCGCAGCCTCACGACCAGGCGATACCAGCATGCGCGCCACGACAAGCTGCCAGATCAGCCATAGGGTGTAGGCAGAGACCGCGGCAATGAGCAGTTTGAGGATCGCGGCGCCCCAGGCACCGGTGGAGGCATCCCCGGGGGCAGCCCACGCTGCGCCGAGCGGCGTCCAGCCCAGAATCGTGGCCAAGGTGGCAAGCAGGCCACGGCCATGACGGCCCCAATCCGTGCTGAGCAGCACCACAACGAGTGGAGATATCAGCACCAGCACGACGACACCGATCATGCCGGTGAACTCCCGCGAGCGTCTGGTTGACAGGAGGAAGGCGGCAAGGGAGGCGCTCACCCGCGACAGCAGAATGCAGGTCGCGAGGATCAGCGCGGCCGATACCAGAGCGAGCACGGTCTGCCCGATGCCGCGCGACCAGGTGAAAACGGTGCCGAGCAGCACGATCGTCAGAGTGAGCGCCGGAACGCCGATCAGCGCCGAGCCGGCCAGTCCGAGCGACAACGAACGGTTGGGAATTCCGAGGAACGCAAACTTGCGGGGGTCCATGCTGTCGTCGATGCCAACCACAATCGGGATGACCAGAAAGCCCAGTGCCACGGCCGATCCGGCCACGGTGAGTGAATCACGAATGAGTTCGAGGTCCCCAACGAATCGCAGGGTGATCAGGGCGACGAGAATTGTGATGGCGACGCCGAGGCCGTAGAGCAGTCCGACGACGAGGCCGACGACCTGCCAGGGACTACGACGGAACAGATTGGCGAGGAGCCGGAGCTTCAGTCCGAAAAATTGTGCAACCATTCCATGCCCTCCGCGACCTTGCGCCCGCCGGCGAGTTCGACGAACCGATTTTCCAGCGTCTTCTGTCCGCGCACCTCGTCGACGGTTCCCGCCGCCAGGACGCGGCCCTGCACGATGATGGCAACGTGATCGCAGACGCGCTGGATCAGATCCATGCCGTGGCTGGACAGCACGACGGTTCCCCCGGCAGCCACGTACTTCTGCAATATCTCGGTGACGTTAACCGCGGAAACCGGGTCGACCGACTCGAACGGCTCGTCGAGCACGAGCACGCGCGGGGAGTGGATCATGGCGCAGGCCAGGGCGATCTTCTTGGTCATTCCGGCGGAATAGTCAGCGACCAGACGGTTGAGGGCGTCCTCGAGGCCGAACGCCGCCGCGAGATCTGCCGAGCGGGCGCGCACGGTGTCGTTGTCGAGGCCGCGCAGGGTGCCAGCGTAATAGAGGAGTTGTGCGCCGGTCAGGCGGTCAAAGAGGCGAAGTCGGTCGGGCAGAACGCCCATCACACGCTTGGCCTCGTTGGGCCGAGCCCAGACGTCGATACCGTGAACCAGAACTTTTCCGGCGGTCGGCCGCAGCAGCCCGGTGATCATCGACAGGGTCGTGGTCTTTCCGGCCCCGTTCGGCCCGACGATGCCATAGAACGAACCAGCTCGAACGCTGAGGGCGAGATCGGAGACCGCGACGTTGTGACCGAACCTCTTCACGAGTCCGACGGCTTCAATGACGATCGGGGCTTGCGCGATCGAGGTCACATCGGCTGCGGGCTGCACGGCTGGCTTCGTCGCTGGCCTTTCGGCCAGCGATGCGGCCAGCGGTGCGATCGGCTTCGCCGGCAGCTTCGCGTTCGACTTCGCGTCTGTGGAGCTGACGGACTTCACGGCTGGCTCAGCTGGGGTGCTGGGAGTGGACGGCGGCGGTGTTGTCTGCACGGCAGGATCGCTGATCGGTTCCGGCAGAGGTACAACCGGCGTGGCCAGCGACGCTCCCGTTTCGATCGTGACGAGCGCGTCGCGGGTCACGTAGGGCCGCGTGGTTTCGTCGGTGGAGTTCTCGGCGAGCGTCTGTTCGGCCAGCCTGGCCAACCCGGCGACCGCCGGGGATTTCGGCGTCGTCGGTTTCTTCGGCATCGTCGACGTACTAACGGTCGGCTTGCGCACTGCTGGTTTGCGCACTGCTGGCTTACGCGCGCCGGTAGCCGGCGTTACAGCATCCGGCTTGGCCGCCGCAGACTTGGCGGCAGACTTGGCGGCAGTCGACTTCACGGCACTTGGCTTCGCGACAGCGGCCGTGGTGCTCGCCGTCGTGCGCACCGCTGGCTTACGCACCGCTGGCTTACGCACCGCTGGCTTACGCACGGCGGGTTTGCTAGCCAACGGCGTAGCGGCGAGCGGTGCCGTCGATTCGGCTGCGCGGTTCGCGGCAGACTCGTCGTCACGTTCAGGGTGGGGCGGCACAAAAGTCACTCCGCTAACCTACCAAGGACCGCTGACCCGGGGGCACGGAAGACGCCCGGGCCACGGTTTCAACCTGTGAGTACGCTCCACGCCGGGTCACGAAATGGACACGTGCTGAGCTGATTCTTTCTTCGGAACGACCCAACAGGTTATGGTGAGATTGACATAACGGTGTGTCTTTACGTGAACATGTGGGTAAATCCTAAGCAAACTCTTCGCATCTGAGTGGGTTTTGCGGTGTAGCCCCAACCATTCTTGAGGAGATAATCGTGACGACGCAGGCAAATGTGCGCGCAGTCAAGACGCAAGTTGTCATTCTGGCAGCCGGCATGGGTAGCCGCCTTGGGCGTTCCCTGCCAAAGCCGCTCACCGAGCTGAGCGACGGCCGCACGATCATGCAGCAGCAGTTCGACAACATCAACCACGCCTTCGGCAACGCTGCCAAGGTCACGATCGTCGTCGGCTACAAGCTCGAGCACATCATCGAAGCGTTCCCGCAGGCTTCCTTTGTCTACAACGAAGAGTACGACCAGACCAACACGTCGAAGAGCCTGCTGCGCGCCCTGCAGGCCTCGAAGTCGGGCGGTGTGCTCTGGATGAACGGTGACGTCGTCTTCGACCCGGCGATTCTCGACCGCGCGGCCGTCATGATGGCCCGCGACCAGTCCTTCGTCACCGTGAACACCGACAAGGTGTCCGATGAAGAGGTCAAGTACACCACGAGCGCCGAAGGCTACATCAAGGAACTCTCGAAAACCGTCAAGGGCGGTCTCGGCGAAGCCGTCGGCATCAACTACGTGTCGAGCGCCGACAAGGCAACGTTGATCCGCCAGCTGAGCAAGGTCGCCGACCAGGACTACTTCGAGCGCGGCATCGAGTTGGCCATCGAGCACAACCGCATGCTGGTGGAGCCGGTGAACATCTCCGACTTCTACGCCGTCGAGGTGGACTTCGCCGAAGACCTTGAGCGCGCCAACCTGTTCGTCTAACCGACACACCGCACGACAAAACCCTCACGCTTCGGCGTGGGGGTTTTGTCGTTCTGGATAAGGTCTAACCGTTGCCATCGTGCCCACACGTCGCGGGTACAAGACGCCCCGAGTGAAGCCGGTGCCGATCGCGACGGGACCCACGCACGTGCGGTCGTGTTATGCCGACGTCGGCATAAGTCGTGGGACGTTACCGATCTGCGCACTCCGTGGCGAGGGAAGCCTTCAAGGCCCACTCGATCTTCGACATCTGGTCTCGCAAGATCGTCGGCTTCCGGGTCGAGAAGCGCGAGAGTGACCATCTAGCGGTGGACATGTTCGAGACCGCGTGGCGAGAGGCCTACCTCAAGCGTGAGCTCACCGTACACGCCCACCACCAGAAGAACCCGGAATGATTCCGCACACAACCGAAAACACCCGCGCGAGCTGGCGTTGTCGGGATCAATTTGCCCGACAAAAATCGCCAGAAGTCAACCCAAGTGACTCAAAACAGCTTGACGTTGATACTGGAAACAGCCGTTCGGAGCATGACCCTCAACTTGGCTGACGGCCCCCGCGAAGGGTCTGTCTTTGCTTTGATCTGCCTGCCCTGGTCGGTGTTAAAGTGTCGGCTGGCCGGGTATGACCTCATAGGAGCTTGACCTCTTCGACCCGGTCTCGTCAACGTCTTGTCTGCCCTACCCGGCCGCCACTTCCCATTCTGAAACACGACCGACGGGAAGTACACCATGAACGATCAGTCTCTGATCGTTGCGGGCGTGGACACGCACCAGAACACGCACTAAGCGGCGGTGATCTCCGTCACTGGGGAACACCTCGGAGCAGCCTAATTCCCCGCTGGCGACGCCGGCTATCGCTCGCTTGAGAGCTTCATCACTTGCCACGACGCACTGCTGCGCGCCGGTGTTGAGGGCACGAACTCATACGGCGCGGCCTTGACCCGGCACCCGACTACCGACATTCCCGAGGAACATTCATGCTTAAAAGCACTAAACCAGCGAAATTCGCCAAAGAATACTCAAAGAAATGTTTTCGCGGACGGCCACCGGCACACACGGCTCGATTTTGGGGCCGGGTATCGGGTCCGTGTCGTTGGTAACGCGTCGACGGCTTGCCCGGCGGATGCCGGATTCGCTCCACGCAAGGTAGAGAATGAAAGTGTCGAAGTGGGTCGACAGAACGATCGAACAGAAATGTGAGCGCGCCGCTGGCGTAGATTTGAACTAGGAGACTTTCAGAGGATGGATGGACGTGGCGCAGGATAGCTTGACCGACGACCGCGACACTCTAGAGGTCGAGACCGTGGTGTTGGTCGCCGAGGACGGAACGCCCATCGGTACGGCCGACAAAGCGCTCGTGCATGACCTCGATACTCCCCTGCACCTTGCTTTTTCCTGCCATGTCTTCGATGAGCACGGGCGCATTTTGGTCACCAGACGGGCGCTGATAAAAAAGGCCTGGCCGGGCGTGTGGACAAACTCCTTCTGCGGTCACCCGGCACCCGGTGAAACCCTGGCGGATGCTGCCCTACGCCGGGCGAGCCATGAACTCGGCATCGGGCTGACCGAACTCACCCTGGTCTTGCCCGATTTTCGGTACCGTGCAGTCGACGCGTCGGGAATCGTGGAAAACGAAATATGCCCGGTTTTCACGGCAGTCACGTACTCGACGGTTGAGCCCCGTGCCGACGAGGTCATGGAATGGCGGTGGGTGCCTCGCGACGACCTTGTGATAGCGGTGCGCACTACCCCGTGGGCGTTCAGCCCCTGGCTGACCCTGCAACTTCCCCTGCTCTTCCCGCACGACTAGTTCGGCCCGATCGAACTCGGTTGTTTCACCCGCGAGCGTCAGCCCGGGACGAAAATGGCCACGTGAACGCTGCATCGGCATCCGGAGTTGCTCGCAAGGTTGTGGTCAGTGCGCCGCTGCGCGCTTTAGCTCGAGATCATTTTGGTGACCATCGGCATCGGCCTGGCCGCCCACTGTTCTGCGCGAGTCGGGCGCGCCCGACTCTCACCGGTGTCAACAGCAGCTCGCGGCTACGCCACCCATCATTCTGCCAGAGCCTGGCCTCGTTTCTCAGGGAGTCTGAAGGTACCGAGCGCGCGACCGGAAGCTCGGCTCCCAGGCCGAGCCCCACGAGGAATCGCCAGGCGATCAGCACGGCCACCGATCCGGAAAGAGCGGATGCTCCCGTCGCCACGCCGTAAACGAGGAGGGTCAGCGCAAATACCTGGCGGCGTCCGATGCGGTCGGCCAATAGTCCACCGAGAACGGCGCCCACTGCCATGCCGACGAAACCGGCGGACGCGATCCAGGATAATTCCATGCCGGTCGTGTTCCACTGCACCGCTAATTGGGCCAGCACGAAGGAGATGAGCCCCACATCCATGGCATCCAACGCCCAGCCTAGGCCGGAGCCGACCAGAAGACGTCGATGCTCCCGCGTAAACGGCAGGGCATCCAATCGGGCGGTACGCGTCAATCGTGCCGGGACGTTCACGGGCACTGCTCGATTGACATTTGCGGGAACTTCGGTGACACGGTTGCCACTTCACTTAGACCAGAACAATCAACCAATATTTTACGCGCGTGATTACCGTGGCACCGAGCCCCGGCGCGGCAGCCGAGAAACGGTTACTGTGGCTGCGGCGCCCGCGTCCGGCGGGACGATCACGACTTGCCTGGCCGGAATATCGCAGCCGGCCGTTCGCACCAAAAGTTCGGCCGTTGGATCGGTGCCGCGTTTGATGACCGCGAGCGCGACCATACCTAATTCAAAATGCCGGGCAACCGAAGTCACCCGCCCGACGATCTGGTCCGCACCGTCTTTGTTCGGTGCCACAACTTCGTCGCCGCGCGAGGGCCGCACACTGTGTTTATCAACACTGTGCGCATCTTCCGGGTAGAGCATCACGAGCCGGCGCGGCGGATGACCGATGTTGTGCACCTTGGCCACCGTCTGCTGGCCGCGATAACCGCCCTTGTTCAGGTGCACGGCTGTGCGCAACCAATCAAGTTCATGGGGAATCGTCTTTTCATCAACCTCCGAGGAAAAAAGCGGCCGCCAGGCTGCTATCCGCAAGGCCTCGAGGGCGTCCAGCCCAGCGACAGGAATATCGGAGGCGACGATCCCCGCCAGGGCGCTTCGCGGCACCAATACCTCGCTGTAGGTCCAGTCCGCCGCCGGATGCCTGGTCGCTTTCGCGTACTGAAATCCACCCGGGCCAACGCTCATCCACCGGTCCCGCCAGACCACGGGAAGCCCATGAGGGGCCGTCACCGGAAGCGGCGGCTGGCCGAGAGTGCCGATGGTCGCGAATTCGATGGAACGATCCATCAGTTCTACCCGCAGCGCGAATTGCATGCTGCCCAACCATGTGAGCAGCCCTGCTACTTCGTTTCGCTCCAGCAGCAGCCACAGATCGGTTCCGTCATCAAACAGGCGCACCGCATAGTCGATCCGCCCGGTCATATTGAGTAGAAGGGTCTCCGAGGATTCGCCCGGCGCCAAACCGGCGACACTCTGGCTGGTCAATGAATTTATCCAGCTGAGGCGATCTGGACCGCTGATGGTAATCACGGCCCGGTGTGAGAGGTCCACGATCGCGGTTCCTGCAGCCAGTGCGCGCTGCTCGGCGAGCGGGTCCCCATAATGGGCGGCCACTCCGGCATCGACCGCCTGGTCGGCACCGACCGCGCCGGGCCGGTTTAGAAATTCGTTGAACACGACCGGCACGTTCCCGACGGAGATCTGCGGAGCGAGCATTCCCTGCGTTGAATTCATCTGTCTCCATTGGGCGCCATCAACTGCCCGATATTGTCGTGCCTGGTTAGTACATTCCGAGTTGGAGCCGAGCGGCTTCCGACATCCGGTCCTGGCCCCACGGTGGGTCCCAGACCAGTTCGATATCGATCTCGCCGACGCCCGGAACCGCCTGAATTGCTGTGCGGGCATCCTCTTTGAGCACATCGCCCATGCCGCAGCCCGGAGCGGTCATTGACATGTTGACTTCGACCCGGTGGGTGCCATCAGGCAGCGGCTCCGCCTGGCACAGATAGATCAGACCCAGATCGACAACATTGATCGGAATTTCCGGGTCGAACACGTTCTTGAGCGCATCGAGCACCTGGTCCAGGTCAAACGGACCGTCATTCATGTTCACGGTTTCGGCGACCGGTCGGCTCAGGCCGAGCGCGGCCGAGTCTTCGGCACTGATCCGAACGAGGTAGCCCATTGAGGTTTGGACGGTGACGCTCGCACCGAGGGTTTGCGTTATGACAACCTGCTCGCCGGCCTGAAGCAGCATCGGTTGCCCGCCCGGAATTACCGTCGCCTGGCAGCTGTGTTCGAGTTCGACGATCTTGTATTGGCCTGAGTCCATCGGCTACTTCTCCGTCCCGACGACACGGCTGCCGTCCGCGCGGTCGTCACCTTCCAGCGCATTGCGCAACGCCTGCCAGGCCAGGGAGGCGCACTTGACCCGGGTCGGGTACTCCCATACGCCAGAGAGCACCGCGAGCTTGCCCACCTCGGCCAATGCCGCTTCCCCCTCGGATTCGCTGGTGAGCATGGTGTGCACGCGAGCGAACAGCGTCAGGGCTTCCTCCTCTGCCAGACCCTTGACGGCCATGGTCATCAGCGAAGCGGATGCCTGGGAAATGGTGCATCCGCTCCCCGTGAAGGCAACGTCGGTGATGACGCCGTCGGTGAGTTGAATGGCGAGAGTCAACTGATCGCCGCATAGCGGGTTAACGGCCTCGATCGAGCACGTCGCACGGTCGATTGTACGAAAATTCCGTGGCCGGCGGCCATGGTCGATGATCATTTCCTGGTAGAGACCCGCGATTCCCGCACTGACCGAAGCGATCCCTGGGCCGGCCGTCATGGAGCGACCACAGTGGCGTCACTCCCGAACCGGGTAGCGACCACGCGTTCCAACTGGGCGCGCAGTGGGTCCAACTCGATCCGGTCCACCATTTCGTGTACAAACGCGTAGATGAGCAGGCCCCTGGCCGCTTCCAGCGGGATGGCACGCGTCTGAAGGTAGAGGAGAGCCTCCTCATCCATTTGGCCCACCGCAGCACCGTGCGTGCACTTCACATCATCGGTATAGATTTCCAGCCGGGGCCTGGTGTCGACTTCGGCGCGGTCGGAGAGCAGTAAGTTCTTGTTCTTCTGGTTCGCATCGGTACCGTCAGCGCCATGACGAACCATAATGTGGCCGTTGAACACACCGTGTGCCCGGCCGTCCAACACTCCCTTATACAGCTGGTGGCTGGTGCAGTCTGTCGCGGCGTGATCGACGAAGATCGTGTTGTCGTGGAGTTGATCGCCCTGGGGCAGGTAGACGCCGTCGAGGCTGACCTCGGCGCCGACGCCATCCAGTTGAACTCGCACCTCGTGCCGGGCTATGCGGGCGCCGAGCATGATGGAACGGGAAGAGAATCGGCTGCCCCGCCCTTGCCGCACGGACAGCAGCGCCACATGGAAAGCACTCGTCGGCTCGTTTTGCACCTTGTAGTGCTCAATGTGGGCGTCTTCGGCGAGGAGGAGTTCGGTGACGGCGTTGGTGCAATACACGTCGGAATCGACCCCGGCGTAGGTCTCGACGATCGTGGCACGAGAGTGCGAATCGGCGATTATCACCGAACGTGGACTGGATATCAGCGGGACTCCACCGGTGTCGGAGAAGTAGACCAGCTGAATCGGCTCGTCCACGATGGTGCCGCTGGGAAGATGAATGAATGCGCCATCCTCGGCCAGAGCGTCATTGAATGCTGCGAAGGCGTGACGCACTCCCGGTGCATGCGCGAAAAAGGGTTCGAGGCGGTCAGGCCCGGCTGCCAGCACCGCGGCCAGGGTCGTGACGACCGCACCGGCTGGCACCCCGGTCACTCGCGAGAATTCGGACGAGAAATGGCCGTTGACGAAGACCAACCGTGGACCACCGAGATCGACCGCAGCCTCGTCGATCATTTCTGCCGTCACCCGGCTGCCAGATGCCACGGTGGAGGCATCGAACGGTACGGCGAGGATCGGGGCCAATCCGGTGTATTTCCAGTCCTCATCCTTGTGGGTCGGGAAGCCGTGCTCACCCACCCACTGGAGGGCGGCTACCCGCGCCTCGGCAAGCCAGGCGGGATCACGCGCGCCGAGCCGAGGTTCAAAGCCAGCGAGCACTCCGCTGGCCGCGCTCAGAACGGTCATCGCGATATCCCGGCCGTGCTCAATCGACCTGCGTCAGCTTCCTGGGTACCGGTGTAGCCGTGCGCTTCGAGCTCGACGGCCAGGTCCTTGCCCCCGGAACGCACGATCCGGCCGGCGGTCATCACGTGCACCTGGTCGGGCACGATGTAGTCCAGAAGGCGCTGGTGGTGCGTGATGACGAGCATGCTGCGGCCTTCGCTCCGGAGGGCGTTCACCCCGCTGGCGACCACCCTCAGAGCGTCGATGTCCAAACCGGAGTCGGTCTCATCCAAAATCGCGAGTTTGGGTTCCAGGATCGCCATTTGCAGGATCTCGTTGCGTTTCTTTTCACCGCCGGAGAATCCCTCGTTGACCGAGCGATTCATGAAGGTCTGGTCCATCTCAACGAGCTTCATCTTCTCCTGAGCCAGCGCCAGAAAGTCCACCGGATCCAGTTCTTCTTCTCCACGCTGGCGGCGCAGGGAGTTCAAGGCGGTGCGCATGAAGTACATGTTTCCGACGCCGGGAATCTCGACCGGATGTTGGAAGGCCAGGAATACACCGGCGGCAGCGCGCTCTTCCGGTGACAAGGTCAGCAGGTCCTGACCCTCATACGTGACGCTGCCAGAGACTAGGTACCCCTCACGGCCGATCAATACACTGGCCAAGGTGCTTTTCCCCGAACCGTTCGGGCCCATGATCGCGTGCACCTCACCCGGTTTCAGTTGCAGGTTCACCCCTCGCAATATTTCTTTGTCCTCGATACTGGCGTGCAGTTCTTCGATTTTCAGCATTAGCCAACGCTTCCTTCCAGGCTTACGGTTAACAGTTTTTGCGCCTCAACGGCGAATTCCATGGGCAGCATCTTGAAAACTTCACGGCAGAAACCGTTCACAATCATCGACACCGCCTCTTCTTCCGGGATACCCCTCTGCCGGCAGTACAGGAGTTGTTCCTCGCCGATTTTGGAGGTCGATGCCTCGTGCTCAACCTGCCCGGTCTGGTTCTTCACCTCGATGTACGGAAGCGTGTGTGCACCGCTGTCCTTGCCGATCAACAGGGAATCGCACTGGGTGAAATTGCGGGCTCCGACGGCCGAATGTCGCATGTCCACCAGACCGCGGTAGGTGTTCTGCCCGTGACCGGCTGAAATAGCCTTCGAGATGATGGTGCTCTTGGTGTTCTTGCCGATGTGCACCATCTTGCTGCCGGTATCCGCTTGCTGACGTCTGGCCGTCAATGCCACCGAGTAGAACTCGCCGACCGAGTTGTCACCCTTAAGAACCACGCCGGGGTACTTCCAGGTGATCGAGGAGCCGGTTTCAACCTGGGTCCAGGAAATCTTTGCGTTGCGGCCGGAAGCCATACCCCGTTTGGTGACGAAGTTGTACACGCCGCCGTTGCCGTCGGCATCTCCGGGATACCAGTTCTGCACCGTCGAGTACTTGATCTGGGCATCGTTCAGTGCCACCAGCTCAACCACGGCGGCGTGCAGCTGGTTCGTATCACGAACAGGCGCCGTGCAGCCCTCGAGATAGCTGACATAAGCGCCCTCTTCGGCGATGATCAGGGTTCGCTCGAACTGGCCGGTGTCGGCGGCGTTGATGCGGAAGTAGGTGGACAGCTCCATCGGGCAGCGCACGCCCTTAGGGATGTAACAGAACGAACCGTCGGTGAACACCGCCGCGTTCAGGCAGGCGAAGAAGTTGTCATTGTACGGAACCACGGAGCCGAGGTACTGACGCACCAGATCCGGATGCTCCTGAACGGCTTCCGAGAAGGAGCAGAAGATCACTCCGACCTCGGCCAACTTGTCTTTGAACGTCGTGGCAACCGAGACCGAATCGACGATCGCGTCGACCGCCACGCCGCTGAGACGCTCCTGCTCACCGAGCGAAATGCCGAGCTTGTCGAACATCTCCCGCAGCTCCGGGTCGACCTCGTCCATGCTCTCCACGCGTTTTTTCGGCTTGGGAGCGGCGTAGTAAATGATGTCCTGGTAGTCGACCGGCCCATAGGTGACGTGCTGCCAGGTCGGTGCCGTGAGCGTGGTCCAGTGCCGGTAGGCACGGAGCCGCCATTCCAACAGCCAATCCGGCTCATTTTTCTTGCTCGAAATCAGTCGGATGATGTCTTCGTTCAGCCCGCGGGGTGCGACGTCAGTTTCGAGATCGGTCACAAATCCATACTGGTATTCCTGGTTCGCTAATTCGCGGACCTCGTCAGAGATACCAGTCGAGGTTGTGGGTGCACTCATTTCGTCTCCATGTCAGTTGTTGTTGGCTGCGAGCAGCCCGATCGTTTCGGTCAGCGACGCTGTGAGGGAAGTGCCGCGATCAGCGGGTGATCCTTGGCGTATGGGCCGACCTTGGCCGCTCCACCCGGGGAGCCGATGTCGTCGAAGAACTCAACGTTGGCCTTGTAGTAGTCGGCCCACTGCTCCGGCACGTCATCTTCGTAGAAGATCGCCTCGACCGGGCAGACTGGTTCACAGGCTCCGCAGTCGATGCACTCATCGGGGTGGATGTAGAGCGCCCGGTCACCCTCATAAATGCAATCGACGGGGCATTCATCAATACATGCCCTGTCCTTGACGTCCACGCAGGGCAAGGCGATGACGTAGGTCACAGTACCTCCACCCCGAACACCGCGGGGACCTGGTCGAGAGCGTTGAGCAACACGGTGATCTCGGCCACCGTGTTGTAGGCGGCGAAGGTCACTCGCGTGGTCGCGGCCACGTCCAGACGCTGGTGTAATGGCCAGGCGCAGTGGTGGCCGACTCGCACCGCGACTCCGGCATCGTCGAGGATTTGGCCAACGTCGTGCGCGTGCACGCCGTCGACCACAAAAGACACCACACCGGTACGGTCCGCACCGTCGACCGGTCCGATGACACGGATCCAGGGGCGTTGGGCCAGGCCGGCCAGCAGGACTTCGGTGAGGGCCTGCTCATGGGCGCTCACCCGCGGCATCCCCAACCGGGTCAGGTAATCACAGGCCGCAGCCAGGCCAACGGCCTGCGCGGCCACCGGGACACCCGCCTCGAAACGTTGCGGCGGCGCAGCGTAGGTTGAGCCCTCCATGTGCACGGTGTGGATCATCGAGCCTCCGGTGAGGAAGGGGGGCATGGCTTCCAGGAGGCCAGAGCGGCCCCAGAGCACACCGACCCCGAGGGGGCCGAACATTTTGTGACCACTGAAGGCCAGCAAGTCGACGTCGAGATCGACGACGTCGATCCCCAGGTGCGGCACCGACTGGCTGGCGTCGAGCACGGTCAGAGCCCCGACCTTCCGGGCCCGAGCCACAATGGCCGAAACCGGATTGATGGTACCCAAAACATTGGACACGTGCGTGAAGGCGACCACCTTGGTACGGTCACTGATGACCGTCTCCAAATCGTTCAGGTTTAAGCGACCGTCATCGGTGACACCGATCCACCGCAGGGTAGCGCCGCTGCGCCGGGCAAGTTCCTGCCAGGGAATGAGATTGGCATGATGCTCCATCTCGGTGATCACGATCTCGTCGCCCACGCCGAGCTTGAAGCGCGCCGCGACATCCGCTTCGACGCCGTCCATGGCCCCGGTAGCGGCCGCGTTGCTGAACGAATACGCCACGAGATTCAGGGCTTCGGTGGCGTTCTTGGTGAACACCACCTCCTTAGTTTGTGCACCGATGAACCGTGCAACGGTCGCGCGCGCCGATTCAAATGCTTCGGTGGCTTCCTCGGCCAGCTGATGAGCACCACGGTGAACCGCGGAGTTGTGTTGCTCATAGAAGGTGCGTTCGGCATCGAGTACCTGGTGCGGTTTGTGTGACGTGGCCCCGGAGTCCAGGTACACCAATGGTTTCCCGCCACGCACGAGACGCGAGAGAATTGGGAAGTCGCTACGGATGGCGGCCGACTCCTCGATGCTGAATGCCGCGTTCGCGCCGACGTCAGAATTGATGGCCTCGGGGCGGGTGATCGGATGCACTCCCGTGATTAGTCCTGCACTGGTACTCATACATTTGTCCCGTCGTTACAATTGTTCGTGTCGGAGCTGGTAGTCGTGGCCAGAGCGTCAAGGGGGATGAACGTCGCGCAGCTGTGTGCGCCCCCAGCCAGAGTCGTGCGTCGTTGAACCGGAACTCCGAGCAGCCGGGAGAAAGCCTCGGTCTCGGCGTCGCAGAACTCCGGAAACTCAGCCGCGACATGCAGAACGGGGCAGTGCCCCTGACACAGCTGCACACCATTCGCTGGCAGGTCAGCTCCGACCGGCCGGATCGTCGCCGCGAAACCTTCATCGCTCAGTACCGACGCCAGTGCCTCTGCACGGGCGCGGACATTTCCGCCGGTCGAGGGCAGTTGTGCGGCATAGCCTCGCTCGAGTTGTGCGCTGCGTTCACGGGCGAACTCGCCAACGGCATCCGCTCCGGCGCGTTCGGCGAGAAAGCGTAACGCCGAGGTCGCCACATCGGCGTAGTCAGCCCCCAGACCGGCATGACCGGACGCGGAGAGGACATAGGCGCGGGCCGGCCGGCCGCGGCCACCTGACGTCGCGGGCACGTGTTCTTCGACGGCGCCTTCCTCGGCGAGCTGGTCGAGGTGGCGGCGAACGGCGGCGGGCGTCAGTCCCAAGCGCGCGGCCAGATCGGCTGCGGTCAGTGGGCCATCCTCGGCGAGCATCTGCCGCACGCGGTCCCAGGTGCGTTCCTCCAGACCATTCGCTCCAGGGTTCGACCCGTCTGTGCCAGCGGTTCCGCGGCGGTGAGCTATTAACATGACATAAGCATGTCCTAATTCAGCTCGGCTGGCAAGTTAACGCGCCGGTCCACCGCCTGGCAGCAACTAGAGTCGAGCAGGCGGTGGGGTCGTTACCCTCGAGTCAAAGGAGAACGCGTGCTTTTTCGCCAACTGGAATATTTTGTCGCTGTCGCACGGGAACGACACTTCGCGCACGCGGCTGCGGCCTGTCATGTTTCCTAGCCCGCCCTTCACGCGGGAATCAGCAAGCTGGAGCAGGAACTCAATGTCTCACTGATCAACCGTGGTCATGCTTTTGAGGGGTTGACGCCGGAGGGCGAACTCGTGGTGATGTGGGCCAAACGGATTGTGGCGGAGCGTGACACGCTCAAGGCGGAGGTGCCCGCACTCAAATCCGGCGTGACCGGCGTACTGCGTCTTGGCGTCGTGCCCAGCGCATCGACAACGGTCGCGCTACCGGTTGCGGCGTTCTGTGCCGCGCATCCGCTGGGCGCGACACCTGCCAAACCGGCGTCACAGAAAGAGGCCACATGGCCAAGATTCTTCTTGTCCTTTACCCAGATTCCGTCACCGGGTACCCGCCGCAGTGCGCACGCGACAGCATCCCTGTACTTGATGACTACCCAGAACGGGAGCTCGCGAGCGCTGACATCGTGATTTCCCAACCATTCTGGCCGGCCTATTTGACCGCAGAAAGGATCGCGGAGGCGCCAAAATTGAAGCTCGCGATCACGGCCGGCATCGGTTCGGATCACGTTGATCTCGACGCAACAATCATCCACGGCATCACCGTGGTCGAAGAGACCTATAGCAACAGCATCAGTGTCGCCGAGCACGCTGTTATGCAAGTCCTCGATCTCGTTCGCAACTACCTCCCCTCGCACGAATGGGTCGTCAATGGTGGCTGGAACATAGCCGACAGCGTCGAGCGCGCCCATGACATCGAGGGAATGAACGTCGGTGTCATCGCGGCCGGCCGCATCGGTCGTGCCGTTCTGCGCCGACTCGCACCCTTTGATGTTCACCTGCACTACACCGACAAGAACAGGCTGTCCACCGAAATCAAGCGCGAACTTGGGCTGACCTTCCACCCGGATGCGGCCTCGGTCGTGCGGGCCGTCGACGTGGTATCGATCCATGCACCGCTGCATCCGGAGACGCATCACCTCTTCGACGACGCCCTGATCTCATCAATGAAACGAGGCTCGTACATCGTGAACACGGCCCGAGCCGAGATCACCGACCGTGACGCGATCGTTCGCGCGTTGGAATCCGGGCAAATCGCCGGATATGCCCGCGACGTCTGGTATCCGCAGCCGCCAGCGGCCGACCACCCCTGGCGCACGATCCCGGACAACGGCATGACCCGCCACGTGTCCGGGTCGTTTCTGTCCGCTCAGACAGCGAGAGCACCGATGTAGCACTGGGGAAGGCCGCGGTGACTGCGGTGGGATTCCAATCCGCTGGTTTGGAACTGCTGCCCGGGTCAGAGCGTGGTCAGCAGCTGCTCACGCACCTGTTTGCGCAGGATCTTGCCGAGCAGGCGCGCGGGGTTGCATCCACCGGTGATAGTGAGTGCCCTAGCGCGGTCGACGATCGTGGGGAAGCCGTCCTCGTCGACGGTCGCGACGTCCCCGGTCACGACGCCAGCCGTCCGGGAACAGCGTGGTTCTCTCCCGGGTCGTGGCACGCGTTCCAACCAGTGCCGCGGTCGCAAACACGTGCCGCGAGCGCCGGGTCACCGCAGAAACGTCGGTTTTACCGGTGGGCGGCGAGCAACTCGCGGGTGAACGGATGCTGCGGCGCCGCAAAGAGATCGACCGCTGGCCCCTGCTCCACAACAACGCCCTCCTTCATCACGAGGATCTCGTGGCTCAGTGCCCGAACCACGGCGAGGTCGTGCGAGATGAACACCATGGCGAGTCCGGTGGATTCCTGGAGAGAAGCCAGCAGCGCGAGCACCTGGGATTGAACCTGCGCGTCGAGCGCCGAGACCGGCTCGTCGCACACCAGGATGCTCGGCCGCCGGGCGAGCGCCCTGGCGATCGCCACGCGCTGCCGCTGCCCGCCGGAGAGCTCGTGCGCGCGCCGGCCAAGCAGCCCGGTCGCCAGCGCCACCTGCGCGAGCAATTCCACCGCCCGAGCTGTACGCCACTGGCGCGAAATCCCGTCGAGAGCGATAGCCTCCGACAGAATCTGCAGCACCGTCGCCCGCGGGTCGAAGGCGCTCAGCGAGTCCTGGTGAATGATTTGGAGACGTCCCCGCCGGGCCCGGCGCTGGGATTCCGGCAGGCCGCTCCAGGGCTCGCCGTGCAGCAGCACCGAACCATGGTCGGGCGACTGCGTGCCCAGCAGCATCCGTGCCACGGTACTCTTACCCGAGCCTGACTCGCCCACGATACCCACGGTGTGGCCGGCTCGCAGTTCGAACGAGACCCCGTCGACGGCCGTCAGCGTTCCGTATGTCTTGGCGAGGTCATGTGCGGCGAGCACCACGGGGCCCGGCTTCGGCGCCGTGGCCGTGCCCAGCGCGGCAGCGGCCAGCAACTGACGAGTATACGGATGCTGCGGCGCGGCAAACAGGGCGGCCGCGGCCTGCACTTCCACGAATCGGCCGTCCTTCATGACCGCCACCTGGTCGGCCAGCTGGCAGATGATCGACAGGTCATGGCTGATCAGCAACAGGGCGAGGCCAGATTCCTTCAGCTCACGCAGCAGTCGCACGACCTGCGCCTGCACCGTCGCGTCGAGAGCTGTCGTGGGTTCGTCGGCGATCAGCAGCGACGGCGATGCCGCCAGTGCCGCGGCGATAAGCGCGCGCTGGCGCAGCCCGCCGGAGAGCTCGTGCGGGTACTGCCGGGCACGCCGGGCCGGATCGGGCATGGCAACCTGCCGGAGCAGCTGCAGCACTCGGCGAGAACGGTCGACACGGCCGAGCTGCGGTTCGTGCACCTCGAGCGGTTCGGCCACCTCGGCGCCCACTCGGCGCAGCGGGTCGAGAGACACCAGGGCATCCTGGCTCACGAGCCCTACCCGCGCCCCACGGAGGCCCCGCCAGCCTTGAGGGGAGAGCGCGCGGGCGTCGACGCCAGCCACCGTCAGTTCGTCGGCGGTGACCCCGGAGCCGGCGAGCCCGATCAGGCTACGCGCTGTCAGGGTCTTACCGGCACCGGACTCCCCCACGATGCCGAGGCACTGCCCAGCCTCGATGCGAAACGACACCCCATCGACCACGGCGGCCCCGCCCGGCACGACGACGCGCAGGTTGCGCACACTCACGACGCTCATCGTTGCCGCCCCGCCGCGCTGGCCTGCAGATGCCGTCCGAGAACGCTCGTCGAGACCACGGTCGCGGTGATCACGAGTCCAGGGAACACAGCGATCCACCAGGCTGTAGCGAGAAAGTTGCGTCCCTCGGAGAGAATGAGCCCCCACTCCGGTGTGGGCGGCTTCGGTCCGAGGCCGAGAAAACTGAGGCCGGCGGCGGCCGTGATGGCCGTACCGATTCCCATTGTGGCCATCACGAGCAACGGCCCGAGCGTGTTCGGCACCACGTGCCGCAGCACGGTGACCGCCGGCGGCACCCCGAGTGTGCGGGCGGCCTCCACGTAGCCGGCCCGCTTCACCACCAGGGTCTGTACCCGGGCGACGCGGGCATATGACGGAATCACCGCGATGGCGACCGCGATCAGCAGACTCGCCTCCCCCGGCCCGATGATCGCTATCACGATCAGCGCTAGCAGAAACTCCGGAAACGCCATCACGATCTCGATCGCCCGGCTCAATACACCGTCGCCGACCCGGCGCATCAGCCCGGCCAGAGAGCCGATCACCAGGCCCGCCAGGAGGGCAATCAGGGTAGCCCCGAAGCCGATCACGAGCGAGTAGCGCGAGCCATAGATGACACGTGCGAACACGTCGCGGCCGGCCTGGTCAGTTCCAAACGGATGCCCAGGGCCGGGCGCCAGCAGCGCAGCGCCGATGTCCGTGCGCACGGGATCAGTTCCGGTGAACAACCGAGGAAACAATGCGGACAGCAAGAGGAGCAGTAGGAAGCCGGCGGCCACCCAGAGGGCCGGTGTGGGAATCCGGGTCACGCGTCGGGTGCGGGCGGTTCGGGAGCGCGCGGCGGCGAGAATGCTCACGCGTAGGCCTGCTCGGTCGCCAGGCGCGGGTCGAGACGGTCGGCCACGAAGTCGACCAGCAGGTTGACCAACGAGAACGACACTGCGGCGAGCACAATAATGCCCAGCACCACAGGCACATCCCGATTGACGATGGCGTTCAGGGCCACGCGTCCGAGTCCGGGACGGGCGAAGACGGTCTCTACCAGCACCGAACCGCCGAGCAAGGAACCGACGATGTAGCCCGTGAGGGTGACGCTGTTCGCTGCGGCGTGGCGCAGGGTATGCCGCAGCACGAGGCGGGTCTGGCTCGCTCCACGGGCGCGCACGGTGTCGACAAAGGGCAGAGCGGCCGCGTCGTCGAGGCCCTGGCGCAACACCTGGCTGAGAATGCCGGCCACCGGAATGGCGAGGGTCACGGCGGGCAGCACGAGCGCGCCAAACCCGGCGGTGGCGACCACGGGGAACCAACCCAGTCCGAAGCCGAAAACACCAATCAGCACCAGACCGATCCAAAAGGTGGGCGAGGACACCGCCACGAGCTCGAGCAGGCCAGCCATCGGGCCGGTGCGCCTGCCGCGGCCGAGCAGCGCCGACCCGACCGCGAGCAGCACGGCGAACGCGATGGCGAGGCCCATCAGTTGCATCGTCGGCGCGAGTTGCTGGCCGATCACCGCGACGACGGGTTGTTGCATGCGATACGACGTGCCGAGGTCACCCTGCAGCAGGCGGCCGAGGTAGTGGAAATACTGCAGGAGAAGCGGGTCGACGAGGCCCCAGTCTGCTCGGATCTGGTCGCGCACTCGCTGCGACACGTTGCCGAGCCCCACGAGCACGTTCACCGGGTCGCCGGGGATCAACCGCAGCGAGAAGAAGCCCACGGTGGCGGCGCCCCACACCACGAGGATCATGCCGCCGATCCGGCCGATCCGGCCGACCAGGCGGGCGCCCGGTCGGCCGGATCGACGCGCACGGCCCTCGCGGTGCGCGGTCACGGCGCGGTCGTGAGGGACGCCTCGTAGAAGAGCGGCTGCCCGTACAGATCGAAGCTCAAGTTCTCGATGGTCTTGCTGTAGGCGGTGATGGCGGTGGGCACCGTGATCGGCACCATGACCACATGGGTCGCGTTCCACTGCTGCAGCTGCTGGTAGAGCGCTTCGCGTTCGGTCGGATCGCTCGTGGCGATGGCGTCGTCGAGCAGCTGGTCGACGACCGGGTCGGCCGTAGACGAGCCGTTCTTATAGCCGCCGCTGTGCAGGTGGGCGCGCAGGACGTCGGCGTCGACGCTGGGGAAACTCCAGTCGGACAGGTCATAGTCGCGTGCGTCGAAGGCCTCGTAGTATTGGGCGATCTCACGGTTGTCGCGCACGATTTCGAACCCGATGTCGCGCAGGTCAGACTGCACCACGTCGCCGAGGCTTGCGTTGGCGTCGGAGACCGGGGTGTAGGCGAGCCACTGGGCGCTCAGTCGGGCTCCACCTTTAGTGCGGTAGCCCTCGGAGTCGCGCTCGGTCCAGCCGGACGCATCAAGCAGCGCATTGGCCTGGTCTGGGTCGAACGCCCAGCTGTCTTCGAGGCTCGGGTCGTAGGAGTTGGGCGTGGCCGGGGAGAGGATGCTCCAGGCTCGCTCCGCCTGTCCCTGGTAGATGGTCTCGACGGCCGGACCGATGTCGACCCCGAGCGCGAAGGCACGGCGCACGTTCTCGTCGGCGAAGACGCCGTGCGCCTCGTTCAGGAACAGGGTGTACGGCAGGCCAGGCATCGTCACGTTCTGGATGGTGAAGTCGTCGCCGATCTGGCTGACTGTGTTCGGAGTGATGTCGCTGG
Organism: Cryobacterium aureum; assembly: GCF_002954245.1. Lineage (GTDB taxonomy): Bacteria > Actinomycetota > Actinomycetes > Actinomycetales > Microbacteriaceae > Cryobacterium > Cryobacterium aureum. Next base: position 84,390 of record NZ_PPTG01000045.1, on the reverse strand, counting down.
CGATCTGTGCCTGGCCGCTCGTGAGGGCGCCCGTGCGCACCGAGGATTCGGGAAGGATGCGGAACTCGAGCGTGTCGATGGCGGGCGCGCCCTGATGGGAGCTGCCCTCCGGCGCCCAGTCGTAGTTTTCATTTGCGGTGAAGACGATGCTCTGGTCTGGCGTATATTCGCTCAGCACGTAAGGTCCGGTTCCCACCGAAATGCCCGGTCCACCGGCCGAAAGCTGCGCCGCGTTGTCCCGCAGAGTGGCCGGCGAGTAGAAGCCAAGCTTGGCGGTGCTCACCGCCTGCAGGAATGGCGCGTATGGCTGGCTGAAGTTCACCCGAACGGTGAATTCGTCGATGACCTCGGTGCCAGCGTAGAAGCCGCCGGTTTCGGCGTACCCGATCAGACTGGCAGCATCCGCTGACGCCGTCTCTGGGGCGACGACGTGCTCGAAATTAGCCTTGACGGCCTCGGCGTTGAAGGGTTCGCCGTCGTGGAACGTGACATCGCCCCGCAGATCGAACGTGTAGTGCAGGCCGTCGTCGGAGATCTGCCAGGACGTGGCGAGCCATGGCACGAACGAACCGTCGGCTTTCTCATAGACGAGGGAGTCGAAGGAGTTGCGCATTACGAGGGCGGTGGCCTGGAACGCCGACGAGTGGATGTCCATCTTGCCGCCGCTGAGCGTGCCGCCGTTGATGGCGTAGGTCAGCGTGTTCGCGTTGGCGGGGGCATTCGGGGAGGTGGCAGCGCATCCGGAAACCAGAGCGATGGTGGCAATGACGGCGGCGGCGGCGCGAAGTCGGGATGTTGAATGTGCACGAGTGCGCATAGGTGGGGTCTCTTCTCAGGTACTGGTCGAACGGTGACGCATGTTGACTCCGCCTGGCGGTGGGCTATTAACATGACGTAAGCATGTCCTAATTTAACAGCGACAGCAAATAACCGTCACCAACTATCTACCGAATCTCGGTCAGGTAGGTGGTGTAACCGGCCCCGCGCAAGGCGGCACGGATCGGTTCAGCGCCAGCGGACCCAGCCACGGCGATCATCGCGCCGCCGCCGCCTCCGCCGGTCAGCTTGGCACCGAGGGCACCGGCCCGGCGGGCGATGGCGACCATCTGCTCGAGCTCGGGACTCGAGACTTGCAGGGCATTGAGCAGGCCCTGGTTGATGTTCATCAGCTCGCCCAGTTCGACAGTGTCGCCCCGGCGCAGGGCGTCGGCCCCCTCCCCGACCAGAGAGTCGATCTGATCGAAGATCGCATCGTAACGCGCGGGGCGCTGCCGCCACGCCGCGCGCACGGCGGCCACCGTGTGCGCGGTCAGGGCGTGCACACCGGTGAGACCGATCACAATCGGGATCGGATTCGGTGTGACGATGTCGCGGATTTCGTGACCACTCGGAGCATCCGTTTTTTGAAAAAGAATCGGACGGCCGAACGTGGCAACGGTGTTGTCGATGCCGGACGGTGTGCCGTGCACAATCTTTTCGCACTCAAATGCCAAACTCGACACTTGCTCGTCGCTGAGCCGAATGGAGAAGCACTCGGCGGTCGCCCGGATGAGAGCGACGGCGAACGCGGCCGACGCCCCTAGACCGCTCGCTCGCGGCAGCTCAGAAAACACGTCGACCCGCACGCCGGATTGCGGCAAACCCAGACGTGCGGCGATCAACGTGGCGACCCGGTGTGAGACGTCGGCGCTGATCGGTTCCTGCACCGAACCATCCGCGTCCCAGTCGGTGATGATCGGCGCCTGCCCCGGCTCGCCGCGCCCGACCTCGGCGCGCACCGTGAGGCCGATGGGCGCGGCGATGGCCCGCCGACCGTACACCACTGAGTGTTCCCCGAGCAGGATGATCTTGCCGTAACCGACGTGCCCGCCCGCACCCTGCGGTGCACGCGTGGGGGGCATGGCTGTTACTGCGGCGGCGGGGGCGCTGGCGGCCAGCGGCGGGGCTTCAAGGTCTGCCAGAATTTGCCGCGCCTTCCACACCTTAATCTCGCCGCCGACGACGAGCTGCTCCACAACCTCATCGAAGCGCGCCGGGCTGGTGCCGGCGGCCACCGCGACCGCCCGGGCGTGCAAGCGCATGTGCCCGTGTTGGATTCCCGTGGTGGAGAGCGCTTTGAGCGCCGCCAGGTTTTGGGCCAGCCCCGCCGCCGCCATGACCTCGGCCAGTTCGCGCGCCGACCCGATTCTCAGGATGCTGTGGGCGATTTGCACGGCCGGGTTTGATTCCACCTGCCCGCCGACCGTGCCCACCTTGAGCGGCATCGTCAGCTCGCCGACCAGGTCACCAGCCGAGTTCGCCCGCCAGGTCGACAACGGCGCGTAGTGTTCACCGCGAGCGGCATAGGCGTGGGCAGCCGCTTCGATGGCTCGCCAGTCGTTGCCGGTCGCGACGGCGTCGATGACGTTCATGATGCCCTTGTTGTGGGTGGTAGCCCGGTAGGGATCCAGCTCGGCGAATTCGGCAGCCAGAATGATGCCGTCACGAACGCGGTCACCGGAGTACTCCCCGGTGGCCAGCGCTGCCTGCGGGATGACCGCGCGGGCACGCACGAGGGCACGATCAGTCAGGTTCGAGAGAATGCGCAGGAACACCCGCCCCGTGCTGATTTGCTCGACCAGGGGCGCAATGCTCTCGCACATTGAGTTGACGAGATTCGCCCCCATCGCATCGCGGGTATCGACCAGCAGGTGCACGACCAGCAGCTCACCGTTCTGCGCCGTCGCTCCCCGCGAATACACCTCGACACCGCGCGCGCCGCCGCCGCGGGCGACCATCTTCGCGTGGCCGCTGTTGGCGAGCCGCAGAATTTGTTCCGTCTGCGCGAGCAGAGCTAGACGCGCCAACGCCGGGTCGGCGACGTCAACGACCTGCACCTGGCCGATTAGTAGCGGCTCATCGGCCGTGCTGGTAAAACCGCCGTTTTGGCGCACCAGAAGTGCGGTGGAACTGACCGCCGCCACGATGGACGGTTCCTCCACCACCATGGGAATCAGGTAGTCGCGACCGTTGATCTGAAAATTGAGCCCGAGCCCCATTGGCAGGGAAAACACGCCGATCACGTTTTCGGTCAGTCGGTCAGCGGTTTCGGCGTCGAGCAGCCCGGTACCCGGCTGCAACATGGCATAGTCGGCATCGTTCAACGCGCCGCGTTTGTGCAACAAATCCAGTCGTTTCTGCACCGACAGCTGATAGAACTTCGCGATGCGGGAGCCGGTCATGACCGGGCCCCTGGCGCGCCGAATTCAAATGGCACAACGGATGCCCCGGCGTCGGCCAGCGCACGTTCGAGGCGTTCGGCGGGCGCGCCGCTCGCGCTGAAGGCGAGCCCGACGTCGCCGCCGCCGGCGCCGGAGGTCTTGAACACGCCGCCAGCACGCTCGGCCACCGCGCGTAGCTCAAGGTGGCGCTCGGTCACGATGCCGGCCTGGGCGTGGGCGTCGAGCAGGGCCAGCGCCCTGAAGTAGTCATCGACCAGGCGCAGAAAACCGTCGCGGTCGGCGAGCGCTGAGCACGCCGAGTGGGCGAGGCGGATCAGGCGCGCCAGGTCCTGGTCGTGCTGCGCCGGATTCTGCACGGCAAAATCGTTGACCCGACCGACCAGATCGGTCGTCGCCGAGCCAGCACCGGTAACCACGGCCACAACGCTGAGGTCGCTGGGCCACTGCATCTGCACGGGCGGCGTCTCGACGGTGTAGGAGAGCAGACCGCCGTACACGCTCGCGGCGACATCCCCGCCACTGCCCGTGCCGTGTTGCGCGGCCCGATGGGCCGAATTGGCCAGAGTGAACAGCGCCTCCCGATCGAGGTGAAGCCCGGAGGCTTCTGCCAGGGCCGCAGTGAGCGCGCTGGCCACCGCGGCGCTTGATCCGAGCCCCAATTTATGGCCATCGCGCACGAATGACGAGCTGTCCATGCTGATCTCAAACGGGCCAGAGCCGGCTGTACCCGCCCGCACCGCCACACGCACCGCGTCGAACAGGCGCAGGGTCGAACGGGTATGCGCGTCGAGGGTGGCGGGAAGGCGACCTTCCTCATCGAGGTCGAGATGCTGGATGCCCACGCTGGGGGCGTGCAGCCGCCACGACCCGGCAGGTGTGACGGTAACGGTCACCCGACGATCGACGGCTGCCAGCAGCGCCGGCGCCCCGTGCAAGACGGCATACTCCCCAAGCAGAAACAATTTTCCGGGTGCCGACGACGAAAAGGATGCCACGTCATTCCAACCTGTAGGCGCTCGGGCCGAGAGCACTCGGGCGTACCTCGTGCACTCCGGCAACGTTCGACAGCGCCTCCTGAACCAGGGGCACATCCCCGGGTAGGCAGAGCACCTTCAGCTGCGGCCCGGCGTCGATGGTGAAATAGGCCGGCACGCCGGACGCGCGCAGATCCCGAACGGCGTGCATCGCCGCGACCGTCGCGGCGTTCCAATAGATCAGCGCCGGCCGAGTGGTCAGCATCAGGGCGTGTAGCTTGAGGCAGTTGTACTCGGTGAGTTCGCCCAGCCGCACGAAGTCGCGGGCGGCGATCGCGGCCCGCATATCAGCGAGATCACCGGGGGCCGTCGCCAGCCAGGCCGGGTAGAACGGTGAACTGGCAGCGCTAGCCCCCATTCCGACGGTGGAGGTGATCGTTTTCGCACCCAGCTCGGTAATGGCGACAACCACGGAGAGCGGCCAGTCCGCGCCGGTCAGCAGCTGCACGGCGTAGGAATCCGAGCCGTCAGCGGCGCTGCCGGCGTGCATCTGGGCGTAGCCCCCGAAGATGGAACGGGCCGCCGAACCGGAGCCGTGCCTGGCCAGAATCGACAGTTGCCGGTCGGTGAGCGTGAGCCCGGCAGCGCCACTGGCAGCGACGGCGAGAGCGGCGAAACCAGATGCCGACGAGGCCAGCCCGGCTCCGGTCGGAAAATTGTTCGCGGACTCCACGACGGCGAACAAGTGCGTTCCTCGGGCCTGACGCACCAGATCGAGAACGCGGGCGACCTTGGTGGCCTCCTGCCGGCATCCGCTCAGCCAGAATTCATCGGCAGCGAGACCCGAACGAAAGGTCACCCGGGTATCGGTGAAGAGGGCATCGAGGGTGACGGAGATCGATCCGACCGCGGGGGTATTGAGAACGACATTGTTCTTGCCCCAATATTTGACCAGCGCGATATTGCTATGTGCGCGGGCGCGCGCCGTAGCGCCGGCCTCGAGGGTCTGTGACACAGGGCTACTCCGATCGGTTCTGCCTCTATTTTAGCCGGGAGCCCCGACGGCATCCGGCCGAACCAGCCGGCGCCGGACTACTCGCAGCTTCACCGACTAAAACGACGGTGTGTTCACGACCCGGTGCGGTCAAGCAAGCACCTGAAAAGTTAAGTAGACACAGTTGGCTCCTGGAATAAGTGGTTTTTCCCTCTATCTCCCGCCCTATCGCGTGCAGCTCGAAGCGTGGTGTGCCTGGAATGACCAGCCGTGGGAGAAATTCCGCTCGGTGGTCGGCCGAAGTTTTCGCATGCGTGCCCCCGCGCAGAGCGTGTACACCTTTGCCGCCAATGCGGTGTGGCGCCTGATTCGGGACTACGACATCGACCCGTCCCAGGTTGGGCTGCTCGCGCTCGGCACCGAGTCGAGCACCGACAATTCCGCCGGCGCGGTCATCGTCAAGGGCATGGTCAATGAGGCCCTGGCCGCGGCTGGCCTGCCTCAGTTGGCTCGGGACTGCGAAGTGCCCGAATTCAAACAGGCCTGCCTGGGCGGCGTCTACGGCGTGAAAGCTGCGCTGCGCTATTTGGCAACGGATGGCCGCGGTCGCCAGGCCATCGTGGTGTGCGCCGATATTGCGGAGTACGCGCGCGGCGGCAGTGCAGAGCCCACGCAGGGTGCCGGCGCGGTCGCGATGCTGCTGGAGAGCGACGCGCGCCTGCTCGAAGTGGACCTCGCCGCAGCCGGCAGCGACTCCGACTACCGCGTGGCCGATTTTCGCAAGCCGTTTGCCCGTTTTCGCAATCAGCCGGCGCGCGATGACGGACAGGTGCAGGATCTGCCCATGTTCAACGGGCACTGTTCCACCAGCTGCTACATCGGTGCCATCCACCACGCCATGACGGCCATGCTGGAGAAACGCCCCGGCCGAAGCCTCGACTATTTTCACGACATCGACGCGGTTTTCATGCACCGCCCGTACCACCAGATGCCGACGACCGGGTGGGTCATGGCCTACCTGTTCGCTCTGGCTCATGATGACGACGGCCATGACCAGTTGCGCGCACTCGCTGCCGACGCCGGTGTCGATGCCGATCTGCTCCTCGAGGAGCTGCTCGCGCCATCACCGTTTCACGGTAACGGCGCCGATCTCGCCGAAAACACCGGCGACGTTTTTCCCCTGGCCCGCAAGGTACGCAACCAGCTACGCAAAACCCCGCTCTGGGACACGCTAGTCGAAGACAAGCTCAGGCTGGGCTCCGAAGCCATGCGCGACCTCGGCAATCTCTACACCGCTTTGCCCTTCCGGCCTGGCTCGCCGCTGGCCTGCAGCAGGCACTGACCGATCGCATCGAGCTGACCGATCAGAACTGGTTGGCCCTCGGCTACGGCAGTGGCGACGCTGCGGAGGCGCTGCCACTGCGCGTTGTCGCCGGCTGGCAAGAAGCGGCCAGGCGAATCAATTTTGAGTCAGCCTTGGTTGGCGCAATCGATCTGAACGAAGCGCAATACATCGATGTGCACGAGGGACGCCGCATCGAAAATATCGCCCCGCCCGCCCGCGATGAGTTCGTGATCGATCACGTCGGTACGTCGAATGGGCCGGACTTCTTCGATGAGGGCGTCGAGTACTACCGCTACGTCGTCGGCAGCGCCGAATGAACCAAACGGGGCAGACCCGCGCCGACCGCGTTCTGCCTCTCGCTGCTACTCGGTCGTGCCGATCGCGGGCTCGCCCTGCGCGTGCCGGGCACGCAGCCACGGAATGAGGCCGCCGACCAGGAGCATCTCAATCTGGCGGGTCGAAAGCTCGTGCCGCACGGAATAAGTCTCATCGCGGGTGGTGTTGCGAACGATAATCTCGGTGCCGTTGGTGAGCGCCTCGCGAATACCGTCGAGCACCAGCACGTCTCCCTGGCCAATGCGGTCGTGATCGGCGGCATCCGTGAATTGCAGCGCGAGCGCGCCGAAGTTCGCCAAATTCTGCCAGTGGATGCGCGCAAACGACACCGCCAGCACAACCCGCAGCCCGAGGAATCGCGGGGTGATCGCTGCGTGCTCGCGAGAAGACCCTTGCCCGTAGTTCGCCCCAGCGACGATCATGTGACCGGTCGTGTCTCGGGTGAGTGCGGCGCGGGTTGGGTAGGTAGGGTCGACCTGATCAAAGGTGAATTCGGCGAGCTTGGGAACGTTGCTGCGAAACGGCAAGACGCGCGCGCCGGCCGGAAGAATCTCATCCGTTGAAATATTATCGCCGACAATCAGGGCAACGGGAGCCTCGATGCGTTCGGCGAGCGGACCGAAGACGGGCAGCGACGAAATGTTTTCGCCCTTGACGAGCGCGACGGTGAGCGATTCTGCAGCGGGCAGCGGCGCCTCGAGCATAGTCAGGTTGACGCTGGAGAACTCCGGCAGGGTGATCGCGGGATAATCCATGTTAAACAGGTCAGCGAGATCTCTCGGGTCGGTGATTTTTCCGGTTAGCGCGGCTGCAGCCCCGGTCTCTGGGGAGCAGAGGTAAACCGAGTCTTCTTGCGTGCCCGAGCGGCCTGGGAAATTGCGCGGCATGGTGCGCAGGCTGATGCTGCCGTTGGCGGGGGCCTGTCCCATTCCGATGCACCCCATGCAGCCAGACTGGTGCAACCGCGCACCGGCCCCGATGAGATCGAGGGTGGCGCCCATCTTGGTCAAGTCCTGCAAAATCTGGCGGGAGCTTGGGTTGACGTCGAGGGATAGCCCGGGGAACGACTGCCGCCCCTTGGTGATCGCCGCGACGATCGCGAAATCTCGCAGACCTGGGTTAGCGGATGACCCGATCACCACTTGCTCGACCGGTCGGCCAGCGACTTCACTGACCGGAACGACGTTGCCCGGCGAACTGGGCAGGGCGATCAGAGGAACGATCGAGGCCAGGTCTATCTCCTCGGTCACGTCGTAGGTCGCATCAGCATCGGCGAGTAATTCCACGAAGTCGTCCTCGCGCGCCTCGGCGCGTAAGAATGTGCGCACCTGGTCATCGGCGGGGAACACTGTCGAGGTCGCGCCGAGTTCGGCACCCATGTTCGCGATCACGTGCCGATCCATGGCGGTCAGGGTGGCCAGCCCCGGTCCGTAATACTCGACGATGCGGTTGACGCCGCCCTTCACACCGTGGCGACGGAGCATTTCGAGAATGACGTCCTTGGCGCTCGTCCACGGCGGCAGCTGCCCGGTCAGGCGTACGCCCCAAATTTGGGGCATGCGAATGTAGAGCGGTTCGCCGGCGATGGCGAGCGCTACTTCGGTGCCGCCGACGCCGATGGCGAGCATGCCGAGCGATCCGGCCGCCGGGGTGTGGCTGTCCGAGCCGACCATGGTCTTGCCCGGAATGCCGAAGCGCTGCATGTGCGTCGGGTGCGACACCCCGTTACCGGCTTTGGAGAACCAGATACCGAAGCGTTGGCAGGCGGATCGCAGAAAGTCGTGGTCTTCGGCATTCTTGCTGTCGGCCTGTAGCAGGTTGTGGTCCACGTATTGCACGGACACTTCCGTGCGGGCATAGTCGAGACCGAGTGCCTCCAGTTCGAGCATGACCAGGGTACCGGTCGCATCCTGGGTCAAGGTCTGGTCGATTCGCAGGCCGATTTCGGTGCCGGGAACCATCTCCCCCACTACCAAGTGCGAGGCGATCAGTTTCTGAGCGACGTTGTAGGCCATATTGACTCCCTTGCTCGTGTGCGGGTCCGGTGTCGACAATCACGCATCGACGTTGTGCGCAGAGTTTCAATCTACGCGAATGCGGGATTAACGACCAGCGTTTGAGGGCGTGTGAGCAAGAGACCAGAAAGGGCCGGCTGGCAAGGGACCAAGTCAGGCTCCCATACGATAGACCGCGTGAGTAGTTACGCCCAGGTGCGCCCCGAACAGCGCACACCGATCGCCCGGTATCGGCATTCGCTGTGGTTGCTGACCGAGCGCGACCTGCGTGTGCGTTACTCCACCTCGGTGCTCGGCTACTTCTGGTCCATCCTCGATCCGCTCGTGATGGCCGGCATCTACTGGTTCGTCTTCACCCAGGTATTTAACAAAAACGTCGGCAACGACCCCTATATCGTGTTCCTGCTGGCCGCCCTGCTGCCCTGGATGTGGTTCAACGGCGCCGTCTCGGACTGCACCCGCGCTTTTCTGCGCGAGGCAAAGCTCATTCGTTCCACCCGAATCCCCCGCACTATCTGGGTGAACCGCCTGGTGCTCTCCAAGGGCATCGAGTTTCTCGCGTCGATTCCGGTGCTCGCCCTGTTTGCGATTCTCTACGGCGCCGAGCTGAACGCCGACGCGCTGTTCTTTCCTCTCGCCATTCTGATTCAGGCCGCCCTGACCGCGGGTGTCGGTCTGCTGGTCGCCCCGCTCGTGGTGTTCTTCCGCGACCTGGAGCGGGCCGTCAAACTCATTCTGCGCTTTCTGTTCTACGCCTCCCCCATCATCTACGGCACCGCAGACCTGCCACCGGAGCTGCATTTCTGGGCTGCTTTCAACCCACTGAGCGGCATTTTCAGCCTGTATCGGGCGGCATTCTTTCCGGAGCAACTCGACTGGTTCGCGATCGCGATCAGCGCAGGTCTGTCCCTCCTCTTTCTCGGGCTCGGACTGCTGGTCTTCCGCCGCACCGAACGCGCCGTTCTGAAGGAGATCTAGTGGCCCAGGGGAAAGCATCCGCTTCGACAACGCCGGTGATCTCGCTACAGGATGTCGGCATCCGCTTTCGCAGGAATCGGCGCGGGCGTCGCAATTTCAAGGATCTCTTCGGCGCCAGCAAACGCCGCAGCCGACCGGGCGAATTCTGGGCCCTGCAGCACGTGACCTTCAGCGTGCAACCGGGCGAAGCCATCGGTGTCGTCGGGCGTAACGGGCAGGGCAAGTCCACCCTGCTCAAACTCGTCACCGGAGTCGTGCTGCCCGACCAGGGAACGGTGCACGTGACCGAGGGTGTGGCGCCGCTGATCGAGATCACGGGCGGGTTCGTCGACGACCTCAGCGTGCGCGACAACGTCTATCTGACCGCGGGCCTGCACGGCATGACGCGCAGGCAGATCACCGAACGCTTCGACGAGATCATTGAATTCGCCGAGATCGCCGACTTCATCGACACGCCCTACAAACACCTGTCGAGCGGGATGAAGGTGCGAATCGCCTTTGCGGTGATCTCTCGGCTCGAAGAGCCCATTCTACTGGTCGACGAGGTTTTGGCGGTGGGCGACAAGGCTTTTCGGGAGAAGTGCTATCGCCGCATCGAAGAACTTCTCGCCGGTGGTCGCACCCTGTTCATCGTCTCGCACAATGAGCGCGATCTGCGGCGATTTTGCACCCGCGGTCTCTACCTCGACAAGGGAGACCTGGTGCTCGACGGGCCGATCACCGACGTGCTCGCACGTTACAACACCGACTATGGCGTCAAACCGGCAGCCTGACCCTAGCCCAGCCGCCGACTCGCCAGAGCTTCCTGGGAACGACGAAAGTCGATGGCAATGTAGGAGTCGCGAGTCGGCGGTAGCTGCCCAACGGCGAGACCGGTTACCAGCTCACTCAATTCGAGTTGCAGCACGGCCGCCAGCCGAATGAGCGTGTACATCGTCGGGTTCCCGTGGCCCCGGTCGATGCGCGCGTAATTCGAGACATTGAGTCCGGCGAGCAGAGCGACGGACTCCTGATTGAACCCGAGCGCCAGGCGGCGCTCCCGCAGGCGAAGGCCGAGCAGTCGGGAGGCTTCTGATTTAGGCTCAAGCATTCCTCAGTTGTAGCGGCACAGAGGATTCTTGACTAGCGGGTGGACATTTGGCGAAAGATAGTATTTGTACTCCGGCACCCGCCCGCGCGTCCCGGCGTGCGCGCCGGTGCACCACGTACACTCGACGAGACGCAACCGAGAAGGGCGAGCAATGGCCAGGAAGAGCATACCGATGCTGTCATCGACCGGCGGCACTCCGCAGGGCGGCGCGCTGCCGACCGGGTTCGTCAAGGGCTTTGATCGGGTGTTGGCCGTTCACCGGCCCGTAGTGCTCGCCCATATTCGCAGCATAAGACGGCGGAATCCCCACGCCTCCCCCGAGCAGATCGTGCGCATCCTGGAAAAGCGCTACCTCGCGGCCGTGACGACCGGGGGTGCCGCAGTGGGTGCCACCGCGGTCATTCCCGGCGTCGGAACCGGCATCACCCTCGCTTTGTCAGGCGTGGAGACCGCTGGCTTCCTCGAGGCGACGGCGCTGTTCACCCAGTCGGTGAGCGAGGTACACGGCATCGCGGTGGAAGACCCTGACCGCGCTCGCGCCCTGGTCATGACCATGATGCTCGGCCGTGAAGGCAGCGACTTGGTGCGGCAGCTCGCGGGCCAGGCGACCGGCTCGGGAACCGCCCGAAACACCTACTGGGGTGAGCTCATAACGAACAGTCTGCCCCGCGCAATTCTCGGCCCGCTCACCGACAGACTCAAGAGCGCATTTCTGCGCCAGTTCGCGACCCGCGGCAGTGCCAGCCTGCTCGGCAAGGCCCTGCCGTTTGGCATCGGAGCCGTGATCGGCGGTGCGGGCAACCACATTCTCGGCAGCAAGGTCATGCACGCGTCCCGCCTCGCCTTCGGCCCGGCACCGGTCGGTTTTCAGCCGGATCTGGAGCCCCGGGTGCGTGAGATCACTGTGCGTGAAAAAACTGTGCGTGAGAAAACTGTGCGTGACCCGCGCCGACGCAAGCTCCTGCCGACCAAATCCGCGCCAACGCCAGTTCAGGACCAGGCGCTATAACTCATCCGGAAGAACCGTCGCGGGATCAGGCACAATCGCGATGTCAGCGTCGTGCACGGCCGCGAACCGGTCCCACTCGTCCATCAGGTGCGCAACGGCCGCGTGCAGTCGCTCCGTCGCGACGCCCGGCGTGGTGTCGCCGAAGTAATGCTGCACCCAGCCCTGCAGGCGTTCCACCACGGCCTCATCGTGCGTGAGGCGTGCGACGAAAGCCACGATGTCGGCGGCGTTCTCGGCGGGCAACCACTCGCAGTCCGAGAGATACCCGCTCGTGTCGATCACGGCCGTCGGGTTCACCGGTCGGGTGATGATGAGCGGCTTACCGGTGGCGAGTCGGTCGTAGACCATGGCGGAGATGTCGACGATGGCGACATCCGCTGCGGCCAGTTGCCAGCCGAGGTCGGGGCCCGCGTCGTAGACGTGCTGGGCGCGCGAATCGCGGGCGTTGGCCGCCGCAAGAGCGGCGATGATGGTCTTGTTGGCCGTTCCGTAGGCATGGTCGACGACGCCGCTGCGCGGGTGCGGTCGGTAGATTACCCGGTGGGTGCCGGTGGCGAGCAGCGCGGTAACCAGGGCGACCCCGTGGGTTGCGACGGAGCCATAGGCGGCAGCGGCCCGGTCGCCCTCCCAGGTGGGGGCGTAGAGCACGACCTGGCGTTCATCGGGCGTGTAAGGCAGCTCACCACTGAAGTAGTCGGCCTGAGGGCGCCCGATCTTGATGGCGCGCTTGTCGAAGTCATAGTCCCAGAGCACCCGGTCCAGCCGGGCGAGGGCGGCGTCCCCTGCGACAAACGAATAGTCGTAGGCCTTGAACTGGTTGGTGATCATGTACATTTTGTCGCTCTCACCGTGGTTGATGAAAACGTGCCAGCAGCGCCCGTAGCGCATCATCTGAAAGTTGCGCGGGTTCTGGTTGACGTAGAACACGATGCGAATGTCCTGCTCGGCCACGATCTGCTCGAGCTGCGGAACCGTGCGCGCGTAGGCAACCGGAACCGGCGACTCATCCATGAGTTTGAGGGTGCCGCCGCCGGTACGGCTGAGCACGAGCACCGGCCAGGTCTTGGCGAGTGTGGCGAGCGGCTGATACCACTGCCGCATCTGGTACAGATTGACCGGCCCATCGGCAAAGTAGACGGCGATCTTGAAGTGATTATCTTCGCGTAGTTCCCGCGCTTTCAGCGGACCGCGCAGCCTGTGTTGGGCCTTGCGGGAGGCCACAACGTCCCTGACCAGTTTGACTGCACGCCTGACGTCTTTCCGAATTACCACCGAATAAGACTACCTTCCGTTAGATGATCGGCGGGCGTCCGGCGCGGGTCATCCGCCAGACCGTGCGGGCTCGCAGCGGATGCCGCGGCCCCGGATCGCCGCGCCACCCTTCACGCCAGCCGCCGAACCAGGCGCGCAACGCCGGCCGATTGCTCAGCGACCAGCGCAGCACCTGAATTGCCGTCCACGAGCCCACGTACAGTGGCACCAACAGGACCGGCAGATTGCGTCGGGCCAGCCAGACCCGGTTGCGGGCGTTCAACCGGTAGTAGTCGGCATGGCGGGTCGGCAGAATCACCGGGTGGTTGGCGACCAGGTCGCCGGCATACCAAGCGACCCGGCCCTGGTCCCAGACCCGCCAGGCCAGTTCGATCCCTTCGTGGGCGTAGAAAAACGGTTCGGCCCAACCGCCGGTCGCGTCGAAAACCGTGCGCGGCAACAGCACAGCCCCCTCCCAGACCGAGAACACCGGTCCGGGCGTAGACGCCTCACCCTTGCGTATGCGGGGAATCCACCGACGCGGCGATTCGATTCCCGCCGGGTCTTCGACCCGCGGCTGCAGCAGCCCGATCGTCGGGTCAGCGCGCAGTTTGCCGATCGCCTCGATCAGAAAATTCGGGTCGGGAATGCTCGCATCGTCGTCGAGAAAAAACAGGTACTCGCCGGTGACACGCGACACCCCGCGGTTGCGGCCGGCCGGAATGCCGAGGTTGGTGGGCAGACCGAGCGTGTGCACGCCGGCCGGCAGGTCGGTCGGCTGCCAGCCGTTGCCGACACAGACCACGTCGAGCGTCACTGAATGCTGAGCCAGCACCGAGCGGATGCCCCGATCGAGGTCGCGAGGACGCGTGCCCTGGGTGAGCACCACCACCCCGACCGTCGGCCGCTCTGCGGCCTCGCTAGGAACGGACACGCTTGGACGCCATGATGGCCACGAAATGCCCGATGAGCGACAGGAAAGCGAGGGGAACAAGAACGACGAGCACGGCCCGGTCGACCGTCGGCTGCCCGGCGAACAGCCCGATCACTGCCGCAGCGAAGATCACCATGGTCAGTTCGACCGAGTGGTAGAGCCGGTGAAAAGGCACAAAACGGGCGAGCCGACGCACTCGGGCGATCAGGCTCGAGGTCGGTGTCTTCTCACCCTGGGTATCGGCGAGCTTCGTCAAGCCGGCATTGGCACGGGCGACGTGCACCATGTCGTTGAGCGCCTTGTTCAGCACGATGATCAGGGCGAGCAGCAGCGCGAGGCTGGTCCACAGATAGTCATCTGGCGACTCGAACGGGTAGGCAGCCGCCCGAATGCCGAGCGCGATGGGAATGAGCGACTCGGTGGAGTAGTGCCCGACCTTGTCGAGGAACACCCCGGCCGGCGAGGAGGTACCGCGCCACCTGGCGACCTCTCCGTCGCAGCAGTCGATGAGCATCTGCACCTGACTGAGCGCGAGAGCGAGTACCGCCCCCCAGATTCCGGGGATCAATAGGGCCGCAGCGGTCGACCAGCCCGCCAGGATCATCAGCGCGGTCACACCGTTGGCGGAGATGCGGGTCTTCAGCAGCATCCACGTGAGGTACGGCGACAGGTCGCGCAGGTACAGGCTCGCCGTCCAGTGCTCGGCGTTGGCGCGCAGGCGTACCTCGGGCGGCTGGGCGACAGCGCGCAACTGCGCGATCGACTCCGGCCTGGCCGTGGGGTCGCGGGCGATATTCGGCGAACTAGTCATCTGCTCACCTTCCCGTGTGTGCCGTGATATTGCTGGTCAGTTTCAGGTAGCCGAGCACGAACCCGATCCCCCAGCAGAAGTGAATGCAGGGCAAGACTACGAGAAAATTGAGGGACGTACGAAATCCGTCCGGCCGGGCCACTGCGAGCGTCGCGGCGACCACGATGAGCAGGTACCCGGCGGGAACGATCAGGCCCAGCAGCAGCCACGGCGCCGCGCCGAGGGTGGCCTGCACGACCCCGACGATGCCAAGGAGCAGACCGAGGGCCACTGTGAGTACCATGGCCGGCGGCACGAAATAGCGGATGCCGTTGGCCGCCGGATACCGCCGCGCCAGCTCACCGCGCCAGAGCCCGGTCGAGAGCATCTGCCGGGCCAGCTGGGCCACGGTCGGCCGCGGCCGATAGAGTACGCGCAGTTTCGGGGTGAACCAGACCGTGCCGCCGGCTTCCCGGAGACGACGGTTCAAGTCCCAGTCCTGGCCACGCTTGACACCCTCGTCGAACAGGCCGACGTTCAGGATGCTCTCGGTGCGAAAGCAACCGAGGTACACGGTTTCGGCGGCGCCTTCAGCACCGCCAACGTGATGCGGCGTGCCGCCAAGGCCAATACGAGTGCCGTAGGCCCGGGCCACTGCGCGCTCGAATGCGCTGATGCCGCGAGCATCCATAATGCCGCCGACGTTGTCGGCGCCGGTGCGCTCGAGCGTCTCGACGGCGATGCGGGCGTAGTCCGGCGGCAGCACGGAGTGCGCGTCGACGCGGATGACCACCGCGTATTGGGAGGCGCGGATGGCGATATTCAGGCCCGCCGGAGTCGACCCGACGTCGTTGGGTACCACGCGGATTCGCGCGTCCACGGCGGCCATTTCTTCGACCAGTTCGGTCGTGCCGTCGATGCTCGGTCCGAGGGCCAGGGTGACCTCGAACGCCCCCTGGTAGTCCTGAGCGAGCAGGCTTTCGACGGCGGCTCGCACGTGCGTCGCCTCGTTGAGAACGGGCATCACATACGACACCCCGGGAAGAAAACCCGTACCACGTTGGTGCACCTGGCTGGCCAGCTTTCCGGTTATTGGGTAGGACGATCGAGCCTACCAGCCCCTGAATTTGCCACGCGCCGCGCGGCGAACGCACGTACTGACAAACACATCGCGCCGCCGGACCAGCCGGCGACGCGATTGTGGGAAGGAACAGTATGGAGCGGTTAGCTGGAGAGCTCACCGACCGTGACCGAGACGGTGATCGACTTGCCGTCCCGCACGTAGGTGAGATCGGCGCTGCCGCCGGCCGGGAGCACCCGCACCTGGGCGGTGAGGTCGATCGAGTCCGTGATCGGCACACCGTTGAAGTTGGTGATGACATCGTCGGCGGCGAGACCGGCCTTGGCTGCGGCGCCACCCGAGGTGACCTCGCTGATCAGCGCCCCGACGGTGCTGCTGGTAGAACTGGAGGCGTCCTTGACGCTCGCACCGAGCAGGCCGTGGGTGGCCGTTCCGTTGGCGATGATCTCGTCGGAGATGCGCTTGGCGAAGTTCGACGGGATAGAGAACCCGACGCCGATGCTGCCGGCCGCCGACGACGAGGTGGTGCTGCCGGCGCTGGCGATGGCCACGTTGATGCCGATCAGTTCACCGCTGCCGTTGAGCAGTGCGCCGCCGGAGTTGCCAGGGTTGATGGCGGCATCCGTTTGAATCACCGGGAGCGCAATGCTGGCGGTGGCGGCCTGCGAGCCCTGCGATTGGGTGCCATCCTGGCCCGGAAAGTCGAAGAAGAACGGGTTCTGGCTTTGGCCTTCGTCGGGCGTTGTGGTGTCGGGCGAGGTCGGGGCGGCCGAGCTAGCGACGGTGATACTGCGGTTCAGGGCGCTGACAATGCCGTCGGTGACCGTTCCGGAGAGACCGAGCGGGGCGCCGATGGCGATGGCGCTGTCACCGACATTGAGCTCGGAGGAATCGCCCCAGGTAATCGGGGTGAGTCCGCTCGCGTCGGTCAGTTTGATCACGGCGAGGTCGGAGATGGGGTCGGTGCCGACCATGGTCGCGGAATAGAGCTTGCCGTCGTTACTCTTGACCTCGATTTTCACATCGGAGGCTGCGCCGTCGAGGGTGACCACGTGGGTGTTGGTGAGCACGTAGCCGTCGTCGGTGAGAATGACGCCGGAACCGGTTCCGCCCGCTGAGCTGCTGGAAACGTCGATGGTAACGACACTCGGTGAAGCCTTGGCCGCGACGGCGGTGATCTGATTGACGCTCTTGGTGTTATTCACCACAACGTTGCTCGGGCCGGAGGCCTGGCTGACCGGGACACCGTTGTTCTGGCCGTTCATCATGAGGGCGGTGATGCCGGCGCCGGACGATCCGCCGACCAGCGCACCAATGGCGAGGGCGGCGATCAGTGCGACGCTGCCCCTGCGGCGACCGGGTTCCTTGGTCTTATTGGAGGCAAAGGGCTGGCTGGGATAAGCATCCGTCGGGTAGGAATCTGCGGTCGCATAGGCCTGGGGGGCGCCGCTAGGGGCATAGGCGGAGGACGACGCTGTTGGGGTCCCGATCGGGCGGCCGAAGGCATCCGTCGGGTAAGAATTCGTGGGGTAGGCGTCCGTTGGGTTGGCAGCGGGATGGCTTTCAGCTGGGATGTCGTCAGCGGGCTCCGGTGAAACGGATGCTGCCGGCTGGCTCGGTGCTACAACGACCGGTACAGCGGGCACGGCGTTGGCCGGCGGGATCGGGGCCGAGGGCGCGGCCGGAGCATCGGTGGGTGGCACCGTCGGTGGTGCGGTGGGCGGGGTAGCCTCACCGGAATCATTCACGGCAAAAGCGGCGGCATCATCGGACCTGTCGGGGGTGGTGCCGGAATCATTGGTGTTGTCAGTCATCGGGTGCTCCTTCCAAGCGTTGCCAGCTTTGCGCCCAAACCTGAACGTTCGATATGTACACACTGAGAGCATTCAATGATCAAGCCGAGACGTTGCCGAGGCGATAGTTTGGGAACCATGCAGCACTCCTCACGGGCAGTACCAGCCATGACCATTTCCGGCGCCTGGCAACGCGCAGCCAGCGGGGCCGGACTGCTCGCCGCAGACGGCAGCGTGGCGGCGAGTATCTTCGCCGAGATGAGCGCTCTGGCAGCGCGCACCGGGGCGATCAACCTTGGGCAAGGCTTTCCCGATGAAGATGGGCCGGCCGTGGTGGTCGAGGCGGCCCGCCAGGCGATCAGTGACGGGACGAACCAGTACCCGCCGGGCCGGGGCCAGCCGGTCTTACTCGAGGCGATCGCCCGGCATCAGCAGCGGTTCTACGGTCTCACGCTGGATGCGGGCAGCGAAATCCTGGTCACTGCCGGAGCAACAGAGGCTCTCGCCGCGACGATTCTGGCGCTGATCGAGCCCGGAGACGAGGTCGTCACCTTTGAGCCGTTTTACGACGCTTATGGCGGTCTGATCGGCTTGGGCGGCGGCATCCATCGAACCGTGCCGTTGCGTGCCCCCGATTTTCAGCCCGACCTCGACGCGCTGCGGGCCGCCGTCACCGACCGCACCCGGTTGATCATCGTCAACGATCCGCACAATCCCACCGGCGCAGTGTTTCCCCGCGAAACGCTCGAGCTGATCGTGGAGCTCGCGCACCAGCACGATGCCATTATCGTCACCGACGAGGTCTACGAACACCTGACCTTTGGCGCGCCGCACATTCCCATCGCCACCCTGCCGGGAGCCTGGGAACGCACGGTCACCATCTCCTCGGGCGGCAAGACGTTCAGCCTCACCGGCTGGAAGGTGGGCTGGCTGAGTGCGCCGGCCGCCATCGTCACGGCGATTCTCGCGGTCAAACAGTTTCTCACCTACGTCAATGCGGCACCGTTCCAGCCGGCCATCGCCGTCGGGCTCGACCTGCCGGACTCGTATTTTGCGCACATCGCCGACGCGATGAAAACGAAAAGGGATGTGCTCGCCACCGGACTGCGCGCGGCCGGCTTCGCGATCAGCGTGCCGCAGGGTTCGTACTTCATCGTGGCGGATGCCACCCAGCTCGGCTTCACGGACGGCGCCGAGCTCTGCCGACGACTCCCAGAGCTGGCCGGCGTGGTCGCGGTGCCGATCCAGGCGTTCTGTTCCCCCGCCCACCGCACGGAATACGCACCGCTGGTGCGGTTCGCCTGCTGCAAGAAGGTGGAAGTCCTGGAGCAGGCGTCGGCCCAGCTCGCTGCTTTATCCCAACGTTGAAGCGCGAGGGCACAAAAAATGTCCGGATGACGGAGTCAAACGGACACTTTTCGCGTGCTCGCGGGTACTTAAGAAGCTAGAGCGGGATAGTCCGTGTAGCCCTCGGCACCGTCGGCGTAATAGGTGAGCGGGTTGGGCTCGTTCACCGGGAGGTCGTCACGCCAGCGACGCACCAGGTCGGGGTTCGCAATGGCGGCGCGACCGACCACGACGGCGTCGGCGATGTCGTCACGTACGAGGGCGAGGGCTTCGTCGCGCGCGGTGATGGCACCGAATCCGCTGTTGACCAGGAAGACGCCACCGAAACGGGTACGCAGGTTCTGCACGAACTCGCCGCGGGGGTCGGCATGCAGCACGCTGAGGTAGGCCAATTCGAGCGGGGCCAGCCCGTCGACGAGGGCACCATAGGTGGCGGTGACGTCGTCGGCATCCGTTTCGAGCGCATCCTGGATGTTGTGTTCCGGCGAGATACGGAGGCCGACTCGGTCGGCGCCGATCGCGTCGGCAACGGCGGCCACGACGTCGATGACGAAGCGGGCGCGATTCTCCGGCGAGCCGCCGAAGGCGTCATCGCGCACGTTGGAGGCGGGCGAGAGGAACTCGTGCAGCAGGTAGCCGTTGGCGGCGTGCAGCTCTACGCCATCGAATCCGGCCGCGATGGCATTCCGCGAGGCGAGCACGAACTCGGCGATGATGCCGGGCAGTTCGCCTTCGCTCAGCGCGTGCGGCACCGGGTAGGCCTGTTTGCCGTCGTAGGTGCGCGTCGTTCCGTTGATAGCGATCGCGCTCGGGCCGACGACCGGGAAGCCGCCGGTCGTCGCCTCATGGGTGACGCGTCCGGCGTGCATGACCTGGGCGACGATGCGACCGCCGGCGGCGTGCACCGAGTCGGTCACGGCCTTCCAGCCGGCGAGTTGCTCTGGCTCAACGAGCCCGGGCTGGCCGGGAAAACCCTGGCCGGCGTGGCTCGGGTAGGTGCCCTCACTCACGATCAGGCCGAGAGAGGCCCGCTGCGTGTAGTACCGGGCAATGAGTTCACCGGGAACGCCGGTCTGGCCGGAGCGGATGCGGGTCAGCGGCGCCATGACGAGACGGTTGGGGAGTTCAAGGTCGCCGAGGATCAGCGGAGAAAAGAGATTCACGGGCACTTCTTTCACAATCACGTTCGTTGGGGGGCACCAGGTAGATCCTGGGTACCCGTAGGCGGCAACGGGCCCAAGCCGCGCGATATTCCTGCCTGTCAATTGGCTGGATGGCCGGGTGGGCAATCCGGTTTGTCTGCGGCACCGAACTACCACCATGAGCATCTTGATGTCCCGACCAGCGATCCGAAACCACGCCGTGGCACCGCTCGGCGCTCTGGACTCACCGAAGCCCGGCCCGCGTCCCGGCCCCCAGGCCCCTACCCGGCCGAAACCCGCACCCCCGGCCACCGTTCTGGGCTACAGCCCATTCGCGCTCGACGCCGATGCCCGCCACTTCGGCCTGACCACGAGTTCCATGCGACTCAAGGGCGGCACGGTCATGGTGCGGCACGGGCGCCGTACCGCGAGCACCACCGCGACCATTCTGCTGCACGGCGCTGCCGGGTCGTGGACCACCTGGACGCCCCTGTTGCAGGCCGCCGATGCGACCGCTCGTGACCTGACCGATCTCATCATTCCCGACCTGCCGGGGTGGGGCGACTCGCCCCTTCCGACCGACCGTGCACTGCAGGGCGTCGAGTCGATGGCCGAGCTGGTCGCCGATCTGGCGCGCTCCCTCGGCTACGAGCGCTGGAATGTTGTGGGTCACTCCATGGGCGGGTTCATCGCGCTGGCGCTGGCGGCGAGCGAAACGCGCGCCACGGCATCCGTCGGTCTGGTCTCGGCCACCTCGTTTTCGATCCAGGACAGCGTTCGTCACCCGGTTCGCCGGTTCTCGGTTCTGCCCGCCTTCTCGGCGCTGTTCCAGACCATGCGGATGCTGCAGCTCACCGGCCAGCTCGGCCGTGGCCTGGTGCGGGCGCTCACGCGCCTCGACCTACTGCGAACCCTGGTGGCTCCGCTGTTTCGGTACGGTCAGGCCGTCGATGCCACCGTGATCGCCGCCCTCGGCACCGAGGTGCGGCCGGCCGGTTTCGTGCTGGCAGCGACCCGCGCGGGCGCCTATGACGCCGCAGCGCGCTGGGCGCGGATCAGCTGCCCTGTACGTTCGGTGCACGGCGACCGGGACGTGTTCGTCACGGCCCAGGACGACCGGCAGCTCCTTAAGGTCGTGCCGCAGTGCGTAATCAGCACGATTGCCGGCACCGGGCATTTCGGCCAAATCGAGCGCCCGCTCGAGGTACTGCTCCGACTCGAATTTGCGGTTCCACTACCGATTGTGTCGACTCCGAGTCAGCTGGGCACTTTCTAAAAATCTTGTATTTGCCCCCCAAACGGAGGACAGTAGGAAGCAGTTCCCGGTTCCACGCCAAAGTGCATATTTCGCTTTCATTCGTTCCGGCGCCGGGCTCTTCGTGAGCGTAACCGATCGCAGCGAAATGGAAGTGGCAATCATGGGTTCTCTCACGTACGACCGTGTCGTCGTGGAATTCGAAGATCGTATGCTGGCGCACCTCCAGCTCGTGATCATTCAAAAACTGCGCCGGGGAGAAAGTTTTCTGTTTTCCTGGCGTGATGCCGCCGTCGTCGGCGATGGCCGTAGCTCTGCCTGGCTACACCCGGCGATTCCGCTCTATTTCAAGTTTGCCGGCGGGCACGCCCCCACCATCAACCCGAACTGGGTCGCCCAGCTCACCCGCTCGGCGAACAGCTCGCAGGGGCTCGTGGTGACCGCGGAAGAAGGCGCGGCCGTTGACGCCAATGCGATCCCCCGAGTAGAACCGGCCATCGGCATTCGAGCGGCAGCGCAGACCCGGGCGACCAAGGCCAGCGTCACTGAACGCTAAGCGAGTGCCGTGCGGTCAGCGCGGCACGACGGCGAAGCGGCGGAGCGCCAGGGCCGGATTGATCGTGCGTACGGCGGTGACGCGGGCCGGTGGGAGAAACGCGACGGTGACATCCGCTGCCTCGCCGAGGGTGGCCAACGCAACGCCCATCGGATCAATGATCAGACTGGTGCCAACGCCGATCGGCGGGGTGTGATCAGCAGCCGCCACAAAAACGGTGTTCTCCAGAGCCCTGGCCGTCAGCAGGGTACGCCAGTGCTGTTCCTTGAGCGGGCCGCGCACCCACTCTGACGGCACGAGCACGACCGTGACTCCGGCGTCGACGAGCCGACGAGTGACCTCGGGAAAGCGGATGTCGTAGCAGGTCTGCAGTCCCACTCGCAGGCCGCCGACGTCGAAGGTTTCGGGGTCGGTCACGGTGCCGGGGAGCACCCACTCCGATTCACGGTCGCCGAAAGCGTCGTACAGGTGCAGCTTGCGGTAGGTCGCCACGAGACGCCCGGTCTGATCGACAGCGACGAGCGTGTTCGAGAATCGGGCCGGGTCTGCGGTCGTTTCGAGCATGCCGGCCACAATGTGGATGCCGAGCTCGGCGGCGAGCTCGGCCAGCGCGGTCACGAATTCTCCATCCAGCGGTTCGGCGGCCGCCACAAACGACGGCCCGAGTTTCGGTTCAAAAAATGCCGAGTACTCGGGAAAAACGACAAGCTGGGCGCCGCGCGCGGCGGCCGTCGCAGCCAGCTGCCGCATGGTGGCGAGATTGAGCGCCCGATCGGATCCCGGGGCGAATTGGGCAACGGCCACGCCGACCGCATTGGATTCATCTGTGGCGGATTTGTGCGTGCTGAATTCGTGCGGTGCGGTGCCTTGAGTCATGGCGAAAGCCTAGCTGGCCGCCCGATCACAGTGCCGATACCGGTGCCGACCGGCGAAAGGATTGGTCTTCGCAGGCAACTCGGGGGTTTTCGAAGGCTCCCGTTAACATTTGCTGGGTAGGTTCATGGGGTGACCTCCGTTCTCGCACCGCATCTCGTGGCATCTCCGGTAGCCGGACGACGCCTGTGGCAGCGGCGCTCCCCCGGCTGGTCGGCCGGCCTCGTGGGCCTCGTGGCCTTTTTGGTGTCATTCGCGTGGTCCTGGCAACCGTCGTATTGGGGCGATGAGGCGGCCAGCGTCATGTCGGCCGAACGATCGCTCCCCTCGCTGTTTGGCATGCTCGAGAACGTCGATGCCGTGCACGGCCTCTACTACCTGTTTCTGCACGGCTGGATCGACCTGTTCGGCGCATCCGAGCTGGCCACCCGGCTGCCGAGCGCGATCGCGATCGGTGTCGCGGCGGCGGGAACGGTTGTTCTGGCGCGATTCTTCATGGGGTCGCGGGTTGCCATCGCCGGCGGACTGGTCTTTATGATCATTCCGCGAGTGACCTATATGGGCTCGGAAGCGCGATCCACCGCCATCGCAACGGCCATCGGAGTCTGGCTGACCGTGCTCCTCGTGCTGGCACTGCGCAGCGGCAACCATAGTCCACGCCGACAGATCTTGCTCTGGGGCGCCTATTCCCTGTTGCTCGCACTCGGCATCTACGTCTTCCTGTTTTTGGCGCTGCTGCTACCAGTACACGCGGTGGCGGTTCTCCTGCTGAACGGCCGGCATCCGCTGTGGCGCAGCCTCGTCATCTGGGTGGGCGCGAGCGCGCTCGGGCTGCTGCTGGCCGCCCCGATGGTCCTGGCTGGCTCGGCGCAGCGGGAACAAATCGCCTTCATCGGCCGACGACCGCTTGTCAGCGTGAGCGAAGCGGCCGTCATGCAGTGGTTCGACACCATTCCGGTGGCGATCATGGCCTGGTCGCTCATTATCGTGGCCGTGATAACGGTATTCCTGCGGCGCCCCGGCGCACAACGGCCGGCCGGCCGGCCGGGCCGCGCGGAACTGACGATTTTTCTGGCCTGGATGCTGGTGCCGAGCGCGATTCTGCTCGTCGGCACTCAGCTGGTCACGCCGATGTATTCGCTGCGTTACCTCTCGCTGTGCACCCCGGCGGTGGGCATTGTGATCGCCGTTGGCGTGGCGGCACTGGCCAACAACTGGCTCCGAGCCGCGGTCATGGTCGCGCTCGTGGCCGTCATTGTGCCCGCCTATGCGGTGCAACGCGGTGACTACGGCAAGAACGAGGGTAGCGATTGGCGCCAGGCAGCCGCCATCATCGCCGCCCGGGCGGCACCAGGCGATGGCGTCGTCTTCGACCAGAGCGTGCGCCCGTCACGCCTGCCCCGGTTGGCCATGCATCTCTACCCCAACGCCTTCGCCGGCCTGCGCGACGTGACCCTGACCCGCTCGTACGCTGACACAACGTGGCTGTGGGACGAGGTCGCACCGCTGACCGACGTTCTGCCGACCGTGGCGAACCTCAACACGGTGTGGCTGCTGCAATACTCGGGGAGTGCAGATTCACGGAAAGAAACGGATGTCCACACGCTTCAAATCCAGGGTTTCCGCGTCGCCGACACGACAGTGGTCAACCGCACTCGCATCATCGAAATGACGAGGTAACGTCGTGCCCACCAACTCCACCACGCTGGTACTCGTGCCGACCTACAACGAGGCCGAAAACATTGCCTCGATCGTGGGTCGGCTGCGCTCCAGTGTGCCCGAGGTACACATTTTGGTCGTCGATGACGCTTCTCCCGACGGCACCGGCGCCCTCGCCGACGCGATCGCGGTGCGGGATTCCAGTGTTCACGTGCTGCACCGCACCGAGAAGACCGGCCTCGGCGCGGCGTACCTCGACGGCTTCGGCTGGGGCCTCGGCCGCGGCTACACCCGGTTGGTGCAGCTCGACGCCGATGGCTCCCACCTGCCGGAGCAGCTGGGCACCCTGCTCGATGCCGCAGCCACGGCCGATGTGGTGATGGGCTCACGCTGGGTACCCGGAGGGGCCATCGAGAATTGGCCCTGGCACCGGCGAGCACTCTCCCGCGGCGGCTCCTGGTATTCCCGGCTGCTGCTGCGGCTGCCGCAGCGCGACGCCACCGGCGGCTACCGCGTCTACTCGGCCAGGGCACTCGAGCGCATGGACCTCTCCAGTGTCGACAGCCTCGGCTACTGCTTTCAAATCGAAATGCTGCTGCACGCCGTGCGCGCGAACCTGCACGTCGTCGAGGTACCGATCACCTTCGTCGAGCGGGTACGCGGATCGTCGAAGATGAGCCCGCGCATCGCTATCGAGGCGATGGCCCGGGTTACTCTGTGGGGCGTAACCGGCATGGGCATCAGTCGATCCGGTGCCCGCGAGGCCGCCGCGGCCGCCCGCGGAGCCTGACTCTGAAACATTCCTGTGTTTGAGTCAATTTGACTATATGATGGACCCAGCAGTTAAAGTCACACCGACCTTTACGACTGGACCCCCGTGCTGGAGCACCACCTGACCGAGCAGAGCCCACTCGAGCGCGGCAGCGTGCAGGCGACCCTCGCGGTTTCCACGGTTATCTTCGCGCTGCGCCCCGACGACGAGTCAGGCCTGAAGACACTCTGGCTGCCTCTGGTGCGGCGCACCCGCGACCCGCACCGAGACCTGTGGGCGCTGCCCGGCGGATGGCTGCCGGCCGACGAAGAGCTCGCCGCCGCCGCCGGCCGCACTCTGCGCGAGACCACAGACCTGTCCCCGCGCTATCTGGAACAGCTCTATACCTTCGGTGACATCGACCGCTCCCCCGGGCTTCGCGTCGTCTCCGTCGTGTACTGGGCGCTGGTGCGTTCGGAGGTCGCGGAGCGGGCATCCGTTGGGGAAAACGTGCGTTGGTTTGCGGCCGATCAACTGCCGCCACTGGCTTTTGACCACAACCGCATCGTGGAATACGCGCTCTGGCGGCTCCGCACCAAGGTGGAATACGCGCGAATCGCCCATGCCTTTCTCGGTGACACGTTCACCCTGGCCCAGCTGCGCGAGGTGCACGAGGCCGTGCTGCAAAAGGCGCTCGACCCGGCCAATTTTCGGCGGTCGATGGAGTCGAGCGGCACCCTGATCAGCACCGATCAACATGTGGCCGGTGCCCGGCATCGGCCGGCGCGACTGTACCGCTACGACGATCGGGCCAGCGAACACGACCCACCGGGACCGACCCGCTAAATCCCCTCACCCCTCTTTATTCTCAAGGAGCACGACCATGACTATTCCCTCGGTCGAGACCACCATTCGTCTCATCGGCACCGGCAATGCCGCCGGCAGCACGTGCAGCCCCGACCTGGCGACCGCGCCGTGGGAATTCGACGCCGGCACGCCCGGCTACGGGCCGGGTTCGTCGATGGGCGACGTGATTCCGGCCGGATCTCCGCGTCAGGGAGCGCTGCCCGAGCGCTACCGCACCGCCTCGCCCGAAGAACTCAGCGCCCGCATCGTCGAGGCCAAGAACGTCCTCGGTGACTCGGTCGTGATTCTCGGCCACTTCTACCAGCGCGACGAAGTGCTGCGCCACGCCGATTTCGTCGGCGACAGCTTTCAGCTCGCCCAGGCCACGCAGAGCCGCCCCGACGCGGCCGCGATCGTGTTCTGCGGCGTGCACTTCATGGCCGAAACTGCCGACCTGCTCTCCGGGCCAGACCAGGCCGTGATCCTGCCGAACTTGGCCGCTGGCTGCTCGATGGCCGACATGGCCGACATCGACTCGGTCACCGAATGCTGGGAGCAGCTCGAAGAGCTGTACGGGACCGAAGCGGACGCCTCCGGCCGGGTTCCGGTGATTCCGGTCACCTACATGAATTCCTCCGCCGCGCTCAAGGGCTTCTGCGGCGAGCACGGCGGCATCGTCTGCACCTCGTCGAACGCCCAGGCAGTGCTTGAGTGGGCCTTCGAACGCGGCCAGCGCGTTCTGTTCTTTCCCGACCAGCACCTCGGCCGCAACACCGCTAAGGCTATGGGCGTGCCGCTCGATGCGATGCCGATGTGGAACCCGGCCAAACCGCTCGGTGGAAACACGGCCGACGAGCTCGCGGCCGCACGCGTCGTGCTCTGGCACGGTTTCTGCAGCGTGCACCGCCGCTTCACCGTGCCGCAGATCGAGGCCGCCCGCGTCGAACACCCGGGTGTGCGGGTCTTGGTGCACCCGGAATGCCCGATGGCTGTCGTCGACGCCGCCGACTCGGCCGGCTCTACCGACTTCATCGCCAAAGCCATCGCCGCGGCCCCGGCCGGCACGACCTTCGCCATCGGCACCGAGATCAACCTGGTAAACCGGCTGGCTGCCCAGCACCCCGAGCACGAGATTTTCTGCCTCGACCCGGTGATCTGCCCCTGCTCGACCATGTATCGCATCCACGCCGGTTACCTGGCCTGGGTGCTCGAAGCACTGATCGGCGGCGGCGAGGCACCGGGCGAGGTGCTCAATCAGATCACGGTCTCTGCCGATGTGGCCGATCACGCGCGGGTCGCCCTCGAGCGGATGCTGGCAGCCCGGCCACCGGCATCCACCGCACCCAGTAGTACCCTGCCGAACCCGCAGCTGATCGGCGTCTGACATGGCCTCGATCCTCGTCATCGGCAGCGGCCTCGGCGGCCTGCTGGCCGCGGTGCGGGCAGCGGATGCCGGCCACCGCGTGGTGCTCGTCACCAAGTCGCAGCTTTCGGAGAGCAATACCCGCTACGCGCAGGGAGGCATTGCCGCTGCCCTGTTTCTCGACGACTCGGTCGACGCGCACGTGCTCGACACCCTGCGCGCCGGCGCCGGACTCTGCGACCCGGCCGCGGTGCGAGTGCTCTGCGAAGAAGGTCCGGCGCGGGTGCGCGACCTCATCCGCTTTGGCGTGGATTTCGACCGAGATGAATCGGGCGTAGCCCGGGGCCTTGAAGCTGCGCACTCCCGCTCCCGAGTCGTGCACGCCGGAGGCGATGCCACCGGCGCTGCCGTCGAGGCTGCCCTCGTGGCGACCGTGCGGCGCCGGACCGCGATCGAGGTGCGGGAACACACCATGCTGGTCGACCTGCTGACCGCCGACGACGGCGCGGTGCGCGGCGCTCGGGTGCTCGGCCCCGACGGAGTTCAACGAAACCTCGACGCCGACGCTGTGATCCTCGCCACCGGCGGGGCCGGCGCCCTCTACAAGCACACCACCAACCCCTCAGTCGCCACCGGCGACGGGGTGGCGGCGGCGTGGCGGGCCGGGGCATCCGTTTCCGATCTGGAGTTCTACCAATTTCACCCGACCGCCCTCGCTGTGCCGGGGACGCCGCTCGTGTCGGAGGCGGTGCGGGGCGAAGGCGCAGTGCTGCGGGGCTCCCTCGGCGAGCGCTTCATGCTCGCCGAGCACCCCGACGCCGAACTCGCCCCGCGCGACGTCGTCGCCCGCGCTATCGCCCGCCAAATGGAACGGCAGAACGGAGCCCCGGTAGTGCTCGACGCCACCGGTCTCGGGCATGAACTACTCGAAACCCGTTTTCCCACCATCACCGCCGCCTGCCGGACTGCGGGCCTCGACTGGGCGGCCGAGGCGATTCCGGTGGCCCCGGCCGCGCACTACTGGATGGGCGGCGTCGAAACGGATGCCTGGGCTCGCACCACCCTGCCCGGCCTCTTCGCCGTCGGCGAGGTCGCCCGCACCGGGGCTCACGGCGCCAACCGACTCGCCTCCAACTCGCTGCTCGAGGCCGCCGTCTTCGCCGACCGCGCAGTGCGCGCCCTCGACCAGCCCTGGCGAGCCGGCACCCTTCCGCACTCGCGGATCGAAATCTCGACAATCTCGATCCACGGCCTGCCCAACGAGACCGCCATAGGATCCCCATCAGGCGATCTCGCAACGCTGGTCGATCGTCCCACTCTGCAGCATTTGCTCTGGCACTCCGCCGGAGTGCACCGCTCCGGCCTCGGCCTGGCCGCAGCCGCCGCTACGCTCGCTGAGTGGTCGTCACCCGCCGCTAGCAGCACCTCAGTTGCCGCCCTCGAAGACCGCAACCTGCTCGACCTCGCGCGTCTGCTGGTGACCGCCGCTCTGGCCCGCGAGGAATCACGCGGCGCGCACTACCGGTCGGACTTCACCGAGACCCAGCCCGAGCTGGCCCAGTCCAGCTCACAGGCACGCTCGCAATCCCTCGAACTCGTTCCGGCCAAGGAGGCCATCGCATGCTGAGCAATCACTCCATCGACGTTGTCGTACGGGCAGCCCTCGACGAAGACGCCCCCTGGGGCGACCTCACCTCGGCCGTACTCATTCCCGAGGACGCCGTCGCGACCGCCAGGCTCGAGGCCCGCGAACCGGGCGTGTACAGCGGCAGCGCCGTGTTCGCCGCTGCATTCCGCCTCACCGACCCCCGCATCGAGGTACGCCAGTTCGTCGCCGACGGTGACCACTTCTCCCGGGGCGCAACACTGGCCGAGGTGACCGGCCCGGCCCGCGGCATCCTGCAAGCTGAGCGTATCGGTCTCAACTTCGTGCAGCGGATGAGCGGAATCGCCACTCTGACCGCCCGATACGTCGCCGAGACTGCCGGTACCACGGCCCGCATCGTCGATACCCGCAAGACCACGCCGGGCCTCCGCGCCCTGGAACGGCAGGCCGTGCGCGACGGCGGCGGCCACAACCACCGATTCAGCCTCTCCGACACCGTCATGGCCAAGGACAACCACCTCGCCATCCTCGCAGCCGGGCCGCTCGGCCTCACCGAGGCGCTGCGTGACGTACGCGCCCGCCTCTCGCACACCACCCACTTCGAGGTGGAGGTCGACCGGCTGGACCAGATCGAGGACGTGCTCGCGGCCGGCATCGACACAATCATGCTCGACAACTTCAGCCCCGAAGACCTGCTCACAGGCGTCACGCAGGTCGCCGGCCGAGCGATCGTCGAGGCCAGCGGCGGCGTCTCGCTGGAAACGGTGCGGCACATTGCGGCATCCGGTGTCGATGTCATCTCGGTCGGAGCGCTCACCCACAGCGTGCATTCCCTCGACCTCGGCCTCGATATTGCCATTCGGGTGAACGCGCCGGCCGGGTTCGCGCTCTGAACCATGATCTACCTGGACAACGCCGCGACCACCCCGGTACGCCGCGAGGCACTTGAGGCCATGTGGCCGCAGCTCACGAGCGGCTTCGGCAACCCGTCGAGCCACCACCAGGTCGGCGAGGCCGCGGCAGCCGCGCTGCTGCAGGCGCGCGCCAGCGTGGCCCGATCGCTGGGATGTCGCCCCGGAGAGGTTGTGTTCACGAGCGGCGGCACCGAGAGCGACAACCTCGCCATCAAGGGAATCGCCCTCGGCGCCCAGCGCGGCCGTCACATCGTCACCACCCCGATCGAACACGAGGCCGCGCTCGAATCCTGCGACTACCTGCGCCGGCTGCACGGTTTTGAAATCACCCTGCTGCCAGTGGATGCTGCTGGCCGGGTCGACCCCGAAGACCTCGCCCGCGCGCTCCGCCCCGACACCACCCTCGTTTCCGTGCACTACGCCAACAACGAGGTCGGCACAGTGCAACCCGTCACGGAGCTCGCTGCCATCGCCCACACCGCTGGCGTACCGTTCCACACCGACGCGGTGCAGGCCGGCGGCTGGCTCGACCTCACTGTAACGACGCTCGGCGTGGACGCGCTGAGCCTCTCCGGCCACAAGCTCGGCGCTCCCCCCGGTATCGGAGCGCTCTTTCTGCGCGGTCGCCTGGTGATCGAACCGTTGCTGCACGGTGGCGGCCAGGAGCGCGGCAAACGCAGTGGCACCGAGAACGTCGCCGGCGCTGTGGCCCTGGCCGTGGCGCTGCGCCTGGCCGGCGCGGAACGCGTCGAAGCCGCCCAGCGAACCAGCGCCCTCCGCGATGAATTTATCGCCACCGTGTTGCGCGATACGCCCTCGGCCCGGCTCACCGGCCACCCCACCGAGCGCCTGCCCGGCACCGCGTCGTTCGTGTTCCCCGGCACGAGCGGTGAGGCGGTTCTGCTGGAGCTCGAAGCGCGCGGCATCGTCTGTTCGAGCGGGTCCGCCTGCGCGGCCGGAAGCAGCGAACCCTCCCACGTGCTCACCGCCATGGGCCTGCCCGCCGACGTGGCCCAGACGGCGGTGCGGTTTACGCTGGGTGCCGGTACGAGCGCGGCGGAAGCGGCCGAGGCTGCGGCATCCGTTCGTGAAGCGGTCGCCGCGGTTGCCAGCCTCGGTGACTGAACTACTGACAACGAAAACTTGACGTGATATTGTCATGACAACTGGCCAAAGCCCTGAGCTTGTCAGTTAACTCGTCAGCGAAGGGGTCACATGAGCGTGCAAGACGAAAAAACCCTGCCCATGGGTATGTTCATGGATCTGCAACGGTCCGGCCCGATTCCGCTGTATTTTCAAGTTTCCCAGCGCATCGAAAAAGCCATCCTGAGCGGCGAACTGCCCGCCGGGTCACGTCTGGAGAACGAGGTCGCGCTCGGCCAGCGACTGGGTCTCAGCCGCCCCACAGTGCGCCGCGCCATCCAGGAAATCGTCGACAAGGGTCTGCTGGTACGTCGTCGCGGCATCGGCACGCAGGTCGTGCACGGCCAGGTTACCCGCAAGGTCGAGCTGACCAGCCTCTACGACGACCTCACCAACACGCACAAGGTTCCGTCCACACACCTGCTCACGCTCGAATCCCAGCCAGCGGATGCGAAAACTGCCGAGCGCCTCGGCGTAGCCGAGGGTAATCCAACGTTGCACCTGCGCCGCGTGCGGCTGGCTGACGACGTGCCCGTCGCCGTAATGGAAAACTGGCTCCCCGAAGAGTTCATCGGCATCGAACCCAATGATCTCGTCGCGCACGGCCTGTATCAGGTGCTGCGCTCGCGCGGCGTGACGATGCGCGTGGCCCGCCAGCATATCGGGGCCCGCAAGTCCACCATCGAAGAGTCCGCCCTGCTGGAAATCGAGAAGAACTCGGCCCTGCTCACCATGGACCGCACGGCCTTCGACAACTCCGGTCGCGCGGTTGAGTTCGGCCAACACTGCTACCGTCCCGACCTCTACTCCTTCGAAGTGACCCTGGTCGAAAAGTAAAACGCGGTCTGGCCGTCTGACCCCGGAAGGTCAGACGGCCAGACTTTTTCGTGCCCGTAGCTGGGTCAGGCGCGCGCAAGCTCGTGCGCCAGAGCGTCGAGTTCCGCTCCGCCAGCCATGAGCTTCGTCATTTCTTCGATGGAGATCTCGCTCTTCTTGAAATCGCCGAGGCTGGTACCACGCTTCAGCAGCAGGAACCGGTCGCCGACCGGATAAGCATGGTGCGGGTTGTGCGTGATGAAGACCACGCCCAGACCGCGATCGCGGGCCTGCGCGATGTATTTCAGCACCACACCGGCCTGCTTGACGCCCAGAGCAGAGGTCGGCTCGTCGAGAATGACGACCTTGGCGCCAAAGTACACGGCTCTGGCGATGGCCACCGATTGGCGCTCACCGCCCGACAGGGTACCGATCGGCTGGTCAACATCGCGCAGGTCGATACCCATTTTGGCGAGCTCTTCCTTGGTGATCCGGCGCATCCCCTTCACGTCCAGCTGGCTGAACGGGCCGAACCCACGGGTCAGCTCGGAGCCCAGAAAGAAGTTGCGCCACACCGGCATCAACGGAACAACCGCGAGGTCCTGGTAGACCGTCGCAATGCCCAGATCCAGCGCCTCGCGTGGGCTGCCGAAGGTGCGCTCGACACCGTAGGCGAGAAGCTTTCCCTGGGTGTGCGCGTGCGCCCCGGACAGAATCTTGATGAACGTCGACTTGCCGGCACCGTTGTCTCCCAGCACACAGAGCACCTCGCCGATCCCCACTGAGGCCGAAACGCCCTGCAGCGCCAGAATGGAACCGTAGGTTTTACCGATGTCACGAACTTCGAGAATGGGCGGGGCAGCGGATGCCTCTGCGTGCGTCATGAGCGGACTCCTGCCTGTCGGCGTACATATAGGTTGACGAGCACGGCCAGTAACAGCATTCCGCCGAGGAACGCCTTGAGCCAGTTGTTATCCCACTGGGCGAACACGATGCCCTGCAGGGTCATGCCGTAGATCAACGCGCCAACGGCCGCGCCGATGGCCGATCCATAACCGCCGGTCAGCAGACATCCGCCGACCACTGCACAGATGATATAGATGAATTCCTGGCCGATTCCGGTCGTGGCCTGCACAGTTGACACGTCGAACAACTGGAGCATTCCGACGAGCCAGCCGGCACCAGCGGTCGTCATGAACAGGCCCATTTTGACCTTCATGACCGGCACACCCACCTGGCGCGAGCTCGTGATCTGGCCACCGACCGCGAAGATCCAGTTTCCGGAGCGGGTACGCAGCAGAATCCAGGTGGCGAGAGCAGTGATGGCGATCCACCAGATGATGGACACCTTCACGTTCATGCCCAAGAGGTTGAAGGAGGAGCCGAAGAACACCTTGACGGCATCGAAACCCGGCACGGCGCTCATACCCTGAATTGAGACCGTGCCGGTGATGATCTTCGTAACCGCGAGGTTGACCCCCTGGAGAATGAAGAACGTGGCCAGCGTCACGATGAAGCTCGGTAGACCCGTCTTCATCACCACGAAGGCGTTCGCGGCGCCGATGGCCAGTGCAATCGCCAGGGCGATCACGAGAGCGAGCCAGATATTGACGCCCCACTCGGTCGTGACGATCCCGACGATCAGGCCCGTGGTACCGACCATGGCACCGGCGGAGAGGTCGAACTCCCCGCCGATCATGAGCAGGGCCACAGCGACGGCCATGATGCCGAACAGCGAAGCCGAGTAGAGCCAGGTGGCCACGCCGGCAGGCGTCAGAAACGCCTGCGTCGCGACCGAGAAGAAGGTGAAAATGGCGAGGGCGGCAACCGCCGCGCCGACCTCGGGTCGGCGCAGCAGCTTGATGACCAGACCAGCTGGCTTGATCCGCTCATCGGTCACCGCTGGTGCGGTGAGCGTCATCGCGTTCCATTCTTCGCGAACTTCGCGACCTGCTCCGCGTTGTCCTTGGTAACGAAGCCGGGGCCGGAGTAGACCGGCATGCCGCCACCGACAACGTCGCCGTTCCGAGCCTGCAGGGTGAGGAAGGTCACCGGTAGGTAGCCCTGGGAGTAGGGCTGCTGGTCGACGGCGAACAGAATCTTGCCGTCCAGGATGAGCTGCGTGACGTCGGAGGACACATCGAAGGTCGCGAGCTTTGCCGAACTCGCCGCTTCTTCGATAGCCTGGCTCGCCGCAACTGCGACGCCCGGGTTTAGCGTGAGCACGCCATCGATGGACGAGTCGGCCAGAAGACTACTCTTGATGGTGTTCTGAGCATCAGCGACGTTCGCGACGTCGACCTGAACGTTGGTGACTTTGCCGCCGAGGGTGTCAGCTGCACCCCTGCAGCGTTCTTCCAGTCCGCTATTGCCTGCCTCGTGGATGACGCAGATGACGTTGCTGACATCGGCAGCGGCGAGCTGTTCCCCCGCGCCCTGACCGGCGATGAACTCACTCTGTCCCACGTGGGTCTGCGCTCCGAATGCCTTGGACTGCTCCAGGCCGGAGTTGATCGTGATGACCGGGATGCCAGCGGCGATAGCCTTTTCCACTGCGTTCTTGACGCCGTCAGGGTTAGCCATCGAGACGATGAGACCGTCGGGGTGAGTCGCAACGGCGGCGTCGATGAGCTGGCTCTGCTTGACCGGATCGCCGTCGCCCTGGTAGGTGACTGTTGCGCCGAGATCCTTGCCGGCCTGCTCCGCGCCGCTCTTGACCACGTCCCAGAAGGTGTCTCCCGGGGAGCCGTGGGTCACGACGGCGATCGTGACCTCGGCGCCGGCTGTCGCGACGTCGGTGGTGGCTACCGTGTTCGTGGTGGCCGTGCAGCCGGTGAGGGCGAGCGGCAGGACGACGAGCGCCGCCATCCAGCGAGATGTGAGCTTCATTAGTGGATCCTCCATTGGATACTTGTGAATGGTGCCGTGCTGTGTGTGCTGCAGGTCGTGAGAAGTTATTGGGGAGTCGCCAAACCGGCGATGAAGTCGATGCTGGCGCGCACGTCAGAGAGCGGACCCTCGCCCACGGGCGGGTTCTCGGTCAGGATCGTGTCCTGTTCGAGAACGTAGTAGCCGGCGTAGCCGGCCGCCTCAAGCGAACGAACGATCGTCGCAATGTCGATGTCGCCCGTGCCGAGCGTCGTGTACATGCCCAGACGCACAGCGTCGGTGTAGCTGAGGTCCTTGCGCTGCACCTGCTCGGCCAAGTCACGGCGCACATCCTTGAGGTGTACGTGGCTTATCCGGGCGGCGTTGCTCCTGGCCAGTTCGACCGGGTCGGTACCGCCGATCAATAGGTGTCCGGTGTCAAGGCAGAGCCCAATGTGAGAGCCGTTCAACACCCGCGCGACATCGTCGCTCGATTCGATCATCGTTCCGACATGCGGGTGAATGGATGCCACCACCCCACGCGCGGCCGCCGTTTGCACCAGACGATCCAGGTTAGACAGAAGTGTGGCCCATTGCTGCTCGCTTAGCGTCGGCCGGGAGTCATAGCCGATCTGGCCGGTGTCTGCCGACAGTACGAGCCGGGTTGCCCCAGCCGCCACGAACGAGTCGAGTTCAGCTTCAATCACCGGAACTGGGTCGCTGCCCGCGTCATGCAGCACAATCGGCACGAACCCACCGACGGCCTTGAGACCCGCGTCGGAGAGTGTTGCCGCTCTGTCACTCGGGCTGACCGGCAGGAACCCGTCGGGGCCGAACTCGGTCGCCACGACGCCAAGGTCACGCATCTCTCCGAGGACACGCTCGGGGGTGAGTTGAAATCCCCAGCCGGGAACCTCACACACTCCCCAGGAAATCGGTGCGGCGGCGATGCGGCTCAGCAGGGTGGCAGATGCCTCGGACACGGTCACCGCTTGACTTCGTCGAGACGTACGGGGCGGCCCTCGGCGCGGGACAGTTCGGCAGCCTCGGCGATATAGAGCGCTTCAAGGGCATCCCGCGGGGTGCACGGGCTCACGGTCTCACCGGCGGCGACGGTGACGAATCGGGCTAGCTCAGCCGCGTAGGCCGGAGCGAATCGTTCCTGAAAGTTCGGCCAGGCGGACTCGGTGGGAAAGCTTACGCCGGGCTCGGCGCTGGTCAGCGGCACGCGCTCGTCGAGTCCGACGGAACGGTTTCCGAGGCTGCCGGCCAGTTCCATGCGCACGTCGTAGCCTGCGCCGTTGTAGCGCGAGCCCTGCACGGTGACCAGGGTGCCGTCATCGAGGGTGAGCAGGGCTGCTGATTCGTCGACGTCGCCTGCATCGCCGAAGAAGGAGGCGCCGCGGTTGGCGCCGGTCGCGAACACCGTAGCGACCTCGCGGCCGGTGACCCAGCGCAGAATGTCGAAGTCGTGAATGTGGCAGTCACGGTAGATTCCACCGCTGGTGGGAATGTACTCGGCCGGGGGCGGTGTCGGGTCGCAGGTCAGCACGTGCATGCGGCGCAAATCGCCGATGTCGCCGTTTTGCAGGGCGCGCCTGGCCTCGGTGTAGCCGGCGTCGAAACGGCGCTGGAATCCGATCTGAACGGGAACGTCGTGACGCTCGACCTCGTCGACAAGCGCGATGCTTGAAGCAAGATTCTCGGCCAGCGGCTTCTCGCAGAAAGTCGGAATGCCGGCGCGCACGGCCCGCACAATGAGCTCGGCGTGGGCCGAGGTCGGCGCGGCAATCACGAAGCCGTCCGGCTTCGACGCGAATGCCTCGTCGATCGTGGCGGAAGCCGAACCGACCGAAGCGGCAGCGGCGGCTGCGCGGGCCGGGTCGA
Source organism: Cryobacterium aureum (assembly GCF_002954245.1). GTDB lineage: Bacteria > Actinomycetota > Actinomycetes > Actinomycetales > Microbacteriaceae > Cryobacterium > Cryobacterium aureum. Next base: position 47,553 of record NZ_PPTG01000045.1, on the reverse strand, counting down.
GATCAGCGATCAAGAGGTCGGTGACACCGGCCTGCGCCTTCAGCGTGCCGACGTGAGAGAGCCCGATCCTGCCGGCGCCCAGAACTACGAATCGCACGTTATTGCCTCCACAGTGAGTTTGTTTTGTTGTCCTGATGTTGTTGCTTTTGACCACGGTATACGGTTGCCAAACGGTCGTCAAGGGTTTGTCTTGACATACTGACAAATCTTGTCGACACGGTTTAGGCGCCGAGATACGGGCGCTGATTTTCACGTTGAGCCATGTAGTCCAGACGCGCTTGTGTCGTGCTGTCGAGAGCTGAAACTTCGGCCACCGGCACGTCCCACCAGCTCTCCGTATCGGGCGAGAACAACAAGGGATCGCTGTTGATGTGGATGAGGGTGGCCGTGCTGGATGCCTTCGCCGTTTTCATGGCCACGGCAAGATCGGCGATGGCGTTTGTCCCCGGTTCGACTCTGATCACGGCAATTCCGAGACTTGCTGCGTTGGCCGCCAGGTCGATCGGCAACGTCGCATCCGTTTCGAAGTTGTTGTGGGCCTTGTCCTGAAAACGATACTGCGTGCCATACCGTTGCGAGCCCACCGTGTCGCTGAGATGGCCGATGGAGGCGTAGCCGTGATTTTGTACCAGCACGATGATGACTTTAAGCCCCTCGGCCACGGCCGACACGATCTCGGTGTGCATCATCAGGTAGGAGCCGTCGCCGACCAGGACGATTGAGTCGCGGTCCGGTGCTGCACGCCGCACGCCGATGCCTCCGGCGATCTCGTACCCCATGCACGAGAACCCGTATTCCACGTGGTAGCCGAGTTCGTCGCGCACCCGCCAGAGTTTATGCAGGTCCCCGGGTAGCGAACCGGCCGCGCAGACGACCACGTCGCGCGGGTCCGAGGCGTGCTGCACGGCACCGATAATTTCCGACTGTGCTGGCAACGGCCGCCCGCTGGGCGCGATCGCTGCATCGACGACCGCGGTCCACTCTGCCTTTTCCGAGCGGATGCGATCGGCGTATTCAGCGTCGACGCGGTAGCGGTCGAGACCCCCCGTTAACTCCAACAGAGCTTCCCGGGCATCGGCGACCACCGCAATGGTGGCACCGTGCTTGATCGCGTCGAATGACGCCACGTTGATGTTGACGAAGCGAACCCCCGGATGTTGAAAGGCGGTGCGGCTGCCAGTCGTGAAGTCGCTGTAGCGGGTGCCGATTCCGATGATCAGGTCGGCGTCACGGGCCACGCGGTTGGCGGCGGTCGTTCCGGTGGTCCCCACGGCGCCGAGGCTCTGCGGGTGGTCCCACACCAGCGATCCGACGCCGGCCTGCGAGGTACCCACCGGAATACCGGTGAGTTCGACGAAGGCGGCGAGCGCCGCTGCAGCGTCCGAGTAGATGACGCCTCCGCCGGCGACGATCATGGGGCGATTGGCCTCGCGAATGGCCCGCACCACCTGGTCGATGACGCCGCGATCGGGTCGGGGGCGCCGGATGTGCCAGTCCCGGTCGGCGAGAAACTCTACCGGCACGTCCAGCGCCTGCGCCTGCACGTCCTCCGGAAGGCACAGCGTGACCGCACCCGTTTCAACCGGGTCGGTGAGTACCCGCAGGGCGCCGATCGCGGCCGAGAAGAGCTGTTCGGGGCGTTGCACCCGGTCAAAGAACCGAGACAGCGGTTTGAAAGCATCGTTCACGCTGATGCTCGCGTCGTGCGGCAGCTCCAACTGCTGCAGCACCGGGTCTGCCACCCTGGTGGCAAAGGTATCGGAGGGAAGGAGCAGCACGGGGAGCCGGTTGATCGTCGCCAGGGCGGCGCCGGTCAGCATGTTTGTGGCACCGGGCCCGACCGAGGCGGTGCAGGCGAAAGTCGACCGCCGCCGACGCATCCGTGAAAAGGCCACCGACTCGTGCACCATCCCCTGCTCATTTCGTGCCTGGTGATACGGCATCAGCGTGGGGTCTTCGACGGACAGCTGTTTGAGGGCCTGGCCGATTCCCGCGACGTTTCCGTGACCGAAGATGCCGAAGGTTCCCACGATCGTGCGCTCCCGCACGTCGCCATCAACGGTGTACTGGTGCGCGAGAAACTCGATGAGGGCCTGGCTAACTGTCATGCGACGAGTAGTCACTGCGTTGTGTCCTTTCGGTAATGCCTGGGAAGTCAAGAAGTGTAGGGAAGCCGGGAATCGAACTCCTGGCCCACCCAAGTGTCACGAATCCAGCCGTGCGCCGGATCATCGCTGATCTGCCACGAGCGGTCCGGATCCGGCCCGGCCATCACATTGAGGTAATAGAGGTCGTAGCCGGGGGCCGCCACGCACGGTCCATGCCAGCCGAACGGAACGAGGGCGACGTCACCGGTGCGCACCTCGGCCATGATGTCGATATCGCCGGCCTCGGAGGAATAGGTGCGCATGAGGCCGAACGGTTTCGCCGTCTCCGGCGCAATCTGGCCACGGGTGACGTTGCTCTCGAAGTAGTAGATCTCCTCCAGCTTCGACTCCACGCCGGGGGTGTACTCGTCGTGCTTGTGCGGCGGGTAGCTCGACCAGTTCTCGGCCGGAGTGATCACCTCACACACGATCAACCGGTCGGCCGCAAGGCTGGCCGGAGTGCCGAAGTTGTGCACCTGACGGCTGGAGCGACCAGCCCCGCGCAGCTCGATCGGGACATCCGCTTTCGGAATATAGGCCACCGGAAGCACCCGGTCGGTCGGCGCCTCGGCCACCGCGACCCGGCCTGCGCCTTCAACCGCCAGAGCGGTGCCGGTGGGCAGGTAGAGCGTGTCGGTCGGTCCGTGAAAAACGGATGCTCGCCCCGCGAGAACCCGCACCCGCGGCTCGGTCTCCCCCGCGAGCCTGTACCGCACCGTGAACGAGCCCGCGAGGGGCACCACGATGCGTTCGACCGCTTCCGCAGCCAGCGACACGGAGTCTCCCGCAGCCAGGGCGGCGACGCGGATACCGGTATAACGCCATCCGCTGATAGCGGTGTCGACGACGGATTCCCAGCCGTCACGCTCGAGGGAGCCCCTGGCATAGAACCAGTCAGCGGATGGCGTCGCCATCGTCTAGTTGTTCTCTGGGAAGCCGAGGTTGATGCCGCCGTGGCTCGGGTCGAGCCAGCGGCTGGTGATGGCCTTGCCGCGCGTGAAGAAGTGCACGCCCTCGACGCCGTGCGCCTTGGTGTCGCCGAACAGAGAGTTCTTCCAGCCCCCGAAGGAGAAGTACGACACGGGAACCGGGATCGGTACGTTGATGCCGATCATGCCCACCTCGATCTCGTTCTGAAAACGGCGAGCCGCGCCGCCGTCGTTGGTGAAGATGGCGGTTCCGTTGCCAAAGGCACCGGAGTTGATCAGCTCAACGCCCTCCTCGTAGCTCGCCACGCGTACCACCGAGAGTACCGGGCCGAAGATCTCTTCGGTGTACGCCTTGGACGTCACCGGCAGGGCATCGATCAGGGTCGGGCCGAGCCAGAATCCGTTCGGGTCGCCGTTAACCTCGATGCCGCGGCCATCGACGACGATGTTGGCACCGTCTTCCTTCGCAATGTCGATGTAGCTGGCGACCTTGTCGCGGTGCACCTCCGTGACGAGCGGGCCCATATCGCAGGAGCGACGACCGTCGCCAACGGTGAGGGTGTTCATGCGCGTGACAATTTTCTCGATCAGCACGTCGGCGACGGGTTCGACAGCGACGATCACGCTGATGGCCATGCAGCGCTCCCCCGCGCTGCCGAAGCCGGCGTTGATGGCGGAGTCAGCGACGAGGTCGAGGTCGGCGTCTGGCAGCACCAGCATGTGGTTCTTAGCTCCGCCGAGGGCCTGGATGCGCTTGCCGTGGCGAGTGCCGGTTTCATAGACGTACTGGGCGATGGGGGTCGAACCAACGAAGGAGATGGCCTTCACGTCGGGGTGCTCGAGCAGGCCGTCGACGGACTCCTTGTCGCCCTGTAGCACGGTAAACACACCGTCGGGGAGGCCGGCTTCCTGGAGCAGTTTGGCCATCCAGATGGCCGAGCTCGGGTCCTTCTCGCTCGGCTTGAGGATGACCGCGTTGCCGGCCGCGAGCGCGAGCGGGAAGAACCACATGGGAACCATGGCCGGAAAATTGAAGGGGCTGATCACGGCGACAACGCCGAGGGCCTGGCGGGTGGAGTATACGTCGACGCCGGTGGAGACGTTTTCTGAGTAGTCCCCCTTGAGCAGATGCGGAATACCGCAGGCGAATTCAACGACCTCCTGGCCGCGGGAAATCTCGCCGAGGGCATCGGAAAGCACCTTGCCGTGCTCGCTGGTGATGATCTCGGCCATTTCACCCTTGCGGGCGTTGAGCAGCTCACGAAAGCTGAACAAAACCTGCTGACGCTTGGCCATGGACAGGTCGCGCCAGGCGGGAAAAGCGGCCTTGGCGCTCGCGATGGCGGCCGCAATCTCGGCCTGGTCGGCGAGCGACACGTTTTTGCTGACCGTGCCCAGAGCGGGGTCGTAAACCGGGGCGGTGCGGCCGGAGATTCCCGGTTGCTCCTTTCCGTTGATCCAGTGCGCGACGAGGGCTAAATCCGTGGTTGTTCCGGGCATAGTGGTCTTCTTTCTGAACGAGAGTGGATGAAAGTTTCAGGCGCCGTGCACGAGGGCGGCGGCGGTGTCGATAGCCGACTCGACGTTGCCGTCGTGCGGGTAGAGCAGGCTGCGGCCCACGACGAGTCCGCGCACTCCGGGGAGGTCAAGGGCGTGGCGCCAGGATTCGAACGTTTCGGTCTGGTCGCCGACCGGGTCACCACCGAGGAGCAGAGTCGGTAGAGTGGTGGCCGCCATCACGCGGTCCATGTCGGCAACGACCGGCAGCTTCAGCCAAGAGTAGGCGCTGGAGTTGCCGAGGCCCTCGGCGATGGCAATCGAGAGGATGACGGCATCCGCCGTGAGGTCGTTCTTGACGCGACCGTCGACCCAGGAGCTCATGAACGGCTCCAGCATGATCGGGATACCGGCCGCTGCCGCCTCGCTCACGGCCAGCGCTGTCGCCTCGAGGGTGGTCAGCGAGCCGGCATCTTCGAGGTTGATGCGTACGAGATTCTTGGCGAAGTCGATGCGGTCGCGCTGGATGCGGTCGATGTCGTAGGCGGTGTAGCGGTCATCCATTTCGAAGGACGAACCCCACAGCCCGCCGCGGTTCATCGATCCGACCACGATCTTGTCGTCGAGCAGTCCGAGCAGGGCCAGGTCGTCGATGATGTCGGGGGTACCCAGCACGCCGTCAACGCCCGGACGGGAGAGCGCGGTCGCGAGGCTTTCGAGCAGCGCATATCGGTTGGCCATGGCTGTGGCATCTTTACGCACGCCGAGGGCGCCGCGGGCACGATGATCGGCGGCCACGATGAATAGTCGGCCATCGCCGCGAATCAGCTCGCGCCGCGTGCGGCTGGCCAGAATCTCGCCGATGCGCTCGGGGTTCGCCGCGCGGGCATGACGCAGCGCGTCGAAGTCAAGCCTGGTCATGCTGGCAGTCCCTTCATGATTTCTTCAACCTCAGTGGTCGTTGGCATGGCAGTCGAGCATTCCCGACGGCTGGCGACGATGGCGCCGGCCACATTGGCGAATTGCAGGATACGGCGCAGCGGCCACTCCTGCAGCAGTCCGTAGCAGAGCGCCCCGCCAAAGCTGTCGCCGGCGCCGAGGCCGTTGACCACGTCGACGAAATACGGCGGCACCTCGACGGTTTCGGTGCGAGTCTTCGCGAGCACGCCCTTGGGACCCTGTTTAACGATGGCCAGTTCGATGCCGCGTTCCAACAGCGCGTCGGCGGCGCGCAGCGGTTCGGTCTCCCCGACGGCGACCTCACACTCCTCCTTGTTGCCGACAGCGACGGTGACGTGACTGAGGGCCAGTGCGACCTGGGCGCTCGCTTCCGCGGGCGAAGCCCAGAACATGGGCCGGTAGTCCAGATCGAGAATGGTCAGCGGCCTGCGGCCTCTGGCCTGCCAGGCCGCGAAATGAGCGGATCGGCTCGGTTCTTCGCTCAGACCGGTCACGGTCGACCAGTAGATGCTGGCGTTCGCGATGGCCGCGAGGTCGAGTTCATCAGGATTAATGACGAGGTCGGGGGCTTTGGGTGCCCGGTAGAAGTAGAGCGGAAAGTCATCCGGCGGAAAGATCTCGCAGAACACGACGGGGGTGTTCAGGTCGGGCACGCCGGAGACGTACTCATCGCTCACGCCCAGGCGGCGCAGTTCCTGGTGAATGTAGTTGCCGAACGGGTCGTTTCCGGTACGCGTGACGACCGCTGAGGCCAGGCCATGCCGCGCCGCTGCGACGGCAACGTTCGTGGCACTGCCACCGAGGTACTTGCCGAAGGTCGAGACGTCTTCGAGGCCGACGCCATCCTGCAAGGGATAGATGTCAACGCTGACGCGACCAATGGTCAGCACATCGTGGGGGGTTCGCGGTGAGGTCGTCATACGTCGATGGGCAACTTTCAGAACTCGAAGCGGTCGGCGTTGCGCCGTTTACCCCACAGTAGCGCCCTTTGCGCTTAATGTCATGACATATTCACAACAACTTCGATCAGAGTCAGCGCGGAGCGTCGGGAACGGCGCCGCCGGGCGAGGAAACTCTTGTTCTAGTGCGCCCGGTGCCCGATCCGGTCGAGTCAGCAAGGGGGCCGGAACTCGACGCCAGGCCGTCCTGGTTACGGAGGCTTTACCTAGTCGGGGCCGTCAGATCGCGACGGATGCCGCCGTCAGAGCAAGCCAGGAACCGGTGAGCGCAGCTGCGGTGGTGTGGAGGGAGACGGGCACGAGAAAAAGCCCCCGGAACCAAGGGTTCCGGGGGCATCGGTTGCGGGGGCAGGATTTGAACCTACGACCTCTGGGTTATGAGCCCAGCGAGCTACCGAACTGCTCCACCCCGCGACACTGACCACTTTGCGGCGGTCGTCCTTCGAAAAAAGCCTAGTCAGATCGGGTTTCTCGATCCAGCTGTTTGCGTTGGTGCTCTTAGTTTAGCTCACTCTTCGTGATAGCTCGGCCAACTTCGACCTCGTTGGGGACGCTATCGCGCCGAGTTTTCGCCGAGTGCTCGAGCGGGAGGGTGGGGTGCCCTCAACCAGACGGATGCTGGCGCGCGAGTTCACGTTCGCCGTCCAGTTTGGCCGCAACCGGCGCCCAGAGCACGATCGCCACACCGATTCCGAGCAGCATCGCTCCGATCGTGTCGGACAGCCAGTGCGCGCCGACGTAGGTGCGGCTGAGCATCATTCCGATTGTGTAGATGGTGCCGGCCACTCGCATCCACCAGAACGGGAAGAGAATCGACAAGACCACGGCCATGACCGCCGCATTGGCCGCGTGACCAGACGGGAAAGATCCAAAATCCACGGTGACGATGATGTCCCCTGGCCGGGCCCTGCCGAACAGGTGCTTGAGCACCTGCACCAGGCCTCCGGTCAGCGCGGTCGCTACCAAGAAATATCCGGCGCCCCACGGTCGTTTCAGCCAGACCAGGACGGCAATGATCAATACCGGGATGATCAGCGTGCCTGGCCAGCCGCCGCCGATGAAGCTCATTGCCAACGCGACGACGGTGAAGGCAGGCGCTCGGTGCGGGTCGATGAAGTTCATCCACGCCGTGTCGACCGTGAAGGGCGCGCCGTTGTCGCGGAACACAATGTACGCACCCAGGCCGGCACACAATAGTAGGGCGGCGATACCGCTGATTAGTGGCCAGCGGCGAGTGACACGTTTCGCCGGTGGTGTGGCAGCAACTACCGGATTCCCGTGGGCGTTCATGAGGTAATGCTAGATCGTCCGTGGCGGGACTACGAGGGTGGACCCGGAACGGGACCGCGCACCGTGAGCGCAACCTTTGGTCTGGCGGTTGGCCGCCTGGGCTCGAACGGATCGGGCCCGCGGAGGGGAATCAATGAGATGCAGGGATTTTACTCGCACAGCCCGGCCTGCTCTGGCTCTAGCATCGGCGCGGGCAGCGGTGCAGAATATGCAGCAGCGAAGGGTGCACCATGTCCAGCAGAAGCTATTGGAGCGAAGATTCACTCAACCAGCTGAGGGTGACCCCCGGGTTCACCCTCGCAGGTGTAGATACGCGGGCGACGCCGGGGTTCTACGGAAGAAAGAAACACGCGCCCGCGGCGGCAAAGCAAGCCGCCGGCGTTCTCTCGCAGCTACAGGAGAAACTCTTCGCCAACAGCAAGTCTGGCGACAATCGTAGAATTCTGCTCGTGCTGCAGGCCATGGACACGGCGGGCAAGGGCGGCATCGTACGACACGTGATCGGTGCCGTCGATCCGCAGGGCGTCAGCCTCTATGCGTTCAAAGCCCCAACCAAAGCGGAACTGACGCACGACTTTTTGTGGCGCATTCGCAAGCGGGTGCCGGCGGCCGGAATGATCGGGGTGTTCGACCGCTCCCATTATGAGGACGTTCTCATCGCGAGAGTGCACGAGCTCGCGCCGCTCGCCGAGATCAAGAAACGTTACAACCAGATCAACGCGTTCGAGCAGGAACTCGTCGACGACGACACCACCGTGATCAAGGTCATGCTACAAATCAGCTCCACCGAGCAAAAATCACGCCTTGGCGAGCGACTCGTCCGACCAGACAAATACTGGAAGTATCACACGGTCGACGTCGACGAGCGGATGCACTGGCCGGCCTACCAGGAGGCCTTTCAGATTGTCTTGGAACGCACGTCAACGGCGGCAGCGCCCTGGTTCGTAGTGCCGGCCGACCGCAAATGGTACGCCCGCCTCGTCGTGCAGCACCTGCTCATCGAAGCGCTCAAGAGCATGGTCCTCACCTGGCCGACGGCAGACTTCGACGTCGAGGCCGAGAAGGTACGCCTCTCGACCACCTGACCGAGTGGTGCCGGTGTCGGGGTCACATGCAGTACAGGTCGCCTGCGTGTGCTGTCTCAGTCATACCAGACAGGTGTACGAACCCGTCCGAGCGTCGACGAGGAGGTTCAGGCGCGCCTCCACTGGAGATAAAAAAAATCCGGCGTAGCCAGGGGCTACGCCGGATTTGCGCCGAGTCAGTCATCTTTATTCCCTATTGCGGGGTCAAAAAACTTTTCTGATCTGGACTTCTCTGTTGCGGGGGCAGGATTTGAACCTACGACCTCTGGGTTATGAGCCCAGCGAGCTACCGAACTGCTCCACCCCGCGCTACAAGTACAAATTTAGCACACCCTGAAAGCACGGTCGACCACTTTGGGCTGATATCGCCAGTTGGGCACCGAAAATGGATTCCTCTACTGGCATCAAACACCATCGGTTAGATACGCTGCAAGCCCCCACCCAAGACTGGATGGGGGCTTGCAGATGGTCGTGCGGGTCAGACTACTCGCCGAGCAGGGCGAGCATGCTCGCGATCGTCTCGGAGAGCTTGGCGTCTGCCGTGCCGTAGTCGGCGAAGTTGCCGGCGGCGAGTGCGGCTGCCTTGTCGGCGAGCGCGGTCTTGGCGACGGCGAGCAGCGACTTGAGTTCAGCATCCGTTGCGGCATCGCCGGTCGAGCCGGTGGGCACATCCGTGCCTGCTGCCGGCGTCTCACCGGTCGCACCACCTGAAGCAGCAGTGTCCGGCACAGCCGTATCACCGGCCGTCGCACCCGAGTCACCGCCGAACAGAACGTCGAGGGCACCGTCGAGGGTGTCTTCGAACGCGATCTGGTCGCCGAAGGCCACGAGCACCTTCTGCAGCAGCGGGTAGCTGGTCTCGCCGGTTGACTTCACGTAGACCGGCTGCACGTAGAGCAGTCCGCCACCAACCGGGAGGGTCAGCAGGTTACCGTTGAGAACGGTGGACGACCCCTGCCGCAGCAGGTTGAGTTCGGTCGACACTGTCGGGTCGGCGTTGAAGACGTTCTGCACCTGGCCGGGGCCGGGAACGGTGCCGTCCTTGGGCAGGTTGAGCAGTCGCAGCTGACCGTAACCGTCGGCGCGCACACCGTCTTCGGATCCGGCGTCGGCGTCAACGGCGAGGTAACCGTAGAGCACGTTACGGCTGGATTCACCGGTTGCTTCCGGCTGGAAGGTCGAGTACAGCGAGAACGACGGCTTGTCCGATCCGGGTACCTGCATGGTGAGGTAGTAAGGGGGCTGCAGCGTGGGGTCCGTCGGCGGGGAGTCCGGGTCGTTCGGCGAGATCCAGGCGTCGTCCTTGGAGTAGAACGACCCGGGGTCGGTCACGTGATACTGGCCGAGGATGGCGCGCTGTACCTTGAACAGGTCGGCCGGGTAGCGGACGTGGCTCATCAGGTCGCCGCTCATATCGCTCATGGGCTTGAGAGTCGAGGGGAAGATCTTTTGCCAGGTCTGCAGCAGCGGTTCTTCGTCGTCCCAAGCATAGAGGGTGACCTCGCCGCTGTAGGCGTCGACGGTGGCCTTGACCGAGTTGCGCATGTAGTTGATGCTGTCGAGGGCGTACGGCTGCGGCGGTGTCTGCGTGTCGGCGATGGCCTCACTCAGGCTCACTGGCGTTGAGTACGGGTAGTTCGCCGAGGTCGTGTACCCATCAACGATCCAGACGACCCGGTTGTCGACGACGGAGGGGTAGGCGTCGGAGTCAAGCGTCAGGTACGGCGCAACTTTCTGCACGCGGGTGACCGGGTCCCGATCGTAGAGAATCTCCGACTGGTCGTTGACCGAAGAGGCCAGGAAGATCTGCTCGGACTGGAACTTCAGCGCATAGATCAGTTTTTTGAACGCGTTATCGAGCTTCGGTCCGCCGTCGCCGGAGAACGTCGTGTAGGTCTGGCCGGCACCCTCTTCGCCGGACGGATAGTCCAGTTCGATCGGGTCGGCGCCGTCTTCGTCACCGACGATGGAGTAAACGGGCGAGGTCTCGCCAAAGTAGATGCGCGGTTCGAAGTCACCGAGCGCACCGCTCGTGGGGATGCCCGATTCAAGGAACACGGGCTGGCCGTCGACCGAGCGCTGGTTGCCGTATGCGGCCACCACGCCGTAGCCGTGGGTGTAGACGGTCTTCGAGTTGACCCAGGTGTTACCGGTGTTGAGACCATCGATGTTGAGGTCACGCACTGCAACGACGGTGTCCTGAGACACTCCGTCGATCATGTAGCGGTCGACGTTCAAGTTGTCCGGGAACTGGTAGTACTGGCGGAACTGTTCGAGCTGACGAAATGAGTCACTGACCAGGGCCGGGTCGAGAATACGGATGTTTGCAGTCGTCGCGGCGTCCGCGCGAAGGGCGCCCGGCTCGGCCGTGGTCTTCGCGTTGTACGGAATCTCCTCGATGTTCGAGACGCCGTAGGCGTCCCGGGTGAGATCGATATTGCGGTCGATATATTCGGCTTCAAGCGCCTTCGCGTTCGGCTCCACCTGGAAACGCTCGACGACCCAGGGGTAGAGCGAGCCGATCAGCAGGCTCGACACGATGAGCAGTGCGGTGCCGATGACCGGCAGGCGCCAGCGGCCGATGATGGCCGTGAGAATGAAGAGCAGGGCGACGACGGCGGCGATACCGGCAAGGATGGCTCGGCCGGGGATGGTGGCGTTCACGTCGGTGTAGCCGGCGCCGGTGATGAGCGAACCCTGGTTGGTCAGGGTGGAGTACTGGTCGAACCAGATGCTCACGGCCTGCAACAGCAGATACAGACCCGCCGTGACGGCGATCTGTACCCGGGCAGCCTTGGAGATGAGCACCTCACGGCCGGATACCCGGATGGACCCGTACAGGTAGCTGGTCGCGACCGTGACGAGGGCGGAGATGAGTACGACAGCGGATGCGAAGGCGAGCACGGCCTGGTAAAACGGCAGATCCATCAGGTAGAAGGAGATGTCAAAGCCGAACTGTGGGTCAACGCGGCCGGTCTCGGTGCGGTTGAGCCACATGAGCACGGTTTGCCAGCGAGTCGCGGCGGCCACACCAGCGAAGAGACCGAGAAGGGCTGGGATGCCGTACATGGCGAGGCGACGCAGCGGCTCAATGACCTGCTGGTAGCGATCGAGCTGCGAGTTGAGCTTCGCGTACACCGGGCGCAGGCGGTAGGCCAGCTGGATGCTCACCCAGACCGGCACGGCCATGGCGACGAACCCGATCAGGAACAGCACGGTGCCGGCGATCCACTGGGTGGTCAGCACATTGAGGAACCCGAGTTGGTCGAACCATAAGACATCGGTATACAGTCCGGCGAAGATAAAGAACAGGATCACCAACCCCGCGATAATTGCTGCGGTAATTGCTAGCGGGGCTCGGCTGCGCCGTGGGGCGTTGTCGGCTGCTGATGAACTCACGAATTGGCCTCTTGCGCTCAGTCGTTGGGTACAGGGTGATCATTGACTACATGATCAGGGTCAGCCTCCATCTTACTTAAGCGCCCCTGAGAGAGTCATCACTACCACTCATTCAGAGGACTACCCGGTCAGGCTATTTAACCGGGCAGGTGGGCAGGTTGCTCGTGTCGCCCGTTTTGATTCCATCGAGGGCCGTGAGCGCCTGATCGAGTGTCGAAACCGAGAATACGGTCAGACCATCGGGGATATTGCCGGTCACCTCGTCGCAGTTGTCGGCGGGAGCCAGGAACCAGGTTGCCCCACTCTCAAGCGCGCCGTGCAGTTTCTGCTGGATGCCGCCGATCGGGCCTACCTCGCCGGACTGATCAATGGTTCCGGTTCCGGCCACGTTTTCGCCGCCCTGCAACTGCCCGGGGGTGAGCTTGTCGATGATGCCGAGCGCGAACATCATGCCGGCGCTGGGGCCGCCGACCTTGTCGAGTTGAATCTGCACCTCGAACGGAAAGTCGTAGGCGACCGACACGTTGACTCCGGCGACAATCGTTCCGTCGTTGTCGATCGGCGTGACCGAGACGGTTTGGGCGACGCCACCGCGCACGATGTCGATGCTCGCCGCGTTATCAGCGCCGTTGACCTGCAGCGCAGCGCGAAGTTCGGCGACATTGGCCACCGGTGTGCCGTTCACCGCGGTGATCTGATCCTCACCTTCGATGACCCGCGCGGCCGGCGAACCGTCGGGCAGGCTCACCACTGAAACCGTCGTGGGGTAGTCGTAGCCGAGGTGCGTGAGAGCGGCGGCAATGGCATCCTGTTGAGAATTGATCATGTCGGCACTGGAACGCGCATCGCGCTGCTCGGTACTGATGTTCTCGGGAAAGACCTGGTCAATGGGCAGTACGGCCTCGCTCGGGTCGAGCCAGGCGCCGACCACCGTGAGCCAGCTCGGGCGGTTCTCCCGGTTGCCGAGCAATGACACGGTGAGCAGGTCGAGGGTACCCTTGGTCGGGTAGACCGTCTCGTCAGGGATGGTGATGAGTGCCGTCTCGACGTCGTCGTAGGTGGCCGAGCCCAGAGTGTTATAGACCGGGCCGGGCTTCTCGATGACGTAGGGGGCCGGCATAATGCCCAGGATCACCCCGGCAACGAGGGCGATCAACAGCGCCATCCAGCCGATCGATGGGCGACGGCGCCGTGCACTGGCGAGTGCCGGTGAGTCATCGGTGAAGAGAGCCACCGTGCTCCTTCCGTGTTGGTTCTGGCCTGGTTACGGGTCGTGTTCGCGACGGGCGCACAGCAAGCCCTTCAGCCTAGGATATTTCCCAGCCCCAAGCGGGCTACTCGCACTAGCGTAGAAGTATGCAACTGAGAGGGGCCTGAAGTGGCCGACGACTCCCTACCCCCGAACGACCAGAACCCGAACGAGCCGAGCGACGAGTTTCGTGACATGCTGCGCGACATTCTGAGCGGCAAGAGCGGCATCGACCCGAGCCAGCTCGCCGGCGCGGCCGGCCTACCCAATGACCCGGCCAGCGTGGCCGCCCTCATGCAACAGCTCCAGGGTGCCATGAACTCTCAGGGCACCGGCGTGGACTGGCAGATTGCACTCACCCAGGGCCAGCAGCGAGCGTCCAACGGCCAGCTCACGGCGACCGATGAGCAGCAGACCCAGTTGCGCCAGGCCTTTCACATTGCGGCGCTCTGGCTCGATGACGTCATCTCCGTGGCCGAACTGACCGTTGAACCACGCCTGATGACCCGCCGCGAATGGGTCACCGCGACCATGCCGCTCTGGACCCAGCTGGCCGAACCCGTCGCCACGAGCATCTCCGATTCGCTCACCCGGGTGTTCGCCGAACAGGTACCCGAAGAGATGCAGGGCATGGTCGCCAACGCGAGCCAACTGGTGCGCAGCATTGGCGGAACCCTGTTCGCGATGCAGCTCGGCCAGGTCGTCGGTCAGCTGGCCAGCGAGGTCGTCAGCGGCGGCGACGTCGGCATTCCGCTGCTCGGCGAGCAGCAGGCCGCCCTACTCCCCCAGAACGTTGCCGACTTCGGCACCGGCCTCGACGTTCCGACCGACCAGGTGCAGATCTACCTGGCCGTGCGCGAGATCGCCCACGCCCGACTGTTTCGTCACGCCCGTTGGCTGCGCCTGCACCTGACCAGCGCAGTCACCGCCTACGCGCGCGGAATCAGTATCGACTCCAGCCGGCTCGAAGACCTGGCCGGAAGCTTCGATCCGTCGAACCCGGAAGACCTGCGCCAGGCCATGGTGGACGGCTCGCTGATACAGCAGAAGTCCGAGTCGCAGATTTCGGCCCTGTCCCGCCTCGAAACGATGCTCGCCCTGGTCGAAGGCTGGGTCGACGTCGTCACCGCGCGCGCCACAGTTCGGCTGCCCAAAGCGGATGCCATCGCCGAGACGGTCAAGCGCCGCCGGGCCTCCGGTGGCCCGGCCGAATCCGCGTTCGCAACCTTGGTCGGTCTCGAGCTGCGCCCGCGCCGACTGCGGGAGGCCGCAGCGATGTGGCAAGCCGTGACGGATGCCGTGGGTAACGAAGTGCGCGACGCACTCTGGTCGCACCCTGACCTGCTGCCCACCGAGCAGGACATAGACGATCCCCAACAGCTCATTGCTCGCCTCACGAGTGCGGCTCGCGGCGAGCCCGAAGTTCTCGACGACATCGACCAGGCCCTCGAAGACCTGCTGCGCGATGACGGTGCCGAGCGCCCGCACGAGGAATAGTTTCTCGCACTCTACCCCGCAACGTTGCCGCAACCTTTGCTGATCTACCGTCGTTCAACGGACGAAATGTCCCAAACGAAGGAGTTTGGCAATGACGATTACCGCGAGCGATACGAAAAAATCCACCCGGGTGCCCACGACCATGCACGCGGCCGTCGTGCACGAGTTCGGCCAGAACCTCACCATCGATGAGGTACCGGTACCAACGCCCGGCCCCGGCCAGGCCCTGGTCAAGCTGATCAGCAGCGGTGTCTGCCACACCGACCTGCACGCTGTGGAGGGCGACTGGCCGGTCAAGCCGAGCCCGCCGTTCATTCCCGGCCACGAGGGTATCGGTGAAGTTGTCGCGCTCGGCGACGGCGTCGATGACCTTGCAATCGGCGACCTCGTCGGCAACGCCTGGCTGTGGAGCGCCTGTGGCAGCTGCCAGTACTGCCGTACCGGTTGGGAAACCCTGTGCGAAGCCCAGCAGAACGGCGGCTACAGCGTGGACGGTTCGTTCGGGCAGTATATGCTCGTCGACTCCCGCTTCGCCGTGCGCATTCCCCACGGCGCCGACCCGGTCGAAATCGCCCCGGTGCTGTGCGCCGGCGTCACCGTCTACAAGGGTCTGAAGATGACCGAGGCCCGTCCGGGCCAGTGGGTCGTCATCTCCGGCATCGGCGGTCTCGGTCACATCGCCGTGCAGTATGCCAAGGCGATGGGCCTGCGCGTTGCCGCCGTCGACATCGCCGACGATAAGCTCGCGCTCGCCCGCAAGCACGGCGCCGAACTCGTAATCAATGCCCTCGACGGCGACCCGGTCGCCGCCATTCAGAAAGCCACCGGCGGAGTGCACGGCGTACTCGTAACGGCGGTTCACCCTGCCGCCTTCGGCCAAGCCATCGGCATGACCCGTCGTGGCGGCACCATCGTCTTCAACGGCCTGCCGCCGGGAGACTTCCCAGCCCCGATCTTCGACATCGTGCTCAAGGGCCTCACCATCCGCGGCTCCATTGTGGGCACCCGCCAGGACATGGAAGAAGCCCTGCAGTTCTACGCCCGCGGCCAGATCCATCCCACGGTCTCCGAACGCCGCATCGACGAAGTCAACGAAATACTCGGGGAGATGAAGCACGGCAAGATCGACGGTCGTGTCGTCATCCGCTACTAAGTCACCGCGCCACGATCTGCGCTGAGGTGCGGGCCGCGGACATGTTCGAATCCCAATGTTCGAGCGTGGCCGCGCCCGCAACTCTGTGCGTGCCTGTGCATAACTTTTTCGAGTTTGCGACATGTGCGTCATCATGTCGGCATGGCCCTTCGACTGAATCCTCGATACCCCCTGGTGTGGCGCACACCGGATTGCGTCCAACTCGGCGTCGACCACGCCATCGTCACGATCGACGGGCTCACCCTCGCCCACGAAGCAGTGCTGTCGGCCCTCGCTGCGGGAGTGCATCGATCTGGTGCGATGCTGCTGGGAACGCTGGCCGGGGCATCCGCTGCGGAGGTGACGCACCTACTCGAATTGCTCGCGCCTGCGCTGCTGTACGTGCCGGACGATGCGCCAACGCCGGTCACGCCGCTGCCCCGCACGGTGCTCGTTGACGGCGTTGGACCGACAGCTTTTCGCGTGCGCACCCTGCTGGCCAACCTCGGCATCGAGGATCCGCTGCCCGGCAACGAACCCGACCTGGCCGTGCTGGTCGGGCAGTACGTTTTCTCACCCGAGCGTCACGGGCACTGGCTGCGCCGTGATATTCCCCACCTGCCGGTGGTGTTCAGCGACAGCGCAGCGCGGGTCGGACCACTGGTCGAACCGGGCCAGGGGCCCTGCCTGACCTGCCTGGAACTGGCACACGTCGACAGTGATCCGGCCTGGCCCGCCATGGCCTGCCAGCTGGCCCCGCGGCAGGCCCCGAGTGAAACGCCCAGGCTGAGCTTTGAGGTGGCGGCCCGAGTGGCCGGGCTCGTACAGGATCGCCTGGAGACGGGTCAGTCAGCGGTGTTCGCCCGGTCCTTGCGCATCGACGCCGTCACCGGCACCGTCACGCGGAGCGAGCACCGGCTCCATGAGCGGTGCGGCTGCCAAGCTCTTGCAGAAAACGAGACCGTTCCCGAGGCGCGCGAGCCTGCACACCCGAGGACGACCAGCTGAGCGCGAGTCGGCGCCGGGCCCGCGTGATGCCGACGTAGAGCAGTCGACGTTCCTCATCGATCTGGTCGAATGTGCTGGCATAGCTGATTGGCACGAGACCTTCGCTCAGCCCGACCACGAATACGACGTCCCACTCCAGGCCCTTGGCCGAGTGCATGGTGGCGAGCGTCACCGCCGACACGGTCGGTTCGTGCTGGCCGGCCTGGCGCTCCATCAGCTCGTCGGTGAACTGGCGAAACGTGGTTTTAGGGGCGGCCTGGTCGACCAGCCCCATCAGAGCATTGAGCGATTCCCACCGAGCCTGCACCGCGCCGCGCGTCTCCGGGGCGCTCTGGCTCCAGCCGAGCGAACGAAGCACGTCGCTGACCGACTTGAACAGCGGTTCCCCGACGATGGAAACGGATGCCGCCCGCAGGCTCATCAC
This sequence comes from Cryobacterium aureum, assembly GCF_002954245.1. Classification (GTDB taxonomy): domain Bacteria; phylum Actinomycetota; class Actinomycetes; order Actinomycetales; family Microbacteriaceae; genus Cryobacterium; species Cryobacterium aureum. Next base: position 29,977 of record NZ_PPTG01000045.1, on the reverse strand, counting down.
CGCCTGCTTCACCTCCGGCAGGTCGAAGAACCGTTTCGCCCCGCGAATCTGGTAGCTCACGCCCACCTCGGTGAGCGCGGTTTCGAGCAGCGCTGCCTGCACGTTGACCCGGAACAAAACGGCCACGTCTTCGGGTTTGGTGCCGGTGCCGATGAGCTGCAGAATCTGCTCGGCGACACCGCGCGCCTCGGCCATATCGGAGGCATAGCCGCGCACCGAGGGATCGGGGCCGATGTCGGACTGTGCGGCGTGCAGGGTCAGCGCGCCGGAACGGCCGCGCATGAGCTGGTTGGCGGTGGCCACAATCGGCGCGGTCGACCGGTAGTTCTGCTCGAGTCGCACCACTGTGGCGTCTTCGTAGTGTTTGGGAAAGTCGAGCAGGTAGTCGCTGCGGGCCCCGGCGAAGGAGTAGATGGTCTGGCTGGCGTCGCCGACGACGCAGAGGTCGCGGCGGTCGCCGAGCCAGAGCGCGAGCAGGTCGTGCTGAAGCGGGGAGACGTCCTGGTATTCGTCGACGACGAAGAAACGGTACTGCTCACGCACCTGCAGCGCCACCGACGGTTCCGCCTCGATCATTCCGGCCATGGCGAGCAGCACGTCTTCGAAGTCGATCTGTTTGCGATCGTCCTTGAGCTTCTCGTAGGTCTGCTGCAGGGAGACCACCTGGTCAACGGAAAGCCGACCGGGCAGGCTGCGGCGGGCGATGCCGGCCGCGTACTGCTCGATGCTGAGGCCCGACGTTTTGCGCCATTCCACCTCGGCGGCGAGATCGCGCAGGGTGGCCGTATCAATTTTAAGGTGCAGTGCCTCCGCGGCGTGGCCGAGAATGCGTCCCTTGCCGTCGAGGATGCGCGGTGCCTGACCGCCGACGACGTGTGGCCAGAAGTAGTTCAGTTGGGACAGCGCGGCTGCGTGGAAGGTGCGCGCGGCCACTCCCCCGGCACCGAGCTGCCGCAGACGACCGCGAAGTTCGGCGGCCGAGCGGCTCGTGAAGGCGAGCGCCATGACTCGGTTGGGGGCGTAGGCGCCGGTCAGCACACCGAGGGCGATGCGGTGGGTGATGGCGCGGGTCTTGCCGGTACCGGCCCCTGCGAGCATGCAGACCGGGCCGATCAGCGCTTCGGCGGCGATCCGCTGCTGCTCGTCGAGGCCAGCGAGCAACGAATCGGCGGTCACCGTCACGGGCGGATCAATTCCGTCGCGGCGGGCAATGGGGCGCCGAGCCAGCGCTCGATCATGGCGTGCGCGATCGAGGACGGGCCGGGCAGCAGTATCCATTCGCCGGCGTCCTGCAGTTCCTGCCGGCTGAACCAGCGCAGCGCCAGAATCTCGGCACCGTCGGGCTGCAGGTCATGGGCCTGCTGGTCGTCGGCGAGGCGGGCGGTGAACCCGCACATGACCGAGGCCGGGAACGGCCACGGCTGCGAGCCGACGTAGGCCGGGTCTGTGACACGGAGGCCGGATTCTTCAAACATTTCGCGGATCACGGCCGATTCGAGGGTCTCGCCGGGTTCGACGAATCCGGCGAGCAGCGAGTACCGGTTGTTCTCCCACATGGCGTTTGATCCGAGGAGAATGCGATCGTCGGCGTCGGTGATGAGCACGATCACGGCGGGGTCGGTGCGCGGAAAGACCTGGCTGTTGTCGACCGGGCAACGGCGCACCCAGCCGCCCTCTTCCACCGTGGTGGCGGCGCCGCAGCGTGGGCAGTGAGCGTGCGAAGCGTGCCAGTTGAGCACGCCGAGGGCCTCGGTGAACAGCCCGGCGTCACGGTCATCGAGCACGGTCGCGACCGAGCGCAGGCCGACCCAGCGGTTCTCGTCGGGTTCGAGGCGGGCGGCGTCGGCGTCGTCGAGCTGCACCGCGACGATGCGGGTGCCCGCCGATTCCGGCAGGCCGGTCGGTAATGACCGGCCGAGGTAGACGCGCAGGCCGGGGTCCTGTGGGCTCAGGGGCAGGCTCGTCGGCGGCAGCAGGGCGAGGTGCACGGCGCTGGTGTGGTCGCGCGGCGCGAGCAGAATTTTGCCGTGCCAGATAGGTAGAACGCGGGTGGCGGCATCCGCCCAGAGCTGGTCGAACAGCCCGGGAACGCTGCGGGTGAGGTGATCGCGGTCGACCGCTTGCCGAGACAGCGGCAACCGCGTCGTGAAAGTGAACGACATGGTGAATCTCCGAGCTCTGCGAGAACGTGGGTGTGGAGGCGTGGCGAACAACCGGCAGGTGCGTAAGTCGATCTAACCTAGTAGGTATGGCCAGAACTCAACTCACTCTAGCCGCGTTAGCCACCTCCGCTGTTCCGGGGCTCGACGTGGCCTACGCCCGCAAGCACAGTGCCGGCGCGCACGGACTGTTCGACTCGGCGCTCGTTATCGACAGAGACGGGAGGGCGCTGATCATTCGCGTTCCCACGAGCCAGTCGGCCGAAACCGAGCAGTCCGCCGACCTCGTGGCGCTGCGCGCGCTCACCACCGGCAATCGCAGCCGGCTGCCGTTCGATGTGCCTGAATATGTCGGGCAGACGCCGATTCAGGGCACCCGCGCGGTCGTCTATGAGCTCTTGGCCGGCGACAGCTTCGAAGCGGATGCCCTTACCGGACACGAGGGCGTCTCGGGGTCGATCGGCCGGGCCATCGCCGCGATCCACTCGCTGCCGAGCGCCTTCATCGGCACCGCCGGGCTGTCGCAGCAGAGCGCCGAACAGTGCCGCACTGATGCGATCGACCTGATCGACCGGGCTGCCAATACCGGCTACCTGCCCGCCGCGCTGCTGCGCCGCTGGGAACAGGCCACCGACGACGACGCCCTCTGGCAGTTCGCGCCGGCCGTGGTGCACGGGTCGATGTCTGCCGATTCCATTCTGATCACCGACGATGCCGTGTCGGGCATTCTCGGCTGGTCTGGCTTGGCCGTCGGCGATCCGGCCCGCGACCTGCACTGGTTGCTCGCGGCGCGCGGTGATTTTGCCGAACAGGCCATCGACGCCTATTCGAACGCACGCCAGGGCAGCGATACCCACATCACCCAACGCGCCATGCTCTATGCCGAGCTCGAGCTGGCCCGCTGGTTGCTGCACGGCGCGAGCAGCCACGACCAGTCCATCGTCGATGACGCCGTCGCTATGCTCGACGGGCTCGTCGACACGGTGCACAGCCACACCCAGCAGCCGCTCTCCCCCGAAACCGGCCCGATCATGACCGTCGGCGACGTTGAGAACATGCTCGACCACATGCCGCGCGCCGCCCGCGATTACGATCAGCACGCGGCGATGCACACCGACAGTTACAACTTCTCGGGACTGACCATCGATTCCGAATCAGACGACGACTCTGAGGACGATTCGTCGAGCACTGGGGTCATCGCCCCAGACCAGGCGGCGAGCAGGTCCGCCTCCGAGTAAAGACGCTCGGGGGCGATGACGGTGTCATCGGCCACGAAGTAAAACACCGCGTCGACAATACTCGGATCGATGCCCTTCCACCGGGCGTAGGCCAGCCGGTAGAGCGCGAGCTGGGTCTGCTTGAGTTCGAGGTCGGCGGCGTTCTTGGGTGCCCGCCCGGTTTTCCAGTCCACCACCTGGTACCCGGTCGGCGTTTGGTAGACGGCGTCGAGCTTGCAGACGAAGACCTGACCCCCCAGCACGTGGTGAATTTCAATCTCGACGTCAACGGGCGCTCGATCGGCCCATTCGGACCGTTCGAAGGTGGCCTGCAGCGCCGCAAATTGTTCCTGCTCTGGCACCCCGAGGTCGCTCAGCGTGCCGGTACCGCCGTCGTTGTCATCGATACCGAAGTCCAGTTCATTGAGTCCGGCATCGACGCGGTCGGTTCCGGTGGCACCGCCGGCGCGCCGCTCTACCCAGGAGTGGAACAGGGTGCCCAGTCGGGTGGCCCGATAGGGACGTTGCGGCATCGGGCGCCGCAGCTCGGCGGCGACTCCGGCCGGGTCGTCGACGTAGTCCTTGAACCGGGAGGCCGGAATGCGGGTGGGTACGGCGGCCACTGCGCCGCCGGCCAGCCGCAGAGCCCGTTCCTTTAGCAGCAGGGTGACCACGTGGGACCAGCGGGTGGGGGCATCCGCATGGCTGCCCCGCACGCGGGTCGCGGCGGCTTCGACGAGCACCCGGCGGGTGCCGAGCGGGTCGAACGGCCACACTTCGGTGCCGTCTTCGGCGGAATCCGGTTTGACGGCCTCGTCGCTCGTGTCGGGGACGGCGGGGATGAGACCGGACTCGGCGAGTTCCGTCAGGTAACGGCTGGGCTTTCGCACGGTCGATCCGGCACCCCAAAACGAGCCGGTCAGTAGCAGTTCCCGCTTGGCGCGGGTGGTGGCCACGTAGATGAGCCGGCGTTCTTCGTCGTCGTGCCGCATCGCTAGCTCAGCTTTGTAGGTCTGGAAGGCCAGCTCAAAGTCGAGCTGGGTCTCGTGGCCGACAACGTCAAGTTCGGGCAGCTCGGAGCGGTCGCCGCGAAAACCGTATGGCAGTTCGCCGAAGCGCAACCAGCCGCTGGAATCCTGCGATAACGCGGGCAGGCTCTTCTCGGTGAGGTTAGGGATGGCGACGAAATCCCATTCCAGCCCCTTGGCGCCGTGAATCGTGAGCAGCTGCACGGTGCCCTGTTCAGACAGCTCGCCGCGCGGGCCGAGGTCGTCCTGCAGCTCAGCTCGCTTCAGCCAGCGCAGAAAGCTGGCCAGCGTGCCCTGCTCGTCGCTGTCGAGGAAGGCGGCAACAGTGTCGTGGAAGGAATACAGGTTGGCCAGGCCGAGATCGTTGGCCTCGTTCGCGGTCAGTTCGATATCGAGCCGAAATTCCTGCTCGATCAGGCGCACGAAGTCGAGCAGCGGTAGGCCGGCGCGGGATCGCAGCCACGCCAGCTGCCGACCCGCCGACTGCACGCGGGCGCGCCCCAGCTCGCTGAACCCGGCGAACTGGCCGTGGGAGTCGGAGGCGGTGCCGAGAAAATCGAGCGCATCGACGAGAGAACTGCCCTCGTCTCCGGCGACGGATGCCCGCAGCTTGCCACGCAGGTCGGCCGAGATGGCCTGCTGGGCCCAGTCGTGGCCGGCCAACCAACGCGCCACGTCGGCGAGCGCCGCGAGGTCCCGGGCGCCGACCCGGTAGCGGGCTCCGCTGAGCAGGCGCACCAGTTCGCTGCCGGCAGCGGGGTCGTGCACAACGCGCAGCACGCTCACGACGTCGGCGACCTCCGGGGTCGAGAGCAACCCACCGAGGCCGAGCACGTGGGCGCGCACGCCGTGCGCCCGCAGCACCTCGGCGAAGTAGTCCATCTCCCGGCGCGCACGAAACAGCATGGCACCGCTGTAGTCGGCGGGGCCGTGGTCGCCGACTAGCCGGGAAGCGAACCAGTCGGCGACGGCGCCGGCCTCCTCGGCGATGGTTTGCGCCATGAGCGCGTCGACGCCGCCAGGCCTGGTGCCGGCCGGCACCTTGAGCGTTTCGACCTGGATTCCGCCCGGTTTGGCCCGCAAGGCTTCGCTGAGCGGAGCGACGAGGGCGTTGGCGGCGTCCAGAACGCGGGCGGGGTTGCGCCAGGTGAACGACAGCGACATGGTCGGGGCGAACGCTGCGGGGCGGGTGTTGAAGTCGCGCGCGAAGCCCAGCAGGTTTGCGGAACTGGCGCCGCGCCATCCGTAAATCGACTGGTGTGGGTCACCGACAGCCATAACCGGGTGGTCACGAAACAGGGTGTGCAGCAGTTCGGTCTGCAACACCGAGGTGTCCTGGTACTCATCGAGCAGCACCACCCGGTACTGGTCGCGGTAGCGATCGACGACCGCATCGACTTTCTGGCAAACCTGGAGTGCGAGGGCTACCTGGTCGGAGAACTCGATCAGGCCGAGGCGGCGTTTCTCACTGCTGTAGTGGGCGGCCAGTTCGGCCAGCACCGGCAGCGGTGCGACCGCGGCCAAAGAATCCACCACCGAATCGTACGGCTTCTTCTTGCGCGCGTTGCCGTAGGGCAGATCGGTGAGGTAGGCAAAACTCTGGGCCAGCCCGGCGAGATCGTGCGGGGTTCCCGGAGCGCCGCCCTGCCACGCCGACGGGTTCTCGGCGAGGGCACGACTGAGTTGCAGCACGGCGTCGGTGACCTGATCGAGGCTCTTGCCGAACGGCACGAGCCGGCCGTCGCCGTGCTCGATGACGACCCTCCGGGCGAGCAGCCAGGCGCTTGTTTCGCTCAGCAGAACGGATTCCGGTTCGCGGCCGAGCAGCAGGGCGTTGTCGGTGAACAGCCGACTGGCGAAGGAGTTGTAGGTGGAGACGTTCGGGGTGTTGAACAGGTCGGAGCCCGCGGCCGCCGTGGGGTCATCGGAGGTGCTGTCATCGGGGCCGGCGATCGTCGGCATGAGGCCGACTTGGTCGAGCTCGGTGATGCGCCGGTTGATGCGTTCGCCCAGTTCGCCGGCGGCCTTGCGGGTGAAGGTGAGCCCCAGAATCTGATCGGGACGGGCATGGCCGTTGGCGAGCAGCCAGAGCACCCGGTTGGCCATGGTCTCGGTCTTGCCGCTGCCCGCCCCGGCGACCACCAGGGTGGGGGTGAGCGGCGCTTCGATGACCGCCTGCTGTTCAGCCGTGGGCGGCGGCAGTTCGAGCTGCGCGGCGATGTCGAGGGCGGAAACCGTGCTGAATGTGGTGGCCGTGGTGGTAGGGCTCATGAGCTGACCTGCTTGATGACGTGGATGCGGCAGGACCCGTGGGACCGCGGGTCGAGGCAGTGCGAGGTGATTTCGGCGATGAAGGTGGCGCCGCCCATGCCGGCCGCGTCGGCACCGACCCGCTCGCGAAAGGCATCGAGCTGTTCCGGGGTGAAAGCCGGCTGGGTGGGATTGCGGTAGTTCTGTTTGACCGTGCCGGAGGAGACGATGACCAGGCGGGCCCCGGCCAGGTCCATGTCGCCGGAGACGCCGTCGATGACACCCTCCTGGAACGCCAGCTGGTAGGCGCCGAGTTGCGGATGCTCGGCGACGCCGAGATCGCTCGTGGCGTCGCCCTTGCCGGTTTTCAGGTCGACGATGACGGCCCGTCCGTCGAATTGGCGTTCTACCCGGTCGATGGTGCCGGAGAGCATGGCACCGTTCACCTCGAGCTTGAAGGTACCCTCGGCGCTCAGCAGTTCGCCGCCGCCCTGTTCGAAATCGAGCAGGTAGGAGGCGAGCCGGTCGGTGAGCTCCCTGGCGGCAACCTTCTGAACACGGGACTGCCAGTCAGCATCGAAGTCGAGCTCATTCCAGCGCGCCTCGACCCCCTGCCAGAGCGCTTCGGGCCGCCGGTCGGTCGCGTCTTCCATGACCTTGTGAATGATCGTGCCGAGGTTGGCTGCGGTGTTGGAGCTGTCACCGCCGACCTGGCCGATCAGCCAGTGCAGGGGACAGGTTTCGAAGGCGGCCATGCGCGACGGCGAGATGCGCACGAGCTCATCGCCGGCCTCTGGGTCGTTGAGCGGGCGCACGGTGCTGGGATCGGTCAGCCCGTACCACTGATCGGGCGCGGCGCCGGGCACGTTTTCGCTGGCCAGGCGGGCCAGCGTGGCCGCGGCATCCGCTGCCCGGGCGGCCGTCTCGGAGTCGGTTCGGGCTGGCGAGCGGCTGGCGCGGTTCAGGTCGCGGCGAAGCCGTCCCGCCAGGCCGCGAAGCGACAGGGGGTAGCGGGCGAGATCGTCAACGCCCCGCTCGGACTTCGGGTCGGGCAGCAGGCGCAGGAATACCGAGGGTTCGTTCTCTTCGTTGCTCACGGCGGTAACGAGCAGTTCGGTTGTGGCCCGGCTGGCAGCCTGGGCGAACATGCGCAGTTCGTCGTGGAGCACCTGGGTGCGGGCGTCGGTACCCGTGGTGCCCCGACCGGACGCGACCTGCCCCGAAGCAGCCAGGGACAGGTCACCGGCGCCGAGCAGCGACCCGCGGGTGCGCAGGTCGGGCCAGACGTTGGCCTGCACGCCGGCAAGAATCACGATGTCGAAATCCCGTCCGATGGTGCCGCTCGGCGTTGACACGGTGACGGCAGCGCCGAGGGCGCGTGGAGCGAGGGTGTCTTCGGGTACATCGGTGTCGACCAGGTGTTCGAGGAACAACACCGGCGGGGCCGACGGGGTGCGCTCGACATAGCGCTGCGCGGCGGAGAACAGGGCCACGACGGCGTCGAGGTTGTGGTTGGCTTCGTCGGCAACGATTCCGGTGCCGGCGGACTGTTCCTTCCACTCCCGCTCGAGGCCGCTGCGCTGCCACAGGCCCCAAAGCAGTTCTTCAATCGTGGCGCCGGCGTCGTATTCGATTGTCGCCTGGCGCAGGCTCGCTCCGCAGCCCGCCGCGCGCCGGGCGGTGCGGTTATCGATGGTGGCGAGCAGGTCGGGGTTGAGGAGGGCCGCAACGAGCAGGTCATCGGCGCTGCGCGGTTCGGCGCTGTCAGTGCTCAGCTCCTGTTGGCGCAACGCTGCGCGCAGCCGGCGCAGGGTGATCGGGTCGAGCCCGCCGAGCGGACCGCGCAGCAGATCGATCGCTGCCGCCGGGTCGAGCGGCTTGCGACCGAGGGTCACTTCGAGGGCCAGAATGAATGCCCGCACCGCGTACTCGTCCCGCAGCGCGCTACTCGCCGTGGAAATCTGGGTCGGCACCTCGAGGGCCGCGAGCCCCTTGGAGATCGAGGGAACCAGCGATCCGGTGCGCACGATCACGGCCATGCGGGACCAGGGAATGTCGTTGATCACGTGGCGTTCGCGCAGCAGCCGGGCAATCACCGCGAGCTGATCGGCCGGGCTGGTCGTAACGACGGTGTGCACGGATTGGTCGAGACCTTCGCCCGGAACGGCCTCTCCACTGGTCTGTTCGAGAACGGCCGACTCGACGCTGGCCGCCGCACGCTGGGTTCCTGCTGCGGCGGCACCGATCCGGCTGGTGATCTCCGCGACCACCCGACGGATGCCGGCCCCGTGTCGATAGACCGTCTCCAGCACGATCGGCGCGGCTACCCGACCACTGTCTGCGGGCAGGCCGGGCCGCAGGTACCAGCCGAGGCGACCGAGGGCATCCGGGTGGGCGCCGTGAAAGGAGCCGGTGCTGATGTCGGGGTCGCCAACGGCGAGGATTGCAACCCCACGCGCCTGAAACTGGGCCAGCAGGGTCAGTGTGGCCTGAGTGACTTCCTGGGCGTCGTCGAGCACGATCAGCCGCAGGCAGGCAAGGGTACCGAGTGTGGCAAGGCCGGCCGGACCGGCCTCGGCACCGGCCACGATCGCTGCGGCATAGCGGGCCAGCTCGGTGGAGTCGTACTGGCCTGGACGGGCCTGGTCTTTGGCCTCTTCATAGCCGCGAATGAACTCGGCGGCCGCTACCCACTCCGGGCGTATGAGGCCGAAACGCTCGAGCTGGCCGGGGGTCACCCCGTATTCCACCGCCCGCATCATGAGGTCGCGCAGTTCGGTGCGAAAACCGCGCAGGCGACGCACGTCGGCGCCGAGGGTACTCGGCCAGACCGGACCTGCTCCGTCATCCAGGTGTCCCTGGAGCAGTTCGGCGATGATCTGGTCTTGCTCCCCGCCGGTGAGCAGCGTGGGCGTTGGACCACCGGCCTGGGCCACAGCGGAGCGCACAATCTGAAAGGCCACCGAGTTTGCGCTGCGAGCCAGCGGACCGTTGGTGGGCACACCGAGGCGCAGTGCGAGCCGGTCGCGCAGGGCTGTGGCACCGGCGCGGGTCGGCACGAGTACCAGAACCTCGCTCGGCGAATAGCCACGGTTCAACACCCGATCGGCCACGAGTTCGACGAGCGTCATCGTCTTGCCGCTGCCGGGCGCGCCGATCACCGCGGCACTCACCCCGTCGGGGAGGTCGAGAACGGCTTGCTGGGCGGCATCAAGGTCGAGGTTGGTCACATTTCAACGGTAACGGGTTGCGCCGACAGTGAAATCGGTCAGGGCGGTGGTGCGTTCTGTCGTACTCTGGGCGCAAGGCTACGAAAGGCAGTTCGGTGGATATTCGCATTGGTATTTTCAACTCTCCCCGGGAGATCGGTTTTGAGACTTCGCAGCCAGCGACCGAGATTGAGGAGACCGTTGCGGCGGCCCTCTCCGGTCAGACCGGCTACCTGAAGCTGAGCGACAGCAAGGGTCGCGTTTACATCGTTCCGACCGTGGGCCTCGCCTACGTCGAACTCGGCAGCGAAGAGTCCCGCCGCGTCGGTTTCGTCGCCTAAAGCCCGTGGAACTCCTGTTCGTCGCGCTGTTCGGCGTGGTCATCGGCCTGGGCGCGCGGTACTTTCTACCCGGGCGGTCCACTCAGGGGTCGGTGCTGGTTCCGGCGATCGGGACGGTCACGGCATCCGCGCTCTGGGTCGGACTCACCTGGCTCGGCTGGGATTGGGCCGGGGGGTGGATCTGGTGGGTGTCCCTCGCCGCCGCCTGTGCTGCATCCGTTTCACTGAACCTGGTTATCAGTCGGCGACGCATTCACGCTGACCAGCGGATGCTGCAGCGCCTCGCCAAAACCGGCTCCCCCGACACGGCCTAGCGTCTCGGCGTTAAGCCCTAGGCAGTGAGGCCGAGTCCGTCCATGCGGCGGGTGTGCGCGGCGATGAGTTCGGTGAAGACCNGGCCGAGTCCGTCCATGCGGCGGGTGTGCGCGGCGATGAGTTCGGTGAAGACCGGCTCGATGCGCGCGTCAGCGCCAGCGGTCGAGTTGGCATCTGGGTCGGCGGCCGGCATCGCCGACCGGGCAACGAGCAGGGTGTCGCCGACGAGTCGGCGACCCCACATGGCCAGCCGGGAGCCGAGCGCCACGTCGTTCTCGATGGCCGACTGCAATTCGTGCACGAGCACGTCGGTGCCGGAATCCTCGCCGAGCAACTGCGCCACCCGCGGCCCGATGTCGCGCGGCAGGCCGTCCGAGAGCCGAATGAAGAAGTCGTCGAGCAGACCGCCGGCGAGGTAGCAGCTCAGCAGCAGCTCGTGCCAGTCGGCACCGCTGGTCTTCTGGCGAAACTCGTCGAGGCTGGCGACGAACGGCGCCATCTCGGTGGACGGTTCATGTCCGCGGCGACGAATCTCGGTGATCAGGCCGTGATGCTTGCTGAGGGCTCGACCGGCGGCGGCGCTGAGCCCTTCCTTCACGGCGAGGTTCGGTGCGGTGGCGACGGCGTGGGCCAGGCTTTCGAACTCGCCGAGCTCGCAGTACGCGGCCTGACCAAGAAAATGCTGCACTCCGGGAGCCAGGGAACTGATGTCCACTTTCTCGGTTGGCTGGGGCGCTCCGCGGGCGGAAAGCCGAGGAGCTTCATTGCGCTGCGGGCGCCGACCGAACCACGTGACCACGGGCTTAGCTTAGGACAGCGCGCCTGTGGCCGCGGTACAGGCGGGGCAGTAAGGTGGAATTACGTCGCCGGCATGGATCGGCGGCCGCTGCCCGAGACGCAAAAACGGGCGCACTTCGCTTCCAGTTAATGACAGGCATACATTCGTGACTTTCTCCGAACTTAATATTGACCAGGACATGGTCGACTCCCTCGCCGCCAAGGGCATCCTCGAACCGTTCCCCATTCAGACCCAGACCATCCCCCTCGCCCTGGCCGGCCAGGACATCATCGGCCAGGCCAAAACCGGCACCGGCAAGACCTTTGGTTTCGGCCTTCCGGTCATTCAGCGCCTCGGCCTCAGCCCCGAGCCCGGCGTGCAGGCGCTCATCGTCGTTCCGACCCGCGAACTGTGCGTTCAGGTCTCCGAAGACCTCGAGCTGGCTGCGGCCGGCCGGGACACCAAGATCGTCTCGATCTACGGCGGCAAGGCCTACGAGGGCCAGATCGAACAGCTCAAGGCCGGCGCGCAGATCGTCGTCGGAACCCCCGGCCGCCTCCTCGACCTGGCCAGCCAGCGCCTACTCACCCTGGCCAACGTGCGCGAAATGGTGCTCGATGAAGCCGACAAGATGCTCGACCTCGGTTTTCTCTCCGACATCGAAAAACTCTTCGCGCAGACGCCGTCGACTCGTCACACCATGCTGTTCTCGGCGACGATGCCCGGACCGATCGTGGCCTTGGCCCGCCGCTTCATGAACCGCCCGATCCACATTCGCGCAACGGACCCCGACGAAGGCCTCATGCAGGCCAACATCGAGCACCTCGTCTACCGTGCCCACAACATGGACAAGGACGAGGTCATCGGCCGCATCCTCATGGCCGAGGGCCGCGGCAAGACCATCATCTTCACCCGCACCAAGCGCGCCGCCGCGAAGCTCGTCGAAGAACTCGGCGACCGCGGCTTCAACGCCACCGCCGTGCACGGCGACCTGAACCAGGAACAGCGCGAACGCGCCATGGCCAGCTTCAAGAGCGGCAAGAAAGAGATTCTGATCGCAACGGATGTCGCTGCTCGCGGTATCGACGTCGAAGACGTCACCCACGTGATCAACCACACCATTCCCGAAGACGAGAAGGCGTACCTGCACCGCGTCGGTCGCACCGGCCGGGCCGGCAAGACCGGCATCGCCGTGACCTTCGTGGACTGGGATGACCTGCACAAGTGGTCGCTCATCAACAAAGCCCTCGACTTCGGCCAGCCCGAACCGATGGAGACCTATTCCTCGTCGCCGCACCTCTACACCGACCTGAACATTCCGGCCGGTTCCAAGGGCCGCCTGCGTGCGACTCCGGTGAAGGATGTCAGTGCCCACGAAGGGCACGCTCGCACCGGCGGCGGCGGCCGCTCCGGCGGGGCACGCAGCGGCGCCGGCGGCCGTTCAGACTCTGGCCGCTCCGGCGGTGCACCGCGCAATGGTCGCTCAGAGGGTGGCCGCTCTGAGGGTGGTCGCGGATCTGGCCGTGGCGATACCACGCGCAGTGCCGACCGGGCGGCAACCAGCCCGGTGACCACGGGCACCGATGAAAGCCGACCCGCTCGGTCGCGCACCCGCGTGGGTTCCAGCACCAACCCGGATGCCCCGGCCGCGACGCCCGCAGCCGGCACGCACGATGGCGGCGGAGCCGAGCACCACGACGGCAACAACGCCCCGCTGCGTCGCAGCCGCACCCGTCGTCGCTCGCCGCAGACCGGCAGCAGCATCTAGTACCTGATCAGATCATGATTGCCCGGCATCCGGGCTGACACCGTTTCGACCGTGGCAGCCTGGGGCCGGGCATTTTTGTAGCGGAACTGCCGGCATCCGCTCTGAAAGATCAGCCGTAGACGGGAGCTGAGCCGCGCCCCTCAGCGATGATGCGATCGAGCACCTCGGGGGCCGTCGTGTTCTCGCCGAGCCGGTTTGGTTTGCCGGTGCCGTGATAGTCGCTCGAACCGGTGACAAAGAGCCCGAGCTCGGCGGCGAGTTTGTAGAGGTGCGCCGTGGGTTCGGGGTTGTTCTCGCGGTGCTCGAGTTCCAGGCCGAACAGGCCGGCCTTCACCATCGTCTTCAGCCGGGATTCCTCGACAACATCATTGATACCGCGTGTTGCGGGGTGTGCGATCACCGGTACTCCCCCGGCGGCCCGCACCAGTTCGATCGCGCGCAGCGGGTCGGGCGCGTAGTGCGGCTGAAAGTAGCCGGCTTTCCAATGCAGAATATTGGCGAAGGCCGCGCTGCGATTGCGCGCGTGACCTCGGGCCACGAGTGCGTCGGCGATATGCGGCCGACCGACGGTAGCATCGGGGGCGGTCTGGGCGAGTACGTCATCCCAGCTCAGGTCGTAGTCCACCCCGATGCGTGCGACCATCTGCTCGGCCCGGCTGAGCCTCGCCGCGCGCACCCGGGTCATCTCCGCCAGCAGGGCCGAATCCGTCGGGTCAAAGAGATATGCCAAAAGGTGCACACTCGCGTATTGCACCCGGGTGCTGAATTCCATTCCGGGAATAAGCGTGAGCTGTTCGGTGCGCGCCGCAGCGGATGCCTCCGCCCAGCCGGCCGTAGAGTCGTGGTCGGTGAGGGCAATTGTGCCGAGGCCCGCCGCAGCAGCGGCACGAACCAGCTCGGCCGGCGTCTCCGTACCGTCCGACACGCTCGAGTGCGCGTGCAGATCGATCGGACCCTGGAATTGCCGCGCGACTGCCATGACCCCATGCTAGTTGGCCACCCGCGCCCACTTTTCGCTGCGGGCGGCGCCGGGGATTCCCCAGAATTCTCATTTACAGTTCAGAACAATGTTCACGCGACTTTTCCGGGCACTGTTTCTCATCGTTGCCGCCGTTTTTCTGCTGGTCCTGACCTGGCCACAGGCGTTTGGCCTGCACAATACCTGGGTCGTCGCACACCTCGTGTCGTTTCGGACGATAGCCGTGATCGGTGCAATCGTCGGCCTCGTGCTGTTCGGCCTGCTGCGATTCATTCGACCGCTGCGGCGAACCCTCGGCATGGTCATGGTGCTGCTCACCCTGTTCGCCGTGGCCAATGTCGGTATTCTCGCCTCCCGCGGTTTCACTGCCGATAGCGCGGATGCCAGTACTGCGCCGTCCGGTTCCGCCGACTCCGTCACCGTGCTCAGTTGGAACACCCTGGGTGACGCTCCCGGCGCCGCGGTCATCGCCGCGGAAGCGGTGGCTCAGAACGCGGACGTCGTCACCCTGCCCGAGACCACGGAGGAGACCGGCATTCTGATCGCCGAACTGATGCGGGACGCTGGCCGGCCCATGTGGGTGCACACGCTTGCCTTCGATCTGGTGTCGAAGGCTCGTTCCACCACCCTGCTGATCAGTCCAGACCTCGGCGACTACGCCGTGAGCAACGCGGCCGGTTCCGGCCCGCCCGGCAACACCAACGTGCTGCCGACCGTAGTGGCCGAACCGGTTGACGGGAGCGGACCGACCATCGTGGCCGTGCACGCCGTCGCCCCGATCCAGTATGAGATGTCGAACTGGCGCAGCGACCTCGACTGGCTCGCTACCCAGTGCCAGGCCGACAACGTCATCATGGCGGGCGATTTCAACTCCACGCTCGATCACATGGCCGGCCGCGCGAGTGGCGAGCCGGACGCTGTTCTCGGCAACTGCGCGGATGCCGCCCTCTCGTCCGGTGCTGCGGCCGTTGGCACCTGGCCCACCAGCATTCCCGCGCTTCTCGGCAGCCCCATCGACCATGTCATGGCTACCCCGAACTGGCACGTGAGCGCGCTGCAGGTGATCGAGTCGCTCGACGGTGCCGGCAGCGATCACCGGTCGATCGTGGCCACGCTCACGCCGGCAACCTAATTGGCTGGACGCGGAATCGACCGGCCGCGCAGCATCCGCTGATCGAGGCGGCTGCACGTCGCAGCATCTGCGCCATGGTGATCGGCCGCTGCCCAGAGTGCGGTGCGAGAATGGTGCAATGGCTGATACCACCGCTTCCGCTCTTATTCCCGCTGCGCGTTCGAACGAGAACCGTTCGACGACACCGGGATCCACCGGCTTCAAATCGTTCATCGCGAGCGGCTGGGCCGATCGCACCGATGTGCTGCCCCGCGCGCGCGCGCAGGCTCCGTTCGCCGCCGCCCGCCGCGCACGGCTCTCGGCGCAGTACCCCGGAGCGCGCCTGATCATTCCGGCCGGCCGGTTGAAGCAGCGCTCCAACGACACCGATTACGCCTTTCGCGCGCATTCAGCCTTCGCGCACCTCACCGGCTGGGGCAGCGACAGCGAACCGGGCGCCGTGCTCGTGCTCGAGCCGACGGATGCCGGCCACGACGCCACCCTGTATTTTCGCGAACGAGCCGGTCGCGATTCCGACGAATTTTACGCCAACCCCGACATCGGCGAGTTCTGGATCGGCCCGCGCCCCTCGGTGGCCCAGGTCGCGAGCGACCTCGCGCTCGACGTGCGCGGCATCGCCGAGCTCGCCGGCGTGCTGAGCGCCGTCGACAGCGAAACCCTCGTGCTGCGCGAAGCCGACCCGACGTTCACCGAGCAGGTCGACGAAGCCCGCCTGCGCTTCGCCGCCGAACGTGTACTCGACAGCCGTGCCACCGACTCCCCGTTCAGCATCGAGATCAACGCCGAACACGAGCCGGATGCCGGTCTGGCCCGCGACGTCTCCGAGCTGCGCCTGGTGAAGGATGCCTACGAGATCGCGCAGATGCGCCTCGCCGTCGCCGCGACCGCGCGTGGCTTCGACGATGTCATCGCCGACCTGCCACGCTCGAGCGGGCACGCCAGGGGCGAGCGTCTGGTCGAGGGCGTATTCAACACTCGGGCCCGCAGCGACGGCAACACGGTCGGCTACGACACCATCGCCGCCTCCGGCCCCCACGCCTGCATCCTGCACTGGACCCGCAATGACGGCGTCGTCGCCCCCGGCGACCTGATTCTCATCGACGCCGGCGTGGAACTCGACAGCTACTACACCGCCGACATCACCCGCACTCTGCCGGTCAACGGCGTCTACAGCGAGGTGCAGCGTCTGGTCTATGAGACCGTTCGTGAAGCAGCGGATGCCGCCCTCGCCGTCGTTCACCCGGGCGCTGTGTTCCGCGACGTGCACGCTGCGGCGATGAACGTCATCGCCCGCCGTACCGCCGAGTGGGGCATGCTCCCGGTCACCGCCGACGAAGCCCTGCAGCCGGAGAACGGCCAGCACCGCCGATACATGGTGCACGGCACCAGCCACCACCTCGGCATCGACGTGCACGACTGCGCGCAGGCCCGCCGCGACATGTATATGGACGGCGTTCTCGAACCGGGCATGGTCTTCACCATTGAACCCGGCCTGTACTTTCAGCCCGACGACCTCACCGTTCCGGCCGAATTCCGCGGCATCGGCGTACGCATCGAAGATGACATCCTGGTGACCGAGAACGGTGCCGAGAACCTCTCAGCGGCCATCCCGCGCACCGCCACCGAGGTAGAGGCGTGGATCGCGGCGTCGAAGCGCTAACCCCGTGATCGCGAAAGCGGGAAATTCGCTGCTTCGACACGGCTGAAACAACGAATTTCCCGCTTTCGCGTGATTAGTCCGAGGGGGTGGTGGGTACCGGGGGCTCTTCACCGATGAGATTACGGGCACGGTGCACCAGCTCCGGATCGACGACGATTTGGTAGCTGGTCGCGATGACCTGCATCGTCGACGTGAAGTCACGGCGGCGCCGGTTGATCGCGTAGCTCGCGATCCCGAGCAGCATGCCGAACCCCGCACCCATGATCAGGGCGGCAAACACGAACGGCAGGCTTGATCCGGTGGGCGAGAACAGAAAGAACAGAATACCGAAGAAGATTCCGAGCCAGGCACCGGATACCGCCCCCGCGAGCGCGACCCGGCCGTAGGTCAGTTTGCCGGTCACCCGCTCAACGCTCTTGAGGTCGTTGCCCACGATCGAGAGTTGTTTCACCGGAAAATCAGCCTTCGCGAGCGTGTCGACCGTGGCCTGCGCGTCGGCGTACGTGCTGTAGGTGGCAAGCACCTCCCCGCGGGGCAACACGGGGGGCAGCACCGGGCGGCGTCGAGAGAAGAGGCTCTGGTTGCTCATAGCCCCATTCTTTCACGTCGGCCGGGCTGCGGGGCTGAGCGGCCATTCAGCGAAAAAATGAACCCTTCGTGCCGGGCCACCAATATCAGGCCAGTGGCCTACATTTATAGTGTGAGTGCCACCAGAGTTTTTGTTGCCCGACTGGCCGGGTGCACCGTTTTCGACCCCGCGGGCGACCGCGTGGGCAAGGTGCGCGATGTTCTCGTCGTGTATCGAAAAAACGACCCGCCCAGCGTCGTCGGTCTAATCGTTGAGATCCCCGGCAAACGCCGCGTGTTCGTGTCGATCAACCGGGTCACCAGCATCGGCAGCGGCCAGATCATCACGACCGGCCTCATCAACGTGCGCCGCTACGAACAACGCGGCGGCGAAGTGCGCGTCATCGCCGAATTGCTCGGCCGCAAGGTGCTCTTCACCGACGGTTCCGGCGAAGCCACCATTGAAGACGTGGCGATCAAGGAAGGCACGGAGGCCGACTGGGCCATCAGCCAGCTGTTCGTGCGGCGACCTAAAACCAGCGCCTCACCCTTCGTCAAGGGCGTCACGACCTTCGCCACCTGGGCCGAGGTACGCGAGAAAGAGACCAAGGGCCAGGCGCAATCCGCCGAGCACCTCATCGCGACCTACTCCGACCTCAAACCCGCCGACCTTGCCAATACCCTGCTCGACCTACCACGCGAGCGCATGTTCGAGGTGGCCGGTGAGCTGCCAGACGACCGACTCGCCGACGTGCTCGAGGAGATGCCCGAAACCGACCAGGTCGGCATCCTGACCAGCCTCGGCGATGCCCGCGCCGCCGACGTGCTCGACCAGATGCAGCCCGACGACGCCGCCGACCTCATCGCCCAGCTGCCCGAAGAACGCGGCGAGCAACTGCTCGACCTGATGGAGCCCGAAGAGGCCGAAGACGTACGCTTTCTGCTCTCCTACGCCCCTGACACCGCCGGCGGGCTCATGACGACCGAACCGATCATCGTCTCGGCCGACGCCACGGTCGCTGAGGGGCTCGCCCGCATCCGTCGACACGATCTGGCCCCGGCGCTCGGCGCGGCGATCTGCGTCACCCTGCCGCCCTACGAAGCTCCCACCGGTCGTTTTCTGGGCATGGTGCATTTTCAGCGGATGCTGCGCTACCCGCCCCACGAACGCCTCGGCACGCTGCTCGACGCCGGTCTCGACCCGGTCACGGCCGACACGTCAGCCGCCGAAGTCAGCCGCATTTTGGCCAGCTACGACCTGGTCTCGGTGCCGGTGGTCGACGAGAACTACCGACTGGTCGGGGTGGTGACGATTGATGACGTGCTCGACTACCTACTGCCCGACGACTGGCGCAGCCATGATGGCAATGACGACGTACGCCGCCGGGCCGCTGCCCGCAGTGAACTGAGAACCGGTAGCATTCCGCTGCCCGGAGCGCAGAGGACACCTCGTGGCCCGCAATAACCGCGCCGACCTGCGCCTCGACGCCCCCAAGGGTCTGCGCACGAGCAACATCGTTGGGCTGAATCGGAGCGGACACAGCAGGGACCGGTTCGGCCGCTTCACCGAGGCGATCGCCCGCGGCATGGGCACCCCGTGGTTTCTGCTCGGGCTCACCCTGTTCGCCGTCGCTTGGATCTCATGGAACACCCTCGCGCCGGTGGACTGGCGCTTCGACTCCGTCGCGCTCGGGTTCATCGCGCTGACCCTGGTGCTGTCGATGCAGGCTTCCTATGCCGCGCCGATGATTCTGCTCGCGCAGAACCGGCAGGACGACCGCGACCGGGTGCAGTTCGAACAGGACCGGCAGCGGGCCGAACGTACCCTCGCCGACACCGAGTACCTCGCCCGCGAGGTCGTGGCCCTGCGCATCGCGATCAAGGACATGGCCTCGAAGGATTTCATTCGCGCCGAACTGCGTGCGTTGCTCGAGCATCTCGACGAGCGCAGTAATGAGCGCATTAACCCCGATGAAGACCCGGAACCAAGCACCAACGAAAGCCGCCCTACCAGATGAATTCTGCTTCCCTGACTCCAACGCCCGACAGCATTCGCTCGCGAGTATTCACCGCCCTGTCCCGGGTGACCGACCCGGAGATTCGAAAGCCCATCACCGATCTCGACATGGTGTCGGGGGTGACGGTGAGCGACACCGGGCAGGTGAGCGTCGGCATCCGCCTGACCATTGCCGGTTGTCCGGCCGCTGCACGCATTGAGAGTGACGTTCTCGCCGCCGCCGAGTCAGTGGCCGGGGTCGGCCAGGCGAGCGTCGAGGTGGCGATCATGACGCGCGAGCAGCGCACCGCACTCACCGAGAAGCTCCGCGGCGGCCAGATGGAACGCAGCGTGCAGTTCGGCCCCGAATCCCTCACCCGCGTCTATGCGATCACGAGCGGTAAGGGCGGGGTGGGCAAGTCCACCGTTACCGCGAACCTGGCCGTGGCCCTGGCCGGCGAGGGCCTGCGGGTGGGCATCGTCGACGCCGACGTGCACGGCTTCAGCATTCCCGGTCTGCTCGGCCTCGTGCACGACGGCCTCGCGGTCAAACCGACCCAGGTCGGCGATATGATTTTGCCGCCGATCGCGCACAACGTGAAGGTCATCTCGATCGGCATGTTCATCGACGACAAGTCAGCTGCGGTCGCCTGGCGCGGCCCGATGCTTCACCGCACGATCAAACAGTTTCTCACCGACGTGTACTTCGGCGACCTGGACGTGCTGCTGCTCGACCTACCGCCGGGTACCGGCGACGTCGCCATCACGGTCGGCCAGCTGCTACCGCACGCCGAAGTCATCGTCGTGACCACCCCGCAGGCTGCGGCGGCCGATGTGGCCGAGCGCAGCGGAATCGTGGCTCGACAGACCGGGCAAAGTGTCTACGGCGTGATCGAGAACATGTCGGCGATGATGCAGCCCGACGGCAGCCTGCTTGAACTGTTCGGTTCGGGTGGCGGCGCTGAAGTGGCCAGGCGGCTCTCTGTCGGGCAGGAGACACCGGTGCCGGTGCTCGCGCAGGTTCCTTTGAGCCTGGCACTGCGCACCGGCGGAGACGCCGGCCTGCCGGTCGTGCTCGGCGCGCCCGACGACCCAGCAGCCCGCGCCATTCTGGCGCTGGCGCTCGCCATGAAGACCCGCGCGCGGGGGCTCGCTGGGCTCAGCCTCGGGCTCACGCCCCGCTGAAAACTATTCCTCCGGCTTGGCCAGCGTCGCCGCGTGGTCGGGCACCTGGTGGTTCATCTCGCGCGGCGGTCGCTCATAGTCGGAGGCCGACGGGCGTGGCGGAATGCGAACCTTGGGCGGGTCGGTCTTCTCGTACGGCACCAGCGAGAGCAGATGGCTGATCGCGTTCAGTCGGCTGGCCCGCTTGTCCTCACTCTCCACCACCCACCAGGGTGCTTCGGCGATGTCGGTGTGCACGAACATCTCGTCTTTTGCCTTGGAGTAGTCCACCCACTTGATGATCGACAGCACATCCGTTTCAGACAGCTTCCAGCGGCGCATCGGATCCTTCAGACGTGAACGAAAACGGCGTTCCTGCTCCTGGTCAGACACCGAGAACCAGTATTTGACCAGCAGGATTCCGTCTTCGACCAGCATCCGCTCGAACAGGGGCGCCTGGTGCAGAAACCGGCGGTATTCGTCACTCGTGCAGTAGCCCATGACCCGTTCGACGCCCGCCCGGTTGTACCAGGAGCGGTCCATGAGCACGATCTCGCCGGTCGACGGCAGGTGCTCGATGTAGCGCTGAAAATACCACTGGCCGCGCTGGCGTTCGGTGGGCATCGGCAGAGCTACCACGCGCGCGACACGCGGATTAAGATACTGGGTGATGCGCTTGATCGCCGATCCCTTGCCTGCAGCATCGCGGCCCTCGAAAATCACCACCACCCGCGCACCGGATGACTTCACCCACTGCTGCATAGTGACCAGTTCAGCCTGCAGACGGGCAAGTTCGGCCTCGTACGGCTTCTTCTTGACGCGCACAATCTGCGGCGGGCTTTTCGACATCGAATCTCCTTTGCGAATGGGCTTTAGGTGGCCTCAGAATCGAATGGGGCCGGCTCGAGCGCGGCCAGGGCCGCCTCCCGGGCACGCTTGCGTTTCAGATAGGCGCCTTCGGGATTGGGTTCAGCACGGGAAATCGTTGCGGACTGTTCCTTCAACGGATCTTCGTCGGCGAGAGCTTCCCGGATGATCCGGCGCGGGTCATACTGGCGCGGGTCCAGTTTTTTCCAGTCCAGATCGTCGAACTCCGGGCCCATTTCATCGCGCATACGATCCTTGGCACCGTTGGCCATATCACGGAGCTGCCGCACGAGGCGACCGAGCTGGGCGGCATAGTGCGGTAGCTTATCGGGGCCAAGCAAGAAGACAGCGATGATCCCGATCAGAAGAATCTTTTCGAACGTCAGCCCAAACATGTCCTTAGAGTAACTGCACGGCGAGGCATCCACAGACCACACGCGCCCCGGCCCTAGTCTTGACCTAATCATCTACTGGAGTTATTTGTGTCTGACATTGAACTGAACTGGAAATTCTCCGACGACTATGTCGTGGAGTCCGAAGCCATCACCCGAGCGCGCCAGCAATCCCTCGAGCTGGGGATCGATGCCATCCCGCCCGCGGTCGGGGCGCAATCGGCCGTTCTGGCCGCCGCGACCGGGGCACGCAGCATCCTTGAGGTTGGCACCGGGGCCGGAGTTTCGGGCATCTGGCTGCTGACCGGAGCTCCCGGCGCAACCCTCACCTCGATCGATACCGAGGTCGACCACCTGCAGCACGCCAAGGCGAACTTCACCGAAGCAAAGATTCCAGCCAACCGGGTGCGCCTCATCACGGGCAAGGCCGGCGAAGTTCTGCCGCGCATGAATGAGAATTCTTACGACATTGTGTTCATCGACGCCGACCCGCAGTCGGTCATCGAATACGTCGAACACGGGCTGCGCCTGGCCCGTCCGGGTGGCACCGTCCTCGTCGCGCACGCCCTCTGGCGCGGACGGGTAGCCGACCCGGCCCAACGCGACGATGTCGCGACCGGGTTTCGCACCCTGCTGACCGAGATCGCCGCGTCGAGCGCCGTGATCAGCGCGCTCTCCCCCGTCGGCGACGGACTGCTGCAGATCACCAAGCTGCGCGCCTAGAGCGTTCCCAGCTACACCAGAACGGCCGCGCAGTCACTGCGCGGCCGTTCTGGTGTATCAACTACAGGAACACGAGGCTACTTCGCCGCAGCGACAACCCCGGCAAGTGCATCGTGAAGTTCCTTGGCCTCGGCGTCGTTGACGGAGACAACGAGCCGACCCCCACCTTCGAGCGGTACACGCACGATGATCAGGCGCCCCTCTTTTACAGCCTCCATTGGACCGTCTCCGGTACGTGGCTTCATGGCCGCCATGAACTCCCCTTCCATTCGTCTTTGTATACCCATTATCGACTATCTCGGCCCGAGACGTAAATTCGGGTCGGACTCAGTGTCAGGTCCGGGCATTTACGGTGGAGTCCAGTCGTAACCGTCGACGCCCCAACAGATCAGCAGCCAGCCCCATTGGCCGGCCACAAAGACGAGAACGATCGACACCCGATAGATGCGGTTGGGCGGCAGCGCGGCCGCGCCGAGCAGGGGAAACATCGGCATGAGCAGCCGGAACGTGCTGGACTGCGGAAAGAACACGGCGAGCAGGTACAGACCGTAACTAGCCACCCACAGCCGCAGGCCCACGCCGAGCCGCCGAACGGCGGGCGTGAACAGCAGCACCGCGAAAGACAGGATGAGCGCAGTGACCACGACTACGCCCCACGGGTTACCGAGCCACCAAATGCCGCCCTGGAACCAGGCCGTGAACGGAACCAGTTCCACATACCCGATGTATGGTGCCCGCCAGGCTAACTCGGTGTCGGTGTAGGCCATCAGGTCGCCGGTGGCGGCCCAGGCCGCGATCGGCCAGGCCAGTCCCATCAGCGCGCTGAACAGTGCGACGGAGGCCGCCAGCATCCGCTCGGCAACGGGGAAAGGGTCACGCTCGCGCGTGACGAAACGGTAGATCACGTGCAGGCCGAGCGCGAGGGCGAACGCGAGCCCGCTCGGCCTGGTGAGGGCCATCACCGCGATGACCGGGTAGAGCAGCCAGTAGCGGCGCTCGAGCAGTAGGAAGAGCGCGAGCGTGAGAAAGAAGAGGTACATCGATTCGGCGTAGGCGAACTGCAGAATTGGTGACAGCGGGGCGACACAGAACAGCACGACCGAGAACAGGGCGGTCGCTGGCGACTGCACCCGCGTCATGAGGCGGTAGAACAGCAGGGCGGTTCCCAGGCTGAACATGACCGACACGAACACGGCTATCGGCGCCCACGGAAAGTTGGTCAGTTCCATGAGCAGGCGGGCCGCTACCGGGTAGCCCGGCATGAAGGCCCAGGCGTTCTCACCGATCTGTCCGGTTTCGGTGACCGGCAGCACGCTCGGATAGCCGACCGCCGCGACGATGTTGTACCAGCGGCCGTCCCACATGGTGGCAAAATCGGTGTATTTCGGGCTGGCACCGGTCCAGGCGTTAGGGCCCTGCACGCTCGCCAACACCAGCACCAGGCTCGTCGTGACCACCCGGGACAGCGCCCAGACCACGAACACCTTGCCCCACCACGGGGTCAGCCGGTAGCGGGCGTGCCAAGCGGCCGGCAGCCGGCGGCCGCGCGACGGGCGGAGCATCCGCTCAGTCATTCCTGTTCTGCTTTAACGAACGGATGCGCTCAGCCACGCGCGCAGACCGTTCTCGCAGGCTGTGATCTCGGCCACGGCGACGCGTTCGTCGTCGGCGTGAGCCTTGAGCGGGTCGCCGGGGCCGTAGTTGACGGCCGGAACGCCGAGCGCAGAGAAGCGGGCGACGTCGGTCCAGCCGTATTTGGGTGTGGCGACACCGCCGACGGCAGCGAGGAATTCGCGGGCGAGCGGGGCGTCGAGGCCGGGCCGGGCGCCCTCGGCGCGGTCGACGACCGTGAGGTCGTAGCCGGCGAACAGCTCGCGCAGGTGGACGACAGCTTCGTCGGCGCTGCGGCTGGGGGCGAAGCGGTAGTTGACGTGCACCATGCACTCGTCGGGGATGATGTTGCCGGCGACGCCGCCGGTGATGCCGACCGCATTGAGTCCCTCGCGGTAGACCAAGCCCTCAACTTCGACCTCGCGGGCTTGGTAGCCGGCCAGAATGTTGAGAATCGGGGCGGCTTTGTGAATGGCGTTTTCGCCGACCCAGCTGCGTGCCGAGTGCGAGCGCAGGCCGAACGTGCGAATCTCCACGCGCAGGTTGCCGTTGCAGCCGCCCTCGATCTGGCTTCGGGTCGGTTCGCCGAGAATGGCGAAGTCGCCGGTGAACAGGTCGGGACGGTTGCGGGCGAGCCGGCCGAGGCCGTTGAGCTCGTCGGAGACCTCTTCGTGGTCGTACCACATCCAGGTCACGTCGACCCCGGGGTCGGTCAGTTCCGCGGCGAGCTTCAACTGCACGGCCACGCCGGCCTTCATATCGACGGTGCCGCGACCCCAGAGGTACTCGGTGCCGTCGATGGTCTCATAGCGCGTGGGCAGGTTGCCGTTGAGCGGCACGGTGTCGATGTGGCCGGCAATGACGACCCGCTGCGCACGATTCAGGTTGGTGCGGGCGACGACGGTGTCTCCGTCGCGAATGATCTCGAGGTGGTCGAACCCTTGAAGCGCCGCCACGATCGCGTCGGCGAGCGCGGTCTCATTGCCCGACACCGACTCCAGGTCGCAGATTTGTCTGGTCAGTTCGATTGACGTCGCCGTCAGGTCGAGCACGGTGGTTTTTGCTGGGGCCGGAAGTCTAGAAGTCACCCTACTAATCTAGAGGTATGCCCTCCGTAGTTTCCGAAAACGCTCCTGCCACACCGACCCAGGCCTGGGGGTACGGTCTCGCCACCGTTGCCGCCGACGGCACCGTTCTCGACACCTGGTTTCCGACCCCGGCACTCGGTGCCCTGCCGACCGGCCGCGATCGCTGGATCGTTCCGGCCGAACTGTGCGAAGCGGCCGGCGACGATGCCCGCCGCGCGGTGCGGCTCGAAGCCGTCACGGTGGAAATCACCCTCGACGCCGCCCCAGCCAGCACCTCGGATGCGTACCTGCGGCTGCACCTGCTCTCGCACCTGCTCGTCCTGCCGAACAGCATCAACCTCGACGGCATTTTCGTGTACCTGCCGACCGTGGTCTGGACCAACGCCGGACCCATTCTTCCGGCCGATTTCGCCCGCCTGCGGCCGACCCTTCAGCGCGCCGGCATTCAGGCTAGCGGTGTCGACAAGTTTCCGCCGCTGCTCGACTATGTCGTTCCGGCCGGCGTGAGAATAGCGGATGCCTCCCGCGTGCGGCTCGGCGCCCATCTCGCCCCTGGCACCACCGTGATGCACGAGGGCTTCGTCAACTTCAACGCCGGCACCCTCGGTTCCTCCATGGTCGAGGGCCGTATCTCACAGGGTGTCGTGGTCGGAGACGGCGCGGATATCGGTGGCGGGGCATCCATTATGGGAACCCTCTCCGGCGGTGGAACGCAGCGCATTTCGATCGGTGCCCGCGCGCTGCTCGGTGCTAACTCGGGCGTGGGCATCGCGATCGGCGATGACAGCGTGGTCGAGGCTGGACTCTACGTCACGGCCGGCACCAAGGTTGTGCTCGTTGGCGAACCACGACTCACCGACGGCACGTTCCCGACGGTGAAAGCGGTCGAGCTCTCGGGCGTGCCGAACCTGTTGTTCCGCCGCAACTCCCTTTCCGGCGCCGTCGAGGTGCTCGCACGCTCAGGCAGCGGCATCACGCTGAACGCCGCGCTGCACGCCTGAGCCGGTGCTGACAAGCGGATGTCGGTGGGTTCCGCTAGCATCCGGGTAGCGGTATCCGCTCTGGCAGGTTGCAGAATTCACGAGGGAGTGATGTGGGAACCGACGCACCGCGCAGCAAGGGGCACCGCCGTGTTCGGCGACTGCTGATCGCGGTCGCTGTCGTGATCGGCCTGGTGCTCGTCACCGCAGGGCTCGGCCTCTATACGGTCGCGCGGTCGTTTCCCACACTCGCGGGCAGCGTCGACATCACCGGTCTGTCGAGCACGGTCACCGTCACCCGCGACGACGCGGGCATTCCGCAGATCACCGCGAAAACCGCCAGCGACCTGTTTCTCGCTGAGGGTTACGTGCACGCCCAGGACCGGTTCTGGGAGATGGACTTTCGCCGCCACGTCACGAGCGGCCGGCTCTCGGAGCTGTTCGGCGAGAGCCAGGTCGGCACCGACAGGTTCGTGCGCACGCTCGGCTGGCGAGCCGTCGCCGAGCAGGAAGTTGCCTTGCTCGACCCGGTGACGCTCGGCTACTACCAGTCTTATGCCGACGGTGTGAACGCCTACCTCGACACCCATCACGGTGCCGACCTGTCGCTGGAGTATGCCGTGCTGGGCCTGCAAAACCCCGGCTACGAGGTCGAAAAGTGGACCCCGGCCGATTCTGTCGCCTGGCTAAAAGCCATGGCCTGGGACCTGCGCTCCAACCTCGACGACGAGATCGACCGGGCCCTGCTGTCAACGACGCTCACGCCTACCGAGGTGAGCCAGCTCCACCCCGACTTTCCGGCCGGGCAGCATCCCACCATTACCGGAAGCCAAGCCGTCACCGCGCCGTCTGCCGAGGCACCGCAAGCCCCCGAACCGGCCCCGGATTCAACGGATGTCCCCGCCGCGCTAGCTCCGATCGACGCCTACGCTGGGGCTTTAACCGAGCTGCGCACACACCTCGGGTCCGTGCCAGAGCTGCTCGGGCCGGCCGGCGGGGAGATCGGCTCGAATTCCTGGGTGGTCTCCGGTACCCTGACCGATACCGGCAAGCCGCTGCTCGCTAACGATCCGCACCTCGGGCCGGCGTTGCCCTCGGTCTGGTACCAGGTGGGGTTGCGCTGCCAGTCCATCACCGTCGATTGCCCGTTCGACGTGGCCGGATACAGCTTCTCGGGTATGCCCGGTATCATCATCGGCCACAATGAGCGCATTGCGTGGGGGTTCACCAACCTCGGACCCGACGTCGCCGATCTCTATATCGAGAAGGTCACCGGCAACAACTACGAATTCGACGGTGCTCAGAAACCCCTGCTGCTGCGCGACGAGAAAATCTCCGTTGCCGGCGGTGACGACGTGAAGATCGAGATTCGTTCGACCGAACACGGGCCGCTGCTGAGCGGGTTCGACGGAACCACGTACCAGCAGATCGCAAGCGACTTTCCCGCGGCCACGGGGCTGACTCCGGCCCCCGCCGCCGAGGCCGGCGCGGAGCAGACCAGCTACGAACTGTCCCTGCAGTGGACGGCGCTCACGCCGGGGCACACGGCATCCGCTATTTTCGCCCTGAACCAGGCGACCGACTGGACCAGTTTTCGCGCTGCGGCCGCCCTGTTCGAGGTGCCGGCGCAGAACCTCACCTACGCAGATGTCGACGGCAATATCGGCTATCAGGCCCCGGGGCTCATTCCCATTCGAGCCAGTGGCAACGGCACTCTGCCGGTTCCAGGCTGGACCAGTCAGTACGGCTGGACCGGCTACATCCCCTTTGACGCTCTGCCCAGCACGTTTAATCCGCCGAGCGGATACATCGTCACGGCCAATAACGCGGCCGCTGACCCGAGTTACCCGTATCTGCTGACCGCCGACTGGGATCTCGGCTATCGGGCGAACCAGATCACGGCTCGGTTACAAGAGCTCGTCGCCGTGAAAACCCCGATGACAGCAGAGCTGATGAGCGAAATTCAGGGTGACAACTACAGTGCCATCGCGGCGACGCTGGTTCCGGCTCTGCAGCAGGTGCGACTAACCGGCGACGCTGCCGAAGCGCAGAAACTGCTTGACGGCTGGGACTACCAGGTCGACGCCGATAGTGCGGCCGCTGCATACTTCAACGTGATCTGGCGCACGCTGCTGCACGACATGTTCACCGGCAAGATCGACGACGGCGCTGCTCTCACCGGTGGCGACCGGGCGTTCTCCGTGGTCACGAGCCTGCTCAGTCAGCCGAACTCCCCGTGGTGGTCGAACGCTGCCTACGGCACCATCAGCCAGGAGAGCATGCTGCGGCGCGTAATGACGGATGCCGCGGCCGAGGCCGCGGACCTCATGGGCTCGAACCCGCAAGACTGGCAGTGGGGCAACATCCACACGCTGGAGCTCACCAACCAGAGCTTCGGTGAGTCCGGAATCGCCCCTCTCGAGTGGTTGTTCAACCGCGGGCCGTACGAGCTTGCCGGAGGTTCCGCCGTCGTCAACGCGGTCGGCTGGGATGCCACCCAGGGCTACCAGGTGGACTGGGTGCCGTCGATGCGGCAGGTGATCAGCCTCGAGAACTTCGACGACTCCACCTGGATCAATCTCACCGGGGCATCCGGTCACGCCTTCCACCCCAACTACACCGACCAGGCGCCGCTCTGGCGCGACCACGAGACCCGTGCCTGGTTGTTCACACCCGCCTCCATCAACGACAACGCAACCAACACCCTGACCCTCGAGCCCGCCTAGCGTCACTGAAGCGGCAGCACAAACCGCCCTCGCTGCGACGCCCCCTGTCTACGGGGCGCCACCATCCCGCCGGTCGAGCTCGTCGAGACCGCCATCGCCCAACGCGCCGCTGCGGGTGTGTCTCGTTAACGGTGTTTCCGGCGTTTTTTATTAGTAGGATTCTGCGGTCGGGTCGAGCCGCAGTGGCCGCTGCATGAGTGGGTTCTTGCTGGGCAGTGCAATCAGTGTCTGTTCGGGGTCGATTTCGACGGCGGGTTGCCACCAATACTGTTCGTCGAGGAGCAGGATCTTCCAGTGCCGGTTATGGAGCAGCAGGTGATGGAGAACACAGAGCAATATGGCCTGATCGATGTTGGAAAAGCCCAAATCAGCCCAGTTTTCAACGTGGTGCGCTTCACTCCACGACGGTGGTTGGTCACAGCCGGGCCAGCGGCATCCGCCGTCGCGTGCGGCGAGGGCGCGGCGTTGCTCCCGGTTGAACAGGCGTGCATCCCGGCCGACATTGAGGGGTTGCCCGGCCTGGTCGAACAGAATGCCCCGGTAGCCCGTGTCGCACAGATGTCGGGCAATCGTCTCCGCTGACACCGGAGCCGGATTGCCTTCGAGGTAACCGAACGCCCCCGTTCCTATGGCGGCCGGGGAAGGCCGCGTGCTCGGCGTGGCCTTTGTGGCCTCGCTGCGCTCAGCGGTCCCGACTGCCTGGGCCTCCTGGGTGCCTGCGGTGGCCGTGGCCTGGGTCGTAACCGGAGCGTCGGCTGGGGTAGCCAGCCGCGGAGACGCTGTCGCGCTGGGTTCCGCGGTGCTGGGGGCGGGGATGGTGGTGGGGCGGTCGTGTTCGGTGACGATAACCTGCACGACCGGGCGGCGACCACCGAACAGGGTGTTCGGATCGGCCTCAGCGAGGGTGTCAGATGGTTTGTGTAAGGGGTTGCGGATTCATTTGAAGGAGTGACACTAATGGTCATGACAGAACGAAATGAGAAGCTGAAAGCACCGAAGTCCCCAGCCCAGCGGGCGGCCGCCGATG
>NZ_PPTG01000002.1 GCF_002954245.1 Cryobacterium aureum | reverse complement strand
ACGGGTAATCCTTCACACGATCAAGCGTCATACGAACCGCTCGCTCACGAACCTCATCTGGGTATTTCTTGGGCATAACCGAATCCTTTCACTAGAAAGAAAGCGGCAGGAAATCAGGGACGGTTCAGTACGACTATTCGCTCGCGTGGATCTACTCTGAGGCTATCTGGTCAACCCGATTGCCTGGCAGGCATGGACGAAATCAATTTGTCATCCAGTTGTGTAGTGCACTGTTGCGGACACAGGCCCTTCCAGAGAAAGAAAAACTTGACCTACTGAGTGCGCTCCACATGGCAATACGGATGGGTGCTCGGGATGATCCAGACTACGAATTTCATCCAACGATTGAACTCTCGGAACTAGTCTTGGATGGCATAATCACGGATCAAGGAATCGTCGATATGTATGCAGCCGACTGGATTTGGTTTTTTGAGGAGCCGGTTAACCAGAGTTACGAGGATATTGTTCAGCACCGGGAGTGGAACCGAAAAAGACGCGAGTTTGCTCAAAAAAACGTATCAGTCGCCGCACTGGTCGGTTTGGTCTGCAATGGCAACGCACGAATTGCTTACGAAGCTGAGACGATTCTTAGAGGTCGCGGGTCCCCGATTCCCTTGGAAACTATTCGAGCCATGTACTACTCGGCCATGGCGGAGAACCGATCTACACCAGATAAGATTCTAAGTTGGTTAGCTGACGTCGGCTCGGGACCTCAGTTACTTCAGACGATTGCGGATCATCGAGCTTGTTCTGCTGGCACTCTGGCGACGCTCTGGAGAAAATACGGCGAGATCACTAATACGGACGACGGAAATCAATTAGTTCAGAGGATCGCCGCCAATCCAGCTTGTTCTGCCGAACTGCTCGCTGACCTATATCGAAAGCACGGTGAGCAAGACTTTGTTCTTGCCAGAACGATTTCTGACCATCCGTCGGCCCCTGTGCAGTTGGTCTGGACAATTCTCACCGATCATGGAGCCTTAACCGCAGGATCGCGGATTGTGGCAGAGAAGAGCGCATTTTCGCTCGTTGACTTCAGTCGTGCTCTCGATGCAGGAATCAATCTACATTCTCTCCTCGTGCGTCGAGACGTTCCGCTCACATTATTAGAGGCCGCAGCGCTGGATGAAAGCGAGTACATGCGCGCTGCCGTGGCAGCGTCGCCATCCACGCCTGAAAATATCTTGCGGATTCTGGCAGCAGACCACAGTGAGGACGTACGCTCGGCGGTCGCGTTAAGCGCTAAATCGAGAGGGATGGCGATCAATGCGTGGTTTGCGTCTGACCCTGCCAGCCCACTGCAGGCAGGTCTCGAGGCGGAGGCGGCCGACGCTCCGGAGTTAGGCGATTCCGTATCTGAGCTGCCAACAGATGCGTGGCATTACTGGATGTTTGACCTCGCTGTCGATGAGGACTGCACGAGTGATCTACTCGATCGGATTTGGGAAGCGGCTCAATCGACGGAAAGCGTCGAGCAGCAGAAGGAACCGGAAGAGCGAACGCTCGTTGCTGCCGCTAGACGTCTTGCGTCGAATAAGAACTCAAGCTCCGACCTATTGCTCCAAATAATGTCCACCGACGATGAACGGGCCCAGCTTCTCGTCATGCTGAATCCCAATGCGCCAACCGAATACCTCTGGGAAATGGATGAATGGATGGATTACCCCGAAACCGTTCAGGCCGTTTTCCTGTCAAAAGTTCACATCGACGTCGACTCAGACGAGGGGTCGCGCGGCTTCGTCGAACACATGCTTGATGTGCTCGAATGGCGTGACGCCTCATTACCAGCAAATTGGTTCGACCAGGGTTGGGATTCCCCGTCTTGGCTTCCGGCGGAAGCACGCAGCAGCTTTAGCGAGGTGACGGACAGGTTCAGGACATGTCTCACGGAGCTCGCCCTGAACCCTTCTCTTCGCGACACAGACCAAGAACGCATAAGGACCCATCCCGACTTGGTGGCCACGATTGCAAATCGAATCCGCAGCGACTTGGATAAGGTTTGGGGGACATTCACATCGCCGGTGATCAGAAGAGAACTTCTGAAGAATCCGAGGATCTCCGAGCAGCGGCTGGCCGCCGTACGTCAGGAGCTGGAGTCGGAAAACACCTAATTGCGCGGATGAACTTCACCGGACGGCAGGCTTCCCGCCGAAAACCAGCAAGAGGAGTCTCGTCTTCGTTCGGTTCGCTCACAGCTCAGGCCAAAAAATCCAGGGCGACCTGCTTGAACTCGCGCGACGTCAGCGCGTTGAGGTGGGTGCGGCCCGGCAACTCAAGATATTGGGCGTCGCGCTCGGCGGCGAGTGCGGCCACCCCGGTCGGAATCGCGTCGGCGCCGCCCGCCACAAACAGCTGCGGGATACCCACCGGCACGTCGAGCGTGCAGCCCGCCACCCCCTGCACGCACGCCAACAGCGCCTCGCGGTCGGCGCCAGCGGCGATCGCCGGGCCGAGCACGGCGGCGATGGTCGGGTCGGCGGGCAGCTGACCCGAGACAACGAATCGGGCCACCTCGCCCTGATCCCAGGTCTCGAACAGTTCTAGCGGACCAGCGCCGCCGAGCACGAGGCGTCGCACGCGCTCCGGCGCCAACCGGGCCAGGGCGGCCACGATCCGCGAGCCCATCGAGTAGCCGATCACGTCGACCCGCTCGAGTTCGAGGGCGTCGAGCACGGCCACGAGGTCGGCGGCGAGCTGCCGGGGCGCGTAGTCCGCGGCGCGATGCGGCTTATCGCTACGGCCGTGACCACGCAGGTCCGGCGTTATCGCGCCGCGCTCGCCTTCGCCCAGCGCGCGAACCCAGCCGGAACCGCCCCAGGTGACCGCGGCAGTCGACGCGAAACCGTGCACGAGCAGAACCGGCCGCTCCCCCGCCGTGGCGTCGAAGGCGATGCGCACACCGTCGAGCCGTCTCGCGAACTCTGTCATTCGACGGCGTCACTCGCAGCGAACACCGCTCCGGCGTGCGCCATCTCGGCGAGGGCAGTCGCGGTGGATTCGGCGGCGACCCCGGCGACGAGATCGGTCAGCACGCGCACGTGCTGGCCGTGTTCAAGCGCGTCGAGGGTGGAGGCCCGCACGCAGTAATCGGTGGCCAGGCCGACAATGTCGACGTCGGTCACTCCGTGCTCGCTCAGCAGCGCCCCGACGGTCTGCCCGGCCTCGGTGGTGCCCTCGAAGATGGAGTACGCGGGCTTGCCCTGACCCTTGCGAATGTGAAAGGTCACGGCATCCGTTGTGAGAGCTTTGTGATATTCGGCGCCCGCAGTGCCTGCCACGCAGTGCACCGGCCAGGTGGCGGCGTAGTCGGGAGCGGCATCGCGGGCGAAGTGACCGCCGTTGTCATTGCCGATGTCGTGCCAGTCGCGTGAGGCGAAGACGTATTTGTAGGCGAGCGGATGCTGCGCGAGCAGCGCACTCACGCCCGCCGCGACGGCCGCCCCACCGTCCACCCCGAGCGCACCGCCCTCGGTGAAGTCATTCTGAACGTCGATGATGAACAGTGCACGGGTCACGATGTCTCCTTCGAATGGTCAGTTATTAGACAGATTGTCGCCGCAGTGAAAGAAACCGGTAGTCAACGTGTCGATGGCGATTTTGGCGTTGGAACTGACGTTGCCGATGGCGTAGATGGAAAAAGTAAGCGGGGTACCGTCGGCGGCGTGGATGATGCCGGCGAGCGTGTAACCGGTGTCGATCCAGCCGGTCTTGGCGAACACGGCGCCGTCAGCGGCGGAGTTCGCGCCAGCGAAACGGTCGCTGTAAGAGAGGGATCCGCGCGGTCCGCCGGCGACCGGCAGGCCGTCGAACAGCACGCCGAGGTTGCCCTCGCGAGCGTTGACCTTGATGAACAGGGCAGTGAGGTAGGCCGGCGATACGGCATTGTTCGGACTAAGGCCCGAACCGTCCTTGATGATCATGCCGGTCGTGTCGATGCCGTAGGCGGCGAGACCGCCGACGATGCCCTGCTGCAGCGCGGCAAAGGAGTTGCCTGCGCCGTTTTCGATGGCGACGAGGCGGGCGAGCATCTCGGCGATGGTGTTGTCGCTCACGATGAGGGACTGCTGAATGAGCGTCGACACCGGTGCGGACTGCACGGCACCGAGCTGCGCGGCACCGGCCGGAGCGGTGGCCTGGCTGATGGTCAGTCCCCCGCCGAGCGCGTCGGCGAAAGCCTGGCCGGCCCGGGCAATCGGGTCTTCGCTGCGAGCGGAGGTGCTGCGGGTGGGTTCATTGCGGTCGCCGTCCACCATGAGGGCGGTGATTTCAGGCATGTAGCCGAGGCCGAGTTCAGTGCGGGCCCAGCCGTCGTCCCAGTCGGGGCCGGAAAAGTAGGACGAGTCGAGCACGAGTGAGGTGATCGGCGGGTTGGCCGGGTCGGCGGCCCAGGCGACCATGGTCTGGGTGGCAAGGTCGTCGAGGTGGGCGGCTCCCGTGTAGAACGGTTCCTGACCGGTGGGCAGGCGCGACAGGGTCAAATCTCCGCCGCCGACGAGAACGACCTGGCCGGGTTCGGTGCCCTTCACGACCCGGGTCGTGGCCCGGTAGTCGCTGCCCAGCACGTTGAGCGCAGCGGCCGAGGTGAGCACCTTCATGACACTCGCCGTGCGCGACGAGGTCGTACCGCCGCGGTCGAACAGCACCTCACCGGTGTTGGCGTTGACCACCTGCGCCTGAAAATCGGCCAGGCGGGTGTCGGCGGCGAGCCCGGCGACCGAGCACGTGCGCAGGCGGCTGGCCGCTGTCGTTTCGGCGGGCACCGGCCGGGCCGGATCCACCGTGGGCGTCGGGCTCGGCGTGGCCGTCGGCGAGCCCACAGCGGATGCCGCCGCCGGCTCATTCCCGCCGTTCTGGGTTCCGGCGAACACGGCTCCACTGCCCAGCAGCACGAACACCAGGGCGCCGGCGGCGATCAGCCAGGCCCGGCGGTGCCGCGTGAAGATGGCCGCGATCCCGCCGCGCGGGGCCGCATCGGCCGTGGCGGGTTCGGGTGTCTGCACTGGTTCGTCCACCTCCGTATGGTATCCGACGCTCTACCGGGCCGGCTATTCGCCCGGGTAGCGCAGGCCGATCTGAGCGCGCACGGCATCAAGGGTCTCCATGATGGCGACCGATTCTTCGGCCGGCATGATGCCGCTCGAAATTCTGCCGGCCCGAATCAAAGTTTCAACCTCGACCGCTTCGAAGTGCATGCCGCGCCCGGTGAACTCGGCCGGCACAAAGGTCTCGAGTACAGCGCCGAGATTGTCGAGAACCCGAAACCCGGTCGGCGAGTACCACACGGAGTCGATATCGATGCGCCCTGCCGTGCCGATGATGGATGCCATGGTCGGGCCGAGGGTGTCGCTCGCCGAGAACGTCGTAGCGATCTGGCCGTCGGCATAGCGAAAGATGGTCGCGACCTGGGCATCCGCTCCGGTGGTTTTGAACGAGGCGCTGGCCAGA
This sequence comes from Cryobacterium aureum, assembly GCF_002954245.1. GTDB lineage: Bacteria > Actinomycetota > Actinomycetes > Actinomycetales > Microbacteriaceae > Cryobacterium > Cryobacterium aureum. The sequence continues at coordinate 208,198 of NZ_PPTG01000002.1, read as the reverse complement.
ATCGTGTCTGGTGTCCCGAAGACGGCGTGCGCGAAGTTCACTGGATAGACGCCGAGGTCGAGCAGCGCGCCGCCGCCCAGGGCGAGCGAGTTCAACCGATGCGCGGGGTCGTCGGGCAGATCTTGCGTATGGTCGGCGAGCAGGCTGCGCACGTCACCGAGCGTTCCGGCGGCGAGAACCTCGCGGATGCGGGCCATGTGCGGCAGAAACCGCGTCCACATGGCTTCCATGACCAGCAATCCGCGGCTCGCGGCGAGGTCGACGATTTGTCGGGCTTCGTGAGCGTTGAGCGCAAACGGCTTCTCGATCAAAACGTGCTTGCCGGCGTTCAGCGCGAGCGAGGCATGCTCGGCATGGAAAGGGTGCGGGGTCGACACGTAGATGGCGTCGACCTCGGGGTCGTTCACGAGATCTGCGTAGCTGGCATGCGCGGTGGGGATGGAGAATTCAGCAGCGAAGGCATCCGCCGATTGCTGGCTGCGCGACCCCACGGCCTGCACCGTGTGGCCGTTCTGCACGAGATCGTTGGTGAACAGGTGGGCGATGCCGCCGGTGGCCAGGATCCCCCAGCGGATGTGAACCGTCATGCCTGCAGTTTATCCACGTGCACCGACATTGCGTTTTGGATACCCAAGCCCGAGACGATTCCACCGCCGACCAGCAGAATTCCGGTGACAATGGCCGCCCGATGAAACCCCTCCAGGTCGAGCACCGGGCCGACGATGATGCTCGCCGCTGCAATGGCAACGAGTCCGGCCACCCGTGACACGGCATTATTGACGGCCGACGCGATGCCGGCCCGGCTGGGATCGATGGCGCCCAGGATGGCGGAGGTAAGCGGGGCGACCGTGATGGTCAGGCCGAGGCCGAAGATCACGACGCCGGGCAGTACGTGGCTGAAATAGGTGACGCTCTGATCGACCCGGAGCATAGCGAAAAACCCTATTCCGGCGGTGATCGGGCCGACGCACATGAACAGTCGCGGCCCGAACCGTCCGGCGAGCCGGCCGACAAGTCCCGACAGGGCAATGCTCAGAATGCTTACCGGTAGCAGTGCGAGGCCGGCCAGCGTAGCTGTATACCCGCCGACCTGCTGCAGGAACACGGCAAGAATGAATGAGCCGAGCGACAGGGCCGCATAGATGAAGGTCGTGGCCACGTTGCCCACCCAGAAGTTGCGCACCTGAAACAGGCTGAGGGGCATCATCGGTTGCCGGGTACGCCGCTCGTGCCCGATGAACGCCGCAAAGCACACGAGGCCCACCACGAGAGGGATCAGGATGACCGGGCTCCCCCACCCGAAGTTCCCCTGTTCGATGAGTGCGAAGACGGGCAGCGCCAGTCCGAGCACTCCGAGAATCGCGCCGACGATGTCAACGCGGGTGCCGGCATCCGCTGCGGGGTCGCGCGGCAGGCGCGCCAACAGAAGCAGCGTCGCCGCGATGGGCACGATGTTGATGGCGAAGACCAGCCGCCACGACGACAGGTCGACCAGCAGACCGCCGATGAGCGGGCCCGCGATGAAGGCGGTGCTGGTCCAGGCAGTCCAAGTGCCGATGGCGCGGGCCTGACCGGCGCCGGAAAACGTGCTGAAGATGAGGGCGAGAGAGCTCGGCACCAGCAGGGCACCGGCCACTCCCTGCAACCCGCGCGCGCCGATCAGAAAGGGAGCGCTCGGTGCCACGGCACAGAGAACGGATGCTGCGGCGAACCCCACGAGACCCCAGAACAGCACCCGCTTACGCCCGAAAGCATCGGAGAGCGAACCGGCGAGCAAGATGATTCCACCGAGGGTAATGAGGTAAGCGTCGACCACCCACTGCTGGGTGGCAATGCCGCCGCCGAGCTCACGCGTGATCGCCGGCAGGGCCACGTTGATGACGGTGCCGTCGAGAAAGGCGATGAACGAGGCGAGCACCGCAACCACGAGAACGAGCCGTTGGGTGCTGGCCGAAGAACTTGTCATGCTCCGAGTTAACTCCACCGACTAGGAATATATAGGTCAAACTAGACCAATGATCACCCTGCAGCAGGATGCCGATGGCTTCATCCGCATGAACCGGCACTTTCCCGACAACTCGCTCATCAGCATCAGCTTCACCGAGGGGACCTCGGAAGAGTTCACCGGAACCCAGCTGAACGCCATCTTCGACGACGCCCTGACCGAGTTTCGTGGCCAGAACCGTCTCGAGGGAGCCAAGGGCTTCTCCCGGGCGCCGGCCAAAACTGTGCATCCCACGAAGAACATCACCTTCGTGAAGGTGCACCCCAAAATGGCCTCCTAACCCCAACAGCTCCGGCCCGCGCACGCCCTAATACTGCCGACGCACCGAGTGGCGGCTCGCTCACACCGGCTGCGACTCCAGAGCGGTGAGCGCGGTGAGCCTGTCGATGCCGATCGGTTCCTCGGCAAGCAGCGGCACGATCGCCACCCGATCGGCGCGGGCGAACACTTCCGCGAGCTGGGCGGCCTCGTTGGCGGCGCGTGCCTGCAGAAAAGGCGTACCGGGGTGCGCGGCAGCGATGGAGTTGTTCACAACCCAGCCCCACGGCTGGATTCCGGCGCGAATGAGATCGTCCTGCAGGCTCTCGGCCTCGAGCACCGGCGTCGTCTCGGCCAGGGTCACCAGCAGCACCTTGGTCAGCGCCGGATCCTGCAGCCGCATCAACGGGGTCACGAACGACATGCCCTCGCCCATCTGGCGGGCGATTTCTCGGTGGTACGACCCCGTCGCATCGAGGAGCAGCAGGGTGTGGCCGGTCGGCGCGGTATCGACGACGACGAATTCGTGACGGGATTCGTGCACGGCCTTGGAGAACTGCCGGAATACCGCGACCTCGTCGGTGCACGGCGAGAGCAGGTCTTCGGCCAGGGCAGCCCGGCCATCCGCATCGAGGTTCTTGCCCTTGGTGGCCATGACATGATCGCGGTACTCGCGAATCGCCTGCTCAGGGTCGATGCGCGAAACGCGCAGCCCTGGCACGTTTCCGTGCAGGGTGTCGATCAGGTGAGCGGCCGGGTCCGTCGTGGTCAAGTGCACGGCGTGGCCGCGCTGCGCCAGGGCAACGGCAATCGCCGCAGCGATCGTCGTCTTGCCAACGCCGCCTTTTCCCATGCAGAGGATCAGCCCGTGCCCGGTCAGTTCGAGCTCGTCGATGAAGTGGCCGAGCGGGGCATCCGCCACATCGACCGGAGCCTGCGCGTGCGCCGGGCCATCGCTGCCCTGAAACAGGGTGCGGAGCGCGTCAACGCCCACCATGTTGCCCGCTTTGAGCTCGAGAATGTCCCTCGGCAAGGCCGCCAGACGTGCGGGAATACCGCTCAGCGCAGCCGCCTCCCGATTGCGCACCGCTACCGCTATCGGCTCGGTTCCCGCCCCCGTCGGCAGCGCACCATTGATCACGACGTAGCCGCCCAGAATGCCGATCTGCTCCAACTCGCCGAAGGTGCGATCGATTTCGGCCACAGCGGATGCCTGCGCCCGCGCCACCAGCACCAGTCGCGTACGCGCGGGGTCGGCGAGGGCTGCGACCGCAGCGGCGTAGACCGTCTTGTGCTTCTCCAGCCCGGACAGCGGGCCGAGGCACGACGGATCGCCCTTGCCCGCGTCGAGAAACTCGGTCCAGGAACCGGGCAGCTGCAGCAGGCGGATGGTGTGGCCGGTCGGCGCGGTGTCGAAGACGATGTGGTCGTAGGTCGCCAGCAGGCTGTCGTCGGTGAGCAGGTTCGTGAACTCGTCGAACGAGGCCACCTCCGTGGTGCAGGAGCCCGACAAACCCTCGGCAATGCTCGCGAGTTCGCGTTCCGGCAGGAGCCCCCGAACCGGGGCGATGATGCGTTCGCGGTAGGCATCCGCTGCCTGCTCCGGGTCGATTTCGAGCGCGCTCAGGCCCGCAATCGCGGCAATCGGAGTGACCGTATTGCCGATCGTGACGCCGAACACCTGCCCGATATTGGAGGCCGGGTCGGTACTCACCAGCAGAACCCGGCGCCCGCGCGAGGCTAGCTCCATGCCGGCGGCACAGGCAACGGATGTCTTTCCCACGCCGCCCTTGCCGGTGAAGAACAGAAAGCGGGGCGGGTTTTGCAGAAACTTCATGGTGCTAGCAGCAGCCGGTGGCGCCGCAGCATCCGCTTGCAGATTTCTCGGTCAGGCCGAGCTGGGGTCGCTCGGCTGGCTCACTCGTTACCGGAGCGAGGCCGGCAAAGACGAGCAGCTGTGCCTTCGAGGGGTAGGTGCCGGTCGCGACGGTGACGCCGTCGACGACGGTGAGCGGCAGTCCGGTCGAACCGACGACGTGCATGAAGGCGCGCACAGTCTCATCCGTGGTGAAGGCGAGCGGGTCAGTGGCCAGATTGTGGCGCGCAATGTCAGCGCCAAGGTCCTGCAGACTGCGCACGGTCGCGGTCACCTCCACCAGGGACTGGTCGAGGTCGACACCACAGACGCCGGTGTCGCAGCACAGTGCCGGTTCGTAGATTCGGATGGCAGCCATGTCGATCTCCCTCAAAAGTTTAGACGTCACTCGCTATATCGATCAGTATCAATGTAGCAGTAGGCTGGTGCCGCCACCTACCGAAAGGATCAACCGATGACCGAGAAATCTGAGATCACCGAGCTCGTTCGCGAGCGTTATGCGGCGGCAGCGTTGCAGCTGAGCGATGTCTCGAGCACGTCCTGCTGCGTGCCCACCGACCTGGGCAACGGAAACGTGTTCGGGTCCGTGCTGTACACCCAGGGGGAGAACGACGAGATCCCCGAGGAAGCGTTTCTGGCCAGCCTGGGCTGTGGCAACCCGACGGCGGTCGCTGACCTGCGCCTGGGCGAAACGGTGCTCGACCTAGGCTCCGGAGGCGGCATCGACGTGCTTCTCTCCGCCCGCCGCGTGGGCTCGACCGGCTTCGCCTACGGTCTCGACATGACCGATGAGATGCTCGCACTCGCCCGGGCCAATGCGGCTAAGGCCGATGTCACAAACGTCGAGTTCATCAAGGGTCAGATGGAAGCCATCCCCCTGGCCGATGACAGCATCGACGTCATCATCTCCAACTGTGTGATCAACCTGTCCGCCGACAAGAATGCCGTGATCTCCGAGATGTTTCGGGTGTTGAAGCCCGGCGGGCGCCTCGGCATCTCCGACGTCGTGGCCGAAAACCACCTGAGCGTCGAGGATCGCATTGCGCGAGGCAGCTACACCGGCTGCATTGCCGGTGCCCTCTCGAACCAGGAATACCTCGATGCGCTGGCCGCGGCGGGCTTTGTCGACGGGGCCGTGGAGTACACCCACGAGGTCGCCGCCGAAATGCACGGAGCCATCGTGAAGGCCATCAAACCTGCCGTGACCGCCCGGAGCTGACGCCGCTGCGCTGGACAATCCCCGTGCCCGCGGCCATACTCAAACCCATGGGGGCTATATCGAGTACGACGCAGCGCAGCGCCCTGCAGTGGGCGGCGCTGAATCTTGGAATCGTTGTTCTGGCACTTGGATTGGTCTGGCTGTTCAGATTCAAATCTACGATCTGCGCCATCTCCAGCTTTGCACCGTGCCCCGGACCGGAGGCGAGGTTGCTTCCCGCCGTGGTGTCATCGGTCGTTCTGATTCTGTTACTGTGTGGCGCAGTGGTCGCCGGGTATGTCGTGCCGAGTGATCAGCGCCTCACAGTTATGAGCTGGGTAGCCCTGCTCCTGGCCGTCGTGGGGCTTGTCGGCAGCCTCGTCGTGTTGTTCTCTGCCGGTTTCGTCGTCTGGCCGGTGTGGGCATGACGGGCACAAGATGGCAATCACCCCGCGGCTGATGCCGAGTAAGCCCGAACCCCACCGCCTCAGCCGGTCCATTCCGGCCGGCCCGCGCTCTATGCACTGTTGATCGATTCCAAGCGGCCACCACGACCGTGATCACGAATGAATCTATTCCTCCTTTGGGAGGATATTTCCAAGGTCGAACGAAGTCTGAACATTCACGCCCGTACTGTTGCCCTATGAGACACACCCTCCGGATCGCGAAGACTGCATTCTTGCCCGTGGCGGGAGCGACTTTCACCCTGCTCTGGATCATCGGAGCGGCGAACACTATTTCGGCGGCTCTACCTGTCGAGTGGATCCCCTATGCGGCGCTGGGGCTGGCCATCGCTCTGGGCCGATTATTGCCCGTCAGCGCACTGGGCCTCGTCGTGGCAACGGTATTGACCCAACTTCTCCTTCCGGGGTGGCGATTCCTTGAGACCAATACGGCCGCGTACCTCGGCATCGTGTTCGTCATTGGGATCGTCGCCGCATTCGCCCCAAAACGCATCCGAATGCTCGCCCTGGCGATGAGCGCCCTCGTGGGTCTCGCCGTCGGCGCGATCGCTTCCCCCCGTTGGCAGATCGCCTCAGACGTTTCAGGCCCGATCGCATCGATGGTGTTGGCGACGGTCGTTTTCGTCGTGGCCTGGGCGCTGGGATTCGCCGTGCATCTATTTCTAGAGAGAGACACGGGGCTACACCGGGCACGCCTACTTGAGGACGAGGTTGTCGCCGCCGAGCTCGAGCTCGCCATCGCGATTGAGCGCGACCGCACGGCACAGGACGTGCACGACATCATGGCGCACTCCCTATCAGTCATCGTCGCTCAGGCAGACGGGGCGCTGTTTCTGCAAGATCAACGTCCGGAAGCCACCTCGGAGACGCTCCGGACCATAGCTAAGTCGGGGAGGGAGTCGCTGGGCGAGCTGCGCGTACTGCTGCAATCGCTGTCGACCTCTCCAGAGGGGCATTCATACCCCTCGTTGACAGATGTGGACGACCTTGTAGAACGCATGAGGAAGTCGGGGCTGAACGTGACCGATGTTACGTTCGGCGAGGCAAGTCCACTGACGGCGGGGCAACAATTGGCCGTCTACCGCATCCTGCAGGAGAGTTTAACAAACGCCCTAAAACACGGCTGCGGTCCTACGATTGTGCGGATCACGCGCGATTGGCGCGGCCCGGGCCTAGCCCTCAGCGTTGTCTCGACTGCTTCACTGGACCTGGCTAAATCTCCGCCACGGCACTTCTCACGGGGAATCACTGGAATGACTGAACGTGCACGTCTCGCGGGAGGCTGGCTGGCCGCGGAATTAGACGACGAGGATCCCCGACGGTTCATTGTCACAGCGTTCATTCCCACTATGCCCGTACACGAGGATGCGACGACCCCACGATGAGCCTGATCCGCGTGGCCATCGCCGATGACCAGAAACTTTTCTGCTCTGGAATCCAGATGCTTATCGAATCGCAACCCGATCTCGAGTTCGTCGGTGCTGCGTACGACGGCGAAGCGATCGTCGAGCTCGCGCTGTCTCAGAAGGCCGACATCGTCCTGATGGACATTCGTATGCCAATCGCGAACGGAATCACCGCGACCGAGATTATCTGTGCGCGGGCTTCGGGTGACGCACCCAAGATCATCATCCTCACTACTCACGAACGCGACGTCGCCGTGCTGCAGGCGATCAACGCTGGAGCGAGCGGATTCCTCCTCAAAGACGCCAACCCCGCATTCTTACTCGAAGCCATCCGCACCGTCCATGGCGGCCAATCGGTAATCGCACCACGAGACAGCGTCGCCGTTATCAAGGACCTCATTCCCACCGAGAATAAGCGGGCAGACTATGCGGCGATCAGTCACCTGTCCGCGCGTGAAAAGGAGATCTTTCTGCTGGCCGCGCGCGGGCTGAGTAATAGCGACATCGCGACGACCGCCTTCATATCGGAGACCACCGTCAAGAGCCACGTTTCCAGCATTTTTTCAAAACTCACCCTGAGCTCGCGCTTACAGATAGTGGCCTTCGCTTACGAGAATGGACTGCTGCGATGACCATGAGCATCCTGCTCGTGATCGACTACAAGCTCGAATACATGGGCGGTGCCCAAACGGCATTCCTGCAGCAGGCACGCGCTCTGGCCGCGGCCGGGCATACTGTGACCATCGCGGCTCCCGACGCCTGCTCCCAGCTCGACCTCGCCGAGGCGGGCGTGACCTGCTGGGACTCTCCAGTCACCTTCGTGGTCCCGGGCGCCAACCTGCCAATCGTCGGCAATACGGCCCGAACCCAATCTCTCCTAGACCGGCGGATGGCCGAATGGCAGACCGATCTAGTCATTACGCATTCAGAATTCGGTCTCGCCGCCGCAGTGCTGACAGTTGCCGCGAAACGTGGCATCCCGAGCATGCACGTCGTCCACACCTTTTTCTGGCGCGGCCCCCGAATCGCAGCCTTGGCCGCGCCGCTAGTCACCGCAGTTCATGGCTGGGCGACAGGCCTAGCCCCGTCACGGCGACGTCTGGCACCTCGACGCCTGGATAGCGCGCTGCGTGGGATGACTTTGAGCGTGGCGCAGGCCGCTGACTTGGTGATCTCGCCCTCCCACCATCAGGCTTCGGTGCTGCGCGCGGCAGGATTGCAGAACGTCACGGTGATCTCCAACACCAGCGAGTACCTCCACAGCCGGCCACTCATCAGCTCATCGACCGGTCCACTCCGGCTCGTGTGGGCGGCACGGTTCGCCCCGGAGAAAAGACTCAACGTCGCGCTTTCAGCCATGGCGATAGTGGAGAGCGTCCTGGGGTCCGGCGTCGTACAGCTCGACGTCGCCGGCGGTCGCGCGTCTGGTGCGCCTTGCGCTTCTGTCATCTTCCACGGACGTGTATCGTCCGCTGGTGTCACTCAGCTGCTCGCTTCGGCTCATGCCGCCGTCATCACGTCCAATGGGTTCGACAATCAGCCAATGATCGCTATCGAAGCGTTCAAAGCCGGTCGACCCGTGATCGTCTCCGACCCTACCCTCGCCACCGAATTCGGTATCGCTGCCATCGCAGCGACCGACACTACCGCCGAGGGCCTTGCACGCACCATCATTCGGCTCGCACGGGACCGCGACCGGTTGCGTGAGCCAGCGGCCGGTGCGAAATGTTACTCAGCACGGGCCAGCGCACCACAACACGCCCGCAACATTAGACAAGCACTCCTACGTGTTAACGCCGACCGAAAACAGGGCCAGTATCGCTGATCGAACACTGCGGCCGCCCTCGCTGAACGCTCCGAGGTTGGGTCCGGAGTAGTTGAACCTGACGAAGACCCCATCCGCTTCGCAATCCGCGACCAGCCGCCCCGAGCGAAGTCGGTGTTCATCTCGGTCGTGCTCATCAGCAGTTCCCTTCTACAGCAGGATGGATTGTCGGGCGGTGGTCACGCGAGTCGACGCGGATTCGGTGAGTCGTTCCTTGGTCTCCAGTGCAGCTTCATCCAGCGGTGCCATTGCTTCGACTCTGGGTAGAGTCCGGAGTACTCGCTCATATCTCGCCCGTGCCCGCAAGGAATTGCGCGAAAGGTTGAGGGTCGTGACGAGGAGCCACGGAAGCACCGATCCGTGAACCAGTCCCACCGTTCGTCGCTTGCGCCACAGTTCAAAGAACGCGCCCGCCGCGACGTCTTCTGCGTCGTGCGTGTTCGACACCAAACCGAACGCACGGCGGTAAATACGAGCCTGGTGGAGGTCAAATAAGAGGCTGAACGCTAGACCATCGTCGTGGCGTGCGCGCTCCGATAGCGTGGCTTCGGTGTTCTCGGGATATTGCATCAGACTAGGAAGTGTCCTTTGAGTCCCGAACTGTCTCAGATCTCTCGAAGAATGTTGTTTCAAGCTGGCGAGTTGAGTGCGAACCGCTGTCCGGGCCGGTCGATGTGGACTTGCCCTCGGTCAGTGGACACCAGTTCCGATCCCGATAGGCAACGGGCGCTGCGGGTGGTCAGCTTGGCGTCGAGGGCGCTGCTGCTCAGCGACGCGTCCTGAAACGAGCGGTGCCCGAAAGGGGAACGCCAGCCCGGACAAGGCGGACTTTCGGTGCAGGTTCAGGAACTCGGGCGAGAACTCACCGTCCAGTCACAGAATAGTGGCGTTCGATTCCTGAGGTCGCATGACCCCAAGCGCTGCCGGCGACCCGTTCTTGGTGAGCCTCGAAGGCGGCGGCGTGCTCGAAGCGCTCCTCGACCTGCCAGATCAGCGGATTGCTCGTCGTGGTGACGCTGAAGAAACTGCATCCCTGTTCAGAGTGAGTCAGGAAAAGGTGCAGCGGCAGGTGATCCCGTACCAAGTGGTCGCTTGGTCGTCGGTGCGGCAAACAAGCTGTCCGCTGACGCGCACCTCAGCGCCGCATGCCAGGTGGGCAGATCTCGCGACTCTGGCCGAGCCCACGCCTGAATCTGCTTCGGCGAGTAGTCAGCGGCAGCCGTCTCGGTCACCGCCACAAGGAATATGGCCAAAGTGTCTGCGGCATCCGCTTGACCATAGGGACGGATTACAACGGCTAGCGTATCGGTGCCCTTGTTCGATTCCACAGAACTAGCATCTCACCGTTACTGGCCTGACCTTGCGGCCCCTACGTATACAGGCCGAAGAAGACGGCCGCGGCGAGGCCGAAAGCATAGCCCCAGAAGTCGAAGTACCCACCGGGTCCCGTGATGAGCACGACGCCGATGAGGGCGGCGATGGCGCAGAGCCCCTCTCGGATCCGCCTGGACGCCAGCAAGGCTACGAGGCACGGGCCGAGGAATTCCAGCGTTACCGCGACCCCCAGGGGGATGCGATCGATAGCGGCATAGAGACTCTATGTTCATGGCTGCCATGGCTGCCATGGCTGCCATGGCAATGCCATAAATGACGACTCCAGCCCAAGCTGAACGGGTGCGGCCGCGAAGTTTGGGTCGGACAATGGCCAACAGAATGATCGCGGCGATCAGTAGACGCAACGAGCTGACCGCAAACGGTCCCAGCGTCGAAAACAAGCTTGCGGAAATTGCAGACGAGGTCTGGATGCCAATTGACCCGATAGCGATCAAACCCATGGCTTGCAAAATCGGTCGGCGTCCGATCGCTTGACCTGGTGATGCCGCCATGACGGTCACGATGTCGAAACACCAGACCAGGGGCGAGACGCCATGTCACTCCGATGCGGAGACACGCGTACTGAATTTGGCTTAGCGTCATCCACAGTAATGAAAGTGTTGGGCCTTCCGCGGTCACAACATTCACGACGGCCATTCCTCGTCAGCGGGCAGCCATTAGAAGTTTCTTGAAGTGATCACGACGGAGGCGATCCCCATGGACTGCTATGGCAATTTCGTTGCGATGGAGGCGTGCGGTATTGCCGGAGAAATCTCATGATAAATATGTATGCTCAGAGCGAGATATCGAAGAATGTCGACACGTTGGACGGAAGTACATGCAGTCGGATCCGGGTCCCACCCCAGATGAAAACTTGGTTGAGGTTTTCAAGGCCCTGGGTAATCCGATTCGACTCCGAATACTTCAATGGTTGAAGAATCCTGAGGTCGATTTCGCCGACTACGAGCCGATCGCTGACCGCGCTGAAGTCGGCGTGTGCGTGAGTCATATTCAAGCGAAAACCGGGTTGGCGCAGTCCACCATCTCGGCCTACATGGCTGTCCTCGAACGAGCTGGTCTCGTCACGCCGACCCGGATCGGCAAGTGGACGCACTACCGGCGGAATGAATCGCAGATTGAAAAGCTCGTGAGTGCCTTGGGACGAGAGCTCTAAAGCTCAAATAGTTTGCTTCCTTCTGCTCACAACCTTCGTCGTATCGTTATTATTCGATATGACGATACGATATGCGTATGAACTCACTTCCGGATGCAGCCGAGCACACTGTGAAACCAACCGCCTTGATAGTGCACGCTCATCCCGAACCCCAGTCGTTTAGTAATGCGCAGATGCGGTCTGCAAGATCATCCCTGCAGGACCAGGGCTACGACGTTAGAACAATAAATTTGCATGAGAACGGCTGGTCACCTGTGCTCGATCGCTCAGGGTTCCCGTCGGCGTCGACATACTTCAAACCGCAGGTCGAACAAATGGCCGCAGCAAACGCTGGAGCTCTCGCGCCTGAAGTTCGCGCAGACCTCGACGCGCTATTTGATGCCGATCTCCTCGTGCTGTCGTTCCCTCTTTGGTGGTTCTCCCTCCCCGCCATTCTCAAAGGGTGGATTGACCGAGTCTTCGTCATGGGAGCTGTTTTCGGCGGCGATCACGGACTCTTCGACCAGGCTGCCCTTGCAGGTCACAAAGCAGTCCTGCTCATAACCACCGGAGGTTCGTCAGACTCGTTCGGTGAGGGCAGCCGATTCGGAGTCCTCGACACGCACCTATTCCACATACATTTCGGGATGCTTCGCTTCGTCGGCTACGAGGTACTGGAACCGATCGTCACGTACGGGCCAGCTCACCTCGACGCCGATAATCGTAAAGCCGCGCTCTCCGCAATTCATGACGAGTTCGAACAGATTGCCACACGATCCTTGCTGTCGTTCACTTCGCCGGCCTGACCCAGTTTCTTAGCAGAGTTCCGAAAGACACGACCCGCCCTTCAGAGCTCCGCAAATTGACTTTCTCAAACGAATGAAGTCTGGCGTCACGACGCGAGAAGCTCTCCGCAGAAGTTTCGTAAGGGGAACGACTTACGGGACACATGAGGCGGTAGCTGAGCACCGGCGAGCATGCGTTCACTGTCAACCAGGGAGGCCTGCGCGGCCAGGCGCTCGTCGTGTGTGATCCAGATCAGGAGAGATCGATCGAGCCACCCGCCAAACTGTCGAAACTGAGTCCACGGCGAGGGGATACGGGTCAGTTTGGAATGCCCATGATCGGCTCCCCTACGTCGGCAGATATTTCCTCCTGGCACAACGAGATCGCGCGGCCGGCTTCACCCTGGGTGTCCTGAAGGAGGTGACTGGACACGACGGTGTGAGTAGAAGTGTCGAAGCCCCAACTCTCGATGATGGGAGCCCCTTCGGCAGGGCTAAGAATCTGGGCGTCCCATCCAGATGCCTGGATGCAATCGGCGAAGTCCTCGGCGTAGACCGTCTTCACAACGCCTTCGAGGTCGACATACTGGGGGAAAAAGGCCGTGGCAGCTCCGTTGCCGGCAATGCCGAGAACCATCAGGGCTCCGGCTCCTATTCCGACGCGAGCCATGTTGCGGCGACGTTCGATGGTGCGGCGCACACTACGTTCAGCGGTTGCGATGGTCGATTCAATCTGTGCCTGGGTGGGGGGTGCGATGTTCATGCCGTGCTCCTTTTACTGGTTTTCGATTCGTGCGGCACCCAAGTGGATGCGGGTGCGCTGGATGCGTTTGCGCGCGGCCGCGGGCGATATACCGAGGGCCGCCGCGGCTGCGGCGTAGCTCTCTCCTTCGAGGAGGCATCGTTCAATCAACTGCCTATCGATCGGGCCGAGCGCACCAATCTCTTCCCTTACCCAGTTCAGCTCGTCGATTGCTGACGCCGGAGCACCCGTGCTTGTGGCAGTCTCCGCGGTGTCGAGTGGAAGCGTGCGACGAGCGCGGGATTTCCTGTTCGAGTTGTACGCCGTGAACCGGCAAGTAGTGAGCAACCATGGGAGCAGTGACTCACTTGCCAGCACGATCTTGTGTCTTCGCTTCCACATCACCAGGAAGGTCTCCTGTAGAAGATCGTCGGCTTGGTGCGCTTCGTCCGCCAACGCCCAAGCAAACCGGTATACAGCCGGTCCGTGCCGCGTCATAAGCTCGGAGAAGGCGGCTTTGTCGCCGCGGTTGAGGCTCGTCACGAGCTCATGGTCAGAATCTGAATTCAAGGTGGACCTCCACCTACACAGTGTCAGCGAAACACGGGTTTGTGACACGCGGTCGACTTCCATTTCATCAGCGGCGGCTCGTTGAGTTGGCTCAGCATCGTCCCAATAACTCGATCGAGGCCATGCCGCCGTGCCAAATAACTAAAGACCGTTATCTAGTGCCGCGGTTGACACTCATCAATCGACCAGTGCGAAGGAACCGTAGAAAAGGTAGAGGCAGTAGGACCGTAAGCCAGACGTCCTGGGCCGGTCGACCGTTTCTCCTCAGGGCTCCAGCATGGTCCTGCGCGAACATTGACAGCTGTTGTCCACTGCGTCGACAGCAACATGAACACGGTCCACGCCCAAGGATGGCACCGCCCGTGCCAGTGAGCCTAGAAAGGCGCATCTGCGCGAGACGTCATTTGGGATGACATCGTCGACGATCGACGTTAACCGCTTGAGACGTCCGCAAGCGGAACCGCCAGCGGGACAGGGCCGAGGCTGGTCCGCTCCGTAGTGCGTAGTGCGTAGTGCGTAGTGCGTAGGCAGGAATTACCCGACGAATCGTACGAGGCATCTCACCATGTCGCGATGACGATGGAGACGGTGGCGGGTAGGTCGAGGTCATCCGGGCGAATTGAGCCGTCCCCAGCAGCGTCAGTCGGGTTCAGTGACGCGGGTTGGCTCGGCAGCGTGGGCTGGTTTCGCGGTGACGTCATGGTGTCGCGCCGAGTGTTTCGCGGAGTCGGGCGCGTGCCCGCGAGTAGCGTGCTCGCGCGGCATCCGGTCGTATGCCGAGGATTTGGCTGGCGTCGGCAACCGAGAATCCTTCCCACGCAACCAGCAGAACCAGCTCGCGGTCGTGATCGGTCAGGCTGCCGAGTGCTGTTCGAAGCTCGATGTCGACGTCAGGACCGGGGAAGACCTCCTCGCGAACGACGACGCGTAGCCGGTCGGCCAAGGCCGTGTGGCGGCGGCGACCACGTCGTGTCGTGTGGAGAATCTTGCGTGCCACGCCGAAAGCGTATCGTCGAGCATCTTCGGCGGCGGCCGGCACCGCGCGCTCCTTCCGCCACAGAACGAGCAACGTCTCAGCTACCGCGTCTGCGGCATCCTCACGATCATCTAACCGGTTCAAGAAATAGCCGAGGAGGTCCGGGATCAGTTCCCGCATAACGTCCTGAAGGGGCACGGCCAGCGCAACCTGCTCCACGAATACGAGCCCACCGGTGCCCTCAACGGTGCTCACCGTGCCTCAGAGATGTATTTAGTGAAGAGCTCCGTGATGAGAGCCTCACGGTCGATGCCATCCCAGGCCGGATTACCGTCGTACTGTGCGGCGGCCTGCGCGACCTCAGCGTCGCCGTCGGCCATTTCAGCTACGAATCCGGCCATCAAATTGGTGATACCACCGCCGTCCGTGGCCACAATGGCCGGCCAGGTCGGAGTGTCCTCCAACACAGCAATGGCGGCCGCCATCCGGGCTTCATCGCCCGCATCGTGGGCGGCGATCCATTCACCCATCCACGCGGTGTATACGACGGTTTCAAAACTGCGCCGCACGTTAAGCTCGGTGGTCAGCGCAGGAGTGGCCATCTGCTGCGCTACGACCTGGGCAATAACCCCTTGTTGAGTCTGACCGGGCGCGAGCGGAAGCCACAGAGGATAGATCGAGGCCGCGTATTCGGGGAAATCGAATGCGGCGGTATCGATCATTTCCTCGCTCGGACTGGCGACACTATCCAAAGGCGGATTCAAAACAGTTTGCGCCAGAAACTTCTGCACAATGTCAGCGGTTGCGGGCCCAGCCACGATACCGCTGACCACTATCGCACCAGCCGCTGTTACGGCCGTGACCCGCGTTCGGAGTGTTCGGCCCCGAGCCGTCGCACGCGCATCGGAAATAAGCGCAGATACCACTCCAGAGGGAAGGATATCGCCGCGTATTTCTACTCGACCACTCCGCAGTCGCCCGTCAAGTTCATCATCAGTGATTGCCATGAACCTCGTCCTCTCATCAGCCTTATACCTAGAACATGACCGGCCGAGGTCAAAGTGTGACAGTCACCCATGAAATCGACGAAAAAAACTTCCCGTCTCGACGGGGAACCCTGGCCGGACATCAAAACCGCGTGGATTTCAGCGCTGTCAGCTTAGGCAATGGATCGGTGGCGTGCCAGGTCAGACACGGATGGCGGTTATGGTCGTGCATGATGGGCGAATGGCCAATGCAGGATTCTTTGCCGATAAGCCCACCCTCGCAGGAGAGCGCGGTCTCTTGCGCTCGTTCGAGGCAGGAGACATTGACGCCATGGGCGCCATCCTTGCCGACCCCGAGGTGCTCACTCTCACGGGAAGCGTTCACACCACAAACGAAGCACATGGACGCACGGCCATCCTCGACTCGGCAACGCGCCAGTGGTATGAGACAAGAGCGGAGCAACCTGGCCGTCTGGACCTCGCGATCATCGAGCAGGCATCGTCCGCTTGCGTGGGCGAAGTGGTCCTTAATGAACTCAGCCCGGAGAACGACAGCTGCAGCTTTCGCATTCTCATCGGCCCCGCAGGGCGCGATCGCGGTCTCGGAACCGAGGCAACACGGCTCATCATCCGACATGCGTTTCGAACCACGACACTGCACCGAATCGAGCTTGAGGTCTTTGCTTTCAATCCCCGTGCCCAGCACGTGTATGAACGCAGCGGTTTCACACTCGAGGGCAGGCGTCGCGATGCTCACAAATTCGACGGCGAGTACGTCGACGCACTCACGATGTCGATCCTCAGGTCTGAGTACCTCGACGCAGACGGACTCAAGTAGAAGTCCCGCATGCAAGGCAGCTCGGGCTACAAAGCGCCCGCATGGCGAACCCTCTGCGGGATGGGAACCTTCGAGTCCATGCGCCCGGGTCAAAACAACATCCAGTGCTTATGTGCAGTCTGGGGGCCACGACGCGGGATGCTTGATCCTCTGCCAGTCCGGCGACAGCGAGTCAGGCAGCTCGATGAAGATTTGCCAATTTTCGAATGTCATGGACGTTTTGTTTTCCCGCAGACATGTAGGTAGTGAGAGCATCACTGACGGGAGAGCCACATGGATGACGAAGAGCTGATGGGCCGCCTGTCGGCCACACGCCCCTCAATTGCGCCGCGAAGCGGTCCGCTGCACGCA
Source organism: Cryobacterium aureum (assembly GCF_002954245.1). GTDB lineage: Bacteria > Actinomycetota > Actinomycetes > Actinomycetales > Microbacteriaceae > Cryobacterium > Cryobacterium aureum. The sequence continues at coordinate 191,391 of NZ_PPTG01000002.1, read as the reverse complement.
GCCCTGGAGGAGGTCGTCACGGACAGCCGGCACCAGCGTCGGCGGCGCAAACGCTTCGTCTTCACAGGGGTCACACTCTCCGTGATTCTCCTGGGCGGTGGGTCCGCTGCGATCGCGTCGCCGTCGGTGCTCACGTGGCTGGGGTTCGTCCCCGATAAGACTCTCCAGCACTTTAATGCTGCCGGCGACTTCTGCGCAGCCGGGATCATCATTCATCCCGAAGGGGTACCCGTGAGTGATCCGTCCTTCCTGGCCGCGCGCGCCATTCTGCTGGACATCAACTTCGACGCGCTGGTGATTCCCGAGGACATCGGAACCGATCAGGGCTATTCAGAGCGGGAAGCGGCCAAGATCGAATCCATTGCGCAATGGAACGCGGCCAACCCTGACGCGACGATGCAGCCCGGGCCTCCTGACCCAGAAACCGACATGCTGTTTGACACGGCGTACCGTCTGATCACGGATGGTGTGACCAGCCAAGGCTTGGACACCAGCAGCTTCTCCCTCGAGGGCGCCGGTGAGTGCGACGCGGTCTCTCCGTGACGCGCGCGGGCGGTGTGGACCGCTTGGACGCGCTCATTCGAGCCAATGCATCCGATATTCTCGCCTATCTCGAGCGGAGGATCGATCCGCGGGCGGATGCTGCCGACGTACTGAGCGAAACCTTCATAGTTGCGTGGAAGAAGGAGCGGCAAGCTCCCACGGATGAAATCGGCGGCCGTATGTGGTTATTTGCGATCGCTCGGAACATACTCCTGAACGCGCGCAGATCAACGCGTCGACGACTCGCGGCCACAGACCGTCTACGCCTCGAACTCGCGCAGACACCCACGGGGCGGGGCGCGGACGCTGCCGACCCGCTCGACGTTCGCGGTGCAGTCACGCAACTCCCCATCGATCTTCGCGAGCTGGTGGAACTCGTCCACTGGGACGGATTCAGCATCAGCGACGCCGCCCAGATAACGGGCATATCGGCATCAACAGCGCGATCCCGGTACGCCTCCGCCAAAGAGCGTCTCCGCACCGTCCTTGTGGTGCAGCCCGAGAAATTCACCCGTCGATGACGACACAGGCCAGATTGCAAGGAGGATCGATTGCGGAATGACGCACCAACCCACGTGGGGCCTAACGATATTTCGCTTCCAGCTACCGAAGTGGTTAACCTCACAGACCTCGTCGACGCGCTGCTCCGTGCAGCGCGCTCGGAGGCCGAACGCGCGTAGACCACTAGCTGGCACTGCTCGGCCAAACCACGGACCAGGCGGACAAAGATGCTCGCTGGCGGTCCGTTCCGTTCCGGGAACCCTTTACGGGCGCCCGTACCCCCGGGCCTGCCGACGATGGAAGCGTGGCCAGAAGAGCCCGAATGGGAGCGAAGGCGGGAGCGGAATGCGCGCAGATACTCTGGGACGATGATTACAAACGATTCGGTTTCTATCCGCGCGGTCCAAACCTCAGACTCGTCCCAGTGGGCTGAGCTCTATCGGGGCTATCGAGACTTCTACGAGCTGTCTCCCGATGACAGCATCGTTGAGCGTGTCTGGACCTGGATAAATGACGACTCGAATGAAGTCAATGCCTTTGTCGCCACCTCCGGGGATCGACTCGTGGGGCTCGCGCACTACCGTCGATTTTCTCGTCCCTCAACGGGCAGCGTGGGTATCTACCTCGACGATCTGTTCACGGACACGAGCGCTCGGGGAGCCGGCGTCGGGCGCTCGCTACTGAGTGAGCTCTCCGCGCTGGCCGAACGCGAAGGACGCTCAGTCGTTCGCTGGATCACGGCAGAAAACAACGCTCGGGCCCGCCGTCTCTATGATTTGACCGCCACGTCTACAAAGTGGGTTACGTATGATCTTGCGCCAGGGGCACTATGACAGCGCGCCATCGCTGTCCTCCTCGATTCTGCAAAACGCATGACCGAGTGCGACTGGGAGGACGCCGCCGTCTCGCTCGAATACTCGCGGCCCGCCGCCGCTTCGCCGACGCGCCTTAATTTTCGGGCCTCTGTTTAGGGGCCTCTTGAAAGAGGTCTTGCACCCGCCACTGCGTTGGCTAGCTGATAGCGTGATTTCGGATATCGCAAGTCAACCAATATCGTCAGGGGTCTATTCGTGGTGCAACGGCTTTTTTCGTATGGAACGCTTCAGCTTGCGGAAGTACAGCTCTCAAATTTCGGTCGGACCTTCACCGGCACGCACGACCGGCTTCCCGGATTCGAGCTGGCATACCTGCAGATCACTGATCCTGCCGTAATTGCAATAAGCGGCACGGATTCTCATCCGATCCTCCGGTCCTCTGGAGAGTCGTGCGCATTCGTGGCGGGTGAAGTGTTTGAACTCTCGGACGAGGAACTCTCTGCCGCCGATGCGTACGAGGTCGGAGAGTATGCACGCGTGCTGCTGACCCTCGAGTCAGGAACGCAGGCGTGGGTTTACGCGGACGCCCGAGGTCCGAACGAAGATTCGTCCTCAACGTCCGGCAGTTTAACCAAGCTGATGGACGACATCCGCTAACGTGCGTGCCCACCGAATCGTACTCGTCGGCGACAGCATTGCTTACGGACGGGGAGACCCGCACGGCGTCGGTTGGAGTGGGCTGTTACAGCGAGAGCATGTCGCGCAGGATCCAGAGAGCAACCGCTACTTCAATCTGTCGATACCGGGTATTGGGTCAGCTGAAGTGCGCCGGATCGTACAGTCGGAGGTTCCGTTTCGAAGCCCCGACCTCGTCGTATTGGCCTATGGCATCAATGACGCTCGACGCGTGGGGTCACGATCGGGGCCCTACCCGTTGACGCTGGAGCACGCTGCCGATCTCTTCGCTTCCAATGTTCGGGACATCAGATCGCTCGGAAGCGAGGTTCTCGCCGTCGGTCTAATGAAGCCTGACACTTCCCGCACTATGCCCATCTTTGGAGACTTTTTCGACACCGGTCCGGCACTGGACCTTGAAAGGCGACTTGCGGATGTCTGCAAACAATTGGCAGTACCGCGGGTAAACCTGTGGAGCCTGTTTGACGGCCATCCCGGCCAGCTCATTGATGGGCTACATCCCGACGGCACTGGCCATCAAGCGATCTACAACGCTGTCCGCCAGAAACTGGTCTAAGCACCATCTACTGTCGTGGGATGGATAGCCGCGGCATTCCAGAGACAGCCGAGGAGGCCCTCATGAATATGAGCATGAACGCGAACTGAGCGCACTATCACGGCGCGGACTTTTGCTGTCCGCGCGGAGACGCGGCGGACCTGTTCTTTCAACTCGTCTCTAGTCGCTATGAACACGCATCGCTGATCATGACGAGCAACCTGCCCTTCGCCCGCTGGGGCGACGTCTTCGGAGACCTCACCATCGCCTCCGCCATGATCGACCGCATCGTTCACCACGCCGACGTCATCAGCCTCAAAGTCAACAGCTACCGCCTCAAGCAACACCAACCCGCCACCACTACGGCACACTAGAACCACACGAAAGTGGCCCTATTTTCAGTTGGCAGAAATGGCCCAATTTTCGGTCGGCGTTGACACGGACCGACACGGCTCGGCGCTACTCTTCCACCCCACTTTCGAGGAGCTCACCGAGCCTGACTTGCTCATCATCACGGGCCTGCCTGTCTGCATTACAGACACACGCCGAGATGCCCCTTCTGGCCCCATGAAAGTCGGCCAAGGGGCCAAAGATGGCTTCTCGCATGCAAACGGATTCTCGCGCACGGTTCGCGTTCCATCTCAGGTCGAAACGGCACCCTCTCGCCGGAATAGACCCGGCGGACTTTAGCCCCCTCGCGACGGCTACCGACCGGCGTTCTCGTGCCGTCGGGCATCACGTCGGACGCGACCTGCCCGGATCGGTTGGCGCGCCATCGCTGTGAAAACGAGGAGCCATACGACCAGCGCAGCCCACAGCGTGACGGTACCAATCTGACCGACGAGCGGCAGCGTGTCGGCCTGACCCAGATAGATTCCGGCGACGGCATACATTCCGACGGGGAACGCGATGCTCCACAGTGTCGCTTGATAGCGCAGTGGTACGTGGCGTTTAAAGTGACGCCAAATCCCCACGGCGATGAGTACGGGGATGAGCCAGGTCGCGAAGGCCCAGAACATCACGGATATGCCGCCGACCAGTCCGCGAGTCGCGCTTACCATCGGAGCATCCGCCATTTCGACGATGCGGGCGCCGGCCAGAACTGTGATCGCGCAGGCGCCCATCGATACCCAGTATGGCGGATCGAGATCTTCCGGCCGCAGTGGGTAGAGCATCAGTCGCAGTGAGACGAACACCCCAGCGGCTCCATAGAGGAAGATGCCGACCGACCACGACAATACGGCCAGCACCGCGAGCAGCGCCCTGGCATCGCCCGCGACTGGTTCGAGCGCCGCTGCCACGACGGCGACCGACTGGCTCGCAACGACCCAGATAAACCAGGTTCCGTTTGCCGACCCCAGTACCGGGCGTGCCGTGCGGCCCAGTACGGCGAGCCAGGGCACCGCGTAACCGAGCACGACCCAGGCCACACCAGACATGCCCAGGAGCACCGTTGCCGCAAGAAACCAACCTTCCACGGCCAAACGCGCAGCCAGCACATTGGTGCCGGCGACGAAGGTGAAGAACTGGAATCCCCGGTTCGGGTCGTGCAGGTCATCGAGAAAGTCTGATCGGAACGCCACGAACCGCCATGCAGTCAGCACCAGGAGCGCCAGATAAGCTCCGGCGCAGACCACCAGGAGCGCGTAGCTGAGGCCTGCGACCCCGATCAGGTTCATGCCGATCGAGAGGATGCCGGTGGCCATGACCATGGCGAAATATCCAGGTGGCATCGTGCGTACGGCGGCGCGCACTCGCACACTTCGTTCCGACGCCATTATCACAGGCTAGCCCTTCGAGCGGAACTCGCGGCTCTCGCGCTGACCCGGAGCCGGACTCAATCCATATCAAGTGGACCAGCGGAGACGGCCAGGTGGTGGCGAACACCACGGAACAGCCCGGATCGGTATCCGTAGCGACCGCCCGCCAGACAACAGCCAGAAACCGCAACTCAGACGCGCGCAAGGTACATGACCATGCCGTATTCATTTACCGGCTCGAAGGCGTCCAGGTCTCAGGCCCCGGGGTGAAGTCGCCCTCAATAGACGCGCATTTAAAACAAACGTGGGAAAATCCGGCGAATCTGGAGAAACATACCGCGGATCTTGTTTTTAGAAAATCTATCTGACCAGCAAAGTTAGTGGAGCCGCCTGTCAGAATCGAACTGACGACCTTCTCATTACGAGTGAGATGCTCTACCAACTGAGCTAAGGCGGCGATACCAGAATGCCCCATAAAGCACTCGGTGACACAGCAGCCAAGCTTAGTCGTTTCTGCGAGTGATTCTGTACACCTCGGCGAACGAGGCGTCCACGCGTTCCGACAGCGGGCTGGCACCGTCGCCCTCGGCCCAGCACCGCCAGGCATGACGGATGGCGGCCACGGCCACCAGAGTGTACAGAAGGGCGCGCTGGTTCAGCCCGGCGGGATCGTCGCCGAGAGCGGTGTCAGCGGCGATAGCGGGGGCATCCGCTTTGAAGCGTTGCTCGATGATCTGCTGCAAATGGTTTTCAAAATCGCGCAAGGTGGCCATGCGCATGCCGAATAGGTAGGTGTTCTCCTTCATGACCTCGCGTCGCAGCTGGTGGATCTCACGGTCAGCCTCGGTAGGCTGCAGGCTTTTGGAGAGCAACATGGCCAGATCGGCCAGCACGTCGTTGTCGGGACCGCCAGAGACAAACACTTCGATATCTTCAGCGGATGCCATTCCCGGCGCATCCCCGATGAGGGAGGCATCTTTGGAGGGGAAATAGTTGAAGAACGTGCGCGGGGACACGTTGGCGACCCGACTAATGTCTTCGACGGTGACGTGGTCGATGCCGCGCTCGCTGGACAGGGTCAGCACGGCGTGCTGGATAGCCCGCCGGGTGGCGAGGCGCTTGCGCTCGCGCAGTCCGGGCAGTCTAGTATCGATCGACATGCCGTAATTATTTCACAGCCCGCAAAAGGGCACCGGCAGTTAGCACTGCGGGTCGGAGGCGGGCACGATTCCGTCCACCAGGTACGAGTCGACGGCGTCGTTCACACAGGAGTTCGACTTGTTGTAGGCGGTGTGCCCCTCGCCGGTGTAGGTCACGAGGGTGCCGCGCTCGAGCTGCGCGGCCAGCTGCTGCGCCCAGACGTAGGGGGTGGCCGGGTCGTTCGTGGTGCCGACGACGAGGATGGGTGCCGCCCCTGCCGCGTGAATCTCGGTGCGTTCGCCAGTGAATTTGTACGGCCAGTCGGCGCAGCCGATGTCGCCGAAGCTCATGAATGGGCCGATCACCGGGGCCGCAGCTTCGAGCTCGGTGGCTTGGGCTCGCATCACTGTCGGGTCGGCGTTGTAGGGATAGTCGATGCAGTTGATCGCCATAAACGCCTCGGTCGAGTTGTCGATGTAGTCCCCGTTTGCGTCGCGACCGTTGTAGGCATCCGCAAATACAAAAGCGCCGTCGGCGCTGCCGTGCAGCACGGTGTCCAGCATCTTGCTCAGTTTCGGCCACGCGGTGGCCTGGTAGAGCGGGTAGATGATGGCGGTGAGCAGCGCGTTTCCGCCGAGCGGACGGCCGTCCTTGGCCATGATGGGGCTTGCGTCGGCGGACTTCAGCAGCGCGCCGATTGTCACCATCGCGCTGTCGACACTGCCACGGAATGGGCAGTCCTCGCCTGCCAGGCAGTCGCTGAGGTAAGCGCGCAGGGCGTTTTCGAAGCCGACGGCCTGGGTCTTGGTGACCTCGAAGTTGCTGGTCGAGGGATCGACGGCGCCGTCGAGCACGAGGCGGCCGACCTTCTCGGGAAAGAGTTCGGCGTAGGTGGCACCCAGGAACGTGCCGTAGGAGTAGCCGAGGTAGTTCAGGTGGGTGTCGCCGAGCACGGCGCGCAGCAGGTCGAGGTCGCGGGCGGCGCTCTGAGTGTCGACCGTGCCGAGCAGCGGCCCGGTGCGCTGGGCACACGCCGCTGCGAAGGCGTCAGAGGAGGCTTTCAGCTCGGCGATCCAGGCATCCGTTCCGCGCTCGGCGGTCGTGAGACCGTATACGTACTCATCCATCTCCGAGGAGTCGTAGCAGGCGACCGCCGAGGAGCGCCCGACGCCCCGAGGGTCGAACCCGACGATGTCGAAGCTCGCCTGCAGGGTGGCGTCGGTGGCGTAATCGAGGGAATCCTTGATGAAGTCGTATCCGGAACCGCCCGGCCCGCCGGGATTCACCAGGAGCGAGCCGATCCGGTCATTGCCGGTGGCGACGTGGCGTACCAGGGCGAGCGATATGTTCCCGGCGGCCGGGTCGGTATAGTCGAGCGGCACTGAAGCATCGGTGCACTGCAGGGCGTCGCCGCAGTCGCTCCACTGCAGCACCTGGCTATAGAACGGGTCAAGGTCGCTTGTCACCTGCTCACCGGTGGGGGTGGACTCCGTGGGGCCGGCATCCGTCGCGAACCAGGACGCGCATCCACTGAGCGCGAGGGTGAGGGCCAGAGCTGCGGCCGTGATGCTGGTGGCGCGAATGCGTCGGTTCAACGGGTTCCTCTTTCATAGCGTGAAGCGGATGCTGCGGTTCAGGCTACCGAAAGCGGCTGGGAGTCACTACGGGCTATGTCAGTGCGGGCTATGTCACTGCCCGCTTGGCACTGCTGACTTGTCACTGCCGGCGGCGGATCGCCGATACGAGCATGGCCTCGAGCGCGAGGGCCGGGGCGACGTTGGATTGAATGCGCTGACGGGCCACGGCAATCGCGTCCATCGTGGCGACCGTGGCCGCTGGAGCGCCGGCCACGCTCGCGGTGCGCAGTTCGGCGAGCAGTTCGAGGTTGATCACGGCGTGTTCCCGGCCGAGCTGCACCATGCAGACGTCGCGATAAAGCGAGGCGAGGTCGACCAGAATGCGGTCGATGCCGTCGTTCAGGCTGCGCTTCGCGCGGCGCTTCTGGTCGTCTTCGAGGTCTTTGATCTGGCCACGCAGCCCTGGCGGCACGGACTGCCCGGCCTCGACACCGAGCGAGCGCAGCATGCCGTCGCGCTCGGCGGCATCCAGCTCGACGGTGATCGCCTTCGCGTCGTCACCGGCGATCGCGAGTAACCGGGCGGCCGCGTGGACGGCAGACGACACCGAGCGGATGCCGAGGGCCGCACGCAGGGTTTCCTCGCGTCGTGCCCGCGCATCAGCATTGGTGGCGAGCCGCCGGGCCATGCCGATGTGGCTCTGAGCGAGGCGGGCGCTGAGCTCGGCGATGACGGGGTCGACGCCGTTGCGGCGCACGAGAAGGTCGGCGACGTCGGCGACGCTCGGCACGCGCAGGCGAACGGTGCGCACGCGCGACCGGATGGTGGGAAGCAGGTCGGCCTCGCTCGGCGCGCACAAAATCCACACCGTGCGTTCGGGCGGTTCTTCGAGTGCTTTCAGCAGCACGTTCGAGGTGCGCTCGACCATGCGGTCTGCATCTTCGACGACCACAACCCGGTAACGACCGACCGAGGGCGAGTACTGCGAGCGGGCGACGGCTTCCTTGACGGTCTTCATCGGGATGATGACGCCCTCAGTCGTGAGCACGCTGAGGTCGGGGTGAGTGCGCGCATCCACCTGACGCGCGGCCGCAAGGTCGCCGTCGGGGGTGCCCGGGCTCAGCAGTGCCGCCGCAAAAGCGAAGGCCAGGTTGGAACGGCCGGAGCCGGGCGGTCCGGTGATGAGCCAGGCGTGCGTCATGGAGCTGGATTCGGCGGTCGCGGTGGCCGCTCCCCCGGCATCCGCTGCATCGGTGGTCGAAGGCACCCGCTGCGCCGCCGCCCGGAAGATGGCGATCGCGTCGGCCTGTCCCGTTAGGTTGTCCCACACTGCCATGAGTCAAGGGTAACCCGCCCCACGGACACGCCGCGTCGTCCGCGCCCTTCTTGCGGACGGGGCCCGGGCCCGGGCCGTGGGCCCAGTTTATAAACTGGGCCCGGGGACGGGGCCTGGGCCCCGTCCCTCAAAGGAGCGGCGCCACCCGTGCCCGAATGATGGCGGCGATCTCGGCGACGGGTGCAGCGGCATCCACGACCAGGAACCGGTCGGGCTCGGCGGCGGCCAACTCAAGAAACGACTCGCGCACGCGGGCATGAAAGTCGTTCTTCTCCGCTTCGAGCCGGTCGAAGACCTTGTCGTCGGCATCGAGTCGGGCCCGGGCGGCACGCGAGTCGAGGTCAAGCAGCACGGTCAGGTCGGGCAGCAGCCCTTGGGCGGCCCAGAGCGACAGGTCACGCACCTCGATGGCGTCGAGCACGCGGCCGGCCCCCTGGTAGGCGACCGAGGAGTCGAGGTAACGGTCCTGCACGATTACGTCACCGCGGGCGAGCGCGGGCCGCAGTTTGGTGCCCACGTGCTGGGCTCGGTCGGCTGCGTAGAGCAGGGCCTCGGCGCGCGGGTCGACCTCGCCGCGATGGTGCAGCACGATCTGACGAATCCGGGCGCCGACGTCCGTTCCGCCCGGCTCGCGGGTGCGCACCACGGTGCGACCCCGATCTTCGAGCCACTCGGTGAGCAGCGTCGCTTGCGTGGTCTTACCCGATCCGTCGCCGCCCTCGAGGGTGATGAACAGACCGGTCACGAGGCCTTCGGCGCGATCGTTGTCGGGGCAGCGGATCCAGCTGCCGAACTGGCCGCCTTCTTCACTGCAGGCTTTTTTGCAGCCGACTTCTTGACCACGGGTGTGCCGGCTAAGGCCGCTTTGGCTGCCGCGTTCGCGGCCCGAGTAGCGGCCGCCTTTTTCGCGGTCGCTGCCTTAGCTGCGGCGGTCGGCGCCTTCTTGACCACGGGCTTCTTCACGGCAGCCTTCTTGGCCGGTGCTTTCTTACGCGGCGCGGCCGGGCCCTTGGCCCGCTTGTCCGCGAGCAGCTGCACTGCCCGGTCGAAGTCGATCTCCTCGATGTCCTCCGACTTGGGAATGGTCGCGTTGGTGACCCCATCGGTCACATAGGCGCCAAACCGGCCGTCCTTGATCTTGATCGCCTTGCCACTTTCGGGGTCGGGTGCTTCGAATTCTTTCAGTGCACTCGACGCCCGGCGCGCGCCGTACTTCGGCTGCGCGTAGAGCTCGATCGCGCCCGGAAGGTCGATGTCGAAGATCTGGTCTTCACTCGTGAGCGACCGGGTATCGATGCCCTTCTTCAGGTACGGCCCGAACTTGCCGTTTTGCGCCAGGATCTCGGTGCCGGTCTCCGGGTCGAGCCCGACCGTGCGCGGCAAGGCAAGCAGGCGCAGCGCCGTTTCGAGGTCGACGGTGGCCAGGTCCATGGACTTGAAAATGGATGCCGTACGCGGCTTGTCAGCAGCGGCCACCTTCTTCGCGGCCGGTTTGCGCTTAGGCTTCGCGACGGTGACCTCGCCGGTGGCGGCGTCGATCGTCTCAACCGGAGCGGCAACGACGACCGGGACGACCGGTTCGGCCGGTGCCGGCGCGAGTTCGGTGACGTACGGCCCGAACCGACCGTCTTTCGCAACGATTTCCTTACCGTTCTCCGGGTTGAGTCCGATCACTCGGTCAGTGACGACGGGGGCATCGATGAGCTCACGGGCCTTGGTCGCGGTCAGTTCGTCGGGAGCGAGTTCCGGCGGAATGTTTACGCGGCGGGGCGGGGCATCCGCTGCAGCGTCGGGATCGATGACTTCGAGATAGGGACCGTACTTGCCGATGCGCAGGGTGATGTCGTCGCTGATGGTTACCGAGTTGATCACCCGCGGGTCGATCTCGCCGAGGTTGTCGATGACCTGGCGGAGGCCCCTGTGCTTGTCGCTGCCGAAATAGAAGCTGTTGAGCCAGTCGAGGCGGTTGGCTTCGCCGCCGGCGATGCGGTCGAGATCGTCCTCCATCTCGGCGGTGAAATCGTATTCGACCAAATCGCCGAAGAACTCTTCGAGCAGGCGCACGACCGAAAACGCGATCCAGTTGGGAACAAGCGACTGGCCTCGCGGCGTGACATAACCGCGCTCGGTGATGGTCGAGATGATCGAGGCGAACGTCGAGGGACGGCCGATGCCGAGCTCTTCGAGCTTCTTCACCAGGCTGGCCTCGGTGTAGCGGGCGGCCGGCGTGGTCTCGTGGCCCTTGGCCTCGAGGTCCTGCAGGGTCAACTTCTGGCCCTCTTCGAGCGGCGGCAGCTTCGACTCGGTCGCAACGGCCTCCGCGTTGCGCTCCTCGTCCTTCGACTCCTCGTAGGCGAGCATGAAACCACGGAACGTGATGACCGTTCCACTGGCCGAGAACTCAGCGAGCGCGCCCGACGCCGAGGCGTGCTCCGATGTGCCAGTCGGGCCGGCCGCGATGGTCACGGAGGCAGTCGAGCCAGTGGCATCCTTCATCTGCGAGGCGACGGTGCGCTTCCAGATCAGGTCATACAGCTTGAAGTCGTTGCCGCGCAGGCTCGACGCGAGCGACGCCGGCGTGCGGAAGGTGTCGCCGGAGGGGCGAATAGCCTCGTGCGCTTCCTGGGCGTTCTTGCTCTTGCCCTTATAGGCGCGCGGGGCATCCGGAACAGTTTCGGCGCCGTACAGCGCCGCGGCCTGGGTGCGGGCGGCCGTGAGGGCCTGCTGCCCGAGCGACGGCGAGTCGGTACGCATATAGGTGATGTACCCGTTTTCGTACAGCGACTGGGCAACGCTCATGGTTTGGCGGGCGGTGAAGCGCAGCTTGCGCGCCGCTTCCTGCTGCAGGGTCGAGGTGGTGAACGGCGCCGCGGGACTGCGACGGTACGGCTTGGAGGTGACTTTCGTGACCTCGAGCTTCACACCCGGGGCCCGCAGCGCGGTTGTTAGTGCCTGGGCGGCGGAGGCGTCGAGGGTGACGGCCTTCACGGTGGGCTTGAGCGCACCGGAGTCGTCGAAGTCGCCACCGGTGGCAATGCGCTCACCGTTCAGCCGAACGAGCTTCGCGTCGAACGCCTGCTCTGTTTCTGAAGCGGATGCGGCCAGTCGCGCCAGCAGATCCCAGTAGCCGGCGGAGACGAACGCGAGGCGCTCCTTCTCCCGGTCGACGACGAGGCGGGTTGCGGCGCTCTGCACGCGGCCGGCGGACAGCCCGGGGCCGACCTTGCGCCACAGCACCGGGGAAATCTCGTAGCCGTAGATGCGGTCGAGGATGCGGCGGGTCTCCTGCGCGTCGACGAGGGCGGTGTCGAGGTCGCGGGTGTTGTCTTTGGCGGCGAGGATGGCGTCTTTGGTGATCTCGTGGAACACCATGCGCTTGACCGGAACCTTAGGCTGCAGCACCTGCAGCAGGTGCCAGGCAATGGCCTCGCCCTCGCGGTCCTCATCAGTTGCGAGCAAGAGTTCGTTCGCATTCTTGAGGGCCCGCTTGAGGTCGCTCACGGTCTTTTTCTTGGCGTCGGAGACGACGTAATACGGTTCGAAACCGTTCTCCACATCGACCGAGAATCGGCCGAGGGCACCCTTCTTGAGCTCAGGCGGCAGGTTTTTCGGCTCGATCAAATCGCGAATGTGACCGACCGAAGACAAAACTTCGTAGCCGTCACCGAGATAGGCGGCGATCGACTTCATCTTGGTCGGTGATTCAACAATGACCAGCTTCTTAGTGCCTGGCACCAGACTCCTCTTTATACGTAGTGACCAAATGTGGGCCAAGGCACACCATACACACCGGAATGGAGTGCACGCCTAATCGACGGTCACGTCTCGGCGCGCCCCGCTCACACACACGACACTCCCAGCCAGCGCCCAGTTCGCTCAGAGCATGCAGCACAACAGTACCCAGCCCTTGCTGTTTGCCCGCCCAAGTGCAGAATAGACCCATGGGTACAATGACGGCCACGTACACCGCGAAGTTGACGGACGGGCCCCTTCAGGGCAAGACAATCACGACGACTTTTCTCGACTCTGGTGATCCGCAGCCGCGCATCGAGATTCCGGCCGATTCCGGCAAGCGCTATCTCTACGCGCGCGGCGCCGGCCTGGAATTCGAGGGCTCCGACTCCCCCGGCCGCCCAAGCGCGGTCGAGTACCGCTACCTCGAGGTGCTCCTCTCTTAAATCGTCAGATCAGGGCGGCGGTCCGGCCCGAGCGCTCGCGGAGATCTCGATGCCGTGCACCCGGCGCCGCACCGAAACGGATGCGATCAGTCCGGTTACGGTGCAGCTCGTGACGGTGGTCGCGTTCATCGTGGCGACGGCATCCGCCGCCTCGCAGGGGTAACCCGCGATCGCGCCGGAGGCCGTGTCGGCGGCGGCGAGCGCGGCCGCATCGGCCGCGCTCGCGACGGACCGGCCCACGGCGAGCAGCCCGAGAACCGACACGACGAGGGTCGTCAGCAGCACTGTGGCAGCGAGCACGGCGAGCGCGAGGATCGACCCGGCTCCCCGCTCGGTCGAACCGAATCCAGTCTCCGGCCCGGTGCCAGGCCGGGTGCCAGGCCCCGATTCAGGCCCAGCTCCAGCCCGGGAAGTTCCGACCTCCGTGCTTTGGTCGTTCGCCGTGCCAATTCCCCAACTCATTGTCCGCCAGCCAGAGCGCAGGAGACTGCTTCGAGGGTGAGGCCCGCGAAGATTCCCGGCGCACGCGCGACGACTCCCGCACAGACAAACTCGCCGCGGCGTTCCGGAGCCAGGCTCGCGCCTGCCACGGCCCGATGCACGAGCCCCGCGGCCCGCGCCGTGCTGTCACCGCGGGCGAGCACCCGCGCTGCGGTGGCGGCAGCATCCGTCAACCGCACCTGCACACCAATAACCTGAACAGCACCGAGGCAGCAGGCCAGCACCAGCACGACCGCCGGCAGTGCCGTGGCGAACTCCGCGGTCGTGCTGCCCCGGCTACGTCGGCTACCCGATACTGAGGGCACGTCGCACCAGGTCGGTGAGCATTCCCCGCACCTCGTCGCTGCGGAGAATGACTATCACCAGTGCAAAGGAGACGAGTTTCCCCACCGAGAATTAAAATCTGCCCTATGGGCATCGAGATCGAGCAACACCGTCTGCAGAACACTTCCGAGAACCTCACGCCGGCCGATGGCGTCGAAATCATCCCAGTCCCGGGCCATGTCGCGCACAAGGTCGCGGGAAACGTCCGGCACACCGGCAAGCAATGTCTTGACCTCGCTTATCTGATCCCTGAGCTCTCGCTGCCGACCCTCCACCTCCACACGCGTGGCCGCATAGGATGCATCTGAAACCTTGTCATCGACGTACAAGGAAGTGAGCTTATCAATGCGCCGCTGCTGCGCATTCTGTTCTGCCAGTAACCGCTCAAGGTTGGCTTCATTTTCGACTCTGGGCGCGAGGTCTACAGCCTCGTCAAGCTCCCCGGCCAGCCCCTCCAGCCATGTTTGAACAAGTGGTTCGAGCTTCTTCGCGGACACATAGTTGTGGCCGTGTCCCGGGTCCATAGAGGTGCAGATGTACCCGCCGTACCAGATTCCGCCAGTCACGGCTCCCTTGCCCTGCATGCGAAATCCACATGCGCACCGGACAATCCCGGAGAGCAGGTACGTCGACTGGCGCGGCTTCGCGCCTGAGACTCTACGAACCTTGCGCATCGACTGGTAAGCCTCCCATGTCGCGAGGTCAATGATGCCGTCATGGTGGCCTTCGAAGACTTCCCCCCGGTAGGGAACCATGCCGACGTGGATCGGCGAATCCATCACAGTGAATGGCCGTACCCGATTCCAAATTCCTCCATTCGGGGAGGGAATAGCTTTGGAGTTCAGCCAGCGTGAGATCGAAGCCGCACCACTCCCAGAGAGGTACATGCGGTACATCTCCACGACGTACGGAGATTGCTCGGGTTCCGGCTCGATGCCGGCATCCGTCCTCCGCCACCCCCATGGCAGACGTCCAGATGTCGGAAGCCCCAATCGAAGGCGCCGCTGGCGGACCTCCTCCCACTGCTCGCCGATCTGTTCCGATTGGAAGGCCGCGTACTCGGTCATCACGCCACGGGCGAAACGACCCGATGCTGTGGCGGTGTCGATTGGTTCGGTCGCTGACTCGATGCGCCCGCCCGCCACATCAACACGATCGGCCGCGAGAACCCAGTCACGGCGGCTTCGGGAGAGTCGTGACCATTTCCATAGGATTATGACATCGGCTTCCGACGCTTCGATCATGTCGATCACGCGCTTGACCGCGGGGCGGTTGTCCCACTTACGGCCCGACAAGCCTTGGTCCGCTTCGACCTTGACGACCGTGTAACCCATGCGGTCGCAGTAGTCGCGGCCGGCGGTTTCCTGCATCTCAATGCTGATCGAGTCGTCACGGAATACGGACTGCCTGAGGTACAGCACCGCGCGCGGCGGAGTCTCCGGTACCGCGTGCAGCTTCATGATGCTCGGCTGTCGCTCATATAGCGGCTCAGCAATTTCGCTGAGACGTTGAGCTCGTGACACCAGATGCCCGGGTCGTCGGTAAGCGCGGCCGCGCGTCGCAATTCGGTGAAGTCGATGAGCTTTCGTGAGGCCCATCGGTCGGCTTGAACTTCCTGGCGCGGGGTAGCGTCCGTGTGGCCGAGCCAGACATGCCCAATCTCGTGAGTGAGCACGGAGCGCTCATGGATGGATCTCATGCGCGTCTGGAGACAGATGGTATTCAGGTCAGGTATCCATAGGCCGTTCGCCGTGCGCAGCTTGCGGTAGACCACCTTGACTCCGAGTGCCCGCGCATGCTCGTAAGGGTCATAGGCCCGCCCGATCGTCTGCATCATCGCCCCCTGGCGTTTCATCGTCATCGTCATCTGCTGCAATCGCGTAGTCAGACCGCCGCCCCTTTTCTCGGGCGTCTTCTACCTCGCGCAGGACATCGTTTATCAGTTCTTCCGCAGCGGGTTCAGTGAGCGCTCTCGTGGCCGAGCCGGCGGCGACTCTGCGCAGCAGCTCCTTCGAAAGGTCGATGTCGCTAACACTGACGAGGCGGAGCGTTGCGCTGAAGGCGCGCATCTCCTGCTCGGTCACCCATTCAGCTGCTACGGCCGCGTCCCCGAACGAGATGCCGTAAGCGCGGCAGAGCATCGACACCGTGAGGCCGGGAGTTTTATCGCTGGCAAGTTGCGCCTTGAGTGTGGTGTGGGTCATCCCGATCCGCTCGGCCATCGCACGGTTACTTGCCCCGGACGTTGCCATGTAAAGGAAGTCAACGAGTGTCTGCGTCATGCGTTCAATGTAGCACTTTTGCAACACTGTGGATGCTTTTACACTGTCAGCGCGGTACCCCCCTTGTGTGTTTTCGCAACACACCGTAGTGTCATTGCTCCATTTGCCCTTGTTTTGGTGTAGATTCGCTACATACCGAATTAAAAACACAACAAGGAGGTGGACGTGTCGGTCGCCATCAAGATCAAACCAGGAATCATCAATCGCCTCCGCGAAACACGCGGAATCGGCAGCGAAGACGCCTTTGCACGACTCGTGCGAACGGATCGGTCAACTCTTCGCCGCATCTCCGGGGGCGCACAGCCGTCTGGCGCATTTATGGCCGGCTTCTGCGACGCATTCGGCCTCGGACTCGGCGAAGCGTTCGACGTCGTATCTGCCGAACCGGTCGCGAAGGCGGCGTAGTGGCCACCCGCGAGGAGTGCATCAAGGCGGCCGCGGTCTCCCTGGCGAACTGCTACCGGGTCCTCTATACGTATCCGATCGAAGAAGCAGCACGACGCGCACTGCGCCCCGGCGGTCCGACGTTCGAGGTTTTGCTCGTGCGCATCGCCGCCAAACGGGAGAAGTACTTAGTCCCCGCCGGCGCCCTCTAGTGGCGTCAATTTTTACCCCCGGGTCGAGCTAGACCCTCACATTCTTGGCCGTCCACCGGATGGCCGAACCGCCGGCGTGCCCGCACGCCCCGAGATCGCTCAAAGCCAGACCTGCCATCTATGTGCGCCAGCTCCAACGGTTCACATAAGGCGGCAGACACCTCGATTGAAGTCGGGGAACTCCGTGAGGAGGAGTCGGGATGGGGGCGATTAGCAGCTTGATAACTACATACAACGAACACGAGAAGGATATTTCTCCTGCGATACGGGGCACCCGAACGATGGTGCACGCAGGAGCTGCGAACGGTGCGAGGGAACGGCCAATCCGACGGTCATCGCCCCACCAAGGAAAGTACTCGGTTCTGCGACATGCGCGGCAGCTAGGTGTCTGCCGGCGCATGGTGCTTCACAAACGCGGCCTCTCTGGCGCGCCACCTTGTTTTACCTGATCGGGCATCTGCCATTCCATTCGTCACCTTCGGGTGTAGCTGGGCGGGTGCTGTCAACGCTGCGCATCGACGGAGGAACGTCGGCAGCGGTCAGGCGCCCGGTCAGCTTCGAGCCCTGACCGGGCACATGGACGGGTAGCTCAACTGGAAGAGCAGGGTTCCCCCGACCCGATGCAGGTTCAAATCCTGTCCCGTCCACTCACCAACCGAATGTCACGAAAGGACATCGCATGTCAGACAAGATCAGCCCTCGCACCCAGCGCAACACGGATGCGAACGAGAAGCGGCACCAGGCGAACGCCTTGCGGGTCGCTGCACTCAACCTGCCCGAGGCCACGAGCGAGCGCGTCAAGCTGCGCCGTGACGCGAAGGGCAAGACCCACGAGGTCACGGTCACTCGCAGAGTCAGCCCGTCGAAGGCGCTGCGCACCGCCGACCGAAAGCACGCTCGCTGGGTGGCCGAGGGCGCCCGGTACGCCGCTGCCATGGCCGAGGACGAGGCCATCGCCGCCGAGCTCGCCGAGTCGGTGCGCTAACCCCAAGCACAAAAAAGCCCCCGAGGACAAGTCGGGGGCCATGACACAGAAACGAGATCCAATGCCCACCCAGACTACCGACTTCACCGAGCAGATCAAGAAACTACAAGCAGAGATCACCGAATTGCAGCAGCAGCGAACACGCGCTGATGTTCTAGCCACCAACCCCGAATGGCTCAGCGGGCCCGGGAAGTACATGGTCAGCCTCAACGCTCACGGCAACGGCGGTGCCGAGGTTACGACCTTCCGCTACAACACCCCGCAGTCGTCGGGATTCCTCACGGCTGCCGACCTCGTGAGCCTGCGTGACCACCTCACGCTCGTGATCAACATGAAGACTTTCTCATGAGCGCCACAATCGCTACCGCCTACGCCGAGCGCCTAGACGACCTCAAGGTGATCACGCTGACTGATGGCGAAGTATGGAGCGCTCGCGACCTCATGGTCTTTGCCGGGTATGACCGGTGGGAACGGTTCAATGATGCGATCACCCGGGCCGTCACGTCCGTCAATACGACCGGGCTGGATGCCTCGTTACATTTTCGCGGCACCGCGAAATCATCCCCGATGCCCAACGGCGGGTTCCGTCAGGTCGAAGATGTCGAGCTGACCCGATACGGCTGCTACATCCTGTTCCAGAACGCAGATGCACGGAAGCCTGAGATCGCGGCCATGCAGTCGTATTTCGCGGTCAAGACACGCCAACAGGAACTCGCGGCGCCCGCCACGCTCACGGATGACGAGATCGTCGCCCAGGCGTTGCAGATCACGTCCCGCCGAGTTGCGGCGCTGGAGATTCGAGTGGCCGAACTTGAACCGGTCGCGGCCGAGTCGATGACTTACCGCCAGAGCGCGGGCCTGCGCACCATTCAGGATCTCGCGAACGACCTGCGCACGCACGTCTTGACGAACGTCGTCGGGGTGAAGGTCGTGCAGACCGATGTCTACGACCAGGCGGGCCGACTCGGCCTAATCATTCGCGGTGACACGGTGCGGAATAACCAACCGACCGCTCAGGCGATCAAGGCCGGATGGGTCAAACCTGCTCGAACCGAGATCGAGCACAACGACGGCAGCACGACTACCAAGCAGTTCGCGCGCCTCACCCCGAAGGGCGGCGCCCGGCTCTGGGATGGCTGCCTCAACTACATCACCGAACACGGCACACTCACGATTCAGAAAGCAGTTGCAGCATGACGAAACCTCCTGCCCCATACCGACCTGAACCGACCCACGGCCAGAGCATCGTGGACAATGACCGCCGCCGGCGAGCCACTCAGCCCAGTCACCGCCAGCGAGTTGGTCAGCGCAGTCGCCGCCGCCTCTTCCTGCTCTGGTTCTTCGGCTCGCTCGTCGTGGCCCTGACGGCGACTGCCGGATTCTTCATCGTCAACATCGCTGGAATCGCATCGTGAGCGCAACCGAAGACCTCACGGTCGCAATCCGTACACTCACCGACCTGACCGACCCCCGGGCGCGCAGTGACTCCGCGCAGAAGGCCAACGATGCCGACCTGCGCGCCGCACTCAAGCGCACCGTCCCCGAACTGCTCTCGATCATGACGGCGGGATTCGGCGGTGACGACGACCTGACCGTTCATGCGGTGAATCTGGCGCGGCTCGTGAACGCCCAGCCCGACCCGCATCCAGAGCAGCCGTGCTGAAGTCGCCGGGCTACACGCCGCCAGCCGTCGCGGTCGACGGCGACAAGGTCATAGTCGTGCGAAATCACAGCGACGGATATGGCCTTGTCGGTTATCAACTGCCCGCGCCGCCCGGCATCGTCCGGTTGGCCGCTGAGGCCGCCGACGACAACCGCGCCGACCCACCTGAGGACTGGTGGCGGGCCACGTACCGCGCCGACGAAGTTCGGGTCGAGCTGCTCCGGCGACGTACCTGGGCGTTCGTATGACCGTCACGCGCTGGCTCATCATCCTCGCCGTCATCGGCGCACTGCTCATCTTCGCGGGTGCCTGGTTCCTATCGAACCCGCTCGCACTCTTCGGCGCGGCCCTCATGGTCCCGCTGTTCTTAGTACTCGGTTTCACCTACGCAAGGAAAATGCAATGACCCAGACATTCACCGCAACGAACTTCAAGCGCCTCATCGGCGAGGCGACCATCACCCCATCCGGTAACGAGCTCGTCGTGCTCGCCGGAGAGAACCGGGCGGGCAAGTCGAGCTTTCGCCAGGCGATGCAATCGCTCCTCAAGTACGCGTCCAAGCTCATTCCCGATCCAATCCATGAGGGTCGGGACGAATCCCGCGCCGAGTTCATCGACACCGAGCTTGGTGTGCGACTGCTCCGGGTGTGGAAGCGCAAGGCGGACGGCACGATCACCTCGACGTTCTCGGCCTACGCCCTCGACGGCGCCAAGTACCCCTCAGCCGTCGCACTGGTCGCTGAGCTCATGGGCGGCAACCTGATCGACCCCAGCGAGTTCGTGGGGTTCGACGAGAAGAAGCAGCGCGACGAGCTGCTGCGTCAGGTGGAACTGCCCTTCGACATCGACAAACTCGCCGCCGAGCGCAAGGGAATCTTCGACGGCCGCACCGACAAGACGCGCGACGTGAAGCGCCTGGCCGCGCAGCTGGACGGATGCGCGCCGGCCGACGCGAGCGTGCCGGATGCCGAGGTGTCGGCCGCCTCGCTGTACGCCGAGATGGATGCGATTCGTGAACACAATGTGGAGGTGGCGCGGCTTGACTGCGCACTCGTGACCGCGACCAACGCCCGCGTTGCGGCAGATCAGGCGGGCCGTGACGCGGCCGCCGCGCTCGACAAGGCACGTGCCGACCTCACAGCCTCCATAGCCGCCGAGAAGATCGCCGCCGACGCCGCCAATGCGGGTGAGATCAAGTCCCCGGATGCCCTCGCCGCGCAGCTGGCCGGCATCGACGATATCAATGTGAAGGTGCGCGCACAGCTCACCCGGGCCGCCCTCGCCGCTGAGCTTGACGATCGCACCGCCGAGGAGGCCGCGCTGACCGCGAAGCTCGCCGCGATCGACCAGCGGAAGGCTGACGGCCTCGCCGCCGCCAAGTTCCCTGTTGAGGGCCTGAACGTGAGCGACGAGGGCATCACGGTCAACGGGCTGTCGTTCCTGTCGCTGAGTGAAAGTGAGCAGCTCTGGGTTGCACTCCGCATCGCCACCGCTGGCAATCCGAAGCTGAAACTGATCTTCCTCAAGAATGGCGACGCGTTCGACGACAAGACGCTCGCGAAGGTTCAGGCGTACGCCGCCGAGAACAAGTGGACGATCATCGCCGACCGGGGCCGCGACAACTCGGCTGACTTCGGGTTCGTCTTCGAAGAGGGAATCCTGGCGGTGGCCGCATGAACGACGAGATGATCCTCACCGGGCAGCTGGTCTATGCGGACATCGGGCGCCCAGTGAAGCTGATGAGCGACCTCGGGGAGCTGAACGGCACCTTGCGAGCGTTCGGCACCCACACACTGTGTCTCGTAGGTCGGGATCAGTCCTTCCTACTTACGGAGTGGGCAGTGTTCACCGCCCCGCCGCTCGTGGTGCTGCCGACTACTCTCGGCCTCTACGTGCGGGGAGATCTCCAGTCCGGCTATATGGCTCTGGTTACCAGACTCACGCCGGAAGGGTGGAAAGAGTACGGCAGCACCGAAGTGATGACCGACCTGTATTTCCTGACGGAATGGCAGCGCGACGGGGTTCTCACCCGCCTACGCCCCGAGGCCGAAGTGGCCGCCGAGGTGCTGGCAGACCTCGCCGCGATTCTCAGCCAACCGTTCAACGGATGGACCACTCAGGCAGCCGCACAGCTTGACCTGCTCGCTGCGAAGTGGGCCACCAAATGACCACCGCATCGATCGCCCACCTTCTGCACCAATCCGCCGACCGCCTCGACACCGCCAAGCACGCGAACAGCGACCATGCTGCGCAGGCTCAGGCCGCCATCGCGCAGGTGCTTGCCACTCAGGCGCTCGTCGCCGCCACTCAAGCGCAGACGGAACAGATGGAACGTCTCGGCAACCTCTTCGAGAGCATCATGGGCGACTGCACTATCCGAGTCGAGCGTGTGTCGTGATGCTCCCCGCTGGAATGTCCGACGCCTACTACGACGTGCCCGACGAATTTGCCGAGCCGGTCGAAGAGTCCGACCCCGACGACGAGAACGAGCGCCGTGCCGAATGGGAACGGGATGCGTGGGAATGATGACCAGCCCGATCTCATCGCCCATGCTGATCCTGCCGCCCTGGCACTCGCGCATCCTCGATGACGGGACGGACCGTGAGCGGTGGCTGGCGGCCCGCGCAAACGCCGTCATCGGTGCGAGCGACGCCGCCGGCTATGTGAATCTCGCATCCATCGAGAAGTACACGGCCGCGAAGTTGAAGCCGTCGAGCTTCCATGGCAACGCTTACACCGAGGCTGGCCACGAATGGGAGCCGCGCCTGCTCGCATCTCGTGGCCTGCAGCAGAGCACGGTACTCATTCATGCGCCCGGCGAAATGGGTTTCGGCGCCACACCCGACGCCATGAAATCCACGCCCGAAGGAATCATCCTCGACGAGGCGAAGGTCAAGCACAACAAGATCGTGCATGGTCCGACGCCGCGAGAGTTTCGGCAGGTCGCCTGGCAGATGTTCTGTGCCGATTGGGACCGCGTCCTCTACACAGAGTTCGTGTGGGGCGAGGTCGTCAACGGCGAGCTACGAAACGGCGCGATCGAGCCGAAGCATCTGCGCATCTTCCCGAAGGACGTCGAGCACCTGCTGCAACCAATGATCGACATCGCAACCCCCGTGCTGGCGCGAGTTCGCGCCGCACTCCAATTCGCAAAGGAGCTTGAACTATGAGCACTGATCTGACCGTTTACAGGAACGAATCGCTCGAGGCGCGTATGGGCTATGCCCGCACGATGGCCAGCGCGGGCGACCTTATCCCCAAGGGACTCTGGTCGAGCCCGGGCGGCGGGGTTCTCCCGGCACCCTCGCCCGGCAAAGTGCTGCTGGTCATGGAGACGGGCGCGATGCTCGGAATTCACCCGGTGGCCGCGCTGTCGGGCATCAACATCATCGAAGGCAAACCATCGATCAGCCCGGCGCTCATGTCGGCGCTCGTGCGCGGCGCCGGCCACACGCTGCGTGTCGTGACAGACGGGACAGTGGAGGGCGGCGACTTCACGGCCACCGCCACACTCACACGCTCCGATGACCTCGATTTCACCTACAAGTCGACGTGGACGCCGCACCGGGCGATGCGCGCAGAACTCTGCACGTACAAGCAGGAGGGCGGCGTGTGGAAGGTGTCAGCTACCGGGTCGAAGGGCGGCGTGAAGCCGTGGCAGGCCTATACCGAGAACATGTGCAAGTGGCGCGCTGTTGGCGAGGTCTGCGGTGAAGGTGCGCAGGACGTGATCATGGGCATGCACACTCCAGATGAGATCGGAGGGCTCGTCACCGACGCCGGCGAGATGATCGCGACACCCGACGCTGCACCCGAACCGACAGAGGACTGGCTCGCGCTCATCGAGGCGACGGACGACAAGTACGACCTCTCAGTGCTGAGCCAGCGCATCCAAGGGTTCGAGGCAAAGGACGGCACACGAGTGCGCGATTCCGAGATGACTGAGGCGATCCGCACGGCCATCATGACGCACGCCTCGACGCTCACGAAAGACTCACGGGAGACTCCCCCGCCGGCTGCTGCCGCCGAAGCAGAGGCCGCGCCGGATGAGAACGTGATCGACGCCGTGATCGTGCCTGACGACGAGCCCGCCGCCGCGGCACCGACAGCGCCGTCACCCGACGACCCCGAGCCCGCAGAAGAAGAGTCCGAGCTGGCCAAGTACGAGCGCGAGAGCGCCGAGGAGTACGCGGCAGAGATGAAGATCACCGGTGCCTGACATCTCGCCCCAGCTGCTTGACGTGCTCCGTGACATCGGCATGGATCACCCCGACCCTGAGGTGCCGCTGCACGCCAAGCTCATCGCAACGATCGAACGGCTTGGGCCCGGCGCGACCTTCGGGCAGCGCCTGGCCGCGATCCGGTTCGACTTCAACTGGGAACTAAACGACGCCGGCAAGGTGTTCGCCAAGGCCAAGGCTGACCACGAGCACTACCTCGACGCCGAGACGGTCAGGCTCCGCGCCGGGTCCGAGAAGATGTCGCGCGTCGAGGGTGAGCAGATCGTTCGGGCCCGAGACAAGGCCTACGAGCTACGGCTGCAGTTCCTGCTGGCCGAGCAGCGCGAGCGGGCTATGCGCAACTTCCTGCTGACGATCCAGTCGGCGCTCGACAATCACCGCACCGACCGCGCCGACTGGCGCGCAGCGGACACGGAACACCGCGTGAGCGGAACGTGACCCCCATAATCTCCCTGCAGCCGCCGGCGCAGGGTCATGCAAGATCCAACGCAGTAAGGAATCACATGTCCACGAATAGCAAGTCCGAGGTCGGCGGCAGTTTCGCCGCCATCCTCGCGTCGATCCGGCCCAAGACTGACGTCGAACTCGCCGAGAACCTCCGCGACCTGATCGCCGCGGTGAAGGACACCGGTAAGGCCGGCAGCCTCGTCGTCCGGTTCGACGTGAAGCTCGTCAACCCGGGCGGTTCTGAGGTGATCTTCTCCGACAAGATCACCGCGAAGCTGCCCGAACGAAACCGTGAAGGCTCCATCGCCTACACAGACCAGCTCAACAACCTTTCGCGGGTGAGCAACACGTCGATGCCTCTCTTCGAGGAAGACGCGCACGACATGCCCGCATACGACCACGCCACTGGCGTAGTAAAGGATCTCGACAATGACTGATTTCACTACCGAAGCACAGGCAGTTTCCGCTCTCGCAGGACAGGCGCTCTCTCCGCAGGGCGTCGACATCGGCGAGGTCTACACGGTCGCCGATGTCGACGGCGGCGTTCGTGTCATCGATACGGACCAGTACGGTCCGGGCCCGCGCCGAGCTACTGGCCGGCGCATCGTGACGGATGCCTACTCGTTCGTGACGTACCTCGACCGGCACGCGACCGACCAGACCGAGGTCTTCGCCGACAAGGTCGCGAGCACGGTGATCGCGGTGCTCGACTCGAACACCGGGTACGACAAGCCGAACGGCTGGCAGGGTCACACCGTGAAGCTCGAGCTGGTGAAGACGATCCCGTGGCTCGCGTGGCTGGCTCGCGACCTCACCACGGTCGGTACTTCGGCCTGGTTCAATCAGGAGCAATTCGCCGAGTTTATTCAGGAGCGCGCGACGGACTGCATCTCCCCTGACAGCGCCACGCTGCTGGAACTCGCGACGTCGTTCCAGGCGAACAACAAGGTCGATTTCAAGTCTGCCGTGAACACCGGGTCGGGCCAGATCAACCTCGGGTTCGACGAGACGATCACGGCCAAGGCCGGGCAGAAGGGGAACATCCCGATCCCGACCGAGTTGAAGCTCCGGCTGCGCCCGTACATCGGCGGCCCGATCTACAACGTGACGGCGCAGTTCCGCTTCCGGCTCAACGGCGGCGACCTGCGTCTGGGGTTCGCGATCGTGCGACCTCAGGACATCCTCGACGCGGCATTCACCGACATCATCGACGAGATCCGCGACGGCAAGGAAGAGACGGTGATCGTTATCGGCGTCGACGGCGTCACGGAAACCCCCGAGAAGAAGCTCGTCCACACCGGCACGGATGCCCCGATCTTTTTCGGGAAGCCGTAGCCACCCTCCGCGCGGCCTAACCGCGCACCCATAACACCCCTCGCCGAAGGCCGCCCGCGCAACCACGCATGGCGGCCTTCGGCGTACCACCGCCGGGAGGCACCAATGCTCAACACGAAATCAGCCAGACCATGATCGGAACCGACACAGGCATGATGCCTTCCAGCTTTCAAACCCTCACGCCCCGCCGAGTGATCGGCATCGACCTCAGCATGACGTCGACCGGGCTCGCCGTCATCGCGAACGGCGTCATCGAGACTCACACGATCGAGTCGAAGGCCGACGCCGGCACACTCCGCAGCTTCCTCGCCCGCTCGGAGTTGATCGCGAAGCAGATCGATGATGCCGTGAAGTTCACCAGCACTGACCTCGTGATCATCGAGGGCATGGCGTTCGCCGCCAAGTCCTCATCCCTCGACAAGATCCACGCGCACTGGTGGCTCGTCGTCAAGTACATCAGCGAGTTCCTCGACCAGGAACCCGTCGTGATCACCTCGGGCCAGCGCTGCAAATACGCCACCGGCAAGGGCACGGCCAAGAAGGACATCGTGCTCGCCGCCGTCATCAAGCGCTACCCGCAAGCCGACCCCGCCGGCAACGACGAAGCGGATGCCGTGATCTTCGCGGCCATGGGCGCCCGGCACCTCGGCCGGCCGGTCGAAGAGTCGTTGCCACTGCTGAACCTTGAGGCGATGGAAGCCGTGAGGTGGGGAGCATGATCCTCCCCAAGGTCGCCAAGCCGACCAAAGCCGAAGAGAACGACGCCTACGAGCTGACCACGCTGCGCGATAAGGACACATGCCAGCGATGCCGCCGAGACTGCGGGCCGCCCGCTCGCGACCATCGTGTGAACCGGTCGCAGGGCGGCCGCACCGTGGTGAGCAATCTCCACGTGCTCGGTCTGGGCTGCCACAAGTGGGCGACCGAGCATCCTCTCGACGCGCAAGCCGAAGGCTGGGCCGCCCCGAGCTATGCCGAGCCGAGCGAGTGGCCGGCGCGACGGTGGATGCCGATCTACGGCGGGCGACTGCACCTGTCCTGGGTGCTGTATTCCGACGACGGCGAGATCGCAGTGATCACCGAAGAGGACGCCGCGCTTCGAATGTACGGTGCGTCGTGAAGCCAGAGAAGTGGGTCA
The DNA here is from genome assembly GCF_002954245.1 of Cryobacterium aureum. Lineage (GTDB taxonomy): Bacteria > Actinomycetota > Actinomycetes > Actinomycetales > Microbacteriaceae > Cryobacterium > Cryobacterium aureum. The sequence continues at coordinate 164,798 of NZ_PPTG01000002.1, read as the reverse complement.
TCCGCAAGCGCTGGTCGTTCATGTGGGGCTCGCCCGGATGGTACTGGCGAGTGTCCCACTCGTCGCTACCGGTGTACTTCCATCACAGCTATCACCTGTATTCGTTCGCGGATGCCATCGAATACGCGGACGCCCATGCGCGAGCGCTGGAGGTGTCGTGAAGGACCTCGACAAGGCCGCGCTGATCAAGCACATCAAGTCCCGCGCGAACAAGCAGGCATCCCTGCCGGCCGCGGCGGTACTGGACGCCCTCGCCCTCCAACTGGAGAGAGGCGACTTTGACATCAAGGAAGGAGGTAAAACGTAGTGGTCTGGTTCAACGTAGATGACGGGTTCCCCACGAGCCCGAAGGTTTTGAGCATTCCCAGGGGTGACCGAATGGCCGCGGTGGGGCTCTGGACTATCGCCGGGGCGTCGTGCGCGAAGCACCTCACGGACGGTCATATCGGGGCGTTCATGATCGATGAATGGGGCGCAGAAACAGTATCCGCCGATGCCCTTGTCGAGGCTGGCCTATGGGAACGAACCCCCTCAGGATTCGTCTTCCATGATTGGGAGGGCTGGCAACGCACGAGGGAGGAAGTTGAGGGCAAACGCAAGAAGGAAACCCTGCGGAAGAAGACGTGGCGAGATAATAGAGCTGATCAGAAGGCAAATCCTGTCCCGCCTTTGTCCCACGGGACAGACAGCGGGACCGACGTGGGACAAGAGCGTCCGTCACAACACCCAAGCCAAGCCAAGCCAAGCCCTACCAAGCCAAGCCGATTAAGTACTGAAGAGCTTCTTGTCGAAGATTCTCCCGAGCCCATCTCGGAGCTTCGCCCCGAGGTCGAACGGTTGTGCATCCTGCTCCGCGATCTCGTCATCGAAAACGGATCGAAGACACCGACGATCAACAAGGGCTGGCTGACTGCCGCCCGGCTAATGCTCGTCAACGATGGCCGCGACCCTCTGGCCGCCGAGCGGTTGATGCGGTGGTGCCAAGCGGACAGCTTCTGGCGGGGCAACATCCTGTCGATGCCAAAGTTCCGGGCGAAGTACGACGAGCTGCGATTGCACGCCGACCGGGAGCGCACCACCCGGCTGCAACAGGGCGGCAAGGAGTCCAAAGCCGACCGAGCCCGAGGCGTCATTGCTCAGGGTCAACGGCTGCAGGCCGAAATCGACAGGAAGGCGATCGCGTCATGAACGCAGACGAAGCGGGCAGAATCCTCGCCCGCATCCAGCTGGACGACAACCGAGAGATCGACGGCGAGGGCATTGTGCTCCGGTCGTGGATCGAGAAGATCGGCGATCTGCCGTTCGATCTCGCCTACGAGGCGGTGCTCATGCACAGCCGCGAGTCAACGGCGTATCTGACGGCCGGTCACATCCGGGCGAACGTGAAGCTACTGACTGCCCGGCTCGCTGCAGCGGAGCGTGTCGCCAGGGCGAAGAATCGGGCGATCCTGCCCCGGCAAATCACCCTCGACCGGGCCAAGTTCGAGGCCGAGACTCAGGCCTCGATTCGCGAGCACCGCATCGCACGGGGCGTCGATCCGGAAACGGGCAAGCCGGTGGCGCCGTGATCGACGCCCTGGACCAGTTCTTGAGGGACATCGACACGGTCAAAGTCGAGGCCGAACGATTCCCCGCCCTGGCGGAGGTCAGGCGGGAGTCATTCGGCGGTAACGACCACCGAACCATGCTCGCCGGCCACGAGCTCGAGGTGATCCGGTTCGAGAGCCGCGGCCTTGCAGCTTCGATCGCTGGCGACGTCGACGGACCTATGCGGCTGCACGCCGCGACGGTCGAGGCGATGGCCTACACACCTGGCGGTTCTGAGCCGATCGCGGCAACCCTCGCACGACATCGCATTCAGCAGGAATTCAACGAGAGAGAGACCAAGAAATGACCGCGAAAGCGACGAACGATGGCCGCGATAACTTCACGATCTGTTGCACGACGTGCCCTGATTTTAGGGCGGAGACATCGGGCCAGTCGGCGACGGTGAAGGTTTGCGCCCAGCATGACAAGCGGTTCCATCCGCAGGTGTACGAGCCTGCACGGCACTCGCGGAGTGTGCGCGGTTTGCCCGCCACAATCCACCCTGCGCCCGCTGGCGGGGTAATACCCACATTCGACCCAGCCGCACGACGGAGTCGTGAAATCGACGGAGACGGGCGCGTGACGCTTTCAACCATCCGCAAAACCACCAAAGAAATGAGCAAATAACCATGGCTGGCGAAACAGTAATTACGGTGGTGGGCAATCTCACCTCTGACCCTGAACTCCGCTACACGCAGAACGGCTTGGCCGTGGCGAACTTCACCATCGCAAGCACGCCGCGCACGTTCGACAAGGCCAAGAACGAATGGGTCGACGGTGACGCCCTGTTCCTCCGCGCATCCGTCTGGCGCGAGTTCGCCGAGCACGTGGCCGGCAGCCTCACGAAGGGCACCCGAGTTATCGCCTCGGGCCGCCTCAAGCAGCGTTCGTATGAAACGAAGGAAGGCGAAAAGCGCACGTCGATGGAACTGGAAATCGACGAGATCGGCCCATCGCTGCGGTACGCCACTGCGAGCCTCACCCGGGCGCAGTCGGGCAACCGGGGCGCTCCCGCTCAGGGCGGCCAGGGCAATGACGAGCCGTGGGCGCCGACCAGCCCCGCCGCGACCGCCGCTGCAGGGCCGGCATCCGGCGGCGACGTGTGGAACAAGCCGGGCAACTTCTCGGACGAAACACCGTTCTAAGCGCGTAACTCGGGGGCGGCACAAGTCGCCCCCGCCCGACAATTTCACAGAGAGCAGGACACCATGAGCATCCTCACCCTCAACACCGGCAATGACCAATCCCTCGACTATCCATCGTTCCTCCGCGACAAGGTCGCCTTCGATCGCAAGTTCGGCTTCGACGTCGACGACGCTGATCTTTCGCCGATCTTCCAGGACGGCAGCCCGAATTTCAAGCCGCATCAGGCAGCGATCGTGAAGTGGGCGGTCCGCGGCGGCCGGCGCGCGATCTTCGCGCGGTACGGTCTGGGCAAGTCGATCATGCAGCTTGAGGTTCTGCGCCTGATCCTCACACACCCGAAGTCGCCGGTGCAGCTCACTCGAGCGCTGATTGTCGCGCCTCTCGGTGTGCGTGGGGATCTGATCCGCGACGGCCGTGACCTGCTTGGACTTGAGGTGCGATTCGTACGACGCACGGAAGAGGTCGACCCGGACTGGGCCGGGATCTACGTCACCAATTACGAGTCCGTGCGTGACGGGCGCCTGGACGTTGACCTCTTCACTGCAGTGTCTCTCGATGAGGCTGCCGTGCTGCGGTCGTTCGGCTCGAAGACGTACCAAGAGTTCCTCGGCATGTTCGCTTCGGTGCCGTTCCGGTTCGTCGCCACCGCCACGCCGTCACCGAACCGGCACAAAGAACTGATCCACTACGCAGGGTTCCTGGGCATCATGGATACTGGCGCGGCCCTCACTCGGTTCTTCAAGCGCGACCCATCCAAGGCAGGCAACCTACAGTTACACCCGCACAAAAAGCGAGAATTCTGGCTGTGGCTGAACACCTGGGCATGTTTTCTGCAGCGGCCCTCCGACCTCGGGTTCTCTGACGCTGGTTACGACCTGCCCGAGCTGATCGTGGAGTGGCATCAGGTCGAGATTGACATGCAGTCCGATCAGGTTGAACGCGACGGGCAGGGCGTGCTCGTGCGCGGTGGGGCGCTGTCCATGGTGGATGCGGCGAGGGAGAAGAGAAACACCCTCGACGCACGCGTGGCTGCGCTCATGGATCTCGTGCGCCGTCATCACCTCTGGGAACCGGGCGCGCAGATCATCCTCTGGTGCGACCTGAACGACGAGCAGGACGCGATTCAGCGGGCACTCAAGGAGGGCGGCTTCACATCCTCATCAGTGTATGGCGGGCTCTCCGACGACGAGACAGAGCGCCGCCTCGACGAGTGGCGCAATAAGGAGACCTACGCGCTGATCGGCAAGCCGGTAATGCTCGGTAAGGGCTTGAACCTGCAGCAGGCTCACACGTCGATCTTCGTCGGCGTCACCTACAAGTTCGAGCAGACCATCCAGGCCATCCACCGCATTCAACGATTCGGCCAGACGCATCAGTGCGACGTGCATCTGATTTTTGCCGAGTCCGAGTCTGAAGTGCGGGCCGAGCTGGAGAGCAAGTGGCGCGAGCACGACGAGCTCACCGACACCATGTCAGACGTGCTGCGCGAGTTCGGCCTGAACCCGACCGCGATCAGCGCAGAACTCACCCGTGCCATGGGCGTCGAACGCGAGGTGTTCACCGGCGACGCGTGGACAGTGGCACTCAACGACTCCGTAGCGGAGGCTCGCGACCACCTCCAAAGCGACTCTGTCGGCCTGATCGTAACTTCAATCCCATTCGGCAACCACTACGAGTACTCGCCGAACTACGCCGACATGGGGCATACCGACAACAACGCGCACTTCTGGTGGCAGAACGACTACCTCACTCCCAATCTGTACCGGTGCCTGATGCCGGGCCGGATGATGGCCGTGCACGTGAAAGACCGGCAGCTTTTCGGGTCCGTCACTGGTGCCGGCGTCTACACCGTCTCCATGTTTCACGCGGAAGCGATCGCCCATTACACCAGCCACGGTTTCGACTACTACGGGATGATCACCGTCACCACCGATGTCGTGCGTGAGAACGCCCAAACGTACCGGCTGTCGTACTCGAAGATGCTCAAGGATCACTCGCCGATGGGCGTTGGATCACCGGAGTACATCCTCCTGTTCCACAAGCCGCAGACGAACCGCGCGGTCGGGTGGGCTGACGAGCGCATCGTCAAGGATAAGGGTGACTACTCCGTTGGCCGGTGGCAGATAGACGCTGCGGCTGAGTGGCGCGAGTCAGGCGATCGCCTATTGTCTATTGACGAACTCGCCGCCCTCGACCCCGAGACGCGCACTCGCCTATTCACGAAGCAGGCCCTGGCTACCGTCTATAACTACGACGAGCACGTGCGCCTGGCCGAGCTCCTTCTGGCAAAAAACGCGCTCCCCGGTTCGTTCGCGTCGCTGAATCCGGGGTCGTGGCGATCGGACGTGTGGCACGACATTCTCCGCATCGACACGCTCAACTCGGAGCAGAAACGCAGGGATGTTGAGAACCACATCTGCCCGTTTCCGCTTGGCATCCCCCGTCGGCTAATCGCGGAGTACTCGAACCCCGGCGATTTGGTTTACGACCCGTTCAACGGGATCGGTTCCACGGCGCTCTGTGCTGTTGAGGCTGGCCGCCGCGCACATGGGTCGGAGCTCAATCCTGCGTCTGTCGCTGATTCGCTGGTGTACTTGCGCCGTCACGACGCGCGCGCATCAATTCCGACATTGTTCGACCTGATCGACGTCGCGGAGAACCCCGCTGCATAGCAAAATCGCCCACCTATTCACAAGGCACCCGCCACTTGGTCGGTGCCTTTACTCGTACCCCAGAGAGGGAATCATGAGCACGACAACCTTGGATCGGCCGGCCTTCGGCGGCGCGACCGTAATTAGCAATGGCCTGACGGTGACGGACCTGTTCTGCGGGGCCGGCGGTTCATCGTCGGGCCTCGTGGCCGCGGGCTACCGTGTCGTCATCGCGGCCAACCATTGGAAAATGGCGATCGACTCGCACCAAATCAACCACCCCGAGACGGATCACGACTCGGCGGACATCAGCCAGGTCGAGCCGTCGCGGTTCCCGACGACGGACATTCTCTGGGCGAGTCCCGAGTGCACGAACCATTCGGTGGCGAAAGGCATTAAACGGCAGCGCGACTTGCAGTCTCAGCTCCCCGGAATGGCTGACAAGCTGCCCGACGCCGCGGCCGTACGCTCCCGGGCGACGATGTGGGATGTGCCCCGCTTCGCCGAGTATCACCAATACAAGGCGATCATCATCGAGAACGTCGTCGACGCCTACCGGTGGGTGCAGTTCCCCGCATGGCTGATGGCGATGGAGTCCCTCGGCTACGACCACGAGATCGCGTGGGTGAACTCGATGCACGCTCAGGCGCTCGGAGATCCGGCGCCACAGTCGCGTGACCGCATGTACGTGGTGTTCTGGCGCAAGGGCAACACGAAGCCGAATCTCGAGAAGTGGACGCGGCCGATGGCGCTGTGCGAGACGCACGGGGTGATCAAGGCCGTGCAGACGTTCAAGAAGGCCGAACGTTGGGGTCGGTACAAAGCGCAGTACGTGTTTCGGTGCGGTCAGTGCGCGGCCGTCGTTGAGCCCGGATGGCTGCCGGCGTCGTCGGCGATCGACTTCAACATTCACGGCACCCGCATTGGCGACCGTGAGAAGCCGTTGTCACCGAAGACTATGACCCGCATCGAAAAGGGCGTCGACCGGTATTGGAAGCCGGCCGCACCGCATCCACTCATCACGGATGGCATCCGTGGCGACGGCACAGTGCAGTCCGGTCACGCGGCACTGCACACGCAGACGACGGCCCAGACGAAGGGCCTGCTCGTACCCAGCGGCGGGACCTGGCGCGACGACGCAACCTCGCTGACCGACCCCATGCCGACACGCACGACCGTTGAGACTGACGGGCTGCTCATCCCGGTCGAGGGCCGCGAGGGCAAGTCAGCCGGGTTGGTATCCGAGCCGATGCGCACGCAGTCGACCCGCAACGAGACGGCAATCGTGATCCCGCTACGTAACCACGGCGTCGCGAAGCCCGCGAGCTCCCCGATCGATACCGTCGCAGCGAATGGCAACCATCATGCGCTCGTCATGCGGAACAACACTGGCGGTGCCGAGATGACGACACCGGCGACTGAGGAATTCAGGACCATTACTACGGCCGGTCACCAGTCGCTGCTGGTCCCGTACTACGGCACGAGCATCCCGGCGCCCACGACGGAACCGCACCGCACGCTGACGACCGTCGATCGGTATTCGCTGCTCACGGGGTCGGTCGACATCGAGGATTGCATCTTCCGGATGCTGACCCCGGACGAGATCAAGCGCGGCATGGGGTTCGCCGGTAACTACGTGCTGCTTGGAACGAAGCGCGAGCAGGTCAAGCAGAGCGGTAACGCCGTCACCCCGCCGAACTCCCGAGACCTGGGCGCCGCCGTCGCCGAGTCGCTGGGTGCAGTGTTCGGGCTCGCCGCATGAGGGCGTTAGCCGCGATCTGCCACTGCGATTCTGCCAGTGCTGATCCCGCGTTCGAGCTGCATCAGCTGCCCAGAAATTGTGCTTATCGCGTCAGCGAGATTATTCACGGCGGAGCGGAGCGTCTCAATGCTGTCAGGATCGTCCGGCAGTTCGTCCCAACGCTTGAATGCGCGATCCGCCAAGGAGGCAGCAAGTTCAATGCTGTCGTACTCGATGATGCCGTAGTTTCCCATGCCGTTGATGATCATGGCGGGCAAATTGGTTAGCACAGGCAGGTTCTGCTCAGTCAGATTGCTGGGGTGATTGGTAGCGGGCATTGAGTCCATCTTTCTTCAGTTTTGGTCGGGCGATATGCCGAGCCATAGTGACAGTATATCATACTTCACAGCCACTTCTCAGCTTTTATATGGTAAAAGGCATTTCCAGGCGGCGCGGCGTCGCGCGAGGCCCCTGCAGTAGGCGCATGACGTGGACCCCATCCGGCAAGTCATCACACCTTCCGCCGCATCCCCGGCACCGTGTTCTGTGTCTACGACTACGTAGCCGCCGCCCTTGAGTACGACCACCGGGGCTTAGCCCCCACAACGAAAGAGACAACATGATCGACTACGAAACCATCTTTATTGACGAGCACAACGCATGCGAGGCATCGTTTCCGCCTGACCAGCTTTTCACGACCGAAGTGCAGCAGGCGTCACTGGATGCCGGTATCGCTGCTGTAGTGGCGGCTGCGAAAGCGGGGGCGATCACGGGTGTCCTGGCGATCATTGCCAAGGAATCCGCGACCTACGAGCTCGGCGCGAACCATGAAGGCTGGCCGGTCGATGCCCTCAATCGCGTGGTCGAGGAGATTGCGGCCGAGGCTGCGCGAGGGGCCACTCAGTGAGCGCTTACACGATCCCGCAACTGGACCGCATGATCACCCTGGCGACTCAGCTGGGGTTCTGCGATGACGTAGAGCACTGGAAAGCCGTGCGGGCAGAGATGAAGCGGGGCGACTCGTGAAGGTGCATCGTCTGGTCATCGACGCATGGCCGACGCCGGACGGGAAGCCGTTCAAGGATCAGCCCGAGGAGGTCTGGCAGGCCGCGGTCGATCGCTACCTCGGCGACGATGGCGGCGTATGGCCGTCATGGCTGCCGGAGTCGCTGGACATCACCGAGTGGATGCCGCAGGAATCGAACAACGGCACCGGCTGGGAATTCCCGGAGAAGCCCGGCGACACCATCGGCGATTTCGACGCCCCGATCATGAATGTCCCGCGAGTGCCTCTGCGGAAGCACTACTTCAGCAAGGCGGCAGCGCAGCGGGTCTTGCACGACCTCCAAGAGTGGGGCGTCACAGCGCGCATCGAAACATCAAAACCGGTCGAGTGGCCGACAAACGAGAGAGAGCAGGCAGACCAATGACCACAGCAGATGAAGACTGGGCAGCTCGTAAGGCCAAGCGGGGATCGACGCGGAGCTGCAACCCGGAAACGGAATTCCGGCTGGGGCACGCGGCGGCAACCAGTGAGACGACTGCGCAGAAGCTCAACGCGAAGATCGCATGGGCGACGGCACGAAAGGCAATCGAGGCGACTGACAAGGCAATCGCCGAGCGCGACGCATCCCGAGAGGTCAACGCGGAGTTTCTTGCGGCGCGGTCTGCGGTCGTCGCGGATCACCAGGTATGCACGACGGAACTCGCAACCGAGAAGTACGGTCGCGAGAAGGACTACGTGTGGATGCTCGCGAAGGTCACGGGAATGAGGATCGAACTGGACGCGGCCAATGCGGTGATCGCGGCGGCCAAGTCCATTGAGCCCTTCACGGTCTGCATGCGTTCGGACGGCAGCGACAACGGCGAAACGTGGGTGCAGCAGGACGAGATGCTTGGCATCCTCGCGCAGTCGCCTACTGACGCCTTGGCCGCGCACGATCGGGAGGTGGCGGCGACCGCGCTGGACAAGGCGCGCGACGAGATGATGCCCCCGCTGAATTGGAACCTGGACCCGTACACCGGCAACGAGCGACCGGGCACGTCCAGCGTCGATCAGGTCTACGGCGACGTGCATCGCGAGATGACCGAAGCGGCTGCCGAGTACCGGGCGGTGAGCGAGTAATGGCGACTTGCTACTGCGACGGACCGGCGCACAAGTACTCGCCGAGTTGGTGCAGGGCTGGCCGAGGCAACGACGGGAAGCCGATCAACAAAGCCATCGCCGCCGCTCAACTGGAACTGCAGGCTGCGCAGTTACGAGCCGAAGCGGAGGCCGAACGATGAGCGCCGACCAGTGCCGCCCGGTCGAGGTCGACGGCGAGGTCATCAGCGTGCGCGGTGCCGAGCCGATGGACGCAAAGGACCGCGAGATGTTCGGCAGTGTCATGAGGGCAGCGAGAGCGAAGGTGGCCGCTGACCGGGCCGCGCACGATGCCGAGGTCTGGGACGAGGGCTACGAAGCGGGCGACGCCGACGCGCTGTTCGATGAGCGAGGCCTGTCCACGGACTCGAACGCCGCGGAGCATCCGCACGCTAATCCGTACCGGGCGGTGACCAAGTGAGAATCCTCACCGTGAAGCAGCCGTGGGCGTGGGCCATCGTGCACGGCGGGAAGGATGTCGAGAACCGGGTGCGGAACCTCGCGGGCGACTATCGCGGTCCGGTTGCCATTCACGCAGGGCTAACGCCGGATACCAGTGCTCAAGGGCTCTGGCCGGTGGGCGAACTTATCCCCGCCGCCGCGTGGCAAGCCCGTGGTGCGATCATCGGCGTCGTCGATCTTGCGGGTGTGCACCGGACTACTGACACCCCGATTCCGCGCTGCTACGAGACCGGCGTGCCCAATGGCATCCGCGACTCGTGCGATTCGGACCGGAGACTGTGCTCGCCGTGGGCCGAGTCGAACGGGCGCATGTGGCACATGGAACTCGCGAACCCGCGCCCGCTCGCCGAGCCGATCCCGTACTGCGGCGCGCTCGGGCTACGAACACTCCCCGCTGAGGTGGTCGAACAGATCAACCGGCAATTGGCCCGCACGTGAGCCGCGCAATCGAGTCCGGCCAGCACCCGGCACCCATCCGCTCGATGCGTGACCGGGTGAAGCTGACCATCAAACCCGACCGGAGCATCGAGTTCCGGATCAAGGAATCCGACCTGGCAATCATGAGCGAGGAAGACGTGGTGAACGAGATCACCTCTCGCATCATCGACGGGCGAACACTCGACGCCGACGACCTCGAAGAAGCCGAATATCAACCGCAACGGATGACGTGGGTCATCCGAGTTAGGGACAGGACATGACCCTCGTCTGCATCACGAACGATCTCGACGACGTGCGCAGCTGCATCGTCAACGGCCAGCACGCCAGTAACTGCGACGGCATGGAATGGCAGTACGACCGTGAGGCCGAATGCTCCTACCCAACGAGCAACGAGTGTGGCGGGTGCTTGCCGGCACCCGCCGAGTTCGGGGTGCTCTGCTACACGTGCTTCGAGAAGACCAGGGGCGCTCTGAAGATCGCCCTCGACATGATCACGCACCTGCGATCGGTGGAGCGGGCGCAGCAACTCGACAAGAACGGCGTGCGCGCGGCGGCCACTTGGATCCTCCCGGTGCCGAACACATGGCGCATGGCTGACGAACTGATCATGCTGTTAGGGCACCCGGCGCCCGGCTTCTTGAGCACGGCGACGACTGAGGACGTGAAGGCCGTCACCGAGGCTCAACTCGACTTCGACGTGAACGAGTGGGTGTCTCGTGAGGCGGGCGGGGAGGACGCGGTGCATTTCTTCCGCACGATGCAGCACGCGCTCGCACAGCATCCGTTCGCCGATGTCGAACACCGGGTCCAGAACGTGCGCTGTTGGGAATGCCGCCAGCTGAGCCTCGTGTGGAAACCGCCGCTCGAGTTCGACGGGCCCCTTCACATTGCCTGCTCAACGCCGGCATGTGAGTTCGTCGTTGACCCGACGCTCTACGCCATCCTCGCGGCCTCGCAACTCGACAAGGTCACCTCGGCCATTCGCAAGACGAAAGCCGCCCAGCTTGCGGAGGCTCGCGCAGCACGGGCAATCGTGAAGCGGCGCATCAAGGCGGAGACCAGGGCGAGAGAGAAAGCGGCGAAGGAAGCATCCGAGTGCGCGGCTCTGGGCGCGGCGTGACGACCTCGGCCGACTGGATGAGCATCAAGGAAGCGATCGCCGTCACGAAGACCGGCCGCACCACGATCGTGCGCTGGGTGTCGCTCAAGTACGTGCGCCGCATGAAGTCCGGCGGCCGCGTGCTCGTGCGACGATCCGATGTCCTCGCAACGGAACGGGCACTGTTCGACGGGCAGCAGCCCGAGGTGCGCGGCTGATCGAAACCCGCCCAACGAGTTCGCTTGTGAATAGGTGGAAATGTTTCATCTCGTGGTACATTTGAACGCAGCAGCAGAGCTGTAGCAACTGCTCAACAAGCCCCAGTCTTTCCCACCGAATCCGGTGGATGTGACCGGGGCTTTTCTTGTCCCAGTGGGACACCCGGGCATGTCCCGCAGGTGTCCCACTGGGACAACCCCACACTTCCGGCCACGCATCCCCGCAACCAAAGAGGCCCTTCGAGGGCACCATCGGGTGAACGTCGCGGCCGGGACCAACTTGCCACTGAACCCAACGGGAACAGCCGTCCACCGCGGTGCCCAGCGGCGGCAACAGAGCGGGCAGTAATCAGCGCAGAGCGGGGCCGGGCGGTATATCCACCGGCCTCGCGAACGCACCCCAACTTCCCGGCACAATGCCGGGCAGACCGCGTGATGCGGTTTACTCCGTGACGGAGACACCATGCCCAAGGAAACATTCTGGCCAGCCACTGCAGTGGAAGGCGACGGTACCGAACCTGCCCTCACAATCTCGTGGGGTCACGAGCTGCCTGGCGTCTACGTGAACGGCGTCCACTTCGACCGCTCAGGCATCAACCGGCTCATTCGAGTCGCCCGCAACTCGCGCGATAAGGCCTACGGCCGCGACGAGTAGCCCCCAAGTTCGCCCGCCCCGGCTACTCCCCAGGACGGTCCCCCTTTCCGACACGCTCGCGTCGACACTGTCCGCATTGCAGTGAAGGACCACCTGAGGCGCTATCCCTTTCGTGTGCCGTGATACCTGCGCGGCGTGCCGGAACCCTTCACGAAAGGCCCTGCCATGCGCGAGTCATGCTCTTGCGGTGCCTTCATCCAGACAGCGCGGTTCTCGCGGGTCAAGGAATGGCGCTCTGGCCACCGGCACACGGTCGAAGAAGTCGCTCCCGAACCGGACAAACAGGGAGCAATCGCCATCACACAGCGCGCAATGCAGTTCGACCACGACACCAAGCCCCCGGTGACAGCACGTATCGGGTTCAGCCTGGTGGCGAAGCCGTGAACCCTGCCGAGATCGAGGAAGCGTACAACGCTCAGTTCGACGCCGAACACGAGGTTGACGAGGTGTAGAACCTCGCACGCCTTGGTACAAATGCTCAGGAATCACGGGTTTAGAGCATCTCCCGAGCTTGCCCAGTCGCATCATCAAACGTAAAGACGCGGAAGTCACCCGATCTTTGTACCAAGCAGACCGGGTAGCACGCCGGAACTTCGGCTACTCGCCAGCGTCCCAGCTCGCGGCGACGTTCGCGCGCTCGACAGTCGCGTTGTGCTTCTCGAGTACGTCCTCACCTTGACGCAGGCGCTCCACAGCCTGCTCGTATGGAGCGAACGACTCGGCCATCGGCAGCCCCCCGCCGCGACGCTGGAGGCTGGTGTGGAAGTTACTCTCGCCGTAGAAATACCAGTCACCGCCAAGCCCAGGGTGCGCAGGTTTGCTCCCCGAATCGAATCCAAGTCCGATGAGTAGATCTCCGAACGGCTGAACCAGCTGATTGAATCCCTTCCCCACTCCGCGCCGGTTCCATCCGTTCGTTATATCCTCGTCCGACACCGCACGGAAGTAGTCGTCAGTCGACTCCACGATCTTGGAGATCACTGCCGCCATCTCCGCGCGAAGACTGGGCACGCCACCCGGAACCGTCGACGTCACCGCGGATTGTTCAATAGCAGTCAGACGCGCCTGGGACTCCAGTTCCGTCCGCACGAACTGGGGCTCCTCAGCGATGAATCGCGCCCACGCCTCCTGCACCTGACTCTTCCGGTCTGCGACTTGAGCCTCAAGCTCTGCTCGTTGTGAATCGTCCATGATCAACACCCTCTCGTCGTAGCACTGCAATCGCACCGCCAGGTCGAGTCTACGAACGGCTGCCGACACTTCGAGCCGCGTCCTTCACACGCACTCTCCCCACAGCGTCCAGGCGTCGCCGTGCATCCACAATCCGAAACCGAGGTGATCGTCGTGCGCAAGGCAACGTTCGTCTCCAAACGCGCTGAGGCGCTCGCGCTGCATGCTGCTGGCCTCTCTTGCCGCGGTATTGCGGATACGCTCGGTTTCGCTGCGTCGACGGTGTCGAAGTGGGCGAAGCGTGAGGGGCTATCGTTCGATCGATCCAAGACGGACCTCGCGACGCGCGCTCACACCATCGACCTCGCTGAGTCGCGGATGCTGCTCACCCAGAAGCTGATGGTCGTCGCTCATGCCGAGGTCGACTCGTTGACTCACCCGTATCTGGTCTTCAACTTCGGAGGCAAGGACAACACCTACGAGGAGCACACTCTCGCGGTCCCTCCGGTCGAGGTGAAGCGGTCGGTGTTCATGATGGCCGGCGTCGCGTTCGATAAGTCCACGCGCATCCTCGAGAAGGACAACGGAGGCCTCGACGAAGCGGTCGGTACGCTCGACACTCTGGCGGCTGGGTTCGCCGCTGCTGCCGATGCTCTGCGCGCTCAGGACGAGACACCGACTGATGGAGCTTGACGCTCTGCTGCGTCAGGTCTCTCGCAAGCAGTTGCTCTCTATCGTGGATAGCGCCAAGCGGACGATCTCGCTCTGGTCTGGCGCTGTGTCGGCCGGCAAGACGGTGGCGCAGGTCATCGCGTTCCTGATCGCTGTTCGCATGGCTCCCCGCAAGGGCCTGATCATCGTCGTCGGCAAGACGATCGCGACGATCTACGCCAACATCTTCGTGCTGCTGCAGGATCGAGACATCTTTGGTGCGACGATCTGCAACCAGGTCGCCTACACCCCGGGCGCGACGTCGGCGGTCATCCTCGGCCGGGAGGTTCTGCTGATCGGCGCGAACAACGCCGAGTCCGTCGCGAAGATTCAGGGTAAGACCGTGGTGCTCGCCCTCGTGGACGAAGCCACGCTGCTGCCTGAGGCGTTCTGGAACATGCTCGTCACTCGACTCCGCGTCGACGGCGCCCGCATCCTCGCCACGATGAACCCGGCATCCATGAACCATTGGATGCGCAAGGAATGGATCCTCAAGGCCGACGAAAAAGACGTCATTCACTTCCACCTGACGATGGCCGACAACCCGAAGCTGCCCGAGGGCTACGAAGCGCGCATGAAGCGCTCGTTCTCCGGTGTCTTCTACGACCGTATGATCCTCGGCCAGTGGACGAACGCTGCCGGCGCTGTCTATCCGATGTGGGATCCGACGCGGCATGTCATCGAGTTCGACAAGATGCCACGTATCGCCCGCGTCCTCGCCGACGGCATCGACTTCGCTGTCTCGCACACCTCCGCTGCTCTCCGCGTCGGCATCACGGCCGAGAAGAAGCCGCGGCTCGTTCTGATGGACGAATGGCGCTACGACCCGCGCGACCACTACGGTGCCACACTCGCCCCGTCTGACCAGGCGGTGCTGTACCGGGCATGGACTCGGGAGAATCACTCCCCGCACGAAGCGCAGTTCGCCCCGGAGTACACCATCGTCGACCCGGCGGCCGCACACTTCTCCGCCGAGCTGCGGAAGTTCAACGAGATGTCCCTGCAGACCGCTCACAACGATGTCCTCAAAGGTGTCGGCGCGATCTCCCGTCTGCTCTCCAACGATCAACTCCTCGTCACCGACCGCTGCAAGGGCTGGGCTTCGGAGATCACCGAGTACCGGTGGGATCCGAAAGCCACCGCCAAGGGCGAAGACGAAGTCGTGAAGGACGAAGACGACTCCCTCGACGCCGGCCGCTACGGCATCTACACACCCCGCTCGAACTGGCAGTACGCACTCGAAGCCGCCTAACACCCTGCGGGGTCACAACCCCTTGGAGGTCTCATGGCTGACCAATTTCCCCCGGCTCCGCTCGACGTTGCCTTCAAGCAGCTCCTCATCTACGACGCCCTGTACGCGAACGACGTCGACGCTCTGCCTGACCAGCAGGGCACGCCGGCCACGCACATGCACCGCGGCCAGCCGTACAGCGGCGGAATTATGGGCGCCGTGTCTGCTGGCATCGTCGGCACACCGGTAGGAGTCACCGGTGAGAACCGCTCGTCGCTGTCCATCCCCGTCGCGGGCGACCTTGCGCAGCTGTCCTCCGACTTGCTGTTCGCTGAGGCCCCTTCGATCGTGCTGCCCGACAGCATGGACACACAGAAGGACGGCGTGACGATCGCTGCCGATCCGGAGCGGAAGCGCGCGCAGGCTCGCCTCGACGAGATCATGTCCTCGGATGCCGCACACGCTGAACTGCTCCGCTCCGGCGAGTACTCCGCCGCTCACGGCTGGACGTACCTCGCTGTCGTGTGGGACAAGACGTTCCGCGACCACGTCTGGTTCCGCGCGTACCGCGCCGACTGCGCCATTCCCGAGTGGCGTCACGGCGCTCTCTCGGCGGTCACGCTGTGGTCTGAGTATGAGCGCAAGGATGACCGCTACCGGCTCATGGAGCGTCACGCGCCCGGCTCGATCACCTTCAGCCTCTGGAAGGGCGGCAAGGGCGAGCGCGGCAAGCAGGTCCCTCTCAACACCATCACGGAGACCGAGCACTACCTGACGCTGCTGCCCGTCGTCGACGCTGAGTCCCTGCCCATGGCCGAGACAATGGACGTCGTCGTGCAGACCGGTGTGCCGTACCTCACCGTCGAGCACATGCCCAACGTTCTTCCGCACCCGATCTGGGACCGGAAGGGCGACCTCGCCAACCTCGGCCGGTCGGACTATTTCGGACTCGAGCCGCTGTTCGCCCGCATCAACGCGCTCTGGTCCTCCCTCATGCGCGACTTCGACAACGGCATGGGCCGACTGTCGGTCCCCGAGTCGTACCTGCAGCTCAACGGTCGCGGCCAGGGCGGCTCGTTCGACATGGGCCGTCAGGTGTACTCACCTCTCGGCGGCCTCGTTGATGACGGCAAGGGCGGGCAGATCACCATCAGCCAGTTCGCGATCCGCGTGCAGGAGCACCTCGACACCATCGTCGCGCTCAAGCGTGAGATTGCGATGGCCGCCGGCTACTCCGTGTCGCACTTCGGCATCCACGACGGCGGCACCAAGACCGCCACCGAGGTCACGGACGACAAGGCCGACAGTGAGCGCACCCGCGACAAGAAGGCGCTGTACGTCCGGCCCGCTCTTGCACGGCTCGCCCGTACCGCGTTGGCAATCGACGGCCTCGTGTTCCCCGGCAAGGGTGGCGCGTTGATCGAAGACCTCCCGAAGATCACGTTCGCTGAGGTGTCGCAGGTCAACCCGCTCGTCCGGGCGCAGACCACGCAGGCCGAGATGCTCGCGCGGGTTCGCTCGGTCATCTCGGGTGTGCGCGCTGTACAGCCGAACCTCACCGCACAAGAAGCGCAGGCGGAGGCTGACCTCATCAAGGCCGAGAACGGCATGGGTTCCGCACTGGACCCGACCACGTTCACCGGCTAACCACTCACTTCGATTGCCGCAGGGGCAGTCGTCACCAATGCGGCCAGGAGCCGCGAAGGAGCACCATGACCATCCGCAATCACACGTTCGGCCCTTTCCGCCCATCGAAGCTCGCCCTGATGGGTATCCGCTTCATCGAGGGGGAAGAGGGTGCAGCTCCGGCTGTGCCCGTCACTCCCCCAGTGGTGGCTGCCGAGCCGGTCGTCCCTCCGAAGCCGGCACCGCCCGCCGAGGTCGTCACTCCACCCGTCGAGACCTTCGATGCTGCGTACGTGAAGAAGCTCCGCGACGAGAACGCCGCCGCCCGCGTCAAAGGCAAGGAAGACGCCGAGGCCGCCGGGAAGACCGCCAGCGAAGCCGCGTACAAGGAGCTGGGCCAGAAGCTCGGCCTCGTCGCTGCTGAGGACGAAACCACGGTCGAGTCGCTGTCGGCCGCGATTCAGGAGAAAGACTCCACCATCACCACGCAGGGCGCAGACATCAAGGCTGCACGCCTCGACAACGCCCTGCTCAAGGTCGTCGGCAAGCATGGCGCCGACTACGACCTCCTCACAGACTCCGCAAGCTTCCAGGCGAAGCTCGCGGCCATCGACACGACTGATGCCGAGTACCGCTCCCTAGTGGACGAACTCGTGAAGACGTCGGTCGCGTCAAACCCGAAGCTGCGCGCCGTCCAGGTGGCCCCGTCCAGCGGAGGAACACCACCGAGCGGAACACCCACCCCGGGCCCGCTCACCATCGACGAACGTCGCAAGGCGATTCGCGAAAAGCGCGCTACCAAGTAGCGCAGAAGGGCCACCACCATGGCTAACACCCTCCTTACCGTGCAGGAGATCGCCGAAGAGGCGCTCGCCACCCTGTACGAATCCACCCCGATGCACGGCCTCGTGCACACTGACCTGACGTCGGAGTTCGCGACCAAGGCCAAGGGCAACACCATCGACATCCGCACGCCCGCTGTGTTCCAGTCGAAGCGGTTCAACCGTGCGACCGGCATCGAGCTGCAGGATGCGACCGAGGGCAAGATCCCTCTGGTGCTGAACAGCATCGCGGACGTGTCCGTTCCCGTCACCGACGAGGACATGACGCTGAGCATCGCGGACTTCTCGGTCCAGCTGCTCAACCCGATGATCGAGGCCATCGCGCAGGACATCGACAAGACGATCCTTGGGCTGCGCTCCGGCGTCACTCAGGTCGCCGGCTTCGGCACGCAGGCCACTGCGGACCTGCAGACGTGGGACAAGCCCGAGGTGCTCATCGAGGCCGGGCGTCTGCTCGACCTCAAGGCCGTGCCCGAGTCCGAGCGTTTCGCGGTCGTCGGCCCGACCATGAAGGCGAAGTGGCTCAACAGCGACATCGTCAAGAGCGCCGAGAAGAGCGGCGACACCGCGGCTCTGCGTCAGGGCTCCCTTGGCCGGGACCTGTTCGGGTTCGAGGCGTTCCGCACCGGCAACGTCGGCCAGCCGCCCGTAGCCCCGGCCATCGGTGACCCGACGACCGAGATCGGCCTGGCCTTCCACAAGACCGCGCTGGCCTTCGGCTCCGCACCGCTGCAGATGCCTGCCGGCGCGAACGTGGGTCAGGTGGCCGTTGTCTCGTACAAGGGCCTCTCGATCCGGATCTCGTACGGCTGGGACATCAAGTACAAGCAGACCGTCATCTCGGCGGACATGCTGTTCGGCGTGAAGCTGCTCGACGCGAACCGCGCCGTGCTGCTCAAGGGCGCTAACCGCACCGTGTAGCACCCCTTGCGGGCGGTCGTTTCGGCGGCCGCCCGCTCCCCCTTCACCTTCCCTCCCGAATAGGAGAACAGAATCATGGCTCACGCATACCAGTCGCTCGAACCGGGCGAACAGATCATCATCTCGGACGAACCCCGCGAAGACCTCGAAGAGCTCGCGCGTTGGGTGACCATCGACCCCGCCGAGGCGAAGAAGCTCATCGCGAAGGCCGCGAAGACCGAGGGCGCCGCCGACGAGGCTGCCGCTGCGGAACTCGCTGCTGCTGCGCTCGCTGAGGAAGAGGCTGCTGCGAAGGCCGCCGCTGACCTCGCCGCCGCCGGCAAGACCCCACCGGCCAAGTAGCCCAGCACCACCTGAGGCCGCGGCGCACACCGTCGCGGCCTCACCCCACACTTCAACCCCTTGCAGGAGGACAGCATGGCCGCATCAATCGGCAGCATCACCGTCAAGCTCAAACTCGACTCGGAGGAATTCGAGCGGGATGCCCGCGCGCTCGTGCAAACCCCGAGCATCGGCCGCACCGTGCACTACCACGTCAAGGGTGCGCCCGGTGGAGAATACCCGGGCGGCGAGTACTACCCGGAGCCCCGTGCCGCGATCATCACCGCCGTCCACGATTCGGACGAAGACGGAAACCCGTTCGTGTCACTCTGCGTCTTGAACCCCACCGGCATGTTCTTCCCCGGTGAGGTGCCGTTCACCGCCGAGCCCGCGTCCGGCTGCTGGTCGTGGCCGCCCCGCGCCTGATCGAATAGCAGGGAGGCCAGCGGATGGCGCAATACGTACCCGATCCCGCTGGGCTACCTGCCGAAGATTTGATAGAGGAGCTCGGCGTCAACCTCGCGGCCCGTTACGCCGGTGCCGAGGACGAGCTGATCAAGGCCGTCGCTGTCCGCGCGTATCGTGACCTCGAACTCCAAGAGACCATCCGCACCACGGCAATGACGCCGCACATGACGGACCTCTTCGCCCGGGCCGTCGCACGAAACAAGGCGCTCGCTGAGCTGCAGGCGCTCAGGGCCCAGTCGATCCGTGAGCTGCAATACCTTGCCGCGCAGATGGCCGAGAAGCTGCACAGCCGCGATCTGGCCCTCGAGGTCATCACGCTCGCCTGGACGGAAGGCGAGGCCGCCGCCGCCGAACGGCTCGGCATGGCCACCCGCCTCCCACAGACAACGGCTCTCACCGGCTCGTCGTCGCAGGCCGCGACGATGCTGACCCTCGACCTCACCTCCCGGCTCGAAGACATGGCGCTGCGGATTGCACGCTACCCGCAGGACGCCTACCAGCGCGTCATCTCGTTCACCGCGTCGAACACTATCCTCGGGGCGGGCACGAACCTGCAGTCGCAGCAGCTCGCCGTGCAGCGGTTCCTGTCCGAGGGCATTACCGGATTCGTCGACAAGAGCGGGTGCAACTGGCGCATCGGCTCGTACGCCGAGATGGCCGGGCGTACAGCTGTGAACCGGGCATTCAACGACGCCGGAATCTGGCGGATGCAGCAGGTCGGCGTGAACCTGGTCACCGTCGTCGGCGCTCTCGACTCCTGCTCGAAGTGTGCACCGTGGGTCGGGAAGATCCTGTCTACAGACGGGAGCACGGGCACTGTCGTCGTGCAGCACGCCACGAGCGACGAGCACATCACCGTGCAGATCATCGCCACCATCGAGGCTGCGCGCGGCGCTGGGCTCCACCATCCCAACTGCCGACATCAGGACATCGCGTACATGCCGGGCCTCACCATTCCCCAGGCTGGCCAAGAGTACGATCCGCAGGCCGAAGCCGACCGCGAGAAGCAGCGCTCCATCGAGCGGGACATTCGCAAGTACAAGCGGCGCGAGTCCATCGCGGCCGACCCCACCGACCAGAAGCGCGCCGCCCTGAAGGTGCGAGCCAAGCAGGCGCAGATGCGCGAGCACGTCGAACTCACCGGCCGCAAGCGCGCCTCTGCACGCGAGCAACTTACCTTTACCGACGGCCGCTAGCGACGATTCACGACGCGGTCCACCCCACGTGCAATGTTGTCGGTCATGTGCTCGACAATCGTTGTGGTGGCCAGCACGAATGGATCGACCATCGGCCACATCGCGGAGTAAACAAGCGTCATGGGTGCTAACACGAGCAGTGCGATTCCGATCTGAAGCACGCTCGTCGGCTCACTATCCGAAACTGCGCTCGGGTTGATTGCCACAAAGATCAGCCACCCGGCGATGACAGCGGTCCCCGCGGCGAGGCTGATCCAAGCGACTCGCCGCAAGAATTTCGCGAATCCGCGTAGGCCAATGAGCGACTTAGCAAGACGCGAGGCCAAGTGACTGCGAGCGTCGGATAGTTCGACTCTGCCGAGGTCTTCGGGAGGCATGCTTTCGATTGCCTCGCTCAGCAGCTTGATCCGCCTTATCGCCAAGGGTTCCCGGCGCATCAGCAAAAGTTGAACTCCCACGGTGGCGGTTGAGGCGATAGCAGCAACCGAAATCGGTACCCATTCAGCCGCAGTCATAGAAGTGCAGTCAGATGTGTCTTTGGCATCCGCTCAGCATATTGCCCAACTACTCCACCCCGCTCTGCCTGCACAGGGCGGGGTGGCCCAACCTCACGGAGGCACACCATCGCAACCAAGTACCGCAAGAAGCCAGTAGTCATCGAAGCCATGACCTACAGCGGCGGCTGGGACAACGGCAACGCCATCCTCGACTGGATCGGCGAGACGCCGGGGCACCCGGACACGACCTGGCGCGAAGAGGTCACCGAACTCCGAGCGCCGAACGGGGAACTATCCCGGCTCGCCGTGCCCGAGCACATGGAGATTCGCACGCTCGAGGGCAAGATGCGCGCCGACGTTGGTGACGTCGTCATCAAGGGCATCCAGGGCGAGTTCTACCCGTGCAAGCCCGACATCTTCGCAGCGACCTACGAGCCCGCAGACGCTATCCGCGAGGTTCACGCATACGGGCGGGCACCCGTCACCGAGATCACAGAGAAGGCTTAACCATGTCTCGCATCAAGCACCCGAACCCGCGGCCCGGCACGTTCACCGATCGTCTCGGCGACGTCGTGTTCCATGACGGGTACGCCGAGGTCGACCTGACGCACGACGAGAACCTCGCCGACGCGTATCGGATGCACGGCTACGAGATCGAAGAGTCCGTCGAACTCGCCGCTGACCTGGACGGGACCGGCCGCAACCTGCCCCCTTACGTCGAGGGTGACGGCGAGAAGACCGCGCCCGCGCTCGACTACTTGGACAACTGGACGAAAGCCAAGCTGATCGCCTACGCAGGCGAGCAGGGCTTCGACCTCGGCGGTGCACAGACGAAGGCTGAGATCCTCGAAGCCATCGGCGCGCACGCTCCGGACGCGTTCGTCACCGAGGTCTGACCGTGGCCGACGACGCCCCGGTCTTCGCAGACGGTGGCATGGTGCCCGCTACTGGATGCCCGAATCACTTCCTAGGGCCGTGGGAACACTTCATTCCCATCGACCTCACCCGCCGAGTGCGCTCTCTCGACATCCTGAACGCAACCCGCGCCCGTCTTGACGCGAAGGGAGCCTGACCATGGCCCGCATCTACGCCACACCCACCGATTACACCGGCCACGCTGAAGAGGCATTCGAGGGCGACACCGACAAGCTCACTAAGCGCCTCCGTTCGGCGTCCATCGAGGTCGACCGCCTCACCCGCCTGGCGATCTTCGACACCGACGCCGAGGGCGTGCCCACCGACGTCAAGGTGATCGAGGCGTTCGTCGAAGCGACCTGCGCGATCGTCGAGTATTGGGGCATCACCGACGACGTCACCGGTGCCGAGTCTCACGCGGGCGCTGTGAAGATCGGATCGGTCTCCCTCGGCACCACAAGCTCAGCATCCGGCGACGACAGTGAGCTCGACAAGCTCAAGCGTCGCATCGGGGAGAAGTGCTTCACCATCCTCGAGAACGCCGGGCTGCGATCCTCCACGATCGTGCATTACTAATGGCGCGCCGACTCCGCGAGAAGCACCTCCCGCACCGGGTGGATATCACCCGTCTGACGGGTGAGGGCGCCGAGGGTGAGACGTGGGCAACCACACCAAACCGGCCCGCATACGTCGAGCAGAAGTCGCGCCTCGTCGTCGACCGCCGCTCCACTTCGCCGACTGCTGGCCAGGAGGTCACGTCGACCGCGTTCGTCGTCCTGCTCATCGCGGATGACACGCTGCCTCGCTCCCGCGTCACCGTCTGGGCTGGCACGCCACGCGAGACCACATCCGAAGTCATCGACTCCGCCCTGTTCGACTACAACGGCGCACCGTCCCACATCGAGCTCTACCTGTAGGGAGGCCACCATGGCAGGCCAGATCCGCGCCGCCGTCACCTTCACCAACAACCTCGACGGCATGGTCGCCAACATGCTGCTCGGCGCGGTCAAGGGGCAGAACCTTGCTGGCGAACGACTGCTCGCACTCTCTGCTGCCGAGGCCCCGCTCGACTCGGGCGGCGGCGGCACCCTCATCGCGTCCGGCACGGTCGTGCCGGCCGCGGCGCTCGGCGACGAGACCCTGGTCACCTACGACACCCCTTACGCGGCCCGGTGGCATGAGGACGGCGAACTCGTCGACAACCTCGGCCGCCACTACCTCGGCAACTCGAACTTTCAGAACGGCCGCAAGTCGCACTACCTCTCGGACCCTGCCCTGCAGAACGCCGAGGAGCTGCGCAAGATCGTAGGGACGGAGGCCAAACGTGGTTGACCCCGACGCCTACCCGATCATCTTCCGCCGGGCGCTCGCGCAGCACCTCGCAGACAGCGGAGTCGGCGTGTACTCGACCGGCTCGTATGCGGCCACCGACCGCGGCATCTACACCAACGGCCCCACGATGCCCACGACGAATGACAACTGCATCGTGCTCTCGTGGCTATCCCCGATCGCTGACGGCCGCGCGAACATGCTCTACCGCGTGCAGATCATGTCCCGCATCAAGGGCAGCAGCATCGCAGCCGAGAACCTCGCCGCACTGATCAGTGCCCCGCTGGACCAGAAGCAGAACGTGCCGCCCGGGATGAACGTCTCGTGGTGCGAGCTCTTCTCGTCGCTCGCGCTGTCGGCTGACTCATCCGGGCGCTGCGCGACTTCACAGACGTTCCATTTCCTCGGTCGGCGCCCACAGTAACGCACGCCCCCTCAAACCTCCCCACAACCGTGGGGTTCAGCCGGCATGCCCGGCACCACCCCAATTGGAGACCCAACCATGAGTTCGACCATCTTCGACACCACCGTCGTCACCGAGGGCGCCCTCGCTCTCGCCCATGAAGAGATGCTCCGCGTCAAGCGCGCGGGCGTCTTCGAGAACATCACCGGGGACGTCAACGCCCTCGTCAACACCCCCACCCCGATCACCGTGATGCGTGAAGCGTATGGCCTCAAAGGCACCGACAGCACCAACGTGCTCGCCTACACCCAGGTCATCACCTTCACCGTGGAGGGCGTGCGCGACGCTCTCGGCCGCATCGCCCAGGCATGGCTCGTCGAGCTGCTCAAGGTCGCCCGCTCCACCGGCGCTGCCAACAAGCTCGACGCGCAGACGTTCGACGGCCGCGACGAAAGCCTCATCGCACTGGAAGGTTCCTACTCCGTCGCCGCGGTGAAGTCGACCACTGGGTTCAAGGACAAGCTCGTGTGGGCGTTCACCCTCACCAGCGACGGCCCGGTCGGCATCATCACGAGCCCGATCGCTGGCACCGGCATCCCGATCATCGAGTCGGCGCTGCCCACACAGGCGATCGCCTCGGCCAATGTCTATTGCCGCGGCTACAACGTGGCCAACATCACGGCGGCCACCATCGGCGGCGTCGCCGTCACGTCGATCTCGCAGATCCCCGGCGAGCCGAACATCGTCGTGCTCGAGGTGCCGGCCGGCACCGCAGGGTCCGCGCCGATCGTGCTGACCAACGCGGTCGGCGCCAGCACCGCCTTCGGCTACCTGCGCGGCGCGTAGCACCACCCACCGGGCGGCCGTCACTGGCCGCCCGGCCCCACACCTCCAGCACCATCCGCTTCACCTATCTGCAGGGATACCCCATGACCACCACCGCAACACTCCACGGCCGCGACCTTCACATCCAGATCGACGGCATCGCCGAGCCGTTCATCATCAAGCCGCTCGGCGGGCGCCGCGGCCAGGCACTCACTGATCTGTTCGTGCAGATCGTCGCCAGCGAACGCCCTGGCTCCGAGATGGAGGCCGTGCTCGCCGAAGCAGTCGGCTTCGACGTCTACGAGCGCGTGCAGAACGACCTCAGCCTGAACGAAGGCCAGAACGTTCTCCTGCCGTCGTTCTACTGGCAGACCGTGCTCGGCCTCGACGGCGTCAACGCCTACCTGAGCGGCGGTGAAGGCATGGCTGGCGCAAAAAAAGCACTCCTGCTCCTGACCATGAGTTTGGGGATCTCACCAACGCAGACCGCGCCCAGTACGGCATTGGAACACCTGATCCGCTTACAGGCACCTATCCGGCCTACCGCCGCGAGTACTACGACCGTCGACAAGCTGCCGGCCGCCAAGCGGTCGCGCAAACCGAAGCAGTCGACGACCACGCCCGAAGCATCACCGCTGTAGAGCTCTGGACCCTCGCGCTCCCGCAACTCTTCGGCGAGGTCGAACTCGACCTCGCGCAGCACGGCATCATCCCGGACCTTGACCGGGCGCTCGACACCCGTACATGGCACTTCATCAGGTCCGCCATTCACCGCCTCATCGACGACCCCGAGCCGTCCTGGCTACAGAAAGAGGTGATGGCCGGTGTTCAACGCAGGCGCAATCAGCTTCGCCCTTCAGATGATGGGAGCGGAGGTATTCCAGCAGGACGCGAAAGCCGCCGATAAGGCACTCGCCGGACTCGGTACCACCGCCGAAAGCACGGCCAAAAAGGTCTCGCCGCTCGGCACCGAGGTCGACAAGACCGGCACCGCCGCGAAGAACGCGAAGTCCCCGCTCGACGACGCCGGCAAGAGCACCAAAGCTGTCGGCGACGAGTCTGAGAAGGCATCGAAGAAGGTCGCCCCACTCGCGACGGACATCGATAAGACCGGCAAGGCCTCGAAGGCTGCGAAAGCTCCCGTCGATGAGGCTGGCAAGAGCACGAAGAAGCTCGGCGACGAGAACGCGACTGCAGCACCCAAGGTCAAGCAGACCGCCGCCGAGCTCGAAGCTCTCAAGGTCAAGTCGGATCAGGCCGGCCGTATGGTCGGCACCGTCGCTCTCGGCATCGGCACCGCCTTCGCAGCCATGGCCACCGTCGCCGTCGCCAAGTTCGCCGACTTCGACCAAGCCGTGTCTCAGGTCGGCGCGGCCACCATGGCCAGCGGC
This sequence comes from Cryobacterium aureum, assembly GCF_002954245.1. Taxonomy (GTDB): domain Bacteria; phylum Actinomycetota; class Actinomycetes; order Actinomycetales; family Microbacteriaceae; genus Cryobacterium; species Cryobacterium aureum. Next base: position 138,812 of record NZ_PPTG01000002.1, on the reverse strand, counting down.
GAAGACCTCGACGCGCTCAGCGCATCCGCTGTACAGGCAGGTGTGGATACCGTCTTCACTGCCACAAAAGCGGCCAACGCGCAGACCGAACTCGCGAAAGCGGGTGTGAGTGTCAAGGACATCCTCGGCGGCTCTCTCGTTGGATCTCTGGCCCTTGCCTCTGCCGGTGAACTCGAGGTCGCCCGCGCCGCAGAGATCGCAGCCACCACCCTCACCGTGTTCAATCTCAAGGGCACCCAAACCATGCACGTCGCCGACCTGCTCGCCGCCGGAGCCGGCAAGGCGCAGGGCTCAGTGGATGACCTTGCCCTCGCGCTCGAATACGTCGGGCCGACCTTCGCCCGCCTGAAGATCCCCCTAGAAGACACTGTGGGCACGCTGGCCATGCTCGCCGCAAACGGCATCCTCGGAGAGAAGGCCGGCACCGGTCTGCGCGGCGTCATGCAGTCCCTCACTGCGCCGACGAAGACGGCGGCTGCCACTATGGCCGAGTACGGCATCAATGTGTTCGACGCGCAGGGCAACTTCACGACTATGGAGGACGCTGCCGGTCAACTTCAGAAGGGTCTCGGCGACCTCGACGAACAGACCCGATCCGCAGCGCTCGGCGCAATCTTCGGCGCAGAGTCCGCAAACGTTGCCGGCATCCTCTACGCCAAGGGTAGCGAAGGTGTAGCCGAGTGGACGGCCAACGTCAACGACAGCGGATTCGCTGCCGAACAGGCTCGCATGAAGCTAGACAACCTCGCCGGTGACATCGAGATGCTCGGCGGATCCATGGACGCAGCCTTCATCAAAAGCGGGTCGGCTTCGAATGACGTCATGCGCGACATGGTGCAGATCCTCACCGGTGTCGTCGACTGGTACAGCAACCTTGATGACGGACTGCAGGGCTCGGTCTTCTGGCTTGGCGTCGGTACTGCCGCCGCACTCCTGCTCGGTGGCACGTTCCTCCTCGCCGTACCCAAGGTTGTTGAATTCCGCGCAGCGATGACCCTTCTGAACACCACGATGAAGGGCACAGCGCTCGCCGGCGGAATCGTTGGCATTGCTCTCACTGCTGCGGCCGTCATTCTCGGTGCCTTCGCCACCAATAGCGCCAATGCCGCCAATGACGCACGGGGGCTGTCGGACACGTTGGACGCCCAGACGGGTGCGATCAACGAAAACACTCGCGCATGGGTTGCTGACAAGCTGCAAAAAGACGGCTCGATTACTTCCGCCAAAGAGATGGGCATGGCCGCGGATGACCTCGTAGACGCATATCTACAGCAGCCCGCAGCGCTCGCCAAGGTTCGCAAAGCTGTTGAGGACCTGCATGACCCGAACAGCAAGCTTGCCAAGGAACTCGCCGAGAACGGGGTTACCGCGCTCGAGATGCGCGGAGGTGCCGATGACCTGTGGAAGGTGCTCAACGATGGCGAGCCCGCCACCGAAGACGCCAGCCGACGATTCGCCGAACTCAAGGAAGCCACCGACGCCGGCACCGGATCCACCGAGGCTGCGACTGCCGCGACGGAGGCGCAGACGGCCGCCACGGAGGCAGCCGCGAAGGCCAACCAAGACCACCTCGACGACATCGCCGCCACGGACGCCGCATTCGTTGACCTCGGCGGGGCGTACGACACTGTCATCGCGAAGAACCAGGCGACCGCGCAGGCGACCGCCGACGCGACCGAGTCCAGCAGCGACTCGTGGGAAGACTACTACGACGGATTCAGTGTTGGACTCGATGACTACCTCGCCGAATTGCAGACGATGGTCGACAACCAGAACAACTGGGAATCGAACATGGTCACCCTCGCCGGGAAGGTCTCTGAAGGCACTCTTGAGGAACTCCGCAAGCTGGGCCCGGAAGGCGCACCGCTCGTCGCCGACCTCGTCAATGGGTCGGCCGAGCAGCTCGCCCTCGCCGAGACGCTCTTTGCTGAGAAAGCTGGGAACGCCACTGGAGCCTTCGCGGCCCGGTTGACCGACAGTAAGACCGTCATCGACGCGGCCAGCGCACAGCTCGGCACCGACGCGGCCAACGAGATCGCTACCAAGCTCGCCGCTGGCACCTCTACCGTCGAGCAGATCATTCTCGACTACGGCCTGAAGATCGAGGGTCTCAGCCCCGAGGTACAGATCAGCACCGACGCAGCGCTGTCCAAGGTGCAGGCACTTAGTGACCGGATCGCCGGAATCGATATGCGTGCGATTATGCCGGATACGAACGGGGCGGCATCGGGCAACGGCCAGATGGGCTCCTACGCCAATGGCGCCGTGGTTTCGTTCCACGCCCAAGGCAGCGTGTCCGAGCGCCACGTGGCCCAGATCGAACGCGCCGGTGCGATACGCGTGTGGGCTGAACCTGAGACCGGTGGTGAGGCGTACATCCCGCTCACCCCGTCCAAGCGCGGCCGTTCCATGGCGATCCTCGCGGATGTCGCCGAGCGGTTCGGCCAACGCCTCGTGCCCAACGACGCGCAGTCGTTCGCGAATGGGAGCACGCCGGCTGCACGGTCGACGCGAGAGCGGCCCCCCGTGCGCGATCAAACGATCAACGTCTACGAGGCGGTCAGCGCCAGGGCTACAGCGATGGAAGTCGCTCGTCAGCAAAACCGATTGGGGGTCTAGATGTATGAACTTGAGACAACCCACCCGGTGCTCTCCGGCCTCGCTCTTTCAGCCATCGATCCCACCACGGGCACTGAGTGGCTGATGGAGGAATTCGAGGGCTGGGAGGGTTCGCCCGCCTCGACTATCAGGGTCGAACAGAAAGTACGCGGGCAGGGCGGATCGGCCGGGCTTGCCTACGAGGAGAGCCGGGACATCGGCATCGGCGGCAAGGTCTTCACATCCTCGTGGGCCGAGCTGAAACGCGCAGAGTTACAACTCAGCGCGGCGTGCACGCTCGAAGACTCACTGCTAACCATTGAGGAAAACGGTCAGTTCCGACATTGCATGGTCCGCCGAGCTGGCAAGGTCATCTTCGAGCGGATCAGCACGACCGTGGCGCAGTGGTCGATTCAGGTCGTCGCCCTCGACCCGCGCAAACTCCACGCCCCCCTGACCGGATCCACCTCCCTCCCGTCAACAACCGGCGGACTGACCATCCCCTTCACCGTGCCGGTCGTGATCAGCGCGGTGCAGGCCACCGGGCAGATCACCTTGACCAACCCGGGCAACACTGCGGGTCCGGTCTTTGGACGTATCGATGGCCCGTGCGTTGGGCCGATCGTGACGCATGCCGGCCCGGGCGGTGGGCAGCTCGTGTTCGCGCCGTCGTTGGTGCTCGCTGCCGGCGAGTGGCTCGACATCGACTACGAGCGGCACGAAGTACTCGCCAACGGGCAGGCGTCGCGCAACAAGTACATCCGTGCGCGCGGCTGGAGCTCGTTCGAGCCGGGCGTGAACACCTGGGCTTTCACCGCCGCATCCTTCAACGCTGCCTCGCAGCTCACCATCACGGCCACCCCGGCCGACAGCTAGGAGCCCCATGACTGACACCCTCCACCCGGTCAACGCCGTTGACGGTGCCCCCGCCTACTCGGGACGGATGCTGCGCCAGGCCGCCGCCGTCGCCCTCGCGGGTGCCACCGCGGCCCGGCCGCTCGGCGCCCGTTCCGGCGTGCGTCCCGGCACGAGCACCACGACGGTCACCGCAACGTCGACGACCTGGACGTGCGGCCCGTTCGCCGGCACCGCTGACGTGCAGGCCGCCGCTGAGGCGGGGCCGTACGACTTCGCGTTCGACGCGGCCGCGTCAGGCTCGATGGCGGCCGCGAATGCGTCATACGCGCGCACCGACATCCTCTACGTGCAGGTCGACGACCCGTCAGAATCAGACGGGTCGACAGTTCCGGCGGTCACCCGCAAGTACCTCGCCGGCCAGGCCGTCGCCGGGCAGCCGACGCCGGTGCCACCGGTGGCACACACGTTCGTGGTAGCGCGGATCAACGTGCCCAAGTCTGGTGCCGGCTCCCCCGTCGTGACGTGGGTTGCGCCGTATGCGGTCGCGGCGGGCGGGATCCTTCCCTGCCCGACAGCGAGCGATTACCCAGCAGCGCCGTACCCAGGTCAACTCATCGATGACTGGACTGTGGGCCTGCTGCGCTGGAATGGCACGGCATGGAGCCGTGCGGGTCTGGGTCGGTCTCCCCTGCGGGATTCGCTCCAGCTCGTCAACACCGCCTATGTCAGTGGTGGTGTCGTGCTCGGCGACCCGGTCATCATCCAGGCACAGCCCTACGCTCAGCGTGTCGTTGTTGATGTGAGTGGACTGATCAGTCCCTCGTCTGCTGGCACTGCCGGTATCGGCGTCACCGCATCAGCGGGAGTGCTGAGCTTCAACCCGCAGGCCCGCATCTATACCAATATCGGCGGGCAGTACTACGGATTCGCACGGAAAGGATATGTGACACTTCCTGCGAGCACGGGGTGCACCATCACGTTCACCTCAGAAGGCACCGTCTCCGCTGCATACCAAGTGACCGCTGAGACTCATGCGCTCGCAGCCGGGGAATACTGAGCGTGACTGTCGCCGAGTTTTATGCCGAATCGCGGTGGGGTAATCGCTACGGCATCAAAGGCCCCTACTACCCGGTGTCGCATCACGGCCAAGACATTCGGTGTGCGGGTCGCCAGAAGATCCCGTGCTATCGCGGCGGCACTGTCCAGCCGTGGAAGCATTCAGCGGTGGTTGGTCAAACCCTCGCGATCCGGCATGGTCTTGGCGATTACTCGGGCTACTGCCACCTCATCAATCGGATACCGAAAGCGGGCACCGTTATCGCGACAGGTGCGTTCGTCGGTGAGGCTGCTACCTGGGGTGAGTTCACCGGCTCTGCCTGGGGCGGCCCCCACGTCCACACCGTGCACGGCAACTCGTCCGCGTGCGTGTTCGGCATCGGCACCGACGACCCAGCCCCGTACATCCTCGCGGCCATCGAGGACTCAGCGCCCGCGGCCGACACCATCACCGCAGTCGCCACGCCCAACATTCCCGTAGTTCCCGTCAAGCCCTTACAGATTGTGAAGACCCCCACGATGTACCTACGCAATGGCGAAACCGGCGAAATCGCTGCCCTGACTGCCGCAGGCTCGCACCGCTTTGCAACGGTCGAGGCCTACGAAATGTGGATTGGCACGGTGGCGGCCTACAACGGCATGACAAGCCCGGAATACCGGGTCGTGCAGCCGCCCGCCGTGGCTAACCTCCTCTCCGTCGACGCCGTGCGATTCGCTCAGGCCGTCGCCGTTCTCAGCTCATGACGACCCTCACCTGGGTATCCTGCGACCTCAAAACTGGGGATGTGATCGCCGACCTCCCCGGCCTCGAAGTCGAGAAGGTCGGCAAGACACTCTCACGCTTCACGTCGACGACGGCCAACCTCCCCCTGCCGACCGCACCCGAGAACTGGCCGCGCGCGGTATTGCAGGGGGCATCCGTTCTCTGGCTGCTCACCGACAATATTCCGACATGGGGCGGCATGGTCACCGAGGCCGAACGCAACCAGACCGATGTCATTCCGATCAGCCTGGCCACGGTCGAGGCCTACCTCGACCGAAAGTTCGTCGGCGACGAGGTCTTCCTCCAAGTCGGGCAGAATGTGATCGTCCAGACCCTGGTCGACAAGTACGCCGCAGCCGGTTCGAATGGCGGCATCCCGATCCGGGTAGTCTTCACCACTCCCGGTGACGGCAAGCTACGCGATCTCAAGCTCGCCGACGACGAAGACAAAAGCCTATACTCCGTGCTCCAAGCCCTCGCCGGCCTGAAGGGCGGCCCCGAATGGACTATCGTCGGAGAACGGCAACACGAACCTGAACGCATCACTTTCGTGCTCCTCGTGGGCGATCGCGTTGGCGTCGCCGCGCCGGCCGGGCTCGGCCCGCAGGCGACCTTCGATATGCCCGGGTGCGTCACCGACTTCAAGATCCGCTCGAGCTATGCCAACGGATCCGGGGCCAACGACGTCATGGCCGTCTCCACCGCCACCGCCGACGTTCGGCCGCAATCGGCGCACCAGATCGTACTCGACGACATCAGGCCCACCTTCGAGGAACGCTGGACACCCTCCACCTCGATCACCATCACCGAAACCCTCGACGACCACGCGGCAGCTGCACTTGCGATCCTGCGCAATGGCAGCGCAGCAGTCTCCCTCACCGCGAGTACCGACGCAGCCCCCCAGCTCGACACCGACTGGGGCATCGGTGATGACATCGGCTACGTCATCGGCGGCACGATCGGTGAGGTGCCGGACCAGGTGGAGAGCGTGCCGTCTGTCCCGGGTGGGCTGGCCGGCGTCGCCCGCTGCATCGGCTGGGAGCAAACCTTCGGCGCCAACCCGACAATCACACCCACGCTACTCGCGACGACTTTGGAGACCTGATGGCAAACCCTGGACTACCTGGATCCGCGATGCTCCCCGACGAGTACACCCAGCAGCGCAGGGTCGGCGACCTCGAACGCGGGTTCCGCGAACTGACCGCATCCGTCGCCAAATCCCTACGCCCACCCGTGCAACGCATCACGGAACTCACCGAGCAGGTCGTGGTGACCACCGAGACCGCCAATCAGGGTGTGTCTGATGCGGCTACCGCGGACGGCAAAGCCGTCACCGCCCAGACCGCTGCGGCGACTGCCCAGACCAAAGCCAACTCGGCGTCGACCGACGCCGCGACAGCTGATGCGAAAGCCGTCGCCGCGCAGACCGACGCCGACAGTGCCGCCTCCGCGGCCTCGACCGCTGACGGCAAAGCCGTCACTGCGCAGGGCCAGGCAGACACAGCGACGACCAACGCCGCAGCTGCGAACTCAGCAGCCAGCGCAGCGCAGACCAAGGCGAACAGCGCCACGACTGCCGCCGCGACGGCGGACTCGAAAGCGGTCACGGCGCAGAACGCAGCGTCCTCAGCAGCCAGCGCGGCATCGACAGCGGATGGCAAGGCCGTGTCGGCCCAGTCGGCCGCGACCAGCGCCGCATCAGCAGCGAGCACCGCCGATGCGAAAGCCGTGTCCGCCTCGGGCCTCGCCGCAACCAAGGCCGTAGTGCTCTATCAGACGGCGACTCCCGGTAGCGCTTACGCCAACACGAACACGCTGTGGATCGACATCACGAACGGGGCGAACACCCCGAAGAAGTGGACCACCGGCACCACCTGGGTTGCGGTGACTGACAGCGTCGCCACGGCCGCGGCATCCTCGGCCGCGACCGCCAATTCGGCGGCAGCCACAGCCCAAATGCAGGCCAACACCGCGACCTCGAATGCGGCCTCGGCCAACTCTGCCGCGTCCAGCGCGCAGGGCACCGCGAATACCGCCGTGACAAATGCGGCAACAGCGAAATCAGCCGCAGACACGGCGCAAGGTCAAGCCAACACGGCCACGACGAATGCGGCCTCGGCGAACACAGCTGCAGGCACAGCGCAGAGCACGGCTGACACCGCTAAGACCAACGCTGCGACCGCGCAATCTCGTGCTGACGCGGCCTTCAATAATGCAGCCTCGGCAGCGACCACAGCCGGGAACGCGCAGACCACCGCCAACGAAAAGAACACGGTCTGGTATCAGGCCTCAGCGCCGAGCGGCACCGGGCATGCCGTCGACGACATCTGGTTCGACACCGACAACGGCAACGCGATCGCGCGCTGGTCTATCTCGGTAAATGATTGGGTTCCCGCGCAGCTAGGTACCAACGCGATCGCGAACCTCGCGATCACGAACGCCCTGATCGCGAACCTCGACGGCGGCAAGATCACCGCCGATACCGTCACCGCGATACAGCTCATCGGAACGGCCATCGACGGCATGACCGTCACCGGCGCTCTCATCCGCACCGCAGCTTCCGGGCGTCGTGTGCAGCTCGACACGACCGGGCTGAAAGGATACGACGACGCTGGCGTAGTGAAGACCTCGGTAGGAACGGATGGGCTACTGACGGCCGTAGATGCGATCATCACCGGGACGATGCGTACCGGGACAAGTGGCCAGCGCGCCGAAGTCTCGGGTTCCTCCGTGAAGTTCTACTCGCCCAGCGGCTACGCCAACAGCATCTACTCGGTGAATGCCGACACCGCGACCGGCTTTCTGATCCTGGAGGCCGGCGGAAACAGCATTCAGATCGGGCGCAACTACCTCCCCAGCGGTGGTCAAGCCGACATCTCCGTGCCCACGCTGTTGGCCACCAAAATCTATACCGACAACATTTTCAATATAGCTGGCGGTCGAATCGGAGACGTGCAATATTTCACCGGGAATCCGACGGCCTACGACAACACCGTCACCTACGGCCAGCAAAACACCAACGCAGATTCACCACAAACGAACCTGGGCGGATTCGATACCGTTGCGGGGAGCATGCAACTACGCATCGCCACTCCCGGAACCTACATGCTCACCTACTCCGTGAAGCTCGGTGCGGGAGTAACGTCACGCTCATTCGCTCAGATCGGCAATGACGGTGGTGTCCAGACTGCTCGCTCATCGTTCGATGGTGGTGAAGACTTCGTCAGCGTTTCGACCACCTGGACAACAACACAAGCCGACACCCGCGTCCCGCTGTTTTTCTACAAGTCGAATGGAGCCGCGACCGGCAACACCGTTCGAACCTCAATCACGCGCCTTCGATAAGCCGACCATCACGGGCCGCAGCCCGCTTCGTCTTGGCTATCACAATCGCCAACCTAACGCGCGATGCCGATTCCCCTGGAATAGCGCAGGAAAGATCAGTTCGCAACGCAGCCCGTGGGGACGCCGGCATTGCTTAGCCACCCCGGCGCCAAGCCCTCATCACACTCGAAGGTCGGGTTCAGCAGCCAGGCAGCGAACGGATCGACAGCCTCAACTGGGGCAGCCTCGACGATGTGCTCAACAATCGGGGCGACCGGAATTGGTACGACAGGTGCGGGGGCATCCGTCACCGCAGCGACGGGTGCCGGTGCCGCAGGGACCTGGACTGTGGGCGGTGCGGGTGCGACCGGGGCGACCTGCTCGATCGGCTGCAAAACCTCACTAGGCGCGACCGGCTCGACGCTCGGCGCCGGTGCGCTCGTAGCCTGCACCTGCCGGACACTGACCGGCTCGGCGATGAGTTCATCCGCGCATCCGCTCAAAATGACGGTAGCAGCGACGGCAACGGCGAGGGTCAGGAGGAGTTTCATGGCTCCAACCTATGGGTGTATGTACACCCACCGCAAGGTGTATGTACACCCCGTTTAGGGTTGGGCTAGGTACTCGACCAGGCCACGACGAATCACGTCCGTCAACGTCTCACCGTTCTCAGCCGCCTTCACCTGCGCAGCCTCCTTCAAATCCACCGGGATCCGCACCGACGTAATCGGAGTCTTCGGTTGATTCGCCATTCCCCCATCATGCAGCACCCCAGGAGAAACATGCCCCAACATATTCATCTCAGCCAGCCACCCCTGCACTGCCGGACTTCGCATGATTAGGCCGCGCCACGTCCCCAGATGGCTGCACGCTCTGTTCATGCGGATCAAAGAACCCCGCTCGACTCGGCTCGCGTTCTTCTGCATCTACCTGATCCTCGTGCTCGGCGGGTCCAGCGCCTTCACCGGGCCACCGACCAGCATTGACGACACGCTCGGCTCCGCGCTGACCCTCCTCTGGGGCGCGTTCTTCATCGTCGGCGGCATCCTCGGCGCGTCCAGCGTGCTGCGTGGATCCTGGTGGGTAGAACGCGTCGGGCTGCTCAGCTCCGGCACCGCCTTCGCGATGTATGCCGTCGTGATCACCTTCCTCCAAATCCAACAAGCCGGCCCCTACCTGATGCAGCTGTGCATCATCGCCGTCGCCCTCACCACCCTGACCCTGCGCTGGACACAAATTCGCCGATACGCCTACGACCCCGAAGGATAACCCCGTGGACGGCGCACAAATCGCAACCATGTTCGTCGCCCTCGTCGGCGCCGGCGGAGTCATCACCTCCCTCATCAACAACGCCGCGTCGAGGGCATCCGGCAAAACCGAAAAAGAACGCGGCGACAACGCCAGCATGAAAGCCCAGCGCGACGACGCCGTACAGCAGGCCACCGTCGAACGCACCCGCGCCAGCGACGAGCAACGCCGCGCCGACTGCCTCAGCCGCAACACCAACCGCTGGGCCAACCACGCAGCCCGCCTCGAGCGGATGCTCATCGCAGCCCCCTGCGTAGACACCACCACCATCCCACCCAACCCCCAGAACCTGGAGTAACCATGGACCTCATCCTGCCCACCATCCCCGCCGTCATCACCGTGCTACTCAACTTCTTCTCGCCCTACGCCGTAGCGCTCATTATCGATCCGCTCTGGCCGACCCGATACAAGAAACTCGTGGCGATCCTCACCGCCCTGCTGCTCTCGGCCGTCGTGCTGGCCCTGGCGTTCTTCGGGTTCGGCGTCGTCATCCCCGCATGGCCACTGCTGATCCTCATCGCGATCACGACCGCCCAGGCCAGCTACGACCTGCTGCTCAAGCAATCCGCCGACCGCCTCGCAGTATCCGCGGGCACGGCCGCGAAGGATGCCAAGTAGCCATGGAGCTCACCACACTCACCGACGACGAGCTCAACACTCACCGCATCGAGGTCACCGCCGAACAGGAACGCCGTGCCGCCCTAAAAGCGATCCCCGCCCTCGTCGCCACTCCCGCAGCAAAGTTCTTCGCATTCGGCGGTGAGCAAGCAAACCTCGACGCCGCGATCACCCCCACCACAGAGCAACCCCCCACAACCGCTTAGCACCACAACAAAGCCCCGCCAGTCGACCCTCACGGATTGGGTGGCGGGGCTTCGTCGCTACTCCTGCGCTCAGTCGGTGGCGAGCCCGGGGACTTCCTTGACGCTCAGGGCGACGATGGCACGGTTCCAGCAACCGGAGCGCGGCTGGATCAATTTACATCTGCCCGTTCGGGGGGTGCAGCGGAGGGCCCCCTTTGCGGACTAGTATGAGGCAAGTTCGCAAGAAAATGACGTGGGGGTTTCCTTGGCAACGAGGCCGCGCCATCAGGACAAGCACATCGAGGCAGTACTCCGTATCTGCGAAAGTGAAAACTGGTCCTTTGTCAAGGGCAAGAAATATTTCATGGGCAAGTGCGGTTGTGGACTACATATGAAGACGATCCATCTCACGCCCGGAAGTTCGTATCTTCTGAATCTAAAACGCCATTTTCTCCGCTTAGAATGCTGGAACAAGGAGGTCTCGCTATGACTAGTTTCCACTTGGAACTGTCCGCTCAGGCTGTGGACATGTCCCCTGACGCTTTTGAGTCAGCTTTCGATGCGATTGCTGACGCCCTCTACGACTGCAAGGGAATCGATAACGCCGACCTCGCGGGCGACCTCTCAACGCAAATTGCGATCTTCTCCATGGATGTAGACGCCGAGGATGAAGTCACAGCCCTTACGATCGGCTTGGGAGCGGCGCGAACAGCTCTCCACGCGTCCGGCGGAGCTACGCCTGGCTGGGAGGATAACTTCGCCATGCTCCGCCAAATTATCGAGACGGCCGCATCGTCCAGTGAGCGCGTGCCTGCATAATCTTCACCCAAAGCCCCGCCCCTCTCACGAGGTGGCGGGGCTTTTTCGTGATTTCCTCCCCTGTGTCGGGGCTGTTATCTGTCAGTCCAAACTGACACGATTACTCCATGATGCAGACCAAATTGTCCAGGATTAGCGCTCAGATACCTGATCGCACCAAGATCGACTCAGGGCAGTACGTGACAGCCTCCTCAAGCGTCGTCTTTCAGACCATGGATAATGACGACACCAATACCCTCGTCGCGACATGGGACCTCCTCGGTTTCCACGGCGAAGGCGAATTCTTCAATCCGAACATTGCGGATGCCGATTTCAACTTCGACTACGACTCTGACTTCGAACGCCTCGTTGAGGACATGGACGCCTACGCTGCAAAGCTAGCGAAGCAATCCGGACTTGTGACCAGCCGGCAGGACCCAATCGATAATCAGTATTTCTGGACCGTTGCCGAACCGACACCGATTCAGCAGCTCAAGATTACGCACGACACCCGCGCCGACATCGACGACGCAGAATCTGCCGTCGTCGCTGCATCGCGTGAGGGTGGCAGCACCTGGCAAGAGATCGGCAACGCTCTCGGTATCAGCCGACAGTAGGCCTACGCCCGATTCGGCAGATAACGCCAAGCAGAAAGCCCCGCCATCTGATCCTCACGGATTGAGCGGCGGGGCTTTCTCTGCGTCTCGCGCTACCTACCCTGGCGTAACGCCTTTACCGTGAGCCACAGCAGCATCGACAGCCCGCCAAACATGACGAGGCCGCCGCCGAGTACCATCTTCCCCGACCCGGCGTACTCGCTCGAACCGTAGGCGAAGAGGACAAACCCGAGCACGAGGGCACCGATGCCCGCCCAGAGCAGCGTGGTCGAGTAGACGTTGCCCTCTGTGGGCTCATCTGTGTCGGATGCCTGCTCAAAGAATGGTGTCTGGTCTGTCATGGTTCCCCCAATGATGTTTGCGGTAAAAGAAATGCGGGGCAGGATGCTACGCGTCAAGTAGTCGATCCGGCATTAGGCCGTTGTTACTCGTTGAAGTAGTCCACAGCCGTAGTCGCCATGTCCCCCTGCATCGTCACCGTGCAGCCGTAGTCAGCTCGCACATTCGCGCCGAAGCTGTTCTCAGCGTCAACCGTCCCGGTTACAGTCCAGGGCCCAGCACCTGATCCAATGGCATCAGTGTTGTAGTCGGCCGTCGCCGGCGCCTTCAGCAGCTTGTCGATGCGCGCCTCACATTGTGCGATCGCCTCATAGCTGTTATTCATACTCGGTGCGTCGTTAGAATCACCCGCCGAACCGAAGCCGATAGCAGCACTGATGCCTACGAGAACGACAAAACCGCCGAGCACGTAGAGGCAGCCCTTGCCGCACCCGGTTTTGCTCGCGCCGCCCGGTGCCTGTATCCCCGGGGGCATGCGACTGCTCGGTGGCACGGCACTCATGAGTTCTTTAGCTTGCGCAGCAGGAACCCGATGGCGCCGATCGCACTTGGGCGTGTCGCACTCAGCGCTTCCCAGCCGCGATCAGCTAGTTCATTCAGCTCTCGATTCGCATGATCCTCAACTGACTCGCCTTTGAGCCGTTTGCCTGCCTGCGTCGGAAGTGAGATATACCAATACTCAATCATCGTTCCCCCTGTGTTGCCACGAGCCTAGCGGGCGCGAATTCCATGCCCGAACCGGGCGCGGGATCACGCTGCGCTCTGACCAGATTCGGCGAAGTGAAAAACGGCACCGGCTTGGATAGGCAGACGGGTGAGAATCGTAGCCACCATCAACAAGGTCACTGGTTGCATGTAGTCCAATCCCAGGTGCTGAATGAGCGCACTCCTACCGTTGATCCCGACGCTCTGGGCCGCAGCCTCTAGCTTGAACGAATCCAAAACGACAGTAGACATTGATCCCCGATCCACAATGGCTCAGCGTCGCCGTTATGTGGATCCAAGGAGAGAATCAACAGCAACCCCGAGGGCGGCTGCGATCTCATCCAGCGTGTCAATGTCGACTGCAGTCTCGCCCGTGAGAATTCTTTCGAGTGAGGCTAAGGGAATTTTCAGGGACTTGGACAGTCGCTCTCGCGACCACCCTTGACGGGCCATCTCAGCATCTACCGAGTGCGCCACTAGAAGGCGACGTTGCCGCTTCTCCATGCCTTGAGCGTAGTTCAAATGAACTCACATCGCGAAGGAAGTAAGCAGCGACCGCCTGGCGCGATAGTTTCGAACGGTGTCGTCCGGAGGAGTAACTGAACCTGGTCCGCTAACCGTAGCGGTCGCGGCCATCCTCAAACGGGCTTTTCATCAGACCAGTGTTTCCCAGGAGATGCTTGGCGTTGCCGTGGGAATTTCTCAATCACAGCTGTCGAAGTACCTTCGGGGCATCAGAGTGCTAGATGTTGATCAGCTGGACGACCTCTGCTTCGCACTTCACCTCGACATCACCGAGGTCATGCGCGAGGCGGCCATCGTGGCGCGCAGGGACTAATCAGAGACTCTTCTCTTATGCACGGAGAATGACGATAAGCAGCCCGGCGAATCCGACCGCGGCCATTGTGGCGACAACGTATTCGGCCGTCGCCGCTCCGGCCTCGTCGGCCAGTTTTTTCAGGGTGGTCTTTGTATACACAGACTCGTCTCCTTCGGCGTCCATCGACGCGGGTTGGGCGGCACGAGCACGTTCAGTCTGCTCCGATCCGCCGGACCGGGCGGCGGCATCCGCTTTTCTGTGGACAGTTTCACAATGTGGTCAGGGTGGAGGAGAGCACGCTGAGCAGCAAGGGAACCACGCCCACCAGCATGAACGCGGGCAACACGCACAGGCCGAGCGGCAGCATGAGCGTCACAGAGAGCGTCGCGGCCCGGCGCTGCCCCGCGCTGCGGGCATCGCGCCGCACTTGTTCGGCCTCGCTGCGCAGTAGTTCTGCCGCGGGAACCCCAGCACGCGTCGACAGGTCGAGTACCCGGTCGACCGGGTCGCCGGCATCGCCCGGTGCAAGGCCGTAGCGCTCGGCGGCAGCCTGCACCAGTGCGCGGGAACGATCGATCGACCCTCCGCCGCTCATGGCAATGGCCATGAGTTCCAGCCTCAGCCCCGGCGTCAGATCGGTCGGGCCTGCCCGGCGCACCAGCGCGCGGTTCCAGCCTGCAGCGGCGAGCATCAGGAGAGCGCCACCGCCCAGGCAGACCCACCCAGGCACGGTCGCGAACAGGGTGTGCAGGGAATCGAAGCCCATGAGGCTGCCGAAAACGACCCCGATCAGCGGAAGCACCATCACCAGTCGTGCGGTCGCGCGCGGAGCCGCCAGCGCCACCTCGAGATCGCGCTGAACCTGGGCGAGTTCGCGCAGCGACGCAGCGAGGTCCCGCAAACAGCCGGCCAGCGGCGCCCCGGCCTGGGTTGCGACCTGCCAGGCCGCGGCGAGTCCGAGCCAGGCGTGCTCAGCCTGAGTGGACGCGTCGCCTCGTCGTCGACCGCGCACGGCAGCCGCCGCCGCGCGCCCGGCGCCGCCCTCCGATGAATTGTCGCGGCCCTGCCGTCGTGCCTGACCGGCAATCGCGTCGGCGACGCTGTCGCCCCGAGCCGCTGCGCGCTCTGCAGCCCGCAGGATGCCCGTGGTCCCCGATGCCACCGCGCCCGCTCTGCCGGCCGCGCCCACCGGGGCCGCACGCGGCAAACCCGCCCGACGCCCGATCGGTACGGCTACCGCAGCCCGGCCCGGTCCCTGCGAGGTGTTGCCCGTTGGCTCGTCCGCGATCGGCGCACCAACCGCGGCCGAACCCCGCGCAGGCAACAGGTAGCCCCAGGCCGACACCGGAGAAACACCCGCCGACAGCAGTACCGCCAGGCGTTGGGTCACCGCCGCGACCTCTTCGATCGGCGGTACCAGCTCAGCCCGGCGCACGGTCGTACTCTCGCCGAATCGTGGCTGGTCGAACGCGAGACATCAGACTGCCTCGATCGAGAGCCGATCGCGGCCGTCGAGGGTGAACCGGCCGACCGCGTCGAGTCGGCGTACCCCGTCGGTGCGTTCCAAGTGCAGCACCAGGCCGATCGCGCTCACGGTCTGCCGGGCCACGGCCGCGGCGCTCATGCCGGCGAGAGAACCGAGCGCCTCCAGCCGTGCCGGAACGTCTTCGAGCGAATTGGCGTGCAGCGTGCCCGCTCCGCCGTCGTGACCGGTATTGAGCGCGGCGAGCAACTCCCGAATCTCCGACCCGCGGCACTCGCCGAGCACGAGCCGATCCGGCCTCATGCGCAGCGCCTCGCGCAGCAGCGCCTCCAGACCGATGCGCCCGGCCCCCTCCAGATTGGCCTGCCTGGCCTCGAGGGCCACCACGTGCGGATGCCGAATGCGCAACTCCGCCACGTCTTCGATCGCGACGATGCGCTCGTCGGCCGGTGCTTCGCCGAGCAGCGCCGCCAGCAACGTGGTTTTTCCACTCCCGGCGGCACCCGTGATGAGCAGATTCTGTCGGCCCAGAACCGCGGCGCGCAGCCGGCCCAAGCGGGCAGCGGATGCCTCCCCCACACCAAACAGACCGGCATCAGCAAGTGCACCAAGGCTGCGGTCGGCGGCGTGCGGCAGGCGAATCGAGAGCAGAGTTCCGGTGCTCGAGACCGGCGGAAGCACCGCGTGCACCCGAATTCCGTCGGCCAGCCGCACGTCGACGCACGGGCTCGCTTCGTCAATGTGCCGCCCGCCGAGGGCGATCAGCCGCACGGCCAGCTCGCGTACTGCGGGCTCGCCGAGCTGCCAGGCCGGCGCGAAGGCTAGGCCGTGCCCCGCGTCGATCCATAGGCCGGCATCTCCGTTAACGAACAGGTCAGTGGTCTCCGGGGCCGCGGCATAGCTGGCCAGCGGGCCCAGCGCCCGCACGTTCAGGCGCTCGCTGCCGCCCGGCGGCGGGACTGCGGCCGCCGGGTCGATTTGTGGTCTGGCCCCAGCGGTATCCGTGGTCGTCGAACGGTGCCGGGCCGAGTTCGAGGGAGCCGGTGCGACTGCCGCTCTTGACGTGCCCGGGCGTGCCACCGGCGGGTCGACCGGCGGCGGCGCCCAGGGGTCGGCCACCGCCGTCAAGACTGCAGCATCCGAAACGGCAGCGCCAGGAACGGCAGCGCCAAGAACGGCGTACGACGGAACGGCGACGAATGGCTGGCCCATGCTTCGACGGTACGGCGAGCCGGCCCGGCGCCGGGTTGTCCGGCCTAATCGGTGGACAGCCGGCTTAGCTAGGGTGCTGGGGAGGAGCCGCACCAGCGCGACTTCGCACCCAGATCACTCCGCGCCCGCGCCGTAAACTCCGCGCCCGCGCCACGAACAGTCGAACGGCTTAAATAGAAGGGGCGGCACCTATTGGGGGGAACAGGTGCCGCCTAGCACCGCGCAGATTGGGGGGAACCGTACGCGATGCTGGTCAAAACTTTCGTTCAGACGTGTTTTAGTTTACGCAGCCGCGCTCAAAATGCAAGTCCAATGTCCTCATTAGAGAGGACACTCGGGCGGGGGGTGCAAAATTACCCTGAAACGGGGGTCCATTTCTCCGTATTTCGTTTGTGTATACAGAGATTGGCCAAGAACCGCTAGGGTTCAAGGGAGCTGGCAATGTCCTGCATGCACGTACCGCAAAGGAGCGAATTACACATATGACAGAAAAAATTGACACCCTCCTGCACGAATCGCGTCGATTCGCGCCCACTCCCGAGTTCGCAGCGCAGACAGTAGCGACGCCGGACTTGTACACCACCGCGCAGAAGGACCCAGCCTCGTTTTGGGCTGATCAGGCCCGCAATCTGCTGCACTGGCACAAGCCGTTCACCAAGACCCTCGACTGGACCAACCCGCCGTTCGCCAAGTGGTTCGAAGACGGCGAACTCAATGTCGCCTACAACTGCCTCGACCGCCACGTTCTGGCCGGCAACGGCGACCGCGTCGCGCTGTACTTCGAGGGCGAGCCCGGCGATTCCCGCAGCTACACCTACTCCGAGCTCACCACCGAGGTCAAAAAAGCCGCCAACGTACTGCTCGGGCTCGGCGTCACCGCCGGAGACCGTGTGGCCGTCTACCTGCCAATGATCCCAGAGGCCGTCATCTCCATGCTCGCCGTCGCCCGCATCGGCGCAGTGCACTCCGTCATCTTCGGCGGATTCAGCGCCGAAAGCCTGCGCTCCCGTATCGACGACGCCAACGCCGTGCTCGTCATCACGGCCGACGGCGGCTACCGCAAGGGCAAGATCAGTGCCCTTAAGCCGGCCGTCGACGCCGCCCTGCAGACCAACGACTCCTCGGTGAAGAACGTGCTCGTGGTCAAGCGCACCGGCCAGGACGTGCAGTGGAACGACCGCGACATCTGGTGGACCGACGCCATGGAGACCGCCTCTCCCGAGCACGAGGCTGAGGCTTTCCCGGCCGAGAACCCGCTCTTCATCCTGTATACATCGGGCACGACCGGCGCGCCCAAGGGCATCCTGCACACCAGCGGCGGCTACCTCACCCAGAACGCGTTTACCCACCAGAACGTCTTCGACCTCAAGCCCGAAACGGATGTCTACTGGTGCACCGCCGACGTCGGCTGGATCACCGGACACAGCTACGTGGTTTACGGTCCGCTCGCCAACGGCGCCACCCAAGTGCTCTACGAGGGCACCCCCGATTCCCCGCACACCGGTCGCTGGTGGGAAATCATCGAGAAGTACAAGGTCTCGATTCTGTATACAGCGCCGACCGCCATCCGTACTTTCATGAAGCTGGGCCGTCAGATTCCGCAGAAGTTCGACCTATCGAGCCTGCGCGTGCTCGGTTCGGTGGGCGAGCCCATCAACCCCGAGGCCTGGATGTGGTATCGCGAGGTCATCGGCAGCAACATCACGCCGATCGTCGACACCTGGTGGCAGACCGAGACCGGAGCGATCATGGTTTCGGCTCTCGCCGGTCTCACCGAGACAAAGCCGGGCGCCGCCCAGGTTCCGGTTCCGGGCATCACCATCGACGTGCTCGACGACGACGGCGTACATGTGGGCCATGGAAACGGCGGGCTCCTCGTGGTCACCCAGCCCTGGCCGGCCATGCTCCGCGGCATCTGGGGCGACCCCGAACGCTTCAAGGAAACCTACTGGGACAAGTTCGAGGGCACGACCGGCGCGAAGGACGGCCCGCTGTACTTCGCCGGCGACGGCGCCAGGCTCGACCACGACGGTGACATCTGGCTGCTCGGCCGCGTCGACGACGTCATGAACGTGTCGGGCCACCGCCTGTCCACCGCCGAGATCGAGTCGTCCCTCGTGGCTCACTCGCTCACGGCTGAAGCCGCCGTGGTCGGGGCGGCCGACGAGACCACCGGTCAGGCGGTCGTCGCCTTCGTGGTGATCAAGTTCAGCCAGGCCGAGATCGCCTCGCACGAGGACATCGTGAGCATTCTGCGGGCGCACGTGGCCCAGCAGATCGGTGCCATCGCCCGCCCGCGCGACATCTACATCGTCGACGAACTGCCGAAGACCCGCTCCGGCAAGATCATGCGTCGCCTGCTGCGCGACGCGGCCGAGGGACGCGACGTCGGCGACGTCACCACCCTCGCCGACACCATGGTTATGAATACCATCACCGCACAAATGAAGAAGTAGCCAGCCACCACCAAGCGATGGCCGTCTTCCCTCCGGAAGGCGGCCGTTGCTGTTCCCCGGAAACCATAACTCCTGCAATTCACCGACGTTGCAGATCTGGCCCCTGATTTCACGCTGCGGATGTCTCGCGCGGCCCCCACAAATTGCAGGAGTTATGCACGCACCCGTCCCGAAACCAGCCAGAGGTCCTACTGTGTGGGAATGACCGAAGCAGCGACACCCGGGCGCGGTCGCCTCGGCCGGCTGGATGCGCTGCGCGGGGTAGCTGCCGTGGTCGTTCTGGTGCACCACGTGTCGATGACGGTGCCGCAGATCGCCGCAGCCTACGAGTCGAGTGCCGGTGTGACCGTGTACTCCGTTGGCTGGTGGGCTACCCTGTCCCCACTCAAGGTGTTGCTCGCCGGACCCGAGTTCGTGCTGGTGTTCTTCGTGCTGAGCGGCTTGGTACTCGTGAGGTCCCCGTTGGTTGCCCGCCGGAATGGTGCGCGGTACGACTGGGTGGCCTATTACGTGCGCCGCGTCATCCGCCTGGCCGTGCCCGTGCTGGTGTCGGTGGGCCTCGCTGTCATCTGGATCGTGCTGGTGCCACGCATGGTGGGCGCGGAAGGCGGGCCGTGGCTGGCCAGGCAGGACACCCCAGACCTCGGCCTCGACAACCTATTGCGGGAAGCCAGCATCATCGGCGAAACCCGGCGCCCTGATATCAACCCGCCCCTGTGGTCCCTGGTCTGGGAAATGTGGTTCTCACTGTTACTGCCCGTGTTTGTCGCCCTCGCAGCGTTCACCCGCAGCCTGGTCGGCGCCCCGGTGCGCCGTGTTCTGCTCTGGGCCGCTTTCTGGTGTGCCCTCGCCAGCCTCGGCTACGTCACAACGACCCAGCCGCTCATGTACCTGCCGCCGTTCGCGCTCGGCGCCCTGCTGGCTGCCAACTTTGACGAACTTCAGCGGTGCAGCGATCGACTGGTCGAACGGGCTGGCGGTCGCCTGCTCGGATGGGCCCTGGCCACGCTCGGCTCGTTGCTGCTCGTGGCCTATTGGATGCTGCGCCCGCTGACCAGCGGAGCGTGGAGTGACGTCACCCTGTCGCTGCGGGTGGCTGGCGCGTTCGTGATCGTGGCGACCGTGGCGTTCTGGCCGGCTGCGCAGCGGGTACGCGATCAGTGGCCGCGCCAACTACTCACCTGGCTGGGCTCCATCAGCTTCAGCCTGTACCTCGTGCATTTTCCGATCGTGGTGGCCTTTGCTCTGCTCGCCGGGCCGGGGCGCTGGTGGCTCGGCGCTCTGGCGTCGGTGCCGCTCAGCCTGCTGATGGCGCAAGCGATGACCCGGTGGGTCGAGCGACCGGCACAGGTCTACGGAACGCGTGCCGGGGCATCCGTTTCACAGCGGATGTCCCGGCTCGAGCAACGCAAATAACGGCGGTTAGGCGAAGGCGGCGACGAACTCGATCTCGACCGGCGCATCCAGTGGCAGCACCGCGACGCCGACGGCGGAACGGGCGTGGCGGCCGATGTCGCCGAAGATCTCCACGAGCACGTCGGAGGCTCCGTTGACCACGGACGGCTGCCCGGTGAAGGCCGGGTCGGAGGCGACGAAGCCGGTGACCTTGACCACCTGGGTGATGCGGTCGAGGGAGCCGATGACGCTCTTGATGGCGGCGAGGCCGTTGAGGGCGCAGGTGCGGGCATATTCTTGGGCGTCGGCGGCGGGAACGAGGCCGTGACCGTCGCCGACCTTGCCGGTGGCCGGAAGCGCACCAGACACCATGGGCAACTGGCCCGCCGTAAAGACGAACCCGTTGCTGATCACGGCGGGCAGGTACGCGGCTACCGGCGGTACGACGCTCGGCAATTCAAGGCCCAGTTCGGCCAGACGTGCTTCGATCTTCGACACGATCAGGCCTCTTCCTTGGCGGCGAGCGGGCGTTTCAGGTAGGCAACCAGGCCGCCTTCGGGGCCGGTTACAACCTGAACGAGTTCCCACCCGTCAGAGCCCCAATTGTTCAAAATGGCGGCCGTGTTGTGGATCATCAACGGCGTTGTGAGGTACTCCCAGGCGGGCATGTGACTCCTATTGAGGCGGGCATTCAGATTTGTCGCTTACGCTCAAGTGTATGTCTGCCAAAAATCGAACCGTGAGCGGGGCTCTGGGGGGTTTCCTGGGTCTCGTCGGGATGAGCGCCGTCGCCGGCATTCTCGTGACCGCCGCCGTCGCCCCAGCCGTTGCCCTCTCCGGCATAGCCGCAACGAACACCATCAACGTGTTCGACAACCTGCCCGAGTACCTCTCCATCGATCGGCTCGCCCAAAAGAGCAACATCTACGCGTCGACCAACGCCGAGGATCCGGTGGGTACCCGCGTTCTCCTGGCCTCGTTCTACGAGCAGAACCGGGTCGACGTTCCGTCCGACGCGATCAGCCAGTTCGTTAAGGACGCCGCGATCGCCGGCGAAGACCCGCGCTTCATGGAGCATGGCGGCGTGGATGTTCAGTCCAGCTTCAACGGCGCTGTGCAGACCCTGGCCGGCGGCGGCACCCGCGGTGGCTCATCGATAACGCAGCAGTACGTGAAGAACGTGCTCATTCAAAAGTGCGAGGTCATGACCGACGCCGACGCGGCCGACGCGTGCTACGACGATGCCACCCTACCCACCGCTGACCGCAAGCTGCGCGAGATGCGCCTCGCCATCGGCATCGAGAAGGAGTACGAGAAAGCAGACATTCTTCGCGGCTACCTGAACATCGCCGGCTATGGCGGAACGGTCTACGGCATCGAAGCCGCAGCCAACTACTACTTCAACACCAACGCACTCAACCTGACCCTGCCGCAGGCGGCGAGCCTGGTGGCGATCGTGAACAACCCGGTCAAGTTTCAGCTCGACCGCCCGGACAGCGAAACCAACGGCGCGGCCAACGGCTACGCCGCCAACAAGGTGCGGCGCGACTACATACTCAATGAAATGCTCAAGTACGACAAGATCGCGCAGGCCGACTACGACGCCGCCATCGCAGCGCCGATCGAGCCCGTCATCACCGTGCCGAGCACCGGCTGCCAGACCGCCGGCGACAACGCGTTCTTCTGCGATTACGTGACCAAGATTCTCAAGAACGACGTGACCTTCGGCGCGACCGAAGAAGAACGCATTGACAACTTCACCCGCGGCGGGTTCGACGTCTACACGACCCTCGACCTCGAGCTTCAGGCCACCGCCGTCGCTGCGCTCAACGCCAACGTTCCGAAGACCTACAACGATTGGAACGTCGGCGGCGTCGTGTCCAGCGTGCAAGTCGGCACCGGCAACGTGCTGGTCATGACCCAGAACAAGGACTACAGCCAGGACCCGGCCGTGCAGGCCACCGGCGCCAACTACACGAGCATCAACTACAACACCGACTTCGCCTACGGCGGGTCCGGCGGATTCCAGCCCGGGTCAACCTACAAGGTGTTCACCCTGGCCGAATGGCTCAAGGAAGGCCACGCCCTCACCGAGCGGGTTGATTCCCGCCGCAAGTCCAACTGGGGCAACTTTCAGGACAGCTGCCTCGGCGTGAAAAACTACGACAACGACACGCCGCCCTTCAACCCGCGCAACGACTCCAACGAAAGCGGAACCAACTACTCGGCCCTGCAGTCCACCACGGGCTCCATCAACACGGGCTTCATCGGCATGGCCAAGAAGCTCGACCTCTGTGGCATCCGCAAGACCGCCGAAAATTTCGGAGTGCACCGGGCGGACGGCAACGCCCTCGATCAGGGCGCCGCGTCGGTCATCGGCACCAATGAGATCGCGCCACTCACGATGGCAGTCGCCTTCGCGGGCATCGCCAATAACGGCATGACCTGCAGTGCGGTCGCAATCACGAAAATCATCGGCACAGACGGCACCGAGCTGCCGATCCCCGCGTCAAACTGCCAACAGTCGGTCGAACCTTCGGTCGCTGCCGGCATGCAGTACGCCATGAAAACGGTCATGACCAATGGAACAGCCACCGATTCCAACCGCAATACGACTCCCCGCCTTCCCATGATCGGTAAGACCGGAACCACTGACGGCGCCAAGGACACCTGGATGAGCGGCGCCACCACCAAGGTCGCCACCGTGGTCGGAGTGGTCAACGTCGGCGGAAACAACTGGAAGAGTCAGCGCAGCAGCCGGTACAATCTGCTGGGCAAGTACCCCGCCACCGCGCGCCACCGCATTTGGCCGATCGTCATGTCGGCCGCCAACGCGAAATACGGCGGAGACGACTTCCCCGAGGCGTCCTCCAGCGTGATCAACGCGGTCGCCGTTCCGGTGCCCGACGTGCGCGGCAAGTCGATGGCCGAAGCCAAGACCACCATTGAGGCCGCCGGGTTCCTGTTCGTCGACGGCGGCGTGACCAGCTCAGAGATGCCCGCCGGAACCGTGGCCAACACAGATCCAGCCGGCGGCGCGGCATCCACTCGCGGTGCCACCGTCACCGCCTTTTCGAGCGACGGCACCGGAGTCGTGATTCCAGCCGTGATCGGCAAGACCGAAGCGGATGCCCGCACCGCGCTGACCGCCGCCCCCTACGGTTTCAGCGTGGCCAAGCTCGAACAGGCAACCACCGACAAGGCGCAGGACGGCAAGGTTGTGGCGATCCAGCCAGGCGAGGGAACGGCCAGCCGTCCCGGCGACGGGGTGACGATCGTCATCGGCAAGTACACCGCGCCGGCTGCCGCCGATGGTCAGGGCACTGACACCGGCAAGAAAGGATGACCGCGCTCCGTCGCCTCGGCGAGAGCGGGCGACTCGTCGGCACGTCGCTCGCGGCAGCCGGCGCGGTCGGCCTGGCCGCCTTCGCCTGGGGCGCGCTCGTGGAGCGCAACCGATTCACGCTGCGTGAGGTGAGCGTTCCGGTGCTCGCGCCGGGGTCGACATCCATCCGGGTGCTGCACCTGTCCGACCTGCACATGGCGCCCTGGCAGAAGAACAAGCAGGAGTGGGTGCGCAGCCTCGCATCCCTGAAACCCGACCTTGTCGTCGATACCGGCGACAACCTCGGGCATGAAGACGGCGTCAGTGGCATCGAGTATGCCCTCGCACCGTTCCGGGGCATTCCCGGTGTGTTCGTCAACGGCTCCAACGACTACATCGGGCCGCAGGTGAAGAACCCGTTCACCTACTTCGGCGGGCCGTCGAGCCGGCGCACCATTCGCCGGGAGGAGCTCGACACCGATGCGCTGCGCCGGGTGTTTGCCGATCTCGGTTGGACCGACATCAACAATGCGGCTGAGGCTCTCGATCTGAATGACACCCACGTGGAGTTCTTCGGTGTCGACGACCCGCACATCGGGCGGGACCGGCTCGACCTGATCACACGGGCGATCGACGACCTGCGGGCCAACGATCCGCTCGGCGACGACGTTTGGCCCGACCCTGAAGAAGCGGCGGCCCCGCGGTCCACTCTTACCGTCGGTGTTGCTCACGCGCCCTACCAGCGGGTGCTGAACTCCTTTGTGAACCATGGCGCCCAACTGATTCTCGCCGGCCACACCCACGGAGGCCAGGTTTGCGTGCCGGGTTTCGGCGCGCTCGTAACCAACTGCGATATTCCACGGCGCCAGGTCAAGGGCTTGAGCCTCTGGAACCATGGCTTGCGTACGGCATTCCTGAATGTTTCGGCCGGTCTCGGAACCTCCATTTACGCGCCCGTACGCTTCGCCTGCCCGCCCGAGGCGACGCTGCTCACCCTCACCTCCGCCTAACTGCCGACTCAATTCGTCGCGGGAGGGTGTGAGCGCCTATACTGATTGAGGCCCACGGGCCATCGGGGTATGGCGCAGCTTGGTAGCGCGCGTCGTTCGGGACGACGAGGTCGCAGGTTCAAATCCTGTTACCCCGACAGTAATAGCAATATAAAACGAAACCTCCGCTCAAGCCGAGCGGGGGTTTCGTTGTAGTATCTCCTGTGTCTTCTACGCCCGTCATCCCCCCAGCATCCGTCGTTCCACGCCGCGCCTGGCAGGCGCTGGTTGTGCTGCTGGTCGGCATGTTCATGGCGCTGCTGGACACGACTATCGTGAGCGCTGCCGAGCATCCGCACGAGCCTCGACGCCAGCGGGGCCACCCTGTCGTGGATCATCTCCGGTTACGCCCTCGCCTTCGGCCTCGCGCTTATTCCGGCGGGCCGGGTCGGCGACCGGTACGGCCACAAGTGGGTCTTCTTCACGGGCCTGGCTTTGTTCGCCGGCAACGGGCCAGCCGCTACCGCTGGGTAAGGCAGAGTTGACGAACAAGCAGGAGGGGCCATGATCGCGATTCGACGACGTCGACATAGCCTGCTGCGCCGCGGCGCCCTGTGGATCACTCTGGTCTACCTGGCGGCGCTCGCCCTGATCGCGTTTTGGCCCACGCCGGTCGACCGCGACGTGCACGGGTCGATCGGAGCTTTCGTGACCTGGTTGCACGCACACGGGATGCCGAACCGGTTCGGCTACGACACCATTGAGTTCACCGCCAATGTCGCGCTGTTCGTTCCGGTCGGCCTGCTCGTCGTTGTGCTCGCCGGAGCGCGCCGCTGGTGGCTCGGCCCCGTGGCCGGCGCCCTGATCAGCGCCATGATCGAGCTGGGCCAGCTGATTTTTCTGCCCGAACGGTTCGCGACCGTGAACGACGTGGTCGCTAATAGTATCGGTGCAGTATTCGGCACGATTCTCGCGCTCGTCGTGCTGCGGTTCACCCTGGGACCACGTCCGACGCCCCACCCAATCCACCTTCGCTAACATTTCGGGTTGGACCTCGTCGTTTCTCTCTGCTATCTTCGGCAGAATGAAGCGTCGAGAGTTTCTCACTTTGTCAACTGCTGGCGCAGCCACGCTCGGTTTTGGTGCGCTCGGCGCACCCGCCGCGTTCGCTGCTACCGCCCCGAAACTACCTGGAGAGATCTCGCGCCTCTCCAACGTGCTCACCCAGAAGGGCAGGAAGCTCTACGACAACGTCGAAGTGAACATCGGCGGCGACCGCGCGCGCCTGTTCATTCCCCAGACAATCTCAATGAACTCGACCGCCGCAATCGGTGCCGTGTGGTTCTATCACGCGGCCTCCAGCTCCCACAACGCCCTCAACGGCGGCTTCAAATACCCCGGCGAACTGGTGGTCGACCAGAACAGCATCGCCATCTGCATCAACGCCGGCGGCACCCAGTACACCAACTCCATCGCCACCACGGCCCAGAAGAACGCCTGGACCTATCTGAATTCGCTCTACACCGTGCGCCGCAACTTTCTGCGCGCCACCTCGTTTGGCGGGTCGCTGGCCTGCTACACCTACGGCAAGAAGCTCATCCCGTATATTCGCGGCCTGTACATGGTCAACGGTCTCTATGACAACGAGTGGCTCTACGCCTACGACACCAAGAACCAGGCCCACGTCGGAGACGCCTACGGCAACGACCTCACCCTGATCAAGGGAACCAACCCCGCACGCATCAGCGCGACCCCATGGACCAACAGCCGGGTCAAGGTGCTCGTCTCCGATGATGCCCACCCCGATAACGTCGTCGTGCCGAGCAGGAATGGCCTCGCCCTGATTAATAAGATCAAGCCGGTCGCCGCCAATGCCCAAGTGATGTACCACACGCTCGCCCACGGGACGCCGGGTTTTGCCCACACCGACATGATCAAAACCTTCGCACAGTGGTCGGTCTGATAGAGAGGTCCTAGTGGGCAGCGCAATCGATCGCACCCGGGTCAACTGGGTCGACGGCGCCAAGGGCATTGCCATTCTGCTCGTAGCCCTGGCGCATGCCGTGCAGTGGACGGTTCTTTCCGGTCTGGCCCCCGAACTCTGGAACAAGATCAATCTCGTCTTCATCGTGTTTCGCATGCCGCTGTTCTTTCTCGCCTCCGGGCTCTTTGCCGGCTCGATCATCAAACGCACCTGGCCGGCCCTGTGGCGCACCCGGCTGAGCCTGCTGGTGTGGGCGCTCCTACTGTGGACGGTCATCCGTTTCGGTTATTTCTCCCTGCTGCCCAACCCCGCTGGCTTCGATGAGACCAACCCGGTCGACCTGCTGCTCGCCCCGGTGCGACCGAGCAACGGACTCTGGTTTCTCTATGCCCTCGCTTTGTTCTTCGTGGCCGCGAAGCTGCTGCGAAACCGGGTCGACTGGCGGGTGCAGATCGGCGGTGCCGCCGTGCTGTCGGTGTTGTTCTTCGCGCGCGCCGACACCGGCAACATCGCCTGGAACGGCATCGGCCGCTATTTCGTGTACTTTCTACTCGGCTGCTACCTGCGCGAGCGGATCCTGGCCTTCGTCAACCGGCCGAGCCGGTTGGGCGCCCTCTGGCTCGGGCTCGGTTTCGGCGCGGGCTTCCTCGTGCTGGCCGGGGTGATCCTCACCGTCGATGCCCGGGTGCCGTTCATCACCGGCAGCCTCGTGCTGGTGAGCCTCGCCGCCCTCGGCTCCGGCCTGCTCCTGGCGCGCTTCCTGGTGGGCTTTCGCGCGTTCACCTGGCTGACCTACGTGGGCCGCAACACCCTGCCCATCTACGTGGTGCACGTTCTCTTCGTCTCAGCCCTGACCAGCCTGCTACTGCTCGGGCGGGGGCAGACCTGGCTCGACCGCCTCGGTCCGGTGCTGCCCGTGCTGGTCGCCGGAGGCGCCGTCGCTGCCTCGCTGTTGTGTTGGCGCCTGGTGCGCGACCTGCCGGTGCTGCGCTACGGGTTCTCCGTGCCGTCCTGGTTCTCCGGTCGCCCTCCGGCCGCGGCGGTGGAAGCCCGACCAGCAGAGCGGATGCTGCCGCTCAACGAGTGAGACGACCCCGCCGGCAGCGCGCGTTGATCGTGCTCACCGGCCTGGTACTTCTGACCGTGGGGCTACTGGCGGTCACCACGCGAACCGTTATGTTTCCCCGCGAGGACCAACCGGTCTCCGCCGACGCCATCGTCGTACTCGGCGGACTCGGCAGCGCCGCCGTGGTGGCGAAGGCCGTGCATCTCGCCGAAGCCGGGTACAGCGGGAATATCTTTATCTCGGATGCGTTCGGCGGTGATACCCGACCGGCGAATCTGTGTGCACGAGCGGTGCCGGTACCGGGCACGGCGATTACGGTGGAGTGTTTCGATCCGCACCCCACGACGACCCGCGGTGAGGCAGAGGCGATCGCGGCGTTTGCGACCGAACGCGGCTGGAACCGGGTGATCGTGGTCACCTCGAGCTATCACGTGAGCCGGGCCCGGGTGCAGATCAGCCGGTGCTTCGCCGGGGAACTCGCGGTGATCGGCGCCGCCCAGCCCATGGATCCCGGCACCTGGGCCTACCAATTCGCGTACCAGAGTGCCGGATTCGTGAAGGCCCAGTTCACACCGTCCTGCTGACCCGAATACCGGTTTTCAGCTGTTCCGCTGGCGTTGAGGAAAACTCACGTGTTATCGTTGCGGCTATTCGCACCAATAGTGCTGCGCGATACCCGATCCATTCCTGCGCCACTACCATCCGAGGCGGCCGATGTTCGATTCCACTCTGCGCCGATTGCGCAGCACGCCGGTCGTTCTGGTCGTGTTCGCCGCCCTGTTCGTCATTGTGGCGAGCGTGGTGCTGCCACGATTCATCACCACCGTTGGCATCATTCTGATTCCGCTCACCCTGCTCGCCTTTGCCGCCGTCGTCACCTTGTTCCTGCTGCCGGCGCACATCCTGCCGGCCGTCGCGCTCGTGACCTTCGCGCTGGTTCCGGCGCGCATCCTGCCGCAGGACGGCCCGATCGGCGCTCTGCCGCTAACCACCATGATCATCGTCATCTGGGCCATAAGACGCCTGCTACCGACGAAAACGGATGCCGGCCCCGCGACCCCGCCGGCCCGCTTCCGGTCAGCCACCCGCTACTTCGCCCTGCTGTTTCTGGTCTGGACGCTGTTCACCCTTGCGCGGACCACCGACCTGCAGGCGAGCCTGGGCTGGATGATCAGCTTCAGTGCCGCCGTGTTGCTGCCGCTGTGCATCGGAACCAGCACCCGGGAGGCGTACTGGATTCGTCGAACCTGGCTGCTGCTCGGCGCCTGGCTCGGCGCCTACGCGGTTGTCGAAGGTGTTTTGCGCTTCAACCCGATCTGGGGCAGCCTGTTCTCGGTGCTCGGGCTGACCGACCACCAGCACTGGTCGGTGTATCGGGCCGACGCGTCATTCGGGCATCCGCTCTTCGCCGCCCTGTTTTTTTCCGTCGCCTGCGCCCTGGCCATTGGCGTCTGGCTTCGGGAGAACTCCAAGCCCGCCCTCGCCGCCGCCGTCTTCAGCGGCCTCGGCCTGGTCGCCACCGTCTCGCGCGGGGCGATTCTCGCCGCTGCCATCGCCATCGGTTTCGCCTACGCGGCAGCCCTCATGCTGCGCGGCGAAAAGCGCTGGGGCAAATTCGCGCTGCTGGCCGGGCTCTTTGTCATCGCGGTGGTGGGATTGTTCCAGTTCGACGCCTTCACCGCCCGCAACAACTCCGTCGAAGCCGAACTGTCTTCACAGGCCCGCGATCTCGGCGTGTGGGTGTCGGTGCAGGCAGCGAACCTCGCCGGCTGGATCGGCTCGGGCCCTGGCACCTCTGGCATCACCGGGCGCCTGTTCAACGAGGTCACCATCGAGAACTCGCTGCTGCAGCTGCTCATCAGCATCGGGCTGCCCGGCCTGGTGCTGTTCCTGCTCATGATCGGCTCGGCCATCGCGCACGCGTTGTCCCGCCGGGCGGTCGGCGCGGCCGCAGCCCTGGTGGCGTACACGATCTGCATCGCCGGTTTCAACGCTATCGACGCCCTGCGACCGATGCACCTGCTGCTCGGCCTGCTGCTGATTCTGGCGTTGAACCCCACCCGAGCGGATGCCGCCGGCCCGCTCGAGCCCGGCCGCGCGCCCACTACGCGACGGGCTTTCGTACACCCCAAACGGGGGTATGCGCAGCTCTGACGCTCGAGCCACCCGCACGCTACGCTAAACCGACAGATTCTCACGTTTGAGCCGATCCGTTTCACCGGCCCGCAAGGGGAATGGGCATGATGACCGCGATTAAAGTAAACCTGACAGTCTTGCAATCACTGAGTCCGCCCGACGGCAGCACCCGGTACGTCAACCAGGTCGTCGAGGGCGCACCCGATGCGGTGACCATGCGATTCTTCTCCTGGCGCACCGCGCTGCTCGGCCGCTATGACGTTTTTCACGTGCACTGGCCGGAGCTGCTCATTCGCGCGCCGAGGCCGCTGAAGGCCCGGCTCCGCCGCGGTGCGCTGTATGCACTGCTGCTGCGCGCCAGGCTGCAGCGCATTCCGATCGTGCGCACCGCGCACAACCTGACCCCGCACGAAGCCGGTCACGACGCCGAAACCCGCGCGCTCGACGCGCTCGATGCCCGCACGGCCCTCATCATCCGGCTCAACCCGACCACACCGGTCGAACCGGAGTCTCGGGCGGTCACCATTTTGCACGGTCATTATCGCGACCGTTTCAGGAGCATGCCGCTGCCCGACCCGGTGCAGGGGCGCATCCTCTATTTCGGTTTGATCCGCCCGTACAAGGGCGTTGAAACGCTGCTTCAGGTGTTCCGGGCCCTACCCGACCCGGACCTCGCGCTGCGCATTGTGGGTCGGCCCTCGAGCGGGCTCGGTGAGATCATCAGCACGCAAGCCGCCCGCGATGCGCGCATCAGCTCGGTGCTGCGTTTCGTCTCCGACGAAGAATTGGTGGTCGAGGTCGGTGGGGCCGAGCTGGTCGTGCTGCCCTACCGCGAAATGCACAACTCGGGTGTGCTGCTCGTAGCGCTGTCGCTCGATCGCCCGGTGCTCGTGCCGTCGACGGCGTCGAACCTGGCCCTGGCCGAGGAAGTCGGCCCCGACTGGATCTACCTCTATGAGGGCGAGCTCACGCCAGAGATTCTACTGGGCACCCTCGAGCGGATGCGCGCAGCCGGCCCGCGCCCGCGCCCGCAACTCTCCGGGCGCGACTGGAAAACGCTCGGCCTGCAGAGCTATCACACCTACCTGCGGGCCCTGCAACTAACCGGGCGCACCGCCGGGCGGAGCATCCGTTGACCGCGACGATTCAGCCGGGAACCCCCAACGTTCCGGAGAAACCCCGCTCGACCGCAGGACTCGGCCGCACCGCCGGGCGCGGAGCATCGACCACCCTGGTCGGCCAGCTCATTCGTATCGGCGTGCAGCTCGGCGGCATCGTCGTGCTTGGGCGCCTGCTCGACCCGAGCGACTACGGCCTGGTCGCCTCGGTCGCGGCGATCATCGGCGTCGGTGAGGTGCTGCGCAACTTCGGGCTGTCGTCGGCCGCCATTCAAGTGCGCGACCTGAGCCAGCACCAGAAAGACAACCTGTTCTGGATCAACAGCGTGATCGGGCTTGCGCTCATGCTGCTCGCGATGTTGCTCAGCCCGCTCATCGCCACCCTGTATGGCGACGATCGGCTCGTGCTGCTCAGCCAGGTGCTCGCCGGAACATTTCTGCTGAACGGCCTGGCCACCCAGTTTCGAGCGGACCTCAACCGCAACTTTCACTTCGTGGCCCTCGCCGGGTCGGAGATCGGCGCGCAGGTCGGCGGCCTCTTCGTCGGTATCGTGATGGCACTGAACGGCTTCGGCTACTGGGCTCTCGCCGGGCAGCAGATCAGCCAGGGCATTCTCACCATCATCATTCTCATTCCGGTCACCAACTGGTTTCCCGGCTGGTATCACCGCGCCGCGCCCATGCGCCACCTGATCGTATTCGGGTCGAACCTGGCTGGCACGCAGTTGCTCGGCTACGCCAGTCGCAACACCGACACGATCGTGATCGGTGCCACCCTCGGCGCCGGCCCGCTCGGCCTCTACAACAGGGCCTTCCAGCTGCTGCTACTGCCGCTCAACCAGATCAACGGTCCATCCACCAGGGTGGCCCTGCCGGTGTTGGCCAGGCTGCAGGACGACCCGCCCAAGTACGACCGGTTCATTCTGCTCGGGCAGACCATCATGCTGCACGCGGTCACCATCGTGCTCGCCTTCTCCTGCGCCCAAGCCCTGCCAATCATCAGCATCGCCCTCGGTAGTCGGTGGCTGGGCTCCGCACCGATCTTTCAGATTCTCGCCATTGCCGGGTTCTTCGAAGCCGCTGCCTATGCGACCTACTGGGTTTTTCTGTCAAAGGGTGCCACCAAACAGAACCTGTATTTCGCCCTCACCACCCGGCCGTTGCTCGTGGCATTCGTGCTGGTCGGCTCGCTCTGGGGCGTCTACGGCGTCGCCGCCGGGTATTCGATCGGTGTCGCGCTGATCTGGCCGATCGGCCTCGCGTGGATCAGCCGGGTAACGGATGCGCCGGCGCGCGCCATGTTCCTGGCCGGCGTGCGCGCCATTCTCGGCTACGGTTTCGCCACCGGCGTCAGTTGGGCCGCCGTGCAGTGGATTCCGATTGAACTTTCGTTCGCTCGCGTCGCCGTCGGCGGGGTCGCGCTGCTCGCCGCGATCGGCGTCGTCATGCTGATTTGGCCGATTTTTCGCCGAGATGTGCGCTCGATCACTCAAGCCCGCAGCTTTCTGCGCTCCGCACGGTCGTCGAAATCGGGCAGCCCGACCGTTGATACCGACACGAACACCGATTCCGACCAGCTGTCCCCCGCCCGCACCCCCGCGCGTACCCGCACGGCCGGCCGCACCCGGCGGCGCATCATCCGCCGGTTGGACCGGGTCGTCCACGGCTTGGCCGCGGCATCCGCTCTGCCCTACCTGCGCGATCGCGGCGCGCTTCGACGCGCAATAAACCAGCTGCGCCCGCTCGATGCGCGCGCCCAGCGTTCGCACGTGCTCGTCGCCCCGCCCGGCGAGGGCAATATCGGCGATCAGGCCATGGTCGAGACTTTTCTCGAAAACGTGGATGGGCCGGTGCAGGTGCTCGTGCGTCGGCCGGCCGACGTGCGGATCCCCACGCAGCACGCCTGGCGGGCTCAGCTCGTGCCGATTCCACACCTGGTCTACGGCACTGGGCGGGTGCACCGCCAGGCCATGGCTTCGCTGGCTCCGGTACTTTACAGAGCCCTGTCACTGACCGTGATCGGCGCCGACATCATGGACGGCGCCTACAGCGTGCGCGCCTCCTCGCGGCGAGCGGATGTTGCCAGCCTGGCGCGCAGCGTGGGCGTCGAAGCGCGCATTCTCGGCTTCAGCTGGAACGGCCACGCCAATGTGGGGGTGCGCCGGTCGCTCGCCCGGGCCGGCCGGATGGGAACGCGGTTGCAGCTACGCGACCCGGTCTCCGGCGAGCGCGCCCGCGCCGATCGTTTCGAGAACGTGGTGGATGTCGCCGACGCCGTGTTCGCCGCCCGAACGAGTTCCGGCCTGGCCGTAAGGGAATATCTCGGGGCGACGCCAGCCCGCTACGCCGTCGTAAACGCGAGCGCGCTGGTCGGCCGCCGGTTCGACCAGACCACGGAGTACGCCCGAATTGTCACCGCGCTGTTAGAGGACGGGCTCCGGGTGGTACTACTGCCGCACGTTGTGCGCACCAGCGGCGACGATGCGGCCGCCTGCCGGGCGGTGTTCGACCGCGTGGCCGAGGCTGAAGGGGCGGATTCCCGGGTCGTCCTGGTGAACCGGCTGCTCAGCCCGGCCGATGTGCGCGGGCTGTGTGCCGGCGCCGAAATCGTGCTGACCGGTCGCATGCACCTGGCCGTGCAGGCCATGTTCCACGAGGTGCCGGCCGTGGCCCTGTCAACCCAGGGCAAGGTCGCCGGCATGATGCGTCTCTTTGACACCCAGGAGCTGTGCGTCGAACCGGGCGTCGGCCTGGCCGACCGCATGATTCCGGTGGCCCTTGCAGTGCTGGCCAACCGGGCGAGCTACCGCGACCGTCTCGCCGCGCGGCTACCCGAGGTACAGCGCTTGGCCGCCCTGAACTTCTCGGGATTGCCGAGTGCACAGCGTCCCCATTCCCCTGCCCTGAGCCCGACTCCCCACAGACAAGGCCCCGCATGACACTCTCCTCGCAGACCCCGTCCGACGATGCGCGCGGGCACCCAGCCTTGCGCCGCATCCTCTTTGTCATACCGTCACTGCACGGTGGCGGGGCAGAATTTGTGGCCCGCACCTGGATGGGGTGGCTCGCCGATCAGGGCTATGAAGTGAGTGTCGTACTCACCGCCGCCGAGGTGAATCCGGAATACCTGCCCGACGGGGTTGCAGCCTCATCCCTCTCGGCCCAGCACGGACATCTGCACAAGGCCGCCGCACTGCGCCGCCGCCTGCTCGACTGGCAGCCCGACGTGGCGATCTCCCTGCAGGCGCACCCCAACCTGGTGCTGCTGACGGCGGCCCACCTGATTCCGGTGCGACTGCGGCCGCGCGTGCTGGTGAGCGAGCGCAACCTGGTGTCGCTCGGACTGCCCGGTTCGTCTCTGGCCCACCGGGTGAAGATCTGGTTCGCCAAGCGCCTGTATCGGTGGGCCGACCACGTGATCGCCATTTCGCATCCGGTCGCCGCTGAGATGGTGGCGGCTTTCGGGGTGCGCGGCGACCGCATCACCGTCGTCGCCAACCCGGCGACGGCGAAGCTGCGCGGCACCCCGCGGGGTCAGGGTACGACGGGCGCGCGCGCCCAGGTGGGTGGGGAGCTGATCGGCATGGAATCCATCGATGCCGGCGCCACCACCATCGTCGCGCCGCCCCGACGTCGCCCCGGATCGGCCAACGGGATTCAGATCGTGTTGGCCTGCCGGCTGGTGGCGCAGAAGCGGCCGCTGCTCGCCATCGCGGCCGCCGCCGAGCTCGCCCGCCGCGGCGTGCTCGTCGAGGTCGTCTCGTTCGGCGGCGGCCCGCTGCTGGGCGACGTCCAGGCCGCGGCCCGGCAGGAGAACGTGGTCTTTCACCACCGTGGCTGGGTGGAGAACTGGTTCGACCACTTCGGCGACAACGCGGTGGCCCTGCTCACCTCGAGCCGGGAGGGCTTCGGCAATGTGCTGGTCGAGGCCGCAGCGGCCGGATATCCGGCGGTCGCCGTTTCGGGGGCGCTCGGGGTAGCGGATGCGATTGTGCCCGGAATCACGGGGGAACTCGCGCTGTCCGCGCATCCGGTCGACCTTGCCGACGCCATCCTGCGGGCGGCCGAGCTACCGCTCGACAACATCGAACCCTGGTTGGCCCGCTTCTCGGAAGAGGCCAGCGGCTCCGACCTGGAACGGGTGCTGCTGCGGGTCGTGGAGCGCACATGAGAATCTTCGCCTCGGCTATGGGCCAGGTCGACAATATCGGCGACACCGTGCTGCGGCGGGCCTTTCTCGATGCCCTGCGCGGGGCCGGCGAACTGCAGGTGTTCGTCGGCGCCCGATCGGACTCGTACCTGAGCGGGCTCGGCCTGCAGGACGAAGATCGGGTGTTCCGCACGAGTGCCGAGTGGCGACGCGAAATTTCGCGGTCGACGCTGCGGGAGGCATCCGTTTATGCCTTCAATGCCGGTGAAATGGAGCTGCAACGCGCCTACGCCCTGCGCTACCTGCGACTTGCGCCGCACCTCGCGCTCAACCGGCTGCGCGGCGGGCATGCCGTGCACGCCGGGTTCGGAGTGCGGCAGAAGACGGGCTGGCGCATTCCGGTGGCGGCGACGCTGCGCCTCTGCGACCTGGTGGCCTGGCGCGACGCCTACAGCCGCTCGGCGATGGGGCTCGGCCGTATCGCTCCCGACTGGGCCTTCGCCACGGGAGCCGCGGATGCCCACCTGCTCGCGTCCACCGCGGATCGCCCGCTGCTCGCTGTCTCGGTGCGGTACAACGGGCGACGCCCCGACGAGGCCTGGCTGGCGGCACTGCGGGGTTTGGCCGACACTCTCGGACTCGAGATCGTGACCGTGTCGCAGATTGAACGCGACGGGCCCCTCGCCGAAGAACTCGCGGTCTCGCTCGGGGGTACGGCCCTGGTCTGGGACGGCCCGGACCATGCCGCGCAGGAGCTTCGCCTGCGCGGCGTGTACCAGCGGTCGATGCTCGTGGTGAGTGACCGCCTGCATGCCGCCGTGATCGGGCTGA
The DNA here is from genome assembly GCF_002954245.1 of Cryobacterium aureum. Classification (GTDB taxonomy): domain Bacteria; phylum Actinomycetota; class Actinomycetes; order Actinomycetales; family Microbacteriaceae; genus Cryobacterium; species Cryobacterium aureum. The sequence goes on along the minus strand of NZ_PPTG01000002.1, from coordinate 102,678 downwards.
CTGAGGGCGCACTGCCGCTCGTGATCGCTGACGCGGGGCCGTCGAAGGCGGCCCGCACCCTCGACGCGGTCGGCATCAGGGGCGCCACGATCGGCTGGACGCTGCTCGACCCGGCAGCGCTCGAGCGCCGGGCCCGCGACGTGATCAGCCGCCGCGAGCCGATTCTGCGCCACGTCGTCGAGGCCCGTGCGTCGTTGCGGGAGCTGACCGACAGCATTCGAAAGCTCACCGCGTGAATGGGGCGCATGCCGCCGGGCGGCCGGAGGAGGGCAGCACTGGCACGAGCCGGCATCCGGTCGTGAGCGTCATCGTTCCGGCCTACAACGCGGCGGATTTTCTGCAAGGCGCCATCGATCGACTGTTGCAGCAGACGCTCGGCGCATCCCCGGAGTCGGTCGAGATCATCGTGGTCGACGACGGCTCAACGGATGCGACGGCCGCAATCGGCGCGCGGGCCGCGGCCGCGGCCGCGAACGTTTCGTATTTTCGGCAGGAGCAGAACGGCGGAGTCGCCCGGGCACGAGCCCGCGCGGTGGCTGAGAGCCGGGGTGAATTTCTGTGGTTCGTCGATTGCGATGACGACTGGGCGGTGTCGGCGCTCGAGAAACTCGTGGCGGCGGCGCGGTCGACCGGTGCCGACGTGATCGTCTGCGGCGCCGAATACGTCTATCCCGGGCAGCGGCGTCCGTTGGCTGCGCCCCTGTTGAACGGTCCGATCACCGGCGCCGAGGCTTTTGGAATGCTGCTCGACGGCGAGCTCACCGGTCATCTGTGGAACAAGCTGTTCCGCCGGGAGCTCACGCGCGAGATCGAGTTCACCCCGGCCCGGGTGCACTCCGACCTGGCGATGGTCGCTCAGCTGCTCGCCGCCGCCACTCACGTGGCCGTCATTAGCGATGTGCTCTATTCCTATGTCGTGCGCGGCGGGTCCATCGTCCGCTCGGGGTCGCGCCGGGCTGAGTCGCTGCTGCTGGTGGAGCAGGCTGTCACCACGGTGGCGATCACCCTCGACACCCGCATCATCGGATCGAACTCGTACGGCTACTTTCGACTGCGCTACGTGCTGCTCTCCGGGCTGAAAGACGCCCTGAACGGCCCGTACGACGCCGACGAACGCGACGAGATCGTCGCCGAGCTGCGCTCCCGACTCACCTGGCGCCTGGTGCTGCTCGCTGCGCGTCGTCGCGATTGGAAGCGTCTGGCGCTGGCCGGCTCGGCGAAGGTGAGCGTGCCGCTGCACCGCCGGGTGCTGCGTCTGGCCGCCGCGCAGGGTGCGGCCTGAGAAGTGGCATCCGCTCTGCCGAGCCGTGCGCGTAGGCATCCGCCCGTCGAGCCGTGAGTTTTGTTCGCCGACCCGGGAGTCTTGCCGCGGTTTTTCGGGTCGAAACTCACGGCTCGGCGTTGATTGCGCCCGTAATCGTGCGCAGGAAGGCCACGTGGCCCTGGAAAGCCCAGCGACCGGACTCGGTGAGCTGCACCCGGGTGCGCGGGCGGCTGTCGACAATCCCCTTGATGATGTCGACATAACCGGCGGCCTCCAGAATGCGCAGGTGCTTGCTGAGCGTGGGGTCGCTCACCTCGAGGCTGTCGCGAAGCAGGCGAAACTCGGTCGTGCCCAGCTGATGGAGCATGGCACACACCCGCAGCCGCACGGCGCCGTGGATCGTCTCGTTGAACTGGGCCGCCTGTTCGGCGTCAGGCACCCTGGGCGACCGACCGCGCGAAGGCGCGTTCCATTCGAACGCCCAACACGAGCTTCAGCGCGAGAACGACTGCGGCCGTCACGACCAGGATCCACAGCTCGTCGACCTGCCGATGCGCGAGGACGCCCACTGCCATAACCGGCACGATGATGGCAACCTGCACGAGCCCACCGCGCCAGGTGCGGGCGTCGGACCACGGCTCTGCCGTCGTGCGCGTGAAAACGCGGCGTAACAGGCCGAGCACGATGTAGCTGAAGCCGATGGCATTGGCACCGATGTAGAAGCCCGGGTCACTGAGGGCGAAGCACAGAATGAACGCGGCGAGCAGCAGGCCCTCCATCAACAAGTACCACCACGGCGCCGTGATGCGCACGGCGGCGCGGCCGCGATCCTTACCGAGCTGCTCGAGCGCGCGACGGGCTTCGGCTGCGGTAACCTCGGGAGTTTCCATATCGGTAAGTATACACTTGCCGATTTGGCAACTCCAGCACTTATTCGCGAAAGCGGGTAAACGGTTGTCTCAGCACTTTGAAGCAACACTTCACCATGTCCACGCGTGCACGGATGCGTCACGCGGGGAGGCTCCATTCTGGGCGTTTTCCCAGGAAAGTGAAACGGATTCGACTTTGACTCTCGATAGGCTCGGGTAACAGTTCAAGCCGGATCCCTACGATCTCGGTCATCGAACGCTGAATACGCATCGCAGTCGCAACGAGCAGGCAGCATCCGGCACGAAGCGACCAGTTGAAAAACTGGCTCGCTACAGATCACCGGAATATCGACAACCTGACCGAATCACAGGGCCGACGAACCGACCCTCCGGCGCACTCGCCCGCAGACTCGATGCAACACGGCACCATTAGCATCCGCGCCGTGCGCGCACCCGCTGTCCATTCGCGACCCTGACTCTCCGGAGGACTCCACGTGCCCGTTTTTCGCAACAGTCTCCTCCGCAAACGCGCTGATCTCACGCAGCCTTCCCGCCCGCTCCCCCGCACGCGAACATCCGCCCGCCACGCCCTAATTGCCGTCGCCGCCTCCACTGCGGTGACCGTGGCTATTCTGGCTCCGATGGCCGTCCCCAACCCGGGCATCGAGGCCGCCGCATCCGGGCCGGCGCGAACCGTCATCGACAGCTCCTCGGCCAAGATCACCTACAGCGGCTCCTGGCGCAGCACCCGCAATGCCGCCGACCGGGGTGGCTCCGTACGGTTTCAGTTCAGCGCCGGCAGCGCATCGATGACGTTCACGGGAACCAGTGTCGCCTTCATCACCCGCACCACCCAGAGCTCGGGAAAAAGCACCGTCTCGATCGACGGCAAGGTCGTCGCAACGGTGAACGCATACTCCGCCAGAACAGTGCACCAGAAGACAGCGTTCAGCACGAGTACGCTGTCGAGCGGCAGCCACACGATCAAGGTCAGCCGTACCGGCAAGAAGGATGCCCGTTCAAGCGGCACCAACAGCATCGTCGATGCGTTCGTCGTGAACGCCACGACCAGCGTGGCCCCGGCTCCGGACCCCGCCCCTGCGCCTGCCCCCGTACCCGCGCTCGCGCCGTCGACCGGAGTGCACCGCTACGCCGACTGCCCCTCCGCGACGACGACGGTACACACTGCCGACGAACTCATGGCGGCCGTCGACCGTGCGGGGCCCGGCACCGTCATCAGAATGGCCCCCGGCACCTATCGCCGCCAGATCGACATGCACGCCAATGGAACGGCCTCCAACCCGATCTGGGTCTGCGGCTCACGTGACGCCGTGATCAACGTCGGCGATATCCAGGACAACCACGGTATCCAGATCAAGAACTCGTCCAACCTCGTGATCGCCGGCATGACCGTGACCAACAGTCTCAAGGGCATCAGCGTGATCAGCGGCACAAACGTGACCATCGCCGACACCCGCATCGATCACATCGGCTACGAAGGCATCCACCTGCGCGCCTTCACGACCGACAGTACGGTCGTCGGCAACACCATTTCGAACACCGGTATGCGCGATGCACCCTTCGGCGAGGGCATCTACATCGGCACGTCGGAGAACAACTGGTGCGCCCAGACCGACTGCAAGCCCGATCGCACCGATGGCACGCGCGTGCTCTCCAACCGCATCAGCCTCACCGGCGCCCAGCCGATCGAGGTCAAGGAGGGTACGTCAGGCGGCGTCATTCGTGACAACGTGATCGACGGCGCCAATGCCATGAGCGATGCCAAGGAGTGGGTCAAGGTCAAAGGGAACGACTGGACCATCGACGGCAACCGGGGTTCCAACAGCCCGCTGCACGGCTTCGCGGTCAACGGCAGCGTCGACGGCTGGGGACTGCGCAACACCTTCACCGACAACTCGGGGGCGGTGAACGCCGGCGGCTACGCCTTCTTCATCCACGAGAAGGGCCGCAAGGGGTCGAGCGACACCGACGTGTCGTGCTCGAACTCGGTCACCCGGGCTACCCAGGGCATCTCCAACATCACCTGCACGCCGTAGGCGGACCCTTCGCTGGACGCAGGGCCCCCGGTGCAGGCGAAGTGCGCGGGACTTGAGCCAGTGCGCGGGGGTTGCGGCCCGCCAAACGGATGAGACGTCAGCGCACTCGCGCGCTTCGACGCTCTTTTATCGTGCCGTTAGCCACCGGTGAATTGTGGGTGACAAAACCTCAACAGTTATATATTCACTCTAGGCACTTTCACAGGAATGATGGATGCCGCGCCGCGGCCACCCAGACAGCCACTCCGACAGCCCGCCCCCAGGCGAGGGGCATAGCCCACTATGAGTAATAGCACTGATCAGGGCGAAATCGTCGAGGTCCCCTCAGCTTTTTCGCTCACGGTTGCGGGAACCGACCCGTGCCCTTCTCGCGCGCGCTCGCGCGAGGGGAGGCGTGACATCCGCTCGAATTGCGCCCACAAACCCATTTACACACGGGTAACGCGCAGCAGCTCAGACGCTAATTGACGAAGTGATCACGGCAGCACAACCGCCGGACTTCACGAAGATCATGTGCGTCGGAACCCATCGGGTTCACGGACGCTACAAACTGTCCATGAATATCCGGAAGGTCCAAAATGTTGTTCCCCCGCTTCTCACGCCGTGCGACCATCGCCGCCGTCGCCATAGCCGCGCTGGTTCCCCTCACCGCGATGATTCCCGTCGGCGTTGCTTCGGCCTCCGCCGCCACGGCGCCCGCCGGCACCACGGTGGTCGACAGCAGCTCCTCGCAGGTCAAATACTCCGGCACCTGGCTCACGACGGGCTCGCCGTCTGACCACGGCGCGTCGATCAAGTATGCCGGGGCCACGTCGAGCGCCTCACTCACCTTCACCGGGTCGACCGTGGCTTACGTGACGCGTATGACCAGCAGGTCGGGTACCAGCGACATTGCCATCGACGGCAAGGTCGTCGCCACGGTCAACGGCTATTCGGCCTCGACGCAGTACCAGCAGAGCCTGTTCAGCACTTCGAACCTCTCCAGCGGAACACACACCATCAAGGTCAGCCGCACCGGCCAGAAGGATGCGCGTTCCGCCGGTACCAGCAGCATCGTCGACGCCTTCGTGACTCTGACTCCGGCCGGCACGACGACGACGACACCGGCTCCTGAGCCCACCCCGGCCCCGGTCGCCACCACGGCTCCCGTGCAGGCTCCGGTCGGCACGACCACCTTCGACAGCAACTCGGCGTCAGTCAAGTACAGCGGCACCTGGCGCACCTCCGGCTCGGTCAACGACTCGGGCGGCGGAGTTCAGTTCACCACTACGGCGGGCAGCGCCTCGTTCACCTTTCAGGGCTCGAGCGTCGCCTTTATCACCCGTCTGACCAGCAGCTCTGGCACGAGCACCGTCGCGATCGACGGCAAGAACGTCGCCACGGTCAACGGCTACTCGGCGACCACCGCGTACAAGCAGAACGCGTTCAGCACCACGAGCCTCTCGGCGGGAACTCACACCATCACGGTGACCCGCACCGGCCAGAAGGATGCCCGGTCCACCGGTACCAACAGCATCGTCGACGCGTTCATTGTGTCGGCCGTGCCGAGCACCGCGCCAACCCCGGCTCCGATCAGCACCCACCGCTACGTTGACTGCCCCGCTGCCACCGTGAACGTGGCCACGGCCGGGGAACTCATGGCCGCCGTAGCCCAGGCCCAGCCCGGAACCGTTATCAAGCTCGCCCCCGGTACCTACAACGAGCAGATCAACATGACCGTCAACGGAACCGCGTCCAACCCGATCTGGGTTTGCGGACCGCGAAGTGCAGTGATCAACGTCGGCAGTATCCAGGACAACCACGGCATTCAGATCACCAACTCGTCCAACCTCATTGTCGCCGGTATGACCGTCACGAACAGTCTCAAGGGCATCAGCGTCATCCGCAGCAGCAACGTCACGATTGCTGACACGCTCGTCGACAACATCGGCTACGAGGGCATTCACCTGCGTGCCTTCACCACCGACAGCAAGGTGGTCGGCAACACCATCAAGAACACCGGCAAGCGCGATCCGTTCTACGGCGAGGGCATCTACATCGGAACCTCAGACGCCAACTGGTGCGCCCAGACCAACTGCCAGCCCGACAAGACCGACCGCACGCTGCTCATGGCCAACAACATCAGCCTCACCGGCGCCCAGCCGATCGAGGTCAAGGAAGGCACCTCCAACGGCATCATCCGCGACAACGTCATCGACGGAGCCAACGCCATGCCGCGGGCCGAGGAATGGGTCAAAGTCAAGGGCAACGACTGGCAGATCTACAACAACCAGGGCAAGAACAGCACCGTGCACGGCTTCGCAGTCAACGGAAGCGTCGCCGGCTGGGGCCTCCGCAACGTCTTCTTCGGCAACACCACCCCGGTCGGCGCCGCCGGCTACGGTTTCTTCATCCACGAGCAGGGCACCAAGGGTGCCAGCGGCACCAAGGTCTACTGCTCGAACACCGTAACGACTGCCGGTTCCGGCTTCTCGAACCAGGCCTGCATTTCATAACACACGGTCTGCTCGTCGGTCGAGTGCAGCCTTCCAGCTGCGTTCGACCAACGGAAAGACAGCGGCCGCCGAATAGGTAGTCTCAAAGGCGGATCTGGCCAGATCCGCCTTTTTGGCGCGCCAGGCGCCATCCGTTATCGCGTGCCGAAGCGCTACCTCGAGCGAGTCGACGTCGCCGGGTTCCACGATCATGCCCACACCGTTCGCCAGTACGGCCGGCACGCCGCCGACCCGCGTCGCCACGACACAGTTTCTGCGGGCCATGGCTTCGAGAATGAACATGGGCATCGCCTCGTCGCGGGAGGGCAACACGGCGATCGCCGACCGCTCCAGCAACTTCATCAGTGCCTCGTGGCTCAGCGCCCCCACGAACTCGCCGCGGGTTAGCGGCACTGCGGGTTGGTCAACGATGGGGCCGGCAATCACCAGTTTCCAGAGCGGATGCGCTAGCGCGAGCCGCTGCCAGGCCGCCACCAGCACGTCGACGCCCTTGCGCGTGATGACCGCACCGCCGAACACCACGAGGGGTTCGATCTCGCGCCGCACCCCGTCGGCGACGGCGTTGGGCACGAGCACGACGCGCTCCAGGGGTACAAAATCGGCGGCAGCCGCTTGCGACTCGGCCGACAGGGTCAGCACCACGTCGGCCGCGCGCAGGACGCGCCCGACCAGTCCTGGCCGCTTCACGGCAAAGTCGGCAAAAGAGCTGCCGTGGAGCTGAGCGACCGTGGCAAACCCGCGCGCGTGGGCCAAGGTGAGCAGCGCACCCTCGCGCGCAAAGGATCCGCCCTGCGACAGGTGCGCGATCACAACGGTGCGCTCGGGCCTGGCCAGGCGAAGCACCTTCCAGAAAGCGGATGCTGCCAACCCCGCCGCCCGCACCCCGCCGCTGCCGTCCCGCGACGAGACCATCCGCAGATCAAAGTCAGCGAAGGAGTGTGCCAGGTAGCCGTTGATAACCTGACTCATACCGCCGGCGACTGCGCCGCTGCGCCCGATGTGCACGGCGAGCAGGCGTTGGGACTGCGAAGCCGGAGCGACCGGCACGCGGGTCGGTCCGGGAACGGACGCGGTTCGGGACTCGTTGCGAATCTCGCTATGGTCAGCGGGGACCGCTGCGGCGGATGGCTGCACGACAACGATCGGCTCGGTGTCGCCCGGCTCGGCGAGGCTCACTGAAAACTCTCGGTGGTGAGCACCTGGTCCAGCAGGCGGCGCACGGTCTGTAATTCGTCTTGGGCCTCGGCCAGGCCGGCCAGAATAGCCGTGCGACGGCCAAGCAGATTCTGCAGCCGTGCGGCGATCTCGGCGGCAGACAGGCCCGCGCTGACAATGCTCACGTCGTGCAGTCCGGCGGCGGCGAAATGCCGAGCAATCTTGTCAGACTTGGCGTCGACCAGAAGCGCGGCCGGAACCGCCCCCTCGGTGAGGGCGCCGACGAGCACGTGCAGTCGATCACTCACAGTGAGCGCGGCCCGCCCGTACAGGGAACGCAGGCGCTGTTCCTGCTCGTCGTGGCCGGTGCCGTTCCAGCGCAGCGCCTCGCCGCCGAGGTCGGTAGCGAGTTGTCCGCACTTGTCATCATCGCGCAACACCTGGGTGACACACCAGATCTGCAGCCCGTTGTCGGCCGCGACGGCGCGTACCCCGGCGAGCCAAGCCGCGCTCGGGTACTCCAGGTCGGAGCGCATCGACACGACGAGCACGTCGCGGCGCGCCGTGCTGCCCAAATCGGCGGCGGCTGAACCGGCGGCGCTGCTCGCCCCGGCGAAGGCGAGGTCGGGCATGATGCTGCCCTGCCCGAGATATCCGGCGGTCGCTGCATCCCGCCACAACGACACGTTCGACAGTGCGATGGACGGCCCCATCAATGCTCGCGGAAGCGGCGCGAAGTTGCGGCTGCCTACCCCGACCCGGGCGACGCGGCCATGTCGAGCGCGCACGAGTGCGAGCACCGGAAGCATGGCGAGGTGCTCCTTCATGCCGATCAGGGTCAGTTGAATCTCGCCGGGTTTGAACACGTACGAGGCGTGGCCGCGGACCGCACTGGCCAGCGCTGCGGCATACCACCGGCGAAAGGAGCGATACTGCACGTCGCCCGGTGTGAGGCCGAGCCCCTCGGCATATCCGTCGGGCGCCTCGCCGACATAGACGTGCAGCGGGCCGCTCGCCCGCAACCAGTCGAGCAATTGGCGGCGCAGCAGGATGTCACCGATATTGTCGTATTGGCCGCGGGCCGGCACGAAGATGTCGCGCTGCATCCGCTCGGGAGACAACCCCTGGATCATCGGTCGCTGGGCAGCGGAACGCGCACGCCGGTGTCGATGGCACGGCCGGCAGCGAAGCGGATGACTTCGGCCGTGAGGTCGGGCGAGTCAACGGCCCTGGCGACACCGAGGTATTCGGCAAGCTCCGCGATCTGCATCTGGTGGTCATCGACGTGTTCACCGCGGTGCTTGCGGCGGGTCACGATCACCGGAAAAATGCCCAGTTCGAGCAGTCCCATGAAGGTACCAACACCGGCGTGGGTGATCACGACGTCGGCTGTCAGGGCGGCATCGACGAACTGTGCGGTCGGCATCATCTGGCGTACCTGGCCGGGAAGATCGGTGCGGTTGGTGGTGAAACCGAGCTGCCAGACGGTGCGCTCATCGGCCAGGCCGCTTGCCAGCACGGCGTCGACGAGGGAATCGAAGCGGTAACCCTCGATGGTGCCGAGGGTGACGAACAGGCTGGGGCATTCCGGCGCCGGCCGGATCAACGAATGGTACGTGGACAGCACGCTCGGGTGCGTTCGCCACCGGTTGGTGGCCCAGGCAGGATGCTGGGTGCGCACGCTGACCAGGTGGCTGGCGGCGAGCATCCGCCCGCTGAGCGATGGCCCATCGACGCGGGAGACGCTCTCGATGTAGAGGCTCGGCACGCCGCTGATCGCGGCCTGCGGCAGTGCCGCGACGGCAAGACCGGCGCCGGTGCTCACTGCCCCCTCAAACGTTTCGTGCTTGAGTACACGGCGAACGATGCTGGCCGCGCGCATCATGCCGAGGTAGTCGCGGGGACGCACGTACGGCACATGGATGCGCCGCTGGCCGGCCAACAACGACCGGCTCTGCATGGAATCAAAGGTGACCCAGAGCGAGCTGGGCGAGGCGCCCAGCCCCGGGGCCAGCCGAACCAACTGGGCCAGATGCCCGCCGGTAGAGGCCACGAGCAGAAGTTTTCGTTGCTGGGAGGGCGACGAATCGACCGGGTCAGACGAGTGCACGGACACTGAGGCTCCCTTCGGGTCAAGCCTTTGCGGAACTGTTTCGAACGTGCGTCTTCGAACGTGCGTCTTCGAACGTGGGCCAAACGGGAAAGGAACGGGTGGATCTACCAGGTGACGCGGGTGGGGGTCTCTGATGGGGCAGACTCACTGTCGGGCGGGGTCGAACGACTCGCGTCGCTCATCTTCGCGTCGCTCGTCTTCGCGTCGCTCGCTGGGGTGGCACGGGGTGCCGGGCGGGAAGCCGCCGCGAAGCCGCCGCCCTGCAAGAGCGCGTCGGGCCCGCGGGTGGGAGCCATGGCCAGCACAACGCCGAGGGGCGTCGTGCCGACCGCTTCGAGGGCGTCGAAGGCGGCGAGCAGTTCGGGTTCGCGCACCCGGTTCGCGCCGACGACCAGAATGGTGCCGCCGGTCCAGCGGCTGAGCACAGCAGCGTCGGTCACCGCGAGCACCGACGGCGCGTCGATGAGCACGTAGTCGTAGCTGCTGCTGAGCACGTCGAGCACCGTGCCCATGGCGGTCGATCCGAGCAGTTCGCTCGGATTGCTGGGAATCTTGCCCGACGACAAGACGGTGAGCGGATGCTGCGTGCCCCACGATTGCAGGGATTCCTTGAGTTGCACGTCGCCGATCAGAACATCGGTCAGGCCACGATCGGCGTCGAGACCGAGGTAGTCGGCTAGCCGCGGCGTGCGCAGGTCGGCGTCGATCACGGCGACGGTCGCACCGCTCTCGGCCAACACGATGGCGAGGTTCACGAGTGTGGTCGTTTTACCCTCGCCCGAAACGGAGGACGTCACGACGAGGCTGCGACGGCCGGTGTCGGCGTCGGCGAACTCGAGGTTGGTGCGCAGCACCCGGAACGCCTCAGCGCGGGCGGTGGACGCGCCGTCGGGCGAGATGATCGGGTTGGCGCGGGCTTCAAGCGGGATACCGCCGAGCACGGGAACGACGGTGAGTCGCTCGATGTCGTCACGGTTGTAGATGCGACGGTCGAGCAGCCCGAGGATGAGCGCGGTCACCAGTCCGACCAGAAGCCCGATGAGCAGTCCGACGGCCAGGTTGAGATAGAGCTGCGGCAGCGCGGGGTTGTCGGGGGCGACGGCGGGGTCGAGCACACCGACCGTGACCGGGCTGGCACCGCCGTCGGCGGGCTTCTCCAGCTGGTTGATGACGACGTCGGTGAAACTCTCCGAGACGGCCTGCGCGAGCTGCTGGGCAGCAGGCGCTGTGGAGGCAAGCGCTTTGAGTTCAATAACGGCCGAGCCGGGTTGGGTCGTGGCCGTGACCCGCTCGGCCAGGTCGACTGCGGTCTCATCGAGGCCGAGGCTTCCGATCACCGGATCCAGCACGCGGGGACTCGTGGCGACGTCGAGATAGTACGGCAGCTTCTGCACGACGAAGTTGTTGCCCTGCACGAGATCACCGGGCGTCGAGCCGTTTTGAATTTGGGCGGCCACGAACACGCGGGTAGAGGCTTGGTATTGCACGGGTGTGATGAGCGCGGCTGCCGATCCACCGACCACGCCGAGCAGGGCGAAAGCAACAATGAGAATCCATCGCTTCCGGAGTATTCGGACCAGTCGTTTCAGTTCCATGGGCACTTCTCCCCGCGTGATCGATGCATCGTGCTTCGGGTGCACGACGACAGAAACCTATGTTGGCATAAAAATCCTCACTTTTGGACCGTCAGTATTGAGGATTTAATCAGTCCGTGACGAGGAGTTAACTAAATTGTCGATCAGAAACTGACGAATACTCTCTCGCGTGGTCTCGTCGAGGAGCTCCAGTGCGTGTCGTTTACCGGGTTTCACGTCGAGAGTGACGTGCACGCCGACCGCTTTAAGCGCGAGCGCCATGGCCTCCCCCTGCTCGAGGGGAACAAGTTCTTTTTGTGAAATGGCGATGTAGAAGGGCGGGTCGGTCTTGTCGACGGAATACAACGGCGACGCCTCGCGGGAATTCGGGCAGTCGGTGAAGTCGGAGCAGCCGAGATATTGCAGAATGGAGGCGGTCGCCGTCTTCGACGGGTCGCCAAGCAGGAGTCCGTTCTCGGTGAGGTCGACCGCCGGCGACATCGCCACGACCGCCGCGACGCGATCGCCGCTGGTGAGGCTGCCGGTGCCGTCGGTGCCGATCGAGGAAGCGATGATCGCGCCGGCCGAGCTGCCGAACAATCCAATCCGTTCGGGGTCGATGCCGAATTGTGCGACCTGGGCGCTCTCCCGCAGCCAATCGAGCGCGTCGGTGACATCGTTCACCTGCGCCGGGTAAGCGAATCGCGGTGCCAGGCGGTAGTCCACCGAGAAGGCGGCGATGCCGCCGTCGGCCAGTTCCGAGCAGAGCGCGGTCATGCCGCCGAAGTCTTTGGTGCCACTGTCGAATCCGCCGCCGTGAACGAGGATCATCGCCGCGGTGGGAGTTTTTTTACTTTTGGGCAGGCAGGCGTTCAGTAGGAGTTTCTGGCCGCCGGCCGTTCCGTATTGCAGGTCGTTTTGCAACACAACCGAGTCGCCGTGCGCGTTGGCGACGCGCGTGGCGGGGCTGGCGGAGCATCCGCTGAGCAGCAAACCAGCGGCCACCAATACAGCGGAGGCCGCGATCAGGCGAGTCTTCTTCACAACAGGTCTCCGTTCAGATGAGCCCGACGAGAGACCGAATTGGTCTGGCGTTTGCGGAACGGGCTGACCCAGAGGAACGAGAACCGGCGCAGGAGCTTGGCGAGGTAGAGCGAGGCGACGAGCACGATGGCGGCGAGCAGAAACGGCAGAGCGTTGCCGGCGCGTTCGAGCCAGAACGATTCGGCGAAGGGTGCGAGCAGCGCGAGGGCGCCGGCCACGAGAAACAGGTGCAGCAGGTAAATCTGAAAGCTGTATTGGCCGAGCGTGTTCATGAAGTTCAGCCATTTCACCCGCACGAGCAGGGTGGCCAGGGACACGCCCATCGCTACGGCGACCGCACTTTCGAGCAAAATGAGCCCAGGAACGCGGGAGAGGTGCAGTGGCACGAGCAGCACGGCGAGGCCGACATACGCGGCCACGAGCACGATGGCGTGCCACACCCGCACCCGGGCAGCCCGGCGATAGATGGCGTGGGGAAAGTAGACGGCGATGATGAAGAAGATGAAATTGGCGGTGACGCGGTCCCAGCCGACGTTGTCGAGGTCGAGCACTCCCGGCGTCGTCGACAGCACGGCCACGGCCCCAGCCGCTGCAATTTGCAGTGTGACCGGCAGTTTGCGCAGCAACCAGGCCAGCAGGGTGAAGATTGCCAGGGCCCAGATGAACCAGTAGCTGCTGGTGGGCCAGACCGGCAACAGCGCAATGTTGACCAGGTCGGTCGGGGATCGCTCCGTACCGCGCAGGTGCGGAATGACAAGGTAGAAGACCACCCGGATGACCGACCACAGAAGGTACAGGTAGACGAGGGTGAGCAGACGGCGACGCCACAGGTCTGTGAAGTTCCAGGTGAGCATACGCCGCGCGGTAAGACCGGCGATGAAGAAGAACACCGGCATCGGAAAGTAGCTGAGCACGAGGCGTAGTCGGGGCGTGCTGCCGGCCAGGCCGAGGTCGTTGAGGAACAACGACGAGTGATAGAGCACGACCAGAATGATCGCCGCGCCCTTGGCGAAGTTGATCCACTCGCGGTTCTCGGCTCGTATCTCTTTCACAAGCGAAATGTACACGAGAAAAACTCAGGATGATATCTCGTCCTGCTTTTTAGGGGTGGCCCGCCGCCAGCGTGTCGGTCTGAAAGGTCTGCTGCAGCGGACACCGCCGCGCGCATAACTCCTGCAGTTCCTCGAAGACTACGAGGACTACCCCGGAATCACGCATGCAAAATCTCCCGTTGTGAAATTGCAGGAGTTGTGGCCACTAGGTCAGGGTGGGGCAGGGGTGGGGTGGGAGCCTCAGACGGCTGCGTAGCGGGGAATCAGGTCCTCGAGCAGGGCCGCGGTGTCTGGCCAGCCTTCGACGGCGATACACTCCACGCCGAGAACCTTGACCGGGTAGTCGTTGCCGTTCTCGTCGAGGCGATCGCCGACGAAAAGCATGTCGTCGAGGGGGACCCCGGTGAGGTCAGCGAGGCGCTTCATGCCGTAGGCCTTGTCGATACCCTGCCGGGTAATATCAACGGATGTCGAACCTCCGGAGCGCACCTCGAGGTCGGGCAGCAGAGCCTGCACGGCCTCACGCAGGGCATTCTTCTTCTCGCCGGTAGGATCCCAGGAGATTTTGGAAGCAACCGGGGCGGCCTGACCGAGCGCCGAAAAAGTGATCTGGGAACCGCGGTCTTCGAGAATCGGGCCCCACGTGTCGCTTTCCCAGTAGCCGAGGTCGCGGGCGGTCTGCTCGACGGCCTGAAGCGCCCGCGCCTTCTGGTTGTCGCTGAGGTTCTCGGCGTACACCTGGGTCCAGCCCTGGGCGTCACTGCGGTAGTACTGGGTGCCGCAGGTGGGCATGAGGTGCAGCCGGGCGAGCTTCTCCAGGCTAATCTCGGGCAGATTCTCGATGATCTGCGCCTGAAATTGCGCGAACTGGCCGCCGGAAATGATGCAAACCTCGGTAACACCGAGCAGCTTCACGAGCAGGTCGATCATGGTCGGGTCGAGCGCGGACTTGGACGGCGCGAGTGTATCGTCGAGGTCGAAGGCCACCAGGCGGGGAAGAATAGGCATCAGGTAACTCTATCGGCGCTCGGCCGGTGCGGATCCGGCCGGCTCGGCTGACGGAGGCGAGCCGTTTGGTCGGGCGGATTGTTAGCCTGAACGGGTGCGTACTGACTTCGACCCCCAAAACCTGCCCCGCCGCGATTTCTACAAACTACTGAACTCGCTCGTAGTTCCCCGGCCGATTGCGTGGGTGTCGAGCCGTTCGGCGGAGGGTGTCGACAACCTGGCGCCGCATTCGTTCTTCACCGTGGCATCCGTTTCGCCACCCATCGTGCAATTCACCTCGGTGGGGGTCAAGGACACCGTGCGCAATATTCTCGAGACCGGGGATTTCGTGGTGAACTTCGCGCCGGAGTCGCTGTTTCTGGAGGTCAACGCCACCGGCACCGACTTTGGGCCGGAGGAGAGCGAGTTCGATCGCGCCGGGCTCACCAGGGAGCCGAGTGCGACCGTGGCAGCCATGCGCGTTGCCGAGTCCCCCGCGGCGATCGAATGCCGTCTGCATTCCACGCTGTCGATGGGCGATTGCACTCTCGTGTTCGGCGAAGTGACTCACGTGGCGGTGTCGTCTGCGGTGCTGGACGGGGAGCATCCGCTCATTGACAAGCTGCGACCGCTGTCACGGCTGGGCCTCGACGAGTGGGGAACCATCGGCGAGGTCAGGGAGATCAAGCGCATTCGGGCGAGCGACTGGCCGCGCGAGTTTCGACCGCGCGAGCACTGACCCGTGCGCTACGGGCTTCGACACTGTCCCGCCATCGTTCATGAGCGCGGCCGAACGGCCAGCTAGCCGATGCCGCGCCGCGCGCCGGCTAGGCGGCCGGCGGGAACAGGGCCTCGGCGAGCAGCGGGCCGAGCTGGGCACTCGCCTCGCGCACGAAGTGCTGACCGTCGAAGAACACCGGCGTGTTGTCGATGAACGCGGGGCACTCATTGTCGACGCAGAGCCACGGCACGACGTTCACGTACTGGGCGAAGTCGCCGAACCGTTCAACGGCGCCCTGCTCGGTCGCGACCACCTTCTGGTAGAGACTCGACGGGCTGTAGGTGCAGTCCGCGGGGGCACTCGTGAGGGTCTTGCACTCGGCGAACGGCGTACTGGCCGGCGGCGGCGAGAGCACAGCGACGTGGTCGGTCGACCCCTGCAGCGCCGTGATCGTTTCGGCGGTCGCGGTCTGCCACTCGGTGAGGGCCGCCGCTCCTTCGTTGCCGCTGGCGAGGCGCACAATCGATCCGGCCAGGCTCGACATGATCACGACGTCGGGTGAGAGGCGGGCGACCTCGGCGTAAACCCAGGCGTGGTGGTGGTCGCAGGTGGCTGCCGACGCGTCGGAGGCGTTCTTGGGCGCCACCGAGATGTTGACGGCCGGGCAGGAGAACATGGTCAGCGACTGCACGTTGTAGCCGAGCGGTTCGAGGGCGGCACGGATGGCGGGCATGTAGCTGATGGCCATGGAATCCCCGAGCAAAACCGCGGTCTTGGTAGCCGCTGGGTCGCCGTAGCGACACCCGGCGGTGTTCTTCTCGCTGACCGAGAGACAGTCGTCGTCGACCCATTCCGGGGCGCCGGAGTTGTCGCCCAGGGCGTCGAACGCTGGGGTGGTCGCGGGCCAGGCGGTCGACGCCAGGGACGCGGCGATAGCGGCCTGCCGGGTGGCCAGCAGCGTAGCTGGTGCGTCGGGCGTTTCGGGGCCGGCGCCCGCGCCGACCGGGGCCGGGTCGGCTTGAGGGGCAGCAGCTGTTCCGCCCTTCAGTGTAATGAACGATACCGAGACGATGACGAGGGTCACGACGACGAGGGCGCCGATCCAGGCCCGGGCTGGGGTGAGGCCGGAGCGGTGTGTGGTGGCGGGGCGGCGCATCCGTTCTCGCTTTCGGGTTTGAGCATTTTCGAGCCAGAGCGAGTGACGGATGGGGTCCTCGACGAAGTGAAAGGAGAACACCGAGAGGGCCACCATGAGCACGAGGGCGACCGGCAGGTAGGCCGGCGAGTCGGTGGCGAAGACGGTGGCGAGCAGAATCACGACCGGAAAGTGCCACAGATAGAGGGAGTAGGAAATTTTGCCGACATAACGGCTGACCGGATTGGTCAGCGGAAACAGCAGTCGCTGTTTGGGCTGACCGATACCGGCGGCAATGACCAGGGTGGCTCCGGCGACGGGCAGCAGTCCCCACGGCGCCGGAAACGGCGAGTCGCGGCTGATCAGCAGAAGGCTGGCAACGATGAGTGCGAGGCCGAGCCAGGCGAGCATTGGGCGCATCACAGCCGGCAGCTTGGCGAGGCCGGGAGCGGCGGCGGCGAGGAGGGCGCCGATGCCGAGTTCCCAGGCGCGGGCCCCGGTGGAGAAGTAGGCGATGGCGGGGCTGGTCGAGGTCTCGAAGAAGCTCCAGGCCAGAAAGCCGAGGGTGATGACGCCGGTAGTGACGGCGACGGTCGTGATCAGGGCTCGGGCGCTCAGTGTGCGGCGGCCGGCCAGGGCGAAGATCACGATGAGCAGGAACGGCCAGACGAAGTAGAACTGCTCCTCGACCGCGAGCGACCAGTAGTGCTGCAGCGGGGAGACGGCATTGGTGGCCTGCAGGTAGTCGGTGCCCACGAAGGCGAAGTGCCAGTTGGCCACGAACAGGGCCGAGTAGATGCCGTCCCACAGGGTGCCCAGGGCGCGGGCGCCGGGCAGCAGCAGGTAGCCGATGGCCACCGTAACAACGAGCACGAGGAGCGAGACGGGCAGGATGCGGCGGATGCGGCGGCGGTAGAAGTCGACGAGGGAGATGCGGCCGGTGCGGGCGTGTTCCTTGAGCAGCAGGCTCGTGATGAGAAAGCCGGAAATGACGAAGAAGATGTCGACGCCGATGAATCCGCCGGAAGGCCAGCCGAGCAGGTGGTCGAAAATGACGACGATTACAGCGACCGCCCGCAGGCCCTCGATGTCGCCGCGGAAGGTGCGCGTGGCGGACTTGCCACCGGCGGGGCCGGCCTGGTCAGGTGCACGCTTGTGGCGCTCCAGGGTGGACTGAACGGACATGTATAGCCTCCGACTCGGGTTTCGGAACTGGTACCTGTTCGGCCCGACTTTCGGGCGCGTCCTTTCGATTATGACGCAAGCTCAACTGTCTCGCGCAGTTGTCACCGATCCGGTGAGAATGACGCACGCTAAGGTGATTGTTCAGACTTGCTTTCGATCACTACCAATCAGTTTCGGACCCAACCATGCCCCTCACGCTCGCCCCCGCCGTGCCTGACGCGGCCCGGCCGGCCCGCGCGCCGCTGAAGGAGACTGCGTGAACCGCGCCGAACGGCTCACTGCCGTGCTCGACCTGCTCGCAGACTCGGGGCAGGTGGAGGTCGACGACATCATCACCAAGCTCGGCGTCTCGGCCGCGACCGCCCGCCGCGACCTCGACACCCTCGCCGAGCAGCAGCTGCTCACCCGCACCCGCGGCGGTGCGATCGGGCAGTCCGTTGCCTACGACCTTCCGGCGCGGTACAAACAGGAGCGGCACGCGCCCGAAAAGCTGCAGATCGCTCGGGCGGCGAGCGCTCTGGTTCTTCGCGGCGACGTCGTCGGACTCTGCGGCGGCACGACCAGCACGGCGATCGCCGGGGTGCTCAGCTCGCGCGCCGATATCGCGCAGGCCAGCCCGCACGCCAACCTCACCGTCGTTACCAACGCGATCAATATTGCCGCGCAGCTCGCGATGCGACCGCAAATCAAGACGGTCGTCACCGGCGGCGTCGTGCACGCGCGCTCCTACGAACTCGTCGGCGCCTACGCGGAGTCTGTGCTCGCGCAGGTGCGGCTCGACCTGGCCTTCATCGGGGTCAACGGGATAGACCCCCTGGTCGGCGCGACAGTGAACGACGAGCGCGAGGCCGCCGTCAACACGCTCATGGCCGGGCGGGCGACCAGGGCGGTGCTCGTGGCGGATTCGAGCAAAATCGGCCGGGTCGCCTTCGCCGCACTCGGCGCCCTCGACCAGTTCAGCGCGTTCATCACCGATGCCGGCATCTCGGCCGAGCAGCTGGCGGCGTTTGGCGAGTCGGGGCTCGAGGTGATCGTCGCGTGAGGATTCTCGGTGTGCCGGCGGTCGACCGATCGGCCAGGGCCGGCTGCGGCTTCGGCACGCGGGTGTCGTCGTGAAGGCCACCCGGATCATCCACTCGGCGCGGCTCGTATCGGGCGGAACGATCACGGTTGATGCGTGGGTCGCGTTCACCGGCGATTCCGTCTCGTCGGTGGGGACGGGCGACGGCTGGCATCGACTCGTCGGTTCGGGTTCGGAGGCTGGCTCAGGCTGGGGATCCAGCCCCGCGACGGGCTCGGCGTCCGGGCGGGTCTCGGCGGCTGGCGCCGCGGCATCCGCTTGCGAGATCGTCGACGCCAACGGTCGCTGGCTGACACCGGGATTCATCGACCTGCACTGTCATGGCGCGGGCGGGGCCGCGTTCGACGACGGTGGTGCTGCAATCATCACAGCCCTCGCCGTGCACCGTGCGCACGGCACGACCCGGTCGGTGCTCTCGCTGGTGACCGCGAGTCTGCCCGACCTCGAAACTCGGCTTTCGTCCATTGCTGCGGCGGCCTCCGGCGACCCGCTGATCCTCGGCGCGCACCTCGAGGGGCCGTTTCTCGAGAAGTCGTTTCGCGGCGCGCACGATCCGGCATTGCTGCGGGCAGCGGATGCCGCGGCCACCGATCGCCTGCTCATCGCCTCCCGCGGGTACCTGCGTCAGATCACCCTCGCGCCCGAACTGCCCGGCGGGCTGGATGCGATCGCGCGCTTCGTTTCAGAGGGCGTGGTCGTCGCGGTCGGACACAGCGCCGCCGACTACGCCGTGGCCTCCGCCGCCTTCGATGCCGGCGCCTCGGTGCTCACGCACGCGTTCAATGCGATGCACGGCATCCATCACCGAGCACCGGGCCCGGTCGTCGCGGCCATGCGCTCGCGCGGAGTCACGCTCGAGATCATCAATGACGGGGTACACGTGCATCCGGAGGTGGTGCGGCTCGCGTTCGCCGGCGCCCCCGGGCGCGTAGCGCTCGTCACCGACGCGATGGCCGCGACCGGGTTCGGCGACGGCGCGTACAGTCTGGGTTCGCTCGCGGTGCGCGTGACCGAGGGGGTCGCCCGGCTGCTCGGTACCGAGGCATCCGCTGTGGGCGCGATCGCGGGGTCGACGCTCACGCTCGATGCGGCGCTGCGGCGGGCGGTTCAGGTTGTCGGCCTACCGATCGCCGAGGCGGTGACCGCGCTGACCGAGACGCCCGCCCGCGCCATCGGCCGCGCGCACGATCTCGGGCTGCTCGCGCCCGGATTCGCCGCCGACGCGGTGCTGTTGGACAGCGAATTCACGGTCGAGGCCGTGTTCGCGGCCGGCCGGCGGCTGTAACCCGAGGCCAAGCCGGCCGACTACTCGGGGCACCGTTCTGAACTGCGGAAAAAGCGGGTCCGAGTGGTCAAATCAGGCCGGATTCTCCGTTCCGAGCCCGAATCTCCGCAGTTCCGAACGTCACCCACGGTCCCTGGCCGCGTCAAGCCCCTTCGCAGGTTGGTCAAGAGGCTCGGACGGTCGGTGATGCCGGTAGATTTCGCGATCCGCCGCGATTTCACGGAGATTTGCTCGGCGTGTCGCAGTTTTACCGGCAAAAACGCACAAGCGGATGCCCCCGCGGCTCAGATTCCCTGCCAGGCCGGTTTGTTGGCCCAGATGTAGCGGTAATAGTCGAGGTTGGCAAGCGCAGCGGCGGCGGGCGGATCCAGCACGACGGTCACGTGCTCGTGCAACTGGATGGCCGAGCCCGGCTGGCTCGCGGTGACCGGGCCCTCGACTGCGGCGGCAATCGCGGCGGCCTTCTCAGCGCCGAAAGCGAGCAGCACGAGGTGTCGGGCACGCCGAATGGTGCCGAGTCCCTGCGTGATGCAGTGCCTGGGTACCTCATCGGGCGAGGCGAAGAACCGCGCGTTGTCTGCTCGGGACTTGGGGGCGAGCGTCTTGACGCGCGTGAGCGAGGCAAAAGAGGAGCCGGGCTCGTTGAATCCGAGGTGGCCGGTGCGGCCGATGCCGAGAATCTGCAGGTCGATACCCCCGGCCGCCTCGATCGCGCGCTCGTAGTCGGCGCCAGCGTGTTCAAGGGTTTCTATCTCGCCGTTCGGCACGCAAATGAGCGTCGGCGTCAGCCCGAGGGGCCGCACGACGTCGCGGGTGATCACGGTGCGATAGCTTTCGGGATGCCCCTCCGGCAGGCCGACATACTCGTCGAGCGCAAATCCGCGCACCCGCGATACGTCCATCGGATTCTTGCGCAACGATTGGGCCAGCGCCGCATAGACCGGCAGCGGCGTCGACCCGGTCGCGAGCCCGAGAACGGTGTCGGCCCTCGACTCGATCAACCCGCGAATCTTCAGCGCCACCAACTCGCCCGCAGCCTGCTTGCTCTCAACAACGACGATTTCAGCCATCCGTGTGCTCCCTGCTGATTGTTTATAATCTAAGAATATCAGAATCAATCATCATGAGTCAGGAAAGCTGCACGGCCGCGAAGGCAAGAGCGGCGATAAGCGCCCACGAGAGCAGGCCGACGGCGAGCGCCCTACCCCCGGTGCGCAGCAACCCGCCGAGGTTGACGGCGGCGCCAAGGGCAAAGAGCGCCATGGCCAGCAGCGCGGTCTGCACCAGGTCAGCGGCCTCGAGCACCTCGAGCGGCAGGGGAATCAGGGTGCGCACGAGCATGGCCACGATGAATCCCGCGACGAACAGCGGAACGATTGGCGGCCGACGCGACGCGCTGGGAGGATTCTCGCCACGCTCGCTGCCAGTGGGTCCCTCCACTTTCGGGCTGCTAGGATCCGCGGCCGCGGTGGGCGCCTCGGAGGCAGGAACTGCGGGGTCAACGGGGGCTGCGGCATCCGTTTGTGAAAGGCCGGCCAGGCGGCGGCGTTCGACGATCGAGGCTGCGGCGACGATCGGAGCGAGCATGAGCACGCGGGTGAGTTTAACGACGAGGGCCACGGCGAGCGCCGCCGAGCCGGCGATTTGCGCTGTAGCGACGACCTGGCCAACGTCGTGCACGCCAGCGCCGACCCAGTGGCCGAATTGCAGGGAGCTCAAGCCGAGCGGATGCCACAGCAGCGGTAACACGGCAATGGCGAGGGTTCCGCACAGGGTCACCAGGGCGATCGGGGTGGCGGCGTCCTCGTCTTTGGCCTTGACGACGCCGCTCATGGCGCCAATCGCGGAGGCGCCGCAGATGCTGAATCCGGTGGCGATGAGCAGGGGCTGATGGCCGGGAAGGCCGAACCAGCGGCCGAGCCCGAGGGTGCCGGCAAAGGTGATGAGCACAATGGCGACGGTGGTGGCGATCGTCACCCAGCCCAGAGCGGCGATGTCGACGAGGCTGAGTTTGAGGCCGAGCAGCACGATTCCGAGCTGCATGAACGGTTTGGCCGCGACGGCCAGGCCGGGCGCGAGGGCTCCAGCGAGCACGGGACGTGCGGACGGGATCTGGCCGATGACGATTCCGAGCACGACGGCCATCGTGAGCAGGGGGATGCCGGGTATGGCGAGGTGCACAACCCAAGCTGCGGTGGCGGCGAGGGCCGCGACGAGCACTCCCCGAAGCCACATTCCTCTGAGTCTAGGCGGGCGCCACTTCTGCACGGGGCCGGCGCCCGAACCGCGCGCAGCACTTCTGAACGCCCGGGCCCATGGTATAACCGTGGGCCCAGTTTATAAACTTGGCCCACGGACGGGGCCCGGGCCCCGTCCGCAGTGCAGCAGCGGGAGTTAGCCGGGACGAGACCTGGGGCTAGGGGCGGCCGAGGCCGTGGTAGGTCCAGCCGGCCGCACGCCAGACGGCGGGATCGAGAGCGTTCCGGCCATCGATCACGGTCTTCGTTTTCACGAGCGCACCGGCCCACACCGGGTCGAGGTGCCGAAACTCGGGCCACTCGGTGACGAGCACGACGGCATCCGCTCCCCGCAGGGTGTCTTCGAGCGACGAAGAATACTCCAGCTGCGGATGCCGCGCCCGCGAGTTCTCAATGGCCTGCGGGTCAGTCGCCACTACGTCGGCCCCCAGTCCGCGCAACTGCACGGCCACGTCGAGCGCCGGGGAGTCACGCACGTCGTCGGAGTGCGGCTTGAAACTCAGGCCGAGCACCGCGACCTTGGCGTTGTAGACGCCGTCGCCGAGCGCCCCAACGGTGAGATCGACCACGCGCTGGCGGCGACGCAGGTTGATCTTGTCGATCTCCTTGAGGAAGGCCACGGACTCGCCGCGTCCCAGCTCTTCGGCGCGCGCGGTAAAGGCGCGGATGTCTTTCGGCAGGCATCCGCCGCCGAAGCCGACGCCGGCACCCAGGAAGCGGCGGCCGATGCGGCCGTCGTAGCCGATGGCATCCGCCAGCTGCGTGACGTCCGCGCCCGTGACCTCAGCGATCTCGGCCATGGCGTTGATGAAGCTGATCTTGGTGGCCAGAAACGCGTTCGCGGCGACCTTGACGAGCTCGGCCGTGGCGTAGTCGGTGATGACCAGGGGGGTGTCGGCGGCGAGCGCCGTGGCGTAGATCTCGTTGAGAAGATTAACCGCGTGCTCGCCTTGAGATCCGGCAGCGACCCCATACACCAACCGGTCGGGGCTGATGGTGTCCTGCACGGCGAAGCCCTCGCGCAGAAACTCGGGGTTCCAGGCCAGCGAGGCGCCGCTGCCGGCCTCGATAAGCTCGGCCAGGCGCGCGGCAGTTCCCACCGGCACCGTGCTTTTGCCCACGACGAGGTCGCCGTCGGCCAGGTACGGAATGAGCGATTCGATCGACGCGTCGACGTAACGCAGGTCGGCGCTGTAGCTGCCAGGCTTCTGCGGAGTACCGACGGCGATGAAATGCACCTGCGAGCCGACGGCATCCGCTATGTCGGTGCTAAAGCGCAGACGGCCACTGTTCATGGCTGACGTGAGAACCTCGGGCAGGCCGGGTTCGAAAAATGGGGGCTTGCCGATGGCAAGTTGGGCGATCTTGGCGGCGTCGACGTCGATACCGACGACGTCGTGCCCCAGTTCGGCCATGGCCGACGCGTGTACGGCGCCCAGGTAGCCGCATCCAATGACAGAAATTCTCATTTATTCCTCTCGGTCATCCCAGAGCCTAGTGGGCGCGACAGGTCACCCCAATTCGGGCAGGTCACCAAGCGGATGCCGCCGCCCGGCCGCTCACCGCGCCCCGTGCTGGAAAGCGCGCCACATATAGCGGGCGCGGCCACCGGCAGCGGGCGCGGCATCCGCGCCGTGGCGCGGGTTACGCGGTGGCCACCACGCGGCGGCGCTGAAGCACAGTCACGGCGAGGCCGGCGAGCAGCACCAGCAGGGCACCGCCGAGCACGCCGCCGAGGTCGACGCCGGTTTTCGCGAGCGACGAAGTGGATGTCGCAGCATCGACCACCCGCACGCCCAGGTCGAGCACTCGGGTCGATCCGTTCGGGGCCAGACCGATGACCTGCAGGGTGTGCAGGCCGGCCGTGATGCTCGTGGGTACGGCGAAGTTCTTGCTGAAGGTTCCGGCGGAGTTCACCAACGCGGAACCGACCGCGGTCGCCGTCGAGAACATGAAGACCTCGACGTCGGTGTTCGGCGCGAAGCCCTCCCCCGACACGGTGACGGAGCCGTTGGTCTCGAGCACGAGCACGGTGTTCGCGTCGACCCCGATCGCCGCTCCACTCTTGTGCAGGCCGTTGACGGTCAACGCGAAGTCGGTGCCGGGGTCAGTCGTGGCGGCAACGATGTCTACTTGAGTGGCTCCCCACGCGCTGTTCTCGGCGCCGACGATGACGAAGTACCTGCCCGCCGCAGGGTCGGTAGGAATCGTGACACGATCACCGCTGCGCGCTTTTTTGGCGACCACGCGCATGCTGTTGATCGGGTTAATTCTGCTGACATTGATCGGTCCCACAGCGTTCAGCTGGGTGTCAGGCCAGCAGCTCGTGAGCGTCGACGGCGGATCGATGGCGCCCACCTACCTGTATCGGGACATCGTGCTGCTGGTGCCACCGACCGGCGACGACCTCGTTGTCGATGCCGTGGTGACCATGCGCGACGAAACCGGGGGCCGTCTACACCTACCGCATCATCGCGGTCGACGGCACCGAGGCCACCACCCAGGGTGATGCCAACAGCAGCGCCGATGTCACCAAGCTCGTGCAGCGCCGGGTCGTCGGTACGGTGACCGGCGTGGTGGGGCAGCCCGTTGCGGGCCTGCTGCGCAGCACCGAGTCGCTGCCGGCCCGCCTCTTTCTGCTCGCCATCATCGTCGGGCTCGCCGTGCTGCCGCTGCCGGGCCGGCGGCGCGCAGCATCCGCTTAGCGCGGTGCACGGCGGATGCCGCAGCCCGGCCCGACAAGGTCAGCGCGCCAGCTGCGGGTCAGCGCGCCAGCCAGAGGTGGCGCCCCGACCGGTAGCGGGCGCGGCGAAGCTCGCGACTACGCGGTGCGGGCCAGCAGGTAGGCATTCAGGGCATCGGTCAGCGCCTGATCGGCCGGAAAATCAGAGCCGTCGAGGGCGACCACGGACACGGCGAGGCGCACGCTGGAGACGAGCCAGGCGGCATCCGCTTGGCGAAGTTCCTCGAGGGTGACATCGCGGTATTCGACCGCATAACCCTGCGCGCGCAGGTAGTCAAACATGCTCTGCTGCGTGGTGCCGTGCAGAATGGCGCCGCTCGGCGCGGGCGTGACATACTCCCCCGCGATGCGCAGCACGACACTCGACGTCGGACCCTCCATTACATAACCGTCAGTGGTGAGAAAGATGGTGTCGTCGGCACCGCGACGGTGGGCCTCGCGAATGGCCGCCATGTTCACCGCGTAGCTGAGGGTTTTCGCGCCCATTAGCAGCCAGGGTGCCTTCTCGGCGACTCCGCGCGGGTAGCCGCGGTCGAGCGTGATCACGCGCACGCCGTTCGCGCGCACCGCTGTGAAATCCGCCGCCGCGGCCGCATGCAGCCAGGCCGTGGGCGCCGGGCCGTGCTCGACGCCACGGCTGAGCACGAACTTGAGGGCGATCTCGCCCCGCTGCGGAATGCGCTCGACTGCATAGGCGATCGCGGCACGCCACTGCTCGGCATTTGGCACCGGCAAGTCGCAGATGCGCGCGGAGTTGCGCAGCCGGCTGATGTGCGGCTCGACCTCCTGCGGGTGGCCGTCGACGACGGCGAGAGTCTCGAAGATTCCGTCGCCGCGCTGGGTGCTCAGCTCGCCGACGCGCAGCGCCGGGGCGGTCGAATCCATTTCGTGGAACGTGTCCGCGAAATCTTGCTGCAGCGAGTCGACGGGCACGGGGTCGATCAGCAGCGTGAAGGGCAGTCTCATGCCCCGAGCCTACTTGGGCATCCGCTCACGGTAGCTGGTCGCCGAAGCAGATGCGGCCTGTAGCCTAGCTCTGGAAAGCGACGATCGGGTTGGTCGTGGGCTGGTCGGATCCGCCGTTGGGTTCCACGGTGACACCCACCTGGTCGCCGGCGTGCATCGTGCCGTCGAGCACTCGCCAGGCCGTACCGTCGCCGGTCGAGTCGAAGGTTCCGGCCGAAGCGGCGCCCTCGCCATTGATGTACCAGAGTTGGTAGTCCTGATCGCTCGGCAGCACTGGCAGTTTGTCAACCAGCACCGCGGAGATTCCAAGCGTGTTCGACCAGACCAGGGTGGCTTCCTGACCGTCGGCGGTGGTCGTCGCTGCGCGCTGCGAGTCGTCGGCCGCGTTGATCTGGGCGAGCCCGGAGGCCTGCTGCGATTCGAACTGGTTGCTGTTCAGCACCTGACCGAAGAAGGATCCGCCGATGAACAGCGCAACCGCGGCCGCGGCCGCCAGCATGAACTGTGCCGGACGCTTGAACCAGCGGGCTTGCGCCCGCTCGGTTGCCGTCCGGTGCGGGCCGGACGCGGTGCCGGTGCGAATGTCGGTTACCGCTGACGCAGCGCCAGCGGGCGCGCCGGTACCGTAGGTCGGCGTCGCGGAGGTCGGTCCGGCGGGCGCGGGTGCGGGGGCGACGGAGGGAATGACGGGAGCTGCGTTGGAAACAGAGGCGGGGGCATCCGCTGTGCCAGCGGTGAGCGGCGGAAGCTGCGGGGTCGACGCGAGCAGGGACATGAGGTTTGCCTTGAGCGCGCCCGAGGGCTGCACGGGGGCCACGGCGAGGCCAAGGGCTACCGCGGTGTCGTTCAGCTCGGCGGCTTCAACGCGAGCCCGTTCGGATTCGGCAAGGTGCGCTTCGTACGCGGCCGTGTCCTGATCGTCGAGGGCGTGCAGGGCATAGGCTCCGGCAAGGTCGGCCGGATGGGTCTGGTTACGATCGGTCATGCTGCCACCCCCAATTCGTCGCGCAGACGGATGAGGCCGTCGCGGAGCCTCGTTTTCACAGTACCCAACGGGATGTGGAGCATGTCGGCGACCTCGCTGTGACTGAACCCGCCGTAATACGCGAGGCTCACAGCCTGACGCTGCAGCTGAGTCAATCGAGTCATCGCCTTCTCCACCCTTTCATGTTCGAGTCGTACTTCAACGGTTTCGGCCACGTGATCGTAGGCCACGGCCAGGTCACGGATTCCGATTTTGGTATCGCGGTCACGTCCGGACTGCGACGACCGAATTCGGTCGACCGCGCGCCGGTGTGCCATGGTGAGGATCCAGGTGCTCGCGCCACCCCGCGTTTGTTCGTAACGCGAAGCCGACTGCCAGATCTCCAGAAAAATCTCCTGGGTCACTTCTTCCGACTGGGCGTGGTCGACGAGCAGACGCTTAACCAGGCCAAGCACCCGAGGGGCGATCTGGTCATACAGTTCTCCAAAGGCCGATTGGTCCCCGTGGGCTACTCGACCGAGCAACTCCTCCTTGGTGGCAGGGGCTGGCGGCGCGAGGTCTCCGGCGGATTCAACAGTCATGCGATCTAGCATGTCAGGTCTTATCCCGTTCCATGACTAGAGTTCGGCGCGAAGTCGGTAACGGATTGGTCTTAGCGGCAAGTAATTCGGCAAAGCTGGTGCCTGCGGCCGCGATACGCTGCCGGTTTGACGCCTCGAGGTGTTGAGGAAGACCGGGCCGCAGAGCACCTCTCGGCGCGAGGCCGCTCGAAGCGGCGAATAATGGAACCCGGGATTACTGCGGCCCGACCAGACTCCAGTGTATTCGAGCGCAGCGGGCGGCGTCGAATGTTCGCCGTTGGCGCACAGCGGATTTTGGGCTTGAGCGGCCAAGGGTTCGCGTGGCTGGCAGCGAAATTCACGATGCACTGGCGCAACCCCCGCGTTCTGGCGTACCTCCCGCGCCGGGCGGCGCTGGCCGGCGGGCTACTCCAGGGAGTCGCGGCGCCAGAGGCGCGCACAGGCAGCGAACTCGGCCGCGGTCGTGGAGAACCGCAGCGCCCGCGTGGTCAGCTCCGAGGAACGGTGCGGCTCGGTCAGCTCGAGATCATCGGCGATGCTCGCCGCCCCGACGGCTGTGACCCGACAGTAGGCAGCCGCGCGATCCAGCGCCACCGCGAAGTCACCGGTGAAGAGTCCACGCAGAATCTCGTCGGCGAGAATCATGATCTCGGCCGGGCCGGTGGGCACGGCGGCACCCGCGACCAGCGGATCGATTGTGGCGGCGGCATCCGTTCCCCGCTGGTAGAGGTAGGCGCAGCCCTCTGGATCCTGCCGGATCAGCATGCGGATGAGATAGATGCGCCAGAGCGCACCCGGCAGGCTACGCGGCGTGGCCCGCGACCACAGCTCGGCGACCGCATCGATGCCGTTCTCGTCGGTGTAGGCGACCAGTCGCTCGACCGTTTCCGGATCGGGGTCGCTGCGTACCCGGTTGAGCAGGGCCTGGGCGGTCTCGTGCGCGACGCGGCTGATGGCGGCCGGGTCGTCGCCGCCCTGGAACGCTTCGAATTTGTTCGCCGAGAACAGGGTGGGCTTGTGAAAGTTGTCGGCCACGGCGGGTTCTCCTTCGGGTTCAGACGATGGGTTTTTTGCTGCCATCAACGCTACCCAGAAAAGCTGAACGCGAATCCACGGTAGATTAGAACCTACGGGCCTCTAGCTCAGTTGGTAGAGCAAAGGACTTTTAATCCTTGGGTCGTCGGTTCGAGCCCGACGGGGCCCACAATGATCGCGCACGTGGCGCGGCAGATGCGCACTGAATCCCCAGGATTCGGTGCGCATTTCTGTTTTTTAGAGGGCGTAGCGGTGACGGATGTGGCGGCGGTCGCCGCTCGCCTGCCAGAACTCGACCTCGGCGGGGTGCAGCGCGTAGAGCTGCCAGTCGGGGTTGGCCCGGCCGTCGGCCCCTGGGCGTTCTTCCCAATCCAGAGCGGATGCCGCGGCCGACAGCAAGGCGACCTCACCAACCACGCGCACCTGCCTCCCGAGGTTCGCCCAGAAGAAGTTCATGGCCGCGTGCGGGTTGATGCCGAGTTCGCGCCCCTTGCGGGACCCGCGGGTGCTCGCGAACTGCCAGGATCCGAAGCTGCTGGCAGGTGCTGCCCCGCCCGCAGTCCTCTCGGGAGCGGTGCCAGGCTCGACGTTCTTCAGGATGAGCATTCGCGACGAGACCTGACCGGTTTCAGTGGCCGTCGCGAGGCTGAAGGCGTGTGGCTGGGGCACCCCGGCGGCCAGGGCGTGATCGAGCCACGCGAGAAAGAGGACGACCGGGTCGGCCGGAGCCGTGGCGGGATCGAACCGCGGCAGGTCGGTGGGAAAATCGGGCAGGGCCCGCAGGCGTCGACGCAGAGAATCACTCACGCCGCGAGCCTACCCGGCTAACTTACCCACCGATTCTCGAAAAGCACGTCGGTGCCGAAATCCCGCGACGCCACGGGGCAGCTACCCCGTCCCGGGCGGCAGCCGCAGCTCCCGCTGCACCAGCAGAGCGAGTTCGCGCAGCAGTACCTGGTCGACTTCAGCGAGCGAACGCGGCTTCTGATCGAACACGCAGAGCGCCCCGATGCGCTCCCCCGACGGGGACTCGATGGGAAACCCGGCATAAAAGCGGATGCGCGGGTCACCGTGGACCAGCGGGTTATCGCTGAACCGGGCGTCACTGCGGGCATCCTCGATAATGAGTGGCCCGTCGCCGTCAATGGTGATCGCGCAGAGCGAGTCGGAGCGGGGGAATTCGGTCGTCTCCAACCCGACTCGAGCCTTGTGCCACTGTCGGTCGTGATCAATGATGCTGATCAGAGCCGATTCGGTATCGAAGAGCCGCTGGGCGAGTGCAACCAGCCGGTCGAATCGGGCCTCCGGCGGGGTGTCGACAATGGCGAGGCCGTCGACGGCCGCCTGGCGCGCGCGTTCTTGGCCGGCGCCATCCGCTCGTACCGGAACGTCGCCGGTGATGCCGAGGCGCGCCGAGTCGAGGCTGTCAATCATGGCACTGGCCAGGAGCGCGGCCCAGCCGCGATAGTCGGCCGCGGTGCGATGCCGATCGATCTCGGTGGTCGCCATCGGAGAGAACGGCACAAAAGTCGTGCGCGGTGCCTCCTCGGCCAGTCGGGCACTCACCGCGTTGAGGTCGGTGGCCGACCAGTCGGCGACGAACACCAGCGGGCGCCGGAAGATTTCGATGCTGCGAATGGGCGGAATGCCGAGCACGAAGATTTGGGTGTTCCGCGGGGTCTCGTGCTCCAGCACCGCGAGCAGGGCCGCCAGCCGGTCGTGCCATTCGCTGACGCTGGTCAGGTCGAGGGCTTCGTTCACGCCCAGAATGACGACGACGGCGTCAAACCGGCCGAGCCGGATTCCGTTCAACGCCACGAGGGCATTCGCGGCGGTCATGGTGCGGCTCGCCACAAGGTCGATGTCGACGCCGCGACCGGTGCGGGCCGACAGTTCGCGGGCGAGCCAGCCGGGCAGGGCGAGCTGGTGGCTGAGCACACCCCAGCCCACGGCCGGTCCGCAGCCGAGAATGAGCACGCGGTCGCTGTCGATTCCTCCGGCGTGGGCCTGCGGGGCATCGCTCGGGCGGGGCAGGTGGCGGTCCTGGCGCTCGGCCGATGCCGTCCAGACGCGCATCAGAGAGCGGAGCGCCCACCGGGTCAGGTCGCGCATATCAGCCTTTCGGGTACGGCAGAAAAACTCATTCTGCCCTGAATGGGACAAGCCCCTTTACCCCGCCCCTGATTTTCAGCAAACTTACAGTTCACACGAGCGCAGCCACCGCGTGGGCGAGGGTAAAAATGGCCAGGCCAGCGAGGGCGCCGACCACGGTTCCATTGATGCGGATGAATTGCAGGTCGCGACCCACCTGCAGCTCGATCTTCGCGGCCGTCTCCGCGGCGGGCCAGCGCTCCACGGTTTCGGTGATCACTTCGGCGATCTCGTGACGGTAGTTGGCGACGACGTGGCTGGCCGTGTCGGCGAGCCAGCGGTCGATGCGCAAGCCGAGGGCGGCATCCGTTGTGAGGCGGTTGCCGACATCGTGCAACGCCCCGCGGATGCCGACCCGCAGCGCGCTGGTCGGGTCGCCGAGCGCCTGCGTGAGGGAAGCCTTGATGGCCTCCCAGGTGTCGCCGGCAAACTCGCGCAGCTTGGCGTTGTCGAGCACTTCGGCCTTGAGGTTTTCGACTTTGGCAATCATGGCCGATTCATATTGCAGGTCGTGCATGACTTCGCTGAGATAGTCGTCGAGCGCTTTGCGCACCGGATGCCTGCGGTCGTTTCGCGCGGAAGCCACAAACGCGAGCACTTCGCGGTAGGCCTTGTCGTCGACGAGTTTGTCGACGAATCCAGGCAGCCACGTGGGCAGCCGCTGGGACACCACGCGTCCGAACGCCTCGGGGTGGGCGCGCAGCCAGCCGTCGGCACGGTCGAGCAGCAGGTCGACGGCCGCGTGCTGCTGCCCGCTCGTAACCAGCCGCTCCCCCACCTTGCCCAGGCTCGGGCCCCACTCGGGCTTGACCAGGTGTTCGCGCGCGACGGATTCGATGAGGTTCTTGATGGCGTCGTCGCCGAGCAGGTTGAGCACGCCCTGGCCGGCGACGGCGAGTTCGTCGGTGAGGCGTTCGGCGTTCTTGTCGTCGCTGAGCCAGGCCCCGAGGCGGCGGGCCGGTTTCACCGATTCGAGTTTGCCGCGAATAACGCTCTCGGAGAGAAAGTTGGTCTCGACGAATTCGCCGAGGCTCGCGCCGATCTCGTCCTTGCGGTTGGCGATGATGTTGGTGTGCGGAATGCGCAAGGCCAGCGGGTAGCGAAACAAGGCGGTGACGGCGAACCAGTCGGCAATGGCACCGACCATGCCGCCCTCGGCGGCCGCGCGCACGTATTCGAGCCACGGGTAGCGGTCTTGAAGGGCGAACGACACCGTGAAGATGACGGCCATGAGGGCGAGCAACCCGGCCGCGAGCCGCTTCATGCTTTTTAGGGCGGTGCGGCGTGCCCGGTCGTTCGGGGTTTCTGCGGGTGCTGCTTCGGTCAGGGCCATGAGTTAAGCCTGCCCGATTGCAGGGCTGCGCGGTGCACATTTGGGCGCGGTGTGCCGCATCCCCTCGCCGACCCGTGAGTTCTGAGCGCCGACCCGTGAGACTTGACCCGATTTGAACGATTTCACGACTCGAAACTCACGGCTCGGCGCACGCGCTGGACGCAAACTCACGGCTCGGTGAGGGGCGCCGATCGGATACTCTGAGGGGGTATGTGGTTCGCTCCGACCGCATCGCACGCATCGACGGAGGTGACCTGAGCGTGATAACTCACGTTGCGGCATCCGCGTCGACGCACGTCGCCGGGCCGCGCCTGCGCACCGCGCTGCTCGCGCTTGTGGCTCTGGCCGCTCTGGTGCTGAGCGTGCTGGCCATGCACTCCGCGGCGAGCGCCCACGTGATGGGCATCCCGCTGCCGATTTCGTCGTCGCACAGCGCCGAGCATGCAACTGGGGCCGCTCCCCAAACAATCAGTACCACATTGCCCGATACTGCACTGGTCACGACCGCCATGACAATAACGACCGCCACAACCTTGAACAGGGCCGCGAGCCACGTCGGCATGCTCGACTGCGCCCTCATGGTGATGGGCTGCGTGATGCTGCTCGTGCTCGCGGCGCTGATTCTGTTTCGGCGGTCCGCGCTGGTTCAGCGCTCGGTCGCGTCCGGCCACAACCTGGTTTCGCGAATTTTCGCGGTCGAAGAGTCCTCGCATCGACCCAGTCTTTCCATTCTCTGCATCAGTCGCGTTTAGAAGCCGCGCGCCCTCGGCGCCCCGTGACACCCGGTTTTGACACTTGAATTGAACGGATTGAACCATGATTCACGCACGTGTTCCTTTTTTGATCATCGCCGCGCTGACCGTGGGACTCACCCTGAGTGCCTGCGCGGGCGCCCCGCCCGCGACGACGGCCGACTCGAACGGTTCGCCAGCGGCGGACGTGAGTGCGGCATCCGCTTTCAACAGTGACGACGTGATGTTTGCGCAGCTGATGATTCCGCACCACGAGCAGGCCGTCGAAATGAGCGACGACCTGCTCGCCAAGGACGGCGTCGACCCGGCCATTATCGATCTTGCGACGCAGATCAAGGCCGCACAGGCGCCCGAGATCACCACAATGCAGGGCTGGTTGAACGACTGGGATGCCACCGAAGACGGCATGGCCGGGATGGACCACGGCACCGACGGAATGATGTCGAACGACGACATGATGGCCTTGCAGGACGCGTCGGGAGCGGATGCCGGCGCACTTTACCTGACCCAGATGATCATGCACCACGAGGGCGCGATCGCAATGGCCAAGACCGAGCTGAGCGATGGATCAAGCGCCGACGCGCTGGCCCTGGCCGAGGCCATCGTGAGCTCGCAGAGCATCGAGATCGCCGTGATGGACGACCTGCTGGTGGCGAACTAGCAATTTAGGCGCGGAACAGTGGTCACGTGGCCGATGATCCGCGCTAAGAGGATGCGTGCGCCCACCGATCGAGATACCCTTAGGGGGTATTGCTTTCACCCAGTTTGAGGAAAAACATGACCCACCCTGATTTGGACGATGACACTACCAACCGCACAGCCCCCCCAGAGGACAAACATTCGGGGATGGACCACGGAGCCATGAACCATGCCGGCCACGGCGACCACGTGGCCCAGTTTCGCCGCCTGTTCTGGACCATGCTCGTCATCGCGCTGCCCGTCGTGGGGTTCAGCCACATGTTTTCGGAGCTCGTCGGCTACGCCTTGCCCGATATCGCCGGCATCATGTGGGTCTCCCCCGTGCTCGGCACCGCCATGTATGCCTGGGGTGGCCGGCCGTTCCTCACAGGAGCAGTCAGCGAGCTGACGGCCCGCAAGCCGGGCATGATGCTGCTGATCGCCCTCGCCATCACGGTCGCGTTCCTCGCCTCCTGGGGCGCGAGCCTCGGCATCATCGATGCCGAACTCGATTTCTGGTGGGAACTCGCCCTGCTGGTCGTGATCATGCTTCTCGGCCACTGGATCGAAATGCGGTCGCTGGCGCAGACATCCACTGCTCTGGAGTCGCTCGCCGCCCTGCTGCCCGATGAAGCCGAACGGGTCGAGGGCGACGGCCTCGTTGGCGA
Source organism: Cryobacterium aureum (assembly GCF_002954245.1). Taxonomy (GTDB): domain Bacteria; phylum Actinomycetota; class Actinomycetes; order Actinomycetales; family Microbacteriaceae; genus Cryobacterium; species Cryobacterium aureum. The sequence continues at coordinate 68,511 of NZ_PPTG01000002.1, read as the reverse complement.
GCACAGTGTGATGGTCTCGCCGAGCGACCTGGCGCTCGGCGACCTCGTCGTGGTGCGGCCCGGCGGGCGCGTGCCGGCCGACGGCCAGGTCACCGAGGGCTCGGCCGACGTCGACGAATCGATGATCACCGGTGAATCGCGGCCGGTGCTGCGCAGCGTCGGCGATCAGGTCGTGGCCGGCACGGTCGCGACCGATTCTGCCCTGCGCGTGCGCGTGATCGCGGTCGGCGATGACACAGCGCTGGCTGGAATTCAGCGCCTCGTCAGTGAGGCGCAGAGTTCGTCATCGCGGGCTCAGCGCATCGCCGACCGGGCGGCCGGCTGGCTGTTCTGGTTCGCCCTCGGCTCTGGCGTACTGACGGCGATCGTCTGGACGCTCCTCGGCCAGCCGCAGGATGCGGTGGTGCGCACGATCACCGTGCTCGTCATCGCGTGCCCGCACGCGCTCGGGCTGGCGATTCCGCTCGTGGTGTCGATTGCCACCGAGCGGGCCGCGAAGGGTGGCGTGCTGGTCAAGGACCGCCTCGCCCTCGAGAGTATGCGCCAGGTCACGTCGGTGCTGTTCGACAAAACCGGCACGCTCACCAAGGGTGAGCCGACGGTCACTCACGTTGCCGTTGCCGCCGGCAAAGCGGATGCCGCAGCTCACGGCGCTCAGGCCGGCGCGGGCTCGACAGGCTCGGTTCCCGCTGCGGTCGCGATACCGAACACTGAGGACGAGGTGCTCGCGTGGGCGGCAGCGGTGGAGGGCGACAGCGAGCATCCGCTTGCGCGCGCGATCGTCACGGCTGCGCGCGACCGCGGGCTGACTGTGCCGCGCGCGAGCGAGTTTGAGACTGCGGCGGCGGTCGGGGTGACCGGTTTAGTCGACGGGCACAGCGTGAGCGTCGGCGGTCCGAGCATGCTCGACGAGCACGGGGCCAGACCGCTGGCCGAAACTGTGGCGTGGCAGAGCCAGGGCGCGATCATTCTGCACGTGCTGCGCGATGGCGTGGTGATTGGCGCGATCGGGCTGGCCGATGAGGTCCGCGAGGAGTCGCGGCAGGCGGTGGATGCCCTGCACCGAAGGGGCATCGAAGTCGTCATGATCACCGGCGACGCCCAAGCCGTGGCCCAGTCGGTCGCAGCCGAGCTCGGGATCGACCGGGTGTTCGCGGGGGTTCACCCCGAGGACAAGGCGCGCAAAGTCGCCGAGCTTCAGCAGGAGGGCCGCCGGGTGGCGATGGTCGGCGACGGGGTGAACGACGCCCCGGCGCTCGCCCAAGCCGACGTCGGCATCGCGATCGGCGCCGGAACCGACGTGGCGATTGCGTCGGCGGGAGTCATTCTCGCGAGCGACGATCCGCGTTCGGTGCTCTCGGTGATCGAGTTGTCGCGGGCGAGCTATCGCAAGATGAAGCAGAACCTGTGGTGGGCGGCGGGGTACAACCTGCTGTCGGTTCCACTCGCCGCTGGCGTGCTCGCACCGATTGGGTTCGTACTGCCGATGGAGATCGGGGCGCTGCTCATGTCGGTGTCGACCGTGGTCGTGGCGCTGAACGCGCAACTGCTGCGTCGCCTCGATCTGCGACCGGAGGCGAGTGTGCGCGAGCACTGATCAAGCCCTGAGGTGCTGCACCGAGCCGTGAGTGGTATCGGCGCACCGGGCCCACCTTATGGCCACGGGCCCAGTTTCTAAGCTGGGCCCGTGGACGGGGCCCGGGCCCCGTCCAGAGGGATGGGAGCGGGCGCGCTCGCCTACCCGATCAGTGGCAGTGGCCACCGGATGCCGGCGGTACGTTCGCGGGCACGTCGAGCACGGGACTGCGGTCGAAGAAGCCGTCGGGGCGTAACTTGAAGCCCACGGTGTCGACCGGCATGATCGGCCAGTCCTCGACCCGCGGAAAGTGGGTGAGGCCGAAGGTGTGCCAGAGCACGATGTCCTCGCCGTCGATCGAGCGATCGGCCGCGATATAGGCCGGCAGCCCGGCACCGCCGGAGTGCTGGTTGACGAAGTCGCCGGTGGGATAGCGTTCATCTTCAGCGAAGCGGGTGACCCAGAGGCCCTTGGTGGCGAACGCGGCGCGCTGGGCCACCGACGACTCGGGGTCGGCGAGCAGCATGGGCAGCCCCTGCGGGTGCAGCTTGTAGGCCACGGGTTCGCCGAGACGGTTGAGGGAATTAGGGTTGGAGACGTGCCAGGTGCGGCCGATGGCGGCATCCGCGTCTCTGACGCCCTCGGACTCCGTGGCGAGCACGGTGCGCTGACGGGTGAACGCGTTGCCGCGCTCGTTGCCTGGGCCCATCGGTACGCGCACGACGTCTTCTTCTTCGACCCGGTTGGTGTCGCCGTCGAGCGCCATGTCGAGGCGGGCGCTGAACAGGTGCTGGTGAAAGGGGGCGCCGAGTCCGGGGGCGATCTCGGAGGCGTACGGATAGCCCTTGCCGGCGTAGGCGCTTGTGAAGACGACGCCGGTGGCCTTCGCCTCGAATTCGATGGTGCCGTCAAGGTAGAGGTACCAGTAGAAGCCGTAGTCGTAGTTGCCGACGGTGGTGAAGAAGCTGATCACGAAGCGGCGGTTGCGGCGGGTGTATTCGATGCCGCTCCACAGGTCGCTGTGCTTGGCGAGGATGCTCCAGTCCTCTTCGTGCATGCAGATGCCGTTGCGAATCTCGCGCGGGTTGCCGAAGCCGTCGGTGATCACCGGGCTTAGGTAGGTGATCTCGCCGAGGCAGTCGCAGCCGAGTTCGAGGGAGTTCGCGTACTGGCCCACGAGGTATTCGCCGGTGTCGAAGTAGTTCTGCCAGGACCGCACCGGCGCTGGGTCGCCGTAGGGCACGACCATCTCGGCAATGGACGCGCGACGGATGATGGATCGCGTCGTGGAACCATCACGAAAGCCGATGTTGTGCAGCACGACGCCCTCGCGCACGTCGAAGCCCACGTCGAGGCTCCATTTCTCCCACTCGATGTGGTTGCCGCCGGTGACGCTGAAGCTCACGCCCTCCGGCTGGGTGATGCTGATCGGCTTGAGCGTTTCACGCAGCGGGCCGGTCAGAGCAGGATCGGTGTAGTTGCCGTGTTCGGCCGGGATAGGCACGACGCCGAAGTCGAGCACCTGGTCCACCGTCTTCGCGACGATGTCCACGTAGGCGACGAGGCCGTCGATCGGGTGTGCCCAGGCGCTGTCCTCCGGAAAGTTCTGCACGAAAGCCAGGCCGCGCAGAATGCGGTGGCCCTTCTCGTTCGGGTACTCGAACACACCGGCCGAGAGGGGCGCGACACGGACGGTGGCCACGTCGATTCCGCGGGCTGCCAGGGCAGCGAGCCAGCGGGCATCCGTCGTGAGGAGTTCTTCGACGGCACCGAATTCTTCTTCGAGCACGGGTAGCTCGCCGGTGAGGGCGGTGTCGAGGGTGACGCTCGACTCGACGTTGCCGTGGGTCGCCGAGACGATCACGTCGGTGGGAGCTGCGCCGGACACGTCGTGCAGAAAGACGCGAAAGCGACGGTCGAGTTCGTGTGCGTTTCGCGGCGGGTCGAGCAGGCCGAGGTAGGCGACCCGAGAGCTGTCGCCGAACAGTCCGGCATCGGCCAGGATCGTTCGCACGAGTTGCAGCTCCTGCGGGGTGGGCAGTGCGAAGGCGGTCGCGGTGATACTAGGCACAGTGTCGGCAGTCTCGGCGGTGAGCATTGCGTCTCATTTCCTGGATCGGCCCGGCTGTTGCAGCTCCGGGGATTTATTTCCTATGGTTGTAGAATATAAATGGTCGGCATTGCTGCTGGCAAGCCTTTCGAGAAACTTTCTGACAAGCTGAGGCTCCCAGCTCTAACCGGCGCCACCAGAAGAGGGTCCATGCCGAAAGTCGTCGATCATGACCAGCGTCGCGTCGAGCTGGTCAATGCCACCTGGCGCATCATCGCCCGGCACGGCATCGAGGGCGCGACCCTGCGTGAGATCGCCACCGAGGCCGGATTCGCCAACGGCGCGCTCAAGCCCTATTTCGGCACCAAGGACGACCTGCTCACTTTTGCCTTCGGGCACGTATTCAGCCAGACCAACCTGCGCATTGAGCGCAGGGCCGCCGGCCTCACCGGGCTCGCCGCCGTGCGCGCCTTCTGCCACGAGATTCTGCCGCTCGACGACACGCGCGTGAGCGAAGCACGCATCGTGATTCCGTTCTGGCAGAAGGCGCTCACCAATGCAGCCAAGGCGCAGCTGCACGATGAGTCCATGTTGCAGTGGCGGCTGGCGCTGCTTCGCCACCTGGCTGAGGCGCGCGCGGCCGGCGAGGTACACACCGCTCTTACCGACACGGATGTCGTGGGTCACCTCTTGAACGTGCTGCTCGGCGCGCAGATCACCGCCGCGCTCTCCCCCGACGAGCACGCGCCGGAGCAGCTGGTTGGGCAATTGGACGGCTACCTGCACCTGCTGGCGACCGGCGCGTAGCGCTGCCCCATCGCGACGCGCTGCGACCGGCTACGAGCGGATGCTGTACTCGCGCTTGGCAGGCGTTGGTTGCGCGTGCAGCTGTCGGCAGCGCCAAGGATGTGCCGGGCTCACTGCGTATGCGCGTCATCCTTCGATTGGGACGGTGAGCTACGAACCGGAAGCAGAGTCCACAGGTAGGCCGAACTGCAGGCGGCCGACAGTGCGAGGAGGGCTCCTTGGCGAAGGACTACGCCAAGCACCGCGAACAGCGCGGCGGCTGCGAGGGACGCCCAGGCGACCCGGTTGCGAACATGGCGGGCAGCGGCCAGGCGAGCATCCTCATCCATTTTTTCGCTCCACTCGCGACCGGTCAATTACTATCCGGATCCTAGCCAGTTCCGGCGGCCAGCGTGCAGATCTATTTTCGCCGAGTGTCGAAAAAAGAATGACAAGGGAGCCGTGCAGGACTACATTGGCTGCAGACCACCTGGAAACGCCCGCGGGGCGGATCTGGTCAGTACCCAGCGAAGGAGCTGCGCGTGACGATGACGGTTGTGAACTCGGTGACGGGCGCCGCAGACAAAAGCATCATGCCGCCGCACGACACCGTTATGCGCACCGCCCCGGCACCCGCCGACCGGGTGCAGTTCGCCATCGCCGACTCCTTCTCGCAGTGGCGCACCCTCGTGTCTCAGTCTTTCGTTCCGCTCGAGGTGCGCAGTGCTTCCCGAACCTTCCACGGCACCCTGCGCTCGCGCGTACTCGACGAGCTCTCCATCGTCGAGGTCACCGCCAACGGACACCAGGTGATTCGCACTCCGTCGCTGATCGCGGCTTCCACTCGGCAGTATTTCAAATTGAACCTTCAGCTGACCGGTACCGGCATGCTCGTGCAGGACAACCGGGAGGCCACCCTGCGCCCCGGCGACCTGGCGGTGTACGACACCAACCGGCCATACACGCTCGAGTTCGAGAAGGATTTTCGCACTCTCGTGCTCATGTTTCCGCACGACGTGCTCGACCTGCCGGCCGATTCGGTGGGCCAGCTCACTGCCGTGCGGCTGCCAGGCGACGCCGGACTTGGCCGCCTGATCAGCCCGTTCATGGTTCAGCTCGCCGAGAACCTCGACGTGCTTTCCGGCGCGAGCGGACACCGCCTCGCCTACAACGCCGTCGACCTGATCGCGACCATGTTCGAGAGCGAACTGAACCTGCGCCGCGAAAAGGGGGCGCACGGCGATCTGCTGGGGCGCATCCGCTCGTATGTGGATGCCCACTTGGGCGACCCGGAGCTCTGCCCGGCGAGCATCGCGGCCGCCCACTTCATCTCGACCCGGCACCTGCACAACGTGTTCCACGAAGCCGACAGCACCGTGGCGAGCTGGATCCGCACCCGCCGTCTCGAGCACTGCCGCCGCGACCTGCGCGACCCCATTCTCGATGACCGTTCCGTCGGCACCATCGCCGCCCGCTGGGGCTTCGTCGACGCCGCGCACTTCAGCCGCATCTTTCGCGCGGCCTTCGGCGAAACGCCGCGCACCTACCGTCGCGCCTGACCCCTCTATTTTTTAGTCGCGCGGCGCCGTTCGCCAGCGCGCGCCCCGACGGCGACGAACCGTCACAGCATGCGCAATTCGACAACTGCGGTGCCGCAATTGGCAAACCGTTTGGCCCAGAGATTGCCACGCTGTGAGTCACAGGTGAAACGGATGCAGCAGCATCCGTTTCCGCTCACGCACCCGTACTCAACGAGGAGTAGCCATGACCCAGACCAAACCCGACCAGACGAGCGCACCGGAAACGGCCCTGCACAAGGGCCGCCTCGGCGTTCTCGGAATCGTCTTCTTCGTGGTGGCGGCTGCAGCCCCCCTCGTCGGGATGACCGGCGCGGTACCGGTGGCGATCGTGCTCGGCAACGGCGCAGCAGCCCCCGGCGCCTACGTGGTTGTCGGCCTCACCCTACTTGTCTTCAGCGTCGGCTACGCCGCGATGAGCCAGCGCGTCACGAACGCAGGCGCGTTCTTCGCCTACATCGGCCGTGGCCTCGGGCGCCACCTCGGGACGGCATCGGCGTTCGTGTCGATCCTCGCCTACCTGGCCATCCAGCTGGCCATCTACGGATTCTTCGGCGCCCTCATGGCCGGCCAGGTGGGCGTGCTGCCCTGGTGGGCCTGGTCGCTCCTGTCCTGGGGCGTCGTGACGCTGCTCTCGCTGCTCAGCGTCGACGTGGGCGCCAGGGTGCTCGGCGTGCTCATGCTGCTCGAACTGACCGCGCTCGTGGTCACCGCGGTCGCCATTCTGATGGACGGCGGGCCGGAGGGAATCAATTTCTGGGCCTCGTTCAACCCCGCTGCGATCGTCGCCGGTGGTCTGGCCGGCTCGGCCGGGATCGCGTTCGCGTTCGCGTTCGCCTCCTTCATCGGCTTCGAGGCCACCGCTATCTACGGTGAAGAGTCCAAGGATCCCAAGACCGTTGTTCCCCGCGCCACCTACCTTGCCGTCGTCGTCATCACCATTCTGTTCGGCCTGACCGCCTTCGCGATGGTGACCGGCATGGGAGCGTCCACCGTGGTTGAGAAGACCGTGGAACTGTCGACCGTGGCGGGCGTCCCCCTGGCCGATCCGGCCGCGGTGCTGTTCGCGCTGGCCACCCAGTACGTGGCCCCGTGGATGGCGACGCTCATGGGCATCCTCGTGCTGTCGAGCCTGTTCGCCGGGCTGCTCGCCTTTCAGAACGCGGCCAGCCGCTACCTGTTCGCCCTCGGTCGTGGCGGCGCGCTGCCCCAGCCACTCAGCAAGGTCAACGGGCGTGGTGCTCCGAGCACGGCGTCGCTCGTCACCTCGGTCATCACCGGCATCGTGCTCGTGGTGTTCGCCGTGTTCCATCTCGATCCGGTGCTCAACCTGTTCTACTGGTTCAGCGGCCTCTCGGTGATCGCCATCGTTCTCATTGAGATTCTGGTGAGCGTGGCGATCATCGCCTACTTCCACCGCAACAAGGGCCCCGAGAACATCTTCCAGACGGTGATCGCCCCGGTGCTCGCCACGATCGGCCTGCTGCTCGGCGAATACCTGCTCATGAGCCACTTCGGACTGCTCGCCGGTACTGTGGCCGACGGGGTCGACCCGACCACCACCTCGTGGGGACTCAGCACCATCGGCTGGGTGCTCGTGGCCCTCCCGTTCGTGTTGCTGATCGGCGGCTACATCTTCTCCCGGCTGCAGAACCACGAGAACGACGACCTGGTGCGGGACGTGCTGTCGTAGGGGCGGCATCCGCTTTGCCCGTGCCTTCGCCTTCGGGCCACTCGTCGTTGATTGAGCGGATGCTCACCGCACGTTCAAACGGTGGCCAGCCTCGATGCGTTGGCCCCAGAACGTTCCCGCGATGATGAGTACGGCCCCCAAGGCACCGATGAGACCGAGGGTTTCGCTGCCGAGCGACACCCCCACGAGCACCGCCCAGATCGGTTCGGTGCCCATGAGCAGGCTGGCCCGGGCGGCCGAGGTACGACGGATCGCCCACATCTGGGCCAGGAATGCGAACACGCTGCAGGCCAGGCCCAGGTAGAGCACTCCGATCCAGGCCGCTAAATCGAAGGTCGAGATCGCCAGGGCGAGCCCGGGCAGGTCGAACGCAGTGAAGACGACCGCACCGACCAGCGCCTGCAGCAGCGTGAGGGTGATCGTGCTGTCGCTCCGTCCACGCGTGAGGTGGCCCATCATCGTCACGTGCAGGGAGCGCACGAGCGCCGCCGCGAGAATGAGAAGGTCACCCACGTTGGGCTGCGCGAATCCGTTGCCGGAGACGAGCAGGGCGACCCCGACGACGGCGAGTACCGCCGCTACGAAGAAGGGTCGCGGCAGCCACCGCCGGGCGGCCACCGACTCGAGTACCGGAGTGACGATGATGGTGAGGCTGATGATGAGCCCCGCATTCGTGGCCGAGGTAAACGCCACGCCCTGCGTCTCAAGCCAGAGGATGCTCGCCTGGGTCACCCCGAGCAGCAATCCGAGCCCGAGCGCCCGCCGCGTCGGCAGTCGCTCGCGTCGCACGAACCACACGATCAGCAGGGCGACCGCCGCGACCAGAAACCGCAGGGCAAGCACGGCCGACACGCTCGCCTGCTCGGTGAGCACCTTCGCGCTGAGATAACTGCCGCCCCACACCGCGGCCACGAGCAGCAGTACGAGGTCGACGCGATAGCGTCCGAGGTGCGGCATCACGGAGCTGCGGCCGAACCGGGAGGGGGTGTGCGTGTTCGTCATCGGGCGCATGCCAGCTGTGACCGGTCCAAAACGGTGGCCACCGCGTGTTCGACCACGCCTGAAGTGGCGAAGCGGCGGATCCGTGTGATTGGCATAACGCAATGGTGCACAGGCGGCATCCGTTAAGTCTAGAGGGCATTTGTTGAACGGATGCTTTAGCCTGAGCTTATGGAATTGCGTCAGCTGGCCGTGTTGCGGGAACTCGGCGAGCGCGGAAGCGTCGCCGCCGTGGCCCGGGCACTGCACGTGTCGTCGTCGGCGGTGTCGCAGCAGCTCAGTGCTCTCGAGCGGCGCGCCGGCGTCAAGCTCACCGAAAAGCGCGGCCGGGTGCTCGGATTGACGCCAGCCGGACACGCCCTCGCGCTGGCGGCCTCCGACGTATCGACGGCCATGGCCCGGGCCGACGAGGCCGTGGCGCGGTTCCAGAACGACCCCGGCCTGCCGGTGACCGTGAGCGCGTTCCACAGTGCGGGTCTCGCCTGGTTCGGGCCGCTGCTGAACCGCATGCACTCCCGTGGCGGACCGACCGTCGGCTGCGGCGACGAAGATGTGCCGCGGGAGCGCTTCGCGCCCCTCGTCGCCGACTACGATCTGGTGATTGCGCACCGGGTGCCGCACGATCCGGCCTGGCCGAAGACCGTCGCCGTCACGCCGCTATTGTTCGAGCCGCTGGATGTGGCCGTGCCGGTCGGGCATCCGCTGGCCGAAAAGGTGTCGCTCACCCTCGACGATATTCGCGATGAACCGTGGGTTACCGGACATGTGGGCTTTCCGCTCGCGGAGGCGGTCAACGTGGTCGCGGCGGCGGCCGGTCAGCCGCTGCGCATCGTGCACCGCATCAACGAGTTTTTCGTGGCGACCTCGGTCGTGGCCACCGGGGCAGCGATTGCGCTGCTACCGCGCTACACCGGGGCGCCGCGGGGTGGTGACGGCGTCGTGCTCGTGCCATTTCGTGATCTGTCGGTCGGGCGGCAGATCGATGTGCTGAGCCGCCCGGAAACGCTCGCCCGAGCCTCGGTGCGGCGGGTGCTCGCCGAACTCGTCGACGTGGCCGGCAAGCATCAGGCAGCAAGCGCGTGACCGGCAAGCGTTAGGCCGACAGCTCAAACCCGCCATGACGAATACCCCAGCACACCACCCACTGCTCCCCCGGCGCCACCCAGTGCAGGCCCGCACCGGAGTTGAACGCGTCGGCGGGAGCGGTCATCGGCTCGATCGCGATTGCCAGGCCGCGATCCGGCTCGGCGGTACCCTGCGTGACCGGAAAAATGCGCGGCGTGAAGACCTGTACGTAGCGCATGTTCTCATCACCCCAGAGGGTGACCTTCCGGCCATCCGGCGCGGTGAGAGAATGCTCACCGACAGCGCCGACCCCGCCGAAGCCGTCGTCGAGATCGAGATCGCCGACCAGGGCGCCCGCGCGCAGGTCGAAGGAGGTGCCGTCAACCGGGGTTTCACCAATGGGATTGAGGCGGTCATCGACGTCAACGTGGGTCGCGGCATCCACTCGCACGACGAGGTCGCCCGTCGGCACGTCTCCGATTTTCAGATACGGATGCGCCCCCACCGCCACCGGCGCTGGCTCCGCTCCCACGTTGCGCACCCGGTGCGTGACATTGAGGCCCGTGGCCGTGAGCGCGTAGGTCACCTCCGTCTCGAGGTGAAATGGGTAGCCGGACTGTGGAAAGACCGTCACGGCCAGCGTCACGGCGTCGCTCTGCCTGGATACCTCACGGTACGGCGCGAAGCGCAGCAGCCCGTGGATGGCGTTGTGGCGGGCCGGCTCGGTGAGGGCGAGCTGGCGGGTGACCCCGTTCTGCGTCCACTTACCGTCGCGAATTCGGTTCGGCCAGGGCACGAGCACGATTCCGGCCGCCATCGGCGGCTGCACGGACTCGTCGAAGGTCTCTATGAGGTCTATGCCGTTCACGGAGTATGCCCGGAGACCGGCCGCGACCTCGGTCAAGACCGCGCAGGCCGGGCCGCTCGGAGTCTCACGGGTCAACACGTACTGGATTCCGGTGGGTGCGTGCATGCGTTGCCTAATCGTCGGTCGGTGAGCGGGTGAACAGTACGATGGTGGCATCATCGGACAGCGGCAAGCCAGAGCGCTCCACCTGGCGCTGGAATGCCCCCGGCAGCGGCGTGGCGCACAGCGCGTCCAGTGCTGCCACCGGGTTGTCGTCGAGGTGGTGCCAGGCGCCGTCGCTCAGCAGGGCGAACGCCCGCACGGAGTCTGCGGTGACCGACAGGGAGGTGATCTCAGCGCCGGCCGCCGGATCATCGGCGAAGATGGGATATCCGCCGGGCTGGTTCAACCGGGCTCGGTTCTCAATCAGGGCGGCGCGGGTGCCCACGTCGCTCGACTGGCGGTCAAGCGCAACGAGGCGGTCATCGAATACTCGCACCGTGGCATCCACGGTCTGCACGAGACACATCACATCACCGATCGTGGAGAACACGAGCTGGTCTCCGCGCATCCGCACCAGGGCGGCACCGGCCGAGCGGCGGTATCCGGCGGGCTCGAACCGGTCCCGCAACGCCGTGATGGCCCCACTCCAGACCTCGGAATCGGCGTCGGTCTTCGGTGTGGTCAACGCGCCCGCGATCGCCTGGGCGAACGCCTTGAGATCCTGTGGCCAGTCGTCGCCGAGCGGGGTCGCGCCGTCGACGACGCAGGCCTCGGCCGCGGCTACCTGCCAGGCGTCGTGGTTCTTACCGATCAGCGGCCGGTCGACGGTTGCCACCTGCCAGGCTGGTGCCCAGGTGCTCACCGGCGAGCGGACCGGTCAGTATCGAGACTCTGCATCGATCTGATGACCTTCTGCATGCCGCGGTTCAGGTTGTAGGTCGCGAACCAGACCGCGCCCCACAGAATGCCCGCGAACCCGAGCATGCCGAGCATGACCTGCCACAGGCCAGACGTCTCGATAAATCCGAACATTCCGGTCGCGAGCGGCAGCATCGCGAGGCCGACGGTGACAAAGCCGATCACGGTGATCGACTGGTTCTGCGCCGCACGAGATTCGATCGCGACCTTCTCACCAAGTTCCCGCGACATCGTGGCTGATTTCTCGGCGAATTCATCGATAGTGGAGTCGAGGCGACGCTCGAGTTCGACCTCACCGGCACGCACCACCCGCCGAATCTCAGCGAGAGACCGCTCGATCGTGTGTTGCAGGCGACGCTCGTTCGAATCGAAGGCGCTGCGCGATTCCCGATCAGCAGCCAGGCGCAGTTCGTCGAGGGCTTCGGAGATGTCGCGTTCGGAGACTCCGAGGCGCAGCAACAACCGTCCCTTGGTGAAGTGGAACTTGGGCCAGTCGCGTTCGGCAAGGGCGCCGCTGACGAGGTCGAGGGCTTCCCGCCAGGTGGCATCGCGCGTCGAGGACGCTCCATCGTTCCAGATGCCGTATTCCAGAAGAAGATGGGCGAGCCCATGCATGAGTCCGGCCGAATGGGGCATCAACGCATTCGCACGGCGGCTAAGCGCAATGCCCCGCTCCAGACCGGCCACATTGGCCCCGAGAAAGTTGATCGACTGGAGGTGCAGAACGAGCGCATCAGTATGCGGCCAGTCCACGCGCAGATTGGCCAACTTGTCGAGGACCGCATTACTCTGATCCGGCGCTCCAGCACGGCGATAGCCGATTGCTGCGGCCAACGCGGCAAACGCCCGCTGTTCGTTCGTCAGGCTGCCGTCGGCGGCGATCAGGGCCAGGGCATCGGGAGCGTGCTGAGACGAGGACCCGACGCGGGTGGCGAGCTCTTCAATGCCTCGAATATCGTTGAACACTCCGAGGTCAAGTAAGGCGGTGACCTGATCCGCGAGCGCAGCATGCCGCAGGTTGTCCCCGGCCGCGAGGATGTCCCCCTCGATTCCGCGCACCGTCTCGCGCTCGCCCACACTCAAAGTCACGCCCATGGCCCACTTCCCTCTCGCACTGTTTCGATTGTAGTAAACGTGCGCGCTGCGCCCGGTCGTCACCTGGGGCAGCGGATGCCGCCGCTAGGCTGACCCGTATGACTGCTGAGCGCTCCACCCGAATTATCGTCCTGCCGAACACGCCGGCTCCGAGCATCGCCGAGACCGCGTTCGTCGCTCCCGGCGCTGTTCTCGTCGGCAATGTCACCCTCGCCGATCGGGCCAGCGTCTGGTACAACTCGGTGCTGCGCGCCGAACTCGAGCCGATCACCATCGGGGCCGGCTCGAACCTGCAGGACAACGTCTCCTGCCACGTTGACACCAATTTTCCGCTCACCCTCGGCACCGGCGTCTCGGTCGGGCACGGAGCCGTGCTGCACGGCTGCACGATCGAAGACAACGTTCTCGTCGGAATGGCCGCGACCATCCTGAACGGCGCCGTCATCGGCACCGGGTCGCTCGTGGCAGCCGGAGCCGTCGTACTCGGCGGAACCGTCGTGCCCCCCGGTTCGCTCGTGGCCGGCGTTCCCGCGAAGGTCCGACGCCCGCTGACCGACGAGGAGATCGCGAGCATCCGGCACAACGCCACGAGCTATCTCTCACACACCGAGCTGCACCGCGCGGCCCTCGCCCAGCCGTAGTGGCGAGCGTACGTCGTGCCGGTAAATATGCGACACGCCGGGCGAATATCACTGAAATAACGGCGTGTCGGGAAATTTACCGGCGTTTGCTACGGCCGGCTGAATAGCCAGCCGGCCGTAGGCGCGCAGGGACTGCTCAGCGGCCTTGACCACGTTGGAGAGCAGCATGGCCCGGGTCATCGGGCCGACGCCGCGCGGGTTGGGCGAGAGGTGACCGGCCACCGAGGCCACGTCGGGGTGTACGTCTCCGATCAGGCGGCCCTTGCCGGTTTCCTCGTTGTGCACGCGGGTGATCCCCACGTCGAGCACCGCGGCGCCCGGCTTGATCCAGTCGGCCTGAACCAGGTGCGGCACGCCAACGGCGGCCACGACGATGTCGGCGCGACGCACCTCACCGGCCAGGTCGACCGTGCGCGAGTGAGTCAGGGTGACGGTCGCGTCGAGCCCCTTGCGAGTGAACAGCAGGCCGAGCGGGCGCCCGACGGTGAGCCCGCGGCCGACCACGACGACCTTCTGGCCCACGATCGGCACGTCGTAGCGGCGCAGCAGCTCGACGATGCCGGCCGGGGTGCAGGGCAGCGGTGAGCGCAGCTCGCCCTCGATGCCGAGCACGAGCCGCCCGAGGTTGGTCGGGTGCAGGCCGTCGGCATCCTTCGACGGATCGATCAGCTCGAGCATTGCGTTCTCGTTGTGACCGACGGGCAACGGAAGCTGAATGATGTAGCCGGTGACTTCGCGGCTGTTGTTCAGGTCGTTGATGGCCGCACGCACGTCGGCACTGGTCGCCGACCCGGGCAGGTCGATGCGCAGCGATTCGATGCCGACCTCGGCGCAGTCACGGTGTTTGCCGGCAACGTAGGTCTCCGACCCCGGGTCATTGCCCACGAGCAGGGTCGCCAAGCCGGGCACGACGCCGTGCGAGCGCAGCGCCGCGATGCGGTCCCGCAGCTCGGCCTTGATGTCGGAGGCGGTCTTGACCCCGTCGAGTGTGNTCCCGCAGCTCGGCCTTGATGTCGGAGGCGGTCTTGACCCCGTCGAGTGTGATTGCCGTCATCGTGGTTCCCTACTTTTGTTCATTCGGTTCAGTTCGCTGGGACGGGGCCCGGGCCCGGTCCGCGGGCCCAGGTTATAACCTGGGCCCAGGGACGGGGCCCAGGCCCCGTCCAGTGGTGATGGCTGGGTACCGGCCGGGTTCCGCGCAGCAGCGAGACAGGGGATGGCGCCGGCCGGGCCGGCCGGCGGCCTCCGTTTTCGAGAAAGCTACTGCTGCAGGCCGGAGTAGAGCGGGAACGCCCGGGTGAGCGCGCCGACGCGGGCGCGAAGGGCTGCGATGTCAGCGCCGGGCTTGAGGGCCTCGGCGATGACGTCGGCGACCTCGGTGAACTCCACGTCGCCAAATCCGCGGGTGGCCAGGGCCGGCGTACCGATGCGAAGGCCGCTGGTGACCATCGGCGGGCGCGGGTCGAACGGAACCGCGTTGCGGTTCACGGTGATGCCCACCTTGTGCAGGGCATCCTCGGCCTGCTGGCCGTTGATCTCGGAGTGGCGCAGGTCGGCGAGCACAAGGTGCACGTCGGTGCCGCCGGTGAGCACATCGATGCCGTGCGAGCGCGAGTCGTCGGCGGTGAGGCGGTCGGCGAGGATGCTGGCACCGCGCAGGGTGCGCTCCTGGCGTTCCTTGAACTCGGGCTCGGCGGCGAGCTTGAACGCGGTGGCCTTGGCTGCGATCACGTGCATAAGCGGCCCGCCCTGCTGGCCGGGGAACACGTTGCTGTTGAGCTTCTTGGCCAGGGCCATGTCGCGCGACAGAATGAAGCCAGAACGCGGACCGGCCAGGGTCTTGTGCACGGTGCTCGACACGACGTCGGCGTATGGCACGGGCGAGGGGTGCAGGCCTGCAGCGACGAGTCCGGCGAAGTGGGCCATGTCGACCCAGAGCAGCGCGCCGACCTCGTCGGCGATGGCACGGAAGGCCTCGAAGTCGAGGTGGCGCGGGTAGGCCGACCAACCGGCGATGATGACCTTCGGCTTGCTTTCCAGCGCCTTGTCGCGCACGACGTCCATGTCGACGCGGAAGGTCTCCGGGTCGACACCGTAGGCGACCGGGTTGTACAGCTTGCCGGAGAAGTTGAGTTTCATGCCGTGGGTGAGGTGACCGCCGTGGGCCAGCTCGAGGCCGAGAATGGTGTCGCCGGGGGTGGCGATGGCGGAGAGCACCGCAGCGTTGGCGGTGGCACCGGAGTGCGGCTGCACGTTCGCGTAGGCGGCACCGAAGAGCGACTTTGCCCGGTCGATGGCCAGCTGCTCGGCTACGTCGACGTACTCGCAGCCGCCGTAGTAGCGGCGCCCAGGGTAGCCCTCGGCATACTTGTTGGTGAGCACGGAGCCTTGCGACTGCAGTACGGCGCGCGGAACGAAGTTTTCGCTCGCGATCATTTCGAGGTAGTCGCGCTGGCGGCCGAGCTCCTGCTCGAGAACGGCGGCGATCTCGGGGTCAACGACCGCGAGCGGTTCGTTGAAGGTCGACTTCATAGTGGTAGCGGAATCAGGCACGGAGTTCTCCTTATATATGGATGTTGCGGCCCAGGCGTGCGGCCACTAACCGTGTCAGTCGCTCCCCGATGGTGACCCATCTTCGTGCTACGCCAGTTGCGACCCGCTCAGTATATCAGCGGATGCCGGCCCCCGCCGCCCAAACATCCGCTCACGCGTCGTGGCCCGCGCCCAGGACGCTGGCACTCGTTGCAACGCGTGCCAACTTCGCACACACGTGCCGTGAATCTCGAGCGGTCGGGAATAGCCGCGCAAGTTCTACCGTTATCATCGATATACATGCAGACGCATAGAAACTTGGAGGACGACATGCAGTTCGGAATCTTCACGGTCGGGGATATCACCACCGACCCCACCACGGGCGACACTCCCACCGAGAATGCCCGGATCAAGGCCATGGTCGCCATCGCGCAGAAGGTCGAGGAGGTGGGCCTCGACGTCTTCGCCACCGGCGAGCACCACAACCCGCCGTTCGTTCCGTCGTCGCCGACCACCATGCTCGGCTATATCGCAGCGCAGACCGAACGCATCATCCTCTCCACCGCGACCACGCTAATCACAACGAGCGACCCGGTGAAGATCGCCGAGGACTTCGCGATGCTGCAGCACCTCTCGGACGGCCGCGTCGACCTTACCCTGGGCCGCGGCAACACCGGCCCGGTCTACCCGTGGTTCGGCAAGGACATCCGTGAAGGCATCCCGCTCGCGCTCGAGAACTACGCCCTGCTCCGCCGCCTCTGGCGCGAGGACTTCGTCGACTGGGAAGGCCAGTTCCGCACCCCGCTGCAGGGGTTCCAGTCCACCCCGCGCCCGCTCGACGGCGTGCCGCCGTTCGTCTGGCACGGCAGCATCCGCAGCCCCGAAATCGCCGAACAGGCCGCGTACTACGGCGACGGCTTCTTCTCCAACCACATCTTCTGGCCAGCCTCGCACACCGCAAAGATGGTGCAGTACTACCGCCAACGCTTCGAACACTACGGCCACGGCACGGCTTCCCAGGCGATGGTCGGGCTAGGCGGCCAGGTGTTCATGAGCAAGAACTCCCAGGATGCCAAGCACAAGTTCCGTCCCTACTTCGACAACGCCCCGGTTTACGGCAACGGCCCAAGCATGGAAGACTTCACCTCGCAGACCCCACTTACAGTGGGCAGCCCGCAGGAGGTCATCGATCGCACCCTCGGATTCCGCGACTACGTCGGCGATTACCAGCGCCAACTCTGGCTGATGGACCACGCCGGCCTGCCGCTGAAGACAGTGCTCGAGCAGCTCGACCTGCTCGGCGAAGAGGTCGTGCCCGTTCTGCGCCGCGAGTTCGCGAAGAATCGCCCGGCCGACGTACCGGATGGCCCCACTCACGACTCCCTGCGCCTCGCCGCCCACACTCCGGTTGCGACCGGGTCCGGCAAGCGAGACGACCTCGACACCGCCGCCGCCATCGCGCCCGCCCGAACCGGCACCGCATTCGGCCTCGCCGGAACGGTAACGACGGGTGCCTGACACGATTAGACCTGAACGCACCCTGGCGGTCGTCTCCGCCGGCCTGAGCCAGCCGTCATCCACTCGGCTGCTGGCCGACAAGCTCACCGCGGCCAGCGTGGCGCGGCTGACCGACGAGGGTTTCACGACGCGGGTGGTGACCTACGAGCTGCGCGACTACGCGCAGGACATAATGAACAACATGCTCACCAGGTTCGCCAGCCTGCGGCTGGAGACGATGATCGAGGCCGTCACCGCGGCCGACGGCCTGATCGCCGTCACACCGATCTTCACGACCAGCTACAGCGGCCTGTTCAAAACGTTCTTCGACGTGATCGATAACCGCTCTCTCACCGACCAGCCGGTGGTGATCGGCGCGACAGCGGGAACGGCCCGGCACTCGCTGGCGCTCGACTACGCGCTGCGCCCCATGTTCACCTACCTGCACGCCGTGGTCGTGCCCACCTCGGTGTTCGCCGCCTCGGAGGACTGGGGCAGCGGCGACGGCGGCATCGACAGCCGCCTGGCCACACTGCCGGCCCGCATCGAACGCGCCGCCGGGGAGCTGGCCGCCCTGGTCGCCGCCTCCGACCGTTCCACTCGGGTGCGCGACCCGTTCGAGCTGCCCGCCGGCTTCAACCCCGCCGGTTTCACTCGTGTCGGCCAGCCTCCGTCTCGCCAGTAGGGCCCGCGGCTCGTTGATCGAGGCGGGAGCTTGCGAGCGATCCCTCACGCAGCAGGTCTCGATCGCTCGTTCCTCGTGCCTGGACCAGCGGATTCTTGCCTTTCGCAGACCGCTCGGGCGACTTCATGTGCGAGCGCGTGTCAGTGGTCGGCTAGGTGGGCCGGGAGCTCGTCATCTGCATCTCACCCCACCGGCTGTACCGGCATTTTTAGCAGCACTCTGAACGGCGTGGTGATCTGGCGTTCAATCCGCGTTCTCGGATGACCTACTTCGTCACGAGCGGTTTCGCACCGTCAGGCCGCGACCACCTCCGTCGGGGAAACATGGCATCGCTGATCGCGAGACCACTACATTGGGACCTATCACGCACTGATGAGAGGTCCACGAATGAGATTTTGGCGCAATGTTGGAGTTTCAGCGGTTGTGCTTACGGCCGTCGCCGTCGTCACCGGATGTGCAAGCGCGCCGACTCTGGAGTCGCTCCCGTCAGGCCTGACCAGCGACGACCTATGCCTCATTTTGCAGGGCGATGTTGGGCAGGCCGTCCTCCCAGAAATAACGATGTTTCCCGACGACGAGCTCGTCGGCGCTCCGGTGAGTGTGATCGACTGCACTATAAGTCCCGCCGACGAAGTCATCAAGGTCTCCGCCTCACTATTGGAGATAGCCAGATGAGCGACATCGTCGCGATCCATCGCAGCGTTGCCGACGGCTCTGCGCACTCCCAGGACCAGTGCCCCAACGGGGCGTCTTTGCCGGCCGCGACTCTGGGCGGCGAGGTCGAAACGACTCTCATCTGTCAGAAGGATGACTGGTACGTGTTTGAGTATTACGGACGATTTGATGACAAAGTCCTGTCCTTTCGTGCAGACCGCCTGCCGGAAGCTGGCGACATTGCCCAGGACGATGGGCAAAAGTGGCTGTCAATGATCGCCCAGGAATTCGTGAGCCGACCATAGGCTTCACCGCTTCGGAAGACTGGGGCAGTGGCGCCGGGGTGCCAACCCGCCGGCCGCCCTCCGGCTCGATAGTTGGGCCGGCGGCACTCGTTGAGGAAGCGGACACCCCGAGGTACGGGTGCCGCCATCCCTAATCAGGGCCGCGGCCGATGCCGCCGGTTCAGCAGGCGGCGCGGCGATCGCGCAACTCGTCAACGATAAGCAGGTCGGGGCGCAGGTGTTCGGTTTCGTAGGCGGCGCGGCCCACAAGGTGCGCGGCCATCGGCGCTGTCAGTGACTGGAAGGCGACGATCGCGACAACGAGGGTGACGGTGCCGACCGAGAAATTGTTGATCGCGACATCCGTTGACACGGCCATGAGACCAAAAATCTGTGGCTTGGTCGCGGCGTGCAGGCGAGACAACACGTCGGGAAAGCGGATGAGCCCGATTCCGGCCGCGAGACACATGACGGCTCCGGCGAGTATCAGCACGGCCGTGAGCACATCGTGCAGAACGCCGCTCATGCGCTATCCCGAGCTGGCAGAAAGCGGGCGACGCTGAGAGACCCGAGCACCGCGAACAGGGCCAGCACGAGTAGCACCGGCAGGGTGTCGGTGTGCCGGTTCAATGCCATTTCGGCGCCGAGGGCGCAGATCATCGTGGCCACGAGCACGTCAGAGGCGATAACCCGGTCGAGCACGCTCGGGCCGACCACAATGCGATAGACGGCCAGGAGCGCCCCGGCTGCGAACATTACCCCGGCGACCACGGCCACAATCTGCAACATCATGATGGTCCTTTTCTAGTCGTTCGCTGGGTGCGGCGATCTGCTGGCCGCACTCCGCGCATCCGTTCGACGTCCTCGCGCGAGCCGAACCCACGCACGATACGCCGCTCGGTGTCCTGAACGCGTCGGCGAAACCTCTCGATATCGCCAGCGCTGTGCATATTGAGTACGTGCAGGTACAAAATCGACAATTCCCGGTCGATGTCGACCACGATCGAGCCCGGCACGATCGACGTGGCAACGGCCGTCCAGGTGAGTATGAGATCGCTGCGGGTACGCAGCTGAATTTCTAAAATCGCATTGGACATGACCAGCCGCGGCTTGACCGCCAGCCAAGCCACGTCGATTGACGCACGCACGATGTCCGCGATCAGCCGCACGAGAAACACCACGGTGTGTAGCGGATGCACCCGCCCGCTCAGCTGCACCGGCACCAGATAAAACACCACGGTCACCACGATGCCCACGACGATCCCAACGAGCAAATTCAGCCAAGAGAACTCGCCCCACAGCAGCATCCACAACACGATCAGCGCGATCAGCGGCGGAATCTGATTGCCGACAGCGTCGAGCCGTTCGCGCCGCGTGGTCACTTCGTGCCCCCCTCGAAGTTGGTGCCCACGTTGCTGTCTTCGATCGCTCCGGTGCCGCCAGGGAACACGGCGTCGATGTAAGTCGACGGCGAGCTGATGTTCGCAGCTGCCCGGGTGGCCAGGTCGAAGATCGGTCCGGCGAAGACGGTGAGGCACAGGGTCAGCACGAGCATCGACGTGGTCGCGCCGACCATGAGCGGGGAGATCGTCTTCTTCAGCACGGTCCCAGCGTCTTCTGGATCTTCCACGAGCGACACCGAGATCGACGCGGTATTGTCGGCGACCTGTTGCTTGGGCCGCCAGAACGCCATGTTCCAGGCCCTGGCGAGGGCGTAGAGGGTGAGCAACGAGGTAAGTGCCCCGACCGCGATCAGCACGTAGCTGAGCGGGTCCCCCACAATCGTGCCGGCCTGAAACAGGGCGATCTTGCCGAGAAACCCGGAGAATGGCGGTATCCCGCCGAGATTGAGCGCACCCAGAAAGAACAGAACAGCCACGAGCGGTGCCGATTTCAGTAGCCCGCCGAGCCTCGAAAGCGACGTGGTGCCGCCGACCCGGTCGATCAGCCCCGCGGCGAGAAACAGGGTCGTCTGTACGGTGATGTGATGCACGACGTAGAAGATGGTCGCGGCGATGGCGAGTGGGGTTCCGATCGCAATGCCGAACAGCATGTACCCGATATGGCTGACCAGGGTGAACGAGAGCAGTCGTTTAATGTCGGCCTGGGCGAGAGAACCCAAAATACCCACGAGCAAGGTAAGCGCCGCCACGACCATGAGCGGCATCGAGAACTGGTTGTCGGGAAAAAACAGGGTTTGGGTGCGCAGAATCGCGTACACACCGACCTTGGTGAGCAAACCGGCGAAGACCGCGGTGACCGGTGCGGGCGCCGTTGGGTAGGAGTCCGGCAGCCAGAACGACATCGGGAACACTGCCGCTTTCACCCCGAAGGCGATCAACAGCAACAGCCCGAGGATCAGCTGGATGTCGGCGGGGAGGTCGGGCATCCGCTCGGCGATCAAGGCCAGGGTCACCGTGCCGGTGGCGCCGTAGATGAGGGCGATCGCGCTGAGGAACAGCAGCGACGACACCAGGCTCACGACGATGTAGGTGATGCCCACTCGAATGCGGGCGCCGGTGCCCCCCAGGGTGAGCAGCACATAGCTCGCCGAGAGCAGCATCTCGAAGCCGACATACATCGAGAACAGGTCACCCGCGACGAAGGCGTTGAACAGTCCGGCGGCCAGCACGAGATAAGTGGGGTGAAAGATCGAGACCGGAGTTTCGGTGTGGCCGTCAACGATGCCCTGGCCCACGGCAAACAGCAGTACGCCGAGCAGCATGAGCGCCGAGATGAGAAGCATGATCGCCGAGAGTCGATCGACGACGAGCACAATTCCCCACGGAGCTTCCCAGCCACCAACCTGCACCACGGCCGGACCGAACCGGTCGACCAGCACGAGCAGCACGGCGCTCATCACGGTGGCAGCGGTGAGGCTCAGCACGCTCACCAGTACCTGTAGGCGGCGGCGCTGGCCGAGCATCAGTGCGATCGCGGCGCCCAGCAGCGGCAGGCAGACGATGAGGGGAACGAGGGCGGTCATTGCTGGTCCTCCCGGTCTGCAGCGGATGCGCCGGCGCGCCGGGCAGCATCCGTTTTGATCGTGTCTTCGTCGCTCGTGGCGCCGTCACCCCGCTCGAACTCGTCGAGGGATTCGGCGATGGCGTCGTCATCGTCCGATGAGGAGAGGAAGGTGACGTCGGCCTCGCCGGCGCTCTCGGTGGCGTGCTCGTCGGTGAGGGTGTCGCCCTCGTCGCCGAGTTGGGCGAGCCACCACGAGCGATAGATGAGCGCGAGCAGCAGCGCGGTGATGCCGAAATTGATCACGATCGCGGTGAGCATGAGTACCTGCGGGATCGGGTCGACCATGTCTTCGACGCTCGTACCGGTGACAATCGGTGAGCTGCCGGGGCGGCCGCTCATGATGAAAATAAGCAGGTTGGTGGCGTTGCCGACCAGCAGAAAGCCGATCAGCACGCGGGTGAGGCTACGTTCGAGCATCACGTAGACGCCGGCCGCGTACATCACGGCCATCACAATGACGAGGGTGAGGGAGGCGCTCATCGGGTGACCTCCTCGGTGTTGGTCTGTAATGCGGTGTTGGCCTGCGGTGCGGTGTTGGCCTCTGGCGCCGACCGCGGGCCGACCTCGTCGGCCTCACTCTGACGGTCGATCTCGCTGCCGAGGCTGCGCAGAATGTCATAGGTCAGGCCGATGACAACAAAATAGACGCCGATGTCGAAAATGGTCGAGGTGCCAAACGACAGGTCACCCAGCACGGGCACGGAGGCCGTGAAGTAGGCCGATTCGAGCGGGATCCCGTCGAAGAACAGCGAGACGACGGCCATGCCCACGGCCAGGATGACGCCAAGCCCGAGAATCTTGCCCGGGTCGATCGGTGCTGCTTCGCTAAGCTCGTAGCGTCCGCCGGCCAGATACCGGGCCACGAGGGCGAGGCCGGCCAGCAGCCCGCCTGCAAACCCGCCGCCGGGAAGGTTGTGGCCGGCGAACAGCAGATAGATCGACACGATCATGGCCGGGTGGAACAGCAACCGCACGAGCACTTCGATGAGGATCGACCGGTTGCGCGGATCGTTCTTGCGCCCGGCGAGCAGAAAAGCCTGCCGGGTGACGGCGTGGCCCTCACTCGAGATTTCAGGGTCGGCCACGACGCGGCGCCGGTTGGCGGCCGAGCGCAGGCTGCGGGACTCTTTCAAGCGTGGCACGACCGCGTTTCGGCCGGACACGAACAGCAGGCTCGCAACGCCGGTCGCGACGACGATGAGCACCGACACCTCGCCCATGGTGTCCCAGGCGCGAATGTCCACGAGCATCACGTTGACGATGTTGTCGCCGTGCCCATCGTCGACCGACAATCGGGGCAGGGCGCCGGCGATGCTCGCGAAGTCCCGCGCCCCGAGTGCGATGAAGCCGATCGTGCCCATGACCAGGCCGACCAGGCTGCCGATCAGCAGGCGGCGCTTCGGGCGCACCGGCTTGTTGTGCTGGGCGATGTTCGCGGGCAGGCGGCGCAATACGAGCACGAAGATCACCAGGGTGATCGACTCGACCAGCGCCTGGGTGAGGGCGAGGTCGGGAGCTCCGTGAAAGGCGAACAGAGCGACCAGGCCGTAACCGGTGACGCCTGCGAGAATAACCGCGGTCATCCGCTGCCCCACCCTCGCCGCCATCACCGCGCAGATGCCCATGATCAGGGCAATCAGTACCTGGCCTGGGTAATCCCAGAGCACGATCGAGTCGGGCCAGGTGCGGTTGACGAAGGCTGCAAAGCCGAGGGCGAGCACGAAAACGGTGAGGATGGTGCCGAGGTACTGCGGCAGTCCACCTCGCTGGGCGAAATGGGTAACCCGGGCTGCAATTCGGTCGACACTGCGGATGGCCTTGCCGTAGCCGCGGCCGGCGTCAATAACGTCGGGCACCTTCGCCTGCAGCTTGGCCACTCCCCGGCGCGCGCGGAACAGCAGCGCCCCGAGCAGCAGAACGACCGCGCTGAGGTACAGGGCAGGCTCGAGGCCGTGCCAGAGCGCGAGGTGGTACGGCGGTTCGGTGAGGCTGCCGATACCCGGTACCGAGTCGGCGTAGGGTGCCAGCAACGGGTCAAGCAGCGCGGCGAAAAGTCCGAGGCCGATGGTTGCCACGGTGAGCAATCCGGGTGCGAGCAGGGTGTCCCAGGGGCTCACGTGCAGCACGGTGTTCGGCTGCTCCTTGCGCGTTCCGAAGGCGCCCCAGAAGAAACGGATGCTGTACGCCACCGTCAAAACGGACCCGACGGCCGTGCCGATGAGCGCCGCGTAGCCCCAGCCGGATCCGCCGACGCCGGCGTCGAGCAGGGAGGTGAACACGGCCTCCTTGGCGACGAAGCCGAACAACGGCGGCAGGCCGACCATCGACGCGACCGCGATGAGCGCGATGAAGGCGAGTGCCGGTGCGCTGCGGCCAACACCGCTGAGTTTGCGCCAGTCGCGGGTGCCGGCCCGATGGTCGATCACGCCAACGACCAGAAACAGCGTGGCCTTGTATAGGGCGTGCGCGAGCAACAGGGCGGCTCCGGCGAGCGCGGTATCGCGGGTGTTGAACCCGATCGCGATCATGAGAAAGCCGAGCTGGCTGACCGTGCCGTAGGCGAGCAGCAGTTTGAGATCATATTGACGCAGGGCCCGCCACGCCCCGACCACCATGGTCCAGACGCCGAGGGTCACGAGCACCGGCAGCCAGCCGTCGCTGTCGGCGTAGCCGGGGGCGAGCCGGGCGACGATGTAAATGCCGGCCTTGACCATGGCGGCGGCGTGCAGGTAGGCACTGACCGGGGTCGGCGCGGCCATCGCGGCGGGCAGCCAGAAGTGGAATGGCACCAGAGCGCTCTTGGAGAGCGCCCCGATCAGAATCAGCAGCACCGCCCAGGTGCCCATGGCGCTCGTCACCGGGTTGGCCACGATGTAGGCGAGGCTCGTGGTGCCGGAGGCGACCGAGATCATCACGACGCCGACCAGCATGACCAGGCCGCCGAACGTCGTCACGATCAAGGCCTGCAGGGCGGCGCCGCGACTCTCGCGTTTGTGCGTGTAATGCCCGATCAGCAGGTAGGAAAGCACGCTGGTGATCTCCCAGAACATGAACATGATCACCAGGTCGTCGGCGGTGACCAGACCGTACATCGTTCCGGCGAAGGCCAGCAGCAGCGCCGCGAACCGGCCGAGGCTCGGCTCGTCGTCGGTGAAGTAGCGTGCGCAATAGACCAGAACGAGGGCGCCGATGCCCGTCACTACGAGCGCTAGCAGCCAAGCCAGTGTGTCCACCCGAAAAGAGAGACTGATGCCGAGCTGAGGAATCCACGGCATCGACTGGGTTACGGCCCCACCCGCGGTGACCGTGGAAGTCTGGGTCAGCGTGTACGCGAAGGCACCAGCTGGCAGCAGGGCGATCAGGTAAAAGACGCGGGTACCCAGATACCGGGTGAGCCACGGCGTAAGCACCGAAAGAACAACAAACGCGAGGAGGAAAAGAACCATGCGGCCTCCAGGCTTGTCAGGTCGGGGTGTGCAGGTCTACTCTACCCGCGTACAGGCGGCCCCCAGTTGGGGTTCGAATAATGCGGGCAGCTCAGGCAGGGCGCTGAGGCACAGAGTAGGGTTGCGCTATCCCCCGGCCGACGCCGCACACCGCCAGAAGCGCGTGTGCGTGCAGTTTCCGGCCACTTCCCGCGCCACTCGAACTGTTTGCTCCCACGAAGCTATCTGAGTGACCGGCCAGCGAAATCGAGTACCGTTTTGAGCCCCACCCGCGGCCAGCAGCCCTCCTCCACGCCCGCACCGAACAGCTCTCCGGCAGAACCACACGGTCACCACGACCACGCCAACCCACCCGAAGAGACGCCGGTCGAGCACATCGAGGACGCCCTGAGCGTGCACGAGGACGACGCATTGCACAAGGGTCTCAAATCGCGCCACGTGCAGATGATCGCGATCGGCGGCGCAATCGGCACCGGGCTGTTCCTCGGCGCCGGCGGACGCCTCGCCAGCGCCGGTCCCGCCCTGGTGTTCGTCTACGCCATCTGCGGCTTCTTTGCTTTTCTCATCCTGCGGGCGCTCGGCGAACTGGTGCTGCACCGCCCGAGCTCCGGCTCCTTCGTGTCCTATGCCCGCGAGTTCTTCGGCGAGAAGACGGCTTTTGTCACCGGTTGGCTGTACTGGCTCAACTGGGCCATGACGGCGATCGTCGACGTGACCGCGGTGGCGCTGTACATGAACTTCTTCGCGACCTACTGGGCGCCCTTCGGCTCGGTGCCGCAGTGGCTGTACGCCCTCGCCGCGCTCGCCCTGGTGCTCTCGCTCAACCTGCTCTCGGTCAAGGTGTTCGGCGAGATGGAGTTCTGGTTCGCGCTCATCAAGGTGCTCGCCATCGTGGCGTTCCTGATCGTCGGCACTTGGATGGTGATCTTCGGCACGCCGCTCGACGGCGCCATCGCCGGTTTTGCGCTGATCGGCGAAAACGGGGGCTGGCTGCCCAACGGGCTGATCGCATCCGTTCTGGTGGTGCAGGGCGTCGTGTTCGCCTACGCCTCGATCGAGCTGGTCGGTACAACCGCCGGCGAGACGAAGAACCCCGAGAAGGTCATGCCGAAGGCCATCAACACGGTCATCATTCGCATTGCAGTGTTCTACGTGGGGTCGATTCTGCTGCTCTCGCTGTTGTTGCCATACACGGCCTATAAAGCGGGCGAAAGCCCATTCGTCACCTTCTTCGGCACGATCGGGGTCGATGGCGTCGACGTGATCATGAACCTCGTCGTGCTCACAGCGGCGTTGTCCTCCCTGAACGCCGGCCTGTATTCCACCGGGCGCATACTTCGGTCAATGTCGCTGGCCGGCTCGGCGCCGCGTTTTGCCGGCAAGATCAGCCGAAACGGTGTGCCGTTCGGCGGCATCCTGCTGACCGGGGTCGTGACGCTGCTCGGCGTTGGGCTCAACGCCATCGTGCCCGATGAGGCCTTCGAGATCGTGCTGAACATGGCGGCGATCGGCATCGTCAGCGCCTGGGGCATGATCGTGCTGTGCCAGCTTCGACTGCAGGCATGGGCCAAACGGGGAATTGTGGTGCGCCCCGTGTTCCGCATGCCGTGGGCGCCGTACTCGGGCTACGTGACGCTGGTGTTCCTCGCCGGTGTGCTCGTGCTCATGGCGTTCGACTGGCCGGTCGGCACGCTCACGATCAGCTCGCTGGTGCTCATCATTCCGGGGCTGATGATCGGCTGGTACGCCTGCCGCGGTCGCATTTTCGAGATCGCCGCCGCCCGCGACGGCTTCACCGGGCACGTGCCGGTCGTGGCCAACCGTCCGCTCTCCGACCGACCACGCGGTTAACCCGGCGATTCGGCGCTCAGGCGCGAGCGCGGTGCTGGGTCATGAGGTCCGTGACCACCACGAGCGCGAGGGCAACGACCAGCAGCCCCACGTAGACGAGCGGCACCCGGTCGAGGCCGACGCTGTCGATCAGCACCGCGCCGAGCAGTGCGCCGCCGCCAATGCCGGCGTTGAACGCGGTGGTGTAGAAGGCGCTTGCAGTATCGCGGATACGCGGCGACGCGGCGTGCAGCATCCGGGTCTGCATCAGCGGAGGGAGCATGCCGAACGCCATGCCCCAGAGCACAAACGCGGCAATCGCGACCGGCAGGGTGGCGGTGAACACGGCGAGCAGACTCACGCTGAGGGCGCTCACGGCGAGCCCGAGAATGAGGCCGAGGCTCGGGCTCGGGCCGAAGACCGTGCCGACCAACAGCAGCCCCACCGCGCCGGCCACACCGTAGGCGAAGAGCATCGGGGCGAGCAGTTCTGGGTCGACGCTGAGCCCGTCGAGCAGGAACGGCGCGATGTAGGTGTAAAAGCTGTAGTGACCGATCATGGTGATACCGGTGATGATGCAGATCAGCACCACCGCTGGCACGGTCGCGTCGCGCGGCTGCCGGGTTTTCGGTGCGTGAACGGATGCTGCGGCGCCGGTGGAATACCGCGCCACCGGTGGCAGAAACTTCCAGACCAGTACCGCGCCGACGAGCATCAGCCCGGCGAGGATGACGAAGGAGAGCCGCCAGCCGAGCAGGTGCCCGCCCGCGGTGCCGAGCGGTACCCCGAAGACGAAGGCGAGCGTTCCGCCGGCGACCGTGATGGAGACGGCCCGACCGATCTGCGCTTTTGGCACCAGGTGACCGGCGTAGGCGCCAACCACCGACCAGAACAGGCCGTGAGCCACGCCGCCGAGAACCCGCGAAGCGACGACGAACTCATAGGTCGGCGCGATGGCGGTGAGGATGTTGCTCACCGCGAAGATGATCAGCACGACGATGATCAGGCCGTGCCGCGGAAACCGTCTGGTCCAGATGGCGACCGGCGCGCTCGTGAGCACGACCGTGAACGCGAACCACGAGACGAGGAGCCCGATCTGCGACTGGGCCACATTCAGGCTGCGACTCATCTCGGGGAGCAGCCCTGTCGGCAGCATTTCGCTCGTGACCGAGAGAAAGACTGCGGCGGACAGGGTGATCAGTCCGACCCAGGGGAACGGCGGTTCAGCCCGGTTGGAGCGGACGGACGGCGCGACCGGGATCGACCCGGTGGGCAAAAAGATATTGGCGGTGTTGGTCATGGCTGCATTCGAAACTGGGCCGGAGTAGTCGACCGGTGGGACCATTCACACCGAGATCGAAACCACTCGACTGCGCGCCGACGTGCGCGCCCGGGGCCGACCTGCTCAGTGCGACCAACAGGTAGTCTACCCAATGCCGGTGAGGCGGCAACTGGGCGAGCCGCGGCATCCGCTCTTGCGCCGGGTATTCTGGCCCAATGACTTCTTCGACCCCGCATCATTGGGTAATCACGCTGGTCTGCGCCGACCAGCCCGGAATCGTGCACGCCGTCAGCGGCGCGATCGTGCAGGCGCACGGCAATATCTCGGAGAGCCAGCAGTTCTCCAGCGACGATACCGGGCGGTTCTTCATGCGGCTGCAGGTGCAGTCGCCGGCGACGCGGGCCGAGCTCGAGGCGGCGCTCGCGCCGGTGGTCGAACGCTATGCGATGGCGTCGATCATCGATGTCGTCGGGCGCCCGCTGCGCACGCTCGTGCTCGCGTCCTCGGCCGGACACTGCGTGAACGACCTGCTGTTTCGCCAGCGTGGCGGGCAGTTGCCGGTCGAGATTCCGCTCGTGCTCAGCAATCACGGCACGCTGCGCGACCTCGTCGGGTTCTACGGGGTACCGTTCGAATCGTTGCCCATAACGGATGCCGTCAGCAAAGCCGACTTCGAGGCCCGCGTCATCGAGGCGGTCGACGACCTCGACATCGAACTCGTCGTACTCGCCCGCTACATGCAGATTCTCTCGCCGGAACTGTGCGCGCGGCTCAGCGGGCGCGCGATCAACATTCACCACTCATTCCTGCCCGGGTTCAAGGGTGCCAATCCCTATCGCCAGGCGCACGCGCGCGGCGTGAAGCTCATCGGGGCGACCGCGCACTTTGTGACCGGCAACCTCGACGAGGGGCCGATCATCGAGCAGAACGTGGTGCGGGTCGATCACTCGCGCACCCCGTCGGAACTCGTGTCAATCGGGCAGGACGAGGAGAGCCGCACGCTCACCCAGGCGGTGAAGTGGTTCGCCGAGAATCGCGTGCTGCTCGACGGCGCCCGCACGATCATCTTCAAGTAGTGCCCTGCGCCTGGGCCCATGCTCGATCACGGGCCCGGACAGCACAGAACCGCTTCCGTGCACCGGATGGGGCCCGGGCCCCGTCCTCGGGCCCAGTTTATATCCTGGGCCCGAGGACTGGGCCCAGGCCCGGAACGCAGGGGTGCGACGCGTCGGTAGGATTGACGGGTGACAGATACGCGTGACCTGCCGAAAATCGGCCCCAACGACATGCTCCGGTTCGTGCTCGAACTCTTCGCTTTTGTCAGCCTCGGAATTTGGGGTTTCGTCGCCTGGCCGCTCCCCTGGCCCGGCCTGCTCTTCGGACTCGCCACCCCGGCCTTCGCGATTCTCATCTGGGCTCTGTTCCGATCACCAAGGGCCGTGTTCCGCCTCGATCCATTTGGCAAGGCCGTCATCGAGATCGCCATCTTCGGCTCAGCCGCCGTCGCCTGGTGGGACCTCGGCTTGCCCATCATCACCGTGATCTTCGCCGTCGTCGCCACGGTGAGCGGCGTCATCTCCGGTCGCAAAGAGCTGCGCTAATCCTTTCTCGCCCTCGGCGGGTCATAACTCCTGCAATTTGAAACCGCGGAAGCAAAATTGGGCTGCGGAAAACCGCGCACCAGCTTGCGGCCGCTCACAATTTGCAGGAGTGATGCCGCCCTCGCCGTACCGGGCCGTCAGACGACGACGCGACGGTCCGACGGCATCCGAAGCGCGTAGGCGGCCGCGATGACTAAGAAGACCCCGCCCAGCGCGAACCCGGCCGAGAACGAGAAGGTATCAACCAGCAGGCCTGCGACCAACGGACCGACGATCGCACCGGCATCCGCGCACATCGAGAAGACCGACACCGGGCGTCCGCCACGCGCACCGGCGGCATCGCCCACCGCCGCGGCCGGAGCGGTGCCCATAAACGCCGCGGCGACGCCGTAGACGCAGAGCAGGGCGCCGAGCACCCAGATGTTCGGCGCGAAGGAGATGGCCACGATCGCCAGCCCGGCCACGGTGAATGCCCCGATGATGGCCGGTTTACGTCCGACGGTGTCGACAAAGCGGGCGGCCGGAGCCAGCGCGAGGGCCTGGGCCACCGCCGCCGCGGCAAAAGCGATTCCGGTCCACGAACTCGTGCCGCCGAGCACCACGACCACGAACAGGGGAATGAGCGTCGTGCGCACCCCGAGCGAGGTCCAGCCCTGAGCAAAGTTGGCGATGCAGGCCGCGCGAAAGCGCTCGTCGCGCAACACGGTGCGAAACGGCGTGCGATCGGCGGATGCGTCGGCTCCGGCCAGCGCGCTGCCTCGACCTCCGGAACGCAGAAGAAGGAGCCCGACCAGGCCGGCCACGGTGAGGGTGCCGGCGTAGAAGAAGAACGGTGCGGTCAGGGAAATGGTCGCGAGTAGGCTGCCGATTGCCGGGCCGGCCATACCGCCGATCAGGAATCCGCCCTGGTAGAAGCCGATCGCTCGGGCCCGACGGCCCGGTTCGGCCGTGCGAAGCAGCAGCGTCATCGCAGACACCGAGAACATGGCCGAGCCGATGCCGCCCGCGCCGCGCAGCAACAACAACTGCACATAGCTATCGGCCGCGCCAACCAGTCCGCTCGAGAGCGCGACGATACCGATTCCGATGGCGAGCACGGTGCGCTCCCCCGCCCAGTCGATCAGGCGGCCGCAGGCCGGGCTGAACACAAAACGCATGAGCGCGAAAGCCGAGACAACCGCGCCGACCTCGAGGTTGCCCACCCCAAAACTCTGCACGTAGACCGGAAGCACCGGAACGACGACGCCGAACCCCACCATCACGAAGAAGGCGATGACGCCGAGCACGATCACATCGCGGTTCAGACGGGGCTTCAAGCCGACCGGCCTCGGCTTGGGTACAGCGGATGCCCTGGGTCGTCCCCGCATCCATACCGCCAATCGCATTCCCCCAGCCTAAGCTGCCTCGCCGGGCAACCCATTCGCCGCCGGGCCCACCTTATGACCATGGGCCCAGTTTCTAAACTGCGCCCATGGTCGGGGCCCGGGCCCCGTCCACAAAGACGGGCCCCGGGTCAGGCTGAGCGCGCGGGCTACCGCACGACGACCAGGGAGCGGGTTGGGCTGGTCGCGGCGGCGACCGCGTCGTTTCCGGCGTAGTGCCCGACCACCTTGTATAGGCCGCGACCGAGCTTAGGCAGCGTGACGCTGCCGTGCCCGTTCGCGTCGAGCGCCACGGTGAATTTGCGCTTATCGACGGTTACGGTGGCGGTATCGCCGACCTCGCCCGTGCTGGTGACCGTGACGGACACGGTGACCCGGCTGGAGAAGAAGACGGCCCGGTGGCTGACACCCAGCGCGACCTTCGCGGCATACTTCACAACGACCCCGGCCGACGTCGCCGTGGCACTCGGCCCGCCCGATACCGTGGCGGTCACCACCACGGTCAATGTGGTCCCGGCAAGCGCCTTGGTCGGCGTGAGGGTCGCTGACGTCGCACCATTGATGTCGACGCCGTCGCTCTGCCACTGGTAGCCGAAATCGAGGCCTTCGACGTTCCACTGGCCGGGATCAGCGGTCAATACCGACCCGATCTCTGCCGTACCCGAGACGCTGGGCGCCACCGTGTTCACCGGGGCATCCGTTTCACCGCCTTCGCTGGCCGCCACGGTGAGGATCGTCGACGCGGTGCTGTCGCCATAGTCGACCACACCGAGGTACGGCGTGTTCGGTACCAGTCCGGCCCAGCTCAGCGTGTACGTGATCGGAACGCCCTGCGGTCCTTCGATCGCCGGAGGGGTCGCTGCGAACCCATGGCTGGGCTCTCCCGACGAGACCGAGAAGGTGTTCACATCGAACGCGGTAGAACCGGAAAACACGTCCACGATAACCTGGTAAAAACCGGCCTCGGGGGCGTCCAGGTCGACGTGCTCATCGGCGGAACCCGTGGCCGACTGCCAGCCGGCAACCGGGTTCCCGCCAGCGCCGTCGAGCAGCAGTACGAACAGGTCGAGGTCGGACCCGTCGTCGATGGCGTTCAGGTCGAACCGGGCCAACCGACCTTCCTGAATTTCCACCTCGTAGGTGAACTGCTCGCCGGTCACGCCCTCATCGGTGTGCGGAGCGAACGGGTCGTCGGCGTTGCTCTGGTGCATCCCGTTGGCCAGACCGCTGAGTTTCAGCGCTACCGGCTCTGACCCGCCCGAGGCGACGGTGATGTCGACCGAACCTTCGAGGCCGGTGCCGGCCACCTCGGTGGGGGCGACGACGGTGACCGGACGAACGGCGATCGGGCTGTGGACCACGTCGAAGAAGTCGCCCGGGTCGCCCGAACCACCATTGCCGAAGCCCCAGTCCAGCGAGCCGGTGGCATATTGGTCGAGCGGAGCATCCGTTCGAGTGAAGGTCACCGTGTAACTCTGCTTCTCACCCACCGCGCTGAAGGTCATCTCGGCCGGAGAAACGACGGCGGTGATGCCGGGAATCTCGATCGGGACGGCCGTGTAGGTTCCCACCCGTACGGCGGTCACCGTGCGGGTGATGGTTTCTGGTGCGGTCAGCGCTCCGATCTGAATGGACGGCAGGTTCAGGTTGCTGGCGTCGATCGGCTCCACGCCGGCGTCGAAACCGATCCCCTGCAGGTAGGCCAGCCAGTCGGCCGGGCCGCTCTGATAAACCAGGCCAGGGAACTCGAACGACGAGGGATTGATCTGGCCGGCACCCTGCGCGAACGGGTCGGTCACCGGGGCGCCGGTGGCATCGACCGTGTTCTTCGCGGTCGTCATCATGACCGACTTAATCTCGGACGGGGTCGCGAGTGGCCGAAAGCCCAGAATCAGTGCGGCAAATCCGGCGATGTGCGGGCTTGCCATCGAGGTACCTGACAGGAACTGGAACGTCGGGTCGCTGCCCTCCGCATTGGGGCCGTCGGCCAGAATACTCACACCGGGGGCGGCGATATCGGGCTTGAGCAGGTCGCCGCCATCGGCGGTCACCGGCCCGCGAGAGGAGAATCCGGCAACCTGGGGCACCGGAGTCTGCGTGGCGGTCGTGTTGTCGGGTGTGAATGTGGCCGTCGCGCCGGCCGTCGCCGCGTAGGCGAAAACCGGGTCGAAGGCGTTCGCGTCGAGGTGGATGCTCGGCACCGAGTGTTCGTCGGTGTCAACGTCGGCCGGTGTGCGGTTGACCAGCAGCATTCCGCTGCCGCCGGCCCGCAGTACCTCGGCCGACTTGGACAGTCGGTCGTAAACGCCGCGTTGGCAGAAGACGATCCCGCTGGCCACCTTGGCCGGGTCGAGGGCGCCCGGCGCGCACAGCAGCGCGTCGGCCGGGTCGAAGCCGTCGACCGATACGAGGTCGGCCCGCACCAGGTCGCCCGAGAGCGGGGTGGCTCCCGGCGTGCGGTCGACGGTGATCGAGGCCCCGGCATACGCCGTGCCGTCACCGAGCGTGGCCGTCGCCTCATACGACGGAATCGTCGTCGCGGCGACCGTGGTGATCCACGGTGACGCGTGCTCCACTGTGGATGTCGTTGGGCCGTCGTTACCAGCGGATACGGCCACAAAGATGCCTGCTGCCGCCGCGCCCAGGAAGGCTTCGTCGGTGGGCGAGAACGTGGTCTGCGCGGGGCCGCCGCCGATCGAGTAGTTGATCACGTCGACGCCGTCGGAGATGGCCTGGTCGATGGCCTTCAGAATGTCGGTGTCCGTGCAGCCGTCGTCGGTCGAGACGGTGTTGTCGGGACCGGACCAGCACACCTTGTAGGCGGCGATCTTGGCTGCCGGGGCCACCCCCGAAATAACGCCGAAGTCGACGCCGTTCAGATTCGCGGCAACGTCGGCGTTGCCGCCGGCGGTGCTGGCGGTGTGCGAACCGTGGCCGTCGCCGTCCCGCGGGGAGACGTATTCACCGGTTGACGCGTCGCCGATCTGGTCGGCGCCGAATCCGTCGAGAAAGTACCGGGCACCGATCACCTTGGTGCTGCAGGCAGTCGCAGCGAACTGCTCGCCGGTCTGGCAGGTGCCGGTGAAGGTGGTTCCGTCGGCCTTGTTCATGGTGATGGTGTCATTGTCGAGCCACGGTTCATCTCCGGGCGTCGTACCGAGCGATGACCCGGCGAAGGACGGGTTCTCCGGGGCGATGCCGGTGTCGAGCACACCGATCACCACGCCCTTGCCCGCCTCGCTGGTTCCGCCGAGCTTGGACCACAGTCCGTTTGGTCCGCTCAACCGCAGAAAGTCGGTCGACGACTCGGCGGTCACGTGCCGGAGCGCGTCGGGTACCACCGACACCACGTTCTTCTTCACGGCGAGCGCCGCCGCCTGCTTGCTGGTGAGCTGCGCCGCGAACCCATTGACGGCGAGCGTGTAGGAATACGCCATCTTGGCATCTACGGATGCTGCCACCTCGCTTTGGATGCGTGTCAAGTGATCCTTGTAGGTCTCGGCCGAGCGGCTCTGAGCGTTGAGCTTGGCCCCGGCGTCGGGCATGGTGGCCGAGAAACCGTTGACTCCGCCCTGGTACAGCGCAACGGCCTCGTCGCTGAGGGTCACGATGTATCGTCCGGCGGTGAAATCCATCCGCTGTCCGCCGGGAGAGGCGATGCTGCCGTAGAGGCCGGTCGCAGCGGGGGCGGCGCCGGCGGGCAGGGTGCCGCCGACGAGTACTGAAGCGCCCACCAGGGCGATGGTGACG
Organism: Cryobacterium aureum; assembly: GCF_002954245.1. GTDB lineage: Bacteria > Actinomycetota > Actinomycetes > Actinomycetales > Microbacteriaceae > Cryobacterium > Cryobacterium aureum. Next base: position 33,291 of record NZ_PPTG01000002.1, on the reverse strand, counting down.
GTGGCCGCGATTGTGGCGCGGCGGCGCGTGCGGGATGTTGGCGCTGGGTTCAGCGCTGAATCCGGCGCAGAGATCGTGCGCCTGAAGAAAGAACTCACGTGGGTGTCCAATCCGATTAGGGTGCGAGGTGGTCTCGTTCGACAACAGGAACGTGGCGTTGTCCCGATTCGCGGGACAGTTCGCTGGTGACCGTAGCGCGCTCACTGCCCCCCGGATAGGGGCATTCCGCAGGTGCCACAGGCGGGGTACGCAAGCGCGCAGACGCAAACGCGCCGCGGCATCCGTTGTGAAAACGGATGCCGCGGCGCGGCTAACGCGCTTGGCCGGCTACCGCACGGTCACCGTGCCGGGCTTGCTCGTGGCCGCGGCGATGAGGTCGGTTCCGGCATACTGCGCCGCGACCGTGTAGCTGCCGCGGTCCAGGTCGGTCAGCGTAAGCGATCCCTCCCCCTTCTGATCGAGGGCCACGTCGTAGCTCTGGTCGTCGACCAGAACCTGCACGGTGCCCCGCTGCGCCGACCGCGGTGCGTCGGTCTTCACCGACACCTCGACCGTCACGCCCAACGCGCGCGGCTTGGTCTTCAAATCGACCTTCAGGGCGACGGTCGCGGCATACTTCACGACGACCCCGGCCGAGGTGGCCGTGCCGGCTGGAAGCCCGTCGGCCCGTGCGGTGACGACCACCGTCAGCGTCTTACCGCCGAGCAACTTGGTCGGCGTGAAGTCGACCGTGGTGGCCTTCTTGATGTCGCGACCGTCGGCCTGCCACTGATAGCTGTAGGCCAGCCCGGCGACGTTCCACTGCCCAGCCAGAGCGGTCAGTTTCGCGCCGACGACGGCGCTGCCCTCGATCGACGGCAGGACCGAGTTCACCGGTGCTTCCGGCTCGGGGGCTGCGCCGCTGGCGACCGAGACGACCGTTGCAACCGAGCTGTCACCATAACCGACGAGACCGAGGTAGCCGGTCTCGGGCAGAAGTCCAGACCAGGACAGCGAGTACGTCGAAGCCACGCCCTGCTGGCCCGCGACAACCGATGGCGCGGCCGCAAATGACCCCTCGCCGGCGCCGGCGAACACCGAGTAGGTGTTCAGGTTGAAGGCGGTCGTTCCGCTGTAGATGGAGTTGATCACCTGGTAGAAACCGGCCTCCGGCGAGGCCAGGTCGATGAGCTCATCGGCCGAGCCGGTCGCGGACTGCCAGCCGGCGACCGGCTCCCCTTCGTCACCGTTCAGGCGGTAGACGATCAGGTCGAGGTCGGCGGTCTGGTCGACCGCGTCGAGGTCGAACCGGGCGAGCTGGGTGCCCTCAGGCACCTCCACCTGATAGCTATATTCGTCGCCGGCCGTGCCGGATCCGGTGTTCGGACTCGACGGGTCGGCCGCATCGCCCTGGTGCAGTCCCGCCGCGAGGCCGATCAGGTTCAGTGCAATGTCGCCGGTGGCTCCGGGGGTGATCGACACGTCAACCGAACCGTCGACCCCGGTGCCGTTGGCGGTAGCGGGGGCGACGAGGGTCACCGGCTGAATGGCGATGGGGCTGTGCACCACGGTGCCCGAGTCGCTCACCCAGTTGAGCGAGCCGGTCGAGAAGGTGTCGAGTGGGGCATCCGTTCGGGTGAACGTTACGGTGTAGCTGGCCGATTCGCCGGCAGCGCCAAAGCTCAGCGTGCTGGGCGAAACGACAGCGTCAATGCCGGGCACGGTCACTGGCTGAGCCGTGAAGGTGCCGGCTTCGGTGCTCGTGACCGTGCGGGTGATGGTTTCCGGCGCGGTCAGGGACCCGATTGCGATGGAGGCCAGATTGAGGTTGCTCGGGTCCACCGGGTCGGCGCCGACGTCGTAACCGATGCCCTGAATGTACGAGTACCAGTCCGAGGTGTCGTTCAGGTAGAGCAGGCCCGGTTCGAACATTTTCGTCGGGTCGACGTGCCCGGCGCCCTGGGTGAACGGGTCGGTGACGGTGTCGCCGTCCGCATCGACGGTGTCATAGGCGCTCGTCATCATGGCCGACTTGATCTCACCGGGGGTGGCGAGCGGGCGTTCGCCGAGGTACAGCGCGGCGAGACCGGCGATCTGCGGGCTCGACATTGACGTACCCGAGAGGAACTGCCAGGTCGGCTCGCCCTCAGCGGCGTTGGGGCCGTCGGCGAGAATGGCCACGCCGGGCGCGGTCACGTCGGGCTTGAGGATATCGCTGCCGTCGGCGAGCACCGGCCCGTGCGAGGAGAACCCGGCCACCTGCGGTGTCGGCGGCGTGTAGCCGGTCGTATTCCCGTCGGTGAATATAACGGATGCCGCTGCACTGCCCGCGTAGGCATACGTCGCCTCCCAGTACGGGGCGTCGAGGTGAATGGTGGGCACGGTGTGCTCGTCGGTGTCGACCGAGCCGGGAACGCTGTTCACGAGCAGCGTGCCGATGCCGCCGGCCCGCAGAACCTCAGCGGACTTCGCGACCCGGTCGTAGACGCCGCGTTCACAGAGCACGATGGTTCCGGCGACGAGATCCGGGTCGAGCGAATCGGGGCCGCAGAGCAGGGCGTCGGCGGGGTCGTGGCCGAACGCCGCCACGAGGTCACCGCGCACGAGTGTGCCGGCCAGTGGGGTGGCGCCGGGGGTGCGGTCGACCGAGATCGATCCGCCAGCGTGAGCGGTGCCGTCGCCGAAGCTGGCGGTGGCCTCGTAGCCGGGGATGGTGCTCGCGGCGACCGTGGTGATCCATGGGGAGGCGTTGTCGAGAGTCGACGCGCCGGGGCCGGAGTTGCCGGCCGAGGCGGCCACGAAGATGCCCGCTGCGGCCGCGCCGAGGAAGGCCTGGTCGGTTGGGGAGACCGTGGTGTCGGCCGCTCCACCGCCGATCGAGTAGTTCAGCACGTCGACGTTGTCGGCAACGGCCTGGTTGATACCGGCCAGCAGGTCGGAGGTGGCGCAGCCGTCGTCGCCGCCGGGAGCGGCGGTCCAGCAGACCTTGTAGGCGGCGATTTTGGCGGCCGGGGCGACGCCCGAGATGAGGCCGTAGTCCAGGCCGCTGATGGTCGCGGACACGTCGTGGTTGCCGCCGGCGGTACTCGCGGTGTGCGATCCGTGGCCATCGCCGTCACGCGGCGACAGGTATTCGCGCTCATCGACCCCGCCGATGCGGTCGGCGCCGTAGCCGGTCACGAAGTAGCGCGCACCGACCATCTTGGTGCTGCAGTCTGAGGCGTCGAACTGCACGCCGGTGATGCACTCGCCGGTGAAGACGGTGCCGTCGCTCTTGGTCATGGTGATCGTGTCGCCGTCGAGCCAGGGCTCGTCCCCGGCCGCCGTGCCGAGCGCGTCGCCGGCGAACGAGGGGTTCTCCGGCGCGAAACCGGTGTCGAGCACGCCGATGACGACGCCCTCACCCGCGGTGTCGGCGCCGCCGGTCGTCGCCCAGACGCCGTCATCGCCGGAGAGTCCGAGAAACTCGGTCGAGGAGGTCGCTGTCAGGTGCTTGAGCTCGTCGGGCGAGATGGCCACGACATCTTTCTCGGCCGAGAGCTTGGCTGCCTGCGCGGCGGTCAGTTCGGCGGCGAACCCGTTCAAGGCCAGCGTGTAGGAGTAGTCGATCGTGGCATCAACGGATGCCGCCACCTCTTTCTGCTTGCCATTCAGATAGTCGGAATAGCTCGCCGAAGCGCGACTGTGCGGATCGAGGCGGGCGCCGTCATCCGGTATGGTGGGGGCGAAACCGTCAACCCCGCCGGTGTAGGTCGCGACAGCGTCGTCGGCCAGGGTCACGATGTAGCGACCGTCGGTGAAGTCGGTGACCGGGCTACCGGCGCCGATGATGCCGCCGAGGCCCGGAGCCATCGGGGCTGCTGCGGCGGGGTTCACACCGATGAGAGCGCCGGCCGCGACCAGGGTCGTGGTCACGCAGAGTGCCATCACCCGCCGCATCTGGTGGGGTGCGAAATGCGGGTTTTCGGGCGGAAGGATGGTTCGCCTGAACTGTGATCTCACGTGCGTGTCCAATCGGATCGGAGTGCGCTAGCCGCTCTGCCCCAGTTCGGGGTACAGCGTGCTCGTGAACGTATCGCACGGGTGATGCCCCCGTACAGTGTGCAGATTGCTCGGTAACACGATCGTTACCTTGACTTATGCTCACTTTAAGCTCTGAGCAGCCCGTGATTCAAACGGGTCTGTCTACTCCCGGGAGTACCGGCCTGTCCGCTTTCTCCAGCACTTTCGGCAGAGCGGCGAGAGTGCCAAGCACCACTCGTTTGGCCCGGACGCCATCGCGCCGACCGCCGATCGCACGCAGAGCGTTCAGGATGGTGATGAGGTCGACGACTTCCTGGCTGATCGCTCCGGCCGTCGCCGGAATCAGGCCGAATGCAGCGACGATCATGAGCACGACGCTCAGAATGATTCCGAGCCAGATGCTCTGCAGCGCCACCCGAACGGTGTCCCGGCCGATGCGCACGGCCCGCACGGTGCGCGAGATATCGTCGAGCAGAATCACCACGTCGGCCGATTCGCTCGCCGCCGTCGAGCCTTTGGCCCCCATCGCGATGCCCACGTCGGCGACGGCGAGCACGGGCGCATCGTTGACGCCGTCGCCCACCATGATCACCGGGCGTCGGGTCAGGGCCCGCACCGCCTCGACTTTGTCGCTCGGCAGGCAGTCCGCTCGCACATGCACGATGCCCACCTGACCGGCCACGTGCTGGGCGGTGGCGCGCGCATCGCCGGTGAGCATGAGATTCTCCCGCACACCGAGTCGAGCGAGGTCAGCGACGCTCTGGCGGGCGTTGTCCCGCACCCGGTCGCTGGCCACGATGCTCCCGGCGAACCGGCCGTCCACGGCGATGTACATGGCCAGCTCGCCGCCGGCCAGGTGCGTGGCCGTCGCATCCGCTGCCCCGTCGTTGATGAACGAGAGCTTGCCGACCCGCACCGTGCCAGGCCCGAATCGGGCCTCGACGCCAAAAGTTGCGGCCTCGCTCGCCGAGTCCGCCGTGTGCAGCGCGAGACCGCGCTCGTGCGCGGCTCCAAGAACGGATGCCGCCAGCACGTGACTCGAATACTGCTCGGCCGACGCCGCGAGAGTCAGCAGCTCGTCGGCGGTGAAGCCTGGTTCGGGGCGCACCTCGCTGATGGCGGGCGTGCCGTAAGTGAGTGTTCCGGTCTTGTCAAAGACGACCGTTTTGGCGCGGGACAGGGCTTCGAGCACGCCGGCGCCCTTCACGATGATGCCGTTCCGGGCTGCACGGCTCATGCCGCCCATAAACGCGACCGGCGCGGCGAGCAGCAGCGGGCACGGTGTCGCGACCACGAGCACCTCGGCGAAGCGCACCGGGTCACCGGATAGCGCCCAGGCGAGACCGGCCAGGGCGAGAGCGCCCACGGTGAACGGCACGGCGTACCGGTCGGCAAGACGCACCACCGGGGCTTTGCTCGTCGATGCTTCCTCGACCAGGGCAATGATCTGCTGGTACTGACTGTTCGCGGCGGTCGCCGTGGCCATCAGGGTGGCTGCGATCTGCCCGTTGATGGATCCGCTGAGCACCGGGTCTCCGGCTTTGCGCTCGACCGGCAGACTTTCCCCGGTAAGCGAGGACTCATCAAACGCAGCGTTCTCGCTCTGCAACTGCCCGTCAACCGGCACGATTTCCGACGGTCGCACGAGCAGCAGATCGCCGACGAGCACCTCGGTGGCCGGCACGTCCGTGGCCGCACCCGAGGCAGGGTCGAGGCGATGCGCGATTTGAGGAGCACGTTTCAAAAGCGCATCGAGTTCCCGCGCTGCCCGGCCCGCGGCAAAATCCTCGAGGGCAGCTCCGCCCGACAGCATGAGCACGATGAGCACGGTCGCCACGTATTCGCCGACGAGAATGGTAGCGACGATCGCGATGACGGCGAGCAGGTCGACGCCGAAGCTGCCCCGGAAAAGTTGGCGCACCATCCCAATGAATTCCAGCAGGGCGATGACGAGACCGTAGCCGCTGAACAGCCACTGCACCGCGTGCGGCGCCCCGAAGGCCCAGAGCGCCAGCCCGAGAAGCGCGACGACGATCGTCGTTGTCACGGTCGGATATCGGAGCGCGAATACTGGGATGCGGGTCATGGACTGAGTCTGGCCCGCGCACGCTCGGCCCGCCACCCGGTCGGGCATCCGCTCGAAAATGCACAAAGACCCCGACCGGTAACGGTCGGGGTCTTTGTAGAGAGTGGCGAAGTGCTACGCCAGGCGCGTCTGCAAGTTCGTAGCGAGCGAGGCGAGGAACTCCTCCGTGGTCTGGTAGCCCTGGTCAGGGCCGACCAGAAGCGCGAGGTCCTTGGTCATCTTGCCGCTTTCGACGGTCTTGATGACGACGTCTTCGAGGGTCAGTGCGAACTCGGCCAGGGCCTTGTTGCTGTCGAGCTTGGCGCGGTGCGACAGGCCGCGGGTCCAGGCGTAGATCGACGCGATCGGGTTGGTCGACGTGGGCTTACCGAGCTGGTGCTGACGGTAGTGACGGGTCACGGTACCGTGGGCGGCTTCAGCTTCGACGATCTTGCCGTCGGGGGTGGAGAGCACGCTGGTCATGAGGCCGAGCGAGCCGAAGCCCTGTGCGACGGTGTCGGACTGGACGTCGCCGTCGTAGTTTTTGCAGGCCCAGAGGTAGCCGCCCTCCCACTTCATGGCCGAGGCAACCATGTCGTCGATGAGGCGGTGCTCGTAGGTGAGGCCGGCCGCTTCGTAGGCGGTCTTAAACTCGGCGTCGAAAATGTCCTGGAAGATGTCCTTGAAGCGACCGTCGTAGGCCTTGAGGATGGTGTTCTTGGTCGAGAGAAAGACCGGCACGTTGCGCTCGAGGCCGTAGGCCAGGGTGGCGCGGGCGAAGTCGGTGATCGACGAATCGAGGTTGTACATGCCCATGGCAACGCCGTCGCCGGGAGCTTCGAACACCTCGAACGTGGACGGCTCGCTGCCGTCCTGCGGGGTGAAGGTCATGCTGAGCGTGCCCTTGCCCTTGAACCGAAAGTTGGTGGCCTTATACTGGTCGCCGTAGGCGTGACGGCTGATGATGATCGGCTTGTTCCAGCCCGGCACGAGGCGCGGGATGTTGCTGATGACGATCGGCTCGCGGAAGATGGTGCCGCCGAGGATGTTGCGAATCGTACCGTTTGGCGAGAGCCACATCTTCTTCAGGCCGAACTCTTCCACCCGCGCTTCGTCGGGCGTGATGGTCGCGCATTTCACTCCGACGCCGTGCTTCTGAATGGCGTGGGCGGCGTCGATCGTGATCTGGTCGTTGGTTTCGTCGCGCTTCTGAATTGAGAGGTCGTAGTACTCGAGGTCGATATCGAGGTACGGGTGAATGAGCGTTTCTTTGATGGCATGCCAGATGATGCGGGTCATCTCGTCGCCATCGAGCTCGACAACTGTTCCCTCAACCTTGATCTTCGACAAAAATTTCTCCTCTTTATTCAGTGTGGCCGTCACGACCATCGTCAAGCCTACTAGAGGCCCGCAACTATCTTGACATCGAGATAAATTCGCCAGGTGAATTGCGGGGGTCAAACGCTCACTGACTTCCGACTACCCCGGGCGCACGTTAGCCTGAACACATGGGTGAGCTGAAGCTGGAAGAATTATCCGCACGAAACATCGTCGCGGCCAACAACCTAAGCCTGAAGCCAGGCCAGGAACAATTCATTGCGCCGGTCTCGTATTCGGTTGCAGCCTCGGTGATCAACCCGGCCACCTCGTGGCAGCGCGTGGTGCTTCTCGACGGCGTCGTCGCTGGTTTCATCCACGGTAATTTCGACCCCAATTCCGAGCACGAAGAGTTTCGCGCCTGCATCTGGCGCATCAACGTGAACGCGGAGACGCAGGGCCAGGGCGTCGGCAAGTTCGCCGCCGAAGCCCTCGCCGCCGAAGCTCGTGAACGTGGCTTCGAGCACGTCAACGTCATCTGGGAGCCCGGTGCCGACGGCCCTGAGGCCTTCTTCCACCGCCTCGGCTTCGTCGACGTCGGTGAGACCCAGTACGGCGAAGTCATCGGTTCCCTGAAGCTCTAGCCCTGAAGTCCGCAGCCCTCACATGACCGAATCAGACGATTTCGTCTCCCGGGTGCTTGACGTTGTCGATTCCATCCCGCCCGGGCGGGTGATGACCTACGGCGGCGTAGCCGCTCAGGTCGGCTCCCGCGCCGCCCGCGCCGTGGGACAGGTAATGGCGCGGTACGGCTCCGACGTGGCCTGGTGGCGCGTGATTCGCGCCGGCGGGCATCCGCCGATCTGTCATGAGGGCCAGGCGCTGCCGCACTACCGCGCCGAGAACACGCCGCTTCTCACCACGAAAACGGATGCCGCGTACCGCGTCGACTACGCCGCTGCCCGTTGGTCACCGCCCGCGTAGCGCGGCCGACAATCAACGAGAACGAGGCACTTAGGCCTGATCGGGTCCCGCCTTGCCCGGGACCGGCTCGGTCGCGCCCTGGTCCAGCCGGAACGGCGGATACTCGTCGCGCATCAGCGCCGTGTAGGTCACGACCCGGAATACCCAGCGGTTGACACCCATAATGAACTCGAACAGCGGCCGCTGGTACCGGCCGGTGAACAGCAGGATGACCCCGGCCACGACGACGAGTACGCCGAGCAGCGACACCCCGTCTGTTCCTCCAACGCCGGTTCCGCCGTCTCCGCGCCACGGGTAGGCCCAGGTTGACATGCCGCCGACGAGCACGGTGAGCAGTACCAGGTGCGGAATGGCCAGCAGCCAGCTCTTCACCAGTACGAGGCCGTGCGACAGGTGCTCCGGGTATTCGACGTCGAAATCGGCCGGATAGTCAGTGCGCGCGAGCGTGAATGGCGGGTACCGGTCGGTGCCGAGGGCGGAATAGGCGTAGAACGACACGCGCCAGCTCCAGCGCAGCACGCCCACATTGAAGTGGAAGATCGCGCGCGGATAGCGGCCGGTGAACAAAATCGCGAACGCCGCCACGACCGTCGTGACCAGAAATGCAAACCACAGGCAGGCGAGCAGCACGAAGTGCGGAATGGCGAGCAACCATTTGATCAGCCACAGTCCGCGCGAGAGCACGGGGTCGAGGTGGCCGGTCAGCACGGCCGGATACACCGGCTTCACCGGGCCGCCCGCAATCAAAACGGATGCCGGTGACGCGGCCGCGAGCGGCGGGGTGATCGGACCCGTCGCATCCACTCGGCCAAAAGCAGGCGGCTGCGGCACCACGCCCGCGTCACCGGGCACGTGCGGCTTCGGCGTGAGCTGTCGGCCGAGACCGATCGCACCGGCCACGACGAGGAGCACACCGATCAGAAAGAGGATGCCGCCCCCTACGAGGAGTCCGACCGCGATCGGCCCGAGCAGATCGGTGTGCACACCAGCGGAGAGGTTCACGGCGACTCCGGGGCTGCCGTCAGAGTTCATCACGACGACGGACCAGTCGCCGGCGGCGGGCTTCCAGACGATTTCTTGGGTGCCGGCCCCCGTGGCCGATTCGGTCCAGAAGGCCTGCAAAGTGGGAGCGGCCGCTGTTTCGGTGCCGGGAACATCGAGGTAATCGACCCGGAACGGAGACGTCTGCACCTCGCGCAGCTCGCTGTGGTGCACGTCGGCGAGGTAGGCATCGACGTCGGCGCGTGGCGCGATGCCGATGAACACGTCCTGGTCGCTGTCCACAGTGCTCGCCTGCAGGCGCAGCGTGGCAATGTCGAACCCGACTCCGGTCGGCACGCCAAAATCCCTGCCGACATCGAAGTTCGGCGACGTGATCGCCGAGGAATCGACCGTGAAGGTCTCGGTCTGCGTAGTGAAGTAACCGTCATTCCCCTGCGCGGCGGTCGCAATTGCGAGCGCCGTACCCCCGGAGAGCATGCCGGCGCCGACCAGGCCCAGCACGGTACCCAGAATGAGCATGATGATCGGTCCGGGCCTGGCCCCTGACCGCGCCCGTGGCGGTGAGGTCGGTGGCGTTGCCGCTGGTGGGGTCTGTGCGGAGGGCGTGATACTGCTCATCGTCTGGCAGCCTTTCTCGTGCGGTGCATGCCGATGGACCAAAGTTGCGCTACTAGCCTCCCGCAACTCCCCCGATCGCACTAGTGACGAAAGACCCGATTCGTCGAGCGGATGCCTCGGCCGTCCGCCTCGCCAGTCACCACCTCCTGTGCAGGCGAGCAACGCGGTGCTACCGTGCTGGAATGCAGAGCGATCCGGTCGTGACCAACCCGCAGTTCTACCGGGTGATCTTCGAGAACGAGCGGGTGCGGGTACTCGAATACCTCGACCGGCCCGGCGACGAAACCGTGCCGCATCGCCACCCCGACAGTGTCATGTTCACTCTCACCGCCTTCCAACGCCGCTTGTCAAGTGGCGACCATTCCGTCGACGTCGACCTGCCGGAGGGCGTCGCGCGGTGGCTCCCCGCCCAGGAACATTCCGGGGCGAACATCGGCGAGACAGCCACGCACACCATTTTCGTAGAGCTCAAGGAACCCGCCCCGGTTCCGCTCGCCCGCACCACCGTCGAGCCTCTCGGCCCCCTCCCCGACTAACCAGACTCAGTAGGTCATTTACCGCCAAGGGCGACGAGGGCTTTCTGTTCGGCCGTCCAGTGGTTGATAATCCGTGCGCGTACCCAGCAGGCCTCACGGTCATACTTTTGAGGTGTCGCGTTTATCCCCCCTTCACCGGGCATTTTCTCGGTCGGGGCAAACGGAAACGGGGCGGCCCCAGGACCATGCGGATCTCCGTTGGCGCTCCTTGCGTCTTCATGTATCCCGGTGACCGTCCGGCTTACGGGACCGAGGGGCTGGACATTTCCCAGGGTGAGCGCACTCCTCAGCGCTGCCTGCGGTCAGTAAGATCTATTCATGCAACTGGGTGTGGGCACGAGAGAGTCCGTGACGTTGGAGCCTGCTCGATATGAGTTCCCGAACCCTGCCGGCGATAAGTGGGATGACAACTGGCTGATCATCAGCGGCGACGTATCGGCACGTGACACGGAGTGGCAATTTACCGTTCCGTGTTTGACGACGTTCGAAGCGAACCAAATTTCGGCCTGGCTGCGAAGCGTGGCCGATGGAAGCCGCAAGCGTCGAGGGAGACGCCGGGGTTGTGCCGTCGCTCGAATTCACCGAACCAAATGTTGCGTTCAGCGTTGCCAGTTATAGGGACGAGTCGACCTCGGTCAGGGTGCACTTTGCACTTGAAACCAAGCCTGTTGACCAGAGCAGCCACGACCGGGACCAGTTCTGGGTCGAGGTAGAAGTGACCGCTGCAGAACTTGACTCGGCGGCCGACGAATGGGACAAGGCACTGTCCGTCTTTCCGGACCGCTAGGGGTTGGCGCATTCGGACCTAGGGCGGGAAATGTCGATCCAGTGACCAGAGAGCCCAATCGCCGGACGGATACTGCGCGCAGTGGTTCGGTTAGGCGCAGCTCTCCGGAGATGTTCGGCGTCGGACTTGGTAAGGGTAAGCCTGGATCCGTCTGCCCTGCCTCTAGGCTGTGACGGGGGGGGCGAGAGCATCCGTTCATGAAGAGTTTCCGCGGGCGACATTAGGGGGCGAGTTATGGAATACATTGAAAGTCGCGTCATCAACGCATCGAGGGCGACGATTGTAAACATTCTCGCCGATATTCGACGCCTGCCCGAGTGGAATCCCGCGATTCTTTCTGTCACAGCGATCGATCCCCGTGCGCTGGTTGGCAAGCCGTACCCGATTCGAGCCAAATTACCTGGTTCCCCCACGATCACCTACGAACAGGTATCCACGGATTCTGTAGTCTGGCGTCTGGACGGACTGCAGGCGCATGAAACAGGCGCTTGGAATCTCGTTCCGGTTGGCGACCACAAGACTAAGGTGACCCACACCATCACTCACAGCGGAGCAATCTTTCGCGTGCTCGCCGGCGCCTTTCGGACTGTGCCCGGTCTAAGGCTCGATCGTTTGCAGCGCCGAGCAGAATACGGTCACGAGCGCACCAGGCCAAAGGACGTGAACGATCGTCCCGAAGTTTCGGGGTGATCGCTGGCCGCTGGCTGCTTCCAGGCGGCCCGCGTCAGGGTCTCTGGTCGAAGTAGTAATGACGCGGTGACGCACAGCATTGCGTCCTGTTCCACTGCCCACGATGAGCGACTGCGACACAGGTGACCGTCCCGTAGAGGGTTCGTCATACGGGCGATGACAGGCTGTGATGATGATCATGACTCTGCACTTCATCGTTCCCACCTGGCTCCGAGCCTGAGCCATTCGAGCGGCGACACCAGATGTTCACCAACACTCGCTAGTGTCGCCACAGAACTGGTTTGGTACAACCGGGCCTGATTTGGGGGAAAAATGCTCGCCATTATTAAGTCTCGTAAATCATGGGCGGCGCTGTTTGTACTGACGTCGTCCGCCCTCGTTTTCCTCTCGGGTTGTGCGAACGCCACCCCTGGTCCAGCGGCCTCAAGCTCGACAGCCCCAGCGAGCTCGCTCGCGCTCACCCTCGACGTCGCGGGTCAAGAACAACTCGACTGGGAATGGGAGCGAGTGTTACGCGAATCGCCCGATGCGGTGCGACCGATGATCGACATCGTTCGCTTCGTTGACAACGATGACTGGGGAACGGCAAGGGAAAGCTGCATGCACGATTTGGGCTGGCCCGACGTGCGCGCCACAGCGGATGGCGGGCTGGAGTCCGGCATGATTCAAAACTCCCAGGCCGGAGCGCATGCTCTGGCCATGTATACGTGTAACGCGAAGTACCCGATGGATCCGAAGTACAACGTGCCGCTTACCGACGAGGGTCTCGGGGAGTTGTTTGACTATTTCACCGATGAGCTCCAGCCCTGCTTAGCGGCCGAAGGGTACGACACCCCGGAGGCTCCGAGCCGGGAAACGTTCATCGATACCTACGCCGAGACGGGTGGTTGGAACCTCTACGAGGGCGTAGCCGGAGGCGGACAGTCCGAATGGAATGAGATCAACAAGAAGTGTCCGCAGCTTCCTGCCGACGTCGATGAGTGACGCAGCAGCAGTGCGCTCACCGCGCTGGGCGCGCGGGGCGCGCTGGGTGACCGGTCTGCTGGTAGCAGTCGGGGCTGGCGCCGGTGTGGGGTGGGCGGCGACGACCGCGCTCACACCCCCGACAGATGTTGTGGCCACAACCGCGTTCACCCTCGTCGAGGTTGTGCCCGGCGAGGTGGGGTCGAGCATCAACCTGAACACGGTGGCGCAGTGGACTCCGGTGCCCGCCGGATCAAACCAGGCAGTCGGCACCGTCACCTCCGTGAATGTCACCGCGGGCCAAAGCGTCGCGGTCGGGGCGACGCTCTACACCGTGAACCTGCGACCGGTCGTGATCGCCCAGGGCCAGGTGCCAGCGTTCCGTGCGCTGGCGCAGGACGCTGAAGGAGCGGATGTCACGCAGCTGCAGCAGGCACTCACCGACCTGGCGCTCTACACTGGCGCGGTCGAGGGACAGTTCGGCCCCCGCACCACCACGGCGGTCAAGACGTGGCAGAAGTCTCTGGGCGTTCCCGCCGACGGCGTCGTGCAGCCGGGCGACATCATCTTTGTCCCGACGCTGCCGACCCAGGTAGCTCTCGATACCGAGATCGTCACGCGTGGGGCGCTCCTCACCGGCGGAGAAAACGTCGTGCGGGCGTTGCCGGCCGCGCCGGTCTTCACCGTGCCGGTCAGTGAATCCCAGGCCGCGTTGATGCCCACGGGTACCCGGGTAGAAATCACCAGCATCGACGGCGGCATTTGGGAAGGGTTCGTGGCCGACCAGGCCGCTGATGAGACCGGACTGATTATCATCACCCTCGTGGGCAAAGACGGCGCGGTCATTTGCGCCGATGCCTGCGCGAGCATCCCCGTCACGGAGCAGTCGCTGCTGTTATCACGGATCGTCACGGTGGAATCAATCGCCGGACTGATAGTCCCGAGTGCCGCGCTGCTCAGCGCGGCCGACGGCACCGCATCCGTCATCGACAACGCCGGCACGAGTCATCCCGTGACGGTGATTACCAGCGCCCGCGGCATGTCGATTATTGACGGCGTCGCCGACGGCACCTCGGTGCGCATCCCGGCGACGGCCGACTAGCCGTGGTCGATACCATCCGGCTGGCCGCCCGCGACATCACCTTCGGCTACGTGCCGACGACACCGATCCTGGCGGACTGGAGCGCGAACTTCCACGCCGGAGAGGTGGTCGCCATCACCGGCCCGTCCGGGCGCGGCAAGTCCACCCTGCTCTACGTGCTCGGCCTCATGCTCAAACCCACCGCCGGACAGGTGCAGATCGACGGGACGGATGCTGCGCACCGGCGCGACGCAGACCGCGCCGGTTTACGGGCGCATCAGTATGGCTTCGTCTTTCAAGACGCTGCCCTCGATGCCACCCGAACGGTGCTGGACAACATCATCGAGACGACCCTCTACCGTGGAACCCCCAGGAAGCCGACCATTCGTCGCGCGCACGAGCTGATGGACCAGTTCGGCGTCGCGCTGCGAGCGGGGGCGAAACCGGGTCAGGTGTCGGGCGGTCAGGCGCAACGCATCGCGCTCTGCCGTGCCCTACTCAACGACCCGCAGATTCTGCTCGCGGACGAGCCCACCGGCAACCTCGATCCGGCCTCATCCGACCTCGTCGTCGATTCTCTGCACGCTCAGGCGCACCGCGGCGCGGCCGTCATCGTCGTCACCCACGACCCGGCACTGGTCGCCCGTTGCGACCGCCGACTCGAACTATGAGCGCGCTGCGCCGGTGGGCTGCCGTGGTGCGGGAAGCGTTGGCGACGGCGTGGGCGCAACCCGTCGCATCCGTTGTCACCATCGTCATGGTCGCCGGTATGTGTGCCACGGTACTGCTGACGACTGGACGCACGGTCGGGGCGGAGCAGGCCGTGCTCGGCTCAATCGACTCGGAGGGGACGCGTTCCATCATCATTCGTGCCGACACCGACGCCGGGCTCGACGCCACAGTGCTGGACCGGCTGGCACACATCGACGGCATCCAATGGGCTGGAGCGTTCGGTATCGCCCAGGACGTCACCAACCTCCGATTTGCCGGCGCGACCAAGGTCCCGATGCGCTTGGCCTGGAGCAGCCAACTCAACCACCTCGGGATCGCCACGCTGCCGCCAGTGAGCAACGCCTCGATCTGGGCATCACCGACTGCGCTGGCCGGCCTGGGAATGCCGGACGCCGTCGGGGCTGTCGTGGACGACTCCGGTGTCGACTTCGCGGTGACCGGGAGCCTGACCGTTCCGGACTTTCTCGCCTTCCTTGAACCCCTCGTCATCGCCCCGCAGACCGAAAACACCCCGGGAACGGTCGCCGTGCTCATTGTCATCGCCGACCGCCCCGACCTGGTCGCTCCCGTCTCCGACGCGGTGCGATCCGTCCTGGCGGTCACCGATCCCGCCAAAGTGACCCTGACCACGAGTGAAAACCTCGCCGCACTCCGTGGCCTGGTTGAAGGACAGCTGGATTCGTTCGGCCGCAGCCTCGTCGTCGTCGTTTTCGCACTGACCGCGGTGCTGGTGGCAGCGATTCTTTACGGCCTGGTGATGCTGCGTCGCAAGGACTTCGGGCGCCGCCGCGCCTTGGGCGCCTCCCAAGCCCTGATCATCTCGCTGCTCCTCACGCAAACCGGTGCCCTCGCCCTGGTCGGTGCCACGATCGGCAGCATTGCAGCGTCGATCGGGCTGACCGCCTCCGGAGATCCACTCCCGGGCTGGGACTTCGTCGGCGCCGTCGCACTCCTGTCGACCACCATCGGCGTGATCGCGGCCCTGGTACCCGCGCTGGCGGCCGCCCGCCGCGATCCGCTCAAAGAACTCCGCGTGCCGTAACCAACGGCGCACCGACCAATGTCAGGAAACGAACAGGGCGACATAGCTGATCCAGGATTAATCGCCAAGAGCAGACAGCTCGGCCAAATTGTCTCGTAGGGGGTTCGGCTTACGGGCGGTGTGTGGATAACAATTCTGAGGTAGATAGTCGGCCGGTGGTGATCGCGCGCGTGCCCGTCAGCGGAACTCCCGGGTAGCCGAGGGATATGGCGTAGTGTGGGCGCCATCCGCTTTCCAGTCGGAGCAATGTTGCTGCCTTCGTCACGTTGCTCTCCGGGTAGATCGTTGCCAGGCAGCTCCCGAGCCCTAAGGCGGTTGCGGCGAGAGTGAC
This sequence comes from Cryobacterium aureum, assembly GCF_002954245.1. GTDB lineage: Bacteria > Actinomycetota > Actinomycetes > Actinomycetales > Microbacteriaceae > Cryobacterium > Cryobacterium aureum. Next base: position 17,141 of record NZ_PPTG01000002.1, on the reverse strand, counting down.
CGTTTGGCTGACTTTGCCGAGATCGAACTCTGTGTCCTGAAAGCCGTTGTCGGCCGAGAGGAGAACGAGGGCGCACGGTGCGGTCGCTAGGTGCTGCGCGTACGCTCCCAGTGCACTGAGTTTTTCGAGGCGTTCTTTGTAAGAGACTGCGATAAAGCGCCAAGGCTGCCGATTTCTGGCTGAACCATTCCATCGGGCAATCTCAATAATTTGTGTCAGCACTTCCATCGGCACCGGGCGATCGATGAATGAACGCACAGCCGGTCGTGCGGTGAGTGTTCGAATCAAGTCCAAGGCTTCCATTGCATCAGCCTTCCACACCTGGTAACGAAGCGTTTTTGCTGACCAAGGTCCCGCTGGCTGGCTACACGAGGACTACCGCGCCGCGTGGCCGAGCGATTGGATCACCTGAAGTGGCGACCGTGACTTCCGGCAGTGCATTCAGAGCCTCGCTGTCAGATCCATCGCCCACGCACCGACAGGGGTTCGGCTTACGGGCATCAAAGCTTGATCTGTCGAAATGGGGCCATTGGCGTCAGGTTACCTGCGCCCTCAGCCTTGGGCACTGAGGAATCGGATCGTGTCGAATGGTGTCCGAAGAACTGGAGCGTGCATCGAGCCAGGTTTAAAAGGTCCGCGGTTGCCTCCGGCCAGAGCGTTCGTCAGATCCGTGACGGAACGTGCTGCGCGAGAGAGGTCTCGTTTGTAGCCGATAAGAGCTCCAATGCTGCGGCATCGGTTGAGCCGGGTTCGGCAGCGTGCGTCATCATTCGATGTCCGCTGGCACCCGGGAGGTGGAGGACCTCGAAACTGAGGTCGAAGTCCCCCACCTCGGGGTGGTGGAAACGCTTGACACCGCTCACGCATTGTTGCACCGGGTGCTTCGTCCACATCGCAGCGAAGTCGGGGCTCTTGAGCGTGAGTTCGCCGATGAGCTGGGTCAGTTCGGCATCGTCCTGGTGTTGTGCGGCGATGAACCGCAAGGATGCCACGGCGAGGGAGGCCTCGTCACGCCAGTTGCGATAGAGGTCTTTCGTGTGGGGGTCGAGGAAGAGCATTCGGGTGAGGTTGGGTCGATCGAATGGCCGGCTTGGCGCGTCAAAGTCGGTGTGCCCGGCGACGAGCAGATGCCCGAGGGGGTTCCAAGCCAGAACTTCGTTCCTTCGGCCCATGATCACGGTCGGAACATTGGCCATGGCGTTCAGCAGGCGTATCGTGCCGGGGGTTGCCTGGTCGGGTTTGCCCGGAGTGCGCCGCTTGGCTTTGGCGGGTCGCGCCAAGTCGTGCAGGTGCACCTTCTCATCGTCATTCAGGTTCAACGCCCGCCCGATCGAGTCGATGATGTTTTCGGAGGCGTTCGTAGACTGTCCCTGCTCCAATCGTGTGTAGTACGTGGCCGACACGCCGGCGAGTTGAGCGAGTTCCTCGCGTCTGAGGCCAGGAACCCGACGGGCGCCGTAGGAGGTAATCCCGGCCCCTTCGGGGGTGAGTAGTGCGCGCCGAGCTCGAAGGAACTCGCCGAGTTCTTCTGTGTGGTTCATACCAGCCATGGTTACATTCTCGACTGTCTGAGCGGATCAAGCCTGTCCCTGTCAGTGCTAGGCACCGCGGGGGTCGGATGACGCGGGTCTGGTTGATGCGCGCACGGTGGCCCACTGTGGCAGTGTGCCGGTTTTCCCGGCGCCCACGAATTGTTCCCTCTACCGAAAGGACGGGCATGTCCAGCACCGTTCAATCCGCCGACCACGCCGTCAACCGTGCAGACCCCGCCGGGGATGCCATGAGATTGACGGGGCGGCAACGCCTCGCCCTCTTCGTCTTACTCACGGCCAGTTTCACCCTTGCCGTGGATTTCTCGATCCTGAACGTGGCGTTGCCGACCATCGGCGCCGACATTGGATTCAGCCTCGATCATTTGCAATGGATCGCGACCTCGTTTGCCCTGTGCGCGGCAGGGTTCACCCTGTTCTTCGGGCGGATCGCTGACCTGTTCGGTCGTCGTCGCCTCTTCCTTATCGGCATGGCCCTGCTGGGCGTCTCCTCTCTCGTTGGCGGTCTTGCACAGGAACCGGTGTTGATGATCGTCGCCCGGGTGGCCCAGGGGCTCGCGACGGCGATGGTCGTGCCAGCGGCGCTATCGCTTTTGACGACTTTGTTTTCCGAAGGATCGCAGCGAAACAAGGCACTCGGCCTTAACGGCGCTTTGATGGCGGCAGGGTTCACGACCGGCGCGATTCTTGGCGGGGTACTCACCGACCTGCTCAGCTGGCGGTGGGCATTCTTCATCAACGTTTTTGTCGCGGTTGTGGTCCTCGTGATCGCGCCTTTCGTCCTGAAGGAAAGCCGCCCCAACGAACACCCCAAGCTTGACTTCTCCGGTGCTGCCACCGTGACCTTCGGGCTTCTTGCTCTCGTCTACGGGCTGACCACGGCGGGCGAAACCTCGTGGGATAACCCGTTGGCGTGGGGGTCGATCCTGGCTGGCTCCGTCTTCCTAGTCGTCTTCTGGCAGATTGAGAAGCGGGTGGCGCATCCGTTGGTACCTGTCGCTATCCTCAAACGGAAAACGGTCGCCTGGGGTAATATCGCCGGGCTCCTGGCCTTCGCCACCGAAACCTCTCTGGTGTTCCTGCTGACCCTGTACCTGCAGGAAGTACTCGGCTACTCGCCGCTTGCGGCGGGACTCTCGTTCGCCGTCCTCGGCGCGGGAACCGTGCTCGGCGGAATCATCGGTCCGAAAGTCATCGGCACACTCGGATCACACCGTTCAATCGTCGCCGGGTTCCTGCTCCAGGCAGCTGCCACGATTCCGCTTGCGTTCCTCGGCTCCGACTCCGGCTGGATTCCTCTCCTGCTCGTCGCCACCTTCATCGGGGGTGTCGCAAACCTGGTCGCGATCGTCGGATACGTCGTCACCTCCACCTCCGGCCTGCCCGATACGGAACAAGGCCTGGCGACCGGCCTGGTCACGATGAGCCAGCAGGTCGGAATCACGATGGGAATCCCGATCATGTCCGCGATCGCGACCGCACGGATGACCGCCCTCGGCGACACCGGACCCGCCAGCGTCCTCGGGGGTGTCACAACCGCCATCGGCGTGAACGCATTACTGTGCGTGCTGACCGCCGCAGCCGTCGCCCTGTTTCTTCGCCCCGCAAAGTCAGACAAGGTCAACGCATGAGCAAGCCCACCGTCCTCATCATCGGACCGCACGGAGTCGTCGGAGGCGCCATCGCCCGAAGGATGGCCGACGACGATGCGTGGGACGTGATCACCGCTTCACGCCGCGGCGCACCGGCCGGCCTGAACGCCAGACACCTCAGCGTCGATCTGTTGGACCCGCAGGCACTAGCCGGCGTCGAGATTCTCGGCCGTGTCACTCACCTCGTTTACGCCGCCTACGTTGAACGCCCGACGATGGCCGAGACCACCGCACCGAACCTTGCGATGCTCACACATGTCCTCGACAGCCTCACAGCAGTCGGTGCACCGCTCGAACACGTGGTTCTCATCGGCGGAGGAAAATCGTACGGGGAACACCTCGGAGCGTACAAGACGCCGGCGAAAGAATCCGATCCAAGGTTCCTGGGTCCGATCTTCTATAACGACCAGGAAGACTTGCTCGCGTCCCGCGCCGACCGAGACGGGTTCACCTACTCAGTGCTCCGCCCCGATGTGGTGATCGGGTTCAGCCTTGGCTCGCCGATGAATCTGCTCAATACCATCGGCGTCTACGCCTCACTATCCAAAGCGGCCGGCGTTCCGCTCCGGTTTCCCGGAACCGCGGGCGCGTGGACAGCGCTGCATCAGATCACGGATGCCGACCTCCTCGCTTCAGCGGTGAGCTGGGCGCTCACCGCTGAAGCCGCACGAGGTGAGATCTTCAACGTCACCAACGGCGACCAGTTCCGGTGGGAGCACATTTGGGAAGACATCGCCAACGCATTCAACATGCCGACCTCGGCCCCGCAACCGATGAGCCTCGTCACGCAGATGTTCGACAAGGAGCCAGCCTGGAACGCTCTGCGCACTGCCCACGGTCTGCGGCCGATTCCGTATGGACAACTCACCTCGTGGCAGTTCACGGATAGCCTCTGGTCTGCCGACTTCGACATGGTCCAGAGCACCATCAAGATACGTCAGGCCGGCTTCCCAGACAGCCTCGACTCACATCACAACATCGCCACGAAACTCCGGCAGCTTCGACGAGACAAGTACTTGCCCTGACATGCGGCCGCTCGCGCCACCAAGCCCGCCGACCATTCAGATCATGAAGTGACAGCGCCAGACACGCTCAAGCAGCACGACGACGAGGCTAACCTCGACCTCTCTCAATAAAGGGACAACCCGGCCAATCCAAATGGGATTGCGTCAGCGCCGACTGTCCCGGTCAGGGTTCCGCCTACGCGGCATCTCACCTCAGACGTAAACGTGATCCATTTCACGCAATACGTGTCCGCTGGCCGTCCGGCTTACGGGGACGTACCGAAGAGCATGGAGCACAGGCGGTGGCCCAAGTGTCAGGTACTCTGACGGGAGTGATATTTCATTCGTCTCTGTGACCCAGAGCCCCTGTAGGGATTCCAGTTCGCTCCTCAGCCGAGGAGCTGTGATTCAGTGCGCCCGCGACGGGAACTCCATTTGGAGTTCCCGTGCATACCGGCCACCTATCGAACTCATCACTGGAAGAACCCATTCGCATGACATCAACGAACTCTCTCGAGCCTGCTATGCCCGCCCTCGACCGGGAATCCCTGCGACCTGACTGCGGCAATTGCTTTGCCCTCTGCTGCACTGCCTTCGGTTTCTCACGTTCTGCAGACTTTCCTGTCGACAAACCCGCAGGCGCTCCGTGCCACAACCTGGCACCTGACTTCTCGTGCACGATCCATGACACACTGCGCCCGAGGGGCTTCCGTGGCTGCACCGTCTTTGACTGCTTCGGTGCAGGCCAAAACGTGTCGCAAGGGCTCTTCTTCGGAAAGAGCTGGATCGAAAGCCCTGACACCAAGAGCGAGATGTTTGCCGCGTTCGCTGCCGCACGGCAGCTCCATGAGATGCTGTGGTATCTGGCCGAGGCACAGACGCGAACGTTCGATCCCGACGCCTCACACCGTGCGGCAAAGCTCAGGAACACGATCGAGCAGGCCGTCGGGGGTGAACTGTCGGACTTGCTTTCACTGGATGTTCAGGATCTTCACTCCCAAGTGAGATTAACGCTGATCGAGGTCAGCGAAGAAGTACGGGCGGCCTACCTTGCCGTTGGCGATGACCACCTGGAATCCGCGCTGAAACCGGGAGCAGACCTGATGGGCAAGAATCTCAGGTCCCGCCCACTGTGCGGGGCAGATCTCCGTGGGGCCTATCTCATCGCCGCAGACCTGCGGGACAGCGACTTGTCAGGGGTAGATCTGCTCGGTGCCGACTTCAGAGATGCACTCCTTGACGGCGCTGACCTCTCGAAGGCCCTGTACGTGACGCAGCCGCAACTCAACGCCGCGCACGGCAACCACGTCACTCGACTACCCGCGGATCTGAAAATGCCGCCCCATTGGCAAGACGCGTGACACCGCACAACTCGACCTGGAGCCTTGGCAGGTGCTGAACGCTGCCAAGGGCAAACGACTCGCGGTATCGCTCAACGATCCGGATGCAGCCGCCGCACTTCTGGTGAGTTCGAGCGCTACCGTAGGGGTGGTGTGGTCCCGTCAGGGGTTCGTCTTACGGGACGCAGCAATATTGGTCTAATTTCGGCCGATGGTGTGCCGCAACGTTTTAGAGGCTGTTGTGTGCAGCAGTACGTGGCGATGGTGTGTCGACTGATCTGTTGGATCGTCGTGTCCCAGCTTGGTAGGCCAGCCATCCGGCTGCGGTGAGTGCCAGTGTCGCGGCCGCCAGGAACGCAATGTTGTGGCTTGGAGATGCGGTGCCGAGGTCGATGGTGACTATGGCCGCGAGTCCGACGGTGTTCCCAATCTGCTGGGCAGTCGTGAGGATTCCGGAGGCGATGCCCCCGAGGCTGCTGGGAAAGGATGCTGTGATGAGGTTTGCAAGGGTACTGATCGCCACCCCCATGCCGGCGCCGAAGCCAGCACTGATGAAGATGATCGCTCCCGTCCAACCGTCTTGGGCTATAGCGGCGATGGCGAACAGACAAGCACTCATCAGTAAGACGGCGAGGACAGCCGCATTCATGGATCCGAGCTTTCTCACGATGGCCGGAGAGGCGGCGGCTGCGGTGAAGGCAGCCACGGACAAAGGCAGAAATGATAACCCTGTCTGGAGCGCATTCAGATCTCTGTGCACTTGGAAATTCAGGGTCAGAAAATAGAAGGTACTGGTCATTGCCCCACCGACGAGAAGCATTGCCATGGGGAGCTGCCACACTCTTTTTCCCGCCAGTCGTCGAAGGGGTAACAGTGGCTTCGTCGATGACCGGATTTCGATGAATACGAACAGCATGAGGGTCGCCCCTGCTGTGATGAACCAGACGGCCGCCGTGATGTCGAGCAACTTTGATTGGAGCGACGCGAATCCCAGTGTCACGGTCGTGACGCAGACTGTCCCCGCCGCCGCTCCGGGCAGATCGAGGCTGCCCCTCTGTACTGGCTGAATGCGTCCGATAGCGATAGTCAAAAGGCCAAAGAGAACCACGCACAGCGGGATATTTACGAGAAGAGTCCACCGCCAACTCGACCATTCGACCAACAGACCACCGGCGAGAACGCCAATCGCGCCGCCGCTGCCTGCTGCGGCGCCCCACAGTCCAAAAGCACGAGCGCGATCTGGGCCTGCAGGGAAGGAAAGCGAAAGCAGCAACAGCGTCGCTGGCGAGATGAGCGCCGCAGCGATCCCTTGGGCCACACGCGCCGCGATCAGGACGCCGGCCGTTGGAGCCGTTCCTCCGACCAGACTGGCCACTGCAAAAAGGGCAACCCCAATAAGCAGGATCCGACGCGCGCCCAAGGTATCGGCCAGGCGTCCCGACACGAGGAGCAGCCCGGCGATCGGGATAGCGAAAGCGTTCACGACCCAGGGCAGGTTTTCTCGTGAGATGCCGAGGTTTGCTGCTAGTTGAGGAAGTGCGACGGTCAAGATTGAACTATCGAGAACGACCAGGACCTGCGCGATGCTGCAGACGGTGAGGATAGCGCGGTGTTGTTTCACTCGCGGTCGAGGCGAACGATGACGTTGCCGCGAAACTTCCCCAGGAGGAGTCCGTCAAGTACCGCCGGCGCAGCCGAGAGGCCGCCGTTGATGATGGTGTGCGGAAAGACGATTTTGCCTTCGCTGAGCCAGAGCCCGTAGTGCTGGTTCCAGGCTTGGATCTGGTCGGGGGTGTGGAAGGTGGAGAAGGGGCGAATCTCAATTTGTTTGACGATGGCTGTCATGATGTCAAGACGCGGACTGCCTGCGGTGCCGCCATCAATCTGACCGGCCAGCGCCCCGCAGAGCGCGAAGCGTGCGCCGGGAGTCGCGGCCTGAACTGCCGCCTCAAATTGGTCACCGCCAACCGTGTCGAAAAATACGTCGATGCCTTCTGGTGCTAGTTCTTGCAAGCGGGAGGCGATCGACTCCGTGCGGTAGTTGATCGCGGCGTCGAAGCCGAGCTCGTCGACCAGATAGGCGACCTTGGCCTCGCTGCCGGCGCTCCCAATGACGGTCTTCGCGCCCAGCGCTTTAGCAATTTGTCCGGCCAGTGAACCAACGCCGCCCGCCGCCCCGCTGACGAAAACCACATCGCCCGCGCGTACTTGGGCGATATCAACGATCCCGTGATACGCAGTGACACCTTGATTCAAAACGTATTCCGCTCCCGGCAAAACTTCGATCGGTACCGGCCAAAACGTTTCTGCAGCCGCGACAGTCTCCTCCCGCCATCCGCTCATGTGCGTCACGACGGATCCGACCGGCAGGTCGGCTACTGACTCTGTGACTGTTCCAACGGCCCCGCCCCAGAGCGGCGTCCCCAGCGCATAGGGCGGCATCGGAAGGCCCGGATGTTCCGTCATGAGATCGGCCATGACGGCGGTGATCTGAATGAAATCGTTCCGCACTCGAACCTGACCGGGCTCCAGACGTGCGGCTTCAATCGTCTGCATCGTGAGGCAGTGCGAAGGAGAGACGGTGTGATCGGCGCGGTACTGGTTCAGGACGATCTCTTCGGTGGTGGTGGCAAGCGCGGTGATGTTGGGCATGTGAAGAACTCCAGTTAGGTTCGGCCCGGTGGTTGCCGGGCAGTTGCCACCGTAGAAGCAGTACCGGACAGGTCTTGTCCGCTACAAGGTGGAAGATGAATGTCATGTGGGATACCTCCGGACGACTGCTGAGATTGTTGGCGCTGCTACAACGCACCCGCGAGTGGAATGCTGCCGAGTTAGCAGCAGAGCTGGAGGTAACTGCCCGCACTGTTCGACGCGATGTCGCCCGGCTTCGTGATCTGGGCTACCCGGTGGCCAGCGTTCACGGCGCTGGTGGTGGCTACCAGCTCGAAGCCGGTGCAACATTGCCTCCGCTAATGTTCGACGCCGAAGAAGCAATTGCCACCTTGCTCGCGCTGCAGGATGCATCTGCGACAGGCAATCGTGGCGCAGCCCCTGGGGCGCTCAGTGCCCTCGACAAGCTCAATCGCGTCATGCCACCCCGACTGCGTTCCACGATCGACGCCCTGGCACAGAACTCCAGCCGCATCGACCTCGGCCGCCAGATCGGCTCAGACCCGGCGCCCGTGAACGCGAACACTCTCGTGCTGCTTGCTCGAGCCTGCCGGGATCGTCGACAAGTCGACGTCACGTACCAGGGCCACACGGGAACGAGTCAGTGCCGATACCTCGAGCCGCTCCATCTGGTTCGCACGATGAACCGGTGGTACCTCGTTGCGTTTTCTCTCGATGCGAACGACTGGCGCATATTTCGCGTCGACCGCCTAGAGGATGCCACCATCACGTCAGCCTCAAGTCGCCCTCGACAACCGCCCGCGGAGGACCTTGATCTTTATGTCGCGGGCCGAGTCGGTACGGCGGTCCGGCAGGTCACCGCTACCGTGCGCGTGCACGCTCCCCGCGCTGAGGTCGCCCACTGGATCTCAGCCGCCTGGGGAACCATTACCGAGGAAACAGCCGAAACGTCAATCGTCCAGGCGGGCGCGGACAGCTATAACGCAATAGCACGCTGGCTGCTTCTGATGGATAGACCCTTGACCGTCCTAGACCCACCAGCGCTGCGAGCGGCATTTGCGACCATCGCCACCGAGGCAAAACGCACAGCTTCGAACGAGGCCACAGAGAGGCCTGCAGCGACATAGCAAAAGTGTTAGCTCCCAACTGCGGCGTGCACGTGATGTAGGCGCAGGCCCAAGGTGCGCTTTCAAGGACGCGCCACTTCTACGCAGCGAGGTTTTCGACAATGAATAGCCGGTTCAATGGCGTCAATAAAGTCAGCGACAGATTCAAAATCTGACAGTCCCGTAGAGGGTTGGCGGATTCAATCGGTCGTCGCAACGATGGGTATTTCTGGCTCTGATAATAGTCGTTGCATGGCTTGAGCGGGTGTGCTGCCGCCGAGTGTTTTGCGGGGTCGATTGTTGAGTTCGGTAGCGACTTCGAGTAGCCGCTCGGGCGAATGAACGGATAAGTCGGTGCCTTTGGGGAAATACTGGCGCAGCAGCCCGTTGGTGTTCTCGTTGGTGCCCCGCTGCCACGGCGAATGCGGATCACAGAAGTAGATAGCCATCTTTGTGGCCAGCGTGATCTGCCGGTGCTGGGCCAGCTCGGTTCCCTGATCCCACGTCAACGTCTTCGCCAAGCGTTCTGGCAGAGTCTGTATGGCTGCCAACAGGCAATCGCGAACCGTGATCGCGCCGTGGTCACCAGGGAGGTGGACCAGCATCGTGAACCGGGTCTGACGCTCCACCAACGTAGCGATCGCCGACCGGCAGTGTGACCCCCAGATCAGATCTCCTTCCTTACGTTGTTGTGGTGGGTGATTTCGGGACTGTCGTAGTGTGTCGATCACCCTCGGGTGGCGGGTATGGCTGAGATCGCCTTGCCGCATAAACGGCTCACTGGGAATGGCCGCCCGCTGCCCGCAGATGACTCGACCGCTGATTGAGAATTGCGACATTGATCGCTGGGTAAGGACGTGCCGGCGTGGTTATCGACAGGGAAACTGCTATCAACGAGACGGAAGGAACATTCAGATGCCAGCAGTATGGGCGGGAATCGATTCAGGAAAGCGGGCGCATCACTGCGTCGTGATCGACCAGGCCGGGGAGATGCTTCTCTCCCAACGGATAGATAACGACGAGACCGTGCTGCTCGAAATCATCGCCACGGTCACCGAGATTGCCGATGGGCACGAGGTCGTATGGGCGACGGATCTGAACTCAGGCGGCGCAGCTCTCCTGATTTCCCTGCTGGTCGATCACGGCCAGCAGCTGCTCTATATCCCGGGCAGAATCATTCACCATGCGGCTGCGACCTACCGCGGTGAGGGCAAGACTGACGCGAAAGATGCCCGAATCATCGCCGATCAGGCACGGATGCGCACCGACCTCCAACCCGTTCGCGATAGTGATCAGATCAGCGTCGACCTGAAACTCCTGACCGCTCGACGCCTGGACATCATCCACGACAGGGTGCGCGCAATCAATCGGCTCCGCGCGACCATGCTGGAGTACTTCCCCGCGCTGGAGCGCGCGTTCGACTACTCCAAAAGCAAAGCCGCTCTCACCCTCTTATCGACCTACCAGACGCCCGGAGCGCTTCGCCGGATGGGAGTAACGCGTCTGGCGGCATGGTTGAAAGCCCGCGGCTGCCGCAACAGCGCCACCGTCGCCCAGAAAGCAATCGACGCCGCGCGTGAGCAAGAAACGACGTTGCGCACCGAGATTGTCGCCGCCACCCTCGTGTCGCGCCTGGCCGCCGTAATCACCGCAATCGACGCAGACCTCGTCGACCTCGACAAAACCATCACCGCCCGATTCAACGAGCACGAGAACGCTGAGATCTTGGAAAGCATGCCAGGATTCGGGCCCATCCTCGCCGCCACGTTCCTTGCCAACACTGGAGGCGACCTGCGCAGCTTCGAAAACCCGGACCGGCTTGCAAGCGTTGCCGGCGTCGCACCAGCTCCCAGAGACTCCGGCCGCATCAGCGGCAACCACCACCGACCCCGCCGATTCAACCGACGGCTGTTACGAACTTGCTATCTCGCAGCACTATCAAGCTTGAAGAACAGCCCCGCCTCCAGGGCTTACTACGACCGAAAGCGCCGCGAAGGGAAAAACCACAAACAGGCGCTGCTCGCTCTCGCCCGGCGACGCATCAACGTCCTCTGGGCAATGCTCCGCGACCACACCCTCTACCAAGAACCAGCCGAGATCCCGATGCTCAAAACCGCTTGACAAAGACATTGAGATTCCCAATGCCCCGGCACGGCCCGGTCGGAAACTTCCGCCGGTCGCTCGCTGATCATGGTCATGTCCGGGATCTTGCCCGAGTTCTTCGCAGCAGGGCGCCTGGGACGCCGGATGGCGCGGCCGGTGCGCAAATGCTGATGCAGATCACCACGCAAGTCACCCCGGCCGCCCCCATAAAGCGCCTGGTAGATGGCTTCCGGGCTGACTCACATTTCCTGCCGATCGGGAAACACCGCGGCCAGATGATCACTGATCTGTTCCGGACTCCATTTCAGGCACAACTTTTTCTGCACCAAAAGGGCCAGTTCCGGATGGTCGAATTTGCTGGCCTTGGGTCGACGGCCGCGGAGCTCGGCCTGCTTCTGCGCCGCATACGGGGCATACCTTGTCTGTGCCTGCGGGCCAGTCTTGGACCCGCCTCGAGCCAGCTCTCGACTGATCGTGGCAGCAGACCGGCCCACCAGAGCAGCGATCGCCCGCACGCCGGTGCCAGCCAGGTGCAAGTCTGCGATCCGCAGTCGTTCCTCCAAGGACAAGTGCCGCCCAGACTTCTCTGCCTCAGGACGAGGGATCCGCCCACCCGCTGCTTGACGCCAACGCCGTCCAGTTCGTCGATTCACCCCGACAGCATCGCACGCAGCAGTCAGCGTCGAGCCTTGAGTCATCAACACCCAAAACCGCGCCTGCTTCTCCACCAACTCATACTTCGACCACACGTACAACACCTCACAAAAATCGAGTGTTGCAACGACCGGTTGAATCCGCCTTCCCCTTTGCGGGCGCCTACGTGTCAGGGTTGGGTGAGGCCAGTACCGCGGAGCAAGTCCCTTAATTAATTGCACGTCAAACAATCGTGAGAGGGCCGTTGTGAAATGCAAAAGCGGGGTCAAATTCTGTTCGAAATGTGCGCAACTGGTCACTCAGTACGTGCTCCCCAGCCGACGAGTGTTCTGATGTCATCATCTCGGGATCCCAAGAGGCGAAGACGCGAGAATTGGTTCGTTGTTTCAGTTCTCCTTCAAATCACCCTCGCGGGCCTCGCTACGTATGTACCGAGTGCATGGCGGCTGGCCTCGCTCGTGCTCTACGCAATCGTCGTGCTGCTCGCGATCGTGACGTTTGTGGTTCCCGCAATCATCGGTGTGCTGCGCACAAGAAAACGAGCCACTTAGATTCAAGACTGCCAGTTAGGTTAACTAGTCTGAATCAGGCACGACCACGCATCCATAGCTCATCGAGCTAACACAGGCCAAGGCGTGCGTTGAGCCCTTCTGGAATTTTTTGGGATAGAAACAGAGGACAAACTCATCATGAGGAAGATCATCGGGTTCGAGCTATGTCCGCTTGGCGACCGCTGAACGGTTACTTACCAAGCCAATATGGTGGGTGAATGGACGACTACGACGCGCGACTCGTTGAGCTATATGACGGCGACAACCCTGACGGCGCGGACCACGAGTTCTACCGGCAGGTCGCCGATGAGATCGACGCGCGAGCTATCCTCGATCTCGGCTGCGGCACGGGCATCCTGACGGTGACTTTCGCCCGGGCTGCTCGCACGGTGGTCGGAATCGATCCTTCTCCGAACATGCTCGCGTACGCCACCAACCGCGCAAATGGCCGATCCGTGCGCTGGATGCTCGGCGACAGCCGCGACATACCAGCCGAGCCGTTCGACTACGCCGTCATGACCGGGAACGTCGCGCAACACATTCCCGACACTGAGTGGGAACGGACCCTTCGGGACATCAGCGAGGCACTCCGCGACGACGGCGTGCTGGCATTCGAGAGTCGTAACCCGCAAGCCCGCGCCTGGGAGAAGTGGGCCGCTGCAGAGCCGACCCTGCGCGACACCGTCAATGGGCCGCTTCGGGAATGGTATGACGTCAACGAAACAGAGCCCGGCCAGATCGTACTGACCGCGCATAACCGGTTAGAAGACACCGGCGAACAGATCACAGAACAGCTCACCCTCGCCTTCAGAGAACGCCAGCTCATCGAACAACAACTGCGCGAGGCCGGGTTTGTCATCGACGGCGTATGGAGCGACTGGAACCGAACACCCTCTACCGACGGCTCGCCGATCATGGTCTTTGAAACACACCGAGCAGGGTCAACAACCGCAGCCTGACGGCCCCCTACGGCCCCAGACGGCCCCCGACCGCCACCGTGCCGGTCCCGTGTCTGGGCCATCCAGCACTCGAACAGTGTTCCGTAGAAGGTTCCCCTCACGGGAATTGAGATTCGACGGCGGCTTGAGCGAGGTGATCACGCGAGTACGAACATGTTTGCAGACGAATTCGAGATATGACACCGATCAGTTTCGTCATTTCTGCTCCCAGGGTGTCTCATATCCCTACGGATAGCGGACCCCGGAGAGGGCGCGTACACGGGTGCCGCAGCGTGAAATAAGTCTTGGAAGATACACACTCATCTTTCGTTTGTGGGTATCCTCTGGCCACGATCAGTCAATGAGGCAGAGCGAGGAATCGTTTTGCGGGAGGTTGGGGCAAGGGATAATGGTCGAATGCGAGCGCATAGCGAACCGCGATGGAATCACAACATCCACTTTCACCAAGTGGTGATGAAAGCGATCCCAGCAGGAGCGGTCTCCGCACTGGACATCGGGACAGGCGACGGCCTTCTCGCCGCAGAGCTACGCACCGTTCTGGCGGACGTCACTGCCGTCGACCTCGACCTTGGCGTGTTGACTAGAGCGGCCGCGGAACACCGCGACATCAACTGGGTGCACGGCGACGTCATGAGCCTCGACTTCGACCGAACGTTCGATGTGGTCGCCTCGGTCGCGACAGTTCACCACCTCTCGAGTCTGACCAACGCGTTGAGGCGTTTCGCCGATCTCACATCGCCGGGAGGTGTGCTGGTGATTGTCGGGCTGGCAAGAGCCGCCTCGTTGCGCGACCATGTGAAAGGCGTGTTGGGGATTGTCCAACACCAGTGGTACTCGCGGACGCGAAACGTGTGGGTGCATTCCGCGCCCACAGCGTGGCCCCCGCCTCATACTTACCGAGAAGTTCACGATTGTGCAGTCGAGGTTCTACCCGGGGTGGCTTGGCAGCAGTTCGGGATGTGGCGCTTTGCACTGATCTGGCAGAGGCCAGTCCTTGAAACTGTCGCTCCCGCCCGCTGAGGGTGTGACTGTGCGGTACTGGCGCAGTGGGTTACGAGTTACGGCAGAGGTGACGAACCGGGCGAAGTTGATGATCTAGGGCCAATCGCCAAGAGCAAACAGCTCGGCCAAACTGTCCCGTAGGACGTTCGATTTACGGGCACTTCTACTTCGGCTGACTTTCGTAGTAGTAAGGCCGTCGGGAATGGTCGACGCCGTGATGAGGACCTGACAGTCTGGGTGCGTGATCACGCTCTTATCTGCACCGTCCAACCTAGGGCTTCGACCTCCCGAGCCGGGAACTGTCCCGGGCACGTCCAAGGCGCCTGAGGCACTTCGAGAAGCGGGTCTGTTCCGTCGTTTGATAGTAGGCGGCGCTGTCGACGGTGGTGTTGTTCTTCCCGGTCGGTACGTCGACGACGACATCACTCGCGCCGCCGGCCACGTGCGAAACGAAGCTCAGTTGATCCACCACGCGCGTCGCCTCGCGCACCGGATCGCTGGAGTCATCGCCGACGGCCGGGCACCGCTGGTGATTGGAGGTGACTGCAGCCTTCTCGTGGCGGCTGGGCTCGCGCTCCAGAATAACGCGGGCCTCGTGCACATCGATGGGCACACAGACTTTCGTCATCCCGGGAACTCGGATCAGTGTGCCAGCGTCGCCGGAGAGGATCTGGCTGCGGCCGTTGGTCTACACTGGCCAGCAGTCGCCGACATCGACGGCCGCGGACCGTACTTCTCGCCCGCCAACACCGTGCACATTGGATGCCGCGAGGACGACCAACATGTCGAAGACGTCCGACGCTTCCTCGCCCTCGTTCTACCCGCCCACCGATCGATCGAGATCGGAATGACCGCGACGGCGAGAGCCGCTCGAACCACCATTGGGAGCGCCGGCTATTGGCTGCATCTCGATGTCGATGTGCTTGACCCCATCTTCATGCCCGCCGTTGACAGCCCTGATCCTGGCGGGCTCAACCCGGAACAACTCGTAGAACTTCTCAAGGCACTCGCCCCCGGAGCGATCGGAGGCCAAGTCACAGTATTCGATCCTGATCTTGATCCCGACGGACGCTACGCCACGCTCTTGGCCGAAATCATCGCAATGGGCATGGCTGACCTAGGGCATGAGCTGCAGCGATGAAGGTTCCCTTTGCGGGCGGTATGAACGTGCGTGGCGTTCCGATCCTGTGATTCAATGACTGGATGCGCACATTCACTAACGTCCCCAAGGCCACTGTCGGCGATCTAGTCGCGATCCTATCCCCGGCGTTCGCGGCTCCTGCGGTGTCCGAGGACGTTCACGAGCTGGCGATGCGACGCCTCACAGAAGTTACTGGGCTTGTGCCGGTTGAGTATCCGACGACACGGCAGCTCGGCGCGAGCTGCCGAGGCGCGAGCTGCCGATATTGAGGCGGCGTTCGCTGATCCGAGTATTCGGGCGGTTCTTGCAACGATCGGAGGGGATGATCAGATCACCGTCATCCCACATATCGACACCGACATCCTCGCCTCAAACCACAAACCGTTCCTCGGATACAGTGTCAACACGAACCTGCACAACCTCCTGTGGAACCTCGGGGTGCCCAGCTACTACCGTGGCTCAACACAAGTTCACCTCGGACCAGGCCCGCATGTCGATGACGTGCATGTGGCTTCACTGCGTGCGGCGCTTCTTGACGGAGGCGTTATCGACCTCACCGATCCGGGCGAGTCCGAAGACTTCGGCGTCTCGTGGACGGATCGCCTGGCTCTAGAAAAATTCGGTATTCGTGAACCGACCGAACCGTGGGCATGGTCGGGCGCAACAACGGTGGCCGAAGGTCCAACGTGGGGCGGATGCATCGAAGTCATTGATCAGATCGCTCTCGCCAACCGGATGCCCGACGTCGCCGACTTGGAAGGGGCGATTCTTCTGCTCGAAACGAGCGAGGAACTCCCAAATGCCGACACAGTGAAGCGTTGGGTGCGTGCCCTGGGCGAGCGAGGAGTTCTCGATGCCGTCGCCGGTGTTCTCGTCGCCCGTCCACCGGTCAGCGAACTGAATTCAGCTGTCCCGTTCGCGATCGAGCGCGCTCGACTGCGCGCAGTTCAGCGGGACACCATCATCGAGCAAGTCGCTCGATATAACTCCGAAGCCGTTATCTGCGTTGGAGTGCCATTCGGACACACCAGACCGCAGTGGATCGTCCCGCACGGCAACACGATCCGGCTCGACGGCATAGTCCGCGCAGTCAGCGCCGACTACAGCTGAAGTCAGCGCACTGCGCTTCTAGCCGTGTACCGCGCAACTGATGGTGGCGACTCCAAACTTGTTGTCGTTCCGTAGAGGGTTCGGCTTACGGGCGGTGGTAGGTGGTCGGTGGTAGGTGGTAGGTGGTCGCATTTTTCAACTCTGGCTATCATTAGACAAATTCGACGATGATCGTTTGGGGGAACGGATGATTAGCCGCAAACTGGCTATCTGACCTGCCGCGGATATCTCGGACAGTGGGCCCTCTTAAAATGAGGGATCACTGAAAGTCGAGATCAGCATGACCGCAGCACGTAGGCGTTTCACCCAGGAGTTCAAAGACGAGCTGTGCCGTGAGG
>NZ_PPTG01000040.1 GCF_002954245.1 Cryobacterium aureum | reverse complement strand
CGTGGTGGAAGGAGCCTTGCAGGTGGCTCTCAACCACGCCAACTATGGCTCTGAACGACACGATTCATGACTCCGGGGGCTGGCCCTCAGTCGCACCGCCCCCGGCTCCCTTGGAAGCCAATATTCAGTGATTCTCTCCGTGCGGGCGAAGCCGATCGAAAGCGATTTCCGGACCACTACATCCGTGGTCGTCCCGTCGTACCACGAAGACCCGGACATTCTCATGCGCTGCCTGGAGTCGTGGCGTGAGCAAGACCCGACGGAGATCATCATTGTGCTCGACGTCGCCGACGTCGAAGCATTCGACCGCATCGCCGCCCTCGGTGATCACAGGGTCACACCGATGCTGTTCCACCACGTCGGCAAACGCTCCGCCCTGGGCGTCGGCATCCGCCGCGCAGCCTCGGAGATCCTGCTCCTCACCGATTCGGACACGTCATGGGAGCCTGGGCTGCTGGTGAACGCTCAGAAGCCCTTCGCCGACCCGTTCGTAGGAGCGGTCAGTACCCAGCAGAACGTGTACCAGCGCACCACGAGCGTCTGGCGCCGCGTCGCCGACTGGCTGGTGAACTTGCGCTATCTGAACTACGTCCCCGCGATGGGAGCGGCCGGCGCCGTACCCTGCGTTTCCGGGCGCACCGCGGTCTACCGCCGCGCCGCAGTGCTCCCTGTTCTCGGCAGCCTCGAGAACGAGTTCTTCCTCGGCAAGCGCTGCATCTCCGGCGACGATGGGCGGCTCACCTGGCTGGTTCTCGCCTCCGGGTACAAGACGGTGCACCAGTCGTCGGCGAAGGCGCTGTCGATGTTCCCCGATACGTTCAGCGCGTTCGTGAAGCAGCGGGTGAGATGGAGCCGCAACTCCTACCGGTGCTACCTGACCGCGATCGCGAAGGGGTGGCTGTGGCGTGTGCCGTTTGTCACCAAGGTCACGGTGCTGCAAATCCTTCTCACCCCGGTGACTATGGGGCTCACCATCGGCTACCTGCTTTTCAGCCGCCTGGACCTCACACCCCTCGGCATCGCAGCTACCGCTGCGTGGCTGCTCCTCGGCCGCGGGATCCGAGGGTACGCCCATCTGGCGAAGCACCCGCAGGAAATCCTGATGCTCCCCCTCATCGCGCTGGTCGTGGTTTTCATCGCGCTCCCGGTCAAACTCTTCGCGTTCGTCACGATGAACAAGCAGGGGTGGCTAACCCGCCACGCGGACACAGTCGGCGGTGACGGTCAGAGCGCTCGCACCCTGATTGCTGACCCGTCCCTTGCTTTCCACAACGGTGACGCTCCGGTCACAGCTTCCGCGCCAACCTCTGCCGTGGGCGCGTGAGGCGCCGCGCAGTCGCAGCGGTCGCTGCGGCGCTGGTCCTGGGCGCGCTTGCCCTTCCGGTCACCTCGGGCATCGCGTTCGCGGCGGACGACGAGACGGATGCCAGTCGTGCGCTCCACTACGCCGGCGATCCCGCAGCTGAGGCGCGCATCTCCGCAGCTGAGGAACGGCGTCTGATCGAGGTTCGCTCCATCGCGAACGCTGCTGACTGGAGCGGACAGTCCCGTTACAAGCCGTACCGGATGGTGACAGGAAACCTGTACACCCTCGTGCTCGTCGCACGAGAGGCCCCGTACACGCTCGACCATCTGGCACGGCTCGCGCCGCGCACGTTCACCCGGCAGCCGGACGGGAGCTACCTCCTGGCGGAGAACATCGTCGTCGAGGACGGGGCGACGCTCGACCTCAGCGATGAGGGCCTGGTGCTGCGCATGCTGTCCACCGCCCAGTCGTTCGTTTCCATCGTCACTCTCGGCGGGTCGCTGTCAGCCACCGGTTCGACCGACCAGCCGATGACGGTCACTAGCTGGGATCCGGACACGGGCAAGGTGGACTCGGACACGTCCGACGGCCGCGCCTATATACGGGTCATCGGCGGGCACGCGGAGCTAGGTTTTGCCGCATTCGATCACCTGGGTTTCTGGAGCGGAATGACCGGCGGGCTCTCCCTCACCGGCACGGACCTGCCCGACAAAGGCACAGACAACCTACCTGAGAAGGGAACCAACGCCCGCGACACGGAAGGCATCGCCGACACCGCGACCATGGAGGTGTTCGGCACCGAAATTCTCACCACGGAGGAAGCATCCGTGCTCGACATGTCCCCTGACCTCAGTGGATACTCCTACGTTTCCGCACTCATCCACGACGTCACACTGAGCAACAACGCGTTCGGCTTGTTCGTCACCAGCGCCGACGGTGTGGTGGTCAGGGACTCGGTGGTCGAAGATAGCCTAGTAGACGGCATCGTCTTCCACCGTCACGTCACGAACAGCGAGATCGAGCGGACAAGCTCGACCGGCAACATCGTCGACGGTTTTCGCCTCACCCGCGCCACGTCGGGCATTATCCTCGATCACGTGACCGCGAACGACAACGGACGCAACGGAATCTCTCTGGACGGGCAGCCGCTCGCGGAGGGCCCCAGCGCCACCGGCATGCCGGTCGGCGTCTACGGCAACAATACCGTTTCGAACAGCTCCGCCACGTCGAACGGCCGGTACGGCATCGAGGTGATCGGTGGCGAGAACATCCTGGTGGACGGAAACACCGTCACCCGCAACAGCGTCGGAATCGTCGTCCGGTCCGGTGCCGCGGCTGTGATGGTGAAGGGCAACACCGTCGAGGGCTCCGGAGTGCAAGGCATCGCGATCCGTGACGCCGCACTCGACAACGTCATCCGGAGCAACACCGTCACCGGCGGTGAGACCGGCATCTACCTCCGTGACGCCGGTGCGTTCATTACCCGTAACACTGTCGAGGACGTCACGAATCACGCGGTCACTCTCATCGGAGCGACCGGGTCGAGCGACATCACCCGCAACACCGTCTCCGGCTCGGGGCCGAGCGCGATCGACGTCGCCCGCACCGTCGGCGCGACGACCGGAGGCAATGACGTGGAGAACTGGCGGAGCACCAAACCGCTTGATGTCATCCTCCGCGGCATCTTCCAACCGCTGACGGTGATGTGGCTGCTCCTCGCGGCACTGCTCCTGGTGACCGCGGTGAGCAGCATCGGTCGGCGGCACACCAGCATCCGGCACCCGTACGCTAATCTGGCACCACTCAGCAGCTACACCAAAGGCGAAATCAGCCGCGACCAGGTGCTGGCACCTGCGGCCGTGCGCCGGAGAGCGAACACCGAATGATCAGGATCATCCGCAGCTACCCCGTATTCGCCGTGGTCAGCGCGGCCGTGGCAGGTGCGGTGCTCGGCGCGGCCATCATCGGTGGTCTGTCGGCGGCGAGCCGCGAACGTCTCGCAGCTGACGCGCCGCTGGCCGTCGCAGAGACCGCAGCCCCGGCGGCCACCCCGACACCCACCCCCAGGAGGCAGGCGGCAGCCAGCTGCGGCGAGCCGACCGTCACGGTAGCCGACGCCGACGAGCTGACCGAGGCGCTCGGCAACGCAGCAGCTGGCGACGCGATCGAACTCGTGGCTGGAACGTACATCGGCAACTTCGTGGCGGAGAACTCCGGCACCGCGGATGCCCCGATCACGCTGTGCGGGACCGCGGACGCCATTCTGGACGGTGGCGACGAATCCCACGGGTACGTCTTCCACCTGGACGGTGCGAAGTACTGGCACCTCACAGGATTCACGGTAACCAACGGGCAGAAAGGGCTGATGGCCGACACGACTGTCGGCACCATCATCGAAGGCCTGACCGTCAATCACATCGGGGACGAAGCCATCCACCTCCGAAAAGCCAGCACCGACAATGTCATCGTGGGCAACACCATCAGCGACACCGGGCTGCGCAAACCCAAGTTCGGCGAAGGCATCTACATCGGAACCGCGGAAAGCAACTGGTGCGATATCTCCGACTGCTCCCCCGATCTCTCTGACCGCAACCGTGTCGAGTTCAACACGATCTTCGGAACGACCTCGGAAAGCGTCGACATCAAGGAAGGTACGTCGGGAGGCATCGTAAAGGGAAACACCTTCGACGGCTCTTTCATCGTCGAAGCCGACTCATGGGTCGACGTCAAAGGCAACGACTGGACCATCGAGGGAAACGTCGGCACGACCTCGCCCAACGACGGTTTTCAAACCCACGAGATCGTCGACGGCTGGGGAACAGGCAACGTCTTTCGGGGCAACACCGCCAACGTCAACGGCCCAGGTTTCGGGTTCTCCCTCACCCCCGTGTTGCACAACGTCGCCGACTGCAGCAACACCACCTCCG
This sequence comes from Cryobacterium aureum, assembly GCF_002954245.1. GTDB lineage: Bacteria > Actinomycetota > Actinomycetes > Actinomycetales > Microbacteriaceae > Cryobacterium > Cryobacterium aureum. Next base: position 92,399 of record NZ_PPTG01000040.1, on the reverse strand, counting down.
GAGCAGGTGAAGGGTTCAGCAACACCCCCTGCTCCCCCTAGACGGGCGGGCGCAAACCCGAATCTTGCGCCCGCCTCGCACCACCTCATCATCCACTCCCACTCCCACCCCCAGGAGGCACCGCCATGTCTACTCACGCTACCCAGATCGCCAAACACCCGAAGATAACGGTCATCGGAACCGGCTACCTCGGCGCCACCCATGCCGTGTGCATGGCCATCCTCGGCTTCGACGTTCTCGGCGTCGACGTCGACCAGAAGAAGATCGACGCACTCGCCGCAGGGAACGTCCCGTTCTTTGAACCCGGCCTGCCGGAGAAGCTACGGGAAGCGCTCGACTCTGGCCGGCTGAACTTCACCACCGACCTCGAGCGTGCCGCCGAATTCGGTGACGTGCACTTCATCTGCGTCGGAACTCCGCAGGCGCCCGACTCTCACGCCGCCGACATGACCTACGTCGATTCCGCGTTCTCCGAACTCGCCAGGCGCATCACCCGGAAAGCGTTGCTCGTCGGGAAGTCCACCGTTCCGATCGGCACCGCCGCCCGCGTCACCGAGCTGGTGCAGCGTATCTCCCCGCTCGGCACCGAGCTCGAAGTGGCATGGAACCCTGAGTTCCTGCGCGAGGGGTTCGCCGTGCAGGACACACTGCACCCGGATCGCCTGGTGTTCGGGGTCGCGTCGCTGTGGGCAGAGCATCAGCTGTCCGCGGCGTTCCGGCCGATCCTCGACCAGGGCACCCCCGTCGTCATGGCTGACCTCGCGACCTCGGAGCTGGTGAAAGTCGCCGCGAACTCGTTCCTGGCGACGAAGATCTCCTTCATCAACGCCATGGCGGAAGTATGCGAGGTAACCGGCGCGGACGTGAACCTCCTCGCCCAGGCACTTTCCTACGACACCCGGATCGGTGGCCGGTTCTTGAAACCCGGCCTCGGGTTCGGCGGCGGCTGCCTCCCGAAAGACATCCGGGCGTTCACCCACCGTGCCGGCGAACTCGGCGTCGGCCAGGCCGTCGCGTTTCTGAAGGAGGTCGACGACATCAACAACCGCCGCCGCGTTCGAACCGTGGACCTCATCCGCGAGATGGCCGGCGGCACCCTCGCCGGCATCCGCGTCGCCTGCCTGGGCGCTGCGTTCAAACCGAACTCGGACGACGTGCGTGACGCTCCGGCACTCGACGTCGCCCGGATGCTGTACGTCGAAGGCGCGATCGTCACCGTGTATGACCCGGAAGCGAACGACAACGCGCACCGCCTGTACCCGGACTTGAACTACGCAGAAAGCATGATCGCTGCTGTCGTCGGAGCGGACGTCGTCGCGTTGCTCACCGAATGGCAGCAGTTCCGGGAGGCCGACCCCGACGACCTCAGCCGCCTCGTGTCGCACAAGAGGATCGTGGACGGACGGCACGCGCTTGACGCTGACCGCTACCGGGCCAAAGGCTGGCAGTACCGCGCGCTCGGCCGTCCCGCGGAATCCGCAACCGTAGCCCTCGCGTTCGACGCGCGGGATGAGATTCTCGCCTGAACAACGCCGCTTGAGTCAGCCGGGCCTGCCGCCCATGCTTCGAGGCGCGGCAGGCCCGGCTGGTGCGGGGTGCGGCCGGTCGCTCGCTCGCCGCGCAGCGTTTGCGCCAATAGACCAACACGGTCGAGTGAAACGCGGTCTCCGGCAACGAGAACCCACACGCGGCTTTCCACCGCAAGTCATCCGTCAACGCTTCGGCCGATTCTCGGTCGGAGAGGTTGTGCAGCGTTTGAGACACGGGAAGAAGACGCCCGGCTGCAGCGTCGACATCATAAATTCGCGTTGACCATCATCACACTCCCGACGAAAGCGAGCGATACGAAAGATTGGGTCGTGTCCAGACAGGCTCAACCGCTGGTTCAAGCCGGGCGGCGGAGGCCATTCAGGGCTACGGCGAGCACGTCGTCGGCGAGGTGGGCGGCATCCTCTGGACCTTCTGCGCGATACCACTCGGCGATGGAGTTGACCATGCCGAAGAGTAGTCGCGTGACGACTCGCGGGTCGATGTCGCTGCGCAGTGAGCCCTCGTCGCGGGCCTCGACGACCAGAGCCGAGACGGCTCGGTCGAAGGCGCGGCGCCGAGTCAGCGCGTCGCGCTCGACCTCGGTGTTGCCGCGCACGCGCAAGAGCAGCGTTACGTACGGCAGCCGGTCCGCGAGCACGAGCACGGCCCCGCGGAGCACGTAGGCCAGGCGGTCGATGGCACTGCCTGTCACAGCGCCGGACTCGAGCAGCACGCCCTCGAGACCATTGAGGGCCTCGTCGAGGGCGAGCTGCAGCACCTCGTCCTTGGAGGAGAAGTGGTGGTAAATGGCCGCCTTCGAGAGGGACAGGCGGGTTGCGAGCACTCCCATCGAGGTGGCGTCGTAGCCGAATTCGTTGAACGCGGTGACGGCGATCGCCAGGATGGCGCGCTGATCGTAGCCGGGGCGCCCGCGTTTAGGGGTGTGTACTTCAGACATAGGTCTTGAGTCTCTCACGCAGACGTGCCGGCCACGACAAGCTAGCGCAGGTCGTAGACGCGCTTGTGCTTACCGGTGCTGCGCTCCAGCGTTCCAGGTTCAACGATAAAGACGTTGACGCTTGATCCAATCCGGTCCTTGATCAGGGCGATCAGGAGTGCGCGGGCAACCGTTGACTCCGAATCAGTGGAGTGCTCATGGCGTTCGATGCGCACGGTCAGTTCGTCCATGCGCGACGGCCGCGTCAGTTCGAGCACGAAGTGCGGGGAGAGGTGCTCGATGCCGAGCACGATCTCCTCGATCTGGGTCGGGAACAGGTTCACCCCGCGCAGAATGATCATGTCGTCATTGCGACCGGTGATCTTCTCCATGCGGCGCATCCCGGGTCGGGCGGTGCCGGGCAGCAACCGGGTCAGGTCGCGGGTACGGTAGCGGATGACCGGAAAAGCCTCCTTGGTGAGGGAGGTGAATACCAGTTCGCCGGTTTCGCCGTCCGGCAGCGTAACGCCGGTGTCACCGTTAATGATCTCCGGCAGAAAGTGGTCTTCCCAGAGGTGCGGGCCGTCCTTCGACTCGATGCATTCGTTGCCGACGCCCGGCCCCATGACCTCACTGAGCCCGTAGATGTCGAGTGCGTCAAAGTCGAGGCGGTCCTCGAGCTCGAGGCGCATCTGGTTGGTCCACGGCTCAGCACCGAGCACCCCGGCCCTGAGGCTTGAACGGCGCGGGTCGAGGCCGGCTGCGACCATGGCGTCGGTAATGGTGAGGAGGTAGCTGGGAGTGGACAGAATGACGTCGGGCTCGAAGTCGGTGATCATCTGCACCTGCTTGTTGGTCTGGCCACCCGACATGGGGATGGCGCAGGCACCGAGTGCTTCAATGCCGGCGTGGGCGCCGAGCCCGCCGGTAAACAGACCATAACCGTAGGCGTTGTGCACCTTCATGCCGGGACGCACTCCGGATGCGCGCAGGCTGCGGGCCACCAGACCCGACCACATGGCGAGGTCCTTCTTCGTGTAGCCGACGACCGTTGGCAAGCCCGTGGTGCCCGAGGAGGTGTGAATGCGCGCGACCTGGTCCATCGGCACCGCGAACATGCCGAACGGATACGAGACGCGCAGGTCTTCCTTGGTCGTGAACGGCAGCAACGCCACGTCTTCGAGAGTACGAATGTCGTCCGGGTGCACGCCGGCAGCATCAAATTTGCGTGTGTAGAGAGGTACGTTCGCGTAGGCGTGCCGCACGGTATGCTGCAGGCGCGTCAGCTGCAGCGCGCGAATCTCGGCCTGCGACATCCTCTCGGCCGCGTCGAGTTCTGCGAGGGCCGGTGCGTGCAGACGGGTCTTGGTCAGCGTTGACATGATGCCTTCCGGAAGGGCTAGAGGTGGTTGCGGGCAGGAACGGGCAGGTTTGTGGTGCGGCTACGACCGCGAAATTCGGCCACCGTGACGTCGTTATCAATCGTGACCCGCACATCGTAGATGCCGCTGCGGCCGCTTTTTACCCGCAGAAGTGCGGTTGCGGTGAGGTTCTGACCGCTCGTAGTGGGCTTCAGAAAGGTGATGTCGGCACCGGCCGCGAGCGTCACGTGGTGCGAATCGTTGCAGGCGATGGCGAAGGCCGTGTCGGCGAGGGCGAACACGAAACCGCCGTGGGTCACATCGAAACCGTTGAGCATGTCGTCGCGCACGACCATCGAGACGACCGAGTGGCCCGGCTCGTTGCGGTGCACGATCATGCCGAGAGAAGCGGATGCCCGGTCGCGTTGCATCATGGCCTCACTGCCTACGGGCGGTGCTTCCGTCATTCGGTTCTCCTCATTGAGTTGCCGTGCAGGTCGGGGGTTGCCCGACCGATAATGTGACTATATACTAACTGAACGATCGGTTGGTAATAGATTGCCGATCCGTGCGCAAAATTCCCGACGTGCATCACCTTAGCGTCGCCAGCTTGTGCACGATTACGATCAGACCACGACCACCGCAGTCAACGCAGACCAGGAGCCGATGATGACAAGCACCATCACGCCCGATATGAGCGCACCCGTCGCTATCAGCGTCGAAGAACAGCAGTTCAACGATCTGATCGAAGCCGATTCGCGCATTGAGCCGCGCGACTGGATGCCCGAGGGCTACCGCAAGTCGCTCGTGCGCCAGATCTCGCAGCACGCGCACTCTGAGATCATCGGTATGCAACCCGAGTCGAACTGGATCACGCGCGCCCCGAGCCTTAAGCGCAAGGCCATCCTCATGGCCAAGGTGCAGGACGAAGCCGGTCACGGTCTCTACCTCTATTCCGCCGCGCAAACCCTGGGCGCCACCCGCGACGACATGACGGATGCCCTCATCGCTGGCAAGGCACGTTACTCGAGCATCTTCAACTACCCCACCCCGAGCTGGGCCGACATGGGCTCGATCGGCTGGCTCGTCGACGGCGCCGCCATCTGTAACCAGGTGCCGCTCTGCCGGGCCTCCTACGGCCCGTACGGCCGCGCGATGGTGCGCATCTGCAAGGAAGAATCCTTCCACCAGCGCCAGGGCTTCGAGATTCTGCTCGAGCTCATGCAGGGCACCGATGAGCAACGCCAAATGGCGCAGGACTCAGTCAACCGCTGGTACTGGCCCGCGCTGATGATGTTCGGCCCGCCCGATGACGACTCGCCCAACTCGGCCCAGTCGATGGCCTGGAAGATCAAGCGTCACTCCAATGACGAGCTGCGCCAGCGTTTCGTGAACATGCTCGTTCCCCAGGCCGCGGTGCTCGGTGTGACCCTGCCCGACCCCGACCTGCACTTCAACGAAGAAACCCAGCAGTGGGATCTCGGCGAGATCGACTGGACCGAGTTCCACGAAGTGCTCGCCGGTCGCGGCCCGAACAACGCCCAGCGTCTGCAGCGTCGCCGTGACGCCCACGAAGACGGCGCCTGGGTGCGCGAAGCAGCCGCCGCTTATGCGCGTAAACAGTCCGCACGAACCGAAGAAATGGCAGCCTCATGACTACTCCCGGCGATTCCGCAGCAGAAATCTGGCCGCTCTGGGAGGTCTTCGTGCGCTCCAACCGCGGCCTCAGCCACGTGCACGTCGGCTCCCTGCATGCTCCCGACGAGACCCTCGCCGTGCGCAACGCCCGCGACCTGTACACGCGTCGCAGTGAGGGCGTCTCGGTCTGGGTCGTTCCTGCCGCCGCCATCACCACGAGCGATCCAGACGCCAAGGGCGCTTTCTTCGAATCGCCCGCCGGCAAGAACTACCGTCACGCGAGCTACTACTCCAAGAGCGAAGGAGTCAAGCACCTATGACTGACGACACTGTGAACATTGACAGCGCCGAAGCGGATGCCGACAACCACGGCCACGTCGCCGTCGATGTCACCACCCTCGACGCCGAGCTGATCGAAGGCCCGTCCGTCGCGACAGCTGACATTGCGGAATACGCCCTGTGGCTCGGCGACGACTCGCTCATTCTGGCCCAGCAACTTGGCGCCTGGATCTCCCGCGCCCCCGAGCTCGAAGAAGACGTCGCCCTCGGCAACGTCGGCCTCGACCTGATCGGCCACGCCCGTTCCCTGCTGCACTACGCCGGCACCGCCACGAACCGCAGCGAAGATGACCTCGCCTACTGGCGCACCGAGCCCGATTTTCGCTCGCTTCACATCGTCGAACAGCCCAACGGTGACTTCGCGCACACGATCGCACGCCAGTTCATCGTGTCCCACTACCTGTTCGAGCTGTACAGCCGACTGCGGGCATCCGCTGATGCGACCCTCGCAGCGATCGCAGCCAAGGCAGTGAAAGAGGTCGACTACCACCGCGACCATTCGAAGCAGTGGGTGCTGCGTCTCACGCAGGGCACCGACGAGTCACGCCGCCGCATGGTCACCGCGCTGAGCGACCTCTGGCCCTACGTCGAGGAGATCTTTCGCGACGACCCGCTCATCGAACGCCTCGAAGGAATCGCGGTGCGCCCGTCGAGCCTGCGCCCGGCGTTCGACGCGGCCATCGCGCCGGTGCTCGCCGAGGCCGAGCTGGAGATTCCGCGCGGTTTCGTCGCCTCTGGCGGCGGCCGCACCGGCAAGCACTCCGAACACCTCGCCTTTCTGCTCGCCGAGATGCAGGTACTCACCCGCGCCCACCCCGGAGCATCATGGTGACCACGCAGGTGCACGCTTCTGACCAGCACGAGGCCATGGCCCGCCCGCGTCCGTCCGACACGTTGTCCCTTGCAGCCTGGACCATCGCCGCCCGGGTCGTCGACCCCGAGATCCCGGTGCTCACCATCGAAGACCTCGGTGTGCTGCGCTCGGTGAAAGTCACGAGCGACGCCGTAGCGGTGACACTCACGCCGACCTACAGCGGATGCCCCGCCATGGACGCCATGCGCGACGACGTTCTCGGGGTGCTCACCGCTGCCGGCTACCAGAACGTGTCGGTTCGGCTCGTGCTGAGCCCGGCCTGGACCACCGACTGGATGAGTGAGATCGGCAAGGCGAAGCTCCGCGAATACGGCATCGCAGCCCCCACCGGGCATGCGACCGTGCGCGGTTCAGGGCCGGCCGGCCCGATCCGTCTGAAAATGGCCGTGAAATGCCCGCGCTGCTCCTCGCTCAATACCCGCGAGCTCGCCCGCTTCGGCTCCACCTCCTGCAAGTCCCTCTACGAATGCCGAGACTGCCTCGAGCCGTTCGACTACTTCAAGGTGCTCTAATGGCTGCAACACGTCTCGAATCCACGAACCAGGGCGCAACGACCCTGGCGCCGGTCAAACACCGCGCACGCTTTCACACCCTCACGGTGGCCGAAGTGCGCGCACTCACCGCCGACAGCGTCGAGGTCACCTTCACCGTTCCGCCCAAATTGCAGGGCGCGTTCGACTACCTGCCCGGCCAGCACCTGGCCCTGCGCGCCACGATCAACGGCCAGGAGCTGCGCCGCAGCTACTCGATCTGCCGGCCCGCGGCGAGCGACGGCGGCCAGATCAGCGTCGCCATCAAACGCGACCTCGGCGGTGCCTTCTCCACCTGGGCCAACAGCGAACTGCACCCCGGCGACGAGATCGACGTGATGAGTCCGCAGGGCAGCTTCACCTCGACCCTGCGTGATCTCGATCACAAGCACATCGTCGGCGTCGCCGCCGGCTCGGGAATCACCCCGTTGATGGCCCTCGCGCACACCGTGCTTGCCGCGTCTCCGACCTCGATGTTCACCCTCGTCTACACCAACCGCACCGCGCTCGACGTGATGTTCCTCGACGAACTGGCCGAGCTCAAGGACCGCTACCCGGCCCGCCTCGCGCTGTACCACGTGCTCTCCCGCGAGCAGCGCTCATCGTCGCTGCTCTCCGGTCGCATCGACGAAGAGAAGTTTCGGCGCATGCTCGACACCATCCTTCGCCCGGCCACTGTCGATGAGTGGTTCCTCTGCGGTCCGTTCGAACTCGTGCAGCTCTGCCGCGACACCCTGGAGACCACCGGCGTCGAGCGCTCGCACGTGCGGTTTGAGCTCTTCACCACCGGCGAGCCCTCGGCTGCCAGCGGCGACCGCGGCCGGCCGGTCATCATGGGCCAGGGCGACAAGACCTTCCAGATCGAGTTCACCCTCGACGGCCAGAGCAACACGGTCACCACCCCGGTGAACGCGAACGAGAGCATCTTGAACGCCGCCCTGCGGGTTCGGCCCGACGTGCCGTTCGCCTGTGCTGGCGGCGTCTGCGGAACCTGCCGCGCCAAACTGGTCAGCGGTGATGTCACGATGACCGAGAACTACGCGCTCGAACCCGAAGAACTCGCCCGCGGTTATGTGCTGACCTGCCAGTCACACCCGACCACCGACACCGTCGTCGTCGACTACGACGTTTAACCCGTTCACTACCCGAGAAAGCGGATGCCGTGATTGACCTCTCGATAGACAGTGACGTTGCCCACGTGGTGCTGAACGCGCCCGACAAGCTCAACGCCCTCGATGAGGCCGCGATCGTCGAACTCGACGCGGTCTACCAGGAGGCCGAGCGGGCCGGCGTGCGCGCGCTGGTGCTGAGCGGGGAAGGCCGGGCCTTCTGCGCCGGCCGCGATATCTCTGCCGTTGATCCGCGCACCGACGACGTGCTCGGGTATCTCGGCGACCTCGTCACCCCGCTGCTTCAGCGCATGAGCCGATTTCCCGCTCCGACCTTCGCGGCGGCCCACGGCGCCTGCCTCGGCGTGGGCCTCGGCCTGCTCATCGCCACCGACGTCGTCTACGTCGCCGACACCGCGAAGATCGGCTCGCCGTTCGCGAACCTCGGAGCCACGCTCGACTCCGGCGGGCACGCCCTGTTCGTGGAAAGACTCGGTGCGCACCGAACCCTCGACCTGATCTACAGCGGCCGCCTCATGTCCGGGGCAGAGGCCGTCGCCGGCGGACTGTTCAGCCAGGTATTTGCGGCCGCAGAACTGACCGAGGCGACCGTGCAGGCGGCGACGCGCGCGGCATCCGGTGCAACGCAGGCCTTTCTCGCGAGCAAAGCGCTCGTGCAATCGTTGCGTGACGAACGCCTCGGGCTGTGGCAGAGTCTGAGCGACGAGACCGCGGCCCAGGCCGGGCTCTGCGCCACCGGCGACTACCGCGAGGGCTTCGCGGCCTTCCAGGAGAAGCGTAAGCCCGCTTTCACCGGCCGCGCCTGACCGGGGCCCACGGTCGCGCCTCAGGCGATCGCGAGCATTCCGGCCGCTGTGAGGGCGAGGGCGAGGCCGAGCCACTGCACCGGCGCGATGCGTTCCTTGAGCACGACGGCGGCCAGCAGAATCGTGCCAGCCGGGTACATGGCCGTGAGCACGCTGACCACGCTCAGGTCACCGAGGCGTAGCCCGAGCAGTAACAGAAAGTTCGCGGTGACGTCGATCACGCCGCAGGCGACGGCCAGCTTCACACCGGTTGCAAGCGCCGCGCGGTCGACGGCATCCGCTTCAACGTTTGATGGGGCCGCCGGGACCAAGACCGGCACGGCAGCCTGCGCGCGTCGTCGGCGCAGCGCGCGCAGGGCGATGAGCCCGACGACCGCGAACATGATGCCGCCGTTGACGGCACGGTTCATGACCAGGGGAACGAGGCCGCTGTCGGCCGGGGTCTGGTCGATCAGAATCATGAACGCAGGGTCGGTCCGTTACTCTGGAGGGACCTGGAGGAGGGGCACATGCAGACACGCTGGGCCCGCTTCGCGCGCGGCTGGATCGTCGCCGTGTTCTCGACCTTTGTCGCAGCCCTCTCGCACACGCTCGGTGGCGACTCGGCGCCCGGCCTGCTGGCGGTCGTCGTGTCGCTCGCCTTTGCCGGAATGGTTTGCGTCGCCCTCTCGGGTCGCACTCGGTCCTTCTGGCGTGGCGCGGCATCCGTTTTGATCAGCCAAGTCATCTTTCACGGGCTGTTCTCGCTCGGAGCGCCGGGTGGGGTGCTCGGGGCCGAGGCGGTTGCCGCATCGGGCACCCACCAGCACGCGGCGCTGCCCGGGCTGATCGACCCGAAGGTTCTCGGCTCGACCACGCCAATGGCCCACGATTCCACGGCTATGTGGGTCGCTCACTTCGGTGCCGCGATCGTGACGATTCTGGCTCTGCGGTACGCGGAACGTGCGTTCTGGAGGCTGGTCGAGAACGTTCGTCTGGGTATCCGCACGCTGTTCGTTCCTGCCCAATTAGTGCTGCCGGTGGTAGCGCCGCGGCGAATTCGTCACGATGCGCCGGTATTGTCGCCGCGCGATCTGGTTTTGGTGTTGTCGGCGATGAGACATCGTGGTCCGCCGGTCTGCGCGCTCGCCGCGTAATTACAGCACAAACCAGACCATTTTCCTCGCCGCGCCGAACGACCAGCAGAGGCTTCGTCTGCATCGTTCGGCTAGTCCGGCCACCACGCTAAGGATCAATCATGAAGTTCACGACCCCCATTTCTGTTGGCACTGCTCTGACCATCGGCGCGCTGCTCGCCCTCGCCGCCCCACTCGCCGCGAGTGCGCACATTTCGGTTGACGCCCCGACCACAGCCGCCGGGTCCTATACGGTTCTCACCTTTGCCCTTCCTCACGGCTGCGACGCGTCGTCGACGACGGCGATCAGCATCGGAGTTCCGGAGGGTATTGCGAGCGTCACGCCCACGGTGAACCCTGGCTGGAACGTGTCGAAGACTTCGGTTGATCTGGCCACGCCGATCGATGACGGCGAAGGCAACACCATCACGACTCGTACCGGGGCGGTGCTGTACACGGCCGATACCCCCTTCCCCGATGGGCTGCGAACGACGTTCGCGCTGAGCGTGGCCCTGCCGGCCAATGCTGAAGGGGAGAACCTCGAATTCCCCATCCTTCAGACCTGCGAGGTCGGCCAGACCAATTGGAACGAAGCCACCGTGGAGGGGGCGGACGAACCGGCCCACCCCGCGCCGTTTATCACCGTCACCGCCGCAACCGGTGACGAGCACGGCCACGGCACCATCGCGACGGTCGCCAGCCACGACGAGACAGCGGCCACAACCGCCGCGGCCGCATCCGACGACGTTCTCGCTCGCGTGCTTGGAGCCGGCGGACTCGTCGTCGGCGCTGTCGGCATCGTGCTGGCCGTCACCGCCCGCCGCAAGACGAGCCTCTAGCGTCATGCGCGGCAACACGACACCCCGAAACGCGGCCGGCGCGGCGGCTCCCAGGAGGGCTGGAAGCACTGACCGAACGCCGGCTCTTTCTTCGAGTGGCCCGTCGAGCCACCTGTCGAGTGTCCAGCGGCGACGCCCGGCGGCTCTCCGCGCGGCCCGGGCCGTGTTCGCGGCCGTCGTCGTTGCGGCAGCGCTGGGGTGGGGCGCGGCACCGGCATCCGCTCACAACTACGTAGTCGGTTCCTCACCGGCGGCCGGCGCCGTAGTGACCGAGCAGCCCGGCGTGTTCTCGGTCACCACCAATGACCTGCTGCTCGACCTCGGCGGAACCGGCTCCGGCAGCGCCATGGTGATCACCGGCCCGACCAGCGCACCGCTCTTCTACGGTGACGGCTGCGCGACCGTCTCGGGCTCGACGGTCGAAACCTCGGCGCAGCTCGGTGCGGCCGGGGAATACACGGTGATTTGGCAGACGGTCTCCACCGACGGCCACTCGATCTCGGACGAGTTCACCTTCGATTGGCAGCCGGCCGGGGGCCAAAAGCTCGCCGATGGCGCGGCCACGGCTCCGTACTGCGGCACCGAAGCGGATGCTGCCGCGAAGGATTCCGCGACCTCGCCTCCCGCAAACACCGCCGCCGACAGCTCACTGTCTGCCATCGCCTGGATCGGTGGAACCTTGGTGGCCGTGCTGCTCGCCGTCACCGCGACGCTGCTCCTCCTGCGCCGTAAGCCTCGCCCCTGAGTTCCCCAAACCTCTCGCGAAAGCGGAAAAAACGTTGCTTCCGGTACCGTGAAGCAACGTTTTTTCCGCTCTCGCGTGGAGATGGGCGTGCGGGGGATCGTGTCAGCGGGCCCGGGTAAAGTTGGACAGGTGAGTTGGAACGCTGAAAAACCCCGAAGCCCTGATGACGTTCAACCACCCCGCGATAGTCATGGCCCGAGCGATTTCGACGCGCCGAGCGACTTTGATGGCCCGAGCGATTTCGACGCGCCAGACGATTTCGACGCACCGCCGCCAGAGTTCGACCGCCAATTCGATGAACAGCAGGCTGGCGAGCGGCAGGCTGCGTATTCGAGTGGCGCATCCGCTTCGAACCAGAGCGCCACGCGTACTCCCGCGCCGGTTCGCGCCGCAACCCGTAAGTTCGCCACCGCCGCCGAGGCCCTGCACACCGTGTTCGGCTACGACTCGTTCCGCGGCGATCAGGCCGAGATCATCGCCCAGGTCGTCGACGGCAAAGATGCCGTCGTGCTCATGCCCACCGGCGGCGGTAAGAGCCTGTGCTACCAGATCCCGGCTCTCGTACGGGCAGGTACCGGCATCGTCGTATCGCCGCTGATCGCCCTGATGCAAGACCAAGTCGATGCGCTGACCGCCGTGGGCGTGCGCGCAGAATTTCTCAACTCCAGCCAGGACTCCCAGACCCGCAGCCAGGTCGAGCGCGACTACCTGAACGGCGACCTCGACCTGCTCTACGTCGCCCCCGAGCGACTCTCCAACGAGGTCACCAAACGGCTGCTGGAGCGCGGCACCATCGCCCTGTTCGCCATCGATGAGGCCCACTGCGTGTCGCAGTGGGGGCATGACTTTCGGCCGGACTACCTGGCGCTCAGCGAACTGGCCGACCGCTGGCCGGACGTGCCGCGCATCGCCCTCACCGCCACCGCGACGGATGCCACGCACCAGGAGATCACCACTCGCCTGCAGCTAGGCGATGCCAAGCACTTCGTGGCGAGCTTCGACCGGCCCAACATTCAGTACCGCATCGTCGGCAAGTCCGAGGTGCGCAAGCAGCTGCTCTCGTTCCTGAAGACCGAGCAGCCCGGTGACGCCGGAATCGTCTACGCGCTCAGCCGCAAGACCGTCGACCAGACGGCCGAGTTCCTGCGCCAGAACGGCATAAACGCTCTGCCGTACCACGCCGGCCTCGACGCGGGAGTGCGGGCTCGCACCCAGTCCCGGTTCCTGCGCGAGGAGGGCGTCGTCATCGTCGCCACCATCGCCTTCGGCATGGGAATCGACAAGCCCGACGTGCGCTTCGTCGCACACATCGACCTGCCCAAATCCGTCGAGGGCTACTATCAGGAGACCGGCCGCGCCGGTCGCGATGGCGCCCCGGCCACGGCCTGGCTCGCCTACGGCCTGCAGGACGTCGTGCAGCAGCGCCGCATGATCGACGAGTCGCCGGGCGATCTCGGCCATCGGCGCAAGCTGTCTGCCCACCTCGATGCCATGCTCGCGCTCTGCGAGACCGTGCACTGCCGCCGCGTCAACCTGCTGCGCTACTTCGGCCAAACCAGCGAACCCTGCGGCAACTGCGACACCTGCCTCGAACCGCCGGAAGCCTGGGACGGCACCATCCCAGCCCAAAAATTGCTCTCCACCATCGTGCGGCTGCACCGCGAACGCAACCAGAAGTTCGGTGCCGGCCACCTCATCGACATTCTCCGCGGCAAGGAAACCCCCAGAGCCACCCAGTACCGCCACACCGAACTGAGCACCTGGGGACTCGGAGCCGACCTCAGCGACCAGGCCTGGCGCGGCATCGTGCGCCAGATGCTGGCCCAGGGCCTGCTCGCCACCTCCGGCGAATACGGCACTCTCGTACTGACGGATGCCGCGGCGGAGGTTCTCGGCGGCCATCGCGACGTGCAGTTGCGCCGCGAACCCGACCGTCCGGCGCGCTCGAGCGCCGCCCGCAGCCCGAGCGCGGCGAAGGTCGCCGCCGCCGACCTCAGTACCGCCCAGGAGAGCCTGTTCGAGGCGCTGCGTGTCTGGCGGTCGGCCGAGTCGAAGGAACAGGGAGTGCCCGCGTACATCGTGTTCGGCGACGCGACCCTCATCGCTGTCGCCGCGGCCGGCCCCACGAACCTCGCGGCGCTCGACGGCATCACCGGCATTGGCGCCAAGAAGCTTGAGGCGTACGGCGAAGCCCTGCTCGAGGTCGTCGCCGCCACCGCCTGATCGGACCAACCCGCTCTTTGTGGGGGAGAGCAGGTTCGAGCGGCCGGGAGTTGTAGTGAACCTACAAAACGAATGCCGCGCGCGGCAGATATCGTTGTCGCCCCGCATCGCGCATTTCGCGACTGCGCCCAAACGGCCCTAACGTAGCGACCACCACTTCGCGCGAACAGTTAGGACCACCAATGGTTGACACAGCCCAGCGCTCCAGCATCCGATCGACGACGATCGACCCCAGCCTCGATGTCAGCCTCGACACCGGCCCGATCAAATCCATCGGCGACGAGGCCGCCCCGGCGGTCAACGTCGAACAACTCGGACGTCAGCTGCTCGGCACCTGGGCCGACGTGCGCCTCGCCGCCCGTGAGGTCACCGCGCGCCCGGACATGCAGCGCATCGAGGGCCTCTCCATGGCCGATCACCGCCTGCGCGTGCTCGAGCAACTCAAGGTACTCGCCGCCAACGGCCACGTGCTGCGAGCCTTTCCCAAACACCTCGGCGGCCAAAACGACCATGGCGGAAACATCGCTGGCTTCGAAGAGCTCGTTATCGCCGACCCGAGCCTGCAGATCAAGGGCGGCGTGCAGTGGGGCCTGTTCGGTGCTGCCGTGCTGCACCTCGGCACCAAGCCGCATCACGACAAATACCTTCCCGGCATCATGGACCTCTCCGTGCCCGGCGCCTTCGCCATGACCGAGATCGGGCACGGCTCCGACGTCGCGAGTATCGCGACCACTGCAACCTTCGATGCCGACACCAATGAGTTCGTCATCAATACCCCGTTTCGTGCCGCATGGAAGGACTACCTCGGCAACGCCGCGAAGGACGGCATCGCCGCCGTGTTGTTCGCTCAACTCATCACTTTGGGCGTCAACCACGGCGTGCACGCCTTCTACCTGCCCATTCGGGGCGCTGACGGCGACTTCCTGCCTGGTGTTGGCGGCGAAGACGACGGCCTCAAGGGCGGCCTCAACGGCATCGATAACGGCCGACTGCACTTCGACAACGTGCGCATCCCGCGCGAGAATCTGCTCAACCGCTACGGCGATGTTGCCGCAGACGGCACCTACTCCAGCCCGATCAGCAGCCCCGGCCGCCGCTTCTTCACCATGCTCGGCACGCTGGTGCAGGGTCGCGTATCGCTCGACGGGGCCGCCACAGCGGCATCCGCTCTCGCCCTGACCATCGCAATCACTTATGGAAGCCAGCGTCGCCAGTTCACCGCTGGCAGTGACACCGACGAAGAGGTTATCCTCGACTACCAGCGGCACCAGCGCCGCCTGTTTCCGCGCCTCGCCACGACCTACGCGCAGACCTTCGCGCACGACGAGTTTCTGGTGAAGTTCGACGACGTGTTCAGCGGCAAAACCGACACTGACGACGACCGGCAAGACCTCGAGACCCTCGCCGCCGCGCTCAAGCCGCTCTCGACCTGGCACGCACTCGACACCCTTCAGGAGGCGCGTGAAGCCTGCGGCGGCGCCGGCTTCATGGCCGAGAACCGCCTCGTGGGGCTGCGCGCCGACCTCGACGTCTACGCGACCTTCGAGGGCGACAACAACGTGCTGTTGCAGCTCGTTGCTAAACGTCTGCTCACCGATTACAGCCGCAAATTCGCCACAGCGGATGCCGGCGCCCTCGCCCGCTATGTCGTGCAGCACGCCGCCGGTCGCGCTTACCACGGCACCGGCCTTCGCACCCTCGGGCAGACCGTCTTCGACCGCGGATCCACGGCCCGTTCCGTCGGCGCCCTGCGGGATGCCGACGTGCAGCGCGAGCTGCTCACTGACCGGGTCGAGAGCATGATCGGCGAGGTCGCGGGCAAACTGCGCGGCGCTACCAAGCTGCCCAAAAAGCAGGCCGCCGACCTGTTCAACGCGCACCAGAACGAGCTCATCGAAGCAGCACGCGCCCACGGCGAATTGCTGCAGTGGGAATCGTTTACCCGGGCGCTCGACGCTACAACGGATGCCGGCACCAAGCAGGTGCTCACCTGGCTGCGCGACCTGTTCGGGCTCGGCCTGGTGGAGAAAAACCTTGCCTGGTACCTCATCCACGGTCGGCTCTCCGCCCAGCGGGCCCAGGCCGTCACGGCCTACATCGATCGGCTGATTGCGCGCATCCGCCCACACGCTCTCGATCTGGTCGACGCGTTCGGCTACTCGCAGGACCACCTGCGGGCCACGATCGCGAGCGGCATCGAACGTGAACGCCAGATCGAGGCGCGTGACTACTACGCCGACCAGCGGGCGTCCGGGACCGCTCCTTCACCTGAAAAACCGGTCAAGCGGTAAGGCAGCACGCGTCGTACTCAGGTACGACACCAGTGGCGCACAACCATCCCCTCGGTTGATGCGCCACATGGGGGTCAAACCATACCGTTTGGTATGGGGGCTTCAACGCAATAAAACGGGGCCTCACCCACCAACGGAATGAGGCAGTCGTGATCCAGGCACAGTCCCTGACCAAGCACTACGGAAGTAAGACCGCGGTCGACTCGGTCGACTTCACGGTGCAGCCCGGCAAGGTCACCGGTTTTCTCGGGCCGAACGGCGCGGGCAAGTCCACCACCATGCGCATGATCGTGGGCCTTGACCGGCCAAGCGCCGGCTCGGTCATCGTCAACGGCAAGCCGTACCACGAGCACAAGGCACCGCTGCGCGAGGTTGGCGTCTTGCTCGACGCCAAGGCCGTGCATACCGGTCGCAGCGCGTACAATCACCTGCGCGCCATGGCTGCCACCCACAACATCCCCACCAGCCGGGTGCACGAGGTGATCAACCTCACCGGTCTCGAGCCCGTCGCCCGCAAGCGCGTCGGCGGTTTCTCGCTCGGCATGGGCCAACGCCTCGGCATCGCCGCGGCGTTGCTCGGCGACCCGGCCACTCTCATTCTCGACGAGCCGGTGAACGGCCTTGATCCAGAGGGCGTGCAGTGGGTACGCAAGCTCACCAAGCAGCTCGCGGCCGAGGGCCGCACCGTGCTGCTCTCCTCGCACCTGATGAGTGAGATGGCACTCACCGCCGACCACATCATCGTCCTCGGTCGCGGTCGGGTGATAGCGGATGCCTCGGTCTCCGACATCATCGCGTCGGCAGCGCAGAACACGGTTCGCGTACGCACCCCGCACACCGCGGCCCTGGCTGCTCTGCTCGCTCAGGCTGATGTGACCATCACCAACGTCGAGCAGGACGTGCTCGAAATCAGCGGACTGACCGTGAACGAGATCGGCGATCGCGCCGCCGCCGCCCAGATCTCCCTGCACGAACTCTCAGCGGTGAGCGCCTCACTCGAGGATGCCTACATGAAACTCACCCAGAACGAAGTGGAGTATCGCACCGGCGACTCCTCCTCCCACACTGAAACGGAGGCGGCTCGATGAGCACCGTAACCCCCACCCAGCCATCCACTTCGCGTGCATCGTTCGTGCCGACCGGCTCCGGGCTCAGCTTCACCGGCCTGCTCCGCTCCGAAACGATCAAGCTGTGGAGCCTGCGCTCCACCTACTGGACCTACTCCCTCGTTATCGTGGCCGCGCTCGGCTTCGGAGTGCTGATGTCGTTTGCGCTGTCAGCCACGGCCGGACTCGACCCGGCCACCGGCGGCCCCATGCCGATGGAGAGCGCTCAAATCTTCGTGATCGCCTCCACCTCCGGCTTGGCGCTCGGTCAACTCATCGTCGCCGTTCTCGGCGTTCTCTCGATCAGTGGTGAGTATTCGAGCGGCATGATCAAGTCCACCCTCACAGCGGTTCCCAACCGCCTGCCGGCTCTCTGGGCCAAGGTCATCGTGTTGTTCGTTTTCACCTTTTTGATCGGCCTGGTCAGCGTTGTGGGGGCCTTCCTGGCGGCCGTTCCCAGACTGGGCGTCGAGAACATCACCGCGAGCCTGTTCGACGTCGACGTGCTGCTGCCGCTGCTTGGTAACGTGCTCTTCCTCGCGCTGATCGCGGTGTTCGCTGTCGGAATCGGCACGATCGTGCGTAGCAGTGCCGGTGGTATCGCCACGGTGCTGGGAATCCTGCTTCTCCTGCCCACGGTGGTGGCGCTGTTCTCCATGCTCGTCGAGTGGGTCAACGACATTGTGCCGTTCCTGTTCACAGTGGCGGGCTCGGAAATGGTCTATCCGAACACGATGGAATCCTGGCAGGCATTCCTGGTTGTCATCGCCTGGGTCGCCGTCAGCCTCGGTACGGCTGCGCTGCTGCTCAAGCGCCGCGACGCCTAACCCGTACCATCGAAGAATGAGTACCACCACATCTCCCCCCGGGCGCGCCCTCGCGCCGGGGGGAGATGTGCCTCTGCCCACTCCGCCCGGAGTGGTGCGGCGGTTCTGGAGCCGGCATCCGCACCTGGCCGATGCGCTCATCGTCTTGATCTATGTCGTGCCCATGGTGCTCGTTCTGGTGCTCAACCTGTTCGACAACGACCCCGCACCGGTCGGCGATGTCCTCCTCAATGCTGCCATCATGCTCGTTCTGGCGGTCACACTGTTCTTTCGGCGGCGGATGCCACGGCTCGTCCTGGCCCTCACCTGGATCGGCCTGCTCACTTTCTCTGACTATGGCGAGGTGCACCTCATCGCCCAGCTGCTCGCGCTCTACGCGGTCGCGGTATATTCCGACATTCGCAGCGCGTGGGTCGGGTTCGGCGCAGCCGTTGGGCTGGCGAGTCTGGCCGCGTGGCTCACGGAAGACCTCGACGAGATCGCCTGGATTCCGGTGGCCATCCAGATCGCTATCATGATGCTCGCCGCCACCCTGGTCGGCGTCAATATGGGCAACAGTAAACGCTACGTGACCGCACTGCTCGACCTGGCCGCGCAGCTGACCCGCGAACGCGACCAGCAGGCGCAGCTCTCGCGCATCTCCGAGCGCACCCGCATCGCCGGTGAAATGCACGATGTGGTTGCCCACAGTCTCTCGGTCATGGTCGCGCTCGCCGACGGTGCCCATGCGATCGCGCCCAAGGACCTCGAGCGTTCCCGCGCGGCCATGCTCGACGTCGCTGCCACCGGTCGCCGGTCGATGACGGAGATGCGCCGCCTCCTTGGGGTGCTCGATGTCGGTTCCGACCCGGCGCCCCGGGCTCCGCAGCCGGGGATCGACCAACTTGCCGACCTCGTCGAATCCTTTCGGTCGACGGGGTTGCCGGTCGTATTGGAGCGCAGTGGCCGCGAGCCCGCCAATCCCAGTGTTCAGCTGACCATTTTCAGATTGGTGCAGGAGTCGCTCACTAACGTGCTGCGATACGCCGATACGCCGACGCGGGTCGTCGTGCGGCTGGGCTCTGTTCCTGGCGCCGCCGAGGTCACGATCAGTGACAACGGTCGGCACCGCAGCCAGCCGAGCCCGCGTGGATTCGGCCGCGGACTGATCGGCATGCAGGAACGCGTCGCCATCTACGACGGAACCTTCGAAGCGGGAGCAGGCCTCCACGACGGCTGGCGTGTGCACGCCTCGATGACGTTTGAGGATGAGACATGACAGCTCCCGAGGCGCAGCCCGCCGACATGATTCGAATCATGCTCGTCGACGACCAGGCGCTGCTCCGTGTGGGCTTTCGCATGGTGCTCGAGGCCGAAGACGACTTCAGCGTCATCGCCGAAGCGACCGACGGCGCCCAGGCGATCGCGCTCGCGGCAACGCTGCGCCCGCAGGTCATCCTGATGGACGTGCGCATGCCCGGGCTCGACGGCATCGAGGCGACGCGTCAGATCATGGCGACCCACCCGGACACCCGCATCATCATTCTCACCACCTTCGACCTCGACGAGTACGCCTTCGGTGGCCTGCGCGCCGGCGCGAGCGGCTTTCTGCTCAAAAACTCCGAACCGGGGGAGCTGATCAGTGCCATTCGTACGGTCGTCTCGGGGGAGGCATCCGTTTCACCGCGGGTGACCCGGAGACTGCTCGACCTGTTCGGCACCCAGCTGCCACTCGCCGACGCCGAAAACGGATGCGCCGCCCAGGCCCTCGCGGCCCTCACCGAGCGGGAGACCGAAGTCTTTCTCGCCATCGCGGAGGGGCTCTCGAACCCCGAACTGGCCGAGCGGTTCTTTCTCTCCGAGTCGACCGTGAAGACGCATGTCGGCCGGATCCTGCACAAACTCGGCCTGCGTGACCGGGTGCAAGCGGTCATTCTGGCCTACGAACAGGGCCTCGTCGGTCAGTGACCGTCGACCGGGTCCGTCACCGGCCGCGGCCTTCGGCTTTTCGGGCGCAATCGATGCACAGCTCGGCCGTCAGCAGCGCGGACAATCGGGCGGCCCCGATGGGTTTACCGCATCGGAGGCAAGTGCCGTAACTCCCGTCAGCAATTCGGGCCAGCGAACGATCGATTGCGGCGACTTTCTCGTTGAACTCACCGTGGACCCCGACAATTCGTGACCACTCACCCGAGAGGGTTGGACCTTCTGGATCGTGCTCATCGTCGGCCGATCCGTCGCTCCGCGCCTCACGCACGCTCGTGAGCGATTCCGCCAGCCGGTTCAGCTCGGTCGCTATTATGCCGCGCTGATCCCTGAGGGCCTGGTCGAAGCGCCGGAGCTCGGCATCCGTAAGAGAGCTGTTCGCCATAATCTATCGTCGCACTCAGCGATCGCTTCGGCCAACGGTGGATAGGTGAAATTCATCAACCTCCGGTCCGGGGAATAGGCTCGACGCATGCGCACTTTTTACCCCGAGCTTGAACCCTACGAAACCGGCATGCTCGATGTCGGCGACAACCAGACCATCTACTGGGAAGCCTCTGGCAATCCAGACGGCAAGCCGGCGGTCTACCTGCACGGCGGGCCGGGCGGCGCGTCCGGACCTGACCAGCGTCGCGTGTTCGACCCGGCGAAGTACCGCATCATCCTGTTCGACCAGCGCGGCTGCGGCCTGAGCACGCCGCACGCGAGCGAGCCCGACGTCGACCTCAGCGTCAACACCACCTGGACCCTCGTCGCCGACGTGGAGAGACTGCGCGAGCACCTCGGCATTGACCGCTGGCTGGTCTGCGGCGGTTCCTGGGGCAGCACCCTCGCCCTCGCCTACGCCGAGACGCACCCAGAGAAGGTCACCGAACTCGTCGTACGCGGCATCTTCACTCTG
This sequence comes from Cryobacterium aureum, assembly GCF_002954245.1. Classification (GTDB taxonomy): domain Bacteria; phylum Actinomycetota; class Actinomycetes; order Actinomycetales; family Microbacteriaceae; genus Cryobacterium; species Cryobacterium aureum. The sequence continues at coordinate 71,242 of NZ_PPTG01000040.1, read as the reverse complement.
CGTCCGGTGGAGCTCGACTGGTTCTACGAGGGCGGCGCGAGCGCGATCTACCCCGACCTGTGGGAGTCCTTCCTTGCGCCCGTTCCCGAAAACGAACGCGGCCACCTGATCGAGGCCTACGGCCGGCTGCTGCACGACCCCGACCAGTTCGTGCGCGAACGTGCTGGCGTGGCGTGGGCCACCTGGGAATCCTCGACGATCACCCTGTTGCAGGAACCCGACAAGATCGCCCACTTCTCCGATCCTTCCTTCGCGGTGGCCTTTGCCCGCATTGAGAACCATTTCTTCGCCAACAAAGGCTGGTTCACGCCCAACCAGCTGATCGAGAACGCCTCCCGCCTCGCCGACATCCCCGGCGTCATCGTGCAGGGCCGCTATGACATGTGCACCCCGGCGTTCACCGCGTGGGACCTGCACAAGAACTGGCCGGAGGCCGACTTTCGCCTGATTCCCGACGCCGGTCACGCCTTTGACCAGCCCGGCATTCTCGACGCCATTATTGTGGCGACGGACCGCTTCGCAGCGTAAGTGTCTGAGAACAGTGCAGTGTCCTGAGAATTTGTCAGACGCTCCTCTCGGATCTGCAATACTGACCGCATGACCGACTCGAAGTTCGCCTCCCTCGCCGTCGTGGTGGTGAACTTCGGGTCGTGCGCGCTGCTCGAAGAGAACCTGCAACCGCTGTCCCGCTCGGCACCGGGACTGGCGGTCGTCGTCGTCGACAACTTCACCGATCCGGCCGAGCAGGCCAGGGTAGCGGCGCTCGCCGAGAGGGAGGGTTGGAAGTACGTGCTGTCGCCGACCAATCTCGGTTTCGGCGGCGGCATGAACCTCGGCGTCGCACGGGCACAGCAGAACGGGCGCACCCATTTTCTCTTGTTGAATCCGGATGCTGCCATCGCCGCCGACCAGGTCGCCCGCCTGCTCGAGCTGGTCGGCAAACATCCGCTCACCCTGGTCTCGCCCCGCATCCTGCGACCGGACGGCTCGGTGTGGTTCGACGGCAGCGACCTGTACCTCGACGACGGACGCGTGCGCGCGACCCGCAAACGAGGGGACTTCCCGGGCGCACGCACCACGCCGTGGCTGAGCGGAGCCTGCCTGCTGATCGGCGACGAGCTCTGGCGCCGGGTCGGCGGCTTCAGCGACGACTACTTTCTGTACTGGGAAGACGTCGAGCTCTCGCACCGGGTACTACGGGCCGGGGGAGCGGTCACGGTCTGCGTCGATGCGCAGGCGACCCACGCGCAGGGCGGCACCCAGGGCACCGGCCAGCACAGCTCCGGTGCGGCCAAGTCGTACTCCTACTATTACTACAACGTGCGCAACCGCCTGGTCTACGCGGCCCGAAACCTTGCCGCCGACGACCGCCGGCGCTGGCGTCGGCACAGCGCACAGGCCGCCTGGGAGGTCGTCTCCCGCGGGGGCCGGCGCCAGCTGCTGATGTCGCTGCGGCCGCTTCTGGCCGCGACCCGCGGGCTGCGCGACGGCCTCGCCTACCGGCCGGCTCCCACAGCTTCGGCGGTGACAGCAACGACCAGAACGGGCTAGCGCTTGCGTCGCCGAGTGAACCGCTTCGCGTACTCGCGCAGGGTCACGAAGTCGGTGCGCCGCACGCCGTAGAACTGCAGCGGGTTGATGCCGAAGTTGCGATACAGGAACAGAAGATTCAGGTTGCTCGAGATCAGGTTGCCGGCCAGGGTCGCCAGCGCAGCCCCCATCGCGCCGAGCATCGGTGCCAGCACAATCAACATGCCGATGTTCACCAGGCAAGCGATCAGCAATGACATGCTGCGCAGGCCAGGGCGACCGCGCGCACTCAGGCCGGAACCCCCGATCGACCCGGGGGTACCGAGCACCACCGCGGCGAGCAGAACGCCGGCCACCGGCAGGGCCGGCCGAAAATCTTCGCCGAACAGAAACGGCAGCCACCACAGCATGCTGATGCCGAGGAACAGTGCGGCTAGGCCGCACAGCATTGTGGAAATGCGCGCTGACGACGCGAGGCGCGCATCGACGGAATCGGCGGCATCCGTCACGAAGGTCACGTCGCGCACCGCCTGGTTGATGATCAGTGGCAGTTCGCTTACGCTCACCGCCACCACGTAGAGGCCGAGCTGATAGGTGCCGGCGAATGGTGTCATGAGCACCTGGTCGAGCCGGGAGAGCAGAATTCCCGAGAGCGAGCCGACCCAGATGCGCAGACCGTAGCTGAGCAGCCCGGCCGTGCGCGCCTCCCGCGGAACGTCGAAGGCGCGCGGGTCGAGGCTGCGCATACGCCCGATGTAGACGAACAGTCCGGTCACCGGCATCGCCGCCACGGCGATCGTCGCCACCAGCGGCGTCAGGGTGCCAGTGAGCCAGAACGGAATCAGAACGGCAAGCCGCAACGACGAGGTGACGATGCGTTCCAGCGCGACCAGCCGCCAGCTCTGGGTAGCGGATGCCACCCCGCGGAACACGCCAACCAGCAGGTTGGGCACGATGGCCAGGCAGGCCACCAGGATGAGCTGCTGCACCGTGGGATCGCCACCACTGAGCCAGGCCGCTGACAGGGCGACGGCGCCCATGGCGAGCAACCCGGCGACAACGATAATGAGCATGCCCCGGTTCGAGGCGTTGCGGGCCAGGGTGGGGTTGCGCGCGATCGCCCAGGTGACGGCTTCCGGAACGCCGAAGGTCGCGACGGTGACCACGAGCGCGAGCGGTGCTGTGGCGGCCGCCACCGCACCACGACCGTCGACCCCGAGGGCCTGGGCCAGGATCGGACCGGAAAACAGCGCGACGAGGGGGGGGAAAGCGTTTCCGATCAGCGCAATCGTCATGTTGCGCGACACTGAATTCGCCGCAGCCGCCCGGGTGGCGGCCGTGGTCACGGTCGGCGGGGCTGGCCGTGGAGCCGGCCCGCGTGGCCGCCTAAGCGCCATTGCCGCTCACGACCTGGCCCAGTGGCACCCCCGGCAGCGCGCCTGAATCGTGGGGGTCGTCGCGCAGCATCCGCTCTCGTTCCTGTTCGCCCACGCACGCCGCAAACTGCGCGTCGTTGCCGCCCTCGGTTACATTCTGCCGATAAAGGGTGCCACGTTGCGAACCCGGAATCGCCGGATACTCTGCCTGCCGCTCACCAACTTGACGGGCGCGAATTCCGTGCCGCACGGCGACCGAATAGACCCAGAGGTCGTCCGCTCGTGGGGCAACCCGGAGAAATGCCTCACCTTCGGCCCGCAGGGCAGCAAGCAATTCGAGCGGGTAGTAGATGCCGGAGACGCCGGTGCAGAGTGTTCGAAAACTAGCCGCGGTGCCGCGGGCGGCGACCCAGCGGGAATAGGGTGCTACCCGGTCGCCGTCGAAGGTGATCGTGTGGGCGCGCTGCCCGGTGATCTCCAGTGGATGCCGCGCGGCCGCCGCGAGCAGTTCGGCCAGCCACCGGCGCGGGTACAGCACGTCGTCGTCGGCGGCGACCAGGGGGAGGGTCGGGGTGGAAGAGGCATACGGGAACTGTTTTTTGTGCGGTCCGAAGTCGGGGCAGGAGCGAATTTCCAGGCCTCGCCGCTGCAAACGACGGAGTGTGGACGGTGGGTGCGCGAGCGCCGTGGCGTCATCGAGCCAGAGAATGAGGCGCCGTGGGCGGATTCGCCCGGCGGCGATGGTCTCGAGGGCATAGTGCACAAGGTTGATCCGATGGCCGAACGAGGTGAGGTTTACCACCACGGTGCCCGATCCCGTCACTGACCGATGGCTGAGCCGGTTGGTCAAGCGCAGGCGCGCGAGGCGCAACTTGATGCTGGCCCGCTGCGCCAGAGCGGCCGGGTCTCGGCGCAGATCGGTGACAAGCCGATGGACGGTGTTGATGACCACGTTATTGATGACCACGAGCTGCTTCCGGTTGCACGATGAATTTCTCTCACGAAATCGATACTATACAGGGCGGGCCACCCGCCCCCGCGCCCCCTCTCGGGGGGTGATAATCTCTCAGTTTGTCTGGCGTGACCCTTGTTGGTTCGCCGTGGAGCCGTCTATTGTTGTGCACGATGCGGCTGCGCAACAGGGGTCGGTGCCCGAATCGTCCCTGTGTGGCCCGGGTGGTGGTGGCTATTGTCCTTTCAGGTGCGCTCCAGTAACACCGCAACGCGTCCCGCTCCGGTGGCGCCCCCTCGCACCCGCGCTGGCCGGTTTGCGTACCAGGCCCCGCCCGTCGTCAATAAACTCATCGCCGTCGTCGTTCTAGTCCTCGTCGCCCTGCGCCTCGATATCGACCAGGGCGTGACCGCGGGGGCGGTGGCCTGCGTGGCCCTGTTCCCCGTCTGGTTCCCCGTGCTGCGCCAGTACTCGGGCGCTCGACTGTTCCTACTGGGCGGAGTGGTCGCGATCGGCTCCGGCATCTGGCTCACCGTACTGTCGGCGCCCACACACGATGCCAGCCTTGGCCAGGCATTCGGTGCGATCGCAGGTCTGGTCGGGTTGCTGGCCGGCGTCGGATTCGTGCTCTGGGCGCGCACCGTTCTGCCCGACTCCCAGATCGCCATCTGGTACGGCGCCGGAATCCTGCTCGGCGTCTCGCCGTCGAGCGAGCTCTACGCGGAGAATCCCTGGCGCTTCGGGTACTCCGTGGCCCTGACAATTCTGCTGCTCGGAATCACACTACAATTGCGCCGCCGCTGGCTGGAGCTGGCCGTCGCCCTGCTGCTCACAGTGGTGGCCACCCTGACGGATGCCCGCTCCACGTTCGCGTTCATGCTGCTGACAACGCTGTTGGTCGCCTGGCAAATGCGCCCCACCCGGCCGACACGCGGTAAGTCGGCGCTGCGTGCGCTGCTCGGACTCGGCGTGCTCGGCCTGATCGTCTTCAACGTCATCCAGGCCCTCATTCTCGACGGAGCGCTCGGTGTGGCCACCCAACAGCGCTCCCTCGCTCAGCTCGAGGAGACCGGTTCTCTCATTCTCGGCGGACGCCCAGAGCTCACCGCCACGATCGCGCTCATGCAGCATCAGCCGTGGGGGTTCGGCGTGGGGACCGCGCCCAATCCGCAGGACATTCTGGCGGCCAAGACCGGCATGGCGTACATCAACTACGACCCGAACAACGGCTACGTCGAAAACTACATGTTCGGCGGCCACATCGAACTGCACTCGATCATCGGGGACTTCTGGGCGGCCTTCGGCATCCCGGGGCTCCTTTTTGCCCTCATCATTCTCGTACTCATCGTGCGCAGCATCGGCGTGCACGTGGCGTCCAACACCGCCAGCGCCGTGCTGCTGTTCCTCGGAATCAAAGCCGTCTGGTTCATGTTCTTCGGCCCGTTCTTCAGTTCGTCGGTTCTGCTTGTGCTCGTTCTCGGGCTGCTCATCACCCGCAAAGTGCCCGCCGAAACGGATGCTGCACTCCGCCCCACATTCCGGGCCACGCGGGATCCGGGGCGGCGATGAGCGCCACGAGGCCGACCGAACGCATCGGCTGGGTCGACTCCGGTCGGGGCCTCGCGATTCTGCTCGTGGCCCTGTTCCACTCGGCGAATTGGCTGCTCGAGGTTGGTTTCACGATCCCGTACTGGCGCGAAATCAACGACGCCCTGTCGTCGATGCGCATGCCCCTGTTCTTCGTCTTGTCCGGGTTGTTCGCTGCTAAGTGGCTGCTCAGGTCGTGGCGCGACCTGTGGACGGTCAAGGTGCGCCTCTACCTCTGGGTGTTCCTGCTCTGGGAAGTCGTCGGCTCGATCGTGTTTCAAATCGGTCAGATCATGACAGGCGTGGGGTTCGGCCTGCGGGACGCCGTGCTCGGCCTTGTGGCTTCGCCGGTGCTGCCGCGGTTCGAACTCTGGTTCATCTGGGCCTTGTCGATCTTCTTTGTCGTGGCCAAACTCAGCCGGAGGGTGAACCCCCGGCTGCAACTCGTCGTTGCTGGCGCCGTTTCTGTCGTGGCGCTGAGCGGACTCGACACGCCCAACGTCGGTTGGTCCGGTGCGCTCAAGTACTACTTCTTCTTTCTGGTTGGTATCTATCTGCGCAGCTGGATCGTTCGAATCGGCACTGTCAACAGCCGACTACTCATCGGCGCGACCATGCTCTTGTGGGTGGCTGTCACTGCCACCGTCGCGCTGCTCGGGCTGCGCGACGTCTTTGGAGTCTATTTTCTGAACTGCGTGGTCGGTGTCGGCGGCGGCATCGCGCTCAGCCGCACGCTCCGTCGCCTGCGCTGGTTCGGCGTCATCGGGAGGATCACCCTGCCCATATACCTGGCGCACACGCCGATCATCATCCTGATTTCCGCCGTGCTGTCACTGCCGATTCTTTTTGGTGCGGTCGCGGTCATCGCGCCCGTTATGCCGCTCATTCTGGCCGCGACGGCCATACTTCTTGCACTCGGGTTGAACAAGTTCGCGTCGAGCAACTGGCTCCGCTTTGCGTATGAGCCGCCGCCGTTTGTGACCGACTTCGGTGACCATCGCCGCCGGTCAGCCGAGCCGGCAGACTTCCCCGATCGGCACAGGATTCGACGTGATCTCCCCGACACGCAAAGTTAATTTGACGTAATTTCATTTTCGGGTAACACTCTAATAACTATCGGCGACTCCCTGCGGTTGCCTCATTCGCATACCCGAACGTGCACCACCCGAAATGACTTCATGACCGACCATATCTCACGTTCCCACCGCCGACCCCTCACCCTGACCCCGCTGCATTCGCGTGGTGCGCACCAGCATCACCCGGCCCTTCATCGTTTTGATCCACCTCGTCCCGCCCTCACCCGCCCCGATCTGCCGAATGCCGTCCGTCTGGAACACACGAGGAATCGGCGCAATTCGAGCACACGAACACCGACTGTGGTGGCCGCCGCGACCCTGGCCATTCTTCTTCCGCTGGCCGGCTTGGCCGCTCCCGCCCAGGCTGCAACCGGTGGCGTCGTTCGGATCGCTACGGCGAGTGCCGGCAGCACCGGAGTTCCGTACGGGACCAGTCTGACGGTGCACAACGGGGACCTCACTGTTTCCAAGGCCGGCGCAGTCATCAGTGGCCTGGATATTCGCGGCCTGGTCAAGATTAACGCGATCAACGTCACGATCAAGAACTCAATCATTCGCGGTCGCAGTCTGAGTGCCCCCGATGCCCTGATCAACAATCTGGGAGGACGCTCCGGGCTCAAGATCATCGACTCGGAACTGTATCCATCGAAACCGTCACCCGACGTGAACGGAATCTACGGCTACAACTTCACCGCGACCCGCGTGGACATCCACGGCGTCATCGACGCCGTGCACATCACCGGCAGCAACGTCACCATCGCCGACTCCTGGTTGCACGGCAACCTGCACTACACCAGTGACCCGAATCAAGGCGGCAAGCCAAGCCATGATGATTCCATCCAGATTCAAAAGGGCAGCAATATCACGGTGTACGGAAGTACCCTGAGCGGCTCGCACAATGCCGGGGTGCAGATCACCCAGGACCGGGGGGATGTCTCGAACTTCTCCTTCAAGAACAACTTTGCCGACGGCGGCGCCTGCACTATCAACGTCGCCCAAAAATCGTATGGCCCCATCTACGGCACCGTCATTACGGACAACAAGTTCGGCCGTAATACCAAGGTGGCTAACTGCGCCATCATCTCTCCCAGCACGACCAAGATCAGCACGGCGCGCAATTACTACACGCCCGACAGCACGACAGTTTCTGTACACGCCGGATAACCGACAGCCAGAGTCCCCTTGTGGCGGGTGCACTGCGCCCGCTTCAAGGTATTCACAACTTCTCGTTTGACCCCTTGGCATCGATACGGAATGCTGTACCAACGACCGGCGGCTCCCTTCAGCTGCCCCGCCCAACACGCCCCGAAGCGTGTGCAGGACACGAAAACACACTTATGAAACTCAACCCGAAACTGATCCACGGCCTACCCGCCCAACAGAAAGCACGTTCCCCATTTCGTCGCGTGCGCACGAGCGCCGTCGCCGCTGTGGCACTCGGATTGACCGGCGCCTTTGTGGGAATCGCTCCCGCCCAGGCCGTCGACGAGGTGCAACCGAGCTACACAATCACCCCATGGCGTGCTGAGCCCGTGGCTCCCCCCGCCACCACGCCGGCGACGGGCCTGACCCAGGCCCAGTTGCGTTGGCTGCTGGCTCTACTGTTTCCGCCCGTCACGCCGGCTCCCGAGCCGATTGTGGCCCCAACGCCCGGGCCTGCTCCCCTTCCGGTTCCGTCCCCGGTGCTGGTTCCCGCTCCAGTGCCGGTACCTGCTCCCATTCCGGTTCCCGCTCCAGTGCCGGTACCTGCTCCCATTCCGGTTCCCACTCCTCCCGCGCCGGGAGGCACGCCGAACGAGAGTAACACCGGTGTGCCGGCGGGCACCAAGCTGAGGGTGCATGACGGCGACCTGACGATCACCCAGGCCGGCACCGTCATCGACGGTCTGGATATTCGTGGCATGGTCAAGATCGAAGCTCCCAACGTCACGATCAGAAATTCGATCGTGCGCGGGCGAGACCTGAGTGGACCGATGGCCCTCATCGGCAACCTCGGCGGTTACGAAAATCTGCGCATCGTCGACACCGAGCTGTTCCCCTCCACGCCGTCACCTGACGTTCAGGGGATCTACGGCTACAACTTCGAGGCCACGAGACTCAACATTCACGGTGTGATCGACGGCATCCACCTGACCGGCGGAAACGTTGCGATCGTGGACTCCTGGCTGCATGACAACCTGCACTACGACCGGGACCCCAATCAGGGCGGCACGCCGAGCCACGATGATTCCATTCAAATTCAGAAAGGATCAAACATTCGCATCGACGGTAACCGGCTGACCGATGCCTGGAATGCCTCCGTGCAGGTCACCCAGGACCGCGGTGACGTGTCCAATCTCACCATCACGAACAACATTGCCGATGGCGGCGGATGCTCGATCAACCTCGCCGAGAAAGCCCACGGCCCCCTGCACGGTGTGGTCATCATCGACAACACCTTCGGTCGCAATACTCGCGTCGATGATTGCGCGGTTATTGCCCAGTCGTCCACCAAGGTGCAGATGTCGCACAACTATTACACGCCCGACGACACTCTGGTCGTGGTTCACCCCGGGTAACCACGGCAACGCGTAATCCACACGCTTAATCAACACAGAAGAGGGCGGGTTCCTCGTGCGCTGCACGAGGAACCCGCCCTCTTCTGTTCGGCGAGCCAGCTGGCTTTATGAGGTGCCTTCGATCGCCTGGGCCTGCCAGCGGGAGCCGGTATCCGGTCGCGTCAGGGTGTCAAGGGCTCGACGCAGCATCGTGCTCGAGGTGTTGACGGTGTACGGAAAATAGACGACATCAACGCCGACAGCGGCGAACTCACGCTCCAGGTGGGTGCCCCGGGGGGTGCCGCGCCAGTCGTCGCCCTTGAAGAACACATCGAAACGTAGCTGGCGCCACGCCTCCATCTTGTCTTCAACAACCTCGGCGACGGCCTCATCGACGAATGAGATGTGCCGCACAATCTCGAGGCGCTCAAACAGCGGGACCACCGGGGTGATCCCCTTGGTCAACTCCAGCATTTCATCGGACACGACGCCGGCGATCAGGTAGTCGCACTGGCTCTTTGCGTGTTTGAGAATATTGAGGTGCCCAACATGAAACAGGTCGAACCCGCCCGCGGCATAACCGATGCGCAGTGGCTTCGGTGATTCGGCTTGCGACTCGGGGGGGAGGGAATGTTCTGCGGCCATAGCGTGCTCAAATTTCTCTCAGACTGCCCGGGATCGCGGCAGAATTCGGGTAGAGGAGATCAAGGGAGGTAATGAGGAATCCTAGCGTCTATCCATCGGTGTGACTATGGTGCACCGTGGCGCGTTCGCAGTGAGTGCCACTCGTCGATGGCGACAACTTTAATATGTCGGTGTTTAATATGTCGGTGGACGGAAAACGGAAACTGAGTATACTTCCTGAATTGCGGGGGTCGTCCGGAGGCCACCGACCACGAGAAGATGAGGCTCCTCTATGTTCTGGCGTTTCCGTTCCGCAGCGACAGTCATTGTCACTTCCGCAGTACTCGCCGGTGCGATATTCACCGGGGCGGGTGCGGCCCAGGCCGACACGTCACCACCCAGCGCCTCCACCCCCAAGACCGTCGCAGCGGATGCCCTGCCCACAGCCCAAATCAACGGCGTCGTGTGGTCGCAAGTGATCGTGGGAAACACCGTCTACGTCGGCGGTGAATTTACCAAAGCGCGCCCCGCTGGAGCATCCGCAGGAACGAGTGAGGTATCCCGCAATAACCTCATGGCCTACAACCTGTCGACCGGAGTGATGACATCGTTCAACCCCAGCCTGAACGGTGTCGTTCGAGCGATCACTGCATCTCCGGACGGATCACGCATCTATGTCGGTGGTGGCTTCAGCACGGTTGGCGGCGTCTCGCGCACGAGGCTCGCAGCCTTCAGCACAGCGACCGGCGCGCTCCTGTCCGACTGGAAGCCGACGGCGAACGGCACCGTTCGTGCCCTCGGTGCCTTCGGCAGCACGGTGTACGCCGGGGGAAGCTTCACCTCGACCAGCGGCCAAAGTCGTCAGAGGGCCGCATCGTTTAACGGTTCGACCGGGGCCGTTGGCGGGTGGAAGGGCACCATCCCCAATGGCTCGGTCAACGCGTTGACGGTCTCGCCCAACGGCGACCGGGTCGTCATCGGCGGGTCATTCACCTCGTACAACGGGGCTACCACGCCTGGCTACGGCATGGCCGCTACGAACTCGAGCACCGGCGCCGGCATGGCCTGGAACATCGGCAAGCTGATCAAGAATGCCGGCCCCAACGGGGCCATCCTTTCGCTCACCTCCGACGCTGACGGCGTCTACGGTACCGGCTACGATTTCGGCTCCGGTGCCATGTTCGAGGGAACCTTCCGGGCCAGCTGGAGCAATGGAAACACCGTCTGGATCGAAGATTGTCACGGTGACACGTATTCGGCCGTACCGGTCGGTGACGTCGTCTACACCACCGCCCACGCGCACTTCTGCGGCAATATCGGCGGCCCCCCCGAAACCAACCCGCGCAGCTATCACCGCACACTGACCTTCACCAAGGCTGCCACCGGCACGATCGGACGCAACAGCACAGGAAGCAGCTACTTCAACTTCGAAGGTCGGCCGTCCCCCACCCTGCTGGCGTTCTTTCCCGATATCAACACCGGCACCTTCACCGGGCAGAGCCAGGGGCCGTGGAACCTCGCGGCCAACTCCCAGTACGTTCTTTATGGTGGCGAGTTCACCATCGTGAACAACAAGCGCCAACAGGGCCTCGTGCGCTTCGCGGTGTCGTCGATCGCACCGAACAAGGAGGGTCCAAAGGCCACGGGTACCGGCTTTCAGCCCACGCTCAGCACTCCCAGTGCGAACGCGGTCAAGGTCACCTGGAAATCCAACTACGACCGGGACAACGCGCAGCTTAGCTACCAGGTGCTGCGAAACGGTGTCGTGGTGCACACGCAAACCGGGCAGTCAGCGGACTGGATTCGGCCCACCCTCAGCTGGACCGACACCGGCCGATCTGGTGGGACGACGTACACCTACCAGCTGAAAGCCACTGACCCCTTCGGCAATGCTGTCACCGGATCGTCGGCCAGCATCAAGGCCACCGGTGCGGCGAACAAGACCGCTCCCGACCAGACCATCGCACCGGAAGCGCCGACGGTTGCACCCGACGCAACCGTGACACCGGACGCCGCTCCGGTGCCGGAGATCGTGCCCGTGCCAGAGGTTCAGCCAGTCCCGGCCGTGCCAGAGGTTCAGCCGGCCCCAGAGGTGAATCCGGTTCCGGGAATCAAGCCCCTCCCGGAAGACGCACCAGCGCCGATCCCCGAGGTTCCCGCAGCCTAGCTAATGCGCTCGAAGTGCACCATCCTGAGGGGGCCGCTCGACAGCCGAGTGGCCCCCTCAGTCGTGCTCGGGGTGGGGGCCGTCGTCCGCTAACTGCGCGCGAGGACGCCGGTGATGAGGGCGCGGCGGCGGTCCTGAGAAAACAGCGGGTTGACTCGAGCCGGCTGCGGCAGAGCAACCCGTGCGTGCACCATCGCCGCCAGGCCGACGAGCGCGGAGGCGATGTCGCGGTCGGGAAAATCGGTGCGCGGTACCCCGAGGCCGCCCACGACCGGAAGTACTTCGCCAGCGCCGCCGTCCGCGAAGCCGACCGAACGCACGCCGACCCGCCAGGCTTCGATCGGCACCAACCCGAACGGCTCCGGTGTCGACGGGAAGCAGGCCACGGCATCGATCTCCTCGGCAATGGCCGATACCGAGGCAGCTTCGCCGCGGTATTCGATCCGGGGGTCACGATGCACCAGCCCTAGCACGGCCTGTAGTGCGTCGTCCTGCCCGGGGTACGGTGCGCCGAAGAGAAGAAGTCGCCACCCCGCGCCGGACAATTCCGGGGACTGAAATGCCCGGGCTACTTCCAGATGCCCCTTGTGCCCGTTGACCCGCCCGACGACCGCCACGGTCAGCGGATCATGCACGGTACGGGCCGGTACATCGTCGATGGCACTGAACACCGGAGACGTGACCGTTACTCGATCCCGGCCGACGCCGTGGTCGTGCAACCAGGCCGCGGTCGCCTCGCTGCAGGCGCACACCGGAAAGCTGCCCGCTGCTAACAGCGTTCGCACGAGCAGTCCGCCAACTCGACCCAGGAGCAACTCGTGCACCGAGACGTAGAATCGGCGGCGTCGCAGCCGCAGTACGGGAATATAGGCGCTCAGGGCCAGGGTCCACAGAACGACGACGTCCGCGCGGGCCACGTCGTGGCGCAGGATTAGCGGGTGCAGCAGATCGGTCAATTTGCTGCGACGCAGCACCACCAACGATGGGTCGACGACGACCGACACCGCAGCGCCGAACGGTGCCAGTTCGCTCGCCAACGGACCGGAGTGCGGAACGATGACCAGGACTTCGTGACCGAGGCTCACTAGGCATTCCACCTCCTGGCAGAGCACCTTGGAGGCGCCGTAGGCATCATTGCTGCCGTGCAAAATGGCAATTCTCATGTCTGTCGCCTCGTTGGTCGTGTGTTTTGGGGGAAAACCGATCGGGTGCCGGAATTTCACACTGTACAGCGTGAGGGGATGCCCCCGGATGGGGTTCACCCGCCCCCTAGGAATGAGGGTTCACCCCGTGTATTAATGGCTGCACCATATCTATCGCCGCACCAAGAACCCAACCCGATCTTGCAACCAGCCGAGCAACCTGGAGTTTCACCATGTCAGTGCACCAGCCCGTCGATAACAGCGCCGGCCCCACCGCGGGCGACGAATCGACCAAACGGCGACGCGTCTGGTGGATCGTCGCATCCGCTGCGCTGGCCGTTCTCATCGTCGTACTCGTCGTCGCCGGGGTCGCCGCGTCGAACGGAACCGCCCCAAACCTCGCCGGAGCCAGCGCCAGTGCCTCGCCGAGCCCACGACCTACGGCAACGCCGACCGCCGTTCCGTCATCCACTCCATCATTCACGCCGATTCCGACCGCCGCCGCCCCAGCGCCGACCGAGGCCGCCGCTGCAGAACCCGCTCCGCCGGCCGCGCAGGCACCGGTACCACTCACTGAATCCGCCGCCGCTGTCCCCGGCGTGGTCTTCAGCGTCGGTGCACTCTCAGCCGTCGACGGCGTCGCGCGCGGTCCGGGCGAGGTGGGCGGCCCGTCCCTGCGTTTCACGGTGACCGTGCGAAACGACACGCCCGACACCGTGTCGTTAGCGTCAACGGTGGTCAACCTGTTTTTCGGTGCCGAGCAGAGTCCCGCCACCGAATTGACGGCGTCAGGCGGGGCTCCGTTCCCGGAGTCTGTCGCTCCGGGGGCGACCCAGCAGGGGATTTTCGTTTTCGCCGTGCCCAGCGACCAGCGCGACCAGGTACGCATCGCCGTTGACTACTCCGTCGGCGTGCCGATCGTGCTGTTCGAGGGCGCCGCCCCGCGCTGATCTGCTCCCGCGCGGGGCCGCGCTGGGCGGCCCCGCGGGTGTGCCCCGGATAGGGGGCAGCAATCCATGAAAGATTCTCACTATACTCCGAGGAATGCGGTGGCTACCCGAAGCCCCTGCGCCTCGTTTCGAGTAAGGAATCTTCGTGCGACTTCTCTCCGCGTCTCGCCTGCACGTCAACCCGCGCACTGCCCCCTCCAAAGACGCGAGTCCGTCGCGTGCGATCGGGTCGCTGCGTGCCGGCTGGCTCAGCCTCCTGACCATCGCGTCCATACTCGCGGGCGTCTTGACGGCACCCCTCATGGCGCAGGCCGACACCAGCCCAGTGGATGCCGGTACGCCGCTCACCGTGGCCGCCGACGCCCTGCCCACGACTCAGATCAACGGCGTCGTCTGGTCCCAGGTGATTGTGGGCAACACCGTCTACGCCGGAGGCGAATTCACCAAGGCACGGCCGGCCGGGTCGGCAGCCGGTGTGAACGAAGTTGTACGCAACAATTTGCTCGCCTACAACCTCACGACCGGCGTGCTGGTCGCGAGCTTCAACCCGAACCTGAACGGAGCCGTTCGCTCTCTCGTGGCATCCGCTGATGGCACCCGACTCTATGCCGGCGGATTCTTCACGGCTGTCGGCGGCGTAACGCGCTACCGCCTGGCCGCGTTCGACACGGCCAGCGGCTCCCTCGTCTCATCCTGGGCTCCAACGGTCAACGCCTCGGTGAAAAGCCTCGCGACCTTCGGTGACACCGTTTATGCCGGGGGAGTGTTCACCTCGGCCAGCGGGGTCGCCCGCAATCAGATCGCCGCGTTTGCCACCTCAAACGGTGCAGTACGTAGCTGGACCGGAAACCCGGTCGGCGGGTCGGTCCATGCCATGACAATCTCACCGGACGGCACCAAGGTGCTCATCGGCGGCTCGTTCACCTCCTATAACGGCAGCGCTGCCCCCGGCTATGGAATGGCCGCGACGGATGCCGTAACCGGTGCGTCCCTGCCCTGGGCCGTGAACACTCTCATTCGCAACGGCGGCGTCAACGGTGCCATCACCAGCCTCACCTCATCGGCCGATGGCGCCTTCGGAACCGGCTACGACTTCGGAAGCGGGGCAAACTTCGAGGGCACCTTCCGAGCTAACTGGAGCGACGGATCCCTCATCTGGATGGAAGACTGCCACGGCGACACCTACTCAGCTGTACCGCTCGGCAACGTCGTGTACACCACCGCTCACACGCACTACTGCGGCAACATGGGTGGCCCGGTCGAGACCACACCGCGCTCCTACCACCGTACCCTCACGTTCTCCATGGCAGCGACCGGCACTCTCACGCCCAATGCCGTCGGAAGCTATGTCAGCTTCACCGGCAAGCCGAGCCCGAGCATCCTGACCTTCTACCCGGAGATCAACTCCGGCACCTTCACCGGCCAGGGCCAGGGACCGTGGACCATCACCGGCAATGGGCAGTACTTGCTCTACGGCGGTGAGTTCACCAACGTCAACAACAAGGGCCAGCAGGGACTGGTTCGTTTCGCCAGCACGGCGATCGCCCCCAACAAGGAAGGCCCGCGGGTGGCTAACGCGGCCTTCGCCGCAGCCTCTTTCGTGCCCACCGTGGACTCCCTCTCGGCCGGCACCGCCCGCATCGGTTGGAAAGCGGCCTTCGACCGCGACAATGAACGGCTCAGCTACGAGGTGCTGCGGGACGGGGTTTCCGTCGGCACGGTGACCGGGCTGTCCACCGACTGGTCTCGGCCGGCCATGGGCTTCACCGACACCGGGCTGACACCGGGGCAGACCTACGCCTACCGCGTGCGCGTGCAGGATTCCTTCGGCAATGTGAAAACGGGCAACCCGACCAGCGTGACTGTCTCCGGTTCCGGCGAGTACAACGCCTATGCCAAAACCATCCAGAGCGACTCGCCGTCCTCGTACTGGCCGCTCGGCGAGCCAACCGGCGTGACCGCCTATGACTGGGCTGCCGGGTCCAACGAAACGACCGGAACCGGTGTCACTCGAAACGTCGCGGGCGCGCTCGCCGCCGATTCGGGAACGGCCTCGCGATTCAGCGGCACGTCCGCCGGAACCGCCGCCTCATCGGCCTTTGAAACCCCGCGGGGCGCCTTCACCGTCGAAGCTTGGGTGAAGACCACCACGACACAAGGTGGAAAGATCATCGGGCTGGGAAGTGCGGCGAGCGGTGCGTCCACGGCCTACGACCGTCAGGTCTACATGGACAATGCCGGCCGCCTCTGGTTCGGCGTGAAGCCCGGAATCCTCCGCACCGTGAACACGACCGCGTCGTACAACGATGGCCAATGGCACCACATCGTCGCCTCGGTCGGCGCCACCGGCATGTCCCTCTACGTCGACGGCGCGCTCGCCGCCCAGCGCACCGACACGACGTCGGCGGCGCCGATCCAGGGCTACTGGCGCATCGGAGGCGACAATCTCAGCGGGTGGACCAGCCGACCGGCGAGTGATTACATTGCCGCCGACATCGATGAGGTAGCCGTCTACAACACGGCTCTCAGCCCCAGCGCCATCGCCCGGCACAATTCGGTCGGCCGATCCGGGCCCCAGGCCAACGTGGCGCCGACCGCCTCGTTCAGCAGTGCGATCGCCAATCGTGACCTGAGCGTTGACGCCACCGGATCCACCGATTCCGACGGTACCATCACGAGTTATGCCTGGAACTTCGGCGATGACAGCACCGCGACCGGTGCCACCGCAACACACAACTACGCGGCAGCCGGCAGCTACCCGGTCACCCTCACGGTCACCGACAACTCGGGAGCTAGTACGGTCACAACGCGTACGGTCCAGGCCTCCGACCCGGCGGGCAACGTCGCGCCGACGGCAGCTTTCAGCTACCAGGCCACGCCGCTTACCATCGCGACGGATGCCTCCGCCTCCGCCGACAGCGACGGCACCATCACCGACTACAGCTGGGACTTCGGCGACGGGAGCACCGGCACCGGCGTGACCGCCACACACACCTATGCGTTCGAAGGTAGCTACGGCGTGACGCTCACAGTGACCGACAACGCCTCCGCCACCGCGCAAACCGTGCAGACAGTTGTGATTCCGGCCGTCGATCCGATCACACCGATGGCCGCCGATGCGTTCTCCCGCACCGTGGCGACCGGCCTGGGCACCGCCGATACCGGTGGGGCCTGGACCACGACCGGGACGGCATCCAACTACTCGGTCAGTGGTGGTGTCGGCCGCCTCAAGGCGTCAGCCGGTGCCACCGTCAACGCCTATCTCTCCGGCGTGTCCCTGCTCGACACCGATATGCTCGTCACGACGACCCTCCAGCAGGATGCGACCGGTTCCGGTGCCTACACCTCACTGATTGGCCGCCGTGTCGGTACGGACGACTACCGGATGCGCATCAAGAACCTGTCGACCGGAGTGGTGCAGCTGCAGCTCATGCACGGCGCCACGACCCTGAAAGCCCAGAACGTCTCCGGCCTCACCTACACGACCGGCAGCGCGCTGCAACTGCGCGTTCAGGTCGCCGGCTCGGCCCCGACGACGATTCGGGCCAAGGTCTGGGCCTTAGGTACGCCGGAACCGTCAGCGTGGCAGGCCACGGTGACGGATTCGACCGCAACGATGCAGACATCCGGTGCCGTCGGCCTGGCCTTCTACCTGGGGTCGACCGCCACCGTGACACCCGTCACCGCAACGTTCGATGACCTGATCGTGAAGCGGGCCAATTGATCCTGGTCCCACTCCCGAGCTCATCGCGCATTTCTGGCACTACCGGCACCGCTCGCACGACTACAGAGGGGTAGGTCATGTCACCTGTCAACCGAACCACGACTGACCCGCACGTCGTGATTGCGGTGCTGACCTTCCAGCGCCCGGCCGACCTTGAGGAGCTCCTGCCGGAGCTGCTCGACCAGGCCGGCATGGTGTTCGCGCCGGTGGAGATCATCGTCGTCGACAACGATCCCGACGCCGGAGCTCGCACCCTGGTGACCGACACCAGCTGGTTGGAGGCGGGGGAGCCGTCGACCCGGCCGACACCCGTCCGCTACGTGCACGAACCCACCCCGGGCATCGCCTCGGCGCGCAATCGGGCGCTGCTGGAAGGCCAGGGGGCCGACCTGCTCATCTTCATCGACGACGACGAACGACCCAGCAGCCATTGGCTCGTTCAGCTGCTCGATACCTACTCGACCTATCGGCCGGCAGCCGTGGTCGGCCCGGTGCTCTCGCAGTACGACATCGAACCCGACCAGTGGATTCGGGCCGGTGGCTTTTTCGAACGCCGTCGGTTCACCACCGGCACGCCGGTGTCGCTGGCCGCCACGAACAATCTGCTGCTGGACCTGGCCCAGGTGCGCCGTCTGGAGCTCAGGTTTGATGAACGGTTCGGGCTGTCCGGTGGGTCGGACTCGCTGTTCACCCGGCAGCTACACCAGCGGGGCGGGCAGATGATCTGGTGCGATGAAGCGATCGTCATTGACATCGTGCCGGCGGACCGCCTCACCCGGGAATGGGTGCTGCAACGTGCCTTTCGCATGGGCAATACCTGGAGCCGGATCAACCTCGACGACACCGAAAACGGCAAACGAGTGCTGGTGCGCATGACGCTGCAGGCGCGCGGCGCCGCACGGGTCTGCGGCGGAATCGTGCGGTACCTCGCCGGCTCGCTGGTCGGACAGGTGCCGTTGCGTGCCCGCGGCTTGCGCACCGCGGCCAGGGGCGCCGGGATGCTGGCTGGTTCGGTGGGGTTGGTATACCACGAGTACAAGCGTGGCTAGCAATCGCATTCTGATCGACCGGGCCAGGCTGTACCGCACCCTGCGCAGCGCTCACTTGGAACGCGCACACGAGTTGCCGCCGGCCGCCATTCTCTTCCGTATTAAGAGGTATGACTTTCACGAAGAGCTTGCTCAGGGCCTCGTGGTCGTGCAGGCTCACCCGCTGCGCGCCGCGTGGTTGCTCGCCCGTTCCCCAGTCACGACGCTTGAAATTGGCGAACCGCTCATGCTTGCAAGCGTGTGGGCCAGCACATTCGCGATCTGCGCCCTCCGTTTGCGGGCACTGCTCGGCGGCGGCCGAGCAAGCATCGTGTGTTACGCGCTGGAGAACGCCGACCCGTTCGACCGAAAGCTGGGCTCCCGTGCGCGGCTGAGGCGCGCCCTCAACGGTGTCGCAGCCCGCTTCGTCTGGCGCCAGACCGACCGCATCGTTTTCGGAACGGACGCCGCCAGCGTCACGTACCGCGCAGCCCTGCCGGAACCCGCCCGTGATGCCGTCTCCGCCGTTATTCCGGCGTTGCCGGCCGCGTGCACCTGCCCGGGCGACGTCGAGGTGAACCGGGTGGTGTTTCTGGGGGCGTTCGCCCAGCGCAAGGGGTTGCCGGGCCTTCTCGCGGCCTGGCCACTGGTCACAGCACAGGTGCCAGCGGCCCGTCTCATCCTCATCGGCAAGGGGGCGCTGGAAAACCAGGCACGCCAGGCCGTGGCCAGCGACCCAACGATCGAGCTGGTCATCGACCCGCCGCGCAGCGAGATTCACCGGCAGTTACGTCGCGCCCGCGTGCTGGCACTGCCCAGCCAACCGACCGCGACCTGGCGCGAACAGGTCGGCCTGCCGATCGTCGAGGGACTCGCGCACGGCTGCAGCATCGTGACTACGACCGAAACCGGGCTCGCCTCCTGGCTCGAGGAACACGGCCACGACGTGGTCGCACCGGGCTGTACCCCCCAGCAGCTAGCGGATGCCGTGCTGCACGCCTTGCAGGCAGCGGGCCCCTCCGTCGACGACCTGCCGGCTATTGACGGACGGCTCGCCGCCGATGCCTGGCTGTTCGCCGGTGCCTGAGCGCGACCGCGCATCGAGTGCCAGCGGGATCCTCTGGTTCAGCGCGAGCGGGCTGACAGCACGGCCCGGCCATAGGCGTCGACGTGTTCGGCCGCTCCGACCGACCACCGGCGGCGCGAGAGATCGGGTGCGGGCGTGGACCGAGGTCGCCGCACGCGCACGAGCGCATCGGCGAGAACCTCGGCGCACAGCGGCCCACTGTAGCAAAGCACCCACTCGGCACCGACCTCGTCGGCCAGGGCGGTGGTCACCGCGTTCTGCGGCACCAAGACCGGCCGGTCCAGCGAGAGGGCCAGCAGTGCGGCGCCGGAGTTGTGCATCTCGGTGTACGGCAACACGACCAGTTCGGCTGCCTGAATGGCGGCGGCCAGCTCGGCATCGCTGGTGTGGCGCAGTACGAACTCGATGCGTGGTTCGCCGGCCGCGCCGAACTGCAGCTGCTGGGCCAGCTCGCTCGATTGCGGAGCCCCCACGATGCGCAGCGTCGGCCGGGGATCGTCGGGGAGTCCAGCGCCCAGCTGTCGGAAGGATTCGACCAGGGCGTCCACACCCTTATACGGGCGAATGAGCCCGAAGTAGAGCAGTCGGCCAGGCACGGTCGCGCCCGATGGCTGGTCGAAGTACCAGTCGCGGTAGTCCCCGTGCGGGATGGTGCGTTCGAGCGCGCCGGCGGGTACCGGTGTGAATGGGTTGAGCCGAATCCACAGCGTGGTGCGCTGGTCGAACCGCTCGAGCAAGCGTTGGTCCTGCCGCGGTGCGAGCTCGTGGCTGCGCACGTTGTGCAGCGTGCGCACCACCGCGGTGCGACGCAGCCGCAGCCGCGCCAGGAACAGGCGGAACAGCATCCGTCTGGCCAGCGCCCGGCCCGGTGTGCGACCCTGCAGGAGAATCTCCGGCCAGTGCACGTGGAACACGTCGTACCGGCTCGTGAGCGCCCGGCGCCAGGTGAAGCCGAGCACCTCCACGTGCGGGCGCAGTGACCGGCTCAGTTGCAGCAGGTAGGGATTCGTCGTGGCGCGACCCTCCGGAAAGGACTGGAGGACCCGCACTACGACGACCGCGCCGAATCCGACGTTCGGGAGCTGCGACGGCCCGTCTCATCAAACGTGGTGCGGGGTGCCCGGGTGGCGGTGACCCGGTTGGCCGTTCCCGGCGTCAGCGGCACGGGACCGGTCACCGGGGCGAGCGGTCCGTAGTACACCTCGGCGCGACGTTCGCGCACCTGGTTGAGCACGATGCCGAGGATGCGGGCGTTGACCGCTTCGAGCGACTCCAGCGTGGTGGCCAGCTGTTGGCGGGTGGTCGATTTGTAGCGAGCGACGACGATGGCACCGTCGGTGAGGTGGGCCAGGCCGAGTGCATCCGTGGCCGGAAGAAGTGGCGGGGAATCGATGACGATGAAGTCGTAGTCGAGCAGCAGGCGTTCCATCAGGGTTTTCATTGCCGCCGACCCGAGGAGCTGCCCCGGATTGGGTGGCACTGCGCCGGAGGGCAGCACGTCGATGCCGTCCGACCAGCGCACAATGGCGTCGTCGGGGTCGACATCGCCCAGCAGAACGGTGGTGAGTCCCACATCGCCTTCGAGGTCACACAGCTCGGCGATCGACGGGCGCCGCAGGTCGGCGTCGATCAGCAGCACTCGTGACGAGCGTTCCGCCATGGCCAGGGCCAGGTTGATCGCGGTCGTGGACTTGCCATCGCGCGTCACCGCCGACGTCACCACGGCGCTACGCGGCGGGGTGTCCACGTCGATGAATTCCAGGTTGGCCCGCACTCGTCGGTAGGCCTCGGCGAGGGCGCTGTGGGGCATGACCCGCATGACCAGGCCGGCTGGATCGGTGCGCTTCTTGCGACCGACCTTTCCGAGCAGGGGGTCGGAGGAGACCCGATCGAGGTCCTTCTCCGTACTGACCCGGGTGTCGAATACCTCGCGGGCCAGGGCATAGAGCACGCCAAGTACGAGCCCGAGCAGCAATCCGGTGATGATGATCAGTTGCGTGTTGGGAGCAAAGGGGCTGCCCGGCAGTTGAGCCGGCGAAACCGTCTTGACCGTGATCGAGGGCAGGTTGTCTGGCCCTTTCGGTGCCAGATTCTGCACAGTGGCGGCGAGGGAATCGGAGACGGCGTCGGCGAGGTCCACGGCCTGCGTCGCAGACCGGCTGGTCACGGTGATGTTGATGAACACCGTGTTGAGGGGAGTGACCGCGGTGACCCGAGAGGCCAGGGCCTGCGTGGAGATCTTCAAGCCGAGCTTGTTGATCACCGGCCCCAGAACGGTTGGTGTCGTGGCGAGTTGCGCGTAGGACTGCACGAGGTTTTGCGTGAAGGTCGACGACTGCAACAACTCGCTGGTGGTCGCACCTCGATCGCTCGTGACAAAGACGCTGTTGGTGGCCTGGTACTGGGCGGGGAGGGTCGTTGCGTAGCCCCACGCCGCGCCGCCGCCAAGAAGGCCCACGATGGCGATGAGCAGCCACCGTCTCGTGATGGTCCTCAAATAGTCGATTGGTTCCACAGCATTCTCCGTCCGGTTGCGCTCACCCTACAATCAAGCTGATCAAAACTCACCTCCGAATGCGAGAGGGAGCATCCCCAGAACGGGGCACACGGCAGAGCTGGCACGTGCGAACAGCGGATGCCCGACTACGGCCGGACGACGTCCACGCGCCCCAGCGCGGTCATGTCGCGAAACCACTTACCCAGCGCCAGTGCGAGATATAGCGCGTTGGCAATGAAGAGCAGCGTGTACAGGCCGAAGAAGGCCAGCGGAGCGCCCAGCAGCACGAAGGCGAGGCAGAGCACACCGTAATCGGTGGGAAGTCCAAGAAGTGACCGCACCGCGGTGCGGGGGGCCGTGGAGAGTGGAGCCCTTGGCGCATGCTTGGCTTTGAGCAGATCGTTCAGAATCATGGCGAAGAACGACACGGCCGCGACGGCGGCAAACCCGATCGGTACGAGCAGCCAGATCGAGCTTGACAGGGGAAAGTGCGTGAACATCGTGATGAGCACCGCGAGGTGCAGCGTGGAGATCTTGATGGAGTCAACGACGTGGTCGAGCCATTCGCCCGAGGGGGAGCCGCCCCCACGCAGGCGTGCGACCTGGCCGTCGGCAGAGTCGAAGGCGTAGCCGATGGCCAGCAGCAGCCACACGACGAGGCCGAGCCACCAGCTCGGTTCGCCGATCGCGAGCAGTCCGATCGCGCAGAACGTGAAGCTGGCACTGATGGTGGTGACGTTGTTCGGGGTCAGACCGAGACGGAACGCGCCCGCCGCGAGGTAGCGACCCACCCGTCGGTTCACATAGACGGAGTACGGTGGAGCGCCGCGGGCGGCTGTTTTCTGAGCGGACGACAAACGGCGCACGGTGTCAAAGTACGTTTCGGTCGAGGCGGTGGCGTGGGCCGAGGTACTGGTCATAGCGTGATCCCCCTAGATGGTGCGGTTGACGGTTGGTGGTTCATGGTGTCGGAAACGCTCCAGGTTGATACTCCGGCCCGGCCGCTGCTCTGTCGATGGGTGCTGTAGCCAACGGCCACTCGCCGAGCGAGCCTTTCGTAGCTGGCCGCGACGCTGTCCCAGTTGTAGAGTTCCTTGGCCCGCTGCTGCAGCGCCGCCGCGACCGCGGCGACGTGCTCGGGGTTCAATTCGGCATCTTCGATCAGGCCGCTGAGGGAATCGGCCCGCGAGAAGTAGGCGCCATCGCTGCCAAGGACCTCGCGATTGAACACGACGTCCCACGCGATGACCTTGGTTCCGGCACCCATCGCCCGCAGCAGCGACGGGTTCGTACCGCCCACCGAGTGGCCATGCACGTAGGTGGTGGCGTGTGTATAGAGCTGATCCAGCTGGTTTTGGTCCCACACGCTGCCGAGCATGCGAATGCGGGAATCGGACGCAGCCAGGACACTGATGCGGTTGGTGTAGTCAGCCGCGTAGGGCGCGGAGCCGACAACGACCAGTGGGAGGCGTGCCCCGCTGGCGCGGTATCCCTCGACAATCATGTCGACGTGGTTTTCCGGTTCGAACCGGGCGACGACGAGGTGGTAGCCGCCGGGCCGGAGTCCGAGTTCGGTGAGCCGATCGGTCGGGGTATCGTGCAGAATTCGGGTGCCGTAGGAGATCAGTTCGGTCGGGATGGAAAACTCGTCCCGGTAGTAGTCGACGATTCCCTGCGCGTCAGCGATGAGGGCATCCGCTTCGCGCACCGAGACTTCTTCGGCCCAGCGGTAGTAGCGTCGACCGGCGCCGCCCCATTTGTCTCGCTTCCATTCGAGACCGTCGACGTGCACGACGCTGGGAATACCGCGCAGGCGCAGCAGCGGAACGAACGGGGCATTGGCTGCGTTGAACACGAAGGCGACATCGGCTGGGCGGTGCAGGGTTGCGTGCAGCACCGACAGCCCGGTGTGGCTCAGCGTCTCCAAAATCTTATGGCGCAGGGCCGGCAGCTCCACCAGTTTCATACCGAGGTACTCCGCTGGAACCGGCTGGGCCGTGCGGCGACAATAAACGGTCACGTCGTGGCCGCGGTCAACGAGCCGGCGCCCGATTTCCTCGACGGCCGTTTCAAACCCGCCGTAGGCTGCGGGCACTCCGCGGGTACCGATCATTGCGATGCTCAGACGCCGGCGGCTGGACGGCGCAGTGTGTTCGATGCCCGCGGTCATGTCAATATGCCCCTACTGGTTGAATGACGGTCTTGAAGGTGCGCCAGATGATCATCAGGTCGCCGGCCAGTGACCAGTTCTCGACGTAGTAGAGGTCGAGCCGTACGCTGTCTTCCCAGCTGAGATTGGACCGCCCGTTGACCTGCCACATGCCGGTCAGACCGGGCTTGATGTACAGGCGGCGGTGCACGTGGGTTTCGTAGACCTGAACTTCTTCGGGCAGCGGCGGGCGTGGCCCGACCAGGCTCATCTCGCCGACAAAGATATTCCACAGCTGGGGCAGCTCGTCGAGTGAGTATTTGCGCAGCACGCGGCCGATCTTGGTGATTCGAGGGTCATTGCGAATCTTGAACATCACCCCGGAAGCTTCGTTCTGGTCGAGTAGACCAGCCAGGTCGTCTTCCGCGGTCTGCACCATCGAGCGGAATTTGATCATGCGGAAGGTCTGTCCGTTGCGGCCGCACCGCTCCTGCCGAAACAGCACCGGGCCGGGGCTGTCGAGTTTGATGAGCACGGCGATGAAGGCGAGCACGGGGAGCAAAAACACGATCGCGAGTGCCGTCGTGACGATATCCAGGGTGCGCTTGAGGGCATGGCGGCCCCCCTCGAACCGAGGAATTTCGACGTGGATCAGCGGGAGGCCGTCAACCGGACGAAAGTGGATGCGGGGACCAGCGACATCCGTTAGTCGGCTGGAAAGAACAAGCTCCGCGGAGGTGCCCTCGAGGTCCCAACCCAGATTGCGAATGTAGGAACTGCCGCCGCTAGGCTGCCCGGCCACAATGACCGTGTCAACCCCCATGGCGGCGGCGGCGGCTGCGACGTGCTCGAAGTCGGACACGATCGGCACCACGCGCTCGCCGGCTGAGATATCGTCACCGATGCCGTCTTCCAGAGCTGCGCCGACGATGTAGTAGGCGGCTCCAGACTTGGTGTCGATCTGACTGACCACGTATTCTACGTCGTCTCGATTTCCAACGACGATCACGCGGGCGAGATAGTGGCCGAACCTGCGCTGGTGCAGCAGCCATTTGCGCCACAGCCACCGTTCGAGAACCAGTGCCGCAATACCGAGGGGGAGCGCCAGAACAAAGTACAGCCGAGCGATGTCGATGTTGAAGATCAGAAAGATGATGGCGAGCATGCCGAAAGTGACAGCACTGGCATTGATGACCTGTTTGTACTCGCTCGCTCCGACACCCACGACGCGGGAGTCCCTGGTGTGGAAAAGCTCAAGGGTCATGAGCCAGGTCGCCACGATCAGGAGTGAAACGAGCCAATAGTTGGCGCTGAACGATCCCGGTACGGCCGGAATGCCGTCCACGCCGAACCGGAAGACCAGTGCGCTACCCACCGCGAGAACAATGACCGCAACATCGGTCAGTCGCAGCTTGGTTCGGTACCGCCGAGCCCAAATCAGCCCTGAGGAGGGGGTGTCCACCGCGATATCGGCGGGCGCGGACACCGACTGGTCAACGAGTCGAAGCTTGGCGGTACGCCGAAGGGGCAGAGGTTGCTGGAAAGAGGCGGGCGAATCTGATTCACTCATGCGTCACTCCCCCTACGGTCGAACGTGAAAGTAGTACCGGGCGTGGTCGTTGTGGCGCGGCGGTAACGGAGGCGCGTATCGGGTTCTGGGGTAGTTCGGAGAGTGAATGTCACGTTTTCATTCCCTGCAGTCGGGTTTACAGGAACAGGTGGCGATGCTGGCACTTGTCGTTCGATGGAGCGCGTCGTATGAAGATGATTCTTTCTCAGCAACTTACTGGCAGAGACTACCCCGATTCAAGTCGGCGGCGCTGTAACCTCAATGGGGGTCAAAATCCCCTGTATGGGGGAAGGTGTTGGGGAATGCTCAGCCTGAGATCGGCCGACACCCCCCGTAAGGCCCGCAAGCGCGGGCAGGAATCACGCCGTCAGTGCCGTGAGGTGATACGGCCTGAGCGCATTAGATGCCCGATGGAGGGGGTCCTAGGCTGGTATGGTGCATCAATTGCCGGGAAGAGTTCAGATGACCGTAAGAAAACCGAAATTTGCTGTTCTTGACGGGCACAATGACCTCGCTTGGGCCTGCAGAGAGCATCGTGACTATTCCGTTGCCGGGCTGGACTCGGAGCAGGATTCTGCCCGCAGTCATTTGCAAACGGATGTCCCCAAATTGCGGCGCGGCGGGGTGCAGGGCCAGTTCTGGTCGGTGTGGGTGCACACCGACCTGGAGGGCACGGATTCGGTGCAGGCAACGCTCGAGCAGATCGACTTCATTCATCGCCTGATTGCCGCCTATCCCGACGATTTCGAACGGGCAGTCACCGCCGATGACGTAGGGCGCGCCCGGCACGGCGGAAGAATTGCGTCGCTCCTCGGGGTTGAGGGCGGCAACCAGATGAATAACTCGCTCGCGGTACTCCGCGAGTACGCCCGGTTGGGCGTGCGTTACATGACGCTCACCTGGAACTCATCGACGGAGTGGGCCGACGCGGCGGTCGGCGAGGTGACGCACGACGGCATGAACGAGCGTGGCCGGGCCGTCATTGCCGAGATGAATCGCATCGGAATGATGGTCGACTTGTCCCATGTTTCCTCTGCCACCATGCAGGACGCCCTCGATGCCTCAACCCTCCCCGTTCTCTTCAGCCATTCCTCGTGTTTTGCCCTAAATCCCCACCCGCGCAACGTGCCCGATGCAATTCTTAGTCAGCTCGCCGCCAACGGTGGCGTTCAGATGATCACCTTCGTGCCGGCCTTTCTCTCTGCCGACTACCGCAGCTGGGAAGACAACGGTTCGGTGGGGGAGAAGCCGGTCGTGACCGTGGCGCACGTGGCGGACCACGTTGAGCATGCCCGCAGCGTGGCCGGCATTGATCACATCGGCCTCGGTGGCGACTTCGACGGCTGCCCCGACATGCCGGTTGGGCTTGCCACCGTGGCGGAATACCCCAACCTGTTCGCCGAGCTCGAGCGGCGCGGCTGGAGCGCAGCCGACCTGGCCAAGCTGGGCACCGAGAACGTGCTGCGCGTGCTGCGCGCGAACGACGCGGCCTACCGCGCCTTCATCGCCTAGCCGCCGCAGCCGCGCCCGCGCGGTCCAAACGGGCGCGCGAAACGGATGCCGCGGCATCCGTTTCGCGGCAGGCCGCGGTTCTGCACATGGTTAGCCCAGTGGCGGTGCCTATGGTCGAAGCAGGCCGTGGAGTGCGGCCCCGGACGACGAAAAGTACCCGGAACGCGACAAGACTGGCCGAGGAGTATCAGTCATGTCGTGGATTCTGCTCATTGCGTCAGGAGTGCTGGAAGCGGTCTGGGCGACGGCGCTCGGCAAGTCCGACGGCGCGCACTGAGTCGTCCGGGCTGTGTCGCCAGGACGGCGTCGTCAGGATGGCGTCGGAGCGAGCCCATCCACGAAGAGGCGTACCGCGTCGAGGTGCGCGGCCGTGAGCCCAACGTTCAGGTCGGGCTGCACCAAATGTGTCGGCCGGGCCTGCGCGGTGGCCCAGCCGACGGCATCGTGGCGCAGGATGTCGTCGATCCAGATCACCGCGTCGGGCTGCGGATCCTGCCGGGCCAGCCAGCGGGCGACCCAGTGGAGTTTTGCCGTGGGTGCGGGATTTGACGGGTCGAAGTGCAGATTGCGCGGAAAAGCGATGCCCTCGGTGTCGGAAGACAGGCCGAGATCCCGGGTCAGGTGAAACGTGTGTGTGGGAGACCAAGTGGTCGCCCACACGATGGATCCGAGGTCGGCCAGTTGGCGTACGAGTTCTGCGCGCGCCGGGTCGAGTACGAGCCTCTGGTCGACGAGCCGTGGGTTGAGCACTCCGTCGACGTCGAGCAGGATCAGAACGGTGCGGGCGGTCATCATTCGAGCCTAGCTGGCCGCTCACTGGACAACTTCGAGCGGTTGCGACCCCGCCACACCCGTCGAAGTTGTCCAGTGAGCGAAGTAGCGGGCACAAAATGGGCCACCCTCCGGTTCTGCGACGTGGCGATCCGCGCGATGGCTATGCACTCGTGACCGTCGTGGGCACGACTGCCTTGCTCCACATGAAGTTGCACATTCGGCGGCGCTTGCTTACGCACTGTCGAACCCTCACCCTGGCCTTCCGGTGGGCGACGCCCTTGCGGGCGGAGGATATTGAATCCCAAGATCGTGGTCTGGGTGCACTTCGAATGCAACGAAGTTCGGCTAGGTGGTTTGACCAGAGGGTGGTCCGGCTGCTTCGATTGGCTTCCCCGTGGGGCGCGCGAAGTAGGCCCACGGAAACCACATTGTTCCTATTCGGTGCCATCCTTCGCCCTCCAGGCTGTGTCGGCTGGATCCGAAGGCGGCGACTCGTTGGTGTTCCCCTTGCTCATTGGATTGAATGACGTCGTGGAAGTACATTCCATAGCCAATTGAATGCCACCCAGTGCGTCCAGCTTCGTCGAGTGCGTCCATCTCGTTAAATGCCGTAAGGGGATATAGGTGACGCTTCTCGATAGAGCGATGAACGTCCGTGCTGTCGAGAACCCGCCCGATAGGTGATCCGGTCTGCGGGGTCCTTCAAAACCGTCGAAAGCCGACGGACTCGAACCGCGACGATACTGCGGAGGCCCAGCCGAATGAACCGCTCGAGTGACCGTCACCCGCGACAAGCCCAACTGCTTCGCAATCGCCCGCACCGACAAGCCCTCACTGACATGAAGATGCCGAATCTCTGCCCAATCCTGCACTGTAATCACCCATCCAATCGTGGTGGGTGGTCTACTGTTCAAAGAGCGAAACTGGCCTCGTTTTCAACGAGCGCTGACAGCCTGAATTGACATCTGGCGTGTGAGTTGTGCGAGGTGGCATGGCAATGGTGGCGCCGGAGTGGGGTCTGCCAGACGCGCTCGCTTCGCCGGGGCGGCAGGCCGACGTGGCACGGAACATCCGGCCCGATTTCGTTGCGGCCCGAGAACTTCCCAGCTGTCTTCACGGCACCGGACGGGGGAGTCAGCAGAGATACTGGGGCAAATCCTCGGCGTATCTCCCTCTTGATCAAAGGCCTACCGGTGCTCACATCGCCTGAATGATGCCCATCATGCCGGCGTCTTCATGGTCGAGGATATGGCAGTGATAGACGGTCCGTCCGCGAAAATCATCGAAGGCGATCCGAACGCGCACGGTACTGCGTGCCGGTATGTTGACGACGTCCTGCCAAATCGCTGACTCGGCTGATTGGCCATCCTGTTCAATAATCTGCATTGGCCAGACGTGCAGGTGAAGCGGGTGATCGAGAGTGCTGGTGTTGGTGAGAGCCCACTCTTCGACGCTTCCAAACTGCACGGTGGTGTCGACATGGGCGGCATCAAATGTGCGGTCGTTGATCGTGGCTGACATCATGCCGCCGCCCATGCCGCCTCCCATTCCCATAGCGAACACCAATTCGCGTCGAGCTGTGACGGTAACGGAACGTAAGTCCCGTGGTGCGAGCTGGTCGGGTACTGCGGTGAATTCGTCGGTGTTGGCACCGGCGACGGCGAACGTGGCCAGTGCGACATCGGCGGAACTGGTCGTGCCGCCGCCCATCATCCCGCCGGATGCACCACGGTCATAGCGGAGGGTGCGAAGGGTGGACGTGCCCGCGCGAGCGGTCACGAACAAGTCTGCGCGATTGCCTGGAGCCAAGACGACTTCGTCAACGTCGCGCGCGGATTCGAACCGGCCGGAGTCGATGCCGAGGAGGGTGAGTTGCTGCCCGTCGAGTCGAAGCCTCAGATAGCGGGAAGTGCACGCGTTGATGACTCGCCAGCGTTCCCGGTCGCCGGGGCTGGCGCTCAGGTCAGGAGTGAGCTGCCCGTTCACCAGAACGAGCTCGCCCTCCCTGCCCGACATCTTCTCCATTTCGGTGGTAGCTGAAATGGTACCGGAAGAATCAAAGGTCATGTCAGAGATAACGAGTACGCGCTCCCGGGTGGCCGGGATCTCTTTGGCATCTTCTACGATGATCGCACCGTAGAGGCCTCCAAATATCTGATCGGCGACGAGTCCATGGTGGTGCGGGTGGTACCAGTACACGCCCGGCGGGTGGTTTGCGGGTAGCTCATAGCGGTATTCGAAGGAGTCGCCGGCGTCGACCGTGACGAACATGTTGTCGCTATTGTTTTCCGGCGAGACGTGCAGGCCGTGCACGTGCAGGTTGCTCGGGTCGGTCAAACCATTGCGCAGGCTGATATTAAGGATGTCGCCCGCCCGAACGCGCAGTGTCGGGCCGGGGACGCTTCCGTTGTAGCTGAGCGCACGCACAGTTCGGCCGGCAACGCTTACCGGCTGAGACGATGACTCCAGTGCCACCGTCAACACGCCTCCGGTGCTGTGTAATTCGGTGGGCTGAACCAGGGCGAACCCAGGCGCAGCTTCCAAAGCCTGCTGCCTCCTCGAGGATTGATTCGCAACGAAACCGGTCCCGCCAATGGCCACCCCGCCAATTCCTACGCCGCCGAGAATGAGAGCATTTCGGCGGCTAATGTCGGCCATCATCGGCCTTCGCTGAGCACCCGGACCTGGTCGCGGTACTGCTCTGCCGTTAGTTCTCCGCGAGCAAATCGCTCGTCGAGGATCTTCCGCGCGCTGGTCAGATCAGAGGACGCTGACGGCGGCGGTGACCAGGGGCCACGCTCCCGGTTTTTGTCGATAAGCGAATGATGACGTACACGAGAATTACGATGCCGACCATTGCCAGCAGTCCGTATCCCCAAGACCACCCCATAGCTCCATTGCCCCACATCATGATGTGATTCCTTTCGTAAGTTGACAATATCCCATTAAACCTCTAGGGGTATCTGTCGTACCTGGATGCCAGCCGCTCGTAGTCCGGTCGGATGGCCGGTGTCGTTCGGTGGTGCCGGAGCTAGCTGGACAGCGATACCAGCGCGGTCCACGTGCTCCCGAAGTCATTGCTGGCGGAGATTCCGGTGGCGTCCGCGACAAGGATCCAAGGCGAGGAGCCGCCGACGACGGTGAACGCTTCGGGGGCACGACCGGTCGTTCCGGTTTGCGTCCACGTTTCGGCGTCCTGCCGCCAGACTGCGCCGCTGGGATCCAGACCGACCAATCCACCGCCTGCGTTTGCGTCGATAGTGTCCAGCAGTAGCAGCGCGGGTGCGCCATCCAATGCGGAGAAGGTGCGACCCGCGTCGGTGCTCACCATGACGCCTGCGGCGGTCGTTGCGTAGAGCCGATCGGCCTGCGCTGGATCCGTGCTCAGGTCGCGGAGTGCGAGGTTAGCTCCCGCTGTCCAGGAGAGGCCGGAGTCGTCACTGACGGCAATGGTCCCGGCGCCTGCGTCGTACCCGTAGACGCGTAGGGTGCCGTCGTTGAGGGGGACCGCATCCAGATCGTGAAAATCGGTCTCGCCCGCCAGCGACAGTGCCGTCCAGGTGGACGCACCGTCCGTGCTGGAGATGAGGCCCAGATTGGGAAGCGCCAGGTCGCTGGGTTCGGTCGGATCGGGGTGACCCGACGCCAACAACTGCCCGGGCGCGGCCACAGTGAAGCCCATCGTGTCCTGCGCCAAGCCAGCGATCTGTCGCGGCTGGGTCGTGTTTGCTCGCGGCGCTCCGGTCAGATAGGTGTCGGGCAGCACGTCGGTAGGAATGAGCCACACCCCCTGGTGGGTTGCCGCGTAGGTGTCGCCCGTGAGGGGATCAGCACCGAGGCCATGCACGTGCTCAAAAGCGCCCGACGTCGAATGCATGCTGGGCGACGCTGCCGTCGAAACCGAATCGTTGGCGGAACAACCGGTGAGAACTATGAGGCCTACGAGCGGGAACGACAGTGCGATGATCCGGCGTCGTGACCGGTTGAATCTAACCAAGGGTGACTCCTCGAGCGCTCATGAAGGGTTGTGGATTGACGCGGGCACCATTGACGCGTGTTTCAAAGTGCACGTGGCAGCCGTTGGACGCACCCGTCGTTCCCACGAGAGCGATGGTAGCGCCCGTGGAAACCTGTTGCCCGGTGCTGACGAGCAGCGAGCTGTTGTGCGCATAACCGCTTTGGGTGCCGTCGCCGTGGTCGATGAGGACCCAGTTGCCGTAGGAGCCCAGCCAGCCGGCGTAACTGACTGTTCCAGCGGATGCTGCCGACACGGTCTGCCCGCAGCCCGCGGCGATGTCGGTTCCATAGTGGAACGCACCGACTCCCGCCACCGGTTTGTTGGGCCGAGCCCCATACGCTGAGCTAATCCAGCCTGATACGGGCAAGGTCCAGCCCTGTGCGTTGGGCGTGCTGCTGCCGCCCAGGGGCCTGCTCGGTGCTGCGGCTGCTGAAGCTGCGGCCGCAGCGGCTTGGGCGGCGCGCACTTTCGCGGCGGCTGCTTCGGCTGCCCGGCGGATTTCTTCGCCCGCGGCGTAGTCGGCTTCCGTCGCGGCCCGATCCTCGGTCAGAACGGCAAGCTGTGCCTGTAGCGTTGCGGCAATTTCCTGCTGGTCGGCTAGTGCCGTCTCCACCCGGATGCTCGCGGCCATCGCTTCGGTCAACGCGGTTTCAGCCGTCGCAGCCAGCGCACCGAGCGTCTGTTGAGCGATCTGAGCTTGATCCGTGAGCGATCTAGCGGAGTTTTCGTCGGCGGCGGCGGACTCATAGACCAGACTCATCCGCTCGGTCAGCTTGCTCATGGAACCGAGCTGATTCAGGAGATCGCTGGCGCTGGGCCCGTCCAAGAACAGCGACAACGACAGGTCGCTGTTTCCCGAGCGTGCGAGCATTGCTGCCAGCCGGCCGGCCTGTTCGCCCGAAATGGCGGCGGTGGCCGAGGCGGCGTCGGCCTGGTCCTGCAAGTTCGTCGCTCGCAGGGTCGCGTCATCGAACGCGTTTTGCGCGGCCTCATAGGTGGATGCGCGACGAGATGCTTCCGCACGCGCAGCATCCACTTCGGCGGTGAGGCCTGCGACCAGCCCGGTCAACTCCGTGACCTGCGCTTGTTTACCAGCCTCGGACGATCGTGCGGATTCCACATCCGACCAGCTCGGGTACTCTGCCGCGCCGGCCGGTGCCGCGATTCCGAGAAGCGCGAAAACCGTCACCGCTACAAGAGCGAACCGAGCGCCAGTCTTGCTCTTAGCCAAGAGACACCCCCCGAGTGCTCATGAAGGGTTCCGCGTCGACGCGTTCACCGTCGACGCGTGTTTCAAAGTGCACGTGGCAGCCGCTGGATGCACCGGTCGATCCCACTATCGCGATGATTTCACCGGCCACAACCAGCTGACCGGAGTCGACGAGGAGCTGACTGTTGTGGGCATATCCCGTCTCGACGCCGTTGCCGTGGTCGATGAGAACCCAGTTGCCGTAGGAGCCCTGATAATCCGAGGTGACAACTTTGCCGCCGGTAGCAGCGAAGACGGGCTGACCGCAGGGCGCGGCAATGTCGGTTCCGTTGTGGAAGTCGCCGACACCATCCACTGGTTTGTTCGGGCGAGAACCAAACGGGCTCGATATTCGGCCCAGAACGGGTAGAGCCCAGCCTTGATCGCTGAGCTGACCCGGACTCAGGCTGGCCCATTCCCCGTTGCCGGCAACTTCGGTGTACGAGGCCGGTTCAGGTGCTTCCGTGATAGTATACCCGTCGCGTTCAACGAGAACGGATGCCGCCCCCGCGGCGCTGACGCTTTGCAGATCGTCGATCGGAGCGGCGCTCGTAGCATCGGCTTGCGGTGATTCTGTGTTGATCGCAAGCGCGGGCAGGGACGTGCTAATTGCAAACAGTGCGATCATCGCCATGGCGCTGCTGGCCGCAACACGCTGGCGCAACGGGATCGAACGGGGCACGGCTTTCGCCGCTGGCGCGGATTTTGAGGGGTCCGGGCGACCCGTACGCAGCATGCTCTCCATGGCACGCAAATCGCGTCGTGACATTGGTGGAATGGCGCCGGGAATGTGGGGCGCTGTGGCCACGTGGCCGGTGTTATCCACGGAGCACCGCCCCGGCGACGCGAAGCAGCTGAAGAATTTGACGGCAATGCATACTTATGTCCTTGCAGGTCATTCAGAAAGAGAAAATTGGGCTCCAATGGCGGGCCTTCCAGAGAAGGATCCGCCCCGAACGTGTCGCTTTAGAGCGAGGCGAGGAGCTCGGCCATGACGGCGATTTCGGCCGTCTGCGTCTCAACGATGGTGGCGGCCATCGCCTGCGCATCCGCATTCTCACCATCATCAATTTCGAGCTGCGCCATCGCGACAGCGCCCTCATGGTGCACCGTCATCTGTTCCAGGAATAGCGTGCTGGCCTCGACTCCCGAGGCGTCCTGTAGGGCCATCATGTCGTCGTCGGACATCATC
Organism: Cryobacterium aureum; assembly: GCF_002954245.1. Lineage (GTDB taxonomy): Bacteria > Actinomycetota > Actinomycetes > Actinomycetales > Microbacteriaceae > Cryobacterium > Cryobacterium aureum. The sequence continues at coordinate 36,501 of NZ_PPTG01000040.1, read as the reverse complement.
CCGTCAGAGCCGCCGTCCATGCCATCCATGCCGCCCATGCTGCTGTCACCCTCGCCCCACGCCGTCAACCAGTCTTTTAGCTGCGCAATCTCCGGTTCTTGCGCAGCCTTGATCTGAGTTGCGAGGTCAATCACGCTTTGGTCGATACCGTCCTTTACGAGGAGGTCATCACTCATTTGAACGGCCTGCTCGTGATGGGGGATCATCATCTGCGCAAAAGTCACGTCCGCTGAATTGAACGCCGCTGTGGTTTGGCTCGCGGAGGGGCTTGCTGGGTCGGTGGCGGGACTGCCGCCGGCGCAGGAGCTCAGGGTCAGTGTGGCCGCCAGTGCCACAGCCGCATACAGAAAAGTTCGTGATTTGAGCATCGTTCATCCATTCGTCGATAAGTAGTAGAAACCGAGTGGCCGTGGGCACGGCGAAGTTCCGAAGCCAGGTGGTGGCTCGGAGCTACATCTCGGTTTAAACGCGACAGACGGAGAGAAGGGTGAGGTTGGGTCGCTGAACAGGCAGGGCGGCGGTGCGCCAGGAGTCCAGGATGATGCCGCCGGCATCGAGCAGGCGCGGATACGTGGCCGGAAGTCGAGTCAGGAAAATCATGACGACGAGGGTGAGGAGCAGGACGCACGTCATTGCGAGCAGAGCACAATCCAGCATTCCGTCCAGGCTTCCGGACGTGATCGCCGCGACGACGGGAGCAGCCACGACAGCAGCCCTACCCATAACCAAAGATTGCTCAGCGGCAGCCGATGAAGCAACAACACTTGACGAAGCAGCGGCCGGGGTGTGCATGGCATGCCCGGTCGCCTCGGAATGAATGGCAAAAACCGCAAAGAGCAGTGCGGCCAGGGCAAGCAATGAGACGAAAGGCGGCACAGAGACGGGTGCAACCAGTCGTCGTACCGCACGCTCCAGCGTCATTTCACCTACTTCTCTGCCCACAGTCCACGAGTGGACTGCCAATGTCTTCCCTCGCAGAGTACCCCACGGCGAGCGGTGAATCCTGAATGCCAGTTCATAAGAACGAGAACGCGGATCATGACGAGCTGTTCTGCGGGAGGCACGGCAAGCAGCACCGCTCCACTCAGATGGCGATCGGTCCATGCACGCGTGCCAAAAATGTCGGCTGAGTTGTCTGCGCCTGAAGCACCGATATTCGTCGCTGACGCACCCCGCGATATTCAACAGGGTCGAAACAGCCCCAATCTCTCCATTCAGGGGATCATTAAAAGACGGAGTGTGATCTCTTCGACGTGGAGGATCGTGATGGCGACAATCGAGTCCTATCCAACCGCAGACGGCAAGCTCTACCGCGTACGATACCGAATGCCAGATCGCCGGCAGACGAGCAAACGCGGCTTCAGCACTCAACGAGACGCAGAAAGATTTCTTTCGGGCGTTGAAGTGTCGAAAGACCGCGGCGAATGGGTTGATCCCACCAAGTCGCGAATCACACTCACGGCCTGGGCTGAAAAAGGGTGCAGCGCCCAAGTGCAATTCAAGCCAACCACCCGTCTGGATATCGGCACAGCCTTGACAAGCACGTACTTCCGCGATGGGGGAAGACAAAGCTGGGTACGGTAGCGCGCGGCGATGTGCAGGAATGGGTGAATGCCCTGTCGGTGAATCTCGCGCCGTCAACTGTCCGGCAGATCCACCTCGTCTTGTCGGGGACTATGAAGTTTGCAAGCGCTGACCGACGAATCTCCACGAATCCTTCTGATGATATTCGTCTCACTGAAGTCGCGCTGCCAGGATCGGCGGGAGGATGGCCTTGTCTTCACGGCGCCAGATGGGGGAGTTCTTCGCAACGGAAACTTTCGGGGATGAACGTTTAATCCCGCCCTGGCGAGGAGAAAATGAGGCCGGATCGGAGCCCGCAAATGGGCATAAAAAAAGGCCACTCCCCGAGTTGCTCACGAGTGAGTTTCCTAGGGAGTGGCGGTGGTGGCCCCGACCGGCGTCGATCCGGTGACCTTTCGATTTTCAGTCGAACGCTCTACCAACTGAGCTACAGGGCCCCAAAGCTGCGTCGAAAAAACGCCTCTTCTAAGGAAAAAAGCCCTTCCTTTCGAAAGGGCTATTACCTTTGCGACCCTGACCGGACTTGAACCGGCGACCTCCGCCGTGACAGGGCGGCGCGCTAACCAACTGCGCTACAGGGCCTCGATGTAAAATGTGTATCTGTGTGCGAGGCACTTGGTAAGACTATTCTATTTCGAGTAATGCTTCGTGCACGTGCAGTTTGCGTAGCCCCAACGGGATTCGAACCCGTGTTAACGCCGTGAAAGGGCGCCGTCCTAGGCCGCTAAACGATGGGGCCGTGAGCCACAAAGTTCATGGCTGCCGAAGAGTAAGCATACGGTCTTGTGGGGAGAAGGCCAAATCGGCGCGCGCAGCATCCGCTTGATTGGTAAATAATTTTCATCGCCGGTTCGCACCGCGCCTGCAAATGAGCGGGCCAGCGGGCATTTCGCGGGTTAGATTCACCGGTAAGACTGGGCGAATCGTGCCCAGCTTGTTACTGTGAAGAGTCTGCCTCGGCGCACGGGGCGACTGCTATAAGCCTGTTGGGAAACAATGATTCGTACGAGAACCGTGAGCGATTACGGGACCGACCTGCCTGCTCGCCGCTTGCGTTTGACCGATCATTGGCCCAGGCACACCCTGGCGCTGACCAGCATCATGGCCGCCATGACGCTGCTGGTCACCCTCGTGAGCCCCGTCGCCCCGGCCCGCGCCGTGGATTATCCTTCCTGGCAAGACCTGCAGGACGCCAAGGCGAACACTGCCTCGGCGGCCGTGCAGGTGACCGCTATTGAAAATCTCATTGCCGGCCTGCAGGTGCAGGTGCAGGAGACTCAGGCCGCTGCCGAAAAGAGCGCCAGTGAGCTCGAGGTGGCTCAGCAGGAGTTCGACGACGCCACCCGCCGTGCCGAAGATATCCAGACCCAGGCCGATGCGAGTAAGGCGACAGCGGATGCCGCGACCAAGCAAGCCGGTCAGCTCGCCGCTCAGCTCTACCGCACCGGTGGTACCGACCTCAGCGTGAACCTGTTCCTGGAGGGCGAGGGGGACGGTGCCGACGCCGACCTGCTGCTGGCCAAACTCGGCAACATGAGCAAGCTCGTTGAACGCAGCTCCGACGTGTATGAATCGGCGCAGTCGGCCACGAACAACGCCCAGTCACTCGGCGACCAGGCCAAAGTCGCTCAGTCAGAACGTGAGACTCTGCGCGTCGCCGCCGAGGCCGCGCTCGCTGCGGCCCAGGCTGCAGCCGAAGTAGCAGCGAACGCGCTGGCGGACTCCGAGGCGAAGAGCGTTGAGCTGGAGCAGCAGCTGCAGTTCATGCGCGACGCCCAGGCCACCACGACTGCCGGGTATGAAGCCGGAGTTGCCGAACGCGCCCGGCTCGAAGCCATTCGGGTTGCGGCTGAAGCAGCTGAACGGGCTGCGGCAGCCGCGGCCGCGCGTGCCAGCAGCGGCGGCTCCGGTGGTTCGGTGAGCATGACCGGTTGGGCCGTTCCGGCCAGCGGCCGCATCACCGGCGGCTACGGTCCCCGGGCGGTCATCTGTAACGGTGGTGACTGCAGCGGAAGCTTTCACTACGCCACCGACCTCGGCACCGGCTGCGGTTCACCGATCTACGCCGCCCACGCCGGCGTCGTCACCTGGGCTGGTGTCCTCGGCACGTACGGCAACTTCGTGAAGATCAGCCACGGCGACAACGTCTCAACCGGCTATGCCCACATCCGCAATGGCGGGTACAACGTTCGCTCCGGCCAGTCCGTGTCAGCGGGGCAGATCATCGCCTATTCCGGTGACACCGGGGCAGCCAACGGCTGTCACCTGCACTTCGAAGTCTGGATCGGTGGAAACCGCATCAATCCCGTTCCATTCATGGCCGACCGGGGAGCATCACTTGGCTAAGAGCACCACAACCGTACCGAGCACCACTGCGCCCGGCACCACCGCACGCGCACGGGTTCGCACCAAGTCGAAACGGCTGCTGTCCGCAGTGGCGATCGGCGCGGTCTCGGCGGTCACAGCATCCGTTGCCGCCGCCGGCGGGGCCGCCTTCGCCGCCCCCGACTATCCGAGCTGGAATGATGTGGAAAAGGCCAAACAGAACGAATCGACCAAGCAGGCCGAGATCGCAACTCTCGGTGAGCTGCTGAACGGGTTGGCGAGCCAGGCGGCGAAGGCGGTCACGACCGCGCAGATCGCGGCCGAGGTCTACCGAGTGACGCAGGATGCCCTGGACGCCGCCACCCTGCGCGAAACCAGCCTCAGCGAGCAGGCTGCAACCGCCGAAGCCACTGCTGCAACATCGAAAATGCGGGCCGGCCTCATCGCCGCGCACCTCGCCAAGTCTGGCGCCAGCAGTCTGTCACTCAATCTGTTCCTGAACGGCAACAGTGCGGATGACCTGCTCAGCCAGCTCGGAACGGCCAGCAAGCTGAGTGAACAGTCGGAGCAGATCTACACGGAGGCCGTGCAGGACAAGAACGCAGCCGAGTCCCTCGGCGAGCAGGCCGCATCGGCGACCGAGGAACGCGAACGTCTCACCGAAGAGTCCAAGACTACCTTTGATGCCGCCACGGCCAGCTCGACCGCAGCTGAGGCCGCCTACGACACTCAGCAACGCAAGTCGAGTGAACTGTTCGAACAGCTCGCCCTGCTCAAAGACACGACGGCCGAGGCCGAGCGCAGCTTTCACGCCGGTGAAGACGCGGCTGCCGCGGCCACCGCGTTCGCGCAGGCGCAGGCATCGGCTGCCGCCATAGCGGATGCCGCAGCCGCGCAGGCCGTGCAAGATGCCGCAGCGGTAGCCGGCTCTGGGTCGGGCTCCGGCTCCGGCTCCGGCTCGGGCTCGGGCTCCGGCGCTGGGTCGGTTACACCGTCCGCACCGTCCGCACCGGCCGCACCGTCCGCACCGGCCGCGCCCTCAGCACCCGTCGCCCTGCCCAACGCGAGCATCGTCGACACCGCGCTGACGTTCGCCAACGCCCAGCTCGGCGACCGCTACGTCTTCGGCGGCTCCGGCCCCGACGCTTGGGACTGCTCCGGCCTGACCAAGGCCGCCTACGCGGCGGCCGGCGTGTATATCGGCACCCACTCGGCCACGAACCAGTACAACACCATGGCCAGCCAGGGCAAGCTCGTCTCCTTCGCCCAGGTGCAGGTAGGCGACCTGGTGTTCTGGGGCAGCCCCGGCAACTACTACCACGTGGCGATTTACGTGGGCAACGGCCAGATCCTCGAAGCTCCGAACCCCTCGTCGCGCGTGCGTGTGCACAGCATCTGGTCGTCCTGGGCCGTCGCGCCGTACGTCGGCCGCCCGGCCGCCTAACACCGGGCCCGGATAGGTCGCCCGGTGGTGGCTAATTCAGGAGATTCTCGGCGGATCGCGCGATGGCCGGCGGACCAGTGCGAGAGGTTCAGCCGAATTCGGTCTCTTTCCTGAATTAGCCCCCGCGAGGAGGGGCGACAGGCAGAACGAAGGCCCCCGGTCAACCAGGGGGCCTTCGTCGATGTCCGGTCTAGTGGCCCTCTGCGGCGAGCTTGGCAATGCCGTCGACCACGATCTGGTCGGCTTCGGCGGCGTCGCCCCAGCCCTCCGTCTTGACCCACTTGTTCGGCTCGAGGTCCTTATAGTGCTCGAAGAAGTGCTCGATTTCCTTGCGGGTATATTCCGGAATGTCGAGGACATCCTGGATGTGGTTCCAGCGCGGGTCACCGGCCGGAACGGCGATGACCTTGGCGTCGCTTCCGCCGTCATCGGTCATGTTGAATACGCCAACGGGGCGCACGGACACGCCAACGCCAGGGAACAGCGGGTAGTCGAGCAGCACGAGAACGTCGACGGGGTCGCCGTCGAGGCCGAGCGTGTTCTCGAAGTAGCCGTAATCGGTGGGGTACATGAAGCTCGTGTAGAGCACGCGGTCGAGGTACACGCGACCGGTTTCGTGGTCTACCTCATACTTATTGCGGCTCCCGCGAGGGATTTCGATGACTGCGTCGTATTCGGCCATGGCTGGTTTCTCCCTTGATCAAAGTCTGCCGCTAACGTTACTGGATGGAATCTCCCCGCCGCCCGCGCCTGACCCCGGCCATCGCCGACATTCGCCGGGCCGTGCGCGAGTCGCTGCCGTCGGAGGGGCTCGTTCTGGTCGGCCTGAGCGGCGGCGCCGATTCGCTCGCGCTCGCCGCCGCGACCGCTTGTGAAGCGGGTCGGGCGGGCATCGGTGCCGGGGCGGTCATCGTCGATCACAACCTGCAAACCGGGTCAGCGGATGTCGCGGCTTGGGCCGCCGAGACCGCCCACCAGCTCGGTCTCGACCCGGTTCTGGTACTGAGCGTCACGGTCGAGCGCACCAATTCCGGGCCGGAAGCGGGCGCCCGTTCTGCACGGTATGCCGCGTTCGACGCAGCGCTGGAGCAGACCGGGGCGAGCGGTGTGCTGCTGGGCCACACCCTCGACGACCAGGCCGAAACCGTGCTGCTCGGCCTCGCCCGCGGCTCCGGACCGACCAGCCTGCGGGGCATGGCGGCGCGAACCGGGCCGATTCTGCGACCGCTGCTGGGCATCCGCCGTGCCCAAACCCGGCAATTCTGTGCCGATGCCGGCCTCGAGCCGTGGAGCGACCCGCAGAACTTCGACCCGCGATACGCCCGGGTGCGGGTGCGAGAAACGGTGCTGCCGCTGCTCGAGAACGAACTCGGACCCGGGGTTGCCGTGGCGCTCGCCCGCACCGCCGAGGCGCTGCGGGAAGACGCGGACGCCCTCGACGGGTTGGCGCGCTCGATACTGCAGGAACACTGGACCAACGGCAAGATCTCCGCGGACGTGCTGGCGGCGCAGCCGGCCGCGATTCGGCAGCGCCTGATCCGGTTCGGAGTTGAGGCGATTTGCGGGGTGTGGCTGACTCGAGTGCAGACCCTGGCCGTGGCGGCGCTCGTGACGCAGTGGCACGGACAGGGGGCGCTCAGCCTGCCAGGTATTAGAGTTGTACGGCAGGACGGCATTTTGATCTTTTCCGCCCCTGGACCCACCTGACACAAAGGACTGCGCCTCTCACATGGAACCTCGCGACATTGACGGCGACCTCACCGAGATCCTGATCAGCGAGGAGCAGATTCGGGCCCGACTGGCCGAAATGTCACGCCAGATCGAAGTCGACTATGCCGGCACCGATCTGCTTCTGGTCGGCGTACTTAAGGGCGCGGTCATGGTCATGGCCGATCTGGCTCGCGAGCTGCATCACCCGGTTACCATGGACTGGATGGCGGTCAGCTCCTACGGCTCCGGCACGCAGTCCAGCGGTGTCGTGCGTATTCTGAAGGACCTCGACACCGACCTCTCCGGTCGTAACGTGCTCATCGTCGAGGACATCATCGACAGTGGTCTGACCCTGTCGTGGCTGTTGGCGAACCTGAAAACTCGCGGTCCGGCATCCATTGAGATCTGCGCGCTGCTGCGCAAGCCGGATGCCGCCAGGGTCGACATCGACGTGAAATACGTGGGCTTCAACATTCCGAACAAGTTCGTGGTGGGCTACGGCCTCGACTACGACGAGAAGTACCGCAACCTGCGCTCGGTCGGCATTCTCGCCCCGCACGTCTACTCCACCGTCGCCGCAGCCGCGCTCTAGCCACAGCCTGCACCAACGCCTGAGTTTTCCTTTGGGCGAACACACGGCATTCCCTTGCAATCGAGCGCTAGCCTGAGGTCACCATGAACGTCAAGAAGCTACTCCGCGGACCGATTCTCTATATTGTGCTCGCCGTCATCGCCGTCTGGGTGGGGTCAAGCCTCATCACCATGAGCGGATTCCGCGAGGTCAGCACGCAGGAAGGCCTCGCGTACCTGAAATCGGGCAACGTCGCCGAAGCCACCATCGTCGACGGCGAACAACGCGTCGACCTCACTCTGACCAAGGCCAGCGGCGACCTCGGCACGCAGGTGCAGTTCTACTACGTTGCCCCGCGCGGCGAAGAGATCATCACCGCGGTGACCGCAGCGAACCCGAAGGACGGCTTCACCGACGAGGTGCCGCAGCCCAACTGGGTGCTTTCCGTTTTGAGCTTTTTGCTTCCCGTACTGCTGATCGGTGCCTTCTTCTGGCTCATGATCTCAATGCAGGGCGGTGGCAGTAAGGTCATGAAGTTTGGCAAGTCCAAGGCCAAGCTCGTCTCCAAGGAAAGCCCGCAGGTCACCTTCGCCGACGTCGCCGGCGCCGACGAGGCCATCGAAGAGCTCGAAGAGATCAAAGATTTTCTCAAGGAACCGGCCAAGTTCCAGGCGGTCGGCGCCCGGATCCCGAAGGGTGTGCTGCTCTACGGCCCTCCCGGAACTGGTAAAACGCTGCTCGCCCGCGCGGTCGCCGGCGAGGCTAACGTGCCGTTCTACGCCATCAGTGGTTCGGACTTCGTCGAGATGTTCGTCGGTGTCGGCGCCAGCCGCGTGCGCGACCTGTTCAGCCAGGCCAAAGAAAACGCGCCCGCCATCATCTTCATCGACGAGATCGACGCCGTCGGCCGTCACCGCGGCGCCGGCATGGGCGGTGGCCACGACGAACGAGAGCAGACCCTCAACCAGCTGCTGGTCGAGATGGACGGCTTCGACGTGAAGGCCAACGTCATCCTCATCGCCGCCACCAACCGCCCCGACATTCTCGACCCCGCGCTCCTTCGCCCTGGCCGGTTCGACCGTCAGATCGGTGTGGACGCACCCGACATGCTCGGCCGCAAGCGCATTCTCGAAGTACACTCCAAGGGCAAGCCGATGGCCCAGGGCGTCGACCTCGAAGTGCTCGCCCGCAAGACGCCCGGCTTCACCGGCGCAGACCTGGCCAACGTGCTCAACGAAGCCGCGCTGCTCACGGCCCGGTCCAACGCCCAGCTCATCGACAACCGTGCCCTCGACGAAGCCGTCGACCGGGTCATGGCCGGACCACAGCGCCGCACCCGCGTCATGCGCGACAAAGAAAAGCTCATCACCGCTTACCACGAGGGCGGCCACGCCCTCGTCGCCACCGCGATGAACTTCACCGACCCGGTGACCAAGATCACGATCCTGCCGCGCGGCCGGGCCCTCGGCTACACGATGGTAATGCCGCTCGAAGATCGCTACTCGGTCACGCGCAACGAACTGCTCGACCAGCTCGCCTACGCCATGGGCGGCCGCGTCGCCGAAGAGATTATCTTTCACGACCCGACCAGCGGCGCCTCCAATGACATCGAGAAAGCCACGGCGACCGCCCGCAAGATGGTCACCGAGTTCGGCATGAGCAGTGTCGTCGGCCCGCTCAAGCTTGGCCAGGGCTCGGGAGAGGTCTTTCTCGGCCGCGACATGGGTCACCAGCGCGATTACTCGGAGCGCGTTGCCGAGAGCGTCGACCGCGAAGTACGCCAGCTGCTCGAAGACGCCCACGACGAGGCCTACGAGGTTCTGATCAAGAACCGAGTGATTCTCGACAACCTCGCCACTGCGCTGCTCGAGCACGAAACGCTCGACCAGACCGCCCTGGCCGAGATCTTCGCCAAGGTCGAGAAGCTGCCGGCGCGCCCGCAGTGGCTCTCCAGCGACAAGCGCCCGGTTTCCGATGTGCCGCCCATCGCCATGCCGGCCCCGAAGGCTCCCATCGACGGCGCTGCCGTTGACGGCGGCATCTCCAGCGGTGACGCCGTTCCCGCCAAACCCAAGCGCGCGCCGGCCCGCAACCCCCGCCCCGCAACCGCCTAGGCGCTCGTGGCAGTGGACAGGGCGCGCATCCAGGCGGCCGTCTCGGAGATTCTCGCTGCAATCGGCGAAAATCCCGAGCGGGTCGGCCTCGAAAGCACCCCGCGTCGCGTAGCGGATGCCTATGCCGAGTTCTTCGCCGGGCTCGACCAGAACCCGCAGGACCTGCTGGCGGACTTCGTTCCGGTCGGGGAGAGCACCGGCGAACTCGTGCTGCTGCGCGACATCGCCTTTCGCTCGATCTGCGAACACCACCTGCTGCCCTTCCTCGGTATCGCGCACGTGGCCTACCTGCCGGGGGACCGCGTTGTCGGGCTCGGTCGGCTGCCGGCCGTGGTCGAAACCATTGCCGCCCGGCCCCAGCTGCAGGAGCGGCTCACCGAAGAGATCGCCGATGCGCTGCAGACCGGCCTCGACCCCCTCGGCGTGCTCGTCGTGCTCGACGCCGTGCACGGCTGCGTCGGCACGCGCGGCCCGCGGCAGAGCGCGAGTTCGACTGTGACCATGGCCTCGCGCGGAGCCCTGACTGAACCGACCGCCCGCGCCGAAATCATCGCGCTGATTGCGGCCGGCGGATGACTCTCATCATGGGCGTGCTCAACGTCACGCCCGATTCCTTCAGCGACGGTGGTCAGTGGGCGTCAACGGATGCCGCCATCGAACACGGCCTGCTGCTGCACGCCCAGGGCGCCGACCTGATCGACGTGGGCGGCGAGTCTACCCGGCCCGGTGCCACCCGGGTTTCACCCGAGCAGGAACAGCGCAGGATCATTCCCGTCGTCACCGAGCTCGCCCGGCAGGGCCTCAAACTCAGCATCGACACGCTCAACGCCTCGACCGCCCGCGCGGCGGCGAAAGCGGGCGCGAGCGTCATTAACGACGTGTCCGGCGGACTCGCCGACCCCGGAATGGCCGCGGTTGCCGCGGACACCGACCTCACCTATATCGCCATGCACTGGCGTGCCCACGCTCAGAAGATGGACACCCTCGCCGACTACGGCGACGTCGTCACCGATGTCATCGCCGAACTGAGTGCCCGCGTCGATGCGCTGACCATCGCCGGAGTGGCCCGGGAGCGGATCGTACTCGACCCCGGTCTCGGGTTCTCCAAGAAGACCGAACACAACTGGCAGCTCCTGGGCCGGCTCGACGCCTTCGCCGCACTCGGTCTCCCGGTCATGATCGGGGCGTCCCGCAAACGCTTTCTCGCCAGTGTGCTGCCCGTCGGTTCCCCCGTCGTCGAGCGCGACCTGGCCACCGCGGTGGTCAGCGTGCTGGCCGCCCAGGCCGGCGCCTGGGCGGTGCGGGTACACGATGTCGCGGCGACCCGCACGGCCCTGAGCGTACTGGCCAGTGTGCGGCAGTCGACGCCCCGCATCGCATCGGAATTGCCGGGACGCACACCGAGTCCGTCACAATGGACCCATGACTGATTCGATCACCCTCACCGGCCTGCGGGTGAACGCCCACCACGGCGTCTACGATTTTGAGAAGGAAAACGGCCAGGATTTCGTCATCGACGTGACTGTCTGGCTGGACCTGCTGGCCGCAGCGGCGAGCGATGACGTGACCCAGACCATCCACTATGGCGAACTCGCCGAGGAGGTCACGGCTGCGGCCGCGCACAACCCGGTCGACCTCATTGAAACCGTCGCCGAACGCATCGCCAACGTCGTGCTGGCCCACCCGCCGGCGCTGCGCGTGCAGGTTACGGTGCACAAGCCGCAGGCCCCGATCTCGGTGCCGTTCACCGATGTGGCCGTGCAGATCACTCGGTCGCGGCCATGACCGGGTCAACGGAACGCGTCGTGCTCGCCCTCGGCAGCAATCTGGGCGACCGCGCGGCCACTCTGGCCGGGGCCGTGCGTGATCTGGCCGCACTGTCGGGTGTCGCTCTCATCGCCGTCTCGCCCGTGTACGAATCCGCCGCGGTGAAACCGGGCGGTGTCGACGAGAACGCGCCGCGCTACCTCAATGCGGTGCTCACCCTTGACTACACCGGCGACCCGCACGGCCTGCTCGACGCCGTCAACGCCATCGAGGCGGAGCACGGCCGGGTACGCGCTGAACGTTGGGGCGACCGCACGCTCGACATCGACCTCATCCTGTTCGGCGAACTGAGCATCGACGACGACCGCCTGACCCTGCCGCACCCCCGGGCAGCAGAACGAGATTTCGTCCTCGCCCCGTGGCTCGATGTCGACCTGGCAGCCGTCATCCCAGGCCGCGGGCTGGTGCGTGACCTCCTCACTGCGACCGGCAACACGGTGCACCGGGCAGCGGATGCCGCAGGCCTCGCCCCCTCGCTGAGAGTTGGGCCATGAAGCGTTCACACGCAACCGGGCTGCTCGCCGTTCTGCTGATCGGTCTCGTCATCGGCTTTCTGCTCGAGATCGCCTTCGCGGCCTCCGGTGCCCCGATCGTCGTTCCGCCGGTCACCCTGACTCTGACTCTGATTCTGCTGGGCGTGGTCGTCGTCGGACTGGCCTGGCGGGTGCGCCAGGGCAGTCATCGCAAGGCGCTGCGCCGCATCGACCCATTCTGGGCCATGCGAGTGGCCGTTCTGTCGAAGGCAACCTCGCTGTCTGCATCGCTGCTGTTCGGCGCCGCCCTCGGCATCGTGCTGTACATTCTCACCCGATCAGTCGTTCCCGCCGTCACGTCGTTGTGGCTCGCGATCGGCACGGCGATCGGCGCGGCGCTCATGCTCACGGCCGGTCTGGTGGCCGAATACTTCTGCACCCTGCCGCCCGACGACGAAACCGATGAGTCCGGAGGTACCCGTGCCTGATCGCGACTTGCCCGAAGTGAACCGGCCGGCTGAGCCGATCCGGTCCGTCGACGCTGAGCCCGAACCCGCTGTCGTGGCATCGTCCGCGCGGCTTGAGTTGGCCGACGTGGGGGAGTGGAAGCGCGTCTCCCCGAAGTATGTGCTGGTCGAGATCGTCGGCACCATCGTGAACGCCGTCGTCGTCTGCGGCGGAGCGAGCCTGCTCTGGCTGCTGCTCGATCAGACCTGGGCGATGTGGGTCGGCATCGTGGTGCTCGTTCTGTCCATCATCAACCTCATCTTCGAACCGCGCCGCGTGCGTGCCATCGGCTACCTGCTGCGCGCTGATGACCTGCTCTTTCGCCGCGGCATCCTCTTTCAACGCTTCGTCGCGGTGCCCTACGGGCGCATGCAACTCATCGACATCACCCGCGGCCCGCTCGCCCGCTGGCTCGGCCTGGCCGATCTCAAGTTCGTGACCGCCGCGGCGACGGCCGGGGTGTCGATTCCCGGGCTCGCTGAGGCCGACGCCGAAATCCTGCGCGACCGACTGGTGGAACTCGCGGAGAGCCGCCGGGCGGGGCTGTGAGCGAGCCCAGCGCTGCGGTTCCGGCGCCCCTCGCTGCGCCGCGCACCGACCTGACCGACGGTGAATGGCACCGCCTGCACCCGGCGACCCCACTGCTGCGCGGCGGAATCTTCATGGTGGCCATCCTCGGCTTCATCGTCGCGAACCTGCGCGAACGCTTCATCGACCTGTTCATCGGCGAAGAAAATTACGGCGGCGATCCGATCGACGAGATCTACCAACGCGGGGCCACCGGTTGGGCGTTGCTCATCATTGCCGGCGTTCTGCTGGTCATTCTCGTAGCTTTCTACCTGTCCTGGCGGATGCACACCTTTCGCGTGAACGGCGAAGTCGTCGAAGTGCGCAGTGGCCTCGTCTTTCGCAGTCACCGCAAGGCCCGGCTCGACCGAGTGCAGGGCGTCAACCTCGCCCGGCCGTTGATTCCCCGCCTGTTCGGTGCCGCCCGGCTGGAAATCACCGTCGCCGGGCAAGACGGCAACGTGCAGCTCGCCTACCTCGGTTCGAAACTAGCGGATGACCTGCGCCGCGATATCCTGCACCTCGCCTCTGGACTGCGCCAGGCCAGGCAGCCCGCCGCACCAGACGCCGCCCACATCGCCGCGCAGCCCGTGCCCGGTGACATCACCGAGCCACCACTGATCGGCCCGTCCGCCGCCCACTTTGCCCTCGGCGACTTCGCGACCGCGCGCTATAACGAGTTTCGGGCGCCGGAACTCGACCCGGATGCCGCACCTCCGGAGTCGGTGGTGCGCATCCCGCCGGGGCGGTTGATCGGGTCGGTCGTGCTGAGCGGCTTCACCGTCTTCCTGCTCCTCGCCGGTGTCGGACTCATTATCAGCGTGATCGCCGGAAGCAGCGGCTGGGTACTCGTGGCCGTGTTGCCCGGCCTCATCGGCAGCGCCGGATACTACTTCTCACGCATCACCAAGATGTTGCGGTTCAGCATTGCGGGCACTCCAGACGGAGTGCGCGTCGGCTACGGACTGCTCTCGACCAGCAGTCAGACCCTGCCGCCCGGGCGTATCCATGCCATCAAGGTCTCTCAGCCCATTCTCTGGCGCCGGTTCGGCTGGTGGCAGGTGAGCATCAATACCGCCGGGCAGGCGTCCGGCCGCGGCAGCGGCCCAGTGATGAGCACCACCCTGCTGCCGGTCGGCACCCTCGGCGACGTCGAAAAGGTGCTGCAATTGGCACTGCCCGGGTTCGACACCGACGCCCATCGTGCCCTCGTCGAAAACGGAATGCTCGGCGGGCGCAAGCGGGACGCTGGCATCGCCGATTTCTACAGCAACGCCCCAGCGCGTGCTGTCTGGCTTCGCCCCTTTTCGTGGTGGCGCACCGGCTGGGCAGTCTCGGGGCCCGTGGCCCTGATTCGCCGCGGCGTGCTGTCGCGCGACCTCATTCTGGTGCCCCTGGCCCGCATGCAGGGAGTGCGCATCAGCCAGGGTGCCATTCGGCGCAGACTGCGCTTAGCTGCGGCCGACCTGCACACGGTCGCCGGACCGGTCAATGCCTCCCTCAGCGTCATCGACGTCGACGAAGCGCTCGTCTTGTTCGAGTGGATGTCGACGGGCGCGGTGCGATCAGCCCTCGCCGATACCAGTCACCAATGGAGTCGGACTGCGACGCCAGTACCAGCCACGGAGGCCACCGAATGAATACCAAACCGGGACGCCTCGGCGTCGGAATCATCGGCGCCGGCCACGTCGGCCCCATTCTCGGAGCCGCCCTCGCGGGCGCCGGCCACGCCATCGTGGGTATCTCCGCGATCTCGCAGGCCAGCCGGGACCGCGCCGAAGCCATTCTGCCGCTCGTACCGATTCTGCCCGTGCCCGAGATCGTTGAGCGCAGCGAACTGGTCATCATCGCGGTGCCCGACGCCCAGCTGGAAAGCCTCGTGCAGGGCCTCGCCGCGACCAATACCTGGCAGCCCGGCCAGCTCGTGCTGCACACCTCCGCTCGCTACGGCACCGCGGTGCTCGCGCCAGCGCAGGCCGCGGGCGCTATTCCGTTGGCCATCCATCCGGCCATGGCTTTCACCGGTACCAGCCTGGACCTGGCCCGACTCGCCGACAGCTACTTCGCCGTGACCGCCCCCGGCCCGGTGCTGCCGATCGGGCAGGCGCTGGCCGTGGAAATGGGCGGCGAACCGCTTATCGTCGCCGAGGCCGACCGGGCCAGCTATGCCGAAGCCATTCAGATCGCTACCGCCTTCTCCACCTCGATCGTCGAGCAGGCCACGCACCTGCTTGCCGGGATCGGTCTGGAGCATCCGGGGGCTATTCTCGGTCCGCTGCTGCGTTCCGCGATGGAAAACGCCCTCGCGCGCACGAGCCCCGAACGGCTGGACCTCGCCGGGTTTGATGAAATAGAGCAGCGGCAGCATCCGCTTGACGACGACCGGGAGGTCGAATGAGCACCATCCAGGTAGTGACTACCATTGCCGAGTTGCACGACCGTCTGGGGCACGCCCGTGACAGTGCGGCACTGACCGGTGGCGATACGCGCATCGTACTCGTGCCGACCATGGGCGCCCTGCACGCCGGCCATCTCGCGCTGGTGCGACGGGCGCACGCACTCGGCGGAATCGTGGTGGTGTCGATTTTCGTCAACCCGCTGCAGTTCGGCGCCGGTGAAGATCTCGACAGCTACCCGCGCACACTCGACGCTGACCTCGCCGCCCTCGGAGCCGAGAACGTCTCGTTCGTGTTCGCGCCGAGTGCCCGCGAGATGTTTCCGGGCGGGGCGAGCGACACCCGGGTCACCGCCGGCCTGGTCGGCTCACTCTATGAGGGCGCCGCGCGACCAGGGCACTTCGACGGCATGCTCACCGTTGTGGCGAAATTGTTGGGCATCGTGACCCCTGATGTCGCAGTGTTCGGCCAGAAAGACGGCCAGCAGGCTTTTCTCGTGCAGCGCATGGTCGACGATCTCAACGTGCGCAGCACCATCGAGGTCGTCGAGACCGTGCGGGAACCGGGCGGGCTGGCACTGTCCAGCCGTAACCGCTACCTCGACGAGGCGCAGCACACGGCCGCGCAGGCCCTGTTCGCAGCGCTCAGCGCGGCCGTGGAAACGGCGCAGGCCGGCCCCGCCGCTGCCCTTGTCGCTGCGCACGCGCGCATTGCCGCCCAGCCGTTGGTTAAACTGGATTATCTCGTGATCGTGCACCCGGAAACCCTGCTGGCCGTGCACGACGATTATCGCGGGCCGGCCCGGTTGCTCGTGGCCGCGCGCGTCGGCAAAACCCGGCTGATCGACAACGTGTCGCTCAGACTGGGGTGAGTCGCAGCATCCGCTTTTTTGTGAAACGACAGCACCAACGGAGAACCGCATGAGCCAGAACCCCACGCCAGCCTCGAACGACGAAGGCTTCTCCGACGCGGAGATGAACGAGCAGAAGGCCGTGCGCCTCGGCAAACGCGACCGCTTGAACGCTGCCGCCGCGAGCCCGGCCGGCGGTGCCTACCCGGTATCGGTTCCGGTCACCCACACCATCCCGGCCGTGCGCGCCGAATTTGGCGACCTCGAAGCGGATGCCGTCACCGGCGTCACCGTGGGGCTGGCCGGTCGCATTGTGCACCTGCGCAACACCGGCAAGCTGTGCTTCGCGAGCCTGCAGTCGGGTGACGGCACCCGCATCCAGGCCATGGTCTCCCTCGCCGCCGTCGGCGACGAGTCCCTCGCCGCCTGGAAGGACCTCGTCGACCTCGGCGACCACCTGTTCGTCACCGGCGAGGTCATCTCGAGCCGCCGCGGCGAGCTGTCGATCATGGTCACCGACTGGCAGGTCGCCGCGAAGGCTCTGCTGCCGCTGCCCAACCTGCACTCCGAGCTCAGCGAAGAGACCCGGGTGCGCAGCCGCTACCTCGACCTGATCAGCCGCGAACAGGCCCGCACCAACGTGCTCTCCCGCTCCAAGGCCGTCGCGAGCCTGCGCCGCACCTTCACCGATCGAGGCTTCATCGAGATAGAGACCCCGATGTTGCAGGTCATGCACGGCGGGGCATCCGCTCGGCCGTTCCAGACCCACAGCAACGCCTTCGACACCGAACTGTTTCTGCGCATCGCGCCCGAACTGTTTCTGAAGCGCGCCGTCGTCGGTGGCATCGACCGCGTCTACGAGATCAACCGCAACTTTCGCAACGAAGGCGCCGACTCCACGCACTCACCCGAGTTCGCGATGCTCGAGGCTTATGAGGCGTACGGCGACTACAACTCCATCGCCGACCTTACCCAGAAGCTGATTCAGGATGCCGCGTTCGCCATCGCTGGATCGCACGTGGTGACCTGGGCCGACGGCACCCTGTTCGACCTCGGCGGCGACTGGGACCGCATCGGCATGTACGACAGCCTGTCCGCCGCCGCCGGCATCACGATCACTCCCGAGACGCCCCTGGCCGACCTTGTAGCGCTCGCCGCGCGGGAAGGTATCGAGATCGACCACCCGATTCACGGCAAGTACGTCGAAGAGCTGTGGGAACACTTCGTCAAGGTTGACCTGGTGCGCCCAACCTTCGTGATGGATTTTCCGATCGACACGAGCCCCCTCGTGCGCGGCCACCGTTCGGTGGCCGGTGTAGTCGAGAAGTGGGACCTCTACGTGCGCGGCTTCGAACTGGCCACCGGCTACTCCGAGCTCGTCGATCCGGTCGTGCAGCGTGAGCGTTTCGTCGAACAGGCCAGCCTCGCCGCCGGGGGAGATCCCGAGGCCATGCGCCTCGACGAAGAATTTCTGCGTGCCCTGGAATATGGCATGCCGCCCACCGGAGGCATGGGTATGGGCATCGACCGTATGCTGATGGCACTGACCGGTCTCGGTATTCGCGAGACGATTCTTTTCCCCCTGGTGAAGTAGGACCTGATGAGCTATCTACCCAATGACGAGCTTCAGCCTGAAAAGGGCGGGCGCAAACCTCCGTCGATGAACCGCATCGCGATCTGGGTGATCGTGGGCGGCGTCGGCGTCTACTTTCTCGGCACCGGCATTATCGGGCTGCTCAGCAAGTAGCCGGTATCCCAGCCTTTACGCGTAGTCTGTGGGTGTGATTGAGAACTTCTGGGGAAACGCGATCTTTTCGGTCGTACCCACCATTGCGCTTGGCCTCATCTTCTGGTTGCTGCTGCGCTCGATCCTGCGCGCCGACCGCATTGAACGTAAGGTGTACGCCCAAATCGAAGCCGAAGAACGCGCCCGGCTCGGTCTCGACAAACCGGCCACCTAAGTACCAATGTTCGGCATCGACGGCCTGACAATCACCGTTCTGCTGGCCCTGATCGTCGACTTCTCCGTTCGCGTCGTGGCCATTATCGTGGTTCCGCGTAATCGCCGACCGATGTCGGGCATGGCCTGGCTGTTGACCATCTTTTTCATTCCGTACCTTGGCGTGCTGCTCTTTCTACTGATCGGCTACCGCACCCTTCCGAAGAAGCGCCGCCTGATGCAGGATGAAATCAACAAGTTCATCCTCGACAGCACCGAGGGCATGGAGCTGGTGAGCCGTGATCATCCGTGGCCGAGCTGGCTCGAATCGGTCGTTGAACTCAACCGCAACCTCGGGGCAATGCCGCTCGTCGGCGACAACACGGCAAGCCTGATCAACGAATACCAGCTGGCCTTCGATACCATGATCGCCGACATCGACCGGGCTAAAAAGTACGTGCACGTCGAGTTCTATATTCTTTCCCTCGACCACACCACTGCACCCTTCTTCGACGCCCTCGAGCACGCGCACAAACGCGGCGTCACCGTGCGGGTGCTCATGGACCACATTCAGTCGATGCGCAAGCCCGGCTTTCGCCAGACCAAGAAACGGCTAACGGATGCGGGTATTGCGTGGGAGCTCATGCTTCCGGTGCAGCCGTTCAAGGGCAAATGGCAAAGGCCCGACCTGCGCAATCATCGCAAGCTGCTCATCGTCGACGGCCTGGTCGGATTCATGGGGTCGCAGAACATCATCGACCGCTCCTACAACATGAAAAACAACATTCGACGCGGCCTGCAGTGGAAAGACTTCATGACCCGGCTCGAAGGCCCGATCGTGTCGGGGCTCAACGCAATCTTCATCACCGACTGGTACAGCGAAACCAACGAATTGCTCACCCGTGACATCGAACCGGTTCATCCGCGGCCGGTATCGGATGCCCTCGACTGCCAGGTCGTACCGAGCGGCCCCGGATTCAAGGGCGAGAACAACCTGCGCCTGTTTCTCGCGCTGCTGTACTACGCGCAGGACCGTATCATCATCACGAGCCCTTACTTCGTACCCGACGAATCGATCATGTACGCCATCACGACCGCCGTGCAGCGGGGGCTGCACGTAGAACTGTTCGTGTCGAAAATCGGCGACCAAGCCGTGGTCTATCACGCCCAGCGCTCCTACTACGAAGAGCTACTGACCGCCGGCGTGCACATCTACATGTACAACGCGCCGTACATCCTGCACGCGAAGCACTTCACGATCGATGACGAGGTGGCGGTCGTCGGGTCGAGCAATATGGACCAGCGTTCGTTCAGCCTCAACATGGAGGTCTCGCTCATGGTGCGTGGCCGGTCGTTCGTGCGCAACCTGCGTGCCATGGAAGACGAGAACCGGCGCAACAGCCGCGAGCTGACCCTGGAGGAATGGCGCAAACAACCGCTGCGCTCCACCATCCTCGACAACCTCGCCCGGCTCACGTCTGCGGTGCAGTAGGCCGGGTAAAGCGGATGCTGCGCGCAGGCCCGGCGCGGAGCATACGTCACGCTGTCCCTATTAAAACAAAGGCGTGACGGATGCTGCTCCGCAGCATCCGTCACGCCTGCGGCGAACAAACGCCCGCAGGCGGCGCAGGCTGGTTACTCTCGATGTAACGGCACCAACTGCCCTGGCGCCAAGGGAGCGATCACATGTTTGAAAGATTTACCGACCGAGCTCGTCGCGTCGTCGTTTTGGCCCAGGAAGAGGCCAAGATGCTTAACCACAATTACATCGGCACCGAGCACATTCTGCTCGGGCTGATTCACGAGGGTGAAGGCGTCGCCGCCAAGGCTCTGGAGAGCCTCGGCATCTCGCTGGACGCCGTGCGCGAGCAGGTTCAGGACATCATCGGCCAGGGGCAGCAGCAGCCCACCGGCCACATCCCCTTCACGCCCCGGGCGAAGAAGGTTCTCGAGCTGAGTCTGCGCGAAGCGCTGCAGCTCGGCCACAACTACATCGGAACCGAGCACATTCTGCTCGGTCTCATTCGCGAGGGCGAGGGCGTAGCCGCTCAGGTTCTCGTGAAGCTCGGCGCCGATCTCAACCGCGTGCGCCAGCAGGTCATTCAGCTTCTGTCCGGATACCAGGGCAAGGAGCAGGTGGCGGTCGGTGCCAACGAGCAGGCGGCCAACACGGCCGGCAGCCAGGTGCTCGACCAGTTCGGTCGCAACCTCACCCAGATGGCCCGCGACAACAAACTCGACCCGGTCATCGGGCGCGAGAAAGAAATCGAGCGGGTCATGCAGATCCTCTCGCGTCGCACCAAGAACAACCCCGTGCTGATCGGTGAACCCGGAGTCGGCAAGACCGCCGTCGTCGAGGGCCTCGCCCAAGCCATCGTCAAGGGCGATGTGCCAGAGACGCTGAAAGACAAGCAGCTCTACTCGCTCGACCTCGGCTCGCTCATCGCCGGCAGCCGCTACCGCGGTGACTTCGAAGAACGCCTGAAGAAGGTCACCAAGGAGATCCGCACCCGCGGCGATATCATCGTCTTCATCGACGAGATCCACACCCTCGTGGGTGCCGGAGCCGCCGAGGGCGCCATCGACGCCGCGTCGATCCTTAAGCCGCTCCTCGCCCGCGGTGAGCTGCAGACCATCGGTGCGACCACCCTCGACGAGTACCGCAAGCACTTCGAGAAGGATGCCGCCCTCGAGCGCCGCTTCCAGCCGATCCAGGTGAACGAACCGTCCCTGCCGCACACCATCAACATTCTCAAGGGACTGCGCGACCGTTACGAAGCGCACCACAAGGTGTCCATCACCGACGGTGCCCTCGTGGCCGCGGCGAACCTCGCCGACCGCTACGTCTCCGACCGGTTCCTGCCCGACAAGGCCATCGACCTGATCGATGAGGCCGGCGCTCGCCTGCGCCTGTCGATCCTCTCGAGCCCGCCGGAGCTGCGCGAATTTGACGAGAAGATCGCCGTGGTGCGTGCCGCCAAGGAACTCGCCATCGAAGAGCAGGACTTCGAGAAGGCTGCCGGCCTCCGCGACGAGGAGAAGAACCTCCTCGGCGAGCGTCTGCGCCTCGAGAAGAAATGGAAGTCGGGCGACGTCAAGACCACCGCGGTCGTCGACGAAGGCCTGATCGCTGAGGTCCTGGCCCAGGCCACCGGCATCCCGGTGTTCAAGCTCACCGAGGAAGAGTCCTCGCGGCTCGTCTTCATGGAGAAGGCACTGCACCAGCGCGTCATCGGTCAGGAAGAGGCCATCTCGGCACTCGCCAAGACCATCCGTCGCACCCGTGCCGGCTTGAAGGACCCGAAGCGTCCCTCCGGTTCCTTCGTCTTCGCCGGCCCCACCGGTGTTGGCAAGACCGAGCTGGCTAAGGCGCTCGCCGAGTTCCTGTTCGACGACGAGGCCGCCATGATCTCGCTCGACATGAGTGAGTACGGCGAGAAGCACACCGTGTCGCGCCTGTTCGGTGCGCCTCCCGGGTTCGTCGGCTTCGAAGAGGGTGGTCAGCTCACCGAGAAGGTGCGTCGCAAGCCTTTCTCCGTTGTGCTGTTCGACGAGATCGAGAAGGCTCACCCCGATATCTTCAACTCGCTCCTTCAGATTCTGGAAGAGGGCCGGTTGACGGATGGTCAGGGTCGCGTCGTCGACTTCAAGAACACCGTCATCATTATGACCACCAACCTCGGCACCAAGGACATTTCGGGCGGACCGGTCGGCTTCCAGCTGGAAGGCGACAGTACGACCGGGTACGAGCGCATGGCCGGCAAGGTGAAAGACGAACTGAAGAAGCACTTCAAGCCCGAGTTCCTCAACCGCGTCGACGAGGTCATCGTCTTCCCGCAGCTGACCAAGCCGGAGCTGCTGCAGATCGTCGACCTGTTCATCAAGCGATTGGGCGTTCGTCTGCTCGACCGTGACATGACCGTTGAGGTCACAGTTCCGGCGAAGGAGCACCTGATCGAGGTCGGATTCGACCCGACGCTCGGTGCTCGCCCGCTGCGTCGCGCCATCCAGCGCGAGGTGGAGGACCGCCTGTCGGAGAAAATCCTGCAGGGCGAGCTCAACGCCGGTGACCACGTGCACGTGGACTTCGTCGATGGCAAGCTCGTCTTCACCACGACGACCCGGGTTGACCCGGTCGGCGTCGGAGTGAACACCGCAGCCGCCGTCGGCACCGGCCCGGCCACCCCGGATCTGGCTATCACGAGCGACTAGCAGTTCCACCGCTAGTTTCAACAGAACAGACAAGGCCCGGCAGATTCGTCTGCCGGGCCTGTTCTGTGTCCGGGGCGGCCCTGCGTGCGCACAACACCTGCAAATTCTGAAGCATCGGATCAAGTTGCGCGTCTTTCCAAGAGTTTCCGGTCGAAGCGAACACGAATTGCAGGAGTTATGCGCGGGGGAGAGCCGATGGAACGGGGATCAATAGACTGGAGGAGTGAATTTGGAAACGGGATACACGGTACGCCGCGCTCGCACGAGTGACGTGCCCGGCATTGAGGCGCTCGTCGAACCGCTCGTGCAGCAGCGCATTCTGCTCGGCAAGGACCGCGTCGTGTTCTACGAGGCGGTGCAGGAATTTCGCGTGGCCGTGGACTCCTCCGGCAAACTGATCGGCTGCGGCGCCCTGCACGTGATGTGGGAAGACCTCGGGGAAGTGCGCACTCTCGCCGTCGACGCCCAGTGGCTCGGGCTCGGCGTCGGTTACACCATGATGCAGCGCCTCGAAGCGGATGCCCGCGACCTCGGCCTCAGCCGGCTGTTCTGTCTCACCTTCGAGGTGGGTTTCTTCGCCCGCAACGGGTTCAGTGACATGGGCACCGAAACCGTCGATCCGGCCGTCTACGCCGAGCTCGTACGCTCGCCCGATGAAGGCGTCGCCGAGTTTCTCGACCTGGCTCGGGTGAAGCCCAACACGCTCGGCAACACCCGCATGGTAAAGCGCCTGAACTAGCGAATGTGGGCGCGATCGGCCTGATCACGGCTTAAAGCGCTGCTCATAGGAGCAAAATACGAGGTGTTCACCCCCCGGACACGGGCCGTCGCTAGGCTGCGATTAATTGCACCCGCCAATCCGTGGGCCGGGAGATCTGTCGATAGCGCGACCCCGGGTGCAATGACACGACCATCGTTCTATGAATGAGGAGATCCATGTCATCCGCCGTTCGCCGCCGTTCCAGGCTGGTTTTCGCCACATTACTTGGGGTGAGCCTTGCGGCCGCCCCGCTCATTGCCGTACCGGCCAGCGCCATTATCGCCGGCACCGGGGTTGTCATCAACGAGGCGTATCTGAACGGGGGAAGCTCGGGCGCGACCTTTTTGAACAAGTTCGTCGAGCTGTACAACCCGACCGCCGCCGACGTGTCGCTCGACGGCACCTCCATTCAGTACCGTTCCTCCGGAGGAACCTCGAACCCGACCGGGGTCGTCGCCCTGAGCGGCACGATCGCCGCCGGCGGCTACTACCTCGTGCAGGGCAGCTCGAACGCGGCTAACGGTGCAGCGCTGCCGGCTCCGGATGCCTCCTTCGGCACCTCCTTCGCCGCCGCCTCCGGCACGATCTTCTTCGCCAACCAGCCCACGGCGCTCACGGCGCCCGCTACCGGGTCGCTCACCGGGCAGTCCGAGATTCTCGATCTGCTCGGCTACGGCAGCTCGAACACTTTTGAGGGAACGGCTGCCACCGCGGCATCCGTCACCACGTCGGTCAACCGCACCGGGTTTGTCGATACCGACGTCAACGCTGCCGACTTCACCGCATCAGCCCCAACGCCGACCAACACCGCCGGCGACACGGGGACACCGGTCGAACCCGAACCAGACCCTGACCCGACCCCGGTACCCGACGAAGTGACCGCGATTGACGCGATCCAGGGAACGACCGACACGAGCCCGCTCGCCGGAACCGTCGTCAAGACAACCGGCGTGGTCACGGCCGCGTATCCGACCGGCGGTTTTGATGGGTTCTACCTTCAGACCGCAGCAACCGGCGGTGATGTGGACTTCGCCAGCCACACCGCCTCGCACGGTGTCTTCGCCTACTCCAGCACGGCTACCGCCGACGTGCAGATCGGCGACCACGTTCAGGTCGTCGGCACCGTCGTGGAATTCTTCGGGATGACCGAGGTCACCTTTGGTACCGTCGAGGACGTCACCGAGCTCTCCACCACTGACGTGGTCGCCCCCACCCCGGTCACGGTGGCATTGCCGACCAGCGCAGAACAGCGCGAAACCCTCGAGGGCATGCTGCTCACCCCGCAGGGCGACTTCACCGTCACCAACAACTACACGACCAACCAGTACGCCGAAATCGGCCTCGCAGCCGGATCGACCCCGCTCGTGAACCCGAGCGTAACGGCCCTGCCCGGCTCCACCGAGTATCAGGCCGCCCTCGCCGAGAACGCCGGCCGAGCCGTTACGCTCGACGATGGTGCCACGACCAACTACCTGGCCGCGGCGAACCAGGGCAGCCCGGTTCCGTACCTCTCGACCAGCGAACCGGTGCGCATCGGTGCCGCGGTGTCGTTCCTGTCTCCGGTCATCTTCGACTTCCGCAACGATGTCTGGAAGTTTCAGCCGGTGACGGCGCTCGTGTCGTCCAATGCGGCGACGGTGCAGCCGGTGACCTTCGCCGATACCCGCACGAGCGCGCCGGTCGACGTGGGCGGAGACATCCGTTTGGCCAGTTTCAACGTGCTGAACTACTTCTCGACCACCGGCGACTCGCTCACCGGCTGCAGCTACTACAACGATCGGGCCGGCGTGCCGACTACGGTGCGCGGCGGATGCGACGCCCGCGGCGCCGCGACCCAGCTCAGTTTCGAACGCCAACAGGCCAAGATCGTCGCGGCGATCAACGCCCTCAACGCCGATGTCGTCTCGCTCGAAGAGATCGAGAACTCGGCGAAGTTCGGCAAGAACCGCGACGACGCCCTCGCCAACCTGACCGCAGCGCTCAATACTGTTGCCGGCAGTGACGTCTGGGCTTTCGTGGCCTCGCCGGTCGCGCTTCCGGCCAGCGAAGACGTGATTCGCACGGCGTTCATCTATAAGCCGGCCGCCGTCGAAACGGTGGGGGAGTCGGTCATTCTCACCGAATCCGTGGCGTTCAACGGCCGCGCGCGTGAGCCGCTGGCTCAGGCGTTCCAGCTGGTCGGCAATAAGAAGAGCAGCTTTCTCGCGATCGTGAACCACTTCAAGTCGAAGGGTTCCGGCACCGGGGACGATGCCGACCAGGGCGACGGCCAGGGTGCGTCGAACCCCACTCGGGTGGAGCAAGCCACCGCGCTCGTGGCCTTCGCCGATCAGGTCAAGGCTGATTCCGGCATCGACCGGGTCTTTCTCACCGGCGATTTCAACGCGTACGACCTTGAAGACCCGATTCGGGTGCTGCTTGACGCCGGCTACATCAACCAGGGCGACAAGAGCGGCGAGTACACCTACGCCTTCGGCGGCACGGTCGGCTCACTCGACCACGTGTTCGCCTCGCCCGAAGCGGATGCCACGGTCAATGCCGTCGACGTCTGGAACATCAACTCCGTTGAATCGGTCGCCCTCGAGTACAGTCGGTTCAACAACAACGTGACCGACTTTTACGTCGCTGACGCATTCCGCTCTTCTGATCACGACCCGGTCGTGCTCGGCCTAAACCTCGCCACGCCCAAGACGGATAAGCCCGACAAGCCAGAGAAGCCGGGCAAACCGGACAAGCCAGAGAAGCCGGGCCTGCCCGACAAGCCGGGGCACCCCGGCCACCCGGGTCAGCCCGGTAAAGCGGCATTGCCGGGCCTGCTCACCGCGCAGTAACTCACAGTCGTGCGGGGCTCTGGCCGATACCGGTCCGGGCCCCGCACTCCAGTCGCCCTGAAAGTTTCAATTCGAGCGGCCGGTCCAGCGCTCATAAGAGCAAACTTCGACCACTTTTCCGTGAGGACACCTGCCGTCGCTAGGCTGCACCTAAGCGTGTATTTTCACAGACGTTTCACAGGGGAGAGCAATGATTCACCGTTCCACGAGCGTTAAGAAGCTCATCCTCGCATCCGTTGCCGGGGTGAGCCTGGCGGTTGCACCGCTGGTCGCGCTGCCTGCCATAGCCGCACCCGGGGCTCCGGTCCTGATTAATCTGCTCAATATCAACGACTTTCACGGGCGCATTGACGCCAACACGGTGAAGTTCGCCGGCACCGTTGAAACGCTGCGAGCCGAGTACGGCGACGCGAACTCGCTGTTCCTCTCGGACGGCGACAACATCGGCGCGTCGCTGTTCGCCTCGGCGTCGCAGCAAGATCAGCCCACCCTCGACGTGCTCAACGCGCTCGACCTCGCAGCCTCGGGCGTGGGCAACCACGAGTTCGACCAAGGCTTTGGCGACCTTACCGGTCGGGTGGCCGCCGCGGCCAACTTCGACTATCTCGGAGCCAACGTGTACAACGCCGGCACCGAGACCCCCGCGCTGCAGGAATACGCCATCATCGACGTGGCCGGCATCACGGTGGGCGTGATCGGCGCCGTGACGGAGGAAACCCCGACACTCGTCTCGCCCAATGGAATCTCCAGCCTCAGCTTCGGTGACCCCGTCGCCGCGGTCAACCGCGTGGCCGCTGAGCTCACCGACGGCAACGATGCCAACGGTGAAGCGGATGTGCTGATCGCCGAGTACCACGAGGGCGCCGGCGCGGGAACCCCCGACGGCGCGACGCTCGAGCAGGAACTCGCCGCCGGCGGGGCCTTCGCGAGCATCGTGAACGAGACCTCCGCCGAGGTCGATGCGATCTTCACCGGTCACACGCACAAGCAATACGCCTGGGACGCACAGGTTCCCGGCGCAGCCGCCGGCACGACTCGCCCGGTGCTGCAGACCGGTAGCTACGGCGGGAACATCGGCCAGGTTGTGCTTAGCTACGACAGCGATTCCGGTGCCACGAGCACGGTGAAAAACCACAACGTGGCCCGCTCGACCTCGCCCGACGCCGGCCTCGTGGCCGCCTACCCGCGCGTTGCCGAGGTCCAAGCCATCACGAACGCCGCGTTGGCCGAGGCTGCGGTGCGGGGCAATGTTCCGGTCGGATCGGTAACCGCTGACATCACCCGGGCGTGCATTGGCGGAGTCGCACCGTGCGCCGAAGACCGCATGTCCCCGTCGGCCATGGGGTCGCTCGTGGCCAACGCACTGCGAGACTCGCTCGCCGACCCGACGATCGGCGCAGCCCAGATTGGCGTCGTCAACCCCGGTGGTATGCGCACCGACCTCTCGCTCGCTCCCGACGGTGTGGTGACCTACGCTGAGGCGAACGCGGTGCTTCCGTTCCTGAACAACCTGTGGACCACGAGTCTCACCGGCGCGCAGTTCAAGACCGTGCTCGAGCAGCAGTGGCAGACCAACGCCGATGGCACGATTCCGAGTCGGCCATTCCTATCGCTGGGCCTGAGTGACAACGTCAACTACACCTTCGATGACAGCCGTACCGCGGGTGATCGCGTGACGAGTATCTGGATCGACGGAGTTCAGATTGACCCGGCGCAGTCCTACCGCATCGGTTCGTTCAACTTTCTGCTCACCGGCGGCGACAACTTTCGCGAGTTCACGAATGGCACCGACACCCGCGACTCGGGGCTGGTCGACCGCGACGCCTGGATCTCCTACATTCAGGCGAACAGCCCGCTCACCCCGTCGTTCGCCGCCAGCCAGGCGACGGTCACCGGGGCTCCGACGGCAACTGTTGATCCGGGAGACATCGTCACCCTGACGGTCGGCGACCTCAACCTGACCTCGCTCGGTGCACCGAAGAATACGACGCTGAACCTCGCCTGGGCGGGCAATTCGACCGACCTGGGTGCGGCATCCGTTGATGCAACGGGCACCGCGGCCGTGAGCTTCGCCGTCCCCATGAACGCGCAGGCCAACAGTGTGCTCGAACTGACCGCTCCACAAACCGGCACGATCGTGCGGTTAGCCATCTCGGTCAACGCCGTCGTGGCGCCGGCGGTTGCTGCCACTCCGGCCGACGAATCGGCCCTCACCACGGCCCTGAAGGACCACATCGCTCCGCTCGAAACGAACTACCACGCCGGCGACACGATCAGCATTGCTGTCGGTGAAGAGTTCTGGGGCGAATACGTGTCGGTCTGGGCTCGTTCCGTTCCGGTGCAACTCGGCGGTTGGTTGCAGGTCAACCAGCAGGGCACGGTGACCACCGTGCTGCCGAGTGACCTTGCGGTCGGCACGCACCGAATCATCGTGCAGAATTCCACCGGCGCGGTGATCGGTTGGGCCGTGATTGAGGTGCTGGCCGACGGTACGACGGCCCTCGCCAGGACGGGCATTGACGGTAGCCCATTGCTCTACGGTGGAGCGCTGCTCCTGCTGCTGGGCGCTGTGCTCTATGCCCGTCGGCGCAGGGGGGAATTCGCAGAAAACTAGGCGACACGCGCGCCAGTACCGGCACCGGTACACAGAACTTCAATAACCTTGGGGCATGTCGACGATCCAGCAACCGGTCGGCCGCCAGTCCAGCAAGGTGTACCGGCGCCGGCGTTTCGTAGTGGGGCTCGGCCTGCTCGCCGTGCTTGTCATTCTTTTTCTTATCATCGTGCAACCGGGCGTGAGCAAGGGCGATGGCGATTCGCCCAAGACGCCCGCGGCCGACACGACCGAGTCGGCCACGCCAACGGACGCCGCCACCACCATTCCGGAGGTCGCCACCGCCGTCGGCGGCGCGGCCTGCGACCCGTCCGCGGTGCAGGTTGCGGCCGTCACCGACGCGACCAACTATGCCGCCGGCGTGCTGCCGCAGCTGTCGCTAAGCCTGACCAACATCGGAACCACCGACTGTGTGATCAACGCCGGAAATGCCAAGCAGGTGTTCACCGTGATGAGCGGGCAGGACGTCTACTGGACCTCCACCGACTGCCAGACCAACCCGATCGACGCCCAGGTCACACTCAAGCCCGGTGTGGTGATGCCGCTGGCGACACCGATCACCTGGGATCGCACTCGATCGGCCGTCGACACCTGCCAGGCCGAAACCCGCACCGCGGTTCCGGCCGGCGGAGCCTCGTACTACCTGCATGTGACCGTGGACGGCATCGAAGCGGCCGACCCGGCGTTGATGATCCTGAACTAGGGCTCATCTGCCCCTGCTGGCGCTCGGTTTGGGGGCTAATTCAGGAGATCCGGTCATGTGCGCCATTTCGACCGGCGGACCAGCGCCGCGCCTGCCCCGATACACGGCAGATCTCCTGAATTAGCCACATGGGCGACCATGACCCGGGTGCGGGCCGCGGCATCCGTTCGCTCGTGGCATGCGTTGCCAGCTGGGCGCGCACGGCCACGCCTGATTGAATGGATGGGTGACCGATACGACTGCCAACACCCGTTCCGAGGCGCTCGCCGCCGCACTGGCAGCGCAAGACGTCGTCGCCGTCGCCTATGCGTTGCGCAATGACTACATGATCGTGCCGCAACTCGTCGTCAACGGCGAGGCCGCTCAGGTGCGCGTGTTTGGCCGTGAAGGCTCAGACAAACGGATGCTGCTGCTCTTCTCCGCCGCGGAGAACTACGTGCGGGTGGTCCCCGACGACGTGGATCCGCAGGTCATGGTCTGCGACGGCCAGTGGCTGCGGGAATTTCTCACCGTGCACGCCTCGACCCTGGAGATGGTCTTCTTCGACATTGCCGGACCCAACGTGATGCAAGCAGCCCCGGCGGACCTGCTGAAGGCTCTGAGCTCTGAACTCGGCCGTAGCGACGACGACTAACCGCCCCGCAAACCGGGATCGGCTGACGGAAGGTCGCGAGCCAGCGCGGGCGATCCGGCCCAGAAGGCCGAGTTCAGAAGGCCTGGTTTAGAAGGCCCGATCGAGTTCGGTGTCGCGCGGAGTGCGGCTGGTGCCGAGAGCCAAGGCCACCGCCGCATGGATCGATCCGCAGGCCGCATCGATCTGGGTGGTGAAGCCGAGGCGCACGGCCTCGTTCACGCGCTGCTTCGACATGAGCGCCCCGCGCACCTCGCCGGCCAGGCTGATCTCGCCGAACGCAACCACATTGTGCGCCACGGCCAGCCCGGTGAACGCTGACGCGATGGCCAGGGCGATCGCCAGGTCGGCGGCCGGCTCACTCAGACGGATGCCGCCGACGGTCGACACGTACACATCTTTGGTGGAGAGGTTCATTCCCGCGCGCTCCTGCAGCACCGCGAGCAGCATCGCTACCCGGGCGGAGTCCACGCCGCTGGTAACGCGGCGGGGGTTCGGCGCCTGGGTGTCGGTGACCAGTGCCTGCACCTCCACCGGCATCGCCCGCCGGCCTTCCAGCGCAACGGTCACGCAGGTACCGTCTACGGGTTCGGTGGCGCGGCTGAGGAACAGCCCGCTCGGGTCAGGCACCTCGGCGATGCCGTCGCCGGTCATCTCGAAGCAGCCGACCTCGTCGGTGGGCCCGAACCGGTTTTTCAGCGCGCGAATGAATCGCAGCGAGGTCTGCCGGTCGCCCTCGAACTGGCAGACCACGTCGACCAGGTGCTCGAGCACCCTCGGCCCCGCAATCGAGCCGTCTTTAGTGACGTGGCCGACGAGCAGCACCGGCAGGCCACGATCTTTGGCCACTCGGATCAGAGTGGATGCGACCTCCCGCACCTGGCTGGGCATGCCCGGCGACCCGTCGGAGAGCGCACTCGACACGGTCTGCACGGAGTCGATGATGATGAGGTCGGGCTTGACGGCGTCGATCTGCCCGAGGATCACACCGAGATCGGTTTCGGCGGCGATGTACAGCTCTGGTTCGAGGGCGTTGGTGCGTTCCGCGCGCAACCGCACCTGGCTCACCGATTCTTCAGCGCTGACGTAGAGCACGCGGCTCTTCGCGGCGGCGGCCTTGGACGCGACCTCGAGCAGCAGGGTGGACTTGCCGACGCCCGGCTCCCCGCTGAGCAGAATCACCGAGCCGGGCACGATGCCGCCGCCGAGCACCCGGTCGAATTCGTTGATGCCGGTCGGCCAGTGGGCGGCGGCATCCGTTTCAACGTGGGTGATGGGTCGGGCGATACCATCGCCGACGAGCGTGATGGCCTTGAGCTTGCGGGTGATTCCGGTCGCCTGGCCGGCATCGACGACGGTGCCCCACTGCTGGCATTCGCCGCAGCGGCCCGCCCATTTCAGGGTGGTCCAGCCGCACTCGGAGCAGCGGAAAGTAGAGACGGATTTTGCCATGTTTCGAGCCTAGCCGGGGCCACCGACAGGCGGATCCGTGGCGGCAAACGGCAGCTCGAACCTGCAGTTGCGGTCGCAGAACGTCAGCCTCGGCCGTATCCTGAACAGAACGCAACTGCAGTGGGGAGAAAGAGGAGCAATGGCCGACCTATGCGTCAACACCCAGTCATTGAGGGGGCTGAGTGACGAATTGACCATTGTCGCGCGGGAATTCAACGATGCCAACACGCGAAGTGACACGATTGCGGCGGCCGTTGGGCATTCCGGGCTGGCCGACGCTGTGACGGATTTTGCTCACGGCTGGGACGACCGTCGCTCCGAGATGGTCGACTCGATTACTTTTCTCGCAGAAGGCGCGGCTGGCTGCGCGGACACCTTTGACGACGTCGACAACCAGCTGGCGAAGTCGATTGAAGTTCCGCCCGCGATGGCGGCGACGTCAACGGGAAGTGTGGCGCAATGAGGCCCATCGACTGGACACCGGTCAGCTGGGGTTCCGACCCGGTTCCGGGGGAGCCGGGGATCGTGCAGAGCGGCGGGTTCTCCTATCTGGAGGTTGCCGACGCGATCCTGAGTGCCGAACAACGACTGCGCAACCTTGACGCCGGGGGCAACGTGGTCTCGGAGGCGGTCGAAGCGCTGCAGGAGACCGCGAACACGGTCGCCGACAACATTTTGCTGGCCGAGCGGCGCTACCGAGCCGTCGGTCAGGCGTTGGTGGACTATGCGCCCCAGTTGGATGCCGCGCAGCAGGAGTCGCAGTCTGCGCTGGAAAGCGCTCGTATCGCCCGGGAAACAGCAGACGAGTCCAGCGCGCATCAGCGTCACTACCTGCGGTTGGCCGCCGATGACAACGATCCTGTGCAGGCGCTCGCGTACACGAACGTTGCCGAAACGTTTGAAACGGATGCTGTGTCGGCATCCGCTGGCGTCGGCCTGGCCATCGCCCGAATTAATGACGCCGTCACCAGCCGTGACCGGGGCGCTGAGACTGCACGCAGCAGTATTGAAAACATCACTTCCTCGGATGACCTCAACGACGGTTGGTGGGAGAACTGGGGAAAGGACACACTCGCCGTCATCACGGACATTGCGGGCTGGGTTTCGGCGATCGCGGGCGTACTTGCCCTGCTGGTTTCGTGGATTCCGGTCGTGGGCCAGCTTCTGGCTGCGGCGCTTCTCGTGGTCGCCGGACTCGCAGCGGTGGTCAACGCGATCGGAAATATCGTGCTCGCCTCCTCCGGAGAACGCAGTTGGGCAGAGGCCGGACTCAGCATCGCCGGAGTGGCGCTGTCCTTCATTGGCATGGGCGCGGCGGTGAAAGTCGTCGGACGAGTGCTCATGATGGAGAAAGTCACCATGAAGGTGGGGCAGCAGATCACGGTCAAGCAGTCACTACGGTTGCGACCTGCCGATTGGAAACAGTGGGCTGGTGACATGCGAACTCCAGTGACCCCGCCCGTGAATGGGCAAACCATTTGGCGTGCCTATGGGGGCAAGGCCAACGCCACTGGAGGCTCGTGGAGCCCGGTCGATGTACAGGGGCTGAGTAATCCGCGAATGCAGATGGGCCTTCCCGATGACAACGGTATGAGCCGTGTGGTCGTCGCGCGTCTCGATGACGCCGAGGCCGTACAGACGGTCCGCCACGGCTTGCCGTATGAAGGAAATTTAGGCGGTGCGCCGGAGTATCGCATCCCGTGGGATGCCCAGGGCGGAATTACGGTGCTGAACGACCTGCCGTTCGTTGTTCCGTGAACGTCTGGCGACGCACCGTCGCGCAGCTGGCCTACCCCTACGACGTGGGTGTTTGGGGCCAGCCGGGCCATTTTGTAGCGCGCGAGCTGCAGGCATCCGCTCGTATCGGTGGCTGGAACCGCGGGGTTTTTCTGCGCAATACGAGTGTGGATTCCAGCCTCCCCTCGACGTATTTGTTTGCCCAGGCTCGTGCTCGTTCCGTGGCCGATTGTTCCGACCGAGAGAGCTGGATGGTTTCAGCGGTCGTTTACGCGGTTGACGGTTCAGAGACGCCGGCGAACGCTCGTGCGGAAATCATCAGGCTCGGCTCGGTCGGTGCGTTGGCCGAGGTGGAATTTGTCGCTGACGCCGCCCGGGCTTGCAAGCTCCAAGCGGATGCCGACCAGATCTACAATGAACGTCGCGCCGAGACGCCGTGGATCACCGATCCGACCTATGCGGGCGATTTTGCGGGGGCGCAGTGGGCGCAGGACCTGAGCGGGTCATTCGGCGCTTTTCCCATTAATCTTCTCAAACGGGAGTACCCCCCGTTCCTTCACATGTTCGCGGCGCTCCGCCCTCCGCCGGGGTGGCCAAGTGCCAGTCTCGTGCTCGCCAATCCGACGCCGATCACAGACCGGTTCGAGCTGTTTCCCGTTGACGCCCGCGAGAACGAAGTCGACGTGACCGAGGACGCACTGCGTGGCCGTCGCGCAGCGCTGTGCACCGTGCGGATAGGGTCGAAAGACGAGATTGATGTGGAGAAAATGTCATGACGAATGAACTGCCCGACAGCATTCTCGTTGCTGCCACGGCCGAGGTCGGCTCGGCGCACTTGGCCACCGCACTTGAGGATCAGGACGTCGACGCCATCGGTCGGGCGCTCCGCCTCGACTTTGTCGTCGTGCCGTTGTTGCGAAATGCTGCCGGTACGCTCGAGACCCGCGTGTTCGCCGCCGCAGACTCTACGGTGGGTGCCCCCCGCTTCAATCTCTGTCTGTTTTCGTCCACCGAGACGTTCGCACAGTTCATCACCGACATTTCCGACCGCGAGTTTGCCTTACAGCGTGGCGCCTCCCTGGTGCCGTTTCTGATTCAGCATGCCGATTTTCTCAATGCGGTCGTGTTCGACCCGGCCGGCCCTCATCTGATGTCCGCGTCCGTTGCCGACGTGGTCGCCGCGTTGGAACCGCAACCCGGTGATGACGAGGCGGCCTGGGTAACCGGCGATACGCATCCGCCTGAATTTCGAAGCGATGGAGACCCGAGCCTGTCGCTGGTCACCGGCTTTGACCTGCCGCTTTCCGGGGACTGGTTTTCGATCGCTCTCAACGATGCCGCCGCACGAGACGCGAGTGTCAAGCAACTCGTCAATCGCCAGCTTAAGGGGCTGCCGGCGGCGCCGGTGTTGCGACGAGAACTCGCCCGCTGGCTCACCGAAACCTGCATACGTGCGGCTGCCGGCGGAGCCGAATTTATGGCCTACCTGTTGCAGCGCAACCGCACCGGGGCGCTCGCGCTGAATGTTGTGTTGTACTGGCAGCAACTCGGCCCGGCCCAGGGCGGCCGCACCCATCTCGAGAGCATGGCTAAGCGGCTGAGCGAACGGCTGACCCCCGACGCGAAACTTCTCAGCGCGGTCACCCAAGCGGGCCCACTCGTGAGGCACAGCAGGGTGACGAGCGCGTCGGCCGACGTGGGTGCGTCAGACCTACCGCTTCTCATCGTTGACTACTGGATTGAGTTTCCCGACCATCGCGGCTTGTGTCTGATCACCTTTTCCAGCCCGCATGTTGATCTCACTGACACCCTGCTGACCTTGATGGACAATATTGTGTTGTCGGGGTCATGGGAGTTGGAGACCCCAATGGGGGACGCCGATTCGGTCGTTGCGGAGCAGTGAGCCGATCAGGTTACTGACGCCCCCTTCAGCGCTAAAACCCGCGCGACCTCGGCGCTCATCGCTGGCAGAAATGCCTCGGCCCAGGACAGGTAGCCGCGGTCGTTGGGGTGGAACAAATCCCGGGCGACGTGCGTCAGGATGCTGCGAAAGCCGGCCCGTTTGGTGGTCGAGTGCAGCGGAACCACCGTCAGCTCGTGTTCGTCGGCGACGCGTCGAATGATCGCGTTGGCCACCGCGACCTTGACCTCGTTCTGCGGCAGGTGAAAGCACGGCAGGTCGGCGATAAGGGTGTGCGGCGGCAGCGCGGCGAACACGGTGCGAATGTCGGCTTCGAACGCCGCTGGGTTCCACTGGGCGATATCGTTGGCACCGATCGCGACCGTGACCAGATCGGGCTCCAGCTTGGCGAAGCGCGGAAGCTGGTCGCGCACGGCCAAAGCCACTGTGGCGCCCGACACGCTGAGGTTCACAACGCGCACCGTCTGACCGGTGACCAGCCGCACGTGATCGGCGAGCACGCCGACGTAGCTCTTGTTCGGGTTGGAAGCCCCGATACCTTGGGCTGCGCTGTCACCGATGGCGACATAGAGCAGCTCACCTGGGTGCTTGGCGTTGTCGCGCCACCAGGCGGAATGCATCGGTAGGGTTTCGTTCAGAATAGCCTTCTGCTGTTCGAGGTCGCGGCGAAACCAGGTGGTGGCGAGCACGATGCCGGTCGCGACAACGGCGACTCCGGTAGCGATTAAAGAGCGGATGCTGGGGGTTGGTTCGCGCATCCACTGAGGCTACTCCGCGGCATCCGTGTGTCTGCTGCATGTTCACCGATTCGCGCCAGACCCCAGTCTCTACTAGAATCGACGGCGGTACCGTGTCCGAGCGGCCGAAGGTGCGACTCTCGAAAAGTCGTGTGGGGGAGACTCCACCGTGGGTTCAAATCCCACCGGTACCGCCACGAAAAACCCTCTATTCCCCAGTGTTTGACTGGGGAANCCGGTACCGCCACGAAAAACCCTCTATTCCCCAGTGTTTGACTGGGGAATAGGGGGTTCTTCTTTGCCCGGGTGGTCCAGTGGTAACGCAGCGGTAACGGAATACCTGTGAGTGGGTGTGATCAAGTGCGAGTTGCGGCACACTCCAGCCCCCTGGGTGCCCAGGGCGCTTGAGGGTGGCTCGTAAAGGTTGACATCTTCCGGAGAGCCGCTTGTTCATATTGAGCATTTTTGAGGCTCTCATGACGTAACCGTGGGTCCGTTGGGAGCGCCTTAACGGCCGCACGCCGCTCTCCGCCTAGGTTTCTAACTGTCAAAGGTAAGAAACTCGGGAACGGAAAAAGCGGCGTGCGAACTCTAAG
>NZ_PPTG01000036.1 GCF_002954245.1 Cryobacterium aureum | reverse complement strand
TCATGACCCGCATCGCCTTCGGCTTCAAATTACCGGACGCGCTCATCGCCCTCGCCATGCTCAGCCTCGGCGGGCACAAACCCGTGCTTCCCGGACGAAACTAACCCACGGAAGAGTCAGGAGAGCCGGATATCCGGCAGTTTTTTCCTGCGGATGAAAGTCAGGCAGGGATGTTATCGACGCTAGCGGGGGAGAGCGAATTGCGGTCTGCGCGTATCTTCACTGATGTGTCTGGCGTCCCGTACTTCCGTGATGCCGGCAACCTTATGTTCAGCATTAACGACATCGAACGCGGAGAAAACGTGCTTGTCATTGCTTCCACCTACAACGAAGCACTATCTGATTCGGACGACGACACTCTCAGCGGTGCCGTATTCACTCACATGGCCTGGGTCTTTGACGGTGGCCGCAGCGCACCGGTCAGCGTCGGTATGCTTCGCCAATACTTGGGGGAGCTGACGGGTGCCAAGAACACCACACGTCAGATTAGAGACAGCTCCTCCGTCAAAGGGTGGGTGCTGACTGGCGAACCGGGCGGTCGTTGACCAGAGCCACATCCAGTGTGGAATTCCCTCGCATCATTGGTTTCTCCGACATTGCTGCCGCGCGGGGATCTGAGCTGCCGCGGATATCTCGGACAGTGAGCCCTCTTAAAATTAGGGTTCACTGTCCGAGATATCCGCAGCAGCTCGCAACACGAGCGACCATCGAAATGTGGCGGCTAGGGGATTGAATAATGTGCAAGTCAATCGGCTGGGCGCACGAGGTATCTTCTCACTGCGAGATTGTGGGGTAGTTGATCGACTCCACACCAACATGTCGAACAAGACCCCCTCACCGGACGTCATTTCGGAAGAGACGGGACGTGCCTAATCTATGGGCAAACGATGCCCCGAAAATAGCGGCACAAATTGCGCTGGATACCCTCGCTTAAGAAGGCACGCGTCGCTAGGCTGCAATCCCGACGAGAGGACACACCTATGGCCGTTGACCTTCCCCCAAACCTGCAGCCGACAAATGCGCCTATTGTCCGGGGCCCAGAGCTTCCAGCCAATCCGACGTCCCAGACGGACGCCCAGCGGCGGAACGAGGCGCGCGACGGCGTCAATGCGCGCAACGCTGAGAAAAATAGCTCCTCCAAGAACGGATAGTGCGTACTCGTGTCTGATCCGACAAAGTCAGACGTCGTTGCTAAGGCGAAACACGTCGCAGGACTCGCTCTTGCCAACAAGCGGCGGTTTGATTACAGCCGCACTCATGTTCGCGGCTGGTTGATTCGCGACGTCAAGGACCGTCGGTACCAGGCCGGCGACCTACATGTCGACCGCCTTGGCAATGATTGGAAAGACTTCCACAGTAAGGTGGGCCAGCTCTGGCTGGGCGAGGATGGAACTCTGTACCGTGCCGACGAAATTTACGGCGAGAGTGCGGAGGTCGGCAACTTCGACCATTCAAAACTGTACAAAGCGACCAATGAGGACCTGATCGGCGCTGGAAATCTCGACTACGGGCAGATAATGAAGGAGCTTCGCCGGCTTGAACTCATAGTCGAATAGCAGGCTTGCGATGACGTACACGCGGTCCCCGACTTTGACGACCTCTCAACGACGCGCGCTTCATGCTCCGCAATGCGGATTCTCTTTCGTTTTTGGACAGTGAATACGACAGGTCTGGCCAATGCCCGCTGACCTTCCAATGTGCCGAGCGCGGCGTTCTAGAACCCTAAGGTTATGAGAAGCACAGATACCGGGGTTGAATCACTCAACTTGCAATGAGCGTGCGGTATGGTTTCCCGCTAACAGTGTCACTGTGCAGTTGATTACAGACGTCGCAGTCCCAATAATTCTCGGGCTTTTAGCGGCCTTCGGCGCTACGTGGTATTCAAACAAGAAGAATGCCGAACGTCTCGAGCGCGAAGCGGACGATCAAGCCGCCGCCACTATTCGATTGTATATCCGGGTTCTAGACGAGACCTCGGACTACCTTGAAGCGCAAGCACTGAAGTACGGGGATTGGGATCCCAGAAAAGACATTATTAACCAAGGCGGAAAGGACGCCGTTCGTGATGCGTTCAACGCGGCAGCGCCCTATTTTCATCGACTAGATGTCCGAGACGATGATAAGAACCCGCTACGAAATGAGTTCCCCGACTA
Source organism: Cryobacterium aureum (assembly GCF_002954245.1). Lineage (GTDB taxonomy): Bacteria > Actinomycetota > Actinomycetes > Actinomycetales > Microbacteriaceae > Cryobacterium > Cryobacterium aureum. The sequence continues at coordinate 30,049 of NZ_PPTG01000036.1, read as the reverse complement.
TGGCGCGCATCCGATGGACGGGGCGGAGAGCTTCAATGCCCGAGCAAAACAGATTCAGTCAGTTCTCGATCGTGGCCTGAAGCGTTAGCGCTCCTGAGCTATCTCTCGCGCGATTCTGATCGCTACGCCCACCTGAATGATGGAGTACCGCCGCTCGCACTTATCGAGCCACAACATAGTCGAGTGGCGGATGCGTGAGCGATCGGGGCGGCGGGCCGGGTTACGTTCTGTCTCCTGGGGCGAGGCTACGAGACAACGCTTGGTTACGGCCGCTGAACGCGGTTCGACCCGACCAGCCACAAGGGCCACGAGGTCATCTCGAAGGACGCGCCGCGAAGAGCGCCGATGTCTGGCACGGTGAGTGCATGACGAATCTGAACTTCGTGGCCGATGAGGATGCCGAGTCGCTAGCCAACGCCGTAGGTATGGCTGCGCTCGTCTGGAGGGTGGTGGAGGAGTCCTGGAAGAGCACTCGCCCCGGGGAGGAGACGGCCAACCAAATCGGGACCGACTTCATGGCGCTTCGCTTGTGGCTAGCGCTCGTGTTCGTGGGGTTTGAAACCTGGCACGATATCTCGGACAAGTACCCGTCGGAGAAGCTCTCCACGTATTGGGACGACCCGTTGCGGGTGCAGCTCGGAAGGCTTCGTAACAAGACTTTTCACCATGGCGGTTCACTACTGCCGAAGCAGGTGGCCGACTTCTGGGATCGGCCCGACGCCATTCGATGGGCAAGCCATGTCATGGCCGCGGTAGCCGACGTCGCCGCAGAGCACTTCCTCGGCTGGGACGAGTTGAAGCGAAGGTCGGGCTTGGCGTGATTGCAAGCTCGCCGTTTGGTCCAATGAGACCGCTGGCAATTTGCATGACCCTTGCGACGGGATTCCCAAACCGCCAGCAACGCAGGCTCGGAACTGAAGTGGCGCATGAAATCGCCATAGCGCGCCTGAAAGCTCTATCTCCGGATGCTCAGCGCGCCTTGACGAGGCGCCTCGTAACCGATGGGTTGGAAGACGGCCAATGCGCAAGCGGCCTTTTCGCTAGTCGAGAACCGCCGAGGCGATTCGGTGGTCGATGATCGAGGCGTCTACCGTCGAGAACTGCGTGAACGCCGGGAGGCATTGACCGCTAATGGCGCGACGGACACCCGTGGCAACATTTTGGCAACATTTGAACGAAATTACATCGGTTTCAAGGGTGTCCAACTGATCGAAAAGCCGCGTAATAGTGCGGATCGGAGGCCGGTCCCGCAGCTTAATTGGGGACGCATTAGGTTTCAAATCCCACCGGTACCGCCACGAAAAACCCCCTACATCCCAGTGTCTCACTGGGGAGTAGGGGGTTCTTCTTTGCCCTGATTGCTGTTTTGGCGACCTTTTAAAAAGGTTTGGACATAGGAAACACGCCGTAACGTGATCACACGGAGATTTCGGGCGAGTCCAGTCCGTGTCGATCGCGGCCGGTGAACACTTGATGCGGCTTCTCACTGCATCCAGGATCGCCACAGCGGTCGTTCTCCGCGCAGCGGGTGAGTTGGTCAAAAGCTAGACCGGAGATGAATCACTCATCGTCGTGGAACCAGCAAAGATGCGGACCGTAGGAGCCCTCTCACGGTTCAGCCCGGGTGAGCCTGCGCAGATTCGACCCTTTCGCGAGAACCGCCTCACCTCTGCTGAGCTAAGTGAACTGGCCCCTCCTGTTCCAGGAAGTCTTTCGACTCGAGCCTTGGAGGGGCACCGTTGAATTCAAGTTAGGTGATTGCCGAACCTTCGAAAGGTGCGCGCGCGAACCCAAATGCCGAATACGAGATGGGAGTCATTTGCGAATCGGAATCGCCAGCTGGACTGGTGCCGTTGAGCAGCACCCTTCGTTGACATCCGTTGCGGCGCCCATCAATGTCGGAAGTGCCGTGGCTGCACAGCACGATTCGACCGCCATCTCGCCGGTGAAGCCGTGTTCCAGCCCGGTGGAGAACCCAACCGTTGTTACTAAAGTCTCGATTCCTGGTGCGATGCAGCACGCTCCGGTCTCCGGCAGGGTGAGTTCAACCCGTTCGGCGGCTGCGTGGTCTCCGGCGAGTTCGGCGGCGATGGAGCGGACCTGTTCGTAGCCGGTGGCCATGAGAAATGTGGGGGCGCGACCGTAGCTCTTCATTCCGACAATAAAGAACCCGTCGTCGGGATGAGCAAGGATAGTCGCGCCGTGCGGTGCGACGGTGCCGCAACTGTGAAAGTTAGGGTCGATGAGCGGGGCCAGCAGCGCAGGCGCTTCGAGGGCTGGATCAAGGCTGAGGCGGATCTCGCGCAGCATATTGAGGTTGGGCCGAAACCCGGTGGCTGCCGCGATGGTGTCGACGTTGAGCGAGAGCGGGAGCCCGTTGGTCCTGCCGTCGACCGTGAGCTGGCCGGTCTCGTCTTGTGCAGGACGGACGCGTTCGATTGTGAAGTTGGTCAGCAACGTGACCTCGCCGGCGGCGACTGCGTTGCGCACGCGGGTGCCCAATGCGCCACGGGCGGGCAGCTCGTCAGCCGTGCCGCCGCCGTAAAGACGCTCCGGTGACGGACCGCGGATGGCCCAGGATATCGTCGTCGTCGGATTGGACTGGCGCAATTTAACCAGAGCGAGCAGCGTGTTGGCTGCGGAGTGTCCCATTCCGACGACGAGCGTGTGTCGGCCGGCGAAGCGCTCTCGATCAAGCCCGAGAACGTCTGGCAGGGGGCCGCTGAGCCATGCTGCGGCATCCGTTTCGCCTGCTGTGGGGAGGCCGTTGGCTCCGAGAGGGTTTGATTGTCCCCAGGTTCCCGAGGCGTCGATGACCGCTGCTGCGGCGATGTCCGTTTCGATGCCGTTGCTGCGCACTCGGAGGACATACGCACGTCCATCCCGACCAATCGAGCGGGTCTTGTCCATGCCCTGCCGGGTGACGGCCACAACTTCAGCAGAGAAGCGGATGCGCTCGCTCAGCTCCGGGGTCGCCGCAAGCGGGCGCAGATATTTCTCGAGGAGGTCACGGCCAGTGGGGATCGCCGTAGCGGCGGGCTGCGTCCAGTTGGTCTGTTCCAGCAGACGCCGGGATGCTGTGTCGATGTCGTACTCCCACGGGGAGAACAGCGAGATGTGCTGCCACGGGGCAATGGCCGCGCCGGCGTGCGCTCCGGCTTCGAGCACCAACGGTTCTATTCCGCGTTCCAGTAGGTGCGCCGCTGCCGCGAGGCCGATCGGCCCGGCACCGATCACAACGACCGGCAGCCCCGCGGTCGTGTTCTTGGTGATATCCATCATGGTCAACCCTTCCCTCATCCAACAAACAAGACACACGATAACAGTGTTTACTGTTGATAACAAAGAGTGTGTGTCATACTGGGTGCCATGCGGCAAGGTCTTGATGTGCAACTGATTACCGACGATGAACTGCGCTCTCCAGCAGAGGAGGCCAAGATTCTGGCGCCACCACTGCGTGCGCTGTCCGACCCGAATCGGCTGCATTTGGTGCTACTCCTCGCTGAGGGACCGAAGACGGTGCGGGAGCTGACGGAGGCGTCGGGCATGAGTCAGACGCTCGTCAGCCATCACCTGACCCCTCTTAGAGAGCAGCTGCTCGTCAGCGTCACACCCCAAGGGCGCAGTAACGTGTATTCGCTGTGCTGTGAGAATTTGGCGACGCCGTTGCGCATGCTCGCCACCGTTGTCGCCAGCAGCCCGCTCGGTGTTGAGGCGTGCTGCGCCCCCACAACGTTGACGTGAACGGCCTCAGGTCCGAGTCGGAAGTCACCCATAGACTCAGTGCATGCCCTCCTCCGCTCGTCACGACGACGCAGACGCAGCGCAGCCGTTCATCCCGCTCGACCGGACGGCCGCTGAGCTGTTGGCGCGCACCCTGCGCGCGGTGGCGGACCCCACCCGTCTGCAGCTGCTGAGTATGATCGCGGGTGCAGAATCGGGCGAGGTGACCGTGGGGGATCTGGCGACAACGCTGGGAATGACCCAGCCGACAATAACCCATCATCTGCGCATCATGGTCGACGACGGTCTGCTCGTGCGAGACCAGCGAGGGCGTCAGGTCTGGCACTCCATCGCCGCCAGTCGTAAGTCCGCCATACTCGATCTCCTGAGGTGACACGTGTCTAAGTTTCCCCGCACGATTGGCCGCCCCCTCGACCCGGAAGCGGCTCGCGCTCGCGCGCGCCAAATCAGCGCGCTCACCGACCCGGTCAAGCTCCGGCTGCTCAGCCTGATGGCAGCGACACCCGCTCCGCAACATTCCCCGTCCTCGCTGGCAGGCGTGCTGGTCCTTTCCGAAGATGAGATCAACACAGCAATTGCAGACTTGTCCGCTGCGGGCTTGCTGACAACGGACCTTCGCGGTCAGCACCAGTTGACCGCGGATGCCTGGGTTCGCTTCGGTCGTCTGCTGGCATCGTCGGGATCAATCGAGACAGAGCTGAGCGAGGTAAGCGCGCCCATCGTTCCCCGCGCTGTCCCTCCGGTGATCTCCCGAATCGTTGACGATCTGTCCTACCGATTCAGCTCAACGTTCTCGCACGAGACTGTGGCTCGGTACGTTACCGAGAGCTATTCACTCCTCGCCGACCGCGCCCACATCGTCCGGTTCTTGCCATCATTGACGGCCAAATTTGCCACCGACAGGCTCAGCGCCCTGGCGACTGCGGAGGGCCTGGTGTTGCGGGGTACGCCCGAAGTGCTCTTCGTGTGCGTGCAGAATGCGGGGCGGTCGCAGATGGCGGCCGCCATCCTGCGTCAACTCGCCGGTGATGCCGTGCACGTGCGCACGGCGGGATCAGTTCCGGCAGCCGCCGTGCACTCGGTCGTTGTCGAAGCCCTCGATGAAATCGGCGTTCCTCTGGCGACCGAGTTTCCAAAGCCGTTGACCGAAGAGGTCGTGCAGGCCGCCGATTACGTCATCACTATGGGCTGCGGGGATGCTTGCCCGATCTATCCTGGGCGACGTTACATGGACTGGGTTCTGGAAGATCCCGTGGGTAAGTCCCTAGCGGAGGTGCGGCTGATGCGTGATGAGATCAGCGAGCGTGTACATGCGCTACTGGCCGAGATGGCACCAGGCGCTCAACCGGCGATCCTGTAGCCGATCCCGCGAATTGTCTCGATGATTGGCGGAAAGCCGGGCGCTGCCAAAGCAAGTTTCGTGCGGATGCGATACACGGTGATGCGCACGCGGATGGCGAATTCAGCGTCGCCGTCCGCGAAATGACGAACGAGTTCGTCTAGCGACACCAGCTTGGGGAAGCCAAGCATGAGAAACTGCAGGACTTCGAATTCCTTGGGCGAGAAAAACACTTCGACGCCGCGCACGAGCACGCGGTGTTCTGCCGCGTTGAGCACCAGCCGGCCGCAGGTCAACTCGAGGTCGGGCGGGTGGTCGTGACCGCGCCGCATCGGACCTAAAGCGGATGAAAGACGCGACGGGGTGAGGGGGAGCGCGACCAGGCCGGCCGCGCCGCGGCTTAGGCCTTCTGCGACGAGCCCTTCGGGCAGGGTCGCGGTCAAACCCATCAGGACGGGCGCATGGGCGAGGTCGGAAACAATTTCGATGAAATCGAGAACGGGCATGTCTGTCATGTCGGTCGGGGCGACGACGATCGAATCGGGCTCATGCGCGAGCATGCGCAGGGCGGTGCACCCGTCGGCCGATCGGCTGAGCGAGATGCCGCGCCGCCGGAATTCGGCCGCGCTGCCACGGTGCAGCGGTGTCGGGGAGTCGATGACAAGAACGTGCAGCGGCCAGGTCGGGGTTTCAACGACGAGACTCACCCGAATCGACCCGAGATGTAGTCTTCCGTGCGCTGGTCGGCTGGACTTTCGAAGATCTTCTTGGTGAGGTCATATTCCACAAGGAGTCCGGTGCGGTCGCCGGTCTCTTCACTGGCGAGGGCCGTGAAGAACGCGGTGCGGTCGGCCACCCGCGCCGCCTGCTGCATGTTGTGCGTGACGATGATGATCGTGTAGTCCTCGCGCAGCTCATACATGAGGTCTTCAATACGCGACGTGGCAATGGGGTCGAGGGAGGAGCATGGCTCGTCCATCAGGATCACGTCGGGTTTGACGGCAATGGTGCGGGCGATGCAGAGGCGCTGCTGCTGACCTCCGGAGAGACCGAAAGCGGACTGCTTGAGCTTGTCCTTGACCTCGGTCCAAAGTGCTGCCCGGGTGAGGGCTTCCTCGACCAGGTCGTCCATGTTGGACGCCTTCATTCCGATCACCCGCGGGCCGTAGGCGATGTTGTCGTAGATCGATTTGGGGAACGGGTTGGGTTTTTGAAAGACCATCCCGATTCGGCGCCGCACCTCGATGGCGTCGACTTCCCTGTGGTAGATGTCTTCGCCTTGAAAGGTGACTGAACCTTCCACGCGGGCCCCGTCGATGAGGTCGTTCATGCGGTTCAGTGAACGGAGCAGGGTGGACTTGCCGCAGCCCGACGGGCCGATCAGTGCCGTGATTTCTTTCGAGCCAAACGCTAGGTCAACGCCGGTCACGGCGCGAAACGCGTTGTAGTAAACATTGACGTCTTTGCACTCGATTATCGCGTTGGGTACTGCGGGCAGCCCCTTGCTTCGATGGGCGTGCTCGTCCGGAAAATGAATTGTGCGCTTCTGGTCGCTGCCCGTGGTGTAGCTGGCAGCGCGGGTGTTGGTCGTCATGGGTGGTCCTGTCTGTCTACCAGCGCTGCTGGTAGCGGTTGCGGATGAAGATGGCGAGTCCGTTCATGGCGAGCAGAATCAACAGCAGCAGAATGCTGCCGGCGGAGGCGAGCTCGTGGAACTCGGCCTGCGGCCGTGACGTCCAGTTGAATATTTGAATCGGCATGGTGGTGTATCCGCTGAGCAGGCCGTTTGGATCGAAGCTGACGAAGACCAGCGCGCCCAGCACGAGTAGAGGAGCGGCTTCGCCGAGGGCTCGAGACAAGCCCAAAATGGCTCCCGTGGCAATACCAGGGACTGATGCTGGTAGCGTTTGTCGCCAGACGGTTTGCAGTGGTGTCGCGCCGAGTGCGAGGGAGCCTTGGCGGATTTCGAGGGGAACAGCGCGCAGCGCTTCTCGGGTGGAGATGATAATCACGGGTAGGACGAGTAGCCCGAGGGCCAAGGCGCCGCCGATGACGATGTTCTTATTTTGTACACCCAGAAGGGCGAGAAAGCCCAGGGCGAGCAGGCCGTAGACGATAGAGGGGACGGCGGCCAGGTTCTGCACGTTGAGTTCGATCGCGCGGTTGAACCATTTTTTGCGATCGGCGAATTCTTCTAGGTGCACGGCGGCGGCCACACCGAGCGGGATGGTCATCACGGCGGTGACTCCGATCACCCAGATGGAGCCGAGTATCGCCGGGCGGAGGCCGGCTCGTTCGGGACCGGATGCGGGATACTCGGTGACGAGGCGGGAGTCGAGGCGGGAAGACCCGTCGATGAGGGTGGTGATGATGAGGGTCAGGAGCACGCCGAAGGCTACGAACAAGCAGAGCCAGAGTGCGATGAGAAAGAGCACGGAGCGGGCGCTGTGTTCGCCGCCGCGTACCTTTCCGCGGATGCTGGCGCTTCGGATGTGGGCGCCGAGGCCGGTGGTGAGGAATGTCATCAGTAGATCTCCCGGAAACGGCGCACGAAGCGGATGCTGATGAAGTTGAACAGGAGGGTGACGAGAAACAGCAGCAGGCCTACCGCGAAGAGGGTGTCGTATTCGAGGGATCCCACTCGGGAATCTCCGAGTGCGGCGTTGGCGATGAATCCGGTCATGGTCTGACCCTGCTCAAGGGGACCAGTCACGATTCGGGCCTGCCCGCCGGCGGCGATGGCAACGATCATCGTCTCTCCCACGGCGCGGGAGACGCCGAGCACGATCGCGGCGATGATGCCTGACAGGGCGGCGGGAAAGACGACGCGGACGGTGGTTTGCATGCGGTTCGCGCCGAGCGCTGCTGATCCCTGGCGCATGCTCAGGGGCACGGCGGACATGGCGTCTTCGCTGATCGAGGCGATCGTCGGCACGATCATGACGCCCATGACGAGGCCGGCGGCGAGGACACTGAAGGCGCCCGTGTCGAGGTCAAACACGCCTCGAAAGACGGTGGCCTGCACGAATTGCAGGGCGAAGAGACCGAACACAACGGTGGGAATGCCGGCCAGAATTTCCAGGACGGGCTTGAGTACTTTGCGCAGGCCCGGTTTGGCGTACTCGGACAGGAACACGGCGGCGCCCAGCCCGAGCGGGATGGCGACCAGCAGGGCGATACCGGAAGTCCAGGCGGTGGCGGTGACGAGGGGCAATACGCCGAACGATGCGTCAGCGAAGCGGGGAGCCCAGCGATCGCCGAAGAGAAAGTCAAACACCGAGACGGTGCGGAAGAATTCGATAGACGGAACCAGCAGCGCGATCAGGATGCCGCCGGTGATGACAATGGTCAAAATAGCGGCGACCCGCAGGAGGAACCGTACGAGCGATTCGCCGTGGCGGGGGCGGGTGGACCGCAGGGACACCGCGGGGCGGCCCGGCAGAAGAGCCGGACCGCCGACGGGGGTGAGTGTGCTCATGAACGCACAATCTCCTTCTTGAATCAGTGTGCGGGTGTGACTAGCCGACGAGAGTAGCGAGCTCCGCTGTCGCGGTGGACTTCTGATCAGCGGTCAGGGGGATGTACAGCGCGGCCTCGGCAACGGCATCCGAGTTCTCGAGGTAGAAGTCGACGAACGAGCGCAATTGCGCCTTGTCTCCGTAGTTCGCGTTATTGACGTAGAGGAACAGCCCACGTCCGAGCGGCTGGTACGAGCTGTCCTGCACGGTCTCCTTCGTCGGGTAGATGCAGCCTTCGCCGCCGTCAATCTCGAGTGCCGTGATTGCGTCTGGGTTCTCCTCGACATAGCTCAAGCCAAAGAAGCCCATGGCACCCGTGTCGCCCTGAACACCCTGGATCGTGATGTTGTCATCCTCGGAGGGGCTGTAGTCCGCGCGGATGGCACCTTCTTCGCCGTTGATAGCGTCGGTGAAGTAGTCGAAGGTGCCTGAGTCAGTGCCGGCGCCGAAGAGCACGAGCGGCTCATCGGGGAACGAGGCGTCAACCTGGTTCCAGTTGGTGACCGTTCCTTCGGATTCCGGAGCCCAGATCTTGTTCAGTTGCTCAACCGTGAGGCAGGAAGCCCAGTCGTTTTCGGGGTTCACTACTACGGACAGACCGTCATTGGCGATGACGATCTCGGTGTACTCGATGCCCGCGGCCTCACAAGCAGCGATTTCCTCGTCCTTAATCGGTCGCGAGGCGTCCGAGATGTCGGTTTCGCCGGCACAGAATGCCTTGAAACCGCCACCGGTACCCGACGTCGCGACGGTGACGTTCACGCCAGCCTCGACGTCACGGTACATGTCGGCTGCTGCCTCGCTAAGCGGGGCGACGGTGGAGGAACCGTCGATGGTGACCGAACCGGACAATCCGTCTTCCGGGTTGGAACTCGTGTTAGCGGTCTGGCCGCCACAGGCGGTCAAGAGTAGTGCTGCTGCAAGAACGCTCGCGCTGATGCTGACGGTCTTGAATGAAAGCAGGGACACTTTCGTGGTCCTTTCCTTATCGGCATGGTGCGCCGAACGTGAACTGTGATTGTCAACCGACGGCCAACTCGATCCATAGAAGTCTGTCTATATGAACACAGGGTAAACAGTAGTCGACTGGAACATGTCCATAGACGAATATCTATGGGTCTAGCGTTGTTCTACCGCGTAGGCGAGAAAAATTTCGCCTAGCCTGAAATCATTAATCAAACAGCGGAAGGTAGGCGCGCAGTAATCGCGTGTGTCCTCCTGCAGAAAAGGACACCTTTCATGGCTGAGAAGCCCACAGTTTTGTTTGTCTGCGTGCACAACGCTGGCCGGTCGCAAATGGCCGCCGGATACCTGACGGCGCTGTCCGAGGGGCGGGTGGAGGTGCTTTCTGCCGGGTCCGAGCCCAAAGACCAGATCAACCCCGTCGCAATTGAAGCGATGCTCGAAGACGGCATCGATATCGCTGGCAACGTCCCCAAGATTCTCACCACTGAGGCCGTCAAGGACTCTGACGTCGTGATCACTATGGGATGCGGCGATGCCTGCCCAATCTTCCCGGGTAAGCGCTACGAGGACTGGGAACTGGCCGATCCGGCCGGCCAAGGTATCGAGAGCGTGCGTCCGATTCGGGACGATATCAAGGCGAGGATCGAACAGCTTCTCGCCGAGATTCTGCCGGCTCACGTCTAGATTCGCTGCTGCTCGTGGACGTTTCGAATCGCCGCGCACTCCCTGGGCTCGCATACCCGGAGGACTATCTCAAGCGCCTGGCTGACGACCTCGCCGTCCGGTTCACCGGTATTTTTAGCCTCGAAACTGTGGAGCGGTATGTGCTCGAGTCCTACGCTGCGCTTCTTCGGGTTTCTAGGGTCAAGGCCCACCTGGCGACGCGTACTGTTCGCTTCGCTGCCGACCGCCTCACCGCATTGGCGCAGGCCAAAGGTGCCGTTCCGTATGAGGCCCACGAAGTCTTGTTCGTCTGCGTGCAAAATGCGGGCCGGTCGCAGATGGCCGCGGTGCTTACCGCCACGTTGTCGGGTGGAGCCGTTCATGTTCGCTCGGCAGGTTCGATGCCGTCCCACGAGCTCAACCCGGCCGTCATTGCCGTGATGGAAGAGCTGGGCTTGAGTATGAGCCAGGAATTTCCCAAGCCGTTGACCGACGACGTCGTGCAAGCAGCCGACGTCGTCGTGACGATGGGCTGCGGTGACGCGTGCCCGATCTACCCGGGTAAGCAGTATCAGGACTGGGATCTGACTGATCCCGACGGGCTCGATATCGATGAGGTGCGCCAGATCCGCGACGACATCGCCGATCGCATCCGAACCCTGCTGGCCGGTTTAGGAGTTTCCGCCGTCGCATTATGACGATGCCGCCAGTCATGGCGCGGAGAGGCGACGATTGTTCAGGCGCTGATGAGGGATCGGGCGATTGAGTCGAGGGCGCCAGGCACGAGGCGGTAGTACGCCCACCTACCCCGCTTCTCGCGGGTGAACAGTCCCGTGTCGACCAACACTTTGAGATGGTGTGACACTGTTCCCTGGCTGAGTCCGAGTGGTTCGGTTAGGTCGCAGACGCAGGCTTCGGATGCCGCGTTGGCCGTAATCAGCGAGATCAGCCGGAGGCGGTGCCCAGGGTTGCGGTCCCGATCAGTGCGGGTGTGGTCGACATGCCGACAGTCTTCCATATAAATTGACATCCATCAATGAAGTGGCCAGACTCTATATCGACGCCGATCAATCTATGGTTGGCCAGGTCACGTGACCATCACCACGCTACGGAGCAGCATGACATCTCTTCCCCCCGTGCCCAGTCGGCCCGCTCGACTCGGCACCGCCGATCGCTTCCTCCCGGTCTGGATCCTCGCCGCTATGGGCCTCGGGCTCTTCCTCGCCGTCGCAGCACCGGGGCTTGGAGAAGCGTTGCATGCCTTCTCTATTGGATCGATCAGCGTCCCGATCGCGATCGGCCTGCTCGTCATGATGTATCCGGTGCTGGCAAAGGTTCGCTATTCGGATGCTCGTGCTGTGGCCGGGGACAAGCGCCTGCTCGTCTCCTCGCTAGTGCTGAACTGGGTAGTCGGTCCGGCGTTGATGTTCGCCTTAGCGTGGATCTTCCTCCCGGATCTACCCGAATACCGCACCGGCCTAATTATCATCGGACTAGCCCGCTGTATCGCCATGGTCCTGATTTGGAACGACCTGGCCTGCGGCGACCGCGAAGCCGCAGCGTTCCTCGTCGCCCTCAACAGCGTCTTCCAGGTCATCGCCTTCGCCGCGCTCGGCTGGTTCTACCTCCAGATCCTGCCAGCCTGGTTGGGATTGTCCACGACAAGCGCGGAATTCTCCTTCTGGGCCATCACCGCGAGCGTGCTGGTCTTCCTCGGCATACCGCTGTTGGCCGGCTATCTCTCCCGCCGCATCGGTGAAGCTACCCGTGGCCGCGACTGGTACGAAAGCCGTTTCCTGCCCAAGGTCGGTCCCTTCGCGCTGTACGGCCTGCTGTTCACCATCGTTATGCTCTTCACCCTCCAAGGCCAGCAAGTCATCGACCGTCCATGGGACGTCGCACGCATCGCCCTGCCGTTGCTGGTGTATTTCCTGGTGATCTTTCTCGTTGGCTTTGTCGTCGGCAAGCTCATCGGCATGAGCTATGAGCGCACCGCGACGCTGGCGTTCACGGCGGCAGGCAACAACTTTGAGCTGGCCATCGCCGTTGCCATCGGAACGTTTGGCGCCACCAGCGGCCAAGCTCTCGCCGGCATCGTCGGCCCCCTGATCGAGGTCCCCGCACTCGTCGCCCTGGTCTATGTCGCTCTCTGGCTCCGGCGGAAACTTTTTCACTCCCCAACACCTCCGGCATCCGCGCCGACCCCGGTCGGGGTCGCCGAACGCGTCTAACGCCCGCTTCCCTGCGCAACGAAGGAATTGACTATGACTGAAACATTGCTCACAACCGTCGAAACAGACATTCACAATGTCATCGTGGTCGGATCGGGACCCGCCGGGTACACGGCAGCCATCTACCTCGCCCGCGCCGGACTGAACCCCCTTGTCCTGACCAGCGCTGTCGAAGCCGGCGGCGCACTCGTCAACACCACCGAGGTCGAAAACTTTCCCGGATTCACCACCGGCATCATGGGACCAGACCTGATGGAAAACATGCGCGCTCAAGCCGAACGGTTCGGCGCCCGACTCATTTATGACGATGCCGCCCGGTTGGATCTGGCCAGCGACATCAAGGTCGTCGCCGCCGGCGACGGCACCGAATACCGCGCGCGTGCCGTCGTGCTTGCCATGGGGTCCGCCTATCGCAAGCTCGGCGTACCCGGAGAGGGCCGCCTCACCGGACACGGTGTCTCCTGGTGCGCGACGTGCGATGGCTTCTTCTTCCGCAACCAGAACGTGGTGGTAGTCGGCGGTGGCGACTCCGCCCTCGAGGAAGCCATGTTCCTCACCCGATTCGCCGATACCGTCACCATGGTGCACCGACGGGACACCCTCCGCGGATCAAAGATCATGCAGGAACGAGCCCTGGCCAACCCGAAAATCACCATGCAGTGGAACAGCGAGATCGTCGAAGCCCACGGCGACGACATCCTGACCTCTTTAAGTATCCGCAATACAACCACGGGTGCAGTGTCCACGTTGGACGCCACCGGACTGTTCATCGCCATCGGTCACGACCCGCGCAGCGAACTGGTCGTCGATCACCTCAACACCGACAGCGACCGCTACGTCGTCGTGCAGCATCCGACCACCCACACCTCCCTGGAGGGAGTCTTCGCCTGCGGCGACCTCGTGGACCACCGGTATCGACAGGCCATTACGGCCGCTGGCACCGGATGCTCGGCCGCGCTCGACGCCGAGCACTTCTTGGCCGCCTCCGGGCACGCCAGCTATGCCAAGCACCAGCTCGATCCCGTACACGGCTAACCGTTAGGCACAGCACAATACGAGGGGCCATCTGGCTGGCTCAAAACGTGCCCACATTCTGCCCACACTTGAAAAAATTCGGCGTGATTCACGAGACGTTCTGGTGACCCAAAATCGTTGATTTCACGCGGAAGCTGACCTTCCACCAGGCTGTGACTGGGTGGGACTTTGGGTTCAAATCCCACCGGTACCGCCACGAAAAACCCCCTACATCCCAGTGTTTCACTGGGGAGTAGGGGGTTCTTCTTTGCCCGGGTGGTCCAGTGGTAACGCAGCGGTAACGGAATACCTGTGAGTGGGTGTGATCAAGTGCGAGTTGCGGCACACTCCAGCCCCCTGGGTGCCCAGGGCGCTTGAGGGTGGCTCGTAAAGGTTGACATCTTCCGTGCCCCTGCTCTTCAATCTGGTCGCGTCCGCGGCTCAAAACCTGGATCCTCACCTGCCAGCGATTCGGCGCGTTTCGTGTCGAAGCGGGGGAGTGACCAGGAGCCAATGGCGAATTCAACCGGTCGTCGCAACACTCGATTTTTGTGAGGTGTTGTACGTGTGGTCGAAGTATGAGTTGGTGGAGAAGCAGGCGCGGTTTTGGGTGTTGATGACTCAAGGCTCGACGCTGACTGCTGCGTGCGATGCTGTCGGGGTGAATCGACGAACTGGACGGCGTTGGCGTCAAGCGACGGGTGGGCGAATCCCTCGTCCTGAGGCAGAGCGATCGGGGTGGTATTTGTCCTTGGAGGAACGGCTGCAGATCGCGGACTTGCATCTAGGTGGCACGGGCGTGCGGGCGATCGCTGCTCTGGTGGGCCGGTCTGCTGCCACGATCAGTCGAGAGCTGGCTCGAGGCGGGTCCAAGACTGGCCTGCAGGCACAGACAAGGTATGCCCCGTATGCGGCGCAGAAGCAGGCCGAGCTCCGCGGCCGTCGACCCAAGGCCAGCAAATTCGACCATCCGGAACTGGCCTTTTTGGTGCAGAAAAAGTTGTGCCTGAAATGGAGTCCGGAACAGATCAGTGATCATCTGGCCGCGGTGTTTCCCGATCGGCAGGAAATGTGAGTCAGCCCGGAAGCCATCTACCAGGCGCTTTATGGGGGCGGCCGGGGTGACTTGCGTGGTGATCTGCATCAGCATTTGCGCACCGGCCGCGCCATCCGGCGTCCCAGGCGCCCTGCTGCGAAGAACTCCGGCAAGATCCCGGACATGACCATGATCAGCGAGCGACCGGCGGAAGTTTCCGACCGGGCCGTGCCGGGGCATTAGGAAGGAGATCTGATCTTGGGATCACACTGCCGGTCGGCGATCGCTACGTTGGTGGAGCGTCAGACCCGGTTCACAATGCTGGTCCACCTCCCCGGTGACCACAGCGCGATCACGGTTCGCGATTGCCTGGTGGCAGCCATCAAGACTCTCCCCGAGCACTTGGTGAAGACGTTGACTTGGGATCAGGGAACCGAGCTGGCCCAGCACCGGCAGATCACGCTGGCCACAAAGATGGCTATCTACTTCTGTGATCCGCATTCGCCGTGGCAGCGGGGCACCAACGAGAACACCAACGGGCTGCTGCGCCAGTATTTCCCCAAAGGCACCGACTTATCCGTTCATTCGCCCGAGCGGCTACTCGAAGTCGCTACCGAACTCAACAATCGACCCCGCAAAACGCTCGGCGACATCACACCCGCTCAAGCCATGGAACGACTATTGTCAGAGCCAGAAAAGCCCATCGTTGCGACGACCGGTTGAATCCGCCAATCCCCCACGGACACTGTGACATCGAGCGGTCACAGAACGCCGCCATTCATCGCCAAACTCCACAGCCGGTATATCTCGAAACGTGTGTTTTTACCGGCGTTACCATTCTTGTAGGCAAGGACGGTTGCGAGACATTACGAGGCGTCAATGGGGAAGCTAAAAACGTCGAAGCAAGCAGCGAACTGTCAATTTGACGTGTACCCCAACTAGGCGTCAGATGCCCTCGATAAATATTGTCAGGATAGGGTCTAATTTTAATGAGTAGACACCCCTTGTAGTCGGGTCTTAGACTTCATCCTGACAAAACAGGCAGGAGAGCCGCGTGACGGGTCAACGAGTTGGATATGTGCGGGTGAGTACCCTCGATCAGAACACCGTCCGTCAGCTCGCTGGCGTCGATGTTGACCGGGTGTTCGAGGAAAAGGCGTCGGGGAAAGATCTTAACCGGCCTGAACTGGAAGAGATGATCAAGTTCGTCAGAGATGGAGACACCGTTCTCGTGCACTCCATGGACCGTCTTGCCCGCAACCTCGACGACCTCCGCTCGATCGTGCGCCGGCTTACGGCCAAGAAGGTTCGGGTCGAGTTTGTGAAAGAGCAACTCTCTTTCACTGGCGATGACAACGCGATGGCAAACCTGCTCTTGAACGTCATGGGGGCGTTTGCTGAGTTCGAGCGGTCACTGATCCGGGAACGTCAACGCGAGGGCATCGCCCTGGCCAAGAAGCGTGGCGCCTACCGTGGACGTACCCCGTCCCTCGACACGGTCCGCGCGGCCGAGCTGCGCGAGAAGGCTGCTGCAGGCGTGCCGAAGTCTGTTCTTGCTCGAGAGTTTGAGATCAGCCGCGAAACCGTCTACGTCTACCTCCGTGCTGGAAGCTGAGCTGGCTGTAGCCGATTCGGCGTGGTGTAAAGCTGGATCCTTGCGGTGTCGATCAGTTCGACCCAGCGCGTTCGACGGTCGGTGTCTTGACAGCACTCCTTGACCCAGGTCAGACCCGTGGACGCCGAACTCGGCGGTAAAAGAGTTCCCGCCGTTAATATACTCAACGGCGACTGAGTTATCAAAATTTATTGGTTAATAAAATCAACTGTCGAGAAATTACTGTCGCATTCGAAACCAATAATGACCCATTTACCATCTTGTTTTATAAGACGGACATTCGCTAAACCGTCTGAAGAGTAAATATTCTCGCCTTTTCCGTCCTTGAGAGAATCTTTAGGAAGTTCGCTAGCAAGGAAATCGCTTTCAGAAAGCCCTGCAACTTGGGCAGAAAAAGTAATAGCAGATTGGTCGGAAACACGGTAGTCAACTTCATAGGCTGTACTCAAATCTATGTAGGGAGCTCCATTGTATGTTTGGGTTGAGATAACGTTAATTCCCAAAGTAAGAAAACTCTCCCGAGGCTTTCCGTCACGAATTAATTGAGGAATTTGAACCTTGGTGGCGTTTGTTAGGATTGTATCTGCAGTACCGTTCTGTGTGGTCGGGTCGTTTAGTATCTCTGCAGAATAGTATTGCGGTGCTTTACTGGAATACCAGTCAGCATATCCTGCTGCACCTGTGTCTAATGCAGTGGATGAAATAAATTCTTTGATCATATAGTTAATACCAAAACTTTGAGCTTCTGCTAGATCAGCATCTGTAAACCCAGCAGTATAAGCCGCAGGGTCGACAAAAATAGGGTCATACGAACCAAGACGGGACTGAGAGTTAAGTTCAATGGTTTCGTATTCTCCTAGGGAGTCAGTGACTTTTGTTCCAGAGCCAGCGGCATCTCCATAGTCTTGGCTAGTTCTCTCTGTCCCTGGTCCGTTAGGGTTGAGAAAGTTAGCTCCGATTGCCGGAAAACAACCAACGAGCGAGAACGCCATAACTCCTACTAGCCCAGCACCGGCTACACGTTTAGTTCTTTTAGAACATGCACCGTTCATGATATTTCCCCATGTACGGAAACTATTTTCGGTGACACCGGCTTCGACCTCTGTTTCAGCCCGATCCAACTGGTACAACTGGTTCTTACGTTCATGTTCGTCAAGTTCACGGTCAAACCGAGTGGCGCTTTTTTTGGTATCAATCCGAGCCTTAACTTCCCCGGTATTCGCTGTTGCTGTGGTTGCCCGCAGTTCCATGACAACTTCCACGCCATGTGCAATCACTGCACGAGTTCTCCAGTCGCTGAGAATAAAGGGCTTAGGGAGCGGGGTGATGGTGCCCCTCACCAGTTCTTCCAACTGGGCGATGGCGATGAGCTGGTACCCACGGGAGCGGGAAATGCCTACCTCCTCAGACAGCCATTTTTTGAATCCTGTGTAATTCAGGGGCACCCAAACCTTGATTTTCCACGCTTCATGTAGGAGCTTGGCGAACTCGTCCGTGCTCTGTGTGATGCGGGTGGTGAGTGCTTTCGCTTCCTCCACAGTTGCTGCGCTGACGCTCATTGTTTCCCCCTGTAATGATGACCTGTGTTGCTAAAGCTACAGGCCGAAGTGTCCACAGACGTGGACACACGCAGGAAGCCCCTACCGCGCCCTCCGGCCATGTCGTGGGCGGCGCCGAGCATGACGGTTTTGCCAATGCCACGGGCGCCAGTGAAGATGGTGAGCAGCCCCGGTGCCCCAGAGCCTAGGCGTAGACCGTAATCGAACTCGTCGGGAAGGCCTGCACGGCCGATAATTTCCGGCGGTGTCGCGCCGGCCGAGGGCCGGAATGGGTTCTCTATAGTGGGTTCCTTGTGAGTAACTGTGTATTTTGTGAGTCTTGTTGGACCTGTGAGTCTTGTGAGCTTTGCGATCAATGTACCCGTTCGCATCGATATTCGTACTAATCGTCCGCGTGATTCCTCCTGTTCCCGCCAGGCAACCAAATCGCCCCGCGTCTGGAACCCCTGAAGACTAATATTCAGACCGACTCTCGCGGGCCAGCTGGAGGCACAATTTTGCAGTGGGCGCCATGCGCGCAACTGCCAATGAACGCACGACACCTCACCGTTTGTGACACGCAGAATACATGACGGGTTGTGTGAAAATTTTCTTGTTCCTCAAAGATACGATCGCATTGTCACGTAATCGAACGTATAAGTGACAGAGGTGAGTATGCTCGTCGGGTACATGCGGGTATCGAAAGCCGACGGGTCGCAGAACACTGATCTTCAGCATGATTCGCTTCTGGTTGCAGGCGCGAGCCGGACAACTTCTACGAGGACCATGCCTCTGGTAAGAGAGATGACCGGCCGCACTTGGCGGCCTGACTGAAGGCGCTCCGAGAGGGCGACACGCTCATGGTGTGGAAACTTGACCGACTCGGTCGAGACCTGCTCCACTTGGTCAACACCGTGCATGACCTCACCGACCGCGGCGTCGGCCTCAGGGTGCTCACTGGTGGGGGGTACAGCGATCGATACCACGACCGCGTCCGGCGAGCTCGTCTTTGGGATCTTCGCCGCTCTGGCAGAATTCGAGCGGGCGGTCATCTCTGAGCGCACGGTCGCTGGGTTTGCCGCTGCGCGAGCGCGGGGGAGGACGGGCGGGCGGTCTTTTAAGATGACGCCAGCGAAGGTCCGCCTGGCCATGGCCGCGATGGGGCAGAAAGAAGCGAAGGTCGGGGACCTTTGTAAGGAGCTCGGGATCACGCGGCAGACGCTGTACCGCCATGTCTCACCGGTGGGGGAGTTGCGACCTGACAGTGCGAGGCTGCTCTCGAAGAAGTAGGACTGTCAACCTGTCAGAAGACTGGCGCCGGGAGTGAGGCGTGGAGTGGGTTGCTAAGTGGCGGTGTTCTGCCATCGCTTTGTGGCGGCGCTGATGACTGCTCGGTGTCGCACTGCGCTCCTGTCGAGTGCCCTGCTCTCTGATCAGTCGCGTTCAGAAAGGCCGACGGTTACGTCTTCGTGTGGGGGTAAGCCCGAACCGGCCGGACTTGAGTCGGTCGAGGGAGCTGTGACCGAGGCGATGGTGACGCCGACGAGCGCGACTGCTCCGCCGAGTGTGGTGATCGTGTCGAATGGTTCGCCAAGTACAAGGGCGAAGAGGTAGCCGAGTGCCGGAATTGCTGCGGTGACCACGCCGGTGGCTGCGGCGGGAAGGCGTTCGGCGCCGTAGTTGAACAGCACGAGAGTCGGCGCGGTGATTACGACGCCGAGGAACAGCAGACCCCCAAGGCCTCCCCATCCGCTTGGGATGGCGGCCGCGCCGGCCGCCGTCTCTGCGATGAGCCAGGGGAGCATGATCGCGGTACCCCATACGGCGGTCGCCGTTGCCAGCACGAGCGGATCAATGGCCCCGGCCGCCTGTCGACCGACGGCCGCCCGTTGTCGGGGCTCGGCGGGTGCACCCTTGCGGAGAAGCTCTGTATAGAGTGCGTAGCTGGCCAAGCCGATGAGGCAGAGCAGCACGCCGATGTCCAAAGTGAGGCCAGCACCCGCCACGATGACGACGCCGGCGGTAGCGAGCACTAGTCCGACGATCGTGCGGGGAGCCAAGCGCTCCTTCAGGATGAACAGACCAAGCAGGGCGGTCAGCGCGGGGAGCGCCGCGTTGCTGAGAGCGGCCGTGCCGGGAGTAGTGAACTCAAGACCGATGTTGGTCAGCGAGTAATATATCGCCACTCCGAGGAGCCCGAGCAGGATCGTGCGCGGGTGTCGGACGGTACGCGCGAACAGTGGCCGACGTGCGGCGAGGGGCACGAGGACGATCAGGCCGATCGCGAACCGGCCGACCGAGAGCACGGCTGGTGACGCCGTTTTTAATACCTCGCCGCTAATTCCGAAGCTCGTCGACCACAGCAACACGGCGATTCCGACGGCCACTAAAGGAAGGCGTCGACGAAGCGCGGTTGTGACCATGCTCGCACTATATTTCCGAACCTCAAGCCGAACGGAGTCCCCATGGTCCCAGTATCATCATGAGCAGCAGACTCAACACCTGCTGGACCCGCGCACCAGGCCGCCATCGTCTCAATAACGTAAAGGTTTACTAGACACAGGTGCGTCTGGATCTCGGCGCCCAGTTCTGTCACTTTTCGAAGTCGTCTGCACAAATGTTCGGACTCGCGTGCACGCCTCGCTCCAGCCACCAACGAACTCACCTCAATTCCCGTAAGGGGAACCACCATGAGGCACGCCAACGAGTCTGCTCATCGCTGCTGCCGACGGTCGACGGTGGTGTGCTCGCAACGTCGTGGTCGCGACCAGCGCGCACAGCCGCCCTGTGGTGCCCGTCATAGCCACCGCCCTCGACCCGCAGATCACCCAGCTTCACTCCAGCGCCTACCGCCACCCCAACCAGCTCCCAGACGGACCGGTGTTGGTGGTCGGCGCCGGCAACTCCGGCGCCGAGATCGCCCTGGACCTCACCGGCACAACCACGGGCGGCTCGGAACGCGTCGTGTACCTCGCTGGGCGCGACGTCGGGCATATCCCACCACTGGGCACCTGGACCTACCCGCTGATGCAAGCACTCGGCCGTGCCGGCACGGCGCTCTCCAAGCGTGGACTCCGAGGTGGCGCGGAACCCCTGGGCCGTATCCGACCTGGCGCCCTCGAGGCGGCGGGCATCCACCGGCTGCCACGAGTGGCCGGCATCCGAGGCGGACACCCGCTCACCGACGACGGCACAACCGTCGACGTGGACGCCGTGATCTGGTGCACCGGCCTTCGACCCGACAACCGATTCCTGCATCTGCCCGTCTTCGACACCAGCGGCCGGCTGGTCCACCACCGAGGAGTCACCGCCGAACCCGGTCTCTACGTCGTCGGCATGCCCTACCAGTCCTCGATCACCTCGCACTTAGTCGGCGGAGTCGGCAAGGACGCCGCGCACGTCGTCAACCGCCTCGTGCGATGTCCCAGTTGAGGAACCTTGAGTGGGACAGCTACGTTCCGGTAGCGGATCGTTCTAGGGAAGCGGTGCCGCGCCGGAATGAGCCCGGAATCGTCTGTGGTGTTCGCATCCCTCGTCAGGAATGCGACGTGTCGCTTCTGCCGTGCGCGAATAACCCGAAAGGAACTGTTGGCGGTCTCAGGGGGCACTTCGAAGTGCTTATGTGCCAGCCCGGCCCGAAGAACTGCGTCGGATGGCCCGAGTTGGCGGGTAACGAATTCGGGCTGAGAAGGCTATTCCTTGTCGCCGGTCCGCACGTCCGGTGCGCGAAAGTGCGGCTGCCGTTACCGGAAGGGAACGGGTATGTGTGCGGTCTTTTCCCACGAGAATCGGACCGTGTGCCCGTCGGTGTGATCGCGAATCGCGGCCTCCAGCTGCTCTCGCGCCCCTCCCTCCCCCGATACGGCATAGTTGTCACAGATCATGTTTTCGTGATCGGGGGCGATTGACAAACCAAAGGGGAACCATGTCACGGCACACCAAGACGGCCACACTCATCGGGCTGGTCGTGATTGCCGCTCTCAGCGGATGCTCCGCGTCCGCTCCGTCCCCCGAGCCCACCGACACCGCGGCCCAACCCGACTTCGTGACTCCCGTCGAGCCGGCCTGGACCGCAGATGTTGATCTGGTCGGGCAGCCGATTTACCAGGACGGTTTCGTTGCCTCTTATGTGGCCGCCCTGGATGGCGCGCTCAACGTGGTCGCCTGGAACGCCGAGACCGGCGCCGAAATCTGGCGCGACGTCGCAGCCGTCGGCTCCGCCACGCAGGGTGTTGTCGTGAATTTGGCCGGGCTGGAGTCGGGTGACAAGTCCTTCGTCACTTATCTGAGCGCGCCGACCGGCGACGACGACGGATGGCGCGAACTCGTTATTGCCGAAATCGGCACCGGCATCCCCACCGCCATCTCGAACGATCTGGTCTGGGCGACGAAACGCCCCTCACCGTGCGCCGACGAAATCGCGGTCTGCTTCAGCGGCTTCATCGCCGAACCGTACAACGAGGACCGAGCGAACTTTCGTCTCGACCCCAAGGTCGGCACGATCGTGGCCGACACCGATGTGGTGATTCCGGCTAACGCGCGCCTACTCAGCGACCGACTCTTCTCCACCGGTGACCGCGCACCCGAGGGCGTGGAGCAGCTCGGCTTCAGCGCCAACGGCGTCACGACCTGGCAGCGCGCCTACAGTGACGTCTTCGCCGAGGGCTATTCGAGCGACGCCGGCTGGAACTGGGATCTCTCCGGAACGGATGCCGCGGTAGTGGGCATCGCCAGCTACTTCGACACCGCCCGGCTCGACACCGGCGCCGGCGTCATCGACAAGACGCAAACCGCCGCCGTCGGCCTCGACCCCGCAACAGGCGAGACGCTCTGGAAGATTGAGGGCGCCACCATCTGTGACGCGTCCAGAATTGATCCCGATCTCCTCAGCGACATCACCCCGCTCTGTCTATATAACTCCGGCACGATGACCGTTGCGCTGGGTGCCGACGGCATCAACCTGGAGACGGCGAACACCAACGTCGACATCGACCTGCTCGGCGTTGACCCGATCTCCGGCGAGGTGCAGTTCACAGTCCCTCTGGGCACCGCCGGCACCGAGTCAGCGGGAACCGAGGTCTTCTTCGAGGTCGGGTCGCCCATCCGTCCGGTCGACGTCGCGGGCACGGTGAGCATGGTCGACGTCCTCACCGGCGAGGTCACCGATCTGCCCGGCGGCGCGATCTTCGCCTGCGGCGAGTCTCGCGACGGGTTCCAGACGCCACAGAACGGCACCGGCGAGACGCTCGCGTACGGCGCCGGGCGAGACGTCTTCGCGTGCACAAGCGACCGGGCCGCGACGGACGGCAACGCGTTCTCGGCGGCCGCCGTGCGCATGGGCGGCATCGATGCCGGCAAGAACTCCTACGTGATCGGCGGAGCCGCGGGCCTCGCCTTCTACACCCTCACCGACTGACCCAGTTACCGACCCGCTCTCTCAGGCCGCTCCGCCTCCGCCCCCTCGGCCGTCCTCAGCGACCTCACTGACCTCACGAAAATCACCGTGCCGACGTTGGTGATCCACGGTGATTCCGCCGCCCCCTGCACCCACGCCTCCATCGCTGGCAGTGGACTCGCGCTGATCAAAGACGCCTCGCACAGCGTCACCATCTCGCGTAAAGAGGAGTGAAACCGGCACGATCTCACTTTCCTCCGCAAATGCCGCCCACTTCGGGTAGCGGATGCCTGACCCATGCCCTCGTCACCCCCGCAGTCGTCGCGCCGTCCCCCGTCCCGATGGCGCGAAAAGACCGCGACGGGCTGCTTGGAAGGGCGGTACGCGTCGGTCAGGCCGTTGGTTTCCTGCAGAGTGTCCGTGAGCTGGGTGTAACAGAAGCCTGCCAGTAGAGGATTATCGCGCAGGCTGCCCATCAGGCCCGACACCCGGCGTTCAGATTCTTACGACTTGGTGGCCGGCGTGTACCCCCACGAGTCCTCGGCGGCGTCGGGCGCGTAGCTCACCCCGCCGAACTCGCTGGCCATGATCGCCTGCCAGTATCCCTGTTCCAGAATTGACCGCACGAAGTCGGGCCAATTGTTCCCCACCGGCTGAGGCGGCGTAAACACCCCCTTACCGCTGCGACACACATGGCCCGCTTGCGAAAACGAGGGGATAGACGAATGAGCTCACGCTGATCACAATCGCAACCATCGACAGCGCGACCCCCCAGTTGACTCTGAGGTGGCGCCGAGCCGCCATCTTGTCGTGCACGGTCGCTGTTTCCATTGCGCCTCCAACGATTCCAAATTAGCCAACAATATTGGTCACCTCTGCCGACGGTCCCAGTCCCAGAACCAGAACCAGAACGAGCGACACACACGATGCCCTGACCTCAACCGGGCCGTCGCCGCCCTGGCCATAACTGGCACTTCGCCTTCTCGGCACCGACCACTGGGCCGACACCAGTACCATCTCCATCCTGCAGATCTCATCGGTACCGGTCGGGGAAGTTGACGATAACTGGTCGGGCTCGGCACCTGGCGCGATCCAGCCGTCATCGACCGGAACGATACGATCACTTCAATATGAAAAATATAAGGTCTACCGAGAAACAACGAGTGCTGGCTGTCTCTTTCATAGCGATGGGAATCGCTGCTCTCGCGTTAACCGGCTGTTCGACCAGCTCCGCCATGCCCGACACAGCCACCCCGTCGGCTACAGCTGAGGACATCGTTACGTCGGTAACGCCGGAGCCGGAGACGACCCCCGAGGTGGAAGCAGCACCCTACTTTCCAGTGTACGGAGACTGCCTTCGAGAGTTCGTCTCAGTGCCGTGCACGGATGCACACACCCATGAGGTCTACTGGGTGGGCGAGTATCCCGGGGAGGAGTTCCCGGCACAGCTTGGTGCGGCACAGACGGCATTGCAGGGGCCGGCGCTCAGCGAGTATCTCGGCGGATACACTCCGGTCGGAGACCCTCGGTCTTGGATGTCGGGTTGCTTCGACGTGAATGAGGTCGACTGGGCCGCTGGCATCCACTCGGCGTGGTGTCTGACGATGGCCAAAGTGGATGCCAGTGGGGACGCGACCGAATGGGTGCAATCCCAGCAAGGCATTCTTGCCGGGTGATCCGCGGAGCCTAGTCTGAATCGGCTGGCAGCAATGCAACCCTCGGCCCACTCTTGCCGAGGCCTCCGCAGAGGGTCGCGGGGTCCCTGCGGGTCGAGACGATCCCCGCGCTCCGTGGCCGATATTTTGTAACAAACTGGGGGAACATTATTTCGACTCACAAACGCAATCTGCTCGCGGTCACACTTGGCGTGGCGCTTCTTCTGTCGGTGGCGGCGTGCTCTGCACCCGAGACGGAAACCGCCAGCGAATCGGCGCCAATCGCTACCGCAACTCCCACTGCCACTACAGCTCCCGAATCAATGCCTGTTGACCTACTGCCGCTACTTGATGGCGTGGCCGCCGCTGCTCCGGAGGGCTGGGTAGCGGGAACATGTGAGGGATTGAGCTTTTCGTCCCCGGCCGACTGGGAGGACGCGTCATTCAATGCAGGTGTAAGATCTTTCATAAATTATGCCGAGGCGGCACTAATCGTGGAAAATCCCGAACGCAGCACTTCCTTAGGTCAAAGCATCGCGTTCGCCTGTGAAGGTGAGAAGACCGATTGGTACGGCGGTTGGGACGCTGAGGACGGAACGGAATCATTCCGTCTGGACGTCAGCGGAGCAGCGTACGCAGCGATTAAAGTGACGCCCCTGAAACCGTATAACGAGACGACTGAGGGAGTTACTCTCTCCGGGACCATCTTCGATGCACGGATCCATCTGGTCACGCCGGACATGGACTATTACACCGTTACGCTCACACTCCCCGCAAATAACTCTGCCTATGACTTGGTTCGCCAGGTGGCGAGCAGCCTAAATCTCGAATAGAGCTTCTTCAACCGTAGAACACGAATGATCACCGCCGCTCTCGGCCACAGCCCCTCCACCATCAGCCGAGAGGTCCAGCGCAATCGGTCCCCGAGCCGCACAGTTTGTCAGACTCACCGTTCGCCTTCCGACTGCGGACGAAATAGCGCGACTCCTTGCCAACATGCCCGCAAGTCGGACGTCCAGCGGGCGCGTTGAAGCGTGATTCCTCAAGTCGATTCCCTGAGCGAGTTGCCCGTAAGCCGAACCCCTTACGAGACGGGTCGCGGAAAGCCGGTGACATGGTTCGGTTGTAAACGTCTGTACCCAAAGCGTTCGGTTTGGGTGCTTCGCGAAGACGTTCCAGCCAGAGAGTGCTGACCGGCAGGCGTTCTGTGCGAGCGATATCGTGGTGCAATGCTCGATCTGACACTAACGACGCCTCAGGATCTCGACGAGGTGACCGCGTTCCTCCACGTCGCTGACTTGACGCTAAGCGGACTCGATTTCCCAACGGTGCGACTGTGGACGGCACGCGACGCCAAAACCGGACGCATCGTCGCCAGCACGGGCTACGAGCGCAGCGACGACAACGAACACGTTCTTATTCGCAGCGTTGCCGTCGATCCGGCACTCCGAGGTCTCGGCATGGGCCTCCGATTGGCGCGCTTCGCGCTCGACCGAGCCGCCGAATCCGGAGCAACTCGAGCCTGGCTCTTCAGCCGACGTTCCGGCCCGTTCTGGCAAAAGGTCGGATTCGACTCTGCAGACAGGAACGAACTCGCGATCGCACTCAAGTCCACGCACCAGGTGCGGCTCTTCACTGAAACAGGGCAGCTCCAACGCGAAGTGGCGTGGAGCCGACTGCTCTAAAGAAATCCGGCGCACGCCACCCTGTGCTCGACCGCACGGGGAACCCCCTGCGGGAACGGGCCTGCGGAAACTTGGTTCGCCGCCCGTCTGAGCAAACTTGTTGCGTGTACTCCGCCCGCAGGAACATCCGGACTGCGTCTCACAGGACAAGAATTCGCGGCTCTGGCCGTCATTCACCCCAAAGGTTTTGAGATATGTAGGTTTCGACACAAAGCTGGAGCTACGAGGGTGTGGCTTCCCTCGTCCCCAATGAGGGCGTGGCGATGGAATCTGTGATGTCAACCGAGTGCGTTGGGGGTAGCGAGATGGCCGCTGGGTCGATCTGTGTAAGGGTTGAGTTGATCATCGTTGCTCCGATTGTGCCGCCGCAACGATTGCGCGCGGATTATCGCGAGCATATATTTGCGCGTCACCGTGGAGCGAAAGCGCGGCTTTGAGGTCTGCTCGCGCGCGTTGGTATCGCGTTCGAGCTGTGGAGGCGCTGATGCCCAAGATCTTGCCGGCTTCGGCGATGGAAAAGCCCTCCCAGTGGATAAGCCGGACGAGCTCAGCTTGGTCGGGTGCGAGACGGGCTATGGCATCTCGGACCTCGGCGTCTTCATCGATAGACCGGACCTCTGCGGGCGCGGTTCGGAGAGTTTCGCGAAGTCGTTCGGCAAGATTCGACTGTCGCCGTTCTGTACGCGCGGCGTTAGCAACGACGTGGCGGGCGATCCCGAAGAGCCACATTCTCGCTTGTTCCGGAGCGGCCGGCAACGTGTTTGCGCGCCGCCACCCGATGGTCATCAGATCTGCAAGGGCATCGGCGGCATCGTCTCGGTTGAGCCGACGTTCGAGGTATCGCAGTAGATCGGGGGTGTTATGAGACAGAGCATCAGTGAGGCGGAGAGCCAAATCCGTTCGGTTCCGTATCACCAGTCTGCACCGGGGCAGTTGCCCTCCCCGTCGTAGCGAAGATTGGACTCGGATCCATCAATGCCCTGCCGGGCCAGCTCGCTGCTGAGCGTGTTGGTCAAGATGCGATTGACGGCGGAATCATACTCGGAGTCGGCGCTGTAGTGGACAGTTCCGTACCCTGCGGCCTCCGTGGCCCCATCGTCGTTCATCCACGTGGATTCTTCAGTCCGAAGTTGAGCGATGGTTTCATCGATCGTTTCCTGGGTGAGAAGGGCATCAATGCTCGCGGCCCGGTAAAAGTCCCGGACTGCACGGACTGCTTCAGGATCGCTTCCGTTAACGTTGCCGATACGGAGTTCACACTCCGCTCCGCTCGGCAACGTGTAGGTGGCGACGGCGTCCGGGGATTCTGCCCAGGGCGACCACAGTTGAATTGTCGCGGCCATTGCGGCAGCGGCGCCACCCACCAATGAGAACGTGATCAGCGCTGTTAGGGCGGGTCGGGTCCACCGTTTTCTGTGCCCGCCACTGCCTGGTGATGGCATGGATGCGACGCGTAAACGGCTGAGTTCATCGATCACGTCGTCTGTCATGAGCGTCGTGCTCGGGCTCGACCGATCAAGACGGCCGTCGAGTTGATCTTCGTCGGGCAAGTGGTTCATGGTGCTCCTCAGTTTTAGGGGTACACCATAGACATGTCCGGGAGACGCCTAAACGTCTGCCAGGTAGAGATTCAGGCGACACAACGTCTTCGCACCGAATTTCTGGCGCTGACCTACTGAATCGCACGAAGGACCGATAAGTATCCGCACTCATCGGCTGCACCGCCGCCGAACAAAACCGTCGTCGTATCCCACAGTCGACGGCTCAAGCTGGACTCCCAAGGCAAACAGCGCAGGAGGACGCGTGCGCCCGAGCCTTCACCGGGTAACGCTAAACGACGCCGAGTATGTCTAGAACCCGCGAGGTGGTCCCCCGGTACAGGCCGGCGGTCACCGCTGCTGTTAGACAGAGCTGATGAAAATTGATCCTGCGACAGTGGTGAATATCGAGCGAGAGAGACTTCGCGCGCTCGTCGAACGCGACATGGCTGTTGCGGAGCGCCTCCATGCACCCGATTACCAAATTGTGACGCCCAACGGGTCCACACGGACGAGATCGTCTTATCTCAGCGACGTGGAATCGAAGCGACTCGAGTACCTCGTGTTCGAGCCCGAATCAGAAATCTCCGTCAGATCGTCTGGGAACCTGACGATTCTGAAGTACATCGCACGGATAGTTCTCAGCGTCGGCATCGCCGATGAGCTTGAATTCCGCGCCTGGCACTCGGATGTCTACGAGTATCAAGATGGCCATTGGATGGTCGTCTGGTCGCAGGCCACCACAATCGCTCCATAGCGCAGCAGGCTGCGGTCCGATGCCCGTAGAGGAACCTTGTACGGGACGGCGTTATCGCGCTTCAAAGGAGCAGATCACAAAAGTGCGCGTCCGAGTCGTCCTTGCGAATCGAATACCTGGTGAAGTTTTAGATTCCGAGACAGCAGCACTGGGAGCGGGGCCCTTGGACTGACTTAGTTCGAATAGTTAGGCTTGGACAAACAGGGGTGGGGATGAACTGGGATGCACGTAATTGGCTTGGGCGTTTCGTGCTCATTAGACCACGCGTCCGAGGGCTCGCTCTCTTTTTCGCTTCAAGAATTTGCGTGCCTTGACGATTCCTCGCAAGTTGTCTTTCGGAGTGATCGCGGGTTTGGAATAAGCCACCGCCCTGAGGGCCGTCAGGGGCAGTTGGTGGAATCCGAGCTGCAGCATCACGTCTCGATGGCCTTGCTGCCCGATGAAGGAATCGTAGAGGATGCTGGAGAGCGGCTTCCTTGGCATGAATATTGTGAACTTCTGGAACGAATCGGGATAAACGCATCGATCGAGATCTTGAAGAGCACGGAAGATGTCAACCTATATGGGTCAGTTTCTTTAGCCGGTCATTGAGTTCGTTTCTTCCTTCGCGGGTTCGTTGATCCAGGTCGTCGTCGGGAACGTGGGTGGCTGCGGATGCTGCCGCACAAAGCGCTCGGGGTGCTCGGTATATGCCGTCGTGAGGACGCGGGCACGGGCGTGCTGAACGGCCGGGGCGCGGCCGTGGTGAACGTTGAACGGGGTATGCATTCCAATGCCCGAATGACGATGTTCAGCGTTGTACCAGTCGTAGAATTCGGTGCAGAATGAGCGTGCCTCGGCGAGGCTGTAGAACCGGTCGGGGAACTCGGGCCGGTACTTCAGAATCTTGAAATGCGATTCGCTGAATGGATTGTCATTACTGGTATGTGGGCGGGAGTGCGACGTGGTCACGCCGAGGTCGGCGAGCAGAAACGCGACGGGTTTCGACGCCATCGACGACCCGTTGTCAGAGTGGATCGTCAACTGATCGCGGCGAATGTTTTGCTTCTCGATCGTGTCGAACAAGAGCCGCTCGGCCAGCTCGGCGGATTCGCGGGTGGCGACCATCCAGCCGACGACGTACCGAGAGTAAATGTCGATGATCGTATAGAGGTGGAAGTACGACCATTTGGCCGGACCCTTGATCTTCGAGATATCCCACGACTTATGCCGACGTCGGCATAAGTGCTGTTATGCCGACATTGTGATTATGCCGATGTTGGTCTCCGATGCCAGTCTGCGGGCGGTGGCTGGGGCAAAAAAGTCGGCATAATCACACCGCCGGTGTTGGGCTTGTCTTCTCAACTGTTGAGGCG
>NZ_PPTG01000033.1 GCF_002954245.1 Cryobacterium aureum | reverse complement strand
AGGTACCACCTTCAACAACACGGGTCGCCAACGTCTGGCCTGCAACGCGCACAGCGACCGTCGTACCGACCGGAGCATCCGTCGTACCCGAAATCATCGGCGTGCCATCAGCGGTCGTCAACGACGAGCCGCCGGTAATGACCAACGACGGCACCGTCGTATCAAGCGCCAGACTCTGCGTCGCCGTACCGGTATTGCCGGCAACATCCTTGATCGAAACGGTGATGGTGTGCGCTCCCTCAACGAGGGCCGCGGCCGTCACCGACCAGGTACCACCTTCAACAACACGGGTCGCCAACGTCTGGCCTGCAACGCGCACAGCGACCGTCGTACCGACCGGAGCATCCGTCGTACCCGAAATCATCGGCGTGCCATCAGCGGTCGTCAACGACGAACCGCCGGTAATGACCAACGACGGCGCCGTCGTATCAAGCGCCAGACTCTGCGTCGCCGTACCGGTATTGCCGGCGACATCCGTGATCGAAACGATGACGGTGTGCTCTCCCTCAACGAGGGCCGCGGCCGTCACCGACCAGGTACCACCTTCAACAACACGGGTCGCCAACGTCTGGCCTGCAACGCGCACAGCGACCGTCGTACCGACCGGAGCATCCGTCGTACCCGAAATCATCGGCGTGCCATCAGCGGTCGTCAACGACGAACCGCCGGTAATGACCAACGACGGCACCGTCGTATCAAGCGCCAGACTCTGCGTTGCCGTGCCGGTATTGCCGGCGACATCCGTGATCGAAACGGTGATGGTGTGCTCGCCCTCAACGAGGGCCGCGGCTGTCACCGACCAGGTACCACCTTCAACAACACGGGTCGCCAACGTCTGGCCTGCAACGGTCACAGTGACCGTCGTACCGACCGGGGCATCCGTCGTACCCGAAATCATCGGCGTGCCATCAGCGGTCGTCAGCGTCGAACCGCCGGTAATGACGAGCGACGGCGCCGTCGTATCAAGCGTGATGGCCTGACTCCCCGTTCCGGCAACGCCGGCGGTGATGGTGACAACGACCGGATAGCTGCCATCGGCACCGAGGTCGGCCACGGGCACCGAGAATGCACCCTGTGCAACGACCGACGTGACGGTAGTGCCGTCGATCAGCACGGATACCGCGCTTCCATCGGGCGCATCGGTTGTGCCGGAGATCGTCGGTGTCGGGTCGTTAGTGAGGAGCGTGGCACCGCCGGTGAACATCACGGTCGGGACGCTCACGTCCGCGGTGGAAAACGACTTTGTGATACGAATATTGCCAACGATTGTGGCTGTGATCGACCAGGAGTAGCTGGCCGAGTCGGTTCGCGTGCCCGCCACGGTTCCGGTGACGGGATTCAGGGCGATCCCGGGCGGTAATTGCCCCGCTGTCACGGCCCAGGCCACGTCCTCAGCGCCGACCAATCTATGGTCGGACGACGCGACCGAGAGACGGTCGGAGTAGGACACTCCGTCGGTCATGGCTCCGAGGTTTTGATCGACCCAGTCCGTGGTGGCCGTGCCCGACGGGGCATCATTGATGATACGTGCCGCAGCGCTGAGGGTAATCGCTGTTCCCGTCGTGAGCAGCTGGCCGTGAAGGACGGAACCTGCCGACAGAGTACCGGCAGTGCCGCCGATCACCCGACCGCTGAAGTCTGCGGTGGCCGCAATGGTGAACGCCGCGCCGATGAACCAGTAGACGTTTCCGGCCTGCGCATCGTTGGCCAGAATCACGCGTGCACTGGCCGCAGTGTCGAAGGCGCCGTGCACCACCATGAGGAAAATGGCATCCGGGTCATTCCGTGCGTCAAGAGTGACCGTGCCGGTCAGCGTCACATTGCTGTCGGAGGTGTGGATACCCGGCAGAAGGGTCTTTCCAGCTAACTCTCCCGAAAGAATGTAGTTCCCGGTCAAGGCCAGTGCTGCGGTGTGCGCCGCTGTGAGGTCGGCCTGCGCTCGCTGGGCTGCGGCATTCCTGAGGTTGATAGCACCCACGCCCGTGAGCGTTCCGGTGTTGGTATAGACCCCGGTTGGACTGGATACCCCCAGGTCGGAGCCGAAGGTGCCCTCGACACTCCCCGCGTCGCTGATCGTGACGGCCGAGTTGCCCAGAACGACATACGAGTTCGCAAAACCAAGGTTGGGGCGCGCGGTCACGGTAGTAGCGGCAGCAACGCCGCCAACCAGCATCGACCCGATCAGGGCGGCCACCCCGACGGCACCGGTCCATCGGAGCGCAATCGTCGTCCGTCGCGGTCGGGCGGAGTGTCTGGGACGACCAACTGGCGGCCTGCCGTTCGGTGAAGTGCGGAGCGTCATGGAGCGTGCTTTCGTCAAGGTGCGCCATCCACCGTTGGAGTTTCACGGAGGGCAACGAGTCGGCGAACTACCGAATTCCCAGCCTGACGCATGTAATGGGTATTACCCCAGGATCGAAATCACCCACTAAGAGGGGAGAATGCTCGTCTACGCCCCAGCCGGGTGACTCACCACATATACAAACCTTCAGAGTCAGGCCTTGATACGTCCCAGCCGGCGGCGCAGGGTATTACGGCATTCAGCGGGCACCTCGTGGCGGCGATCTATACTTGAAGGCTATGACTATGCACCGGGTTCGATGACTTCCTCAGCCAACAACCGTGCACATGTTCACTGGGTCCAGGACGGCACTCCGGCCTCAGCAATCTGGCGTTCGGCCAACAGCGCGCCAGCCCCCACGAGCGTCGTTCCCGTTGACGACACCATCACAGCGGATGCCGCCTACCGACTGGCCTCGCAGGGCGTCGCCATGCTCTGGAATGGGGACTTTCAGAACGCCCGCCAGATTTTGACGGCCCTCGAGCACCGCACGCGGCCACGTCCCGACAAAACCGCGCGTACGACCGGCGAGTTGTTCTACCGGTATCGGCAGAATCGTTCGCACCGGGCCCGGATCCTCGGTCTGCTGCTCGTCCCCTTGCAGTCCGGCAACATCATCGGATTGCGCCGGGCTCCCGACGTGGTCGCGGCCACCGTCGACGCCTATGGGAGCATCGCGGAGGCATCCGTCGTGTCGCTGCACGAGGTGCTCGGCACGATTGGCGCGTACCAGTGGCGCACCAAGGGCATTCCCGTTGCCGCGTTGAACGCGTCGATCTATCCGCACTACGGCACATTCTTTCCAGTGCGCAGCGAATACGTCGACCTCGTGGCGAGCGCGCCCCTGGCCGAGCCTCGGGTGGCCTTTGACATCGGCACCGGCACCGGGGTTCTCGCGGCAGTGTTGGCGGCCAGGGGTGTGCCGAGGGTGGTCGCGACGGATATCGAGCCGCGAGCCGTCGCATCCGCTCGCGAAACGGTGTCGCAACTCGGGCTCGCCGAGCGCGTTGAGGTGCAACTGACCGATCTTTTTCCCGCAGGGCGCGCCGACCTCATCGTCTGCAACCCGCCGTGGATTCCGGCGACAGCGCACTCACTGCTCGACGCCGCGGTCTACGACCCCGGTTCGCGCATGCTCAAAAGCCTTCTGGCCGGTGTGCTTGACCATCTGCAGCCCGGGGGTGAGGTGTGGCTGGTGCTCTCCGATTTTGCCGAACTGGTCGGGCTGCGTTCCCGCAATGATCTACTGAAGGTCATCGATGCGGCGGGCTTGCGGGTGATCGGTGCTCTCGAGGCGCCCGCCGTGCACACTCGCGCAACCGACACGAGCGACCCGCTGCACGCGGTGCGCCAGAGCGAGGTCACCTCGCTCTGGCGACTCTGCGCTCGCTAACCAGCGCTAGTCTCCTGCGTCGGAAGTTCGTTGTAGAAGTCGTTTGAGGGATTGGACGATCTGTTCCGCGGATTTGGTGCAGTTGAATGGCTTTGGTTTTCGTCCCATTCTCTAACCCAGTTGCGGACGTCGGCTTCGAGCGCTTAAACGCTGCGGTGGGCTGAGTGCTGGAGGAGATCGGCTGTCCCAGGCCTCTTCGATTGGTCTTCTTGGCCTCGACCACACTAGAACGGGTGGGGGTCAGGGTTCCCGGCTTTGTCGGTGTCCCAGGCGGAGGTCCACGGGTTGGGCTCGGGTGGTGGTGGTGCGGCCGGTGGTGCTGCTGCTGGTGGTGGTGCTTGTTGTAGGTGGGGGCTGATTCGGGTGGCGGGGTCGGTGGCGTAGTGTTTGCCGGCGGGGCTGGTCCAGTGCAGGGTTCCATCGGGGTCAGCGACGGCCTTCCAGTCGCTGAAGTGCTTGAGGTTGTGGTGCGCCGGGGAGAGGAAGTGCAGGTTGGTGGCGGTGGTGGGGCCGCCGAATTGTTTGTCGATGGTGTGGTCGAGGTCGCTGTGGCCGGCGGAGCGGTTGCAGCCGGGGAACCGGCAGGTGCCATCGCGCAGCCGCAGGTATTTCTTCAGACTCGCCGGCACCCGGAACGGCGTGGCGCTGACGTCGAGGACGATGCCGGTGTGCGGGTGGGTGAGGATGCGCAGGAAACTCGTCGCCGTGCCGGCCAGGCGCCGGGCGGTTTCCGGGTCGATGGGCCCGTAGCCTTCGAGGTCGCCGGGTTCGTCGCTTTTTCCCAGGAGAGTCAGCACCGGGACGGTGATGTTGACGTTGGCGGTGAGTCCGGCGCCGAGGCCGCTGCCGGTGACTCCTTGGGCGAGCAAGTCGATGGCGACATCGGCGCGCAGCTGACTGAGGGTGCGGGGTTCGCCCGGGCCTTGCAGGCTGAGGGCGGCGTCGGTGACCCGGGTATAGATGCCCTGCAGATCGTCGCCAGCGGCGCGCAACCAGAGGGTGGCCATGCCGTCTTTATCGGGGAAGAACAGCACCCGGCGATCGGACAGGCACCGGCTGCGGCGCACGGTAATGCTGTCAGGGTGGAACCGTTCCCGGAGCTTGCGGGCCTTGCCGTCAAACTGCGTCGCGGTGAGGCGTTTGGCGTGCGGCAGCAACATCGCCTCGAGTTCGGCCCGGGCGGGCTGCGGCACGGAACCGAGCTGCTCGATCACCCGGCGGGCATGGCGGAGGGAAATGTCTCCGGCGCGGAGCGCGGTGAGAGTATCGGGCCGCTCGACCACCAGTTGCCGGCTCTCCCGCAGGAGCCCGGACGCGGTACCGCCCGGAATGCGCAGCGCACACGCCATCTCCGCCACGAGGCCCTGCTGCGCGGCAAAGGTGGCGTCCCAGTCATGCTCATGCTCGGGACCAGCCTGGGGGCGCCCGGTCTCGGCAGTGTTAGTGGTGTAGTCCCACGCCTCGGTGAGAACCTCAGCCTTGCTCGCCTGCGCCCACGCGATGATCCTCTCGAAGTAAAGCACCCGGTCCACGAACTGCGCCTGATGCCGCTGGAACGGACTCAAAACGTCGCCCGGACTACTGTCGGCCAGACTACTGTCGGCCGCACCACTGTCAGCCGCACTGCTGTCGGCCGCACCACTGTCAGCCGCACTGCTGTCGAACGGTAGCGGCTGGCCAGGTTCGTCGTCACTGTCATGCTCGGTGCGGAGGTACTCGGTGTAGAGGAACTCCTCGCGAAGGTCGTCATCGAACCGGTGCTCGGGCGGCACAGCGGCAAAGACCTCGGTCAGGTCCAGGCCGGCCGGCAGAGGCGGGCCCGCCGGCATCTCACGGCGGTAGGACGCGCGGCCGACAGGCTCCGGACCAACAGACTCCGAACCGACAGCATTCGCTGCGAAGGGATCCGTTACGAAGGGGTCCGGGCTGACGGGCGCAGTATCGACGTCTTCGAGGGCATCGTACGGAGCGAACTGCCCAAGGCCCTCGGCGATCTCGACCCGAAAGTCGGCCTGGCACTGCGCCCAGAACGCATCAAACTCGGCGCGCTCCTCGGGCGCGGAAGGCCAGTAACCGTGGGCGGCGAAGAACGGATCGACGAGGCCCGGCTGGTGGGTGTCGCCGCTCTGGCTCATAGAACAAGTGTACCAAGCTCGACCCTCAAAGTCGAGGGAATCTCACATGCTTTTGGATTTCTGTGCGAACCTGATTTCGCACTGACACTCACGTTTCCCAGACCGGCGAGTGTTGCGCCTCGGTCCCGAACTGGGTCATTTTCCTCGAATCTCTCAAACGACTTCTACAACGTACTTCTGTCGCGGGACACTCGTTTCCGGTTACCTCGAGCCGCTGTGCCCGCACTTCCGCCTGCTTGACGGGGGGAATCACTCGGTGCGGGATCAGCGGCGCAGCCGGGAATGACCCGCACCTAGAACAGCGGCCAGGGCACGGCGGACTGGCCACCGCGCGGGGCGGGAAACCGGGGCTCGGCCACCAAGAGATCGCACCGCGCGGCGAGCTGCGCTATCTCCGGGCCGGTGATCAACCCGGCGAGCGTCTGGCCGAGCGGGCCAGAGAGTTGGGTACGTAGTCGTTCCACGCCGGCCAACTCGTCACGGGTGAGTTTCTCGCCCAGCCATCCCCACAAGACCGTGCGCAGCTTGTCGTCGACGTGAAAGGTGAGGCCGTGATCGACGCCGTAGCGGTGACCGTTTGGCATGGCCAGAATGTGGTCACCCTTGCGATCGGCATTGTTCACGACGATGTCGAAGACCGCCATCCTCCGCAGGGCGGCAGAATCTTCGTGGATGAGGGTGACCGCGCGGTCCTCCTCGTCCCGTCCGTCGAAAACCTGGCGCCAGCCGGCATCCGGTACACCGGTGGTCAAGACGAGGTCGACTGCGGCCTGGTCCGGGTCGGAGTCCTGCCAGAGCTGCACCATGCCGACACCGCCGGGGCCATCGCGCAGCCAGGTACGCGGCACCACGTTCCAGCCCAGGGCCTCCGAGACCAGATACGCCGCAGCCTCACGGTGGGCGAGGATTGCGCCCGGAAAGTCCCAGAGCGGGCGTTCACCAGCCATCGGCTTGTAGACGACCACAACACCGTCGATGCGCCCGAGGAAGGTCGCATTCGACGCCGACCGAATGCGGCCGGTGAGCTCGAGCTCTGCGTTGTCGAGGTCTGGCTCCATCGGCTCAGCGGTCGCCGGGCAGGGCGCAGACGTGCCCGTCCGCATCGATGGGAGTGCCGCAGAGCACGCAAATGGGGCGACCGGCCCCGACGACCTCGCGGGTACGCATCGCAAAGGCCTGCGCAGAACCCACCGGAATGCGCACGACCAACATTTCCGCCGGCTCTCGGCTGGCTGCGTCGGGGTCGTCCTCGTCGTCCACCAGTGGAAACGCCTCGATCACCACCTGCGCGGTGCTCGGGTCCCAGCCCAGGGTCATCGTGCCGGTGCGAAACTGCTCATCGACCGGCTGCTCCAGCGGGTCGTTGTCGACCAGTTCGATCGGCGTACTGGCCGGCACGCTGAACGAGTTGCCCTCGTGCGTGGTCAACTGCTCGAGCATCTCGTCGATCTTCTCGGCGAGCAGCTCAGATTGCTGTTTCTCGAGGGCGATACTGACGATTTGGGCTCCGGTGCGCACCTGCAGGTAGAACGTGCGTGATCCGGGCACGCCGACGGTGCCGACGACGACGCGATCGGGCCAGTCAAATTCGTGAACGATTGTGGGCATAAGACTATTTTACGAGCGCAATGTCTGTGGCGCGTCAGGACCGGCACCGCCGCCGACCGGCGCGTCGGCCCCGCCAGCACTCGCGCGCAGCCAGGACAGGTCACCGGCGTCGGTATTGGTGGCAATGACGTTGGGGCGATGCGGCCCATAGCGCACAATCGACACCGACGCCGGACCGACGGAGATGCGCTGGAACAGGTCCAGGTGCATGCCGAGCGCGTCGGCCAGGATCGATTTGATGATGTCACCGTGACTGACCGCCACCCATACGGCGTCTGGCCCATGTTGCGTCTCATAGAGCGCGTCCTGGCGCCGAATGGCGGCAACCGACCGGGCCTGCATTCTCGCCATCGACTCGCCGCCGGGAAAAACGGCCGCTGACGGCTGTGTCTGCACGACGGACCACAGTTTTTCCAGGGCGAGCTCGGCGAGCGCTCGACCCTGCCAGTTTCCGTAATCGCATTCGGTGATGTCCGCGTCAACCGAACTGACCGGTGAACCGGCCTGGTGCGCAAGGATCAGGCTCGAGGTCTCCTGACACCGTTCCAACGGGCTGGAGACCACGCCGACCAGCGGTACCGCGGCGAGCCGCTCCCCCGTGCGGGCAGCCTGCTCTCGCCCAACCTCGTCGAGTCTGACTCCAAGGGTACGTCCGGCCAGCATTCCGGTGGCATTGGCTGTGGTGCGACCGTGCCGCACGAGAATGACTGTTGCCATGACTACGAGCCTATACAGGCTGAAGCACTCCCTTAAACAACGAGCGCCCAGCACCTTCACGAGAAGGCAACCGGGCAATTGTGACCCCAGCGGGATTCGAACCCGCGTTACCGCCGTGAGAGGGCGATGTCCTAGGCCGCTAAACGATGGGGCCGTTTTTGCAACTTACCGAGTATGCCACACAGAGGAGCGCACTTCCAAACTGAGCGTGCGCGGCGCGTCGCGACGGCTGCCGCCACCCTTCAAGAAAGCCGATGCTGTTGCGCCACGACCCGAATCGAGGTTAGCTCGAGGCATGAAACTGACCAAGCTGGAGCATGCCGCGCTCATCGTCGAACTCTCGGGCAAGAAGCTCTACATCGACCCCGGTTCGTTCACCACGGCGCTCACCGGCACGGCCGGCGCCGTCGCCGTCGTGATCACGCACGAGCACGCCGATCACTGGACTCCCGAGCAGCTCACCCGCATCATCGAGATGAATCGTGACGTCGCCATTTTCGCTCCGGCCGGCGTTGCCAGGGCCATCGCGGCGTCCGCTCTCAGCGACACCCCGATCACCATCGTCAAGGCCGGCGACGTCATCGAGATAACCCCGTTCACCCTGCGCTTCTTCGGCGCCACCCACGCGGTCATCCACGAATCGATCCCGGTCATCGAGAACGTCGGGGTACTCGTCAACGACGAGCTGTATTACGCTGGCGACGCGTTCACCATTCCCGAGGGCGTTGAGATCGGCACGCTCGCCGTGCCGGCCGCTGCGCCCTGGATGAAAATGAGTGAGGCGATGGATTTCATCGTCGCGATCAAGCCCAAGCGCAGCTTTCCCACCCATGAAATGCTGCTGTCCCGCGCCGGCAAGGAACTGTCCAACTCCCGATACGAGAGCGTTACGAAACTCGGTGGTGGGGAGTTCTTTCCGCTGGAACCCGGCGACACTCTCGATCTGTAGACCGACTCGCGCGGGAGCATCCGTTCGAAAACGGCCCATCCTCAGGTAAATTGCAGCAACTGCAAATTAGAGTGCAGTTACTGCAAATATGGCCTGAGTGGGCCACCAGAACCGAGGGAACCCGATGGACTCCGAGTGGGTAA
This sequence comes from Cryobacterium aureum, assembly GCF_002954245.1. Classification (GTDB taxonomy): domain Bacteria; phylum Actinomycetota; class Actinomycetes; order Actinomycetales; family Microbacteriaceae; genus Cryobacterium; species Cryobacterium aureum. The sequence goes on along the minus strand of NZ_PPTG01000033.1, from coordinate 15,716 downwards.
TTGATGCGCAAGGCCTGGAAAAATCCTACGGGTCGGGTGCGAGCCGTTTCGACGCTCTGAAAGGGGTGTCCGTTCAAATTGCGCCCGGCGAGACCGTGGCGATCGTCGGTAAGAGTGGGTCGGGCAAGTCGACCCTGATGCACCTGCTCGCCCTGCTCGACGAACCCGACCAGGGAACGCTTCAAGTCGCCGGGCACGACGCTAAGTCGCTTTCCAAGCGCGCGGTCAATGAGCTGCGCAACAAGGAGTTCGGCTTCGTCTTTCAGCAGTTCTTTCTCACCCCCAACGTGAGTGTGCTCGACAACGTCATTCTGCCGCTCAAGATCGCCGGTATGGGCAGCAAGGAGCGCCGCCGCCGCGGCATGGAGGTTCTCGAACAACTCGAATTGGCCGACAAGGCCGGCAACAAGGCCACAACCCTCTCGGGTGGTCAGAAGCAGCGCGTCGTGATCGGTCGCGCCCTGGTCAATGCGCCGCGCGTGATCTTCGCCGACGAACCGACCGGAAACCTCGACACCGCCACCGGAGCCGTGGTCGAAGACATTCTGTTCGAACTCAATCGCAGCCAGGGCATCACGCTCGTCATCGTCACCCACGACGAAGACCTCGCCGCCCGTTGCGACCGGCAGATCTACATTCGCGACGGACTGGTCGTGTCGCAGACCACGTCGACGCACACCGGCTCGACCCACACCGGGGCCCACGCGCAGGCTACCCCGGAAGCACTGACCACCGCCGGAGGCGCAGCATGAGAACCAAAGACCTCGTCGCCACCGCGATCTCCAACACTTTTCGCAGCAAGCTCCGCACGACCCTGACCGTTCTGGCCATCTTCGTCGGTGCCTTCACCCTCACCCTCACCAACGCGGTCGGTGCCGGCGTCAGCCAGTACGTCGACGCCCAGGTGGGCGCCCTCGGCTCCCCCGACGTGTTCATCATCACGCAGGCCAACGATGCCACCGCTGCCGGCGACGGCCCCGTGAAGTATGACGCGGGCAGTTCAGCGTCGGTCTCCAGCCAGCAGGGCCCTCCCGGCACCACGACCAAGGCGCTGACCGATACCGACCTGACCAAGATCGGCGACACCGCCGGTATTGTCTCGGTCGATCCGATTCGCGCTGTTCAGCCCGACTACATCGAGTACGGCACCGGCTCGCAGTACGAGTTCAGCATCAACGCCACCTCGGCCGTCACCACCGCCGACCTCACCGCCGGCGCGCAGCTCGATGGCAGTGCCAGCGAGGCCCAGCTCGTGCTGCCGGACACGTTCGTCACTCCGCTCGGGTTCGCCTCGGCGGACGACGCGGTGGGGGCATCCGTTTCGATCGGAATCACCGATATTCTCGGCGAGCAGCATACCGTGAACGCCACCGTCGTGGGCGTTTCGCTGGAGAGCCTGCTCGCTGCCGGCGCCGGCGCGAACGATGCGCTCATCGCCGAATTGGCCGACGCGCAGTCCGGCGGCATCGAGACGGCCGTCACGAGCTACGGCGTGGCCGTCGCCCACTTCGACACCGCGCTGTCAGCGGATTCCGTCACCGCGCTCAAAGCGGACCTCGCCACCGCGGGCTACACCGCGAGCACCATCGAAGACCAGCTGGGTGCCGTGCAGACTGTGATCAACGGCATCGTCGGCGTGCTCAACGCCTTCGCCGTGATTGCCCTGATCGCAGCAGCATTCGGCATAATCAACACCCTGCTCATGAGCGTGCAGGAGCGCACCCGTGAGATCGGCCTGATGAAAGCTATGGGCATGAGTGGCGGCAAGGTCTACACGCTATTCAGCCTCGAGGCGATCGTTATCGGGTTTCTGGGCAGCGCCATCGGTGCCGGCGTGGCCATCGGACTCGGTTCAGCGCTGAGTGCCGTGCTGTCGAAAGGCTTGTTGTCGGGACTACCCGGGTTGAACATCCTCTTGTTTGAGCCGACTTCGGTGGCCTTCGTCATTCTGCTGGTCATGTTGATTGCGTTCCTCTCCGGCACCCTGCCGGCCCAGCGCGCGGCCAGGCAGAACCCGATCGAGTCACTGCGGTACGAGTAACCCGACCATCACCGCACCCCCGATGAATCAGGACGAGGCATGACCGACACCCCGACAGCGCGCACTCACACTCGTGAGGGCAAGCATCACCAAACGAGCTTGCGGGTGGAGCGGAGCGCGGTCAGCCTCGTTCTGGAACACGGTTTCGACAACGTCACCGTGGACATGATCTGCAGCCAGAGCGGCATTTCACAGCGCACCTTCTTCAACTATTTCAAGACCAAGAAGGCCGCTATTGTCGGGGCTGAACCGCCCAGCATCGACGAGAGCCGGGCCCGGGCCTTCATCGCCGCCCCCGGCGACGACCTGCTGCCCGATGTGCTCACCCTGATGAGCGCGATCGGCCCCCGCGAAGGCATCGACGAGCAGCTGTTCACCGACCGGTTGCGCATCTTCGGGGCGCATCCCGAGCTCATGCAGGAACAGATGGAGCGGATGACGCGGGTCACCGCCGAAATCACCGAGCTGGTCTACCTGCGCCTGGGTCGCGGCGTTGCCGTGGACGCCGAGAACGACGCCGACCGGGCCTTTCGGCACGGGCAGGCCGAACTGCTCACCCACGCCATGCTCGGTGTGGTGCGCTACATGGCCCTGCAGTGGATTCCGGACTTCGAGCGACTGACCAACGCCGACGCGAAACCGGCGCAGCGCGCCCTGGCGCCGACCCTGGCCGAATCGCTCGACCGAACGCTGACGCTGCTGCGTCGCACGCTCAGCATTCCGGGATTGTGACCGGCTACAGATCCGATTCCAGCGGCAGCCAGTTCAGCAGGGCCGCCCGCAGCTTGGCCAGGTGCAGGGGACGCATGAGGTATTCGTTCATGCCGACCATGCGGGCGTGGTCGGCATCGCCGCGCACCGCGCTGGCCGTCATCGCCAGAATCGGCATGCGGGTACCCTGCGGTTCCGCCGCCCGAATGGCAGCAGCCAATTCGTAGCCGTTCATCTCCGGCATGTGCAGGTCGGTGATCACCAGGTCGTAGTCGCCGGTCGTCCACCGCGCGAACGCGAGGGCACCGTTGTCAGTCAGATCGGCCTCGTAGCCCAGCAGGTTCAGTTGCCAGAGTATGAGCTTCTGATTGGTCGGGTTGTCTTCAGCCACGAGTATGCGGGTCGCGCCGGGAGCGCGACGGGTGACCTGTGTTTGGTGTGCAGGGGGAACATCCGTTTGCGTCTCGCGCAGCGGCGAGGACGGCTGCAGAACGTCGCGAGTGCGGGAACCGGCCTCATCTGACGCCACTTCGTCCTCTGCCAGGGGCATGAGCCAGTTGATCGCGTCCTTCAGCTCGTGAAAGTGCAGCGGCTTGGTGATGTAGGCGTCAGAACCGGCCTCGCGGGCGCGATCCTGGTCACGGGACATGGCCATCGCGGTCAGTGCTATCACGGGAATATGCGCGGTGATCGGGTTCTTCTTCAACTCGGCCGTGGCGGCGAGTCCGTCCATCCCCGGCAGCTGGATGTCCATCAGAATCAGGTCGGGCACTTCGACCCGCGCGAGCAACAGGCCACTCTCGGCGTCGACGGCAGCCAGCGTGGAGTGGCCGGCCTTTCTGACGAGCAGGGTCGTCAGCTTCATGTTGATGGGATTGTCTTCGATGATCAGGATTCTGGCCATGCCGTCACCCACCCAGCGGGTCGCGCGGAGACAGTGCGCGCTTGACCTCGGCCATGAAGGCCGTTCGGTTGAAGTTCTTCGTGCCCAGCACCCGCACGGGTTGACTCGGGTCGCTGTCGACCGCCGCAAGTTCTTGCGTGGTGAGCTGTTTCCCGGTGACGACCAGCACCGGAATATGCTCGGTGCTCTCGTCGCTCTGCAACGCCAACACCACCTGATACCCGCTGAATCCCTCCATCATCAAATTGAGCAGCACGAGGTCGGGATGTAATTTCTGCGCCATCTCGATGGCATCATTCTTGGTGAACGCACGCTCAACCGCATACTCCGGTCGGGTCAGGAATCGTGCGATCACGTCGACGGTTTCGGGATCGTCGTCGGCCACCAGCACTCGTCGGGTGCGCAGGGCGTCGGGACTGAGGCCGAGCACGTTCAGAGACTGCTGCAGCGCCGCCCGGCTGATCGGCTTCTCCAGCACTGCGGCCGCACCGTGGGTCAGGGCCAGGCTCACATCGGTGTCCCCCGCAATGATCACGATGGGAACCGCGGCAAGATCAGAGAACTCGTGAAGCCGAATCAGAAAGCCCCAACCGTCCATACCCGGCAATCGAATGTCGAGCGTGATGAGGCTGAGATGCTGGTGCGGGGCGATGGCGAGCCCCTCCTCACCACTCGGGGCTACGATGACCCGAAAACCTTCGGCTTCGAGCAGCAGCCGCAGTACTTCAGCGCCCTTGGCGTCGTCTTCGATGACGAGGGCGACGTGTTTCTCCGATCGCGCCTCGTAGTCCTGGTGCGGTTGCGACTTCGCGGCAACGGCGAGGGACTCCGCGGTCGGCTGCCCGGTCGTGGTCGAGTACACCTCCACGTTGGGCGACGCCGTCCCCGCGTTCGCTGCAGCTACCGGTTGAAACGGATGCGGTTTCGGCCGGTATTTCGACGGCGCCGGGACACCGTCCGAGGTGGCTGCATCTTGATGGGGAGCCGACTTTTTCGAGCCCGGCGCCGACCAGGCCGGCGCATTCTGGTCGCTGGTTCCCAGTGGCAGCCACACCGCGAAGCTCGCACCCTCACCCTCGGCGCTGGCCACGGCCACCGTACCGCCCTGGATTCCAACCATTTGCTTGACCGTGGCCAGGCCCAGGCCGGTGCCCTCGAATCGTCTGGCCAGGGTGCTGTCAATCTGGCTGAACGCCAGAAAGAGTTTCGACATGTTCTCGGAGGAGATGCCCATTCCCGTGTCGACGACGCGAATCTCCAGAAAGTCCGTGACGCTGCTCTTCGGCAGCGGAAAATCATGAACGGGCCAGGAGCCGGCGATTTTTCCGACGAAGCTGCGCGGTACGCGTTTAGCGATGAGAGTGACTCGACCCTGGTTTGGGGTGAATTTCACCGCGTTCGAGAGCAGGTTGTAAACGATCTGTTTGGTCTTGCGCACGTCGAGTTGCGGATCGCCGAGATCGTCTGCACCCTCAAAACGAAGCTGGACGCCGTGCGCTGCAGCACCATCGCGAACGATCAGCAGGCTCTGTTCCAGCAAAGAACGAATATCAACGGCTTCCAACTCGATGTCCATCATTCCCGCCTCCACTTTGGACAGGTCGAGGATGTCGTTGATCAGGTCGAGCAGGTGATGACCGCTGGTGTAAATATCGCCGATGTACTCACGTTGGGACTCGCTCATCTCACCCATGAGACCGTCTTTCAGCGCCTCGGAGAAGCCGATGATGGCGTTCAGGGGGGTGCGCAGTTCGTGCGACATGGTGGCCAGAAACTCGGTTTTCATCCGGCTGGCGTGTTCCAGCTCAATGTTGCTTTCTTTGAGCGCCTGCTCGAACCGCTTGCGTTCGGTGACATCGCGAGCGGAGGCGAAAACGCCCTGCACGACCCGATCTCGATCGTAGAACGTTGCCGCGTTGTAAGATACGTCGGTTTCATCACCGTTGAGCGCTCGCACCGTGAGCTCATAATCGTTGACCCTGTTCTCGGCGAGCGCCCGCCGAATTGCGGTGTCGGCTCGAGCCGGGTCGGTGAAGAAATTGCGGCAGGGAGCGCCGATGAGTTCGTCCCTGGTGCGCCCAGTCAGCTCAATCATCTGCTGATTCACGTCGGAAATGATACCCATGGTGTCGGTCGTCATGAGCGCATCGATATTCGATTCGATCAGAGAACGCGTGTAGAACTGCTGGTCGCGAAGCCGCTGATCGAGAACCGACTGGGCAATCTCCACCTGTTTGCGCGAGGTGTTGTCTGTGCCGATTAGCAGGTAGCCGATAATGGCCGCATTGACATCTCGCAGGGCGGTCACTGAGACGATCGCCGGAAACCGGCTGCCGTCTTTGCGCACCTTAGTCAGCTCATAAATGTCTTCAATGCCGCGACTCGCCTTGAAGACTAGAGCTTCGAAACCGGGCTTGATTGTGGTGCCGAACTCCAGGCTGAGCTGGGCTGCTCGCAGAATGATCTCTTCTGGGTCGTGCATTTCTGCCGGCGTGACCTTGTTCACGACCTCGTCGGCGGTGTACCCGAGCATGCGCTGGGCACCCACGTTGAAGATCTGAATGACGCCCTGGGCATCCGTGGCAATGCTGGAGAAGTTGGCACTGTTGAAGATGGCGTCTTGCAGACTCACGGTCTGCTGGAGCAGGTTCTTCTCCAGCACGGCAGCTTGGGCGACCGAGCTCTCGCCGCCCGGAAGACTCGTATCAACGATAACGGTGCCATCAGACGGAGCTGGCGGCCGAGAGTGATTCTTGCGGCTGTGGGGTGTCATGATCAATCACGCCTTCCGTCATCCATCGATGCGCAGTGAGCGCTTTTGTTCAGTGAAACGCTTCACGGAAAGGCTGAAGAGGCACGCGGTCGGCAACTTCGCCTCGCTTGATTGCCACGAGTCGACCGGGGGAATTCCCCCACTTAAATCTATATCATGAAACACCCTCAGTTCATCCCTGATTGGGTAGTCGAAAATGACCACCCCTGGCACAAAAAAAGTTCGGGTTCGGCGTAAAGCCGAACCCGAACCTCGCGTGCTCTGGTGATCGGTTAGTAGACCTCGGTCACCACGACCTCGCCGTCGACAACGTTGACCTCAGCGGTGATCGTGAGGTAGTTCTCCTCGGTCTCGTGGCGGATCTCGGAGGAAAATCCGTAGTTGACGTCGTACGCCATGGTCACGACACCGTAGGTGTCGGTGCTGACCGTCAACCCACCCTCCTCGTACGACAGATCCACCGTGAGGTCGGGCTCCGTCACGAGGGTGTAGACCACGTTGGAGTAGTAAGAAGAGATGTACCCCATGTACGGGCAGTCGTCAGACGCGGCATCGCCCGCGGCGAGGCAGGTCGTGATGAGCGTGTTGACGGCGTCCAGAGCGGCGGCTTCGTACTCGGCGGTTGGGGTCGCCGTGAACACGTCGTCACTCGATTCGAACTCACCGGAGCCGCCGAGCAACCCGCTCACGACATAGGTTACCGATGATTCTTCGAAGTAGTCGGTGGCGGGAATGGCCACTTCGTAGGTGCCAGGGAAGGCCGGCAGGTTCAGCCCGCCGTCCTTTGTCGTCCCGACCGACGCGCCGTTCGCCTCGAGGTCTACATCGTCCATTCTGGACGGCAGGTAGACATCAATCTGGCCTGGCTCGGCGTTCAGAATGGACCAGTGATCGGCGATCAGCCAGTCAGTGCTCGTTCGGGTGAGTTTCAGCACGGCAGAATCGGCGACTCCGCCCTGTTTGAAGTGCACCTCGATCTGGGCGACATCTCCGACAATGCTGACATCCGAAATGGCGGCGTCTTCGATGCGATCGGTCGCCAGCCCAAAGATGTCGTTGGAGAGCAGGCCGTCACCGGCATCCGCTGAAGACCCCAGCAGTTTCAGAGCCGTCGTGGCGTTGCCCTTTTCCAACGAATCCAGATAGGCGGTCGCGACATTCTGCGGGCCAAACACCGAGGAACGCACGATGCCGCCGGCCACGCTGCCCGCAATGACGAGCAGCACAGCTGCACCGACGATGATGGCGCCGACCTTGACCCGCTTGGCAGTGGCCGGAGACATGGTGCTGGTGGCAAACGGGAGCGGTGCGGCACCCGGCTGGCCGGCCGTGGCGGGATAAGCGCTGGCGGCAGATGCGCTGGCGGGATCGATCGTGTTCGGCATCCCCGCAGCGGCAAAAGGCGTGCCGGCTGCAGCGGGCACGAGCGGTACCGTCGGCACAACGGGCAGCAGGCGTTCCTGACCGGAGAGCTTAACGAGGGCGCCAATCACCCCTGGCGTCGCATAGGCCAGGACAACCGGTGCGACGAAGCGCGTGAGGGCCTCGACAGCGGCGCCCCAGATGGCGAAAATCAGAAAGGTCCACGCTGCGGGACCGAACGTTCCCGATGCCGAAGCATTCTCGGGTGCGGTCATCGACGCCGTGACCAGGGCGCTGCCGAGCAGCTGCAGAATCAAGCCGCAGACCAGGTATGTGGCGATGGTCGCCAGCCACGACAACGGCGCCGGCCGCACTCGGTTGCGACGAACGGCGAGCAACAGCGAAGCGACAACCGCCAAAATCACAGCGAGCAGCACGATGAGCCAGACGTAGCCGGTGATTCCGTCGGTGAACACGGAAAGGTTCTGCTGAGTCTGCTCGTCGGATGCGCCGCCCAGGCTCGCCAGCACGCGGTCCAGATCACTCAGATCGGCGGAGAAAACGCCCAACATGCCGATCACGACAGCATTAATGGCGATGGTCAGCAGGAACACCGGAAGCACTCCGATGAATTCGTCGGCCTCGGAGAGCGGAGTCAGAATAGCCAGCACGACTGCCAACACGGCGATGAACCCGCCGAGGTGCAGGGACGCAATGCGCACGGTGCCCCACGGCAACCAGGTTGCGCGGGCGACCAGGCGCGACCATCCGTCTGTGGCCTGCAGCCGGGCCACGTAGGAAACGGCGAATCCGATGACGAGCGCGCCGAGGAAGGAACCGACGGATGCCGCGGAGGTGGAGCCGATAGGAATGTCCAGCTGCAGGTCGGGGAACTTCACCGGCAGCACGGCCGCCAGAACGGTTACACCGATGGCGAGCGTGAGCCCGGATACGGCCGACAGAATGAGCGCCGAGGAGGCGTGCCACACCCCGCGCCCGACGAATCGGCTGGACACATAGCTACCGGCCAGCAAAGCGGCGAGCACCAGCAGCGGAAGTACCCCGACAGCGACGCTGCCGGCGAAGGAGACGAAGAACTCAACGTCTGCCGACGCGCCAAGCTGGCCAAAGGTCGACAGCGCGACCAACTGCACCGAGCCGGATACGAGCCAGCCGGCCGAGAACATCTCCCAACTCGTGAGAAGTCCGGTCAGGGCAACCGTCAGGAGTGCGACAACGAACGCCGCTCCGTAGCCGATTCCAGCGGATGCGATGGCTCCCCGCCACGCGCGCGGCGCGATCGTGGAGAACGCGTTCGGTGCGATCGGCCCCTGGGGCTGCCCGCCGGGTGCGGCGTAGGGGTTGGTCTGTGTCGGAGTTGCCTGGTCCGGCACTGCCTGAGCAGGAGCTGCCTGAGTAGAAGAGGTCTGGTCCGGCGCGGTCTGGTCCGGCGCGGGCGGAGTCGGCGGCATCGATCCAGGCTGGAACGGATTCGGTGGCGTGGACGGCGGCGTGTTTTCAAGCGACATAAATGTCGTGATCTCCCCAAGATTGATGTGTGCATGCGGGCACAGGGTGAACATCACCTGTGCATTCCATGAGAAACCCATGGCAGTATTAGCCTATTGCACACAAAAGACGGTCCCGACCGGTGCATTCGAATCTCGAGCAGCGAACTCGCCAGCAGATTCAGCGCAGATTACTCTCCGCCGATCCGTGCCGCACCGTTCGCTCAGCGAGTCGTGGAGCGGGTGAAGTTCGCTGCAATCTGAAGCACGGCCCGCTCCGCCACGGAGTCAATCCCACCCCAGACGCATCCCGGATTCGGCGCGGATAGGCCGCACGCAGGACCGGATACGCGGTCGACACCGCGAAGGCATCCGTTAAATGGTGGTTTGGAGCGAAAACGCCGCCCGACCGAAGTACCGTCGACGTGTGAAAGCATGTCTAGATGTCCGCCTTTGTGCTTTCCGTCTCGAAGCAAGTCAGCGTAACCGACCTCGTGCGTCTCTACGCACAGGTCGGGTGGTCAGCGTACGCGAGCGACCCGGATTCCCTCGCCCGCGCAGTGCATCAGTCGTCCCACGTGGTTACGGCCCGCGACGTAGCTGGTGAGCTGGTCGGGCTTGCCCGAGCCATATCCGACGACATCTCCATCTGTTATCTGCAGGATATCCTCGTGGACCCTGGCCATCACCGAGAAGGTATCGGCAAGGCGTTGGTGGATAACATCCTGGAACGTTACGTTCACGTCCGCCAAAAGGTTCTCCTCACCGATGACGAATCCGGGCAACGTGCGTTCTACGAATCCAGTGGCTTCATCGAGGCACACGACTTTGATTCGCCCCTTCGCGCTTTCGTTCAAATCGGCAGCTGATCGCCACCCAGTCGTCCTCCCTGGTCTCCCGCCCATGGCGCCGAGACGGAGTGTTTCCTTGAAGGCAAACCCGACACGGCGCACGACACGAGCGGATGCGACATTGCCCGCGTAGGCATGCCACAGCGTTGGCGGCTTCGGTGAGGATGCCGCGGCCACGAAACTGGGGTGCCATCCAATAGCCGATCGTGGCTCGCTCGAACCCGATGTTATCGAGGCTGATGGCACCTGCGAACTCATCGGCGATCCGGATCGCCCACGTGCAGCTCTTTTCGGTTGCCCACCTGGTGCCGCAGTAAGTCGTGACGTAATCCTCAGCATCCGTTCGCGTGTAGGGAACGGGAATGGGCACGCGGCGCTGTCAAAAATAGACAATGAACGCTGTTCGCAAACCGGACTCTCGCTGCTCGCAGCGGATGCCGCCCGCCCCGCCGCACAGAAAGGTAGGGGGAATCACGGCTCGGAAATTTGCCGCACTGTTTCTGGGAGTGACCGGATGATTGGTTCAAGGAAAGTGCAACATAGTTCACTATCCGTGCATTTGATATCGTTTTAGGATGAACCGGAAATTTTACCAGGTCGACGTGTTTGGTGACGGTGTCTGCAGCGGGAATCCAGTTGCCGTCGTGCTCGACGCTGAGGGCCTTGACGACGACATTTTACGAGACTTTTCGGTGTGGTCCAATCTCTCTGAGTGCACGTTTGTTCTGCCTGCCACGGTGGTGGGGCAGACTATCGAGTCCGAATCTTTAGTCTGAGCACTGAGCTACCGTTCGCCGGCCATCCGACTCTGGGCACGGCTCGGGCCTGGCTGCACGCGGGTGGCGTGCCGGCGATTTCGGGCGTCGTGGTTCAGGAATGCGGTGCAGGACTCGTGTCCATTCGCATCGACGAGGACCGTCTTGCATTCGCCGCGCCGCCACTTCTGCGCGCGGGTGCGGTTGACCCCGAGATGGTCGCTGCACTGGTCGACATTCTCGGTATCGAGTCAGAGCACGTGGTCGATGTTGCGTGGCTGGACAACGGCCCGGGATGGGTGGGTCTGCTGCTCGACAGCGCCCGGACCGTTCTTGACCTTCGCCCAGATGCCTCAGCGCATGCAGGCCGATGGGACATCGGAGTGATCGGTGCTCACGACTCCGGTTCTGAGACGGCGTTCGAACTGAGGGCGTTTTTCACAGACGGAAACACACCCTTACGCGAAGATCCCGTCACGGGAAGCCTGAACGCCTCAGCCGCCCAATGGCTCATCTCAACCGGTCGCACCCGCGCCCCGTACCGAGCATCCCAGGGCACAGCCATGGGGCGGCGCGGACGCATCTACATCTCCAGCGAGGACGACCAGCTGTGGGTAGGCGGTCGGGCCGACGTCATCCTGTCCGGGACTGCTGCACTGTGAGAGCGGAAAGCGCTCCCCTGCAAGTGGATGCTGTGACGCTCGCCTCGACGATCGGCGCGCGCATCCGTCGGGAGCGGCTGGCGAGAGAGTGGACACTTGACCACCTCGCCGAGGCTGCCGGCATCAGCCGCCGTCAAGTGGTCAACCTCGAGCATGGTCAGGCTAACCCGAGCATCGGAACTCTGTTGAGCCTCAGCGATGCGCTCGGCATCACGCTGTCGGCGCTGGTCGAGCCACCCTCGTCGCGGCTGGTGAAAGTCATTCGCGCCGGCGAGGGCGCTCAGTTGTGGACCGGAGAAAACGGGGGCCACGGCGTACTGCTGGTGAGCACACCGCCGCCCGACGTCGTGGAACTGTGGGACTGGCAGCTGAACCCTGGCGAGCGTCACGCCAGCAAACCTCACCATCAGGGCGCCAGAGAACTGCTCCGTGTTCACCTCGGTGTCGTGACGCTTCAGGTCGGCGACGACCCCCACGAGCTCGCCGCGGGCGACGCGATTATGTTCCCCGGTGACGTGGCTTACTCCTATGGCAACGAGGGTGGCGAGCCGGCGCACTTCTTTTTGACCGTCTATGAACCGACCGGCTCTCGCGCCCCGGCTACGATTCGCGCATGATCCGTCCGATCAGCGCCACCGGCCTATGAGCGCGTTGGCACCGGCGGCTCTGCCCGTTCCATCGTGGGTGCTGGCCGTGACGGCGATGGTTTCCGTGCAGCTGGGCTCGGCATTGTCAGTCGGACTGATCGACAGCGTCGGGCCCGCCGGGACGGCGTGGCTCCGACTCAGTGTGGGCGCAATCGTATTCCTGATTCTCGCCCGCCCGCCGCTTCGGTCCATCCGGCTCCCGGATATGCCCGTGCTGTTGGGCCTGGGGATAGCCACCGGTGTGATGACCATGTCCTTTCTCATCGCGATCGAGCGCATCCCGCTCGGTACCGCGGTCGCCATCGAGTTCCTCGGGCCGCTCACCGTCGCCGCTGCACGCAGCCGCAATGCGAGAGCCGTGGTCTGGCCCGCCCTGGCGCTTCTCGGAGTCGTGCTCCTCACCGAGCCGTGGCACGGCGCTGTTGACATTGTCGGGATCGGTTTCGCCTCGCTCGGTGCTGTTTGCTGGGGCGGCTACATCCTGCTCACCCAGCGCGCCGGCGATCGCTTCACCGGCATCCAGTAGCTCTCAATCACCATCCCCATTGCCGCCGTAACCGCTGCGATCGTCGGAATTCCGCAAGCCGTTGGCCACCTCAGCCTCGGCATCATCGCCGCGGCCGCAGGACTTGCCCTGCTGCTGCCGGTTCTGCCGTTCGCACTGGAGATGCTCGCGCTGCGCCGCCTGTCAGCATCCGCTTTCGGCACGCTGATGGCGATCGAGCCGGTCCACGGCCTATTGTTCGGCCTGCTCGTTCTCGGCCAAATGCCGTCACTAGTGCAAATCATCGGCATCGTACTCGTCGTCCTCGCCGGCACCGCTTCCCAACGCGGCGGAGACCGCAAGCACCCCATTCGTCACGACCCGGTCACCGAGACCGGGCTGGCCTGAGAAGGAGAACGCTGTGTATATTCCTCGACATAACCTCATCGAGAACGAGGCTGTACTTCGAACCATGGTTGCCAGCGTCCGCACCGCGTGGTTCGTCACCGTCAGCACGAATGGGATCCCGCAGGCGACGTTCCTGCCGATCATCTGGCACAAGAACACTGTCGTCATGCACATGGCGCGCGCGAATCGGCAGTGGCGGGCGTTGGTGCCCGGCAGCCCCGCGCTGATCATTGTGACCGGCCCCGACGCCTACATCTCCCCCAGCTGGTACGAGCAGAAAAGCATCGACAGGCGCGTCGTGCCGACGTGGGACTACACGGCCGTGCACCTCACCGACATCCTGATCAGCCCAAAGGCCGGCGCCAAACCGATCCCGCTGGCCGCGATCTCGTTGGGTCCGGGCGCGTACTTGTGCTCAATTTCAACGATGTACCGGGTGTTGAACGAAAACCAGCAGGTCAAGGACCGCCGCCGTTTGGCACGCGACACGGCGCGGGCGATCCCCGAATTGATCGCCACGGGCCCGGGCCAGGCTCCAACTGGGACATTACGAAGCTCGCCGGTCCGGTCAAGGGGAAGTACTTCGATGCTTCCGTGATGATCGATATTTACTCCCGGTACATCGTCGGCGCGTATGTTCACGCGTCGAAATCGGGCGAGTTGGCGGTGGAGATGATGAAGGAAATCTTCGGTATTCACGGCGTCCCGCAGGTCGTTCACGCTGACCGCGGCACGTCAATGATGTCCAAAACCGTCGCGGCATTACTGTCTGATCTGGAGGTCACCAAGTCGCATTCGAGGTCTCGGGTGAGTAACGATAATCTCTATCGCGAGGCGTGGTTCACGACCCTGAAAATTCTCCCCGACGTTCCCCGAACGCTTCGGCTCCCTCGCCGACGCGAAGACGTTCACCGACCTTGAAGCGCTCCGCATGCTCACCAAAGCCGATATGGATACCGGTCACACTTCGAACGTGAAAGTGGGAGACCCGCACGTTGTGAGAAGATCGCTGCATGGTTATCTCCTGGTCCGACGCAGTCGAAGACGCAGACAACGATGCAGACGCGGCGCGCTATCATCGAGCCCTCGCTCAAGTCGTAGATCTCGATCCACTCGTGCAGTCGTTCCTACAAGCTGTGAAGTACTCCGGGAAATGGCCGACTACGACCACGGGCGAGTACGACAGTACCCCCATGCCCACAGCGATACGTACCCGTTACGGTCATGGCGAGCGACACATCAGTGTCTATATCGATGGCACGTGGGTCGTGGACGCCGGCAGTAGTCAATACACCGGCTACCTCGTTAACGTTCGTCCTGGTTGTACGCCCAATTTCCGGCACGGATCCGACGCCGCAACCACCATGGCAGCATCAGACTTCCACGCTCGAATGGACGATATGGAAAGCACAAAGGACTGGATACCAAGAGAACTCGTCGGATACCTGCGCTCACACAACATTCCAGTGCCGCCCAACTGACGTAGGGCACTTCCGAGCAACTCCTACGAAGACTTCGTCAAGGGCTACCTGCCCGGTGGCCACCGTGCGCCCGTATGGTGAATTGAGACAGAGGTAAGGGGAATCTGTTTCATGACTAATCGTCGAAAGTTCAATGCTGAGTTCCGGGCTGAGGCCGTGGAGCTGGTGATTTCATCGGGCCGCCCGGTCGCTCAAGTCGCCCCGGAAATCGGTGTCGTTGATGGGACGCTGGGCAACTGGGTGCGCCTCTGGAAAGAGGAACACCCCGAAGCTGGTGCTGCCGAACCGGGCCCGGTCGAATGGGCCAAATACCAGGCCCTGCAGGCGGAGAACGCTGAACTGAAAAGGGAGATCGAGTTCCTGGGAAAAGTCAGCGCCTTCTTCGCCGCGAAACAACGATAAACGACTACTTCGTGTTTATCTTGGCGGAGAAGGCTTCCTTCCCCATCGACTGGATGTGCCGCAAGCTGAAGGTCTCACGGGCCTCGTTCTACCGCTCGCTGCGGCCGGTCGTTCCGACTCCGACACAGATGCGTCACACCGTGCTGGACGCGCACGTGGTGCGGATCTACGAGCGTGAGAAGGGCATGGCTGGCCGGGACCAGATCACCACCATCCTCAGTCAGGAAGGCGTCAGCATCGCCAGCGGCACGGTCGGGACGATCCTCAGCGGCCGTGGCCTGCGGGCCGTGCGCATGCGGGCCTGGAAGAAGACCACCACCGTCGATCCGGATGCCAGAACTGAGCACATCCGCAATCACATGCTCGACGGGGACGGGAAGAGAGAGTTCCTCTCGACCGTCCCGGGAACCCGGTTCTGCGGCGACATCACCTACCTGCGCACCGGCTCGGGATGGCTGTATTTGGCGACCGTCATCGACCTCTGCACCCGCATGGTGGTGGGCTGGTCCATGGCCAGCCACATGCGCACCAGCCTGATCATCGACGCGCTGGAAATGGCACGCGACCACGGCCACCTCGACCCCAACGGCACCATATTTCACAGCGATTATGCCGAGGATGACGTTAAGCCGAGGAACCGTGTCGATGCTGGTTGTTTGCGGGGAACGGCGTTTGTTTTGTCGGCTTAGCGTCGCCGTCGATCAGCGGAGTGTGTAGAGCATTTGCA
>NZ_PPTG01000021.1 GCF_002954245.1 Cryobacterium aureum | reverse complement strand
CATCGGCGGCCGCCCGCTGGGCTGGGGACTTCGGTGCTTTCAGCTTCTCATTTCGTTCTGTCATGACCATTAGTGTCACTCCTTCAAATGAATCCGCAACCCCTTACACAAACCATCTGACACCCTCCCTTCGCTTTCGGCCATGTCCGCCAGCTCGACGCCGCCGCGTCCCGGTGGCTGCAGAACCTCGCCGCCGTCACGCCGATCGTGACCGGTATCGACGACCTCGCCCTGGTCGATATCGACGACACCATCAGAGAAGTGCACGGCTACAAGAAGCAAGGCGCCGGGTTTGGCTACTCCGGTGTTCGCGGCCTCAACGCCCTGCTCGCCATCGTCAGCACCGGATCAGCCGCTCCGATCATCGTCAGCTCCCGGCTACGAAAAGGCCCCACAAACTCCGCCCGCGGCTCAAAGAAATTCGTCTCCGACACCCTCGCGACCGCGAAACGGCTGCGCAGCCCAACCGCGAAAGGAATGCTGCTCCTACGAGCCGACAGCGCCTACTACGTCAGCGCCGTCATCAAAGCTGCCCTCAGCGCCGGCGCGATGGTTTCGATCACGGCACGCCTGAATTCGCTGGTGAAAGCGGGTATCAGCACCATCCCCGAGGCCGCCTGGACCCCGATCAAATACACCAATGCGATCTTCGACGACGCCACTGGGCGGTGGATCTCCGACGCGGAAGTCGCCGAGATCCCCTTCACCGCGTTCGGCTCCAAGAAGAAGAGCGAACAAATCCCTGGACGCCTCGTCGTGCGCCGCATCCCGGAACTGAACAAGACCGTCGCCGCCGGGCAAGGCACCCTTTTCGACCTGTTCCGCTTTCACGCATTCTTCACCACCAGCACACTCAACACCGTTGACGCCGACAAAACCCACCGCCACCACGCGATCATCGAAAATTTGAACGCCGACATGAAAGCGTCGGCGATGGCGCACTTCCCGTCCGGCGTATTCACGGCCAACGCCGCCTGGCTCGTCCTGGCCTGCATTACGTTCAATCTCACCCGCGCCGCCGGCACCCTCGCCAGTCCCGCCCTCGCAAAAAGCCGTCACCGCGACCGTTCGCCACAAACTCATCAACGTCGCCGCCAGAGTATCCACGTCGGCACGACGCATCACGATGCACCTACCCGAAAGCTGGCCTTGGGAAGAAGGCTGGACGACGCTATTCACCAGCGTCGGCAGCCCTCCCGGCCACGCCGCCACCTAACCATCCAGCCCAACCAGGCGCAACCAGGAACCCCAGTGGAACACCCAGGCATCGAGGCCCACAGCTTGACCGCGCCCAAAACCCCGAAAGAGGAACGAGCCCAAATCAAGAACTCTTCAGAGGCCGACCGGTGGATTCAGGCTTAGCGAACCCGGAGTTTTTCATTAGTCCTGCACTTTTTGGCGGTGCCCTGCGCGGCGTTGGCCCTGGCGCGTTTTCCGCGCCAGCAGACGAGGCACCGCGAACTCGCCCACTCCCCCAGCTGCAGGCATAGCATCTGCGTCAAGGGAGAGTCCTTCTGGCCTCGGCGCGGAGGTAGGCGTAAACGGTTTCTCGGCTGATCCCAAAGTGTCGAGCGAGCGCAGCTTTCGGCACTCCAGAGGCGGCCTTCTCGCGCAGCTCCGCGGCGCGGCCCGCGTCCAAGGATGGGGTGCGGCCGCGGTACACGCCACGCTTCTTAGCCAGGACGATGCCCTCGCGCTGACGTTCACGGATCAAGGAACGCTCGAACTCAGCAAACGCTCCCATGACGCTCAAGAGCAGGTTTGCCATCGCCAGTGAAGGTGAGCTGCTCTTTCACGAACTCAACCCGGACCTTCTCCGGATCTAAATATCGATCGGGTGGCCCCACGGCTCCCATTGGCCATTCCTTTGGTGACGTGGAGAATTTAAGGCCAGAGTCACTGGTGGCGAGGGACTCGACCTAAAGGAGCCCCTCTAAAGCCTCGTCCATGATCTGCGCCGTGATCGGGTCGACAAGCTCGGCGGTCACGACGTAGCTGGCACGGGTGACCTGCTCGTTGGAGTGCCCAAGCAGCCGAGACGCGAGAGTGATGCCCGCAACGGCTTCAATGAGCGTTGCCGCCGTGCGTCGAAAGATGTGGGTGGTGAACTCCCCCACGTCGATCCCAGCGGCTTCCAGCGCCTTCTCGTTGTCGGCGACGAAAGTGCGGAGCAACCGTTCAACATTGCTTACGCTGCGTGGTGCGCCCGTCTTCGTCGCAAAGAGATAAGCCTCCCTGTCTCGGCTCGCCTCTGACAGTTGCCGGCGGATTGCCGTCGCCGCGAAACTCGGCAGGGCGATGCGCCGCTTTTGCCGGGATCGTTTCGGAGAAGGCTTCCTGCGCAGACCTTCGGCGCGAGTCTGAGTGATTGTGCTCGCGATGAGCGCGGTGGGCGGGTTCGCGGTCACATCGACATCGCATCGGCGGAGGGCAAGGACCTCACCTATGCGAGCGCTAGTGCCCACCATGATCCACATGGCATCCTCTAGCAGCCGAGCGTTGGGGCGCGGACCGAAATGGTCTCCCCCAGACCGCCAGGATCGCATAAGTGCGCGCACGATTTCCAGTTGCCCCCGGGTGAGGGCCGATTCTTTCTTCGGTGACAGTGGCAGGGCTCGGGCGTCGCGCACGGGATTGAAAGCGAGCACTCCGTGTTCGATTCCGGTAGCGCAGATCTGCGAGAACATACTGCGTGCCTTGCGAGCGGCCGATAGCGATTTGGTCTCGCGAATGTGCTGCAGGATCCGGTTGCAGCGCAGCACGGTCAGGTCGGTCAAAAGCAGGTCCCCGCACTCGGGAATGATGACATTACTGACGCTGAACTCGTACGTCTCGATAGTGGAGACTTCGACCGTCCCAGACCGCCGCTTATCGTCCAAGAAAACCATCGCGGCCTCTGCGATCGTCGAGTATGAAGTCAACGACAGCCCGGCAAGTCCATTACGCAGCAGATCTGCCTGTTCATCCAGAGCCCGGCGGGCCTCCACCTCGGTGGCACGCGTTCCTTTTAGCCGATGGAGCGTCCCGAACTCATCCCGCATCCGTGCATGCGCCTGGATCTGTCCGCTCGCCAGAACGACGATGCGGATGGTGCCGACTTCGCCCGCGCGCATCCGCCGCCTAGGCATGCATGGCCAAAGCCTCGAACCAGGCGAGAACCTCGCGGCGCAGGTATCTTACGTGGCGGCCCATGCGTCGATACGGCGGTCCGGTTCGAGTCTGGCGCCACTCTTCGAGCGTGCGGGGCGAGACCTGCAACAGGTCGGCGACCTGCTGCCCGGTCATGATTTGTGCGTCATCATCGGTCATGACAATGAGGTGCGACACGGCATTCCGACCTTGTACGCAGCAACGCGTAGTTGGCCGGGCTAACCGCCATGGCTGTCCCCAAATTGGCGTCTGGGAATCGTTTTTGGCACCCAAAGTGGCACTTTGGGCCGTGAACGGTGTGTCTGGAAACAAGAAATGCCCCTGGTTTCCGCGGAAACTCAGGGGCTAAAGCTGGGGTACCTGGACTCGAACCAAGAACAAATGAACCAGAATCATCCGTGTTGCCAATTACACCATACCCCAATGCCTAATCCGAAGATCGGGCCGAGTAGTAGCCTAGCCCACTTGGGCTGGAGAGGCCAAACCGGGCTGTCCCCCGGCGAGTCGAAGCCTCACCAGCTCAGGGTCAGGCGGTCGTCGTTACAGCCAGGGCCCGATCGAGGCGGCTCAGGGTCTCGGCCTGTCCGAGAATCTCCATGGACTCAAACAGCGGCGGCGAGATCTTGCGGCCCGACAGCGCGACGCGCAGCGGTCCGAAGGCCACGCGCGGCTTGAGACCCAGCCCCTCGATGAGGGTCTCGGCGAGCAGCGCGTGCACCCGGTCGGTGGTCCATTCCGCTGACGGAATACTTTCGAGCGCCGAGCGGGACGCGCCGAGAATGTCGGTGGCGTTCTGCGGGAGCGAGGCGAGCGCATCCGCTTCGAGAACCAAGTCGGCGCCGGTCACGAACAAAAAACCGAGCATGGACGGGGCTTCGCCGAGCAGGGCGATGCGCTCCTGAATGAGCGGCGCGCCCTGAGCGAGCAGCGCCAGCTCGGCCTCGCTCGGCCTCTCGCTGAACACGCCGGCGGTCGTCAGGTACGGAACCAGCCGGGCGGCGAAGTCGGCAGCGTCAAGCTGGCGAATGTGGTCGCCGTTGATCGACTCGGCCTTCTTGAGGTCGAAGCGCGCCGGGTTGGGGTTGACGTTCACGACGTCGAACGCGGCCGTGAACTCGTCGATCGAGAACACGTCGCGGTCGTGGGTGAGTGACCAGCCAAGCAGCGCGAGGTAGTTGAGCAGGCCCTCAGGAATGAACCCGCGGTCGCGGTGAAGAAACAGGTTTGCTTCGGCGTCGCGCTTGGAGAGCTTCTTGTTCTTGTCGCCCATGACGTAGGGCAGGTGGCCGAAGCGGGGCACGAAGGTGGTCACACCAATGTCGATGAGCGCGTGGTACAGCGCGATCTGACGCGGGGTCGACGAGAGCAGATCTTCGCCGCGCAGTACGTGGGTGACGCCCATCAGCGCATCGTCGACCGGGTTGACGAAGGGGTAAAGCGGATGCCCGTTGGGGCGCACCACGACAAAGTCGCTGAACGATCCTGCCGGAAAGGTGATCTCACCGCGCACCAGGTCATCGAAGGAGAGCTCGGTGTCTGGCACCCGCAGGCGCAGCGCCGGGGACCGGCCCTCGGCGCGGTAGGCGGCCTTCTGCTCCTCTGTGAGGTCGCGCTCGAAGTTGTCGTAGCCCATCTTGGGGTCGCGGCCGAGGTCGCGGTTGCGGGTCTCGATCTCTTCGCCGGTGACGAAGCTCTCGTAGATGTGACCGCTGGCCTTGAGCTGCTCGATTACACCGCGGTAGATGTCGTAGCGCTCACTTTGGCGATACGGCTCCTGGGGTCCGCCGACGTCGACGCCTTCGTCCCAATCGAGCTTCAGCCAGCGCATCGCCTCGACGAGCTGCAGAAAGCTCTCTTCACTATCGCGCGCGGCGTCGGTATCCTCGATGCGGAAGATCATTTTTCCGCCGGTGTGCCTCGCGTAGGCCCAGTTAAACATGGCGGTGCGAACCAGGCCCACGTGGGGCGTTCCGGTTGGCGAGGGGCAGAACCGCACGCGAACGTCGGTTCCGGTGGCGGTAGAAAACGGGTGTGCAGTGGTGTCAGACATTACTCATGATTCTAGTTGTGCGCGTCCTGCCCCACTTCTTTCCGGGCCAGGGCCCGGAAAGTGGGCCAATGATCAATCGTGCGCCGGTTCAGGCTCGCCCTAACCGACCTGCGCGATGGCGGCGATGGCGCGCAGCGCAGCGGCCAGCGCCGGCACGCGCTCAGCGCCGGCCACCGTCACGGCGTGCAGGGTGCGATGATCGCGCCCGGTCGTGGCGCGAATCGCGACGCCCGCTCGCCGTCCGACGGATTCGATTGCGAGGGCCGGAAGAAGCGCCACGCCGATGCCAGCCTCAACCAGGCCGAAAACTGCGGCGACATTGTCAGTTTCATAAGAGATGCGCGGGGCGAATCCTCGACGATCGCAGAGGTCGAGCAGGTGACCGCGGCAGCGCGGGCAACCCGCCACCCAGTTCTCGTCGGCCAAGTCGCCCAGATCGATATGTGCGACGCCGGCGCCGAGCGAATGCCCGACCGGCAGCACGAGCATCATCTCGTCTCGCCGCAGGGTCGCCACACGCAACCCCTGGGCACTCTCCCGGTGCGGATCCACCCGGTCCCCCGGGTAACTGAATGTAATGGCGAGGTCGGCACGGTTCTCGCGCACGGCGGCGACAGCCTCGGGCGGTTCAGCCTCCAGATAGGTGATGCTGATCTGGGAATGCTGGGCCGTCATCCGGGCCAGCAGGCTCGGCACGAGGGTAGCGGACGCCGACGGGAACGCGACGAGACGCACCAGCCCGGCGCGTAGCCCCTGTAGCTCGGCGATCTCCCCCGCCGCCGCGTCGAGCGCAGTGGCGACCGTGACGGCGTGCCGGGCGAGCACGAAGCCGGCCTCAGTGAGGCGAACTCCGCGTCCCACCCGCTCGACCACGGCGAGCCCGAGCCGATGCTCGAGCCGCTTGAGCTGCTGGCTCACGGCCGGCTGGCTATAGCCGAGGGCGGCCGCTGCGGCCGTGATAGAGCCGGTTTCGTGTACCGCTCGCACGACCCGCAGTACGTTGGCGTCGAGATCGGGGCTCTGGCCGGGTAGATGGATCATGTCGTAATCATAATCACCGGTTATGCATTGCATCGAATACTGGCCATTGTTGCATGAGTGCTTGGTGGCCAGACTGGAACCATGAGCCCCGCAGCAACGAGCACCAGCAGCCCCACCGCCAGTACGAGCACGACAACCGTGACCCTTGCCGAAGCCCGCACCCGCTACACCGCCGGTCGCGGCTACCTGGCCGCCTGCACGCTCGGACTCCCGACCATCGACACGATCGCCGCTATGCGCGCCGATACCGAGGTCTGGTCACGCGGCCAGGCCAGCGCTTCCCGCTACGGAGAGGTCGTCGAGCGCGTACGCGTTGGGTATGCCGATCTGGTGCACGTCGCACCTCACAACGTGGCGATCGGCTCGCAGACCTCGGTCATGGCGGGCCTGGTCGCGGCCAGCATCCCCGACGATGCCGAAGTCGTACTGCCCCGCGGCGACTTCAGCTCGATGGTGTTCCCGTTTCTGGCGCAGGCACACCGCGGCGTGACCGTGCGACAGGTGGAGCTGGCCGATCTGGCCGCGAGCCTCACCGCAAACACCTGGCTGGTCGCGTTTTCCCTGGTGCAGTCCGCCACCGGCACCCTCGCCGACAGCGACGCGATTCGTGCGGCAGCCCGACGTACCGGCACCTTCACGCTCTGCGACACGACCCAGGCCACCGGGTGGATGCCGGTCGACGCATCCGCTTTTGACGCCACCATCTGCCACAGCTACAAGTGGCTCGGTGCCCCGCGCGGCGTCGCGTTCTTCACAGTCAGCGACGCATTCGCGGCACACCTGCACCCGATCAATGCCGGATGGTATGCGGGAGACGACCTGTGGGCATCCTGCTACGGTCCGGCCATGGCGCTCGCTCCCGACGCCCGCAGGTTCGACGTGTCACCGGCCTGGCCAGCCTGGGTAGGCGCTGAGCCGGCCATCGACCTGTTCCGCAGTCTCGACCTAGCCGAGGTGGCCGCCCACAACGTGGCCCTCGGCGACGCCCTCTGCGGGGGGCTCGGCTTGCCGTCACGTGGCCAGGCCATCATCAGCTGGCCGGATGCCGATGGCCGCGACCTCGCGCGCCTCACCGCTTCCGGCCTCACCGCCTCGGGTCGGGCCGGCCGCGCACGGGTCGCCTTCCACCTTTTCAACGACGAGGACGACGTGGCCCTGGCCCTGGCCGCCCTGCGCCCCTGACACCGTGGACGGGGCCCGGGCCCCGTCCCCAGGCCCAGTTTATAAACTGGGCCCATGGTCACAAGGTGGGCCGCACCGGAACGACCGCGCCCGCAGCGGATCACGCCGGGCGCACCACCGGGTTCACCAGGGTTCCGATGCCCGCGATCGACATCGAGACCGCGTCGCCGTCGACGACGGCCGCAGGCGTGTCCAGCGCTCCGGCCAGAATCACGTCGCCCGGCAGCAGGGTGAAAACGCTCGAGGCGAAGGACACGATGGCAGCAACGACCTCCTCGGTAGTACGGTCGTCGTCGCCGAGCGAGACCGCCTGAAATTCCTCGTCATTAATGAGCCCGCGCAGCGCTGTGGCCGCCTCGTCGAACTCGGTTTCGATGACCGGGCCGAGCGGCAAAAACGTGTCGAACGCGCCCGCTAGACCCGAAGACAGGTCGGCCGCGGTGACGACCGTCGCGACGGTGTAGCCGAAGACGCGACCAGCGGCATCCGCTGCAGAAACGTTTTTGGCGATCTTGCCGATGATGATGGCGAGCTGACCGTCGACCTCGACCCGCTCGGAGGCGGCCGGCAGCACGATGGCGTCACCGGGGCCGACAACCGCGGTGTTGGGCCGAAGCACGAACGCCTCGGCCGAGACCACCGCGACGATCTTCGAGCGCGGAATCACCGGCGCCAGCAGCTTCACGTCGGCCAGGGCAACCCGGTCGCCGGTCGTGTCGAATCCGGCGAACATCGGGTCACTGGTGAGCACGACCAGTTCGTCGTCGTCAACGATGCCGAACGCGATGGCGCCCTGGTAGCTGTAGCGTGCGATCTTCACGTGTCTCGATTCCGCCTCAACAAGGCCAAAGCTTCAGTCTAGGCGCGTTAGCCAGCCATGCCGGTCGGGCAGGCGGCCGTACTGGATGTCGGTGAGTTCCTGGCGCAGCGACAGGGTAATCGCGCCGGCGGGGGCATCCGCTTCGCCGATCGTGAAGTCCTTGGCCTTGAGCTGGCCGATCGGGGTGACGACGGCGGCGGTTCCGCAGGCGAAGACCTCGGTGATGGCACCAGATGCTGCTCCCTCACGCCACTCATCGAGCGTCACCGCGCGCTCCTCAACGGTCATACCGCGGTCGCGAGCGAGCTGCATGATGCTGTCGCGGGTGACTCCCTCGAGAATGGAGCCGGTCAGCAGAGGCGTGACGAGCGTGTCGGTGCCGTACACGAAGAACACGTTCATGCCGCCGAGCTCGTCAACGTTCGTTCCGGTCTCGCCGTCGAGAAAGAGCACTTGGGCGCAGCCGTTTTCGTAGGCTTCCATCTGAGGCAGCAGCGAAGCGGCGTAGTTGCCGCCGCACTTGGCGGCGCCTGTACCACCGCGGCCGGCGCGGGAGTACTCGGTAGACAGCCAGATCTTCACGGGGGCGACGCCGTCGGCGAAGTAGGCGCCGGCCGGGCTCGCAATCACGTAGAAGCTCACCTTGTGGGCGGCGCGCACGCCGAGAAAGCTCTCGTTGGCGATCATGAACGGGCGAAGATACAGGCTGGTCTCGGGCGCGGACGGCACCCAGTCGCCATCGATCGCGATCATCTGCTTGACCGACTCGATAAAGTCCTCCACCGACAGCTCGGGCAGGGCGAGGCGGTGCGCAGAGCGCTGCAGCCGCTCGGCGTTCTTTTCGGGCCGGAAGGTCCAGATGGAGTTGTCGGCGTGCCGGTAGGCCTTGAGCCCCTCGAAGATCTCCTGGCCGTAGTGCAGCACCGACGAGGCCGGGTCGAGCAGCAGCGGACCGTAGGGCGTCACGCGAGCGTCGTGCCAGCCGGCCTCGACCGACCAGTCGATCGTGACCATGTGGTCGGTGAAGTGTTGGCCGAATCCCGGGTCGGCGAGAATCTCCTCGCGTTCGGCTTCGGCGCGTGCGTCGGTCGACGGTGTGAGATCAAAAGTCAGGGGGAAAGTCACGGTCATTTCAGTACCTTGTCTGTCAGAAGGGTCACGATGGCGTCTCCCACCTCAGCGGTGCTGCGTCGCACGGATGCGGTGCGTCGGGCCAGATCATCGGCCACCGCCTCGTTGACGCGCGCCGCGGCATCCGTCAGCCCGAGGTGGTCGAGCATCAGCGCCACCGAGAGGATGGCCGCGGTCGGGTCGGCGAGTTGCTGGCCGGCGATATCGGGAGCCGAGCCGTGAACCGGCTCGAACATGCTGGGAAAGCGGCCGGTCGGGTTGATATTGCCGGAGGCCGCCAGGCCGATGCCGCCGCTGATTGCCGCTGCGAGGTCGGTGAGAATATCGCCAAAGAGGTTATCGGTGACGAGTACATCGAATCTACTCGGATTCGTGACGAAGAAAATGGTCGCCGCGTCGACGTGCAGATAATCAACCACAACCTGGGGGTACTCAAGGGCCACCTCGTTCACGATGCGTTGCCACAGGCTGCCGGCGAAAACGAGCACGTTGGTCTTGTGCACGAGGGTGAGGCGTTTGCGCTCGCGCCCCTGGGCCACCTCGAAGGCGTACCGCACGACGCGTTCCACGCCGTAGGCGGTGTTCACCGACACCTCGTTGGCGACTTCCTGCGGGGTACCGCGGCGGATGGTGCCGCCGTTTCCGACATAGGGGCCTTCGGTTCCCTCACGCACGACGACGAAGTCCACCACGCCGGGCGCGGCGAGCGGGCTCGTGACGCCGGGGTAGATCGTGCAGGGCCGCAGGTTCACGTAGTGGTCGAGCGCGAAGCGCAGACCGAGCAGCAGCCCACGCTCGATGTTGGCGTCTTTCAGTCGCGGATCGCCGGGAACGCCACCGACGGCGCCCAGCAGAATAGCGTCGTGCTGCTGGATCGACGCGAGGTCGGCATCCGTGAGGACATCGCCGGTTTCGAGGAACCGCGCGGCGCCCAGCTGAAAGGTGCTCGTCTCAATCGTGACGTCATCGCGACCCGCGACGGCGCCGAGCACTTTCACGGCCTCGGCGACAACTTCCGGTCCAATCCCGTCTCCGGGAATGACAGCGAGTTTGATAGTACGAGACATGCGGCTCCGAAACAGTCAATGATCACCTGAATTGCGTATATTCAAACCTTACCTTTCTCGCGGAAGTGCCTAGGCTTGTCCCTAGCGCACCACCAACAGAAAGCAGGGCATCATGAGTATCGGACTTGGAATCTTTCTGCTCGTCGTCGGCGCCATTCTGGTGTGGGCCCTCGACATCACCGTCACCGGAGTCGACCTGCGGCTCGTTGGTTACATTCTGCTCGCGGCCGGAGCGCTCGTGACTATCCTCGGCATCGTGCTGATGACCCGTCGCCGCAACAGCGTGAGCACGACCCGCACCATCGCCGACCCGGCGAACGGCGAGCAGGTCACCCGCCGCGAGAACTCCATCGACGACCTCTAGCCCCCAGCTCTAATTGCGAGAGCGGAAAAATTGCTGCTTCACGGGTGTTGAAGCAGCAATATTCCCGCTCTCGCGAGCTTTAGCGCGCACGGCGTAGCGACACCAACGCTAACGCGGCGGCACCGAGCACGAGCGCGACGCCGATCCAGGCGGTCAGGCCGACGCCGCTGTCGAAGGCGTGCCGGGCCGACTCGAGCAGTTGCTGGGCGACCGCCGGCGAAAGGTGGTCGGCCACCGCAACGGCGCCGCCGAGGGTCTCCCCCGCCGCCAGCCGGTCGGCTGCGCTCAGGCCGTCGGGCAACAGCACCGCCGCCCGGTAGGACACCGTGAGAATGGTGCCAAGGACGGCCGTACCCAGCACCGCTCCCAGTTCGTAGGCTGTCTCAGACACAGCGGATGCCGCCCCCGCCTTATCGGCCGGCGCGGTCGCCACGATGAGCTCGTTCGAGACGGTCTCGGCCGCTCCGATTCCGATGCCGAGCAGCACGAAGGCGACGCCGATCCAGAAGGCATCGATTGCACCGCCGCGCAGCGCGATCGACGCGAATCCGGCCACCGACACCAGCAGCGCCACGGGCACCACCCGGGACGGGCGTACCCGGCGGGCAATCGGCACGATCAGCAGGCCGGCCACGATCATCGCGGCCAGGCCAGGAACGAGCACGAGCCCGGCGTTCAATGGGGAGAGCCCCAGCACGAGCTGCAGGTGCTGCGAAATGAAGAACAGGCAGCCGACCAGCGCCGTGACACTGAGCAGGTTGACTCCAACGGCCCCGCTGAACGCGCCGCGCCGAAACAGTCCCATGTCGAGCATGGGGCTGGGCACATGCAGCTGCCGACGCACGAACCACAGGCCGAGTCCCAGGCCGAGCGCGATCGGGGCGAGCGTGAGCCAGGCCACACCGTGCTCGGCGATGCTCTTGATGCCGTAGACAATCGGCAGCATGGTGCCGAGCGACAGCGCGATACTGAGCAGGTCGATGCGCCCCGGGTGCGGATCGCGTGATTCGGTCACCAGGATCGGTGCCAGCACCAGCAGCGGCAGCAGAACGGGAACGGCGATGAGAAACACCGAGCCCCAGGCGAAATGCTCGAGCAGAATGCCGCCGACCACCGGCCCGAGGGCGCTGCCGGCCGCGAAGCCGGTGGCCCAGATCGCGATGGCGAGACGACGCTGGTCGCGGTCGACGAAGGTGGAACGCAGCAGCGACAGGGTCGAGGGCATGAGCATCGCGCCGAAAAAACCGAGGGCGGCCCTGGCGATGATGAGTCCCTCGATGCTCGGGGCGAACGCCGCGAACACCGACACCACGCCGAAGCCGGCCGAGCCGATCATCAGCAGGCGGCGGCGCCCGATGCGGTCGCCCAGGCTGCCCATGGCCACGAGCAGTCCGGCCAGTACGAGCGGGTAGATATCGACCATCCAGAGCAGCTGCACGCCGGTCGGCAGGGTGGCCGTGGAGATCGCTGGCAGGGCGAAGTTGAGCACGGTGTTGTCGATCGACACGAGCAGCACCGGGAGCATCAGCACCGCGAGGGCCCACCAGCGCCTGCGGTCGTGCTGTACCGGCAAAGCGGATGCCGCTCCCGGTCGATCAGCGACGTTACCGAGTCCAACACGGGTCAGGTCAAGGGGCGTGGTGGGAACAGCGGGGGCAGACACGATCTCGATCACTTTCTGGGTTGTTTCTCGACCGCCGGGAGCGGAGCAATAAAGTCTACTGTACCGGCTAGACGGTATAGTTGTCCAACGCGACCGTCGCGCGCTTCGATACCATGGGCCAATGCCGAAAAATGTGCCAGCACCCTCCGTTTCCACCCGGGATCGTCTTCTCGACGCCTTCGAGGAGTTGCTGGTCGAGGGCGGGGAGCGGTCCGCGACCCTCGACGCGGTTGCGGGGGTCGCCGCGGTCTCGAAGGGGGGCCTGCTCTATCACTTCGCGTCGAAGGATGCCCTCGTCGACGGTCTGCTGGCCCGCCTCGATGCGCTCGCCCTGCAGGACGCCGAGAATATTCGCAACGCCCCGGCCGGTCCGGTCGACTATCTCATTCGCACCTCGGTGCACACCGGCAGTCCGCTCGACCGCGCGTACATTGCGGGTTCCCGGCTCGCCCAGGGCCGCGACCCGCGCGCCATGCAGGTGCTCACCGAGATTCGTCGGCGCTGGCTCTCGGTGATCGAAGAGGCCGTGCACGACCCGGATGTTGCCCAAGCGATCATGCTGATCAGCGACGGCCTGTACGTCAACAGCTCGCTGGCCGAGAACGAGCTGGCCGCGGAGGATCACACCGATGCGGCGATGACGCGGCTGATCACCCTGATCGGTCGGCTCCTGCCGCCCGACGAGTAGGCTGCCTACCTCGTGGGGGGTCGCAGATCGATCTGAAACCAACCCGGGAAGGTGGATTTGCGACCCCTCAGACACACAAACGAAAAAAGTGGGCGCCTGCAATGCAGGCGCCCACTCGCATCCGTTTTGAACAGACCTATTCGGTGAGGTCGATCTCCACCATGATCTCGGCGTCGATCGCGGCGCGCACCGCGGTCAGCAGCCCGGCCGGAACCTCGGAGTCGACGGTCAGCACGCTCAGTGCCTTCCCCCCGGCCACGTGGCGGGCGATCTGCATGCCGGCGATGTTGATGTTGGCCTCACCGAATTCGCGGCCGTAGACGGCGACGATTCCGGGACGGTCGGCGTAGAGCATGACGATGAGGTTCTTGGCAAACGGAACCTCAACGTCGTAGCCGTTGATCTCCACGATCTTCTCGATCTGCTTTGTCCCGGTGAGGGTACCCGAGACGGAGACCTGGGAACCGTCGGCGAGGGCGCCGCGCAGCGTGATCACGTTGCGGTACTCGGGCGACTCGGCGTCCGTGAGCATGCGCACGGTGACGCCGCGCTGCTCGGCCAGCAGCGGTGCGTTGACGTACGAGACGGTTTCACTGACCACGTTGGTGAAGATGCCCTTGAGTGCGGCAAGCTTGAGCACGCTGACGTCGTACTCGACCAGTTCGCCGCGTACTTCGATGTCCACGCTCGTGAGCGGGCTGTGTGCGGCGAGGCCGGAGAAGACCTGGCCGAGCTTTTCCACCAAGGGGATGCCGGGGCGCACGTAAGAGTCGATGACGCCACCGGCTACGTTGACCGCGTCAGGAACGAGTTCGCCGGAGAGCGCGAGGCGCACGGACTTGGCGACAGAGACGCCGGCCTTTTCCTGGGCTTCGTCGGTCGAAGCGCCGAGGTGCGGGGTGGTGATGATGTTGTCGAGTCCGAGCAACGGCGAACCGGTCGGCGGTTCATTCACGAACACGTCGAGACCGGCGCCAGCGATGGTGCCGGCGACGAGGGCTTCGTGCAGTGCTGCTTCATCGATGAGTCCGCCACGCGCCACGTTGACGACGAACGCGGTCGGCTTCATCAGCTTGAGCTGCGCGGCACCGATCATGCCGGTGGTCTCCGGGGTCTTCGGCATGTGAATAGTGATGAAGTCGGACTGCGCGAGCAGTTCGTCGAGGGTGACCGGGGTCACACCGAGCTGCTGAGCGCGAGCCGAGGTGATGTAGGGGTCGTAGGCGATGACGTTGGTGCCGAAAGCCTGCATGCGAGCGGTGATGAGCGCACCGATGCGGCCGAGGCCGATGATGCCGATGGTCTTTTCGTACAACTCGACGCCGGTGTACTTGGAGCGCTTCCACGCTCCGTCGGCGAGGGCACCGGAGGCGGCCGGGATGTGACGGGCCAGACTCAGGATATGCCCGACGGTCAGCTCGGCGGCGGAGATGATGTTGGAGGTGGGAGCGTTGACGACCATGACACCGGCTGCGGTGGCGGCCTTGATGTCAACGTTGTCGAGGCCGACGCCGGCGCGGGCGATGACCTTCAGAAAAGGAGAAGCCTTGATGGCTTCGGCATCCATTTTCGTGGCTGAGCGCACCAGAACGGCCTGCGCGGTGGCAAGCTCGGCGAACAGCGCGGGGCGATCCGTACCGTCAACGTGGTGAATGTCAAAGTCTGGCCCGAGAGCATCGACTGTGGCGGGGGAAAGTTCTTCGGCGATCAGGACGACGGGCTTCGACAATAAAATCGGATCCTTAGATTGCGTTTGGAGGTGGCAGGGCAAAGGGCGCTACTCGGTTTCCACCCTACCGGCTGCACAATAGAGCAATGAGCAGCGACGTAATAGATGGACTCCAACTGGTTCTGCGCGTGATTCTCGCCGTGGTTTTCATCGGAGCCGGAATCACGCATTTTCTCCCCGCGGTCAAGCGCACGATGGCGGCGATGATTCCGCCGCGCCTCCGCCGGGGCGGCCTGGTGAGCCCAGTCAATCTCGTTCTGTTCACCGGGCTGTGCGAGATTGCCGGCGGCGTGGGGCTGCTCGTTCCACCGACCATGGCGCTCGCGGCCGCCGCGCTCGTGCTGTTTCTGGCGGCGGTCTTTCCCGCCAATGCCTACGCTGCGCGTCATCCGAAGCGATTTGGGCGGGTGGCGATTCCGTTCGTTCCCAGGCTCATCGCCCAGCTGGTGTTGATGGGTTTGATCGTGGTGTCGGTGCTCTAAACGATCAGTCTGGCCAGGCTGAATACAGCGGTTATGTCGAGCGACACGGCGGCGACCGCGCAGAGCCCGACCAACAGGGTCAGAGCCTGCACTCCGAAGGCTCGGTTGCGTCCGAGCCAGTAGGCCAGCGCGTAAACCAGAACCGGCAGGACCACCGCGAAAATCAGCACGATCCAGCCGAAAACGCTCAGCTGGGTGTCGTAGAACTGCGCTTGCAGGTTGAGTCCGACCAGGTTTCCGACGGCTTCCCAGACGTCGTAGGCGTAGAACAACCCGAAGAAGATCGCGATAGCGAGCAGCAGCCACCGCGGCGGTCGACGACGGATGGCCGTGGTCGCGTCGGCGCTGTCGCCGGTGCGTTCGTCTGCGTCGCTCATGAACCCGCTCCTGATCCGATGACGAAGGGCCAGGGGGCGAGCACGATGACGCCGATCAGCAGCCAGATCAGTCGGGCGCGGGGACGGCTCGTGGTGAGCCAGAAGGTGACCCCGAACCAGACCAGGGGCGCTGCCACGGCCAGCCACGCCCCGAGGGAGAACATGAATTCGGCGACCGGGCCGCTGATCGGTTGCTCAATGCGGGCGACGCCGATGAACCAGCCGATCGTGTACAGCAGGTACATGCCAGAGAGAATACCTATACCGACGAGCGCAACGGAACCGAGGGCCGCGCTCTCCGGTTCGGCGGGGTCGGCCTCGGTCTTGGCCGGCGAGGGGGCGGTCTCGCGCGGGACATCCGCTGAAACCTGCGGAATCGTCCATCCTTCCGGCAGCTCGGTCGGCTCCAGTTTGGCCCGACCGCTGCCCCCGGAACTCAGCGTCGGATCGTCGTCGCCGGCCCAGTTCAGCGCATCGTCATCGCGTGTCGCGTTCATTTTTCTAGAGTATCCGGTTACCGCCGATGCTAACGGTTTGGCAGGCAACGGATGCCGGTGCTCACCGAGAAGGTCCACCCCAGAATCCCCACCAGAGCCACACGTTCGGCGAGACCGATGATGCCCGGCAACCATACACTGGCCGCGACGACCAGCAACAGCCCGGCCACGGTGATCGCCGAGAACGCGATCGCCCAGGGCAGCACCTGCGGCAGCAGGCGTCGAACCCGCAGCCAGATCGTCAGCAGCCCGATAGCGCTGAACGCTGTGATGAAGCCAAAGGATGCGACGGCGAGATGGATGACGCCGCCCGGGGTCGAAGTCAGTAGGGTGCTCTCCTGAGAAGCACTGACATCGGTCGGAAAGAAGGCGAGCACCGCCGAGCTGGCTCCCCCGACCAGCAGCAGCGGGAGACCCAGGCCGAGCAGCGGGTCGCGGTGCCGGGGCAGCAGCGCCCGCGCAGTCAGGGTAATCGCGACGACGGCAGCGACGCAGAACACCGCCCGGCTCAGAAAATTGAGGTTCATGATCCAGCCGTACGGGCCGACGGCGAGGTTGCTCTCGGCGTCGCTGATCGGGCTGTAGTGCGGCGGCAGAAACTGTAGCGCCACGTCGATGAGCACGTAGAGCACCACACCGACCATGGCCGTGGTCGCCATCCGGTGCCGCAGCACAACCGATGTGCGTGTGTTGGTGCCGGGCACTGCCATACGGACCAGTCTTTCCTAGTGACGCACAAAGGGACCCCCGCGAACGAGGGCCCCTTCTATTCCATCAAGCTAAACGCTCAAGCGGATGCTTAGCGCGAGACCGATCCGTCGGTGTAGTCGTCGTCGTTCGACGCGTTCCACGCGAACAGCTTGCGCAGGCTGCGGCCCGTGGCCTCGATCGGGTGCTCTTCGCCCTTCTTGCGCAGGGCAAGGAACTCGACTCCGCCGTTGTCCTGGTCGGCGATGAAACGCTCGGCGAACGCGCCGCTCTGGATGTCGGCGAGAACGGCCTTCATGTTCTCCTTGACGCTCGGGTCGATGACGCGCGGTCCCGAGACGTAGTCGCCGTACTCGGCGGTGTCGGAAACGCTCCAACGCTGCTTCGCGATGCCGCCCTCCCACATAAGGTCGACGATGAGCTTGAGCTCGTGCAGCACCTCGAAGTAGGCAACCTGCGGCTGGTAGCCGGCTTCGGTGAGAACCTCGAAGCCGTACTGGATCAGCTGGGAGGTACCACCGCAGAGCACGGCCTGCTCACCGAACAGGTCGGTTTCGGTCTCTTCGGTGAAGGTGGTCTTGATGCCGGCGGCACGCAGGCCACCGATCGCCTTGGCATAGCTCAGGGTGAGCGGCCAGGCGTTACCAGAGGCATCCTTCTCGACGGCGACGATCACGGGAACGCCGCGACCGGCTTCGAATTCGCGGCGCACGGTGTGGCCAGGTCCCTTGGGGGCGACCATGACGACGTCGACGCCGTCGGGGGCTTCGATGTAACCGAAACGGATGTTGAATCCGTGTCCGAAGACCAGCGCCTTACCGCGGCTCAGGTTCGGGAGCACGTCGTCCTTGTACAGGTGACGCTGCACCTGGTCGGGAGCCAGGATGACGATGACGTCAGCCCAGGCCGCGGCATCCGCTGTGGACAGCACGGTGAAGCCGGCCTCTTCGGCCTTGGCCTTGCTCTTGGAGCCGTCCTTCAGGCCGATCTTGACCTCGACACCGGAGTCGCGCAGGTTCTGCGCGTGGGCGTGACCCTGCGAGCCGTATCCGATGACGGCCACCTTCTTGCCCGCAATGATCGACAGGTCGGCGTCTTTGTCGTAGAAAATCTCAGACAATGTGTATCTCTCCTCGTGAGTTGATTGTTAGAAAAAAGCTAAAAACGTTAGTTCTTGAAAACTCGTTCGGTGATGGATTTCGATCCGCGACCGATCGCGAGCAGCCCTGACTGGGCCAGCTCCCGAATGCCGAACGGCTCGAGCACTCGCAGCAATGCCTGGGTCTTGCCACTGTCGCCGGTGACCTCGATCA
This sequence comes from Cryobacterium aureum, assembly GCF_002954245.1. Lineage (GTDB taxonomy): Bacteria > Actinomycetota > Actinomycetes > Actinomycetales > Microbacteriaceae > Cryobacterium > Cryobacterium aureum. The sequence continues at coordinate 61,449 of NZ_PPTG01000021.1, read as the reverse complement.
CGACGGCATCCGTGGCTACATCGACGACGCTGGCGCGGAACAGGTTGACGGCTTCGAGCACCTGCGACCTCGTCGTGTTGTCGACCTTGACCTTGATCAGCAGGTGTTCGCGTTGTACTGACTGGGCTACGTCAAGCTCGACGATCTTGATGACGTTGATCAGCTTGTTCAGCTGCTTGGTCACCTGCTCGAGCGGCACGTCTTCGACATCGACGACGATCGTGATGCGGGACAGGCCGGGGATCTCGCTGTGGCCCACAGCGAGGCTTTCAATGTTGAAACCGCGGCGCGCGAACAGGCCGGCGACGCGCGTGAGCAGGCCGGGCTTGTCCTCGACGAGCAGACTCAGAACGTGGCTCGTCACGGTTATTCTTCTCCCCAGGTCGGTGCGTGGTCTTTGGCGTACTGCACGAAGCTGTTGCTGACTCCCTGCGGAACCATCGGCCAGACCATGGCGCCGGGGCTCACGATGAAGTCGATCACGACCGGGCGGTCGTTGGTGGCGAGGGCCAGTTTAATAGCCTCATCCACTTGGTCCTTGCTGGTGACCCGAATGCCGAGCGCGCCATAGGCATCCGCCATTTTGACGAAGTCTGGCACCATGGCGGTGCCATGACCGGTGTTGAGGTCAGTGAAGGAGTGGCGTCCGTCGTAGAACAGAGACTGCCACTGGCGCACCATGCCGAGGGAAGAGTTGTTAATGATCGCGACCTTGATCGGGATCTTGTTGATCGTGCAGGTGGCGAGTTCCTGGTTGGTCATCTGGAAGCAGCCGTCACCGTCGATCGACCAGACCACACGGTCGGGTTCGGCGACCTTGGCGCCCATGGCCGCGGGCACGGAGTACCCCATCGTGCCGGCGCCGCCGGAGTTGAGCCAGGAGTTGGGGCGTTCGTACTTGATGTACTGCGCCGCCCACATCTGGTGCTGGCCGACGCCGGCCGCATACACGGCCTCGGGGCCGGTGAGCTCGCCGATGCGCTGGATTACATACTGCGGGGCCAGCAGTCCGTCGGTCGGTTCGGTGAAACCGAGCGGGAACTCCTGCTTCAAGCCGTGCAGATAGGTCCACCACTCGCTCGTGTCGGGGGCATCACCCTGGGCAGCTTCAGCCCAGGCGAGAGTCAGGTCGGCAATGACATCCTTGGCATCACCGACGATGGGTACATCGGCCAGGCGGATCTTGGAAATCTCCGCCGGGTCGACGTCAACGTGCACGATCTTCGCGTTGGGCGCGAATTCGCTGATCTTTCCGGTCACCCGGTCGTCGAAGCGTGCTCCGAGCGAAATGATGAGGTCGCTTTCCTGCAGCGCGAGCACGGCCGGAACCGTGCCGTGCATGCCCGGCATGCCGAGGTGCTGCTGGTGCGAATCGGGGAAGGCACCGCGAGCCATGAGGGTGGTCACGACGGGAGCACCGGTCGCCTCGGCCAGCGCGAGCAGTTCAGCCGATGCGTGGGCGCGAATGACACCGCCGCCCACGTACAGCACGGGCTTCTTCGCGGCCAGCAGCAGCTGCGCCGCCGCCTGCACCTGCTTACCGTGGGCCTTGACGATCGGCCGATAGCCGGGCAGGTCGAGCTTGGGCGGCCAGATGAACGGCGCGAGGTTCTGCTGCGCGTCCTTGGTGATGTCCACGAGCACCGGGCCGGGGCGGCCGGTCGAGGCGATGTGGTACGCCGAGGCGATCGCTGCGGGAATTTCTTCGGCGCGGCGGGCGAGGAAGGAGTGCTTGGTGATCGGCATGGTGATGCCGATAATGTCGGCCTCCTGGAAGGCATCCGTTCCCATCGAGGTCGAGAACACCTGGCCGGTGATCGCGAGCAGCGGAACCGAGTCCATATAGGCATCCGCTATGGCGGTAACTAAGTTGGTGGCGCCAGGGCCGCTCGTGGCGATCGCGACGCCGACCCGGCCGGTGGCGGAGGCGTAACCCTCGGCCGCGTGGCCGGCGCCCTGTTCGTGGCGCACCAGAATGTGGCGGATCTTGTCCTGGGTCATGAGCTCGTCATAGAGCGGAATGACAGCCCCGCCGGGGATTCCGAAGACGTCGGTGACGCCGAGCAGCTCGAGGGTGCGAATGATCGCGCCAGAGCCGGTGAGCATCTCCGGCTCCGCTGACGCGGGAGCGGAGGGCACGGGAGTGGGTTCCGTGGTCATGGTCAATGAATCCCTACTTCGAAATCGGTCGTTTCGATCATCTCAGCGTGCCCACGCGGGCACGCTGGCTAGACGGTACGCATTAGCCGGTGATGGCGCCTTCTGCGGCGGAATGCACGAGCTTTGCGTACTTTGCGAGTACACCACGGGTGTAGCGCGGGGGAAGAGGCGCCCAGCCATCTCGGCGGGCGGCCAGCTCTGCATCGGTAACCAGTAGGTCAAGCGTGCGAGCTGCGATATCGACCCGTATCAGATCCCCATCGCGCACGAAGGCGATTGGACCTGCGTCCACCGCTTCGGGTGCTATGTGGCCGATACACAGTCCGGTTGTGCCGCCTGAGAATCGACCGTCTGTTAACAGTAGTACATCGGAGCCGAGCCCTGCGCCCTTGATGGCAGCGGTGATCGAGAGCATCTCGCGCATTCCCGGGCCGCCCTTGGGGCCTTCATAGCGAATGATGACAACGTCACCCTTGTAGATTTTGCCTTCGGTCAAGGCGTCCATGGCGGCGCGTTCGCGCTCGAACACCCGGGCTGGCCCTTCGAACACGGCGGCGTCGAAGCCGGCGGTCTTGACGACGGCTCCCTCTGGGGCGAACGTGCCCTTGAGGATGGTGATGCCACCGCTTTTGTGAATGGGGTTGTCGAGGGTGCGCAACACCTCACCGTCAAGGGCCGGCGGGTCGATCTCGGCGAGGTTCTCGGCGACGGTCTTGCCGGTCACGGTGAGCGCGTCGCCGTGAATAAGTCCGGCTTCGAGCAATGCGCGCATGACGGCTGGCACCCCGCCCTGACGGTCGACATCGTTCATGACGTACTTGCCGAAGGGCTTAAGGTCGCCGATGTGCGGCACCTTGTCGCCGATGCGGTTGAAGTCGTCCAGGGTCAGCTCGACCTCGGCTTCGCGGGCGATGGCGAGCAGGTGCAGCACCACGTTGGTGGAGCCGCCGAAGGCCATGGCAACGGCGATCGCGTTTTCGAATGCCTTGCGGGTGAGAATGTCGCGCGCCGTGATGCCAAGGCGCAGCATGTTGACGACGGCCTCGCCGGAGCGGTGCGCGAAGTAGTCGCGGCGACGGTCAGCGGATGCCGGGCTCGCCGAGCCAGGCAGGCTCATTCCGAGGGCTTCCGCAACACTGGCCATGGTGTTCGCGGTGTACATGCCACCGCACGCGCCCTCGCCGGGAGCGAACGCACACTCGATGCGCTTGGCATCCTCGACGCTCATGCGGCCGGCCTTGACGGCGCCGACGGCTTCAAACGAGTCAATGATGGTGATGTCTTTTTCGGTACCGTCGGACAGCTTGACCCAGCCAGGCGCGATCGATCCGGCGTAGAGAAAGACGCTCGCAAGGTCGAGGCGGGCGGCGGCCATGAGCATGCCAGGCAGAGATTTGTCGCAGCCGGCCAGCAGCACGCTGCCGTCGAGGCGCTCGGCCTGCATGACGACCTCGACCGAGTCGGCGATCACTTCACGCGACACCAGGGAGAAGTGCATGCCTTCGTGCCCCATCGAGATGCCATCGGAGACAGAGATGGTGCCGAACTGCAGCGGGTAGCCGCCGCCGGAGTGCACGCCTTCCTTAGCGGCCTGAGCCAGGCGGTCGAGCGACAGATTGCACGGTGTGATCTCGTTCCACGAGCTCGCGATACCGATTTGGGGCTTGTCCCAGTCGGCATCGCCCATACCAACAGCCCGGAGCATCCCCCGAGAGGTGGTGGCCTCGATCCCATCGGTGACGTCGCGGCTACGGGGTTTCACATCGATCTCAGACATGCCTTCGAGTCTAGAACCTCGGCGGCGCCTTGCGATTCCGCCCAGGGGTCGGCGCGACAGGGTCAGATCGCCTGACCTGAACGAAGTTTCGCGATCCGCACGAGAACCTGCGTCACTTCGTGCGGGCTGCGTACTCGGTGGCCGGCCAGGGTGGCACCCTGACCGATTTTGAGGCCAACGTCGTCGTCGCGTAAGGCGGCGAAGGCATCCTCGTCAGTGACGTCATCGCCGGCGTAGAACACCCGGTCCGCGCCGGTGTACTCGCGCAGCTTCGCGAGGGCGTCGCCCTTGGTACTGGAACGCACCGAGAATTCGAGCACATTCTTGCCGCCACGAATGGTCAGCCCCGGAAGCTGGTCGCCGAGCTGCTCGCGCGCCTGACGCTGGGCGTTCTGGCCGTCTGTCCCGGTCGCGAGGCGCGTGTGCAGGGCCAGTCCGGCGGGCTTGCGCTCAATGGTGGTGCCGGCGATCGACCCGGAGATAGCCTCGAGCACCCGGGCGAGGGTGTCGAGCTGTTCGAGCTCGGAGGAGAGCAGATTGAGCTCGATGTCGGGGGTGTCGAGCTGTACCTCGATGCCGTGCGAGCCGGTGAGTAGCACCGAACTCTGAGGCTGGGCAACGTGTTGCAGGCTCACTAGAGCGCGTCCGGAGACGAAGGCGACGCGTACTCCGGGCAGGTCGAGCAGCGCCTGCACGGCTTCCCTGGTGCCGGCGATAGCACGGGCGTCTTCGGGATGGTCGACGTGCGGAGCCAGGGTGCCGTCGAAGTCGAGCGCGATCAGCAGGTTCTCGGCGTTGGCAATGCTCTGCAGGGCCAGGTCGAGGTCGTCCGGGATGCCGGCGGGTACGGCTGCACCCCCGGTGAGTGCCCGTAAAAAGGAGGCTGACCAAGCTGCCACATCGTTTTCGGCGACCTTGCGGCGCAGCGACCGCATGCGCCGGGTGCGTTCCCGTTTGGGCATCTCGACCGCGCGCACAATGGCGTCCTTCGTGCCGTCAATGTCGTGCGGGTTGATCAGGATGGCCTGTTTAAGTTCGTCGGCCGCACCGGCGAATTCGCTCAGCACGAGCACCCCGTCAACGTCGAAGCGCACGGCCACGTATTCCTTGGCGACGAGGTTCATGCCGTCGCGCAGCGCCGTAACGAGCATGACGTCGGCGGCGAGGTACATCGCGACCATTTCTTCGCGGGGGTAGCTGTGGTGGTGGTAGCTGATCGCGGTGTGGCTGATGGTGGAGAAATCGCCGTTGAGCCGGCCGACGGCGAGTTCGATCTCGTCGCGCAGGGCCATGTAGGTGCTGACCCGTTCGCGGGACGGGCTGGCGACCTGCACGAGAGTGACGTCTTCGACGCTCAGGCGTCCGTCGGCGAGCAGCTCGCCGAAGGCCTTGATGCGGTGGCCGATGCCCTTGGTGTAGTCCAGCCGGTCGACGCCGAGCATGAGCGTCTTCGGGTTGCCGAGATCCTCCCGAATCTGCCGTGCGCGGGCCTGAATGTCGGGGCGTCTGGCCAGTTCTTCGTAGGCGGCCGCGTCGATCGAGATGGGAAAGTGTTTGGCGATGACGCGGCGAGTCTCCCCGCTCTGGCCGCTCTGGCCATTCTCACCGGTCGGCACGTCGATAACGACGCCACGGGTGGCATAGCCATAGAGGCGACGCACCGCTTGGGAGAAATTACCGGCATCCGCTACCCGTTGAAAGCCGATGACGTCGGCACCGAGCAGGCCGTGCAGAATCTGTTTGCGCCACGGCAACTGCGCGAAGATGCCATATGGCGGAAATGGAATGTGGTTGAAGAAGCCGATGACAAGGTCGGGACGGGCTTCGCGCAGCATGCGTGGCACCAGCTGCAGCTGGTAGTCGTGCACCCAGACCGTGGCGCCGGGGGCAGCGACGGCGGCCGCGGCGGCGGCGAAACGACGATTGACGGTGACGTAGGCGTCCCAGGTTTCACGGTGATAGCTCGGCGGCGCAATGACGTCGTGGTACAGCGGCCACAGGGTGTCGTTGGAGAACCCCTCGTAATAGTCCTCGATGTCAGCTTCATTCAGCCGCACCGGCACGAGCGAGATTCCATCATTCTCGAACGGCTCGAAGTCGCGATCGGCAACGCCCGGCCAGCCGACCCAGGCGCCGTGCGAGGAGCGCATCAGCGGTTCGAGCGCGGTGACCAGCCCGCCGGGCGAGGTGCGCCAGGTGACGGCACCGTCAGTACTCTCTTCATAATCCACCGGCAGGCGGTTCGAGACGACGACAAGCGTGTAGGTGCCGGCCGGGGCATCGACGGGCACTATGGGTGCTGCTGGGTCAGTCTGGGACCGTGTGGATTCGGCTGAAGAAGTAATGGATCATCCGTTCCGGGCACACCGGAGGTGTACACCTGTGTTGCCGACCAAGGTTATCAGCCGGTCCGCGCCCATTCCCGGGTAACCTAAAGCCGGAGGTTCACATGCGAAAGTTCGTATTCAATAGTGCGATGATCGGCGTGATTGCCGGTGGCTGGAACACCGTGCAGGCCACGCGGCACGGCCCCCGGGATTGGCGCCTCGCGATGCTGTGGCTCGGCTGGGCTCTGAGCGCCGCTGTCGCCGTCGGCACGGTCATCGAAGATGCCAATAAACGCAAGATTGAGAGCTGATTTCCGCTCGATAACGGCGTGTCCCCCGCCGCACAGTCGTTCTGTCACCGAAACTGGGGGAAGCAGTTTGTTGCTGGCTGCAGCAGAGTGATCGCGTGTTCGGAAGGGGCTTGTCATGTTTGGTCGTCGACGCCGACGTTTGGCCGCGAGTGCAGCGATGAGTATCGCTCCGGCTCCGGTACTGCGCGACGAGCAAATCTTCGAGCTGCTGCACGACAAGCTCAGTGCTCTGGTCGGCGAGCACGGCGCCTGGACCATGGTGGCCCGCAGTGCGGAAGACACCGAGGTCATCTTTCATGGCTTGAAAGCCAGGGAGATCGCGACCGAACTCACCGAGGCTATTACGACCGAGCAAGCCACGCTTCGCGGCGAGAGCACTGGTGAGCCGACCGCACTGTCCTGGACTCCGGCACCGATCACCACCTGGAGCGAACCCGCCGTGGCCCAGCCGGTGCCGGCCCCGACGAGCGAGGCCGAGGTGGCCGAGGTGGCCGCGGCATCCGCTGCCTGGATCGACAAGGCGTCGGCAACGCTCGCGTCGGCTCGCCTGGTCGCCTGACCCAGCTGCCCACCGCGCCGATCCGGAGCGAATTCTCACCCGGCTGCTGACAGGATGGCCTGATGGCACTCAATATCGAGGACTACGCGCTTATCAGTGACTGCCACTCGGCGGCGCTCGTCGGACGAAACGGGAGCATCGACTGGCTCTGCCTGCCGCGCTACGACTCCGCCTCGCTGTTCGGCGCGTTGCTCGGTGACGAGAACCATGGCCGCTGGCTGCTGGCCCCGGCCGATACGACGGCCACGGCGGTGCGCAGTTATCTGGGCGACACCTTCGTGCTCTCGACGGTGTGGACCACGGCGACCGGCCAGGTTGAGGTGCTCGATTTCATGCCGCACGGCGATGGTCGGGCCGACCTGGTGCGGCGCGTGCGCGGCATCAGCGGTGCGGTTCAGATGACCCAGGACCTGCGTTTTCGCTTCGGCTACGCCAGCACCGTGCCGTGGGTGCGGCAATTGAAGGGTGAGCGCGTGCGCGGCCTCGTCGCGATCGCCGGGCCCGACGCGATCGTGGTGCGCGGCCCCCAGCTGCGCGCCTCGGATCACCGCCACGTGTCGCACTTCGAGGTCACCGCCGACGAGACGGTCGACGCGCAGATGACCTGGTATCCCTCGCACCGCGAGGTTCCACCGGCCATCGATATTGATGCGGTCTTGGCATCGACCTGTGCCTGGTGGCAGAGCTGGGCGTCGTGTTGCAGCCACGAGGGTCCACTGCGCGCCGAAGTCGTGCGCTCCCTGCTCGTGCTGCGCGCCCTGACCCACGAGCGGACCGGCGGCATCGTGGCGGCGGCGACGACGTCGCTGCCCGAGCAGGCCGGCGGCACTCGCAACTGGGACTATCGCTACGTCTGGCTCCGCGACGCGTCGCTCACGCTCGAAGTGCTGCTCAGCCACGGCTACGAGGTGGAAGCCGACGGCTGGCGGGCCTGGCTGCTGCGCGCCATTGCCGGCGACCCGGGCGACGTACAGATTATGTACGGACTCTCCGGCGAGCGCTACCTGCCCGAGCGGGAACTGACCAGCCTGCCCGGTTACGATGGCGCCGCCCCCGTGCGCGTCGGCAACGGTGCCGTTGACCAGTTTCAGTCGGATGTGATCGGTGAGGTCATGGTGGCCCTGCACGCCGCCCGCGCCGCCGGGGTGCAGGAGACGGAATTCTCCTGGCCGCTGCAGCGTGCCCTCATGAGCTTTCTCGAGAAAAATTGGCGCCGCGCTGACCAGGGCATCTGGGAGGTGCGCGGGCAGGCCCGCGAATTCACCCACTCGCGGGTGATGGTCTGGGCCGCCTTCGACCGCGCGGTGCGCGGCGTTGAGGAGTGCGGCCTCGACGGTCCGCTCGTTCGGTGGAAGACCCTGCGCGACGACGTGCGCGCCGACATCGAGAGCCGTGGCTTTGACCTGAATCGAAACAGCTATGTGCAGTACTACGGCAGTACCGAAGTGGATGCCTCCCTCCTCGTCCTCCCGCAGGTCGGCTTCTGCGCACCCACCGATCCGCGTATGCTCGGCACCGTGGCCGCGATTGAGGCCGACCTCATGCGGGATGGGCTGCTGCTGCGTTACCGCACCCACGCCGCGGTCGACGGACTGCCACCGGGTGAACATCAGTTTCTGGCCTGTTCTTTCTGGCTGGTCGAGCAATACGCCAAATCGGGAAGACTCGAAGATGCCAATGCGCTCATGGGCCGCCTAGTCGGTTTCGTGAACGATGTCGGGCTGCTCTCCGAGGAATACGACGTGACCAACGGACACCAAATGGGCAACACTCCGCAGGCGCTCTCTCACCTGGCACTGGTTCGGGCAGCGGATGCGATCGTCGCCGGCCAGGGCTCGGCCGCACGGGTCCTGACCCGCTCGGCTGAAAAATCATGACCTCTACAGTTCGCGGCAATTTGTTGTAGGTATTCTTCAGCGGCCGGTGGGCACCGAATTCTAGATTTGAAACCATGACCGACACCGTTCGCCCAATTACCCGTTCTCGAAGTATTCTGCCCGCCCGCGATCTCGCCCAGATCGCCATTTTCGCCGCCCTCATCGCGGCGCTCGGCCTGGCCGGACCGCTCAACATCGGGCCGGTACCGATCACCCTGCAGTCGCTTGGCGTCATGTTCGCCGGGGCCATTCTCGGCCCGCGCAAGGGAACCCTCGCCGTGCTGTTGTTTCTCGTACTGACGGCCGTGGGACTCCCTCTGCTGGCGGGAGCGCGCGGCGGCATCGGTGTATTCACGGTGAGCCCGGCCGCGGGCTATCTCTACGGCTGGCTGCTCGGTGCCTTCATCACCGGCTATCTCACCGCCAGACTGCTGCCAAAGTATCCGTTCTGGCTGGCTCTCGGCGCCACAATTTTGGGAGGCATCGTCGCCGTTTATCTGGTCGGAATTCCGGTCATGGCTCTGAACCTCGGCCTGCCGCTCTGGACCACGCTGGGCCTGAACGTCGCATTCATCCCAGGCGACCTGATCAAGGTCGTGCTGACCGTGCTCGTCGCCGGCCAGGTGCACAAGGCCTACCCCGGGCTGATCGCGAGGCCGTTGGGCCGCCAACACCCGTGAGCCTCATCCACTTCGAGCAGGTCGGGCAGTCCTTCGGCGACCGCACGGTGCTGCACGATGTGAACCTCACCCTAACCGAGCATCGCATCGGCATTGTCGGCGCCAATGGTTCGGGCAAGTCCACGCTCGTGCGCATGATCAATGGGCTCGTCACGCCAACCAGCGGCGCCGTAACGGTCGACGGGCAGAATGTGGCCCGCCACGCCCGCGAGGTGCGCCGCAAGGTCGGGTTCATCTTCACCAACCCCGACAACCAGATCGTGATGCCCACCGTGCAGGAAGACGTGGCCTTCACCCTGCGCCGTCGCGGCCTGTCCGCGGCCGAGATCGCCGAGCGCACGGCGGCGGCCCTCGAACAGTTCGGGCTGAGCGAGCACGCCGAACATCCGGCACATCGTCTCTCCGGTGGCCAGAAACAATTGCTCGCACTCGCCGCCGTGCTGGTGGCGGAGCCGGCCACTATCGTCGCCGACGAACCGACCACTCTGCTCGACGCCCGCAATGCCCGGCGCATCTCCGAACTGCTGCAGACGCTCCCCCAGCAGATCATCGTGGTCACCCACCACCTGCACCTAGTCGAAGAATTCGATCGCGTGATCGTGATCGAAGAGGGCGCCGTCGTCGCTGACGGCGCGCCCGCCGAGTCCCTCGCGGCCTACCGCGCCCTGTTGCAGTGAGAAGCCGCGCATGATCGGCCTGTACAGCCCCGGTACCTCACTGATCCACCGAGCCCCCACCCTGTTCAAGTTGCTTCTGCTCTCGCTCTGCGTGCTACTGATCGGCACCTCGTCTGACCCCCGGATCGTTGGCGGCGCAGCCGCCGGAGTCGTGCTGCTGTTCCTGATCGCCCGGGTTCCCCCGCGCGCGGCCGTGGCCCAGATCGCGCCGATTCTGCTGATCTTGTTGGTTGCCGTGCCGATTCAGGGGCTACTTTCGGGCTGGACCGTCGCCGCGCTGATGGCCGGCCGCCTGATCGTTGCGGTGGCCCTGGCCGCCCTGTTCACGATGACGACCACGGTCACCGCGGTGCTCGAAGCATTCCAGACCCTGCTGCGTCCGTTTAATCGGTTCATCGACGCCGACCGGGTGGGGCTGTTGGTGGCCCTGACCATCCGCTGCATTCCGTTGGTCTCCGACATCGTGCGCGAGGTGCTCGAAGCCCGCACGGCCCGCGGTACTCAGGGCTCACTGTTGTCAATAGCCGTTCCGGTGGTCGTGCGCTCGCTCTACGCCGCGGATGCCCTGGGCGAGGCCCTGATCGCCCGCGGTCTCGACGACTGATGGGGTGCCCGGCGGCGCGCCGACTCATCCACTCAGCCGGTTCATAGGCGAACCGTGGCAGAGTAAGCACTTGGCAGTCTGCGCCACCAAGACATTCACCAATCAGTGCTTGCCCACAGCTCCGTTCTCGAAAGAGGCCCCGTGTCGAAAATTCCCGCGCTCCTGTCCATTGTGGGCCTCACGCTCGCGCTGACCGCCTGCGGAAGCAGCGATACCCCCGCGGCAACGAGTACCCCGGCCGCAGCGGATGCCGCCTTCAGCGAGTGCACCGCGCCCGGCGCTGTTTCCGATGCCGTCGACGTGACCGGCGACTTCGGCGCCGTGCCCGCGTTTAAGTTCGCCGAGCCGTTGAAGCCGGCGACAACCCAGCGCACCGTGGCGATCAAGGGAACAGGCACCACCGAGGCTGGCGCGGGCTCGTTGGTCGGGGTGTCACTCTCGGTGTACAACGGCACGACCGGCGCGACCGTGCAGGAGACGAAATACTCGCCCGACAGCCACAATGAGGTCATCGCGGTCGCCGGGGGGTTTATCCCCGGCCTTGCGCGGGCAATCAACTGCTCCAGTGAAGGTGACCGCATCGTCGCCGTCAGTACGGCCAAAGACGCTTTCGCAGACACCGGCACCACCGGGATTGCCGCCGGCGATTCGGTGGTGTTCGTCGTTGATGTCATCTCTGTCGCCGCCGACCGCGCCGACGGGGTAGACCAGCCGGCCGTGGCCGGCCAGCCCAGCGTGGAGCTCGCCGATGATGGCGCTCCGACCATCGCCATCCCAGACACCGATGCGCCGACCGAACTGCAAATCTCCACCCTGAAGCTGGGTGACGGCGCCGTCGTCGCCGACGGCGATACAGTCTGGGTCGAATACACCGGCGTCATCTGGGGCACCGGCGAAACCTTCGACTCCTCTTGGACCACCGTCGGGCCGGCCACCTTCGTCACCAATCAGGTCGTCACGGGCTTCAGCGCTGCACTCGTCGGCCAGACCGTCGGTTCGCAGGTCATCGCCGTCATACCGCCGGAGTTCGGTTACGGCGCAGAGGGCAACAAGGGCATTTCGGGTACTGACACCCTCGTATTCGTCGTCGACATCGTCGCCACGGCAGCAACGCCCGCCGCGTAACGCGCGCTCCCTGACACCGCCGGTTCCTGAGTGTCTGCCCAGCCGCGAATGGGAACGGCGTGAGAGTGTGGAGGAGAAGGAACGAACCAGTCCGGCCAGCGCCGGACGCCAACTCCACTACGAAAGAGGCTATTCACCTGACTTCCACACTCGCACCCACCACCGTCAAGCCGACGAGCAAGCCGACAAATATCGACGAGTATGTCGCCGCGCCGGCCGAGCCGCTGGCGAGCGTCGTCTCCTTGCTCCGCGACACGTTCGACCTGGGCCTGCCTGAGACGTCGACGGAACTGTGGCACGGGCATCCGGTCTGGCTCGACGACGAGCTGCCGGTAGCCGGATTCAAGGCCTACCCCACCTTCGTCACCGTGTTGTTCTGGCGTGGCCAGGCCATCACCGATAACTCGGGCAAGCTCAATGCCAGTGGATCCGCTGAGATGAGCGAGTACAAGCTGCGCGGAGTGGATGACTTCGACAGCGATCTCTTCAACGGCTGGCTGCAGCAGGTGCGCGAGCTCGAAGCCGCCTAGCCCATCCACAAACGAAGAACGGCCCGCGTCAGAGGACGCGGGCCGTTCTTCGTTCAGAATCCGTGACTAGCTGGTGAGGCCGTCCACGTACTCCTGGTTGTCTTCGATCCACTGGGCCACGATCGGCTCGTAGTCCTGGCCGTCATAGTCGACGAACATGGCGTTCTCGAGCGAGTACAGCATTTCGAGGTCCATCTTAAAGCCTTCAACCCAGCCGGCAGCGGTCGGGAAGTCGGTCTTGAAGTCGCTCTTGGCGTAGGAGTGGATGCTCTCCACACCACCGAGGGCGCCCTGCGGGTCCTCGAGGTTCTTCATCGGGAACACACCGTAAGCCCAGTGCGGCTCCCAGAGGGTCACAACGATGTTCTCGCCGTTTTCGGTGGCCGTCTTCAACTCGGTCAGCATGGCTGCCGTCGACGAGGTCAGGTATTCCATGTCCTCGAGGCCGTAGCCGGGGATAACGTTGTCGGTGGTGGCCAGGGTCAGTCCGGCGCCGGGCTCGATACCGATGATCTTATTGCCGAACAGGTCAGCGTTTGCGGCGAGGTCCTCGAGCGAATCGATCGGGGCATCCGCGTTGACCGCGATGGCGTTGCGCGATTCCTCGTTCCAGGCACCGAGGTCGACGATCTTGTCGCCGTACTCGTCGAGGTACTCGGCGTGGGTGACCGGCAGCCAGATGTCCATGCTCAGGTCGTAGTCGCCCTCGGACAGGCCGAGGTAGACCGGAGCAACGTCGGCGTACTCGAGCTCGACGTTGTAGCCCTGCGCGTCGAGAATGGCTTTCCACAAATGCGACGCGGCAATGCCTTCGTCCCAGCCGTTGAACACGGCAATGGACATGTCCTTGTGGTCGTCATTGCCGTTTCCGACGGTTTCGATCTCGGCCTCCTCAGCGGAGGCGCACCCGGCGAGGGCCAGCATGCTGACAGCTCCAAGGGCGAAGATCGTCTTGCTTCGTGACTTCGAACGGTTCTTCATATGTCTTCCTTTCGTGCCACCTGCTGTGGGTGACTGGGGTTGACTCGTGGTGCATACGGCGTGAGCCGCACTGTGGAACGGATGCGGATGCATCCGTAAATCTGTGAGCATCTGCGTCAGATGCGAGCCGGCTCGGGAACGCTGGCAGTGTCGGCACTCGACGCCGGCTCATCCGTTACCCGGCGCGCGCGCAGGGCGCGACGCACGCCGCCGATGAAGCCCGTCGAGTTGGCGCTGCCGAGCGACGCGGTGATGCGGTCGAGGAAGATCGCGAGGATCACCACGGCCAGGCCGGCTTCGAAGCCGAGGGCGATATCGATGCGGTTGAGGCTCGCGATGACCTGAGCGCCGAGACCACCCGCACCGACCAGGCCGGAGATGACGACCATGGAAAGCGAGAGCATGATGACCTGGTTGATGCCCGCCATGATGGTCGGGGTGGCCAGGGGCAGCTGGATCTGACGCAGGATCCGCCACGGTGACGCACCGAAGGCCTGGCCGGCCTCCACCACTTCCTTGTCGACACTGCGAATGCCGAGTTCGGTCAGGCGCACGCCGGGAGCCATCGCAAAGATGATGGTCGCGACGATGCCGGGAACCACCCCCACGCGAAACAGGAGCAGCGCCGGAATGAGGTAGACGAACGCCGGCATGGTCTGCATGAAGTCGAGCACCGGGCGAATGATGTTCGAAGCGAGTGTGGATTTGGCCGCCAGAATGCCGAGAGGAACGCTGAGCACGATGGCCAGTACACTCGCGACGAGCACGAGAGCGAGGGTGTCCATGGCGTAGTCCCACTGGTCGACGCCGAGGATGATGATCAGGCCCAGAACGCTGCCGACGGCAAACTTCCAACCGCGAATACCCAGGGCGAGAACGCCGAGCACGAGCATGATGGCCCAGAACGGTGGCTCTCCGAGCAGAAATTGAACCCCATCATAGGCGCCGGCGAATGCGGCGCGAATGAAATCGAAGATGAAGCCGAAGGTGTCAGTGATGAATTCGACAAAAGTCTCAACGTAGGAACCCAGGGGAAGTCGAAAGTCGTTCATGCGCGGACTCCTTCGGCATCGATGGGCATATCGTCGACGGTATCGCCGAGAATGTCGGTGATCGCTCGGATCGAGATAGTGGCCGGCGGCATCACCACGGGCAGCGCTCCCGTGTTGGTGCTGACGTTACCGATGGCGGCCAGCAGGGTCACCCGCGGAATCACGCCGAGCAGGCGGTTCTTCTCATCAACGACGGCGATGGGCAGTTCGCTCTCCACCGACGGTTCGACCAGGTCGACCAGGGCGGTTTCGGACAAGACCGCGGTCGCGTCATCTCGGATGATGCCGCGCAGGTCTGTCTCGCCCTTCTTCACGAGCTTCAGCACGTCGCGGTCACGCACGATCCCGGCGAAGCTGCGGTCGCGGTTGAGCACGAAAGTAACGGATGTCTGCAGGTCACGCATCGTACGCAGTGCGGCCCGGGGACCGGCAGTCTTGGTAATGACCGCACGCACGGGTTCCATCACGCTCGCGGCGGTGAGCACGCGGGCCCGATCGACGTCCTGCACGAACTGGGCAACGTAGTCGTTGGCCGGGTCGGTGAGGATCTCCTCCGGGGTGCCGATCTGCACAATACGGCCGTCGCGCATAACGGCGATGCGGTCACCGAGAAACATGGCCTCGTTGAGATCGTGGGTGATGAAGATGATCGTTTTGCCGAGCGCGGCCTGCAGTTCGATGAGCTGCTCCTGCATTTCGCGGCGAATCAGTGGGTCGAGGGCCGAGAACGCCTCGTCCATGAGCAGAACGTCGGTGTCGGCTGCGAGAGCCCGGCCCAGGCCGACTCGCTGCTGCATTCCACCGGACAGTTCGGAGGGCAGGTTGTCGGCCCAGCCCGCCAGTCCGACCAGATCGATGATCGTCTGCGCCTTGGCGAGACGGTCCGCCCGGTTCATGCCCTGAATCTCAAGGCCGTAGGCCACGTTGTCGATCACCGTGCGGTGCGGCAGCAGGGCGAAGTGCTGGAACACCATGGAGATGCTTTTGCGGCGCACGTCGCGCAGTTCCTTGGCGGAGACTCTCGTGATGTCGGTGCCGCCGACCGTCACGCTGCCTGAGGTGGTCTCCCACAGTCCGTTGAGCATTCGAATGAGGGTGGATTTGCCCGAACCGGACAGGCCCATGACGACGAAGATCTCGCCCTGTTTCACTTCGAAGGAGGCGTCGATGACGGCGGCCACTCCGAGCGACGAAATCTCGGCGCGGCTCTTGCCGGCTTTGAGCTTCTTGACGATCTCGTGCGGGCGGCGCCCGAAGGCTTTGTAGAGGTGGTCTGCCTTGACGGCAATGGTTTCGTGAATGCTCTCGGTCACGCGTTCTCCGTGCACGTCGAACGTAGTCGATTTCACGGCTGACGAAGCGAAATGCTCTCTTGTCGGACGGGTAGGCACCGAGCAGCCCAGACGCAGAAATTCGCACTTACGGAATCAGCGTGGGCGTGGAGCAATCATGGGATCGCATCCGTCGGAACCTCACCATACGAAAACGGCCGTTCCATCTCAAATGGTGGCTACGCCTGCGCGTCCTGGTGAAGGGTTGTAAGACCGTCAACAATCCTAACACACTCACTTTTCGGCGAGCCGAAAACAGGCGCGAAAAGGGGTGCCGCCCAGGAGAACTCCTCCGGACGACACCCTTAGCGCGCGTCTAGCGCTCGCTATTTTCCCAACTCGCTATTTTACGAGCGAACGTTCCAACACCTCGGACTGCGCGGCCTTCTCAGTGCTGCGCTGGGTCTCGGCGGCACTCACGTGGCCGTGGGTGAGCATAGTGCGCTCATCGAACGGTTCGAGCTTGTCGAGTACCCGGTCCACCTGCACCCGGTCCATCTCCTTGGTCCAGGATCCGATCATGACGGTCGCCACGGCGTTGCCGGTGAAGTTGGT
Organism: Cryobacterium aureum; assembly: GCF_002954245.1. GTDB lineage: Bacteria > Actinomycetota > Actinomycetes > Actinomycetales > Microbacteriaceae > Cryobacterium > Cryobacterium aureum. The sequence continues at coordinate 44,903 of NZ_PPTG01000021.1, read as the reverse complement.
CAGCGCGCGAGCCTCGGACATGAAGCGGTCGATACCCACAATGAAACCCACGCCGCCGACCAGTTGCGGGGCGTGGGCCTGCAGCCCGGCCGCCAGAGTGGCGAGACCGGCACCGGACACTCCGGCAGCGCCCTTGCTCGCGATAATCATGAAGACGAGCAGGCCGATCTGCTCGCCGAGCGCGAGCGGCTGGCCGAGCGCGTTGGCGATAAACAGCGACGCCATGGTGAGGTAGATCGCGGTGCCATCGAGGTTGAACGAGTACCCGGTGGGCACGGTGACCCCGACGACCGGCTTGGAGACGCCGAGGTGTTCCATCTTGGCGATCAGGCGCGGCAGGGCGGCCTCGGAGGACGAGGTCGACACGATCAGCAGGTATTCGCGGCCGAGGTAACGCATGAGCTTGAAGATGTTGACGCCGGTGACCAGCTTGAGCAGGCCCCCGAGAATGACCACGATGAAGATGATGCAGGTGATGTAGAAAGCCACCATGAGGGTGAACAGGCTGATCACGGCCTGAATGCCGGTGGCACCGACGACCGCAGCGATGGCACCGAAGGCACCGATCGGGGCGAGCCACATGACCATGATCAGAATGCGGAAGACCAGGGCCTGCACGTGCGCGATACCCTCGAGAATCGGCTTGCCGGCCGGGCCCATCTTCTGCAGTGCGAATCCGGCGATGAGCGCCACCAGCAGTGTCTGCAGAATGTTGCCGCTGGTCAGCGACGAGAACAGGGTGGCAGGAACGATTCCGAGCAGGAACCCCTGGGTGTCAGCGGATTCGGTGGCCTTGTACGTGGCATCCGACAGGTCGATACCGTCGCCCGGGTGGATCATGTTGCCAACGACCAGGCCGATCCCCAGGGCGAAGGTCGACATGATCAGGAAGTAGCCGAGGGCCAGGCCGCCGATCTTGCCGACGGTGGCCGCCTTGGCGATCGAACCGATGCCCAGGATGATCGTGCAGAAGATGATCGGCGCGATCATCATCTTAATCAGGGCGATGAATAGGTCACCGAGCGGCTTGAGCGAGACGGCGAAACCCTTCTCGCCGCCCCAGACCAGGCCGACGATAATTCCCAGAATGACCGCGACGATGACGGCCATGTAAAGGTAGTGCGAGGAGTCGATTCGCTTCTTCGGCTTGCTCGCCCTGTTAAGTTTGGTGCGGGATGATGGCGTCGATGTCATGTCAGACTCCTTTGTCTAGGCTTATCGGGGCCACGGCCGGCTCCGGCTACTGCAATGCGTTCCACAGTGGTCGATGCGGCTCGTTTGCACACGGTTGCGGTCATATTGTTCACGAGGCTCGAACCGAGAAAGGAGAACACAGTGCGCAGGGAATGGAGCATCGCCAGGCGGCTCTTTTTCGCGCACGCGCTGTTCATCGTGGTGCTCACGGTTTTTGTCGGAACGGCCTTCTTCGTCGACGCGCGGGATCGCGGCTACGTCGAAACCAGCAACCGGATGCTCGCGGTCGCCACCGCCATCGCCGACAGCCCTCTGGTGCTCGCCGCCAGCGAGTCGGCCGACCCGAGTTCGACCCTGCAGCCCTATGCCCTGGAATTAACCAGGGACGCCGGCCTCGACTTCATCACGATCATGGCCCCTGACCGCACCCGCTGGACCCACCCGACGCAGGCCGAGATCGGCAAGAACTACATCGGCGCGATCGAACCGGCGCGCTCCGGAACGGCCTTCACGGAAACCAGCACGGGAACGCTCGGGCCATCCGTTCGCGCCGTCGTGCCAGTGACGGATGCCGGCGGCGTTGTTCGCGCGCTGGTCGCGGTGGGTACCACCACCAGCAACATCACGATCGCCCTGAACGCCCGACTCCCTTCGGTGCTCGGGCTGGCGCTTGGACTGCTCGCGTCGGGGGCCGTGGTCACCTGGCTGCTGGGGCGCTATTTGCGCCGGGTGACGCTCGGCTGGGGGCCTGAGCACCTCGCGCAGTTGTTCGTGTACTACGACTCGGTGCTGCACTCGGTGCGCGAGGGGCTCGTACTCGTCGATCCGCACGGGGACCTCGTGCTCTACAACGACCAGGCGGCGACTCTGCTGGGAATTCCAGCGCGCCCTGCCACTGGCAGCGACGAGCGACCGTTGACCCTGACCGCGTTGAGCCTGCCGCCGAGCCTCGGCGAATTGCTGCGCAGCGGCCGCACGGCGCAGGACGAGATTCACGTCACCGACTCCCGGGTGCTCGTGGTCAGCCAGGAACCCGCCGTCGCGTCGTCCATCCCAATGCGGGGCGCCAAGCCGACACCGATGGGGTTCGTCGCGACGATTCGGGACCACACCGATCTGCAAAACCTTGGCAGTGAGCTGCAGTCGATGAAGACGTTGTCGGATGCGCTGCGGGCGCAGACGCACGAGCATTCGAACCGACTGCACACGATCGTGTCGCTCATGGAACTCGGCCGCACCGAGCAAGCCCTCGAGTTCGCTACCAAAGACCTGGAACTCAGCCAGCGGCTCGCCGACGAGATGGTCGGTTCGGTAGACGAACCCGTCATCAGCGCCCTGATCATGGGCAAATCGGCGCAGGCCAATGAACTGGGAATCACCCTCATCGTCACCGCGTCCGGTACTCTCGCCGAGTCCGGGCTATCGATTCAGGACCTCGTCACGGTGCTTGGCAATTTGGTCGACAATGCGCTCGACGCGGCGGCCGCTGGGGCAGACCCTCGTCGGGTGTCGGTCTCGGTGTCGTCGACCGAGCGGGCTGTCACGATCGAGGTCGCCGACAGCGGAGCCGGTGTGGCTCCCGAGGCGATCGACGATGTGCTGCGGCTCGGTTTCAGCACCAAGGGCGGCGGCGTTACGGACACCGGTGTCACAGCGCCCGGTCGTTCGGTGGGTGGTCGAGGCCTCGGCCTTGCTCTGGTTCGGCAGGCGGTGACTCGGCTCGGCGGTACGCTCACGATCGGGCGACGCGAGGGTGCCGTCTTCACGGTCGTTATTCCCGCCGCACATCAGCCTGAGGTCGACCATGTCTGAGACGTTCCTGCCGCCCATTCGCGTGCTCGTCGTCGAAGACGAACCGCTCGCGGCCGAGGCCCATGCCGTCTATGTCGCACGGCTCGACGGTTTCGAGCTTGTCGGCATGGTCGGTACCGGGCAGGACGCGTTTCGCTGGGTCGCGACGGCCGCTTCGGCCGGCACTCCGATCGACCTCGTGCTCATGGATATGAACTTGCCGGACAGTCACGGGCTCGACGTGAGTCGGCGCATTCGGGCGGCCGGTCTGGCGACGGATATCATCGCGATCACCGCCGTGCGCGACCTTGAGAACGTGCGCGGGGCGATCGCGGCCGGGGTTGTGCAGTACCTGATCAAGCCGTTCACCTACTCCACCTTCGCCACAAAATTGTACAGCTACCGGGACTTTCGTGCGAAACTCAACGGACAGGCATCCGTTGTGACGCAGTCAGCGGTCGACCATGCCTTTGCAAGTCTGCGGGCACCGACCGATATACCCAGACCCAAAGGCCTGGCAGAGTCCACCCTGAACCCGGTGGTCGCCTACCTGCAGGCGCAGGTGGAGCCGGTATCGGCGAGTGAGCTGATGGGGCCGCTCGGGTTGTCGCGCGTCACGGCCAGACGCTACCTGGAGTATCTCGCCGACACCGGCCTCGTGCTGCGCGCTCCCCGCTACGGCACGCCGGGGCGTCCCGAGAACGAATACAGTTGGAAGCGCGGACGCTAAACGCGTTCAACGGTGTGTGAAGACCGCGGGCCGCTTCTCGACGAAAGCGGCCATACCCTCGCTCTGGTCGTCGGTGGCGAACACCGAGTGAAAGAGGCGACGTTCAAAGTGGATGCCGGCCCCCAGCGTCGTCTCGTATGCCGCGTTCACGACCTCCTTGGCGAGCATGGCGATCGGCGCCGATTTCGCGGCGATCTCGGTCGCTGTGGCCAAGGCGTCGGCCAGGAGGTCGGCGGCCGGCACGATGCGGGCAACGAGTCCGGCGCGCTCGGCTTCGACGGCGTCGATGGTGCGACCGGTGAGAATCATCTCCATCGCCTTGGCCTTGCCGACCGCGCGGGTGAGGCGTTGGGAGCCGCCCATGCCGGGGATGACGCCGAGCTTGATCTCGGGCTGGCCGAAGGTGGCGGTGTCGGAGGCGATGATGAAATCGCAGATCAGGGCGAGTTCGCAGCCGCCGCCGAGGGCGTGGCCGGAGACGGCGGCGATGACCGGGGTGCGCACGGCGGCGAGGCGGTCCCAGCCGGCGAACCAGTCTTTGAGGTACATGTCCATGTAGCTCATCGTCGACATCTCCTTGATGTCGGCGCCGGCAGCGAAGGCCCGCTCCGAGCCGGTGATGATGATCGCGCCGATCTCGGGGTCGGCATCGAGCTGGGTCGCCGCACCGACGACATCCTGCATGGTGGCGAAGTTGAGGGCGTTCAGCGCCTTCGGACGGTTCAGGGTGATGACGCCGACCCGGCCGTGACGTTCGAGCAGGATGTTGTCGTAAATGTCGGCGGTCTCGGGCTGGGTGCTGTCGCTCACGCGGTGGCCTCTCGTTCGGTGGTCTGTCTGGTTTCGTTTGTGATCTTGTGCGGCAAGCGCAGTTCGCGATCTCCCAGGGGCGCGAAATGCGCCTGCACGTCGGCGTCGGAGACGCCTGCCAGCGTGCTCGGCTGCCACGCCGGGTTGCGATCCTTGTCGATCACCTGGGCGCGAATGCCCTCGATCACGTCGTGGCCGGCCACCATACGCAGCGACACCCGGTATTCCTGTTCGAGCACCTCTTCGAGTGTGGCGAGGTCGCGGGCGCGGCGGAGAGATGCGAGGGTAACGCTGAGTGCGGTCGGGGACTTGGCCAGGATCGCGTCGGCGGCTTCCTGGGCTGCCTCGACCGAAGATTTCTGCAATCGGTCGATGATCGTGGCCACGTCGTCGCCGGCGTAACAGGCGTCGATCCACGTGCGCTCGGTCGACAGCGGTGCTGGGGGCGCCGGGGAGGCGAGCTGCGCGATGGCGGCGGCAGCGGGCATCCGGGTGAGGGCATCGACCAGAGAATCGAGCTTGGCCGAGTCAATGAAGCTGTCGGCCAGGCCGAGGGCGATGGCGTCGGCGCCGGTCATGGTTGCCGCGGTGAGGGCGAGGTGGGTGCCGATCTCGCCGGGCGTGCGCGAGTAGAGGTAGGTGCCACCGACGTCGGGCACGAAACCGATGGTGGTCTCTGGCATTCCGAGCCGGGTGCGTTCGGTCACGACGCGGTGCGTGGCGTGGCCGGAGAGGCCGACTCCCCCGCCGAGCACGATGCGGTCCATCAGCGCGACGAACGGCTTGGGGTACCGCTTGATCTGGGCGTTCAAAGTGTACTCGTCGGCCCAGAAACAGGCGTTCTCGTCGGGATCGCTGCGGGCGTCGCGGTAGATCGAGACGATGTCGCCGCCCGCGCAGAGGGCGCGGTCGCCGCTGCCGGTGAGCAAAACGGTCTGCACGGCAGCGTCGTCAGCCCAGTCGGTGAGCGCTGCGGCGATACTGCGGATCATGTCGTGCGTGAGCGCGTTGAGGGCCTTCGGCCTGTTCAGGATGATGCGGGCCAGCGGTCCGTCGCGCTGCAGCAGCACCTCGCCGTCCGCTTGTACAGCGGATGCGTCGGCGCCAGCCGCCACCGCGCTCTCGCCACAGGGGGTGTCGATCGAATCAGTGCGGGGCATAGAGACCTTTCCGCGTCGCTGCGGTTGAGTTGTGGTGAACGTTGGCACAGTCTATCGAGGTGAATTTTCTGGCCAGCAACGGGCGAAGGTGTCGGAGTGCACCCCGAACCGACGAACCCGGTGAGGATCGCTTGCCCTAGAACGGTTGAGGATCGGTGCCGGTGTCGTCCCAGTCGGTGTTCGTGGTGGTGTTCCAGGGGTCGGGCACGGGTGGCGGTGGTGCGGCCGGCGGTGGTTGTGCTGGTGGTGGTGCTTGTTGTAGGTGAGGGCTGATTCGGGTGGCGGGGTCGGTGGCATAGTGCTTGCCCGCGGGGCTGGTCCAGTGCAGGGTTCCATCGGGGTCAGCGACGGCCTTCCAATCGCTGAAGTGCTTCAGGTCGTGGTGCGCCGGCGAAAGAAAGTGCAGGTTGGTGGCGGTGGTGGGACCGCCGAATTGCTTGTCGATGGTGTGGTCGAGGTCGCTGTGGCCGGCGGAGCGGTTACAGCCGGGGAACCGGCAGGTTCCATCCCGCAGCCGCAGGTACTTCTTCAGACTCGCCGGCACCCGGAACGGCGTGGCGCTGACGTCGAGGACAATGCCGGTGTGCGGGTGGGTGAGGATGCGCAGGAAACTCGTCGCCGTCCCGGCCAGGCGGCGGGCGGTTTCCGGGTCGATCGGCCCGTAGCCTTCAAGCTCGCCGGGTTCCTCGCGCGTGCCAACAGCTCGTCCCATCAGGGTGAGGACGGGGACGGTCACGTTGACGTTGGCGGTGAGGCCGGCGCCGAGGCCGCTGCCGGTAACACCCTGGGCGAGGAGGTCGACGGCGACATCCGCGCGCAACTGGCTGAGGGTGCGGGGCTCATCGGGGCCCTGCAGACTGATCGCGGCGTCGGTGACCCGGGTATAGATGCCCTGCAGGTCGTCGCCGGCGGCGCGCAACCAGAGCGTGGCCATGCCGTCTTTGTCCGGGAAGAACAACACCTTGCGGTCGGAGAGACATTTGGTGCGGTGCACGGTGATGCTGTCCGGGTGGAACCGTTCCCGGAGCTTGCGGGCCTTGCCGTCAAACTGCGTCGCGGTGAGTCGCTTCGCGTGCGGCAGCAACACCGCTTCCAGTTCGGCGCGAGCGGGCTGCGGCACGGAGTCGAGCTGCTCGAGCACTCGGCGGGCGTGCCGCAGCGAGATCTCCCCGGTGCGGAGCGCATCGAGGGTGCTCGGTCGGGACTCGACCAGCACNCGGTCGGGACTCGACCAGCACCCGGCTTTCCTGCAGGAGGCCGGAGGCGGTGCCGCCCGGGATGCGCAGCGCACACGCCATCTCCGCCACGAGGCCCTGCTGCGCGGCAAAGGTGGCGTCCCAGTCGTGCTCATGCTCGGGACCGGCCTGCGGGCGCCCGGTCTCGGCAGTGTTAGTGGTGTAGTCCCACGCCTCGGTGAGAACCTCAGCTTTACTCGCCTGCGCCCAGGCAATGATCTTCTCGAAGTAGAGCACCCGGTCAACGAACTGCGCCTGATGGCGTTGGAACGGACTCAGGTCGTCGGCCCGGCGGCCGTCGGCCGGTAGCGGCTGGCCCGGTTCGTCGTCACTGTCGTGCTCGGTGCGGAGATACTCCACGTAGAGGTACTCCTCGCGAAGGTCGTCATCGAACCGGTGCTCGGGAGGCACTGCGGCAAACACCTCGGTCAGGTCAAGGCCGGCCGGTAGAGGCGGACCGTCAGGCATCTCACGGCGATAGGAAGCCAGGCCGACGGGATGCGCTATGAAAGGCTCGGTATCGACGTCTTCGAGGGCGTCATACGGAGCGAACTGCCCGAGGCCCTCGCCGATCTCAACCCGCCAGTCTGCCTGGCACAGCGCCCAGAACGCATCAAACTCGGCACGCTCCTCGGGCGTTGAAGGCGGGTAACCGTGACAAGCGAAGAACGGATCGACGAGGCCCGGCTGGGGGGTGTCGCCGCTCTGGCTCATAGAACAAGTGTACCAAGCTCACCCCTCAAAGTCGAGGAATTTTCAGACATATTGGGAACTCTGAACGGAACTGCATTCGCATGATCAGTCCCGTTTTCGGCCAGCTCGACCCACGGGAACGGGCCAGGTTGTCAACGCCGGGTCAAAACAGGGCCGAAACAGGGCCAGAACAGGGCCAATAGGCCCGATACTCGCCCTGTTTTCGATCGGCGTCAACGGCCCCAACACAGGTGGGGAATGCGGTGATAACTTAATGCTCAGCAAGACCGTAGTTGCTCGAGGGAGGAGTACACCGTGGCGAGAACGATGCCCGGAGAGGTTGACGCCCCAAGCACGAATCCGCGAGGGCCACAGCTCTTCGAACCTCTGAATCAGACCAGAGCCGTGCCGAAAGAGCGGCGGATTCGGGTTAGGTTCGTCGCGGTCCTTTTGGGCATAAGCCTGATATTCGGTACTGCCGCCAGTTGCGGCGGCAATCTGGACCCCAGCAACGCCCCAACACATCCAGGAAGCGAGGGTGACGGAACCGACCCGCCCCCTCAGAAATCCGACTGTGAAGGCGCGCCGACCCTCGCACCCGGTGAACAACCACCTGTGCCTCCCAATGGTGCGCCGCTGCCACCGACATCCCCAACCTGCTGAGTGTCGCGGAATGATGGTTAGCAATCTAATGAAGCGGCGTCAGGCAAAAGAACCGCTGCCCAGTTCGGCTGAAGATCCACCGGCCGATCATGACCCGACTCAAGGGGCGAAGGGTGAGGCTCCGCTCAAGGTCGCGGTTTGGCTCTATTTCTCGTTGCTCATTGCTGTCCTCGCGGCTATCGGAATCCAGGGCGACATACTTCAACGACTAATCCGAAACGACCCGTCACTTTTTGCATGGGCAGCTATTACGACCATCATCGGCGCGGCTCTCCCAGTGCTTTTTGCCAGCAATCTTGGGCGTCAATCGCCAGTCAAAGTCATCGCAACATTTGGCGCATTTCTTGCGGTTGGCGGGATCTGTTGGGCGCTTTGGCTTGGAGCGCAGAGCATCACCGATCGTGAGGCACCATCTCTCGACTTTTCAGTAGAGAAAGTCGATGGTGGCGCAGTGCGTGTCATTGCGCACGCGTCGTCAACCTCTCTTCGGACCACGGAGACGATGCTCCTCCGTATTACTGCCATTCGAGGTGACGGTGTCTCCACAACCGACCCTTGGGACTTGTGCGCTTCCAGAGGGCGACTGATGACAACGACAGACCCCTCAGGATGGGTAGTCGCATGGCTGGAGAAAGGGCCCTCAGCGACGGGCGTCGCGGACATCAAATGGCAATCGGACATCGATATCACCGGGGTGCGGTACGTCTGTGCGTACACCATTCCCACGCCACGCAATGTTCGCGACAATTTCCAAAGCGCTAACAATCCAACACAGCGGCCGCCCGAAGACGTCCAGACCGGGCGACAATCTGCAGTAGCTATTATCGACTTGCAGCAGCTAGCGATTCCGACGGAACCTCTGGCCCCGCTGCCGAACACACTGCCGTAGGCAAGCGGCTGGCGCGCGAGGACGATCGTGCGCCCGACCATCGATTCGGGCGCAGAATGGCAAGCACCTCGCGGATGCCACGTTGGGGTCGGTCTGCGTACGCGTGGCCACGAGCAGGGCCCCGGCGCTGCCGACACTGGTCGGGGATTCGAAAGACCGCGCACGAAAAAACCCCGCCGAACTGCATCAGCAGTTACGACGGGGTTAAGTGGTGCACCCCCCGGGACTTGAACCCGGAACCCACTGATTAAGAGTCAGTTGCTCTGCCAATTGAGCTAGAGGTGCATGTGAAAGCAGCGGAATTACCCGCGGCAACGTGTAACCCTAACACCCCACGGGGGCTCGATGCCAATCGAGGCGGGAAAGCGAGCGTGACCGGCATCCGCTCGCGAAATTACTATCCTTGGAAGGGTGACCGAACCGCGAATCTACGCCCTCTCCGACGACCTCCAGCTCGGTCTGGCCCTCGCCGATGCCGCCGATGCCATCTCAAGCGCCCGCTTCACCGCGCTCGACCTGGTCGTGACGACCAAACCCGACCGCACCCCGGTAACGGATGCCGACCAGGCCGTCGAGCGCGCCATCCGCGCCCTGTTGGCCGAGCGCCGCCCCGATGACGGCATTCTGGGCGAAGAGTTCGGCACTGCCGGGTCGACCACCCGCCAGTGGATCATCGACCCGATCGACGGCACCGCCGGGTTCCTCCGCGGCATTCCGATCTGGGCCACCCTCATCTCCCTCGCCGTCGACGGCGTGCCCGTGCTCGGCGTGGTCAGCGCGCCCGCGCTCGGCAAACGCTGGTGGGCCGCCGTCGGCAGCGGCGCCTGGTCAATCGAGACCACACAAGCGGATGCCGTCCCCACCCGCCTGCGCGTCTCCGGCATCGAGACCCTCGCAGAAGCATCCATCAGCTATGGCAGCCTGCAGCAGTGGGACCAAGCCGGGCACCTCGACGAGCTCGTGACGCTCTCCCGTCAGGTCTGGCGCACCCGCGCCTACGGCGACATGTGGTCGTACATGCTGCTCGCCGAGGGCCACCTCGACGTGGCCGGCGAATTCGATCTGCAGCCCTACGACATGGCCGCGCTGGCTCCAATCGTGCAGGAGGCAGGCGGCACGTTCACCTCGGTCGAAGGCCAGCCCGGCCCGTGGCACGGCAGCGCCCTGGCCACGAATGGTCTGCTGCACGCGGCGACGCTCGCGGTGCTGAACGCCACACAGCCCCGTTAGACCGACGCACCCGGATCGTCGGGGAAAATGCCGTCGCGAGCATTGCGCGCATCGAGTCGGCGCTGCCGCCAGGCCCGGGGATTCAGCAGCAGAATGGGCTTCGGAATGCGCAGCGCGTACCCGGTCGGTAGAATCCAGCCGTAGCGTTTGGCCAGCAGCGACAGCCCGGCGCCGCTGAGAATGGCCACAACGGTACCGATCGCCACAAACCCGAGCTTGCTGAGAATGACCATTTCGGTGCTGGCGAGCACCGCGCTCGTAGCGTAGAGCGTGTTGCCGCCAAAAATGGACGGTACTTTGAGCAGGGAGATGTCCCGCACCATGCCGCCGCCGACCGCGGTAATGATGCCCAGCAGAATGGCCGGCAGCCAGCCGAGGCCGGCCTCAAGCGCTTTCTGCGCACCCACCGCCGACCAGCATCCCACGGCGAGCGCGTCGAGCAGCAGCAGCACGCGGCGGGTCCAGCGACCGTTGAACGTGACGAAGTAGGCGATGATCCCGCCGAGAATCGCGCAGATCAGGTAGGCCGGGTCGACCAGGGCGGCCGGCGTGCCCTGCTGCAGCAGGGTGTCGCGGATCATTCCGCCGCCGAGCCCGCTCATAATGGCCAGCACCACGAAACCGACGATGTCGAGGCGGGCGGTGCGGGCAGCGACCCCGCCGAGAATGGCGTTGGCGAGCACGCCCGCCAGGTCCACGATGCGGATTACCTCAAACAGCGTCTCCGACTCAGTGTCCACTTGCCCCATTCTCTCCCATTTCTGCGCTTCGATTGGCGCACCTACAGTTAGGGCATGAGGATCAACGCGTTTTCCGACGTCTGCCTGCGGGTCGTCATGCTGCTAGCAGCGGCGCCGGAAAGCGTCACGTTCACCTCGCGGGTCGTCGCCGCCGAGGTCGGCACGCCCTATAACCACGTCAGCAAAGCCATCATGCGACTGCGCGAACTCGGCCTGGTCGAGGTGATCCGCGGGCGCAGCGGCGGCGTGCGCATCAGCGCGCTCGGTCGTGACGCCACCGTCGGGGCGCTCTTACGCCAACTCGACACCCGCACCGACCTCGCGGCCTGCGACTCCATAAATGGTCCCTGCCCCTTGATCAGCGGATGCGGCCTCCGCGGCGCCCTGCGCCGGGCCCGGGAATCGTTCTATCGCGAGCTCGACGGCATCGTCATCGCGTCTCTGCCCCACGGAAAATCCGGTGGACCGGTTCTGGTTGAACTTGGTTTGGTGCGGTAGGACTAAAGTCCCTAATTTCTACGACTTGTAGAAAACACCCGTTTAATTGGTATACCAAATGCTACTTTTGATGAAGGCCCCCACAAACGGGTGCCGACACGCAGAAGGAGTATTCATGCTTTCGCCCCAGTCCCTCCCCCTCATCGAAGCCACCCTGCCGCTGGTCGGCGAGCGGATGCCCGAGATCGCGAAGAACTTCTACCACCGCATGCTCACCGCCCACCCCGAATTGTTCGATGGGCTGTTCAGCCGTTCCAACCAGAAGAACGGCAGCCAGCAGCAGGCACTGGCCGGCAGCATCGCCGTCTTCGCGACCCACATGGTGGCGAACCCCGACATCACTCCGGAGGCGATGCTCTCCCGCATCGCCCACAAGCACGTCTCCCTCGACATTCAGCCCGAGCAGTACGACATCGTCTACAAGTACCTGTTCGAGGCCATCGCCGACGAACTCAGTGACGTCATCACCGCCGAGATCGCCGCCGCCTGGACCGAGGTGTACTGGCTAATGGCCCACGCCCTGATCAAGATGGAGAAGGGCCTCTACGCCGGACTCGCCAGCGACAAGCCGCTGGCCCCCTGGATCGTCGTGAAGAAGGAACCGGCCGGAACCGATGCCATCACGTTCACCCTCGAACCGGCCGACGACACCCCCGTGACGCCCGCCCTGCCTGGCCAGTACGTCAGCGTCACCGCCGTCATGCCCGACGGTATCCGCCAGGTGCGTCAGTACTCCCTCTCGGCCGGCACCGCCACGACCCGCGTCTTCACCACCAAGCTCGACGCCGACGGTGAGGTGTCCCCCGTGCTGCACCGCGATGTACAGGTCGGCGACACGCTCATCCTCTCCGTGCCGTGCGGCGACATCACCCTCGACCATGGCACTGGACCGCTGATCCTGGCCTCGGCCGGAATCGGCTGCACACCCAGCGCCTCCATCCTGCGCTCCCTGGTGGACACCGGCTCGAAGCGTGAGGTACTCGTACTGCACGCCGAGAGCAACCTCGAACGCTGGGCGCTGCGCGACCAGATGAACGAAGACGTCGCCCTACTGGAGGCGGCCGAACTCGAGCTCTGGCTGGAGATCCCGAGCGCGGGCCACCACGAGGGCTTCATGTCGCTGGAGAACGTGACGATCCCGGAGGATGCCTCGGTCTACCTGTGTGGACCGCTCCCGTTCATGCGCAGTCTTCGCGCCCAAGCGCTGCAGTCTGGCGTGCCGGCCGACCGCATCCACTACGAGATCTTCGGCCCCGACCTGTGGCTCGCTGGCGTCTGACCGCCCGCACGATTCAAGCCTGGCGACCCCGCTAGGCTTGAATCGTGGACGCTAACGGTAGTACCGAGATAGAACGCAAGTTTGACGTGGACGAACTGGCCCTGCTACCGCGGTTGAACGACCTGCCCGGCGTGCAGGCGATCGCCGAACCGGTAACCCACGACCTCGAAGCCATCTATTTCGACACGAACGACCTCGTGCTGGCGCGTGCTCACATCACCCTGCGCCGCCGCACCGGCGGCGACGACGCCGGCTGGCACCTCAAACTGCCGCAGGGCGCCGGACGCCGACGCGAAATCCACGCGCCGATCGGCAAACACCTGCAGGACGAAGCGGATGCCGTACCCGAGTCACTCTCCGAGCTCGTGCGGGTCTACACCCGCGACTGTCCGCTCGTTCCCGTGGTGCACCTCAGTACCACCCGCGTCGTGCACGCCCTCATCGGCGCCGGAGGCGAAACCCTCGCGGTGCTCTGCGACGACCGGGTGCGCGCCGAACGTCTCATTCACCAACCGGCCTCGGCGGCGTGGCGCGAATGGGAGATCGAACTCGTCGACGGACCGGAGGATCTGCTCGACGCTGGCCAGGCTGTGCTCGCAAGCGCCGGCATCCTCCTGTCAGTGCACGCCTCGAAACTGGCACGCGCCCTCGGCGACCGGTTTCCGGCCGAAAGCAGCACCAAGCAGCGTCGTCCCACCCCGAACGGCCCGGCCACCAACGTTCTGCTGGCCAGCCTGACCGAGCAGATCGGGGTCATCCGCCAGCACGACCCGCAAATTCGCCAGCACACTGCCGATTCCGTGCACGCCATGCGCGTGGCCACTCGCCGGCTGCGTTCGGTGCTGGCCACCTATCGTTCCCTGGTCGATCCCTCTGTCGTGCAGCACCTCCGCACCGAACTCGGCTGGCTGGCCGCCGTGCTCGGCAGCTCCCGCGACGAAGAGGTGCTGCAACGGCGCCTGGCCGAGCTGCTCGATCGCGAATCCCCCGCGCTGCTTCTCGGTCCGATTCGCGAACGCCTCGAATCCCGCTCCGAAACGGATGCCCACTCCGCGCAGCACACGCTCGTCACCACCCTCGACAGCCACCGCTACTTTCGACTGCTCGACGCCCTCGACTCCCTCGTCGCCACACCGCCGTTCACCGCCGCGGCCGACCAAGACGCCCGGGTGGTCGTGCCGGCCCTCATCACCAGGGAGTGGAAGAAGTTGAGGCGCGCCGTGCGCCTGGCCACCAAGACCGTCTCCGGACCGGAACGGGATATCGCCCTGCACGCCGCTCGAAAGCGCGCCAAGCGGCTGCGCTATGCGGCCGAGACGGCGCATCCGCTCAGCCCCAAACGCTCTGCCCGCGTGAGCCGCTTCGCCCAGAAATTGCAGGCTATCCTCGGTGACCAGCACGACAGCGTCATCGCCCGCGATCGCCTACTCAAGCGCGGCGGGGTCGAGGCCTACCTGCGCGGCGAGAACACCTTCAGTTACGGCCGGCTGCACGCTCTCGAGCAGCAGCGGGCAGCGGATGCCGAGGCGCGCTTCTGGCGCACCTGGCGTCGCCGCCCCTAGGATCGGAACTAAATACGCCGACGCCGCCATTTTCGTCGCACGAGTCACGCCATAAGCGATCTGAGCCATCCGAGGAAAGCAAGGTTTCATGACTGTCTCACCACTGATCTGGGGCGTCACCATCGCCGTCATCCTGGCCCTGCTCGCCTTCGACTACTTCTTTCACATTCGCAAGGCGCACGTCCCCTCTCTGAAGGAGGCCGCGCTGTGGTCCTCCATCTACGTCGGCCTGGCCATCCTCTTCGGCATCCTGGTCCTGTTCTTCGGCGGAAGCACGATGGGGTCGGAGTACTTCGCCGGCTACATCACCGAGAAGGCACTGTCGGTGGACAACCTGTTCGTGTTCCTGATCATCATGGCGAGCTTCCGGGTTCCACGCGAGGACCAGCAGAAAGTACTGCTGTTCGGCATCGTCTTCTCCCTGATCGCCCGGACCGGGTTCATTTTTCTAGGCGCGGCACTAATCAATTCCTTCGCCTGGGTGTTCTACCTCTTCGGCCTGATCCTGCTGATCACCGCCGGCAATCTGCTGAAGCCCGAGGCCGACAGCGACACGCATGCGGACAACTTCATGATTCGCCTGGCCAAGAAAAGCTTCCACACCACCGAGCACTACGACGGTGACAAGCTGTTCACCATGCACGAGGGCAAGAAGGCCCTCACGCCCATGCTTCTGGTCATGGTGGCGATCGGCGGCACGGACATCCTGTTCGCCCTCGATTCCATTCCCGCGATCTTCGGGCTGACCCAGAATGTCTACATCGTCTTCACCGCTACCGCGTTCTCCCTGATGGGCCTGCGCCAGCTGTACTTCCTGATCGACGGGCTGCTCGACCGACTCATCTATCTCTCCTACGGCTTGGCGCTCATTTTGGCCTTCATCGGCGTCAAGTTGGTGCTCCACGCCCTGCACGAGAACAACCTGCCCTTCATCAACGGTGGCGAACACGTTCCAGTCGTGGAAATCAGCACCGGCCTGTCCCTCACCGTAATCATCGGGGTGCTCATCGTCACCGTCGTGGCCTCCCTGCTGAGCAAGGCGGGCAAAGCCCAGACCGCCATCAACAACGCGCGCCGCCATGCCGTCAGCTACCTTGACCTCGACTACACCGCTGATGCTGCCGAGCGCGAGCGGATCTACCGCCTCCTGACCGAGGAGGAAGCGCAGGTTCTGGCCATGGACCTCAAGTACCGCAACAAAGCCAAGGACATCGAGCGGATCCGTGAGCAGGTAGCGGAAGCACACCGGCAGCATGACGAGTATCTATCCCGGTAGGGCCCGTCGCGCCACACGCCGATGGCGGTGCGACGGCACCAACCGGGAGCACCGTCAGTGACCATTGAGGGTGCGAACCACCCGAATCCGGTACCTGACACGAGCAACTGTGTTGTGGTCGGGCACGATGGATCAGCCGGTGCCGACACCGCGTTGGCCGCGGCCATGGAACTGGCCGACCAGCTGTCCCTCCCGGTCGTCCTTGTGCGAGCCTGGTCCATCGCGACCGCTCCACGCCCAGCCCAGTGGGAATTCGGCTACGTCTCATCGTTCGAGGAGTATGCGGACGCGGTCTACGACGAGCTTGAGCGGGATTCGCGCACCATCGTCGGGTTGTTCCCCCTGGTTCCGGTGATCTGCCATCCCGCCCACGCCGCTCCGGCGAAGGCCCTCATTGCGCTCTCGCAGAACGCCCGTTTGCTGGTCGTCGGAACCCGCGGGCTCGGTGGCCTCGCGGGGATGCTTCTTGGCTCCGTGAGCGAGCAGTGTGTGCGGCATGCTGCGTGTCTCGTCCTAGTCGTACCGCCACAGACCTGAGGCAATTCACGAGCGCACGGTCACTGCAGAAACGGTATCGGTCGCCGACCTCGTCAGGCGTCCCAGTCCCACGGGGTACCGTCAAGGTCGCCGCGCAGCGTTCCGGCGGCCTGATCGACGGCCTCGCCGAAGCCCGCTTCTGGACAGCGTGGTCGGGGCGCCCCTGAAGCGGCACGTCGCTGGAATCAGACCTGGCCGGTCGAGACCAGCGGCGGGCTGGCAAGCGTGCTGCGATTAGCCCGGTCGGCGAGAACGATGGCGATCACACCGAGCAGAATAATACCGCCGATCCGCACCAGGCCGTCCAGTCCGATCAGGGCCCAGACCACCAGGTTGGGCCCGGTCAGGGTGGCCAGGCCCGCGCCCAGCAGCTGGGACAGCAGCCAGGTTGCGGTGGCCGCGGCTACCACCCAGGCCGGCACCCAGTTGAACGGAGCCGGCACGACGCCGATCCGGGCGATCTGCATGACGGCGACCAGCGCGAGGGCGAATTGCACGTACGAGTCCGCGTAGGAGAAGGCCATCAAAATGGTCGGAGCGGGATCGTTTGAGAAGAAGTCGCTGATGACGACGCTCAGCACCGCCCCGAGAAACAGCCAGAGCGCCAACAGGGCGAGAGCGGTGGTGCCCACAGGGCGACGCGCTGTGATGCTGCCAACGCCCCGCACCCCGAAGGCGAACACCAGCAGGGCCGCGGAGAACAGAGCCGGTCCGATCAGTCCGATATAGGCGAATAGCGCGGGCTGGGAGATCACGGTGACGACGACCGAGGCCAGCAGCAGTCCCCCACCGACGAACCAGGCGAGGGAGGCCGGGGACATTGAATTATCACGAAGCTGTGAGCCTGCCATACGTTCGAGTCTACTCAGACTCAGCTCCAGAGGGCCACATGCACCTTGCTGCCCCGGCGTGCGACCCCGCGGGAGCCGCCGGGCGCGAGCATGGCAGCGGTCGCCTCGGCGGTCGTCACGAACCGTTGCAGGGTACGGGCCGCGGCCGGTGCCCGACCGTGATCGAGGGTGCTGGCACACCACAACCCGGCAATGGGAGTGTTCGGCACCGGCAGCACCACGAGCGACCCGGCAGCAACCTCGGCCCGCACAATGTGCATGAAGGCGAGCATGATGCCCTCGCCGTCGCGAACCGCGGCGAGGGCATCCGTTTCGCTACTCAGCGGCACGATCTCGGGCACACCGAGCGCTGAGGCGAGAAAGGCTGCCGCCAGCCAGCTGCTTTCGGCCGTGAACTCCTCAACGCCGGCCGGTCCGGTGAACCACGGCTCCCCCAGCAATGCGGTCAGCGACGGTGCCCCCCGGGTGAGCGGATGCTCCGGCGCCGCCACCAGCACCCGCTGGTAGCGCAAAAATGGCACCACTTCCAACTGGTTTCCCTGCGGCGGACGAGCGCCGAGAGCCACGTCGTAGGCATGGTCCTGTAGCAGCGACCCGACATCATCGGCGGACTCGACCACCACGTCGATGCCGCAAAAATGCCCGGGCACCCGGCGGGTAAAGGCGTCGAGCAGCCGTCCGGCCGCGTGCTCGGCGAAACCGGCAGTGGCGACGACCCGGAGGTTCGCGGTGGATTCCTCGGCGTGCGACACCTCCCAGCGCACCTGGTCGGCCAGGCCCACGATCTCCTGGGCGTGATCGGCGAGCGCCCGCCCGCCGGCAGTCAGGGCGATGCCGGCTCCGGCACGCACGAACAGGGCATCACCGAGGTCGAGGCGCAGCGCGGCGAGCGAGGACGACACCGCCGGTTCGCTGATTCCGAGGGCGGCCGCGGCCGCGCGGAGCGACCCGAGTCGGGCGACCAGGGCAAAGGCCCGTAGCTGATTCAGCGTCATTGCCACAGCTCATAACCTTTCCCTTAGGTCGATATTGACAGCTTCGGGGGCGGGAGAGCAAGCTGTGGCACACACCAGTGTCGCGCAACGATGCGCGGTGCCATGGAACCTTCTTTCGTGAGGAGAAGCCCGTGCAGATTCCGGCTCCGTTCGATTATGTTCGCGCCAGTTCGGTCGATAACGCTCTCGCCCTGCTCGACCGTCACGGGGCAGAATCCCGGGTCGTCGCCGGCGGACACAGCCTGCTTCCCATGATGAAATTGCGCCTCGCCCGCCCGGACTGGCTGATCGACATCAACGACCTGTTCGAGCTCGACTACCTGCTCATTGACGGCCAGACGTTGCGCATCGGCGCCATGACCCGGCACACGACCCTGCTGGAATCCGACGACGTCCAGCGCCTGTTTCCCATCATCACCGACGCCGAACGGGTCATCGCCGACCCGATCGTGCGCAACCGCGGAACCATCGGCGGTTCGCTCTGCCAGGCCGACCCGGCCGAAGATCTCTCCACGGTCTGCCACGTTCTCGAAGCGGTGGCCGTCGTGCGCGGCCCAGCCGGCGAGCGGATGCTGTCCATGGCCGACTTCCACCGCGGCCCCTATGAGACGGCCGTCGCCCAGAACGAACTGCTGATCGAGGTACGCGTGCCCATTCGTGCCGGCTCGAGCAGCGCCTACGAAAAGGTCGAGCGCCGCGTCGGCGACTGGGCCGTCGCCGCGGCCGGCGCTTCGGTCACCCTCGACTCCGCCGGCGCGATCAGCCAGGTGGCCGTCGGCCTCACCGCCGTCGGACTCGAGCAGAACGTCACCGAGGTCGAAGCGGTGCTGGTCGGCCAGACTCCTACCGAAGAACTATTCACCGAGGCCGGGCGCCTCGCTTCCCTCGCCTGCGATCCCCTCGCCGACCAGCGTGGCCCGATCGACTACAAGCGGCACCTCGCCGACGAACTGACCCGTCGGGTACTGCGGGCGGCCTGCCGCCGCGCCGCAGCATCCGCTTCCGAGATCACGATTTAGGAGTTGACCCCTCATGCATATCAACATGACCATCAACGGAACCGACGTAACCCGCGAGATCGAACCGCGAGTTCTGCTCGTGCACTTCATTCGCGACGACCTGCGCCTCACCGGAACGCACTGGGGCTGCGACACGAGCAACTGCGGCACCTGCGTGGTGCTGATGGACGGCCAGCCGGTGAAATCCTGCACCGTTCTAGCCGCCATGGCCGACGGCCATAGCATCACGACCGTGGAGGGACTCGCCAACGGCACCACCCTCGACCCGGTGCAGCAGGGCTTCATGGAAGAGCACGGCCTGCAGTGCGGTTTCTGCACCCCCGGCATGATGCTCACCGCCCGCGCGCTGCTCGACCACAACCCGCACCCGGAACCGCTCGAGATCCGCGAGGCCATCTCGGGCCAGATCTGCCGCTGCACCGGCTACGCCACCATCGTGCGGTCCATTCAGTGGGCCGCCGAACATCCCGTCGGAACTGCCGAGACAGCCGCCACGACCGAAGAAGAAGCGGTGCACGCATGACCATCCTCGAGGACCGACCGTCGAACCCGGCCGCCGGCGACCACGATCGGCCCATCGGCCACGGCCGTATGCAGCGCAAGGAAGACCCGCGGTTCGTGCGAGGCAAGGGCCACTACGTCGACGACATCGTGCTGCCCGGCATGTTGCACGGTGCCATTCTGCGCGCTCCCGTCGCCCACGCCCGGCTGGTCTCGATCGACACAACCGAGGCCCTCGCCCACCCCAAGGTGCTCGCGGTGATCACCGGCACCGACCTGCAGGCGCTCGGCCTGGCCTGGGCACCCACCCTGTCCATGGACGTGCAGGCCGTTCTGGTCACCGACAAGGTGCGTTTTCAGGGTCAGGAGGTCGCGTTCGTCGTCGCCGAAGACCGCTACGCCGCCCGCGACGCCCTCGAGCTGATCCAGGTCGAGTACGACGTACTGCCGCCGGTTGTCGACGCCCGCAAAGCGATGGATGCCGACGCTCCCGTCATTCGCGACGACCTCGAAGGTCGCACCGACAACCACATCTTCGACTGGGAGGCCGGCAATAAAGCCGAAACCGATGCCGTTTTCGCCAGCGCCGACGTCGTGGTGACGCAGGAGATCGTGTACCCGCGCGTGCACCCGGCGCCGATGGAAACCTGCGGGGCCGTCGCCGACTTCGACCCCATCGACGGCCGCCTCACCCTGTATGAAACCACGCAGGCCCCGCACGCCCACCGCACCCTGTTCGCGATGGTCTCCGGCATCCCGGAGCACAAGATTCGCGTGGTCTCCCCCGACATCGGCGGCGGCTTCGGCAACAAAGTCGGCATCTACCCTGGCTACATTCTCGCCGTGGTCGGCTCCATCGTCACCGGCAAACCGGTGAAATGGGTCGAAGACCGCTCCGAGAACCTCATGAGCACCTCGTTCGCCCGCGACTACATCATGCAGGGCGAGATCGCGGCGACCAGGGACGGCAAGATCCTGGCGCTGCGAACCAACGTGCTCGCCGACCACGGTGCGTTCAACGCCACCGCCCAGCCCACCAAGTATCCGGCCGGCTTCTTTCACATCTTCACCGGCAGCTACGACCTTCAGGCCGCGCACTGCACCGTCACCGGCGTGTACACCAACAAGGCCCCGGGCGGCGTGGCCTACGCCTGTTCCTTCCGGGTCACCGAGGCGGTCTACCTGGTCGAGCGGATGGTCGACATCCTGGCGCGCAAACTCGAGATGGATCCCGCCGAGTTAAGGCTGAAGAATTTCATCAAACCCGAACAGTTTCCCTACCCGAACAAGACCGGCTGGGAGTACGACTCGGGCGACTACGAACCCACCATGCGGCTGTCGATGAAGATGGCCGGCTACGACGAACTGCGCCGCGAACAGAAGGAGAAACGCGAACGCGGCGAGCTCATGGGCATCGGCATCTCCTTCTTCACCGAAACGGTCGGTGCCGGACCGCGCAAGGACATGGATATTCTCGGCCTCGGCATGGCGGACGGCGCCGAACTGCGCATCCACCCCACCGGCAAGGCCGTCGTGCGCATCTCGGTGCAGAGCCAGGGTCAGGGCCACGAGACGACGTTCGCGCAGATCGTGGCGGAGGAGATCGGCATCCCGCCGGAGGATATCGACGTCGTGCACGGTGACACCGACCAGACCCCGTTCGGCCTCGGAACCTATGGCAGCCGGTCCACCCCGGTCAGTGGCGCCGCCGTGGCCCTGGTCGCCCGCAAGGTGCGGGAGAAGGCCAGGTTCATCGCCGCGGCCATGCTCGAAACCCGGCCGGAAGACCTCGAATGGGAGAAGGGTCGTTGGTTCGTCAAGGGCGACCCGAGCATCGGCAAGACCATGGCCGAGATCGCGATGGGCGCCCACGGGACGGTCGCACTGCCAGAAGGCATCGACGGCAACCTCGACGCCGAGGTCACCTACGACCCGCCCAACCTCACCTTTCCGTTCGGCGCCTATATCTGCGTCGTCGATGTCGATCCTGGCACCGGGCATGTCAAGGTGCGCCGCTTCATCGCCGTCGACGACTGCGGCACCCGCATCAACCCGATGATCATCGAGGGCCAGATCCACGGTGGCCTCACCGACGGTGTCGGTATGGCACTGATGGAATTCATCGAATTCGACGCCGAGGGAAACTGCCTTGGCGGCTCGTTCATGGACTACCTCATCCCCACGGCCATGGAGGTGCCCGACTGGGAGACCGGCTTCACCGTCACCCCGTCGCCGCACCACCCGATCGGGGCCAAGGGCGTCGGCGAATCCGCCACGGTCGGATCGCCTCCCGCCGTCGTCAATGCCGTCGTCGACGCCCTCGCCCCGTTCGGCGTCGTGCACATGGACATGCCCTGCACGCCAGCCCGGGTCTGGGAGGCCATGCAGGGCCGCACGAGACCTCCGGTTTAGCATGCCCACCGTTCACCCGACCCTGGAGCGGCTCCTCACCGAACGCCGCGAACCGTTCGTGCGCGCAACCGTGGTGCGCGCTGCGCGCCCCACGAGCGCACACGCCGGCGACACGGCACTCGTGCGTGCCACCGGCGAGATCGACGGGTTCGTCGGGGGAACGTGCGTGGAGGCATCCGTTCGCCTGTACAGCCTGCAGGTACTCGAAAGCCGCCAGCCGCTGCTGCTCAAAGTCGTATCGGGCGTGCCGTCGAGCGTCGTGGAAGACGGCGCGGTCGAGGTCTCGAACCCTTGTGTCAGCGGCGGGGCGATCGAGATCTTTCTCGAGCCGCGCATTCCCCTGCCGCGCCTGGTCGTCGTCGGGTCGACGCCCGACGCCGAGGCACTCGCCGCCCTGGCGCCCCTCATCGGCTTCGATCTCGTCCAAACGGATGGCGCCTCCGCGGCCCCCGAGGCCGGCGACGCCGCCCTGATCGTCGCATCGCACGGCCGGGACGAGGAACCGGCGCTGTTGGCGGCGCTGGCTGCCGGGGTGCCGTACGTGGCGCTCGTGGCGAGTCCGAAGCGCGGTGCTGCGGTGCTCGCGTCGCTCGACGTGTCACCAGGGCAGCGCGCGCGGGTGTTCAGCCCGGCGGGCCTTGACCTCGGGGCCCGCACGCCCGGAGAGATCGCGGTGTCGATCTTCGCGCAGCTGGTGCAGGAACGGGCCGGGCGCTGGCATCCGCTCGCGGCGGTGGTCGAAGCGGCGGCGGCCACTGCGATCGACCCGGTTTGCGGTATGTCAGTGGCCGCGCTGCCCACCTCGCTGCAGGTCGAGCACAACGGACAGACGGTGTATTTCTGCGCCGCGGGCTGCCGCACGGCCTTTCTGGCGAATCCGGAGCGGTATGCGACCGCGGGTTAGGGCTGTTGCCTCGCGCCGGGGGTGCCAGCGATGAGTGCGGACGCCGTGGCTGAGCTGGTGCCGTCCGTCGCCGCACTGCAGCGCGCCCTCGACGCCGAAGACTATCTGGCTGATGAGGGCCTCGTGACGGCCGTGTTTTTGGCCGTGCGCATGCGGCAGCCGTTGCTGCTCGAGGGCGAACCCGGGGTCGGCAAGACCGAGATCGCCAAGGCGCTCGCCCGACTGCTCGACACCGAGCTATTTCGGTTGCAGTGCTACGAGGGAATCTCCGCCGGCGAAGCCCTCTATGAGTGGAACTACCCGCGGCAGCTGCTCGGCATCCGTGTGGCTGAGGCGCGCGGCGTTGAGCTGGCCGACACCGTGCTGTTCGGGCCGGACTATCTGCTGCGCCGCCCGCTGTTGCAAGCGATCGAGCACGCCGGGCCGCGCCCGGCCGTGCTGCTGCTCGACGAGATCGACCGGGCCGACGCCGAGTTCGAAGCGTTCACGTTCGAGCTGCTCGCCGAAGCGGCCGTCACCATTCCCGAGCTCGGAACCGTGCATGCCACCCACCCGCCGATCGTGATTCTCACCAGCAATCGCACCCGCGACCTGCACGACGCCCTCACCCGGCGCTGCCTGTACCACTGGATCGACTATCCAGGGCCGGAGCGAATCGCGCAGATCGTGCGCCGCCGGGTGCCCAGCAGTTCGCAGACCATCGCTACGGATGCCGCGGCCGGGATCACTCGGCTGCGCTCGCTCGACCTCGTCAAACCGCCCGGAATCGCCGAGGCGATCGACTGGGTGAGTGCCCTCGGGGTGCTGGGTATCGAGCAGCTCAGCGCCCGGGCGGTCGAGCAGACCTGGGGTTCCGTGCTGAAGAACCGGGACGACCTCGACCTCGCGTCCGCTCGCGGCGCCGCCTGGGTCGCCCAGGCCACCGGTGCTGCCGGTGCCTGAGCGCGTCCGGCACCCTTCGGTCGAAGCGGCGGCCCTCGCCGCCGGCTTCAGCACCGCCCTGCACCGAGCCGGACTGCCGGTGTCACCCGACCGGGCGGCCCGCCTGGCTGAGGCGCTGCGACTCGTCCCCCCGATCGACCACGCCGCTCTGTACTGGGCCTGCCGCATCGTCTTCGTCTCCCAGCAGCAGCACCTCAATCGCTTCGACGCGGTGTTCAGCGCCGTGTTCGACGGGCGGCTCGACCCGGCCGAAAGCCGCGGCGACCCCAACGCTCCCCCGGCGATCGGCTCCGAAACCCACACGAAGGCCGCCCCGCCGACCAATCGTCCGGCCGGCGCTCCCGAGCCTGGCGCCGAGCGCCCTCCGTCCCCATTGCCCGGCTCCGACTCGAGCGACAGCGATACGGCCGGGCCGGAGCGCGACGCCATCCTCGCCATGGCCGCGAGCGACGAGCACCTGCACGAGATGGCCTTCGCCGACCTCGCGCCCGAGGAATTGGCCCGGTTGCGTCAGCTGGTGGCACGCATCGTGCTGTCGACGCCGACCCGCCTCAGCCGCCGCACGCATCCGTCACCGCACAGCCGCGACCGGCTCGATCTGGCCCGCACAGTGCGCGCCGCGCAGCACACCGGTGGCGACCCGATCACCCTGCATTACTCCCGCCGCCGCCCGAAACCACGAAGGCTGGTGCTGCTCTGCGACGTATCCGGCTCGATGGAGCCGTACACCAGGGTGTTCCTGACGCTGCTCCAGGGCGCGGCATCCGGCGCCAGGGCCGAAGCCTTCGTGTTCTCCACCCACCTCACCCGGCTGACCCGCCAGCTGGCCCTGCGCGACCCGGACCAAGCGCTCGCCCAGGCGGCCGCCACCGCGACCGACTGGGCCGGCGGCACCCGGCTGGCCGCGAGCATCCGTCGATTCATCGACGATTTCGGGCGACGGGGCCTGGCCCGCGGCGCCGTGGTCGTGGTGTTCTCCGACGGCTGGGCGCAGGACGACCCGGCCGACGTCGATACCCAGATGGCACGCCTGCGCCGGCTCGCGCACCGCATCGTCTGGGTGAATCCGCGCAAGGTCGCCGTTGACTATCGGCCGCTCGTCGGCGGTATGGCTGCCGCGCTGCCCTACTGCGATGCCTTCGTCAGTGGCCACAGCTACGCCGCCCTCGCCGAGGTGGCGGCCGCTATTCGCGGCGACTTATTGACGGGCAACCCATCGGCATCCGCTCGCCCACGTTTCACCCACCATCGACCATCCCGCACGACCCCGCACATGACCCAGCAGAGGACACCCTGATGCAACTCGACAGCACCTTCACCGTTATCGCCCCCGTCGACACGGTCTGGGACACCCTGATGGACTTCGAACGTGTCGCCGGGTGTGTGCCGGGCGCCCAGATTCTCAACAGACTCAGCGATGACAATTACCAGGTGGGCATGAAAGTCAAGCTTGGCCCGGTCACCATGCAGTACCGCGGGCAGATGAACGTCGACGAACGCGACGCCGAGGCGCATCGCGCCGTGTTCTCCGGCAAGGCGCAGGAAACTCGCGGGCAGGGCACGGCCCAGGCCACGGTCACGCTCGTGCTGGTCGAAACCGACGGCGTGACCCAGGGCACGGTCAGCGCCGACCTGTCGCTTTCGGGCAAGGCGGCGGCCATGGGCAAGGGCGTCATCGGCAGCGTCACCGAGCAGATGATGGGGCTGTTCGCCGGCAACCTGCAAAACCTGATCGAGGGCGGGGCATCGGGCGCCGAAACGGATGCCATCACTCCCGTCGGCGAGCACGTCGACGACCCGGAGACCCTCGCCCAGGCAGCCCCGCGGGCCGTCGCCGACCTGAGTGATATTCCGCCCGGGGACGCCCCCGCCGCCGATAGGCTCCCGGACGTCACCGCGGATGCGCCGGTTTCCGCGAGGCAATCGAGCCTGCCGGCGCGCCCGGTGCCACCGCGCGCCACACCCGCTGCTGAGCATCACCCGACGCCGCACCGAGCAGCGCCGGCACCGAGCCTCGACGCTTTGAGCCTGGTCAAGGGCGTCATCGCCGACCAGTTAGCGGATCCGGTGAAACTTTTGGGGCTGCTCGCCACGGTAGCGTTCATCGCATACCGAATTGGTCGGCGTGCGTCCGGCCGCTAACGACAGCCGACCTCAACCGATGGGAGCCAGGAATGCGTGAAGTTCTCAGTACCCTCTTCACCGGTTGGCAGAACGGTGCCACCGCGGGCCTCGCGACGGTCGTGCGCACCTTCCAGTCCGCGCCGCGCCCGGCCGGCGCCTCAATGCTGGTCAGCGACGACGGCACCGTCGCCGGCTCGGTCTCTGGCGGCTGCGTCGAGGGCGCCGTCTACGAACTCGCTACTCAGGTCGCGCAGGACGGCGTGCCAGTACTCGTGCGCTACGGCATCAGCGACGACGACGCCTTTGCGGTTGGACTCACCTGCGGCGGCATCCTCGACGTCTTCATCGAGCCCGTCTCGCGCGAGACTTTCGCGCTGCTTGAGAGCGTGCACGACGACGTGGACGCCGGCCGACCGGTCGGCGTCGCGACGGTGATCGAGCATCCGGATGCCGCTTGGATCGGCCGACACCTGGTGGTGCGTCCGCACGGTTTCGAGGGCGACCTCGGATCCGACCGCGCCAATCACGCCGTCGGTGACGACACGCAGGGGCTGCTCGCGGCCGGTCGCAACACCACTCTCACCTACGGCCCCGACGGCGAGCGGCGCGGAGAGGGCATGCGGGTGTTCTTCGCGAGCTACGCGCCCAGGCCACGCCTGCTCGTCTTCGGCGCGATCGACTTCGCCACCGCCCTGGCCCGGCTCGGCACGTTCCTCGGCTACCGGGTCACGGTCTGCGATGCCCGCGGCGTGTTCGCCACCGCCGCCCGTTTTCCCGGCGTCGACGAGGTCGTGGTGAGCTGGCCCGACCGCTACCTGCGCGAACAGATCGCCGCCGACCTCATCGACCCGCGCACGGTCATCTGCGTCCTCACACACGACCCAAAGTTCGACGTGCCCCTGCTCGAGGCAGCCTTGCACGGCCCGCCGGTCGCGTATATCGGCGCGATGGGCTCCCGCCGCACCCACCTCGACCGACTGGAACGCCTGCGTGCGGTGGGGGTGACCGACGCCGAGCTGGCCCGCTTGCGCAGCCCGATCGGCCTCGACCTCGGATCGCGCACACCGGAGGAGACCGCGGTCTCGATCGCCGCCGAGATCATCTCGCTGCAGTGGGGCGGAAGCGGCGAGCCATTGCACACGCTCGTCGATGCCATCCACCACGACGACCTCGTCGACCCCAACCCGCCGCCGGCGTCCTCTGCGGCGCCCGACGGGCAGACCTTGGTTGAGGCATGAGCATTCTGGATTCCGTCACGTCGGTGCTGCTCGTGCACGCGCACCCCGACGACGAGACGATCAGCACGGGAGGCCTCATCTCGTATCTCGCGAACCGCGGCATCCGGGTCAACCTGGTCACCGCGACGCGCGGTGAGCGTGGAGAGGTCGTCGCCGGGCCGCTCTCGGCGCTCGCTGGTACCGCTGCCCTGGCCGAGGAACGCGAACACGAACTCGAGCGCGCCACCCGCACGCTCGGCGTCAACGCGGGATTCTGGCTCGGCGCGGCGCCGGCCCGAGCCTCCGGGCTGCCCGAACGACGCTACCGCGACTCGGGTATGGAGTGGATTCGCCCCGGTTTGGCCGGTCCGGCAACAGACTCCCAAGCGGATGCGTTCGCCCGCGCGTCGCTCGACGAGGTCACGGCCGACCTCGCCGCCGTTTTCCAGCACGTGCAACCGAGCCTCGTCATCAGCTACGACCGCACCGGCGGCTACGGGCATCCCGACCACGTGCGCGCGCACGACGCCGCCCTCGCCGCCAGCCGCAGCCTCGCCATCCGCTACGCCGAAATCATCCACAGCCCCGAAGCGGATGCGGAATGGTTCGATCTCGCCTCCCAGCTGGGCACCGTTGTGGCGGCCCTCCGCTGCCACGCGAGCCAGCTCACCATCGACGGCGACGACATTGTGCACTCCGGCGGCCAGCGCGACCCCATCCGCCCATCGATCGGACTGCGCCTCCGCTGAACCCCAGCACGATCAGTAGCCCCGGATTCATACACTTAAACGACTCAGGCCGCCCAATGGGCGGCCTGAGAGAAGCAACAAAACAGCGTGTGACAGCTCGACGGTGGAGATGCGGGGAATTGAACCCCGGTCCACTGCTGTGGTCATATGCCTTCTACGGGTGTATCCAGTGAAATCGCTTTCTCGGCCCCGGAATTTGCCACTGGCATCTACTCCGACAGGCCCAGCCTTCGTTTAAGTCCCTCTACACCCCGTGGCTCAATGTAGAAGCAATCTCTCTAAATGGCGTCAGGGTCCGGGTAGAGAGCATTCCCGGTCTGGCGGACTTCTTTAGTGCTTTCGCTTAGGCAGCGAGAGCGAAGTCAGTGCGCTTTGAATTGGCACTTATTGTTTTGCAGAGATCGTTAACGAGATAACCCTGCATCCTCGACCCGCTTCTCACAATTGCGCAAACAATGTCGAAACCGATCATCCCCATACACATCGCGCGCTTTCACAATCGAAAAACCCGGCGATGGAGTCGTCACACGCTGTTGAGTTACCAATCTGCACCAGTTTCGGTGCAGCCCTCCACTCTACACCAGAAGGCCGGAGGCTGCTAGTCACCGAGGTGGCGCTGCGCCGACATGGCGCGATCTGATTCGCGCTTGTCGGTGCGCTCTCGCAGCGTCTGGCGCTTGTCATATTCTTTCTTGCCCTTGGCCACGGCAATCTCTACCTTGGCCCGACCATCCGCGAAGTAAATCCGCAGCGGAATGAGCGTGTACCCGCCTTCCTTGGTCTTGTGGCTGATCTTCACGATCTCCTTCTTGTGCAGAAGGAGCTTGCGCTTGCGGCGCGGCGGGTGATTGGTCCACGATCCGCCGGAATATTCCGGAATGTGCACCGCATCCAGCCAGGCCTCGCCGCCCTCGATAAAGGCGTAGCCGTCGACCAGGGTTGCCCGGCCCGCGCGCAGAGACTTCACCTCGGTGCCGCTCAAGACCATCCCGGCCTCATAGGTGTCACTAATGAGGTAGTCATGTCTGGCCTTGCGGTTGGTCGCCACGACCTTTTCGCCACGTTCCCTGGGCATGTCTTCACCTCAATTCATATTCAGTGCAGATGAACTGCGAGCGGATGCCGCCGGCCGATCCGGCAGACAGCCCACCAGTCTAGCGGGTGGCGGCCGCCCTGCGGCATCCGCTTGTGGGTTAGACCTTGAGGTAGCGCGTGATCGCGAAGTTGGCCGAGAACGCGGCCAGCACCGCACCGACCACGAGCAGGATGGGCACGACGACGAGCGCATCGTCCATGCCGACCAGGGCGAAGCCGGTGAGTCTGGCGCCGAGATAGCCCTGCACAAAGAAGTACACGAGCGCCACGATCGCCCCTCCCGCAAGCAGCGAGCCGAGCAGGGCAGCGAACACGCCCTCCAGAATGAACGGCGTCTGGATGAACCGGTTGCTCGCACCCACCAGCCGCATGATTCCGAGTTCCCGGCGCCTCGAGAACGCCGACAAACGGATGGTCGTTGCAATCAGCAGCGCCGCCGCTATCAGCATCAACCCGGCGATACCGATGGCCGTATAGCTCGCCACGTTGAGCACCGAGAAAATCTGGTCGAGGTATTTACGCTGGTCAGCGACATTTTCAACGCCAGCGACTCCCGACAGGCTCTCCACCAGCACCGCGGACTGGGACGGATCCTTCAGGTTCACCCAAAAGGTCTGGTTGAGCTGGTCGGCCGTGACATAGTCCGCGACCGGGTTACCGGCGAACTGCTTCTTGAAGTTCTCGAACGCCTGTTCGTGCGTCTCGAAATAGTAGTTGTCGATGAACGACGCCAGGGTCGGCGACGTCAGCTGAGCCTCGACCGCGGCGATCTGCTCCGGTGAGGCGTCGCCGCCGGTGCAGGTTTCACCGGGCGAGATGTCGGAGCACATGTAGATGCCGACCTGGGCCTTGTCGTACCAGAAGTTCTTCATCTGGCCGATCTGCATCTGCATGAGAATGGCCGCACCCACGAAGGTGAGCGAAATAAAGGTGACGAGCACGACGGAGACGACCATCGAGGCGTTGCGTCGCAGTCCGTTTGCGGCCTCGGACAGCACCAGACCGACCCTCATCGGGTCGGCCCCACGTTCTGCTCGCCCGTTTGGTCGGGTTTCTCCCCCGGCGCCCGCAAACCGAGTTTCTCGGCGAGGGTGAGCTGCTCTGGGGCATCGTTCGGGGCGACCGGAAGCACCGGGCGGGTCATCGCCGGCACCTCGTCGTCGGCAACGGGCACCGGTGCAACGCGGGCCACGGCGACCGCCTCCGGCTCTACTGCCGACGCCGCAGCGACGGCGGCTGCCGCAGCCTGGTGCAACGACACGCTGGTCTCCGGGACCGGCGCAGACGGATGCGTCAACGCTGGTTCGGGTGCAGCGGCCGGCCGCGCATAGACCGGCAGGGCGGGCGCCGGGTCGCTGGCGGGGGCATCCGCTGTCGGGGTGGGAAGAACCACCGGAATGGAGGCGGTGGCGTAGCCGCCCTGGCGCTCGTCACGCACGATTTCACCGCCCACGAGTTCGATCACTCGGCGCTGCATCTTGTCGACGATGCCGGCCTCGTGGGTGGCCATGATCACGGTGGTGCCGCCCGCGTTGATGCTCGCGAGCAACGACATGATCTCGGCGCTCGTGGTGGGGTCGAGGTTTCCGGTGGGCTCATCGGCCAGCAGAATCTGCGGCTTGTTCACGATGGCGCGGGCGATGGCCACGCGCTGCTGCTCACCACCGGAGAGCTCGTGCGGCAGGCGCTGCGCCTTTTCGGCCAGCCCGACCATTTTCAGGGTGTCGGGCACGGCTTCCTGAATGAAGCCGCGGCTCTTGCCGATCACCTGCAGGCTGAACGCGACGTTGTCGAACACAGTCTTGTTCGGCAGCAAGCGAAAGTCCTGAAAGACCACGCCCATGTTGCGGCGAAAGTACGGCACCTTGCGATTCGAGATCGACCGCAGGTCCTGGCCGAGCACGTGGATGCTGCCGCTGGTCGGCTTTTCCTCCTTGAGCACGAGCCGCAGGCAGCTCGATTTGCCCGATCCGGAGGCGCCGACCAGAAAGACGAATTCGCCTCGCAAAATCTCGACGTCGATCGAGTTCAGTGCCGGCCGAGAGGTGCCGGGGTACTTCTTGGTTATGTGATCAAAACGGATCATAGCTCTTAGAGCCTAGGCATCCGCGGGCGTTTTCCCTACAGCGACATACCCGAGGCGCCGAAGCCTCAGCAACCTTTTAGTCTTCCGGGGCCTTTTTGCGCCAGCGGATGCCGGCCGAGATGAATCCGTCCAGGTCACCATCGAAGACGTTGCTGGGGTTGTTCACTTCGTACTCGGTGCGCAGGTCCTTGACCATTTGGTAGGGCGCGAGTACGTAGCTGCGCATCTGGTCACCCCAGCTCGCCGTGATGTTGCCGGCGAGTTCCTTCTTGGTCGCGGCCTCTTTCTCGCGTTCAAGCACCAGCAGGCGGGACTGAAGCACCCGCATGGCGGCGGCGCGATTCTGAATCTGGCTTTTCTCGTTCTGGCAGCTCACCACCGTGCCGGTCGGCAAGTGGGTGATGCGCACGGCGGAGTCGGTGGTGTTGACCGATTGGCCGCCGGGACCGCTCGAGCGGAACACGTCGACACGGATGTCGCCGTCGGGCACTTCGATGGATTCGGTCTGTTCGATCAGCGGCACGACCTCGACCGCGGCGAACGAGGTCTGGCGTTTGCCGGCCGAGTTGAACGGGCTCATCCGCACCAAGCGGTGGGTACCGGCCTCGACGCTGAGCGTGCCGAAGGCGTAGGCAGCGTCGACTTCGAAGGTCGCGCTCTTGATGCCGGCCTCTTCCGCGTAGCTTATGTCGAGCACGGTCGTGCGGTAATCGTGCTGTTCGGCGTAGCGCAGGTACATCCGCAGCAGCATCTCGGCGAAGTCGGCCGCGTCCACTCCCCCGGCGCCGGCACGAATGGTAATGACGGCGTTGCGTTCGTCGAACTCACCGTTCAGCAGGGTCTGTACCTCGAGCTCACCGAGCAGCTTCTGCAGGCTCGCGAGTTCCAGCGCTGCCTCATCGGCCAGCTCCTGGTCGCCCTGGCCATCGTTGGCCATCTCCACGAGCACCTCGAGGTCGTCGAGACGAGCCCCGATACTCTCGATGCGCGCGAGTTGCGACTGCCGGTGGCTGAGGTCGCTCGTCACCTTCTGGGCATGCTCGGTGTCGTCCCACAAGTCGGGCATGCCGGCCTCACCGCTGAGGTCGTCGATCTCCGCGCGCAGTCGATCAATGTCGATCACCGAGCGGATGTCGCCAAACGTGGTCCGCAGCGCGGCGATCTGTACTGAGAAATCCAAGTCAATCATGTTCCGTTCAGCCTACCGGGCGAAGTTGCGGTGGGGCCGGGCTCCCGGGGTAGCATCGAAACCGATGAGCAACGACGAGCGCCCCTTCAGCCTGCGCTCGGTCGCTCTGGTGGCGTTTCTGCCGACCCTGCTCTTCTCGATCGGTGAGGGCTCGATCATCCCCCTCATTCCGGTAGTCGCGAGCAATCTCGGAGCGTCGCTCGCCATCGCCGGCGTCATCGCCGCGATGGTCATGCTCGGCGAACTCGTCGGTGATATTCCCAGCGGATGGATCGTCTCGCGCATCGGGGAGCGCAACGCGATGATCTGGGCATCCGCTCTCACTATCGGTGCCGTGATCGTGTGCATTGTCGCTCCCAACCCGCTCGTACTCGGTCTCGGTATCTTTCTGGTGGGACTGGCCACGGCGATCTTCGCACTCGCCCGCCACGCCTTCATGACCAACTATGTGCCGCTGGTCTATCGGGCGCGGGCGCTTTCAACCCTCGGCGGCGTGTTTCGGGCCGGTTGGTTTGTGGGCCCCTTTCTCTCGGCCGGGCTGATCCACTTCACCGGTGGCACCCAGGCCGTGTTCTGGGTGTTCATCGTCTGCTGCGTCGGCGCGTCGGTGCTGCTGCTGCTGCTGCCGGATCCATCGAAAACATTTGCCATCCCCTCCGCTGATGAGACTAAATTCGACGCCACCGACACGAGCACGGGCGCAATCAGCAGCACCGGAACGGCGCGGCCGGCCGCGCCCGTGCAGGGACTGTTCCAGACCATTTGGAGTCACCGTGAAGTGCTCCTGCGGCTCGGCACCGGCGCCGGTCTGATCGGGGCGATGCGGGCCAGCCGCACGGTCATGCTTCCGCTCTGGGCGGTCAGCATCGGCATCAGCGCCCCGGATACCGCGCTCATCATCGGCATCGCCGGCGGCATCGACTTCGCACTGTTTTATGCCAGCGGTCAGATCATGGACCGGTTCGGCCGTATCTGGAGCGCCCTGCCCTCCATGATCGGCCTCGGTGCCGGCCATCTGGCGCTCGCGTTTACCCATGACCTGCCGAGCAACGTCGAGTGGTTCATCGGCGTGGCCATGTTCCTCTCGCTGGCCAACGGCATCGGCAGCGGCCTGCTCATGACGCTCGGCGCCGACCTCGCGCCGCGGCCGAATCCGGCACCGTTCCTGGGCGCCTGGCGGTTCACAGCCGATTTCGGCAGCGCCGCGGCACCGCTCGCGGTAGCGGGCATCACCGCCCTGGTTTCGCTCTCGGTCGCCAGTGGGGTGATGGGAGCCATCGGCCTCTGCGGCGCGGTTCTGCTCCGCCGCTACATTCCCCGGTACGCGCCACACCGGCCCCGCTGAATCACGGCGCACCCACCCCAAACCGCCATCCCCAGGGGCATAACTCCTGCAATTTGTGGGCCAGCCGGAATACTTGCGCGTGCGGTGCATCCGGCCATCCGCAGGCACGATTTGCAGGAGTTATGCGCCCGGCGCCGTCAAGCGCGACGCACCAGTGCCAACTGGGCGGAATGTTCCCGGCGACCTTTGCGTTAGGGGGGATATGCCCCTCATCGGAGAATACGAACCAAGCACCGCCCAATGGGTGCGCGACCAGGTCGACCAGATCGAGAAGTCCGGCGGCACGGAGGGCACGACCCTGCGCGGCATGCCCGTCATCGTGCTGACTACCGTTGGTGTGAAGAGCGGCAAGCTGCGCAAGGCGCCGCTCATGCGCGTTGAGCACGACGGCCAGTATGCCGCCGTCGCCTCGCTCGGCGGCAGCCCCAAGAACCCGGTCTGGTACGCGAACGTTGTGGCGCACCCGGAGGTCGAGCTGCAGGACGGCGCCCAGAAGTGGGACATGCGCGCCCGCGAGGTCACCGGCGACGAGAAGGCCGCCTGGTGGGAGCGGGCCGTTGCCGCGTTCCCCGACTATGCCGGCTACCAGGTCAAAACCGACCGCGAAATTCCGGTCTTCGTGCTCGAACCCATCGCCTGAGGGTGGCGAAGGCCAGCACCCGCAAAGGGCCCAGCACCCGCAAAGCGTCCATCGACCGCATAACTCTGCCCGACCTGACCGACGATGACGGCGCGCTGCTGCGCTCCGGCGACGGCCGGGAAGCCGAGCGCTACATGGACGTCAACCTTGACGGTCGGGACCTGACCGGCATTTCGTTCGGGGAGTGCGACTTCACTAAGGTGTCGCTGCACGAGGCCAAGCTGCGCGGGGCATCCTTTGCGGAATGTCTCATGACCGACCTGCACGCACCGGTATTCAGCGCGCCGCGCTCCAGCTGGCGGGACGTGCGCATCGAGCACGCCAGGCTCGGCTCGGTCGAGGCCTATGAGGCGATACTACGTTCAGTGCACATCGACGGGTCCAAACTCGACTTTGTGAACCTGCGCAACGCGACGCTGACCGATGTGCTCATCAGCAACTGCATCATCGAGGAACTCGACCTCGGCAGCGCCACCGTGCAGCGCCTCGAACTGCAGAACTGCCGCATTGGCACGCTCGATGTTGGCGGTGCCAAGCTCACAGACGTGGACCTGCGCTCCAGTGACTTCTCGTCCGTGCACGGCCTCGAAGGACTGCGCGGCGCCACGATCGACGACGCCCAGCTCAGCCTGCTGGCTCCGTTACTCGCCGCCCACCTCGGCCTGCGCGTCGAATAGTCGCGTCGGAAGCACGCGTCGGCGAGCGGATGCCCAGGCTCAGGGAATGGCGGTCGCGGTCAGCTCGAGGTCGGACGTCGGTCGATCTCGCTGGGTCGCGATCGCCGCACCGGCCGACACGCACACGACGACGATGGCAATTTGCTGCAGCAGGGTGAAGGTCTCACCGAGCACGAGCGCGCCGAAACCGGCCGCGATAACCGGGCCGAAGCTCGTGATGATCGCGTAGAGGCGGGGGCTGATCCGACGCAGAATATACGTGTCGAGGGTGTACGGAAAGGCCGAAGAAACCACGCCAACGAGCAGGAGCAGCCCGACAACGCCCCAGGTGAAGGCCGACAGGTCGAGGGTGAACAGCGCAATCGGAACCACGATCACGAGGCTGACCAGGCTCGCGATCGAAATGCCTTCGAGGCCGGCGAATTCGCTAGCCACGCGGCGGGTCAACAGAATGTAGCAGAACCACGAGGCCGCGGCGGTCAGGGCTAGCGCAATGCCGAGCACATTCAACGTGCCGTCCGACCAGGTCAACAGGAACACTCCCCCGGCGGCGGCGGCCGCGCAGACGAAGTCCAGGATGCGTCGGCTGGTGACGAGGGCGAGTGCAAACGGACCGAGAAATTCAATCGTCGCCGCGACGCCGAGTCCGAGCATGTCGACGGCCTGGTAGAAGCTGAGGTTCATGACGGCGAGCACGACGCCGAGGGCCAGTGCCGGCCAGATTCGGGCCCAGGTCAGGTTTTTCAACCGGGGCCGGGCGAGCGGCAGCACAACGATGACCATGACGATCTGTCGGGCCGCGACCACGATCGGCGAACCGACGACCGGAATGAGCAGTCCGGCCAGTGACGAGCCAAAGTTGATGCTGACCTCGGTGGCGAGCTGAGCTCCCGCACCGCTCAGTTTGTCCCGCCTGGTACGCACACTGCTCCTGCCGGCGCCGTCAGGGCACCTACCGACAGTACCGCTCGCGGCATCCGCTTTCGAAATGCGGGCGCCGGCGCCGTCTAGAGCTGCAGCGGAATGAACTGGTATTCGCTGGTCAGATGCTCGTGCCGGCAGACGCCGCAGTACAGCACGCCCGACACCCGCATGGCGTCGACCCGCGAGGAACACTGGATCACCTTGGGGCCACAGCACGGTGAAATCACCATGAAGCCCCCGGATTCGGCCGGGTCATGACCGCTCAATCCACGATCGTGATGCACGCCCTCGCACGGGAGAAGGGACTCGAAGTCGAGCTGCGCCACAATATCGCGGTCCAGTAATGCATCCATGATTTCACAGCCGATCTCTGGATCTCAGCCGCCATTCTGGGCCACGTCACCCAGTGGCGACCAGCCCGGATGAACGACGACCCGAAGTCGCCAGCATTCCCAACCGGGACCGGGGCTGGCACGAGTGGCGACTGCGGTTCACAGCGTGAAGCCCCCTACGGGGTACGAGGCTTCCATCGTCGGCTACGTGCCTGTGCATCGTACGCTTCAATTCTGAAAGTACCAGTGCGACTTTCTCCACCTCACGCGAGAGCGGAAAAAATGCTGCTTCACGGATGCTGAAGCAACACTTTTCCCGCTCTCGCGACCCTGGCACGGTACTAGTGGAAGACCGCGCGGGAGACCACCGTCACCTCTAGCGGTACCCCGTCGGGAACGACGATGGTGAGCACCGGCGGGCGCCACCACGATCGCAGCGTCACCGACGCGCTCTGCCCGTCAGCGGATGCCGCGCTCGTCACGGTCAGCACCTCGAACGAGTCGTGCGGAACGAGCCGCAGGTACTCATCGACCGCCGCGGACACGTCGTCCGAGCGCAGCGACGGCCGCGGCCCCACCACGCCGACCTGAACCGCATCGAGCGTGAACGCCTCGGACCCGGCGAGTGCTGCACCGTCGGCGAGACCGAGCAGCCGTTTGTGTTCGAGATAGAGCGACGTCGCTGACAGGGCCACGAGAACGAGGCTCAGCGCCAGAAAGCCGTAGAAAATAATGAGCAGGAGTGTGGATCCGTCCTCGTTCGAGGCGGGCGAAAGGCGTCTGGTCATCCGAGGCCGGCAAACCGAGACACGAGTTGCGTCGACGCCGCTGTCATGGGCACGGTCGCGCTCTGGTTTAAGGCAAGCAGGTCGGGCACCAGCGGAAGCTTTATGCCGATGCGCACGGTGACCGTCACGAGCCCCTGGCGGGTCAGACAGCGGCTCGTTCCACCGGAACAGTCGATCTTCACGTCGGCATCCCCAGCCGAGAGGCCATAGTCCTCGAGCGCGAACGCGACGGCTCGGCGCGCTCGCACCGCGGCTGTGGCTTCGTCCGGGGACTGCACGTAGACCCTGGCCGCCTGCCGGGCGGCGCCCTCCACGGCGAGAGCACCACCCTGCAGGGCTGACAGTGCAAGCACCAGATAAACGAGCGGGACCAGCAGAATCATACCGGCCGTGATGAACTCCAGCGAGGCAGAGCCAGCCTCAGAGCGGCTACTCCAACGATTCGACCGCAGCATGAGCGACCACCTCCAATCCGCGCGGAGCACCGAGCAGCCCCATGAGCGGCAGCGGTGCGATCACCCGCACTTCGACACTGGGAAACCCGGCACTCGCTCCGTACTGGGCCACGACATCAGTGGCATAGGTCGCGCCAATGGCCGTCGTGATCAGATCGCGCGTGCGCTCTGCCCCCGCGGACAGGCTGCTGTCGGCGAGCGTCGCGTAGCGGGCACCCTCGGCTGCAGCGTCGAGCACGGTGTTGCGAATGTGCAGCGCGAGGGCCAGCTGCATGACCATGAGCGTCAGAAAGGTCAGCAGCGACACCACCATGACAAATTCGGCCACGGCGGAGCCCGCCTCGTCCCGCAGCCGCTGAGGGCAGGGCCAGGCGAGGCGTCGCATCCGCTTACCCAACTGGTACACGCCGACCGGTCAGAAACTGCTGACGCGATCCATGGCCTGCTGGAACACGCCGCTGAGGGCGGGGCCGGCGAGTCCCCAGATTATGAGAACCAAACCGGCCGTCATGAGGGTGATCAGCACCCAGCCGGGCACGTCACCCGTTTCATCACGGAGCAGACCCTGGAGGCGAAGCATGATTCGGTTCATGGCATTCTCTTTTCTGGTGGGAGGGAGGTACGGGCGGTGCGCTTAGAAACCGGCCTGCAGAACTACCAGCCCGGGAAAGACTGCGAACAGTACGGTCATCGGCAGAATCAGAAAGACCAGCGGCACGAGCATGGCGACTTCCTTCTTGCCGGCCAGCTCGAGCAGTGTGCGCTTGGTTTGGTCGCGGGAATCCTGCGCCTGCGCCCGCAACACCTCAGCCAGCGGCGACCCGCGGTCCAGCGCACCGGTGACCTGGTCGACAAACCGGGTCACCTCCGGCAACTGGATGCTTTGCGACAGTGACTGCAACGCCGCCCCGATCGGCACCCCGGTATGCACGTCGGCTACGACCCCGGCGAATTCTCGCGACAACTCCCCCGAGCTGGTGCGCGATACCCGAAGGATCGAATCCAGGATGCCTTCCCCGGCCGACAGGGCCAGGGTGAGGAATTCCAGAATGGTCGGCAGCTCGCTGCGCATGCGCGCCAGGCGCGCGGTCGCTGCGCGCTGGAGCAGCCAGTCCCGCAGCATCGCTCCGCCGATCGCTGCGACAAACGGAACGACCAGACGGGCAGGCAGCAGAAGCTCTGGCAGGGCAACGATGGTGATTACCGTTCCGATGGCGAACGCCAGCAACGCCCAGACCAGTTGCACGGAGCGAAACTCCAGCACCGTTTTCACCGACCCGGACTGGTGCAGGCGCCGGGCAACGGTGTCGCTGCCGCCGAGAAGGCTCGACAAGCCCCGAGTGAGGGCGCCGAACAGCGGGGCGAACAGGCTGCCGAGCACGGGAATCGGGTTCACCGTTCGCCGGGCCACAATGCGGCGCGCTTCCGGGGAAATATCGAGGATGTAGGGCACTACGCGGTCAATCAGTCGGGGCCGAGTCAGCCGCGGCGTCAAGCTCACGAGCGACCACAACCCGACCCCAAGGCCGGTTCCGCACAGTACGGCCCAGCCCAGGGCAGACGAACTCAGAACGGCGCTCATCGGCGGTACCCGCTGACTACGAGAACCATCGACGTTCCTCCGGCAGGCGGCCGAGGGCGATCATCACCCGATAGGCGATGACCGACAGTGCCAGGCCGCTCGCGATCACCACAATGCCAGCGGGCGAGTTGTAGGCGATGGCGGCTTCGGGGCGGGAGGCGAGCAGAACCAGAATTATCCACGGCGCTGCAACGCCGAGGCGGGCCGCATTCACCACCCAGGACTGGCGGGCTTCCACCTCGAGCCGCACTGCGGCATCTTGGCGCAGCCAGGCGGCGAGACTGCGCAGCACGAGGGTGAGGTCGCTTCCACCGACTTCCCGCGCCATCCGCAGGGTTTCCAGGATGCGATCGGCGACCGGGTCGGCGAGGGAACGTTTGAGTTCGTCAACGCAGTACGTGAAATTGCCGGTGGCGCGGTATTCGCGCTCGAACTGTGTGAACGCCGTGCGCGTCGCTAGCGGCCCGGCCTGGGCGAGACTACTCACGCTGTCGGGCAATGCCAGCCCGGAACGCAGCGCCGACACCAGATGGTCGACGACGTCGGGCCAGACCGTGCGGTTGGCTCGGCGTCTGGCCGCCGCCCGCCACGACACGATCAGCCACGGCATCAGCAGCCCGGCCAGCCCGGCGACCGCGCTGAGCGCGAGAACCGCGAAGATTCCGTGCACCAGGGCAGCGGATGCCACCCCCACGATCACCGACAGCGATAGGAACGCCGGCACCGGCACCGACCGCATGCCGCCCTGAACCAGGCGCACCCGCATACGTTCCCCCACTCCCGCACGTTTGGGCGTGGCACCGGCCGGCCAGAGGAACGGGGCGAGCACCAGCACCAGGCCGCTTCCGAGCAGGCACCCCAGCACGAGAGTCATGCGGCCCCCTGCCGCAACACCGACGCCGGGTCGACGCCGGCCGCACGAAACTTGGCGAGCTTGGTGGGGTGCGAACCGGTCGGCTCGAGGTGCCCGTGCGGGGAAAGAAACAGCGGGCTCGCCTCAATGGTCGACCCCGCCAGCTGGCCACTCGGGGCGATGATCTCGGTGACGCGCCTGCGGCCGTGCCGATCGATTTCGCAGTGCACGACGATGTCGATGCAGCCCGCCACTGTCGGCAGCACGAAGGAGGAGTCAATGTTGCGGCCGGCCAGCAGCGGCAGGGTCGAGAGTTTTGCGAGCGCGTCCCTGGCACTGTTGGCGTGGATGGAGCACATGCCGGGCAACCCGCTGTTCAGGGCGATCAGCAGGTCGAGGCTCTC
Source organism: Cryobacterium aureum (assembly GCF_002954245.1). Lineage (GTDB taxonomy): Bacteria > Actinomycetota > Actinomycetes > Actinomycetales > Microbacteriaceae > Cryobacterium > Cryobacterium aureum. The sequence goes on along the minus strand of NZ_PPTG01000021.1, from coordinate 4,532 downwards.
CGCCTCGCGCACCTCGCCGACGACGAGCCGGTCGGGCCGCATACGCAGCGACTCCTTGATCAGTCGGCGCAGGGTGATCTCTCCGGTGCCTTCCAGGCTCGGCTGACGGCACTGCATGGCGACGACATCGCGGGCGGACAGATCGAGTTCGAAGGTCTCTTCCACCGTCACGATGCGTTCGCCCGGCCGGGTCGACGAGAGCAGGGCGTTCAGCATCGTGGTTTTGCCGGTCTGGGTGGCACCGGAGACCAGAATGTTCTGCCCGCCCAGCACGCAGATGCGCAGAAAATCGGCGGCCTGCTGGGTGAGCGCGCCGAGGCCGACGAGTTGGTTGAGATCCCTAATGCGGCGGGTGAACTTGCGAATATTCACCGCCCAGTATTTGCGCGTTATGTCCGGGATCACCACGTGAAGACGGGAACCGTCGGGCAGGGAGGCGTCGACGAAGGGCGACGACAGGTCCACGCGGCGACCTGAGGCTTGCAGCATCCGCTCGACCAGGTCGCGCACGTTCTGCTCTGTGAGTAACAAAGTGGTGAGCTCTGGCACCCCGTCCCGCGCCACGAACACCCGGGCCGGACCGTTGATCCAAATTTCCTCGATCTCCGGATCATCGAGAAACGGCTGCAAGACTCCGAACCCGGTGAGCGCGGCCACGACCTCGCGGGTGGCCTGATGCTCGTCGGCGATCATCGGGGCGCTACCGCCGAGCGCCCGCTCACTGTAGCGGCGCAGTTCATCGCGCACATACTGCTCGACGAGCGCGTTGTTCGCTGCCAGGTCGACTCCCTCGCGGCGCACGCGCAGTCGCACTTGCTCTGTGATGATACGAACGGCTTCGGTCATCCCCGAATGATGGCCTGTTTTGAGAAATCTCGGGCAAGTTGTGCACAGGGCTTGTTTTTCTGCTCTCTGAACAGCAAAAATGATCGCAACGGATGCTGGGCATCCGTTGCGATCATCCGTCGGGGCGCGGCCAGCCCAAAGTTCCGGCTCCGCGCTAGCGCGCCGACCAGCCGCCGTCCATCGTGTAGCTGGATCCGGTGACCATTGCGGCGTCGTCGGAGGCGAGCCAGGCGACGAGTGAGCCGACCTCTTCCGGTTCGACCAGCCGCTTGATCGCGCTCTCGGTGAGCATGATCTTGCTGAGCACCTCGGCCTCCGGAATACCGTGCACGAGTGCCTGGTCGGTGATCTGCTTTTCGACCAGGGGCGTGCGCACGTAGCCGGGAGCCACACAGTTGCTGGTGACCCCGTGGGCGCCGCCCTCGAGCGCGGTCACCTTGGACAGCCCTTCAAGTCCGTGCTTGGCCGCCACGTAGGCGCTCTTGAACGGCGAGGCCCGAATACCGTGCACCGACGACACGTTGATGATGCGTCCAAAATTCGCCGCGTACATCTGCGGCAACACGGCCCGAATCAGCAGGAACGGCGCCTCCAGCATGAGCGTCAGGATGTTGTGAAAATCGGCCGGCTTGAAGTTCTGGATCGGATTGATCCGTTGAATGCCCGCATTGTTGACCAGAATATCGACGCCGCTCATCGCGGTGGCGAGCGTGTCGTCGGTCAAGGCGTCGGTATCCATCAGGTTGACGGTCCAAATGGACCCGCCGACCTCCTCGGCCAGGGCGGTAGCACCCGCCGTGTCGATATCGGCGACGACGACGTGCGCGCCGCGGGCGGCGAGCGCCCGAACGACAGCGGCACCGATGCCGCTCGCACCGCCGGTGACGAGGGCGCGACGCCCGGCCAGGGGTTGTCCTTCGGTTCGGCTGTTCGAGCCGGCGTTGGTGAGATCAGTCATGGTGTTCCTTCGGTTGCGCGATCACTGCGGGGGCAGGTCGGCGAGAGGCGGGGTGCCATCGGCACCCCGCCTCGCGACCCGCGTTACTGAAGCCGGGTTATTGAAGCCGGGTCAGTTGTCGGTGCTCACGGGCTCGAGCCCGTGCTTGCGGGCATCCACGGCGTCGACCTCGCGCAGCGACACTCCCTTGGTCTCCTTAAGAGTGACTACGGCGACTACCGTGATCGCGCAGGCGACCATGATGTAGATCGCGACCGGAACCCAGGTATTGTACTGCTGCAGCAGTGCGGCGGCAATGATCGGGGCCATCGAGCCGGCCAGAATCGACGTGACCTGGTAGCCGAGCGACACCCCCGAGTAACGCATGCGGGTCGGGAACATCTCGGCCATGATGGCGGGCTGGCCCGCGTACATCAGGGCGTGGAAGCACAGTCCCACGGTGACGGCGAGAATGATGAGCACGGGGTTCAGCGTGTCAAACATCGGGAAGGCGAAGAACGCCCAGCTGGCACCGAGCACAGCACCGGCCAGGTAGACGGGCTTGCGGCCGATGCGGTCGGAGAGCCGGCCGACCTGAGGAATCACGATGAAGTGCACGAGGTGAGCGATGAGCAGGGCGATCAGCAGCTGCCCAGTGTCGTATTCGTGCACGGTCTTCAGGTAGACGATCGTGAAACTCACGATGATGTAATACAAGATGTTTTCGGCGAACCGCAGCCCCATGGCTCCGAGGATGCCCTTCGGGTACTTGCGCACTACCTCGAGCACGCCGTAGTTGACGGCCTTCTCGGCCTCAACCTGCGCGCGGGCCTCGAGAAAGATCGGGGCCTCGCTGACGTGGGTGCGAATGTAGTAGCCGATCACGACGATGATCGCGGAGAGCCAGAAGGCCACACGCCAACCCCAGCTGAGGAACTGCTCGGGCGGAAGGATCCAGGTCATGGTGAGCAGCACGAGCGTAGCGAGCAGGTTACCCACCGGCACGGCGGCCTGCGGCCAGCTCGACCAGAAACCGCGGGACTGGTTCGGGCTGTGCTCGGCGACCAGGAGTACGGCGCCGCCCCACTCACCACCGACGGCGAAGCCCTGGATGAAGCGCAGGGCCACGAGCAGGGCCGGAGCCCAGTAGCCGATCGTGTCGAAGCCCGGCAGGCAGCCCATCAAGAAGGTGGCCGCACCGACCATGATGATCGTCACCTGCAGGGTGTGTTTGCGGCCGAGTTTGTCCCCGATCTGACCGAAGACGATGCCGCCGAGCGGGCGGGCGATAAATCCGACGGCATAGGTGAGGAACGCGGCGATGATGCCGTCGAGCTCACTGCCGGCGTTGGGGAAGAAGACCGTGCCGAAAACCAGGCTGGCGGCGGTCGCGTAGAGGAAGAACTCGTACCACTCCACCACCGTGCCGACCATGGAGGCGGCGACGATCTTTTTGAGGCCGGATTTCTCGGTTTCGCTGCCGGCGGTGCGCGTAGCCTTGCCGGAACCGGCAGCCCCAACGCGTTGATTGACACTCATTGTCTATCTCCTTTGTGTCCTCAATGACACGTGCTTGGCGTGAGAGTTGCGCGGAAAGATTTTCGGCCGTCTTAACAAAAGCACGACCTGACTGAGTATTCACGCACAACGGGCGGGCAACAAGAGCCAAAACGACAGAGCGGGTGTGCATAATTGCAGATATGACCTTTCCAGCGATCGGTACCGCTCCCAATCCCGACGATCTGCTCATCTTTCTGGCCGTCGCCCGCACCGGCCGGTTCACGACCGCGGCAGAGAGCCTCGGCCTGAACCACACCACAGTGTCGCGGCGGATTGCCGCCCTCGAAAAGGCCCTCGACGGTCGCCTGCTGGCGCGCGCCGTTGGCGGCTGGGAGCTGACCGAGCTCGGAGAACGCGCCCGCACCGCAGCCGAGGGGGTGGAATCCGCGGTCACCTTGCTGCGTGGTTCCGACGCCGAAGCCCAACAGATCTCGGGGGTGGTGCGCATGTCGGCGACGGACGGCTTCAGCGCCTACATCGCGGCTCCGGCCGTGGCCATCCTGCAGCGACGGCATCCACTCTTGCGGGTGGAGATCGTCACGGTCACCCGCCGTGCCCTACAGCACCGTTCCGGGCTGGACATTGAAATCGTCGTCGGTGAGCCCCAGGTGCACCGGGCGGAGTCGATTCTGCTCGGCTACTACAACCTGGGCATGTACGCCTCGCGTCAGTACTTGAAGACCCACGGCACACCGACCACCATTGCCGAGCTGACCGAGCATCCGCTGGTCTATTTCGTGGATTCCATGCTGCAGGTCGACGACCTCGACGCGCCGAGGCGGCTCGTACCGCAGATGCGGGAGTCGCTCAGCTCTACCAACGTCTTCGTGCACGTCGAGGGAACCAGAGCCGGCGCCGGAATCGGATTTTTGCCCTGCTTCATGGCCGATCAGCACAATGATCTGGTGCGTCTGCTGCCGGAAGATTTTCAGGAACGGTTGCCGTACTGGATGGTTCTGCGCACCGAGTCGCTACGGCTGCCGGCAGTGGCGGCGCTCGTCGCTGCGCTCCGCGCCCAGATGAAGTTCTATGCGGCGGCGCTGCTCGGCAACGCCTCCGCCATCTAGATGAGTGAGTCCTAATGGTCGTAGGCGATGAGGGATCGTTTGTTGGGAGTTCCGAGGAGCCAGTTGTGCCAGATTCCGGCGGCGAGGGCGAGTAGGCGGCCGGCGACGCGGGAGTAGACGCC
>NZ_PPTG01000037.1 GCF_002954245.1 Cryobacterium aureum | reverse complement strand
CGCCTCAACAGTTGAGAAGACAAGCCCAACACCGGCGGTGTGATTATGCCGACTTTTTTGCCCCAGCCACCGCCCGCAGACTGGCATCGGAGACCAACATCGGCATAATCACAATGTCGGCATAACACGACCACACCTGCATGGGTCCCGTCGCGATCAGCACCGGCTTCACCCGCGGTGTTTTCGATCCCCGCCATGTCGGCACGAGGGGTCGGGAAGCCTGGTCCTCGATGTCGGCAGCGATCCGCCACCAGGATCGGCGTCCGGCGAGCATCACCCCCGCGTCCCAGGTGGAGGCGAACGTGTGATCGACCGCGTTACCGGCTTTCCAGCCCGCGGTGATCTTCGCCGCGATCACGGTCCGATCGGCCGTGGAGATGCGCGACAGATAGCCGCGTTCCTTCTGCGGGATCGGCTCGGCGACCCGCAGGCGGGGAGTTTGCCGGTACTGCCAGGTGGAGCGGGCCACGCCCGTGATCAACAGCGCCCGGCGTTGCGATCCCGTCGAGCTGGTCAGTTCCGCGACGAGCTCGTTCTCCAACGTCAGGAACCGGACTGATCGGGTGTCGTCGGGGTGGCTGCGGGCTCTTCCTCGCTCATCGCGTGCAAGAGCCCGATAGCTTTTCCCAGCGCGGTGTTGGTCTCCTCCAACTCGCGCACCCGCGCGTTGAGTGTGTCGACCTCAGCCAAGTGTGCTGCGTGCTCAGCGGCACGCATTCTCTCCAACGCCGCACGTTGGGCAGGGGGAACCTTCATATGACTACCCTCTGGCGGAATCAACCCGCGGTCGAGATCGCCCCGAAATACGGCGGCCTGCCAACGACGAAACACGTCAGGCGTCACATCGCGACCGGCCAGCCACAATGCCTTCTTCCCATGCTGAACCTGATGATAATCATGAACAAAATCACGGATCTCATCCGCCGTGAACCCCGGACTTATAGACATTCTCTGACTCCTACTGATCACGAACTGACTCACAACCAGCTTGACGCAGAGGGCGGCTACCCGTTTCGGGCGCGGCCACGGGCCCCCGGGTCACAATCGGTCGATCGCGTCCCGAAACGAGCCGAGCATCCGGTCAGTATCGGGCCGAATCCCCGTGAACAGCTCAAATGCCGCGACGGCCTGCCCCACGGCCATTCGCCCGCCATGCAGAACCGCGCAGCCTCGCGCCCGGGCCGCCCGGATCAGCTCCGTCTCCAGGGGACGGTAGATGACATCGGCGACCCACAGGCCGGAGTGCAGGAGTTCAAGGTCGATGGGCATCCCGGGATGGCCGGTCATGCCGATCGGTGTCGTGTTGACCAGGCCGTCCGCCGTGCGAATACTGGGCCCGACGGCATCCGTTCGAGTAACGGAGATGGTGCCGCCGGTGAAGTGCGCAGCCAGCCGATCAGCCAGATCTTCTGCCCGGGCAGGGTCGATGTCGGCGATAACGAGATTCTTGGCACCGGCGGTCAGCAGCCCGAATGCCACCGCAGCACCCGCCCCGCCGGCCCCGATCTGCACGACCGAGTTGGTCTCTGCCAGCGGAAGGCCTGCGCGGAACCCCCCGATGAACCCGGTGTGGTCCGTGTTGTGCCCGATGATCCGGCCACCGTGAAAGGTGATGGTGTTCACCGCGCCCAGAATTCGGGCATCGGGCGAGAGATCATCCAGGCCGTCCTGCACGAGTTGTTTGCAGGGGTGGGTGACGTTCAGGCCGTCGAAGCCCAATTCTGCAGCGTTGCGCACCAGGGTACCTGCCCGCTCTGGAGCCGCACCGATCCGGTCGAGATCGATGATGCGGTAGGCGTAGGACAACCCGAGCGCGTCTGCTTCGGCTTCGTGCAGTCCGGGGGTGAGCGAGCCGGCGATGCCGGTACCCAGTAGGCCGACAACGAAGCGATGGCCCGAGTTCGAGGCCCGGCGCGGAAACGACCAGGCCGTTTCGGCGAGTGGCGCGACCATCGTCACCGAACACCACCGTTCTGGGTGACGAGCGACGCTGATGCCGTGGTGATGATTGTCCCTGCCAGTTCTGCGGCTGCATCTCGGCCTGCGGAAACGGCGAACCTGATCGTCGATGACGCGCCCTCGGGGTGGGATCGCACGACACGAACCGGTGTCGCGCCCGCCTGAACGGGCCCGAAATCGGCGTCCTGTATCCCCTGTGACACCAGCAGGGGCCCGGGCGCGTTGATCCATTCGGCTGCACCTCCGTCGCGGCAAATCTGCACGGCATCCTGGTCGATCCGATTCAGGGAAACGCCGAGTTCGATGCGCACCTGCGGGTTTGCCCGCAACCGCGGAACCGCCAGAATCTTTGCGCGCCGCCCAGACTCCGGTGCAATCTCCGTTTCTGCGCCGAGGAGGAGAACGTGCACACCGAGGGATGCCAGGGTGTCGGCCACGGACATCCCCACGGCGTTCGCTCCCCAGATCGTGACGGCCTCGGGAAGATTCGACTCCTGGAACTGGTGGTTCAGCCAGTCGCGAATATCGTGAACGTGATCGGCCGCCATACCGGGAATGGTCAGGGCCGCGCCGATTCCCCCGATGGCGACAACGGTACCGTCGGTGTTTCTCTGGTCGTCGGCGTGCGCGTCGGCGGTGACGCGCGTCACGTGAAGGCGGCGCAGCTCCTGGTCAGACCAGTTGAGGAACAGGTGAAAGTCCGGGGTCGAGCGCATCAGGGCGGCTCGCGCCAGGGACCCACCATTACTGTTGTCCCGGTCGATCAAGGTCACCGCAGCGCCGGCGATCGCCAGTTCTCTGGCCGCCGTCAAACCCGCCGGGCCCGCGCCGACGACGGTCGCTGTCGTGCCATGCGGCAGAGTCGGAAGCGGAAGAAGCACCGTGTTTCGCCCAACGGCAGGATTCACCGAGCAGCCAACCTGGCCTGTGCCCAGGTTGTCGATGCACACGTTGCAGGCGATGCACGGGCGGTAAGTGCCCCCGTGCAGCGCGGCGGTGGCGAAGAGGGGATCAGCGTGCAGCGATCGGCCGAGGCTGACGAAGTCGGCGAAGCCTCCGTCGATGATCATTCTGGCCGCGTCGGGCGAGTTGATTCGGCCGGCCAGTCCCATCGGCTTGCCGAGGGATCGGTACCGCTGTGCGATATGGCGGAGGTATCCGGGTTCCCACTCCCCCGATTGAACGATCCACTCGCCGGCCTCGTAGCTGCCGGCCGAGACATCGATGAAATCGATGAGGTCGAGGGGAAGTCTCTGCACAATCGCAAACGTCTGGTCGGCGTCCAGACCTCCCGTGGTTCCCTCCACAGCGGAGATACGGATGCCGAGGGTCGTGCGTCCGACGCGGGCGCGCACCGCCTCGATCACGAGCGTCAGAAATGCTGCAGGGTCGGCGAATTCATCGGTCCGCAGGTTGTACAGCGGGGACATGAATTGGTGCACCAGGTAGCCGTGGCCGGCGTGAATCGCCAACACGTCGACTCCCGCGCGGACACATCGTTCGGCACCGTCCGCAAACGCGGCGACCAGTTCGTAGACCTCGTCCGTGGTCAGCTCGCGGGGCATTTCGCCGCCCGCGATGAGGCAGGGCACCGGCGACGGGGCCAAGGATGGCAGCCCGGTGAGGCTGCTTTGCGCCGTGCGGCCACCATGGTTGAGTTCACAACCGACGAGGGATCCTTCGGCGTGGAGCAGGTCGACGAGGTGCGCGAGTGGCGCCACACAGGAGTCGTTGTGGGCTCCGAGCTGGTGGCTGCGGCCCTTGCCGTCCTGCCGTACAAAGGTGGCTTCGGTGAAGAGCAGACCGACGCCGGCGCGTGCACGATCGAGCAGGTAGTCCTCGTACTGCGCGGTCATGTGACCCTCGGTGTTGCAGTAGTTGCGTTCCATCGGCGCCGAGACGAGCCGGTTGGGCAGGGTGACGGTTCCGATCAAGAGCGGTTCGGTCAGAATATTTGCGAGTGGTCGTGAGGAAGCAGCCATGACGATCCTTTCAATGACGTCGTGCAGATCAGCCGACGAGCTGGTGAGCCTGATCGAGAAGGTGGGAGACCGCTTGGCGGTTCAGAACCGCGAACTCGAGCGGGGACATTGTCGCTTGGAGCGGCGCATTGGGCACCTCGACGCTGACGGGGATGCCGTCCGGCACGGCGGCGAGCAGCTGGTGCAGGGGCAGCTCCCCGCGCAGCAGTACCTGGCGCCAGGCTCGAGACTCCAGTTGCAGGGGCGAGCCGTTGGTCGTCATGCCACGGGGCATCGGTGCATCGATCGCAAGGCTCTCTGGCGCCAGCAGCGCGGCGTCACACAGCTGAAGCACGGGCACGAGGTCGGCTTCGAGCTGGAGCACGTCATCGATGGTGCTCCCCCCGCGGTGGATGTGCAGCGGGTCCAGGAGCACAGCGGCGCCGGACGCCCGTGCAATCTGTGCCGCTTGGGCGACCGTACTCACCGCGTTATAACTAATGGGCTCGAGCGTTGGGCGGATTCCATACGCACGTCCATCCTCGACGATTTGGGCCAGTGTCTCGGTGAGGCGACCGAAATCGTCGTCGATCCCGGCCACGCTGAGGGTCTGCGCTCCCCACTCTGCCCCGGCCTCGAAGGCGCTTATCCACTCGGCCCGCACCGTGTGGGCGGTAATGGGCAGAAATTCAATGTCCCGCACGGTGAGGCCGGTGTCGTCGAGTGCCATCCTGGTCTGCCGCGACATGACGGAGCCGGGTCGCAGGTCTTCGGAGAACTCCCCCGCCGTGGCCGCCCGCACCCGGATTCCGACGAAATCATAGCCGGCAGCTGCCGCTGTGTGCACGAGATCGCGCGGTGAGAGCGACAGCAGGGTGAGATGGGCGATTCCGACTGCACGGGTGGTCATGAGAGTACCTCTTTCAAAGGTGTAGCCGGCGAAGTCACGCGTTGACCTTCACCGGCAGAGCGGATGCCGGAGTGCGCGGCTGCGGGGCCGATTCCCGCCGTCCCAACAGCGCGGTAGGAGTCTTGTACGTTTCCGGACTGGCGATGGTCGCTATGGCGGAGATGATGCAGGCGGCGGCTGCGAACAGTGCCACCGGAACCCAGTTGGATTTGTCGTCTCCGATTAGCAGCTCAGAGATGACTGGCGCGAAGCCGGCCAGCAGCAGGCCCAGCATGAGACTGATCGCCATGCCCGAAAAGCGGATCTTGACCGGGAACTGTTCGGGGAAGTAGGCCGGGTAGAGCGCATTCGACATGGTGTACGCGAACCCGATGAGCAGGATTCCAGTCAGGAAGATCAACGGAATATTCGCGGTTGAAACGGCCGTGAAGAAGACGAATATCATCACGATCTGCAGGGTGAGTCCGGTCAGAAAGACCGGTTTGCGACCGATGCGATCCGATACCATTCCCGCTACCGGGCCCATGGCGACCGCCGTCAGGTTGGCCAACGCAATCACGGTCAGCATCACACTTCGGTCGACACCCGCCACGGACGTTGCGTAGAAGAGTGCGAAGACGTTGACGATCGAGTTGATAATGGTGAAGAGCGACATTCCCGCTACGCGCAGAACGGTAACCCAGTGGGCGCGAAACAGCGCCAGGACGGGAACTTTCACCAAGGCGTCGTCCGCCTTGGTCTTGGCGAAGACTTCGGGCTCTTCCAGCAGGCTTCGAAGAATGATCGCGATGATGGTCACCACCGCGCTGAGGAGGAACGGAATGCGCCAACCCCAACTCATGAGCTGCTCTTCGGGCATAGCGGCAACGGGAATAAAGACCAGCGTCGACAGGACGGTGCCAAACATAATGCCGCTCATGGTCCAGCTCGTATAGAAGCCGCGCTTTCGATCGGGCGCGTGCTCCAGGGTCAGGGTGCTCGAGCCGGGCGACTCGCCGCCGGCGGAGAGCCCCTGGGTCAGACGCAGGAAGACCAGGAGCAGGGGAGCCGCGATGCCGATCTCGGAATAGGTTGGTAGGCATCCGATGAGAAAGGTCGATGTGCCCATAAGTGCAAGACAGAGCAGCAGCACCTTCTTGCGGCCGTATTTGTCGCCGAAGTGTCCCCATATGATTGCCCCGAGCGGGCGTGCGACGTAGGCGACACCGACCGTGGCGAAGGAGAGCAGGATTGCGGAGGGTCCAGGGGCGAAGAAGAGCGTTCCGAAAATCAAAGCGGCGGCGGAACCGAAAATGAAGAAGTCATAGTATTCCAGGGCACTCCCTACGAAACCCGAGACCGCGGCGATCTTGGCCTTGTTACGAGGCCTGCTTGGCGAAGATGTCGACACTGACATGCTGTTCCCTTCCGATGTACAGGGAACCGGGCAGAAATGCCGGATGAAATCAGCGGCTCTGCAGATTCGGTTCCGCCTGCTTTTTGCTGGCGTAACACCAAGTGTCACGCTCCAGACTATGTGTGTCTACGACCGAAATCATCTATCACTATGCAGAATTTGAGCTATATCGACGGTCGCGCCGGCTCGGGAAGCACGTCGTCGGCCACGGCGAGCACCGCCGCCAGCACCTGCGAATCGTTCTGCGACGACCACGCAATGGCGTTATCCAGATAGTGTTGCGGGTCATCCAGAGGCACGTAGATCGCCCCAGAGGGGATGATCTGCGCGATTCCCCGACCGGCCAGCGTGACCCCGACCCCGGCCGCAACAAAGGTCAGAACCATGTACGGGTCAGGAATGACCTGCACCACCCGCGGCTGGAAGCCGGCGTCCAAACAGGTTGCGAGCAGCGCTTCGGTCATGGCCGACGAGCCGTCCACAGGCGGTGCAACAAAGTCATCACCGGCCAGACTCTGTACGGAAATGGACTTCTCGTGCGCCAGCGGGTGATCGATCGGGAGCACGGCTCCCACTTCTTCCCGCGAAATCAGCCGCGATATCACTGGAGCAACGGGAAACTCGGGCAAGCCGACGAACGCAAGGTCCAGGGTGCCATTGGCAACGCCCGTCAACCCGTCGATCGTTCGCACCCGGCTCGTCAGATCCAGCTCGATGTCGGGATACAGCCGCCTGAGAGCACGGGTGAGCGGAGGCAGAGTGAGGTGATTCACCGCCCCGGAGAATCCAATACGGATGCGCCCGCGCACGCCGGCCACCTCGGTCTGCGCTGCCTCGCGGGCCAGTCGCATCTCCTGCAACACCCGGTAGGCCCGCGGCAGCAGAGCACTGCCGGACGGAGTGAGTGCGACGCTCCGGGTGTTGCGTTCGAACAAGGACGTGCCCAGGTCGGCCTCAAGTTTACGAATGGTCTGACTCAACGGCGACTGTGCCGTGCGCAGCCGCAGGGCGGCCCGGCCGAAATGCAGCTCCTCGGCCACGGCCACGAAGGCCTCCAGCCAGCGAATATCCGTCATGATTCCCTCGTCAACAGTGTCGGTTTGAGTGCCGCCACTACCGCGCAGCACCAAAACGTGTTTATAGTGTAAAAAATCAAGATAGTTCCTAGATTATATAGCTAATAATCTACATAATGCTAGACGGAATCGCACTGAAACACCTGAGTGCTCCAAAGGAGAAGCGACCATGACGACACCCCGGTCAGCCAGAGTCAACGACGAGTTTGGGCCTTCGATCCGCCAGTACGACGTTGTCGTGATCGGCTCCGGAGCCGGTGGCCTCGCCGCGGCGGTGACCGCCGCCCATGCCGGTCTGAGCGTGGTGGTGCTGGAGCGGGCATCCGTTTGCGGCGGTGCGACCTCCTGGTCAGGCGGCTGGATGTGGGTACCGGGCAACCCGCTGGCCCAAGCCGCCGGGGTGTACGAGCAAACCGAAACTTTTCGCACGTACCTGCGGGCCGCGCTCGGGGCCGACTACGACGCGGAACGCATCGACGCGTTTCTGGAAGCGGCACCGCGCATGATCGATTTCTTCCATTCCACGACGTCGCTGCAGTTCGTGCCCGGGGACAAGGTCAATGACATCTACGGAAACCTGGCAGGGGCCGGCACCGGCAACAGATCTGTCGCCCCAAAGCCCATCAACGCGCGTCATTTTTCCCGCAGCCTGCGCAAGAAATTGCGCCCCCAGCTGTACGAGACTTCCTTCCTCGGAATGGGAATCATGGCGGGCGCCGATCTGACCAAATTTCTCTCGGCATCGCGCGGCAATCCCCGCGGCCTCCTCCACGCCGGAATGCGCGTGACTCAGTACATTTTTGATCTCGTCACCGCCGGTCGAGGAATGCACCTGGTCAACGGCACCGCTCTGATCGGCCGCCTCATGAAATCTGCCGACGACCTCGGCGCCACGATTCTGGTCAATTCTCCGGCAACAGCTTTGCTCACGGACTCCACCGGGCGCGTGACCGGCGTAGTCGCCGACACGCCCACCGGTCCCGTCGATTTTCACGCACGGCTCGGGGTGGTGCTCGCCACGGGAGGGTTCTCGCGCGACGTCGACCGCCGACGAGAACTCTTCCCCCACAACGCAACCGGACAGGAGCACTGGACTCTGGCACCCGAGACCGCCGATGGCTCGGGAATCTCCCTCGGTGAGTCCGTCGGCGGACATCTCGTGACGGCCGGATTCGCACCCGCTGCCTGGTGCCCGGTTTCGCTCGTGCCGTATCGAAACGGCCGGGTGGGCACGTTCCCCCACATTATGGATCGGGCCAAACCCGGGTCGATCGGCGTGCTGCGATCGGGCAAACGATTCGTCAACGAGGCCAATGGCTACTGGGACTACGTCACAGCGATGAACAGCAGCACGCCCTCCGGAGGCACCGTTGAGGCCTGGCAGATCGCGGACTCCACCTTCGTTCGCCGTTATCCGCTCGGCATGGCGAAACCGCTCCCGGTTCCCCTGTTCCCCTACCTGCGAAACGGCTACCTCACGAAGGGCCGCACCCTCGACGAACTCGCAGCCAAATGCGGAATCGACCCGACCGAACTGGGCGCAACGGTACAGCGATTCAACGAGAATGCCCGCGTCGGTCTCGACCCGGAATTCCAGCGCGGGCAGACGCCGTTCAACCGGTATGGCGGCGACCCCAGGAACTCTCATCCCAATCCGTCACTCGCGCCCATAGAGAAGGGCCCCTTCTATGCCGTGCGCGTACTGCCGGGAAGCTTTGGTACTTTCGCCGGCCTCGAAACGGATGCCCGATCGCGCCTGCTCGATGCGGCGGGGCGCGCCATTGAGGGCATCTACGTCGTCGGCGTCGATCAGGCGAACGTGATGGGCGGCCACTATCCAGCAGGCGGCGTCAATATCGGGCCGGCCATGACCTTCGGTTTTGCGGTTGGCGAGTTGCTCGCCGGCAATTCGGCACTGGCCGCACAAGCAGCCACGGCCGAGGCCCCGGGCCGGTAGCCCGGTCACAGCTTCAAGCCGGCCCGCCGGCCGCCGAAGTCATCCCCGATCGCGATGGCGGCTCTCTGCAGCAACGGCACGACGGACGTCTCAATCGTTCCGGCCGACACTCGATGGGACTGCACCGATACGTTGACGGCCGCGATGACCTGCGTGCCACGTCGCACCGGCACCGCTACGCCCCTGAGCCCGTCGTCGAGCTCCTGGGACACGAGCGACCAGCCGTTGGCGGCGGCACGCGTGATCTCCGCCCGCAGCTCGTCAATGTTCTTCACGGATTGCTCGGTGAAGGCCCGCAGGGTTAGCGTCTCAAAATAGGACTCGAGCACGGTTTCCGGAAGGTTCGCGAGCAGCACTCGCCCCATCGACGTGGCCCAGGCCGGAAATCGCGTACCCACGTTGACGGAGACTCCAAGCAGACGGGGCGCTGCTATCCGAGCAACGTAGACCACGTCGGCCCCATCCAGAATGCATAGCGACGTCGTTTCGTTCAACTCGACCGCCAGCCGCTTGAGGTGTTCGTCGGCCACCTGCGGCAGGCTGAGGGTGGCAAGATAGGAGGCGCCGATATCCATTGTGCGGGGTGTCAGTTCGAAGGTCTTGCCATCATTGCGCAGGTAGCCGAGGTCGCTCAGGGTGAGCAGGAAACGTCGCGCGCCGGCCCGACTGACACCCGTCTTCTCCGCGATTTGCGTCACCGTCTGGCGTGGCTCGCCCACCGTAAAGGCGAGCAGGGTCGCGAGGGTCTTCTCGGCGGATCGCACGTAGTAGTCCGGGTGTTCATCGTTGGCCGCCATCGCCATAGTGGTCCTCTGCTCCGAGTAGTCGTGCCCTTGAAGTGATCGTAACGACGATAGACGATCGTCAGGCCCCGCTCGCGATGAGATCAAGGAAATGCTGCCGCATGCGTGCGGCATCGGGGGCGATCCCCGTGATCAGCTCGAAAGCATCCACTGCCTGGCCGACCGCCATATGGCCGCCGTCAAGCACCCGACACCCCGCGGCCTCGGCCGCAATCACCAATTCGGTGCGTACCGGTCGGTAGATCACGTCCGCCACCCACAGGTCAGCGCGCAGCAGAGCAGTGTCGATCGGACATCCAGGGTACGAATGCATGCCGATCGGGGTCGCGTTCACCATGCCGCTGGCGGCGCCCACGGCCGAAGACAGCTCAGTCAGGCCCACCGAGAGCACCGTTCGTTCCGGATAGAGCTCCCCCAGCCGGCTGGCCAGTTCGGCCGCCCGGTCGGCATCCACATCCACGAGCGTCAGGGTGCTCGTCCCCGCTTTCAGCAGGGCGTAGGCCACGGCCGATCCCGCTCCTCCCGCGCCGATCTGCAGAACGGATGCGAGGTCGACGTCGGGTAAACCTTCGTGGAGTGCCCGGCCGAATCCGGAGTGGTCGGTATTGTGCCCGACAAACGTGTTATTCCTGATCAGAACCGTGTTCACGGCTCCGAGGCGCTGGGCGTCCTCGGACAGTTCATCGAGGTAGGGCAGCGCGAGCTGCTTACTCGGGTGAGTGATATTGAAGGCATCGAATCCCAGGTCGCGGCCTTCCTGGAGGATCCTGCCGACGTCCGAACCCGGGCGCCCGATAACCGTCAAATCGACGGGTCGGTAGACGTAGTTCAGCCCGTGCTGCTCGGCTTCGCGTTCGTGCAGGGGTGACGACAGCGAGTGCGTGATTCCCTCGCCGATCAGGCCCACTAAGTAGGATTTTCGGATGGCGCTCATGGTTCTGCCCTTCGGATCGTGAACCGATGCATAAGCCTCCGGCTTACGTCTGGCGACCTGCGTCGTTTGCGATGGGGCCGCGTCATGGGCTAGATTACGTGACCAGCCCGATAACGCACAATTGTGCGCTTAGCGCACAAAATGCCTCGTTGGGCTGACGGTTCACAGCAGAACACCCCGCACTTCCGACTCGACAGGGTCGACGACAGCAATATTCGAGGGAGAATAGCGCGTGAAAAATATCGTTCGTTCACTGGCCCTGGGGGCCGCCACGGTCTTGGCATTCACCGGCTGCGCATCTGGCCAACAGGCCGCCACCGGCGACTATCCGTCGCGGGACATTCGCCTCGTCGTGCCTTGGGCTGCGGGCGGCTCCGGCGATCTGACCGCCCGCAGTCTGGCACCGTTGCTCGAAGCGGATCTGGGCGCGAGCATAATCGTCGAGAACCGACCGGGTGCCAATGGGTCCGTGGGGTACAACTGGCTCAAGGACCAGGATCCCGACGGATACAGCCTCGCCGTGATGGGCGTGGAGGTCGCCATCCTGCAGTTCCAGAACTATGACGTCGACCCGGCTGACTTCATTCCGATCGGACAGGCATCCTCTGGCCCCGGCGCCATCGCAGTGCCCGTCGATAGTCCCTACCTGAGCCTGCAGGACCTCATCGACGATGCGAAGGCCAACCCCGGTGATGTGACGTTTTCCAGCCCTGGGGTTGGGTCAGTGTGGGACTCCACCGTGCAGGGTTTCAAGGAACTGGCCGGGATCGAACTGAAAAACGTTCCCTATGATGGTTCGGCTCCGGCTGTCGCTGCCGCTGCGGCCGGCGACGTCGATTTTTCCACCGACGGCATCGGCAACCAGAAAATTCAGGTCGATGCCGGCAAACTGCGTTACCTCGCCATGCTGACCGACGAGCGCGACCCGAACAACCCCGATGTGCCGACGGCGAAAGAGCAGGGCGTTGACTTGCAGAACGCGTCCTGGATCGGCGTGATGGTGCCGGCAGGAACACCCGATGATGTCGTGCAGAAGCTTTCGAGCGCTCTCAAAACGGCCGTTACCGACCCGGCTTACATCAAGATCATGGAAGCGGCCAACCAATTGCCGTTCCAGCGCGACTCCGCCGAGATGGCCACATTCATCGACGAGGAAGCAACGCGCTATGGCCCCTGGATTGAACTCGCCCAGCGGGACTAAGAGCATCCCCTCGTGGAAAGAGAAATCGTGACGGAGCATCCGTTGGTCGATAACCAGACAGCGGTTTTTCCTGCTGCCCCGGACGCCCTGGTGACGGACCGGTCCTATCGCATTCGAGAACTCGTTCCGGTGGCAACCTGCATTGGTTTAGGAATCGGTGTGCTGGTCTTTGCCCAGGACATCAACTCGCAGGTCGGCGTCGAGCTCGGGCCGGCGTTCTGGCCCTCCATGCTCGGTTACAGCCTGATCGTGTTCGGTGCCCTCCTCGTTTTCGTCAATGTGCTGCGCGGGGTGCGCCCGGCGGACATTCCCGACCGGCTCAACGGCTGGGGTGTCAGCAGATTCTGCGCCACGGCCGTGCTTCTCGTCGGCTACGTGCTGCTCTGGAACGTACTTCAGTTCTGGCTGATCACCCTCGTCGTCTCCCTGGCGCTCACCGCGCTCTACGGTGCTCGCGGGTGGAAGGCACTACTCGCATTCCCCGCCCTCGTGTCCGTCATCCTGCACGTCCTCTTTGTTCTGGTATTGCGAGTTCCCCTATGATCAACATCGTTGCATCCCCGGTCACCGACGGAATCCTGGCCGTACTGCAGCCCGACACCCTGATCTATATCGTGTTGGGGATCTGCATCGGCATGCTCGTCGGCGCTTTTCCGGGCGTCACCGCCACCATGGCCATTGCCCTGGCCAGCGGTTTCACGCTGACCCTCGAGCCCACGCAGGGTCTGGCCGTGCTGCTGACCATCTATGTCGCCGCGCAGTTCGGCGACCGGGTTCCGGCCATCCTGCTGAACACTCCGGGAACGCCCTCGTCGATATCGACTACCTTCGACGGTTATCCGCTGGCCCTGCAGGGCAAGGCCGGGCTGGCCCTGACGACGTCAGCCTTTGGCTCTGCCGTTGGCATGATCTTCGGCATTGCTATTTTAGCGATCGCCGCCGTTCCACTGTCGGCCTTCGCCATGCAGTTTGGACCGCCGGAGATGTTCGCACTGGTTGTCTTCGGGCTGACCATGATGGTCGGGGTCTCCTCGGGACGCATCATCAAGGGGCTCGCCGCTGGAGCGTTCGGTCTGGTCCTCTCCGCAGCGGGGCGCGATCCAATCACCGGGGACCCGCGGTTCACTTTCGGTATTCTCGAGCTGAATGGCGGGATCCCCTTCATCGCTGTGATCATCGGTTTCTTCGGCGTGGCCGAGGTGCTCAACCAAATCATCACCCGGCACAAGCAGCATCACGCCAAGCCCGTCACCCAGATGGGCCAGTGGATGCCCGACGCCCGGCTCCTGCGGCGCCTCGCCAAGCCGATGGGCATCGGTGCCGTTACCGGATCAGTCGTGGGACTCGTGCCGGCGGTCGGCGGAGACATCGCGGGTATCATCGCCTGGGACAATGCCAAGCGGGCGTCCAAGCGGAAGGACGAGTTTGGCAAGGGCTCGTTCGAAGGCCTGACTGCCGGCGATACCGCCAGCACCGCCACCCTCGGCGGCAGCGTTGCCACGACGATGGCACTCGGTGTCCCCGGTGATTCGGTCATGGCGGTCATGATCGGCTCGATGATGATCTGGGGCATTCAGCCCGGACCGGCCCTGTTCAGCACGCACCCCGACCTGATCTCGTCGCTGGTGACCATCATGTTGATCGCCACGGTCCTCACCCTGGTGCTCAGCCTGCTGCGCATGCGCGGCATGGTGAAATTACTGGAGCTGCCCAGCCGCTACCTCTGGGTCATCATCCTGATCTTCTGCATGGTGGGCACCTACTCGGTCAGCAACAGCATCTTCGATGTGTTCACGATGATGATCGCCAGCCTGGTCGGACTGTTCATGCTGCGCTTTGGTTTCCCGGCCGGCCCCGCGGTGCTCGGTCTCATCCTGGGGCCCTTGGCTGAATCGAACCTACGCCGTGCCCTCATAATCGACGGCTGGGCATCCATTTTCACCAGCCCGATCGCCGTGGTCCTGCTTCTGATCGCGCTGGGCGCCCTCATTTTGCCGCCGCTGCGCGGACTGGTCCAGCGGCGCAAGAATGCCAGTAAGGGCTCTGACCTGCCATCCATGGTTCCGTAACTCGTTGAAGGCGGGGGGGGAGTCGCCGGCCGGGGCCACAATCGCACCTAGGGTGGAGGGCACCGCACCGTGGCGGTTGCGAGGGAGAGACAGCATGAGTGAACAGCCGGTAACACCGCTTCAAACGGATGCCTATTTCGAGCCGGTCACTCCGGGCCGCTACCGGCCGACCGTGCACGCCGGCGGTGCCTGGAAGGTCGACGAGATCCACTTCAGCCCGCTCGGCGGCTTGATCGTGCACGCCATTGACCTGCACCGAGCAGCCGAACCGGGTGGAGCCAATGGCAAGGATCTCGGGCGCATCAGCTTTGATATCCTAGGGTTTCTCGCCGCCGAAGACTGTGAAATTCGGGTGGAGACGATCCGTCCCGGCCGCACCATCGAGCTCGTCGAGGCGACCATCATCATCGCCGGCCGACCGGCCGTTCTCGCTCGTGCCTGGTTCATCGCGACCAGCGACACCGCCGCAGTCGCTGGTGGCGCATCGGCCTCGCTGCCCTCACCCGACACCGCGGCCCCGTGGTCGATGACCGACACCTGGCCGGGAGGGTACGTCGCCTCCTTGACAATGAAAGCCGTCGCGCCTCCGCAGCCCGGAGAAACGAGCGCGTGGCTTCGCACCGACACCGCACTCGTCGCCGGGGAGACAGTCAGCCCTCACGCAGCTTTCATCGCTCTGGTGGATACGGCCAACGGAATCGCAGTTCGCCAGTCGCCCCTGGACTGGGCATACCCCAACCTCGATCTCACCATCCACTTTCACCGGCAGCCGATCGGCTCCTGGGTTGGGCTGGAGACCACAGTCGCCTTCGGGCCGGCCGGCCACGGCCTCACCAGCAGCGTGCTCCACGATGAATCCGGGCCGGTAGGCCGCGCCGAGCAGATCCTCACCGTGCGGCCGATGAGCTGACCCTGCCCCTGCAGACCCGCACCGGCAGACTCACTGCGGATGCCGGTGGCCCGGTAAATGCGCCCGCTCCCCGTCGTGGTCGAAGATCGTCAGTATTTCCACGGGTCCCTCGTACGCCGCGATGGCGTGTGGGGTCATCGTGGAGAACTCGGCTGCCTGGCCCTCGCTCACGAGGATGGTCCGCTCGCCGAGCTGTAGCTGCACCGTGCCGCTCAGCACTGTGCAACACTCGTAGCCTGGTTGCACCTTCGTCTCGCTGATCACACGGTCGGGAGTGAAGCGCATCTTGGGGATTGTGGCGCCGCGCCGCGAGGACCTCGTGGCACTCGACGCCGCCATCGCAGTGCTGAAAACGGGACGGTCTAACGTTCGAATCACATCTGGTCGAAGAATATGGGCGGCGGTCCGGCCGCACGCTGTCGATCACGGCGCCCCGATGAAGTTGACCGAGCATAGGACGCACCCGACCGAAACCGAGGCTCGGCGATAACTACAGTGCTGCGCTGTATCGCCTAAGGCGGCGTCACGATCCTGCGAGGCCAAGTTGTTCGAGCATGCCTTGTTGGTCGCTGCTGCCCCACCGCTCTACAAGTTTTCCGTTCTCGAACCGGCTGATTTGCATGCCACGAACAGTCATCGTTTTCCCGCTAGCGGGGTGGCCCAGCAGTGGGCCTTGGTGGGTTCCGGTGAGGGTGTAGGCAAATGCGACGTCGGTGTCGTTCGCGACGAGACGCTCGACTTCAATGTGCAGGTCTGGAAAAGCGGCAATCATCTCGCCGAAGAACGCTTTATAGCCAGCGGGTCCCGGTTCTTGGCCGGGGGCAGGGTCATTGTCGACTGCGTCTTCGGCGACGAGGTCGTCGAGGAGGTCAAGTTTTCCGCTGTTGACGGCCTCACCAAACTTCTGCTGCGATGCAATATTCACTTCTTGACTCATCTGCTCACTCTCTTCCTAGGATTTGCCGTGGATCGGTTTGTGGACGTCACGGGCGACTGTATATCTGTGAAAAGTCGTTGATCGCGCCTAGACGGGAGGAGCCTGCGCCACCGGTGGCAGGCAGGCTCCCCACGCTTGCGTGCTAGTTGCGGAATACTTTCTGCAGCCAGTCGTTGAACGGCCGCAGTACCGAAGGCGCATAGGCGTGCTCCAGAGACGACGTCCTTTTTTGACGGATGAATCGAATCGTGACACGTTGTTCTCCAAACGAAAATGGTACGGTCCCACGCACCAATACGTAGCGGGGTGGGGCCGTCTTCCGGGAAAGGCACGCCTCGACAAAAGATCATGTGCGGGGCACAGGGCCGAAACTTGTGGAATTCGGCGAACGGCGTCAGCGTAACCCCGATGGGGGGTGTCTGCAAGAGATGCTCGACGGATCACCGCTGAGGCTTGACTGGAAGAATCACACCGGGGCCCGGCCGCACCGAGCCGTCAGGTTGTGACACTCGGTTGCACGAGGCTCTTGCGATGCCGGCTCGCTGAAATTCTCCGCCTCGCACAGCCTTGGCGTTTAGACGCCTCTTTGGATTTTCATTCAGGGGGTCCGTCGAGGCGAAATACCGGAGTTTCCAATTCGAGGCCAAAACAAATGCAGTGAGTCAACGCACTCGCTGGTCGAATTTACCCAGCCGATTGTGCCGGGAGACTACTGGTGTGACTGCTTTTCGGTAGAACGCCAACCTTTGGTAATCGACTGTATTCCCTGGTATGCAAGAGTGCCTGCGAGGACAAGGAAGATAGCGCCGGAAACGTAGTCGAACCATTCCGACGCATTCCCAAGGGTGAGTATCGAGAACCCGATTATGACGATGGCGCCACCGAGATAAGCGGCGCTGGTGCCCTTCGAATCTACTTCGGACTCAGCGCGGTCAAGACGTGTCATGCTCGAAGCCTACTGCGCCCATTCATCGTGTCTTGGCGATATGCGGCGTCTCGACGTCGGCCCGCAACCCTGCCGTTATCGCTGGGGTTCGTCTCGACCTGAAGAAACCCCCTACTCCCCAGTAAAACACTGGGATTTAGGGGGTTTTCGTGGCGGTACCGGTGGGATTTGAACCCCAAGTCCCGCCCAGTCACAGCCTGGTGGAAGGTCTGCGCCCGTATGGTGAATTGAGACAGAGGTAAGGAGAATCTGTTTCATGACTAATCGTCGAAAGTTCAATGCTGAGTTCCGGGCCGAGGCCGTGGAGCTGGTGATTTCATCGGGCCGCCCGGTCGCTCAAGTCGCCCCGGAAATCGGTGTCGTCGAGGGGACGCTGGGCAACTGGGTGCGCCTCTGGAAAGAGGAACACCCCGAAGCTGGTGCTGCCGAACCGGGCCCGGTCGAATGGGCCAAATACAAAGCCCTGCAGGCGGAGAACGCTGAACTGAAAAGGGAGATCGAGTTCCTGGGAAAAGTCAGCGCCTTCTTCGCCGCGAAACAACGATAAACGACTACTTCGTGTTTATCTTGGCGGAGAAGGCTTCCTTCCCCATCGACTGGATGTGCCGCAAGCTGAAGGTCTCACGGGCCTCGTTCTACCGCTCGCTGCGGCCGGTCGTTCCGACTCCGACACAGATGCGTCACACCGTGCTGGACGCGCACGTGGTGCGGATCTACGAGCGTGAGAAGGGCATGGCTGGCCGGGACCAGATCACCACCATCCTCAGCCAGGAAAGCGTCAGCATCGCCAGCGGCACGGTCGGGACGATCCTCAGCGGCCGTGGCCTGCGGGCCGTGCGCATGCGGGCCTGGAAGAAGACCACCACCGTCGATCCGGATGCCAGAACTGAGCACATCCGCAATCACATGCTCGACGGGGACGGGAAGAGAGAGTTCCTCTCGACCGTCCCGGGAACCCGGTTCTGCGGCGACATCACCTACCTGCGCACCGGCTCGGGACCCTCTCTGTCAACCTTGTGTAAGGCATCGGGATCGTCCCGAATAGTGTCGTAGAAGGCGGGGAAGGAGTTCCCTTGACGAATGCAGTAATGACAGGACCCAGCTCGACGGGGCAGGCTGTAGGGATGGAAGATGTTCCCGATCCCCAGGTCCCCGAGCGTGCGCGGCGGCGGACGTACACGGCCAAGTACAAACGCGACATTCTGACCGAGTACGACAACCTCGATCGGCAGGGCCGCGGCGCGTTGCTCCGCCGAGAAAAGTTGTATACCTCGTTGGTCGGCAAGTGGCGTGATCAGCGCGATAAAGGCGTGCTGGTGGCGTTGGCACGGCCGGCGGGAGCGCCGCCTGCCAGCATCGCGGAGAAGGACGCTGCCCGGCTGCGGAAAGAGAACCAGCGCCTCACGGGCGAGTTGGATACGGCACGGCAGGTGATCGCGATCCAGGGAAAACTCTCGGCTCTGTTGGATCAACTCTCGACCAACAGCAGCGAGACGAACACCGAGAAATAATCGACGCCACCATCACCGCCCTCGTCCCGCTCGTCGGCACCAGGGACGCATGCCGAGCCGTGGGACGATCCCGGGCCACGCACTACCGGCAACACCCTCGCGCACCACGGCCGCCCTCATCGCCGCGGCCCCGGCCGGAGCCGGTGAAGCAGCCGCGGGCGCTGACCGAGTCGGAGCGCAACGTCGTTCTGGAGGTGCTGCGGTCGGAACGGTTCGTGGACAAGGCACCGGCGGAGATTCAGGCGATCCTCCTCGACGAGGGCACCTACCTGTGCTCGGTGGCGACGATGTATCGTTTGCTCCGCACGCACGGCGAGACCGGGGAGCGTCGCGCTCAGGCCGAGCACCCCGCGCGGGTCAAGCCCGAACTCATCGCGACGGGACCCAACATGACCTGGTCGTGTTATGCCGACATTGTGATTATGCCGATGTTGGTCTCCGATGCCAGTCTGCGGGCGGTGGCTGGGGCAAAAAAGTCGGCATAATCACAGCGCGGCCAGGAACGCAAGAATGGCGTCGGTGGG
>NZ_PPTG01000048.1 GCF_002954245.1 Cryobacterium aureum | reverse complement strand
TGCAAATGCTCTACACACTCCGCTGATCGACGGCGACGCTAAGCCGACAAAACAAACGCCGTTCCCCGCAAACAACCAGCATCGACACGGTTCCTCGGCTTAACGTCATCCTCGGCATAATCGCTGTTAAGCCGAATTCGGCTTAACAGCGACCGCGGCACCCCATATGCCTCGGCTCAGATCACTGCGCCACAGCAGTTCTTCGAAGGTGGCGTTAACAATAGAAGCGACAATCACGATTATGGTGACGGCGAAGAATCCGTAGTCCTGGCCAGGAAGGACCCTCCATTCGAATGACCCACTTGACTCGCGCAGTGAACTAGTGACCCACTGAAGCGTAGCCACCCCGGCCAAGACGACGACAACGCTCGCCACCACAAGCAACGATGCGTGCGGGACGAAGATTCGTCGCCACCGGCGGTGCGCCAGATTGGCCGTCAAGAGGAGCACGCTCCCTAGTGCCGGGACGAGCACATACCAGCCCGCGATGGCGGGCAGAAACGTCACTATGCAGAGCAAAACGAAGAGTGCGCTCGAACGGTCGCCTCGGGTAATGTATGCGATCGCCACGATGCTCAGCAAGACTAGACAGACGACGGGGATCCATAGCGACACAGCGGACCCCAGGTAGAGCGCGCCAATGATTGCCGGAACAACCACTGGTGCGCCACCACAACGGGGGCCGCTAGGCGAGAACGGAAGATCTCTCCTCCAGAGTGCCTTGACGGGACTACGGAACGGAGATGACCTGAAGAGGAGTGACGCACGGGTTCTTGACACCCTTCTTAGTGTCCGTTGTCTGCCACTCGGTCGAGGACTGAGCGACGCCGTTAAGGGCCGCGCTGCCGCGTGATTGAGTACGGAATGTGCCGGTTTGGCAGAGAATGAACCCACTAACGCCGGTGTATGTGACCCCGCTCTTCAAAGTAGTTTGAGACGTCGTGTTGGTGCTGTTCGTCACCGACGCCCACGAATTGCCGTTCCACTTCTGCAGACGCGTCTCAATCTTGAGGTTTGATTGCTTCCCAGACCGGCTCGTCAGACTTTCTACCGAAGCAACCGCCGCCCCCCGAAGCACATACCGCAAAGCTGTCGCCCGACAGCACACGCGGCATTCGCGTACGTCCCGCGATCTGATCCCGGTTGTCGTGATCTTGTCTCCTCGCAGTGGGGTTTTCTGACGCCGTCACAGGCCCGCGGCCTGGGAGTCACGGCGTCGCAGCTGGCCAGGCTTGCTGAGCACGGCGCCCTGACACGCGTGCAGCATGGCGTGTATCTGTTCGCTGGGGTGCCGTTCGATCGGCACCGCGCACGACAGGCAACTTGGCTTTCCCTCGACGCCCGTCATTCAGTGTCCGAGCGACTCCTGGTGCCGGACCCGGCGGGCGTCTCGCACGCTTCAGCCGCCGCGCTGCACGGCATTGGGAACCGAGACGCCGACGTTCTCGAGTTCACCCTCGCGGGCCGCAAACAAAGCCGACAAGCGGATGTGCGCATCCATCGTGGTGTGATCCCGCAATCGGATTGGACCCAAGTGCTGGGACTTCCCGTCACCACGCTGGCCCGCACCGTCGCAGACCTCGTCGCGGCCGGCCTCGACGGGGGACACCTCGCGGGTCTGGCCCGAGACGCGATCTTCTCGGCGGGGGTCGACCTACAGGAGCTCGGCAGCAGGCTGGCACCCTTCGCCGCCAGGTACGGCGCACCGGTCGGCGAAGATCAGGCGTTCGTTCGGCGTCTTCTGGATGAGGCTGGCATTCCTGCGGCCACGGAACAACTGGTCCAGGACCGAGCCCTGGACCTCCTGCGCCAGCTATATCGCCAGCCTAATGCGGGGTGCCGTTCGTAAAGATGGCCGCCTCGGCATCGCGCCGCCGAGTAACGTCGTCCACGACGAACTGGATAAAGTACTCGACGTGATCACCCATTATGACGTCTTCGACTGTACGTCTTCGACAGGCCAGCGGTGGGCGACACTTTATGGTCGGTGTTGCCGCGCGCCATAGACTCGGGAGGACGCGGCGACAAGGGAGACGAATGAGCGAGTTGGAGCATCACGTTCGGGCACTGTGGACGTTGTTCGAGCCGATCCACGCGGTGACGTATTTCTCGCCGGAGGCGAGGGAGGCGTTCGCGGACATCGGATTGACCCGTTACTGGGACGGATACTTCGCCGGTCGCGCCGCCCCGCTCGGAGCTGTGATCGCGGCCCCGGTGGTGGCGATCTTCAGTGGGTTCGCTCCGTTCCTGGTCGAGCGGGTGCTACCGGCTGTGTGGTCGACGGTGACGGTAGACCGGGTCCTCGACGCGCGGTCGCGGGGTGCCGCAGCGACGTTGCGAAACCTCATGCCCGACGAAGGATCTGTCACCGAAGCGGCTGACGTACTTGCCCAGGTAGCGGCTCGTGTCGACACCATAGGTCGACCACTCGCGGCGGCGAACAGGGCTCTGACCGTGGAGTCGGATCCGTATCGCCGTCTCTGGCAGGCCGCGGCGACTCTTCGCGAGCATCGCGGAGACGGTCATGTGATGGCGCTGGTCGAGGGAGGGATCGCGGGCATCAGCACACTCGTGTTGCGGAGCGCGGTGGACCTCGACGCGATGAGTGTGCGGAAGTCGCGTGGCTGGACAGAAGAAGAGTGGGCGGTCGAAGTCGAAGAGCTCATGACTCGGGGGCTGCTGACCGTCCAGGGCGAGATCAGCGAGAATGGCAGGGCGGCAGTGGATTGCGCTGAGAATATGACCAACCAGCTGGCCGTCGGTCCGTGGCGCGGATTGAATGACGATGAGATCGCAGGTATTGCCCGCACGCTCGCGCCCATCGCGAGAGCGTGCCAAACGGTATTCCCGTTTCCGAACCCGATCGGGATGCCCCGGCCGTGGGATCCGGATCTCGACCCGAACGCGTCCGCCGTCCCGACCTCGCCGCGGGCGAGTGAAATGATTCCGCTATGAAAATTCGAGCGAGCCAACCCCGGCTCAGCAATTCAACTGAGACGGCGACGTCGGAGGTCCCCCTTGCGGGCCTGGATCGTGCTCGTCGGCGACGGAATACATTTGACCTATGACTACACCAGCGCGAAAGGGTGAGCGCCCCGTTGTCTCGACCGAAGGCCCGCAGACACAGCTGTCCCAGCAGTCCAGTCCAGGCATGTGGGGTCGGCTCGTGGCAGCAACCTTCGGGCTGGACTCCGTTGTCGAGGGCCACAGCCAAGTGTCACCATCGTCTTCACGCGCCGTCTTCCTCGTCGACATAGCGGAGGCACGTTTGCCTGAAACATCGCTGGCTCCGGGCAAGCGCCTTGAACCGGTTCACCTCCACGGCGTGCATGACACGAGCGTTCACCTGTGCCTGCCAGCGAAACGCGGCACGGAACTCACCGAACTGGGATGGGCCGAACCGCATCAGTATGAGGACTACGGCACCGAATTCATGATCTACGGCCCGCGCACCGAAGCAGAACTGGACTTCGTTCTCGCCCTCATCGTCGAGAGCGTATCCTTCGCTCGCCACGCCACAATCCCAACGCGCTAAACGATCCGCGTCACATGCGAGGCACGCGAGACCTCGATGCCATCGAGACGATTGGAACGAGGCTGACCAACTCTTGATCAGCAAAGTCAAGCCACGCGGCTGGGCGGCCGCACGCGCGGGTGCTGCGCGTGGGCGCGAGCCCGGCCTCAACACCGTCGTCGTGACGATGTGTTCCCAACCCGTTTCGCTCAAGGTCGCCGCGGAGAACTGGCGCCGACTTTCCGGGATGAATCACATTGCTCTTCACGGAGGAATTTCGGCGGATATCGACCGCATTGTCGGTCAGGCACCGACCCACGGCTGGAAGGCGCTGTACTCGGATCGGTATCCCTACGCTGGCGGTCCCGACCACTACGCTGCGTATCTTGAAAACGAAGCGGGTTTCAAGGTTGAAGTCGTCGGCATGGCAGCGCGGCCGTATGCATCCGCTCGGTCACATCGGTGTCTTTTACAGCGTGACCGTGTGCCCGGCTGTGTTTGGTGCGCTGGGCACGACACGGTCTCAGCGTGCGGTGACAGAATTGGGCGGAGAGGCGATACGGATCTCGGTCGCCCTGTGCAGAGAAGGAAATCCATGGCGACAATCGAGCTGCTCCACATTGCCGACTGCCCGAACTCCGGAGAAACCCTTCTCCGCCTGCAGCGCGCGGTCGAGAACACGATGTTGGCGAACACCTTCATCAAATCCACCCTGATCGATTCCGCCGAGACAGCCGCAAGTTTTCCCTTCGCTGGTTCCCCGACGATCCTCGTTGACGGTGTCGATCTCTTTCCCACGGACGGCCGCACCAATGATCTCGCCTGCCGGATCTATCTCACCCCGAACGGCATGGCCGGAGCTCCCACCCAGCAACAAATTGAAGCAGCGCTCAATGCTCATGAATAAGTCCTCAGAACTCACCTGTTCCTGCTGCGGTCGCATCTATTCGCGCCGCCGGGTGCATGCCCTCAGCGACAACGTCTACATTTGCCGTCGCTGCGGGCTGTGGGTCGCACTCCGGCTGCGGGCCGATCCAATTGAGCATGATCAGCACCAGGAAATAGCGCTGCATAAGCCCGGGACCCACCCTTACCGGCCGGTGGTGATTGGTCAGCCCCTGCTGTAATGTCAGTGCATGCTGACTATTGCTTCGCGAGTGGACGTGATGAACCGGTTGGGCCGAGCGATGGCCGTTTCTACCAGATCTCGAATCCTGCTCTCCCTCCTCGCTGGGCCGGGCTATCCGGGTGCGTTGGCACGCGAGCTGGAGCTGTCGCGGTCGAACGTGTCCAACCACCTGTCCTGCCTGCGAGGCTGCGGAATCGTGGCCGCCGTTCCGGAAGGGCGCTCGACTCGGTATGAGATCGCGGATCCTCACGTGACAAAGGCGCTGTTCGCCCTGATGGATGTGGTGCTCGCCGTCGACGACGGTCTCGGCTGCGTCGATGAGACCTGCGACGTGCCGTTCTGTTGCGGGACTGACGCATGAGCCTTCCCGCCCACGCCCGAGTGGTTGCGATCCAGCCTGACCGAACGCAGGTTCTCCGTCGCCGGATTCGGTGGATCGTCGCGGCGACCATTGCCTACAACGTCATCGAAGCGATCATTGCGATCGCGGCCGGGAGTGTGGCGTCCTCAGCGGCCCTCATCGGGTTTGGCCTGGACTCTATCGTTGAGGTTCTCTCCGCGGCCGCGGTGGCCTGGCAGTTCGCAGCCCCAGACCCAGAGAAGCGGGAGAAGACCGCGCTTCGAGTCATCGCGTGGGCGTTCTTCGCTCTCGCAGCGTACGTGACCGTCGATGCCGGGCTGTCCCTGCTCGGTCTTCGGGAAGCGGAGCACAGCACGGTCGGCATCGTGCTGGCCGCGGTCAGCCTTCTGGTGATGCCCTTTCTGAGCTTCGCCGAACGTCGCGCCGGCCGGGAGCTGGGCTCAGCCTCGGCGGTCGCTGACTCGAAACAAACCCTGATCTGCTCCTACCTCTCTGCGGCCCTGCTAGTTGGGCTGCTACTGAATACCCTTTTCGGTTGGGCGTGGGCCGACTCGGTCGCAGCCCTCGTGATTGTCGTCTTCGCCGTCAGGGAAGGCCTCGAGGCGTGGCGCGGCGACGCCTGCAAAGTGCCCGTGGCTGCTCTGACCGGGGAACGCGACGTCGACCACGAAGACTGCTGCTGAACCAAGTCACTCGCTCCGACACAACGGCAACGCCACCGCCGTAAACGCCTGCGCCTGCTGCCCCACGCGCCGGCGCATTTCGCACGATGCCTGAATCGCGACCTACTCGATCAACGCCACCGCGGCATCGAGCTCGTCCACCGTGGGCGCGGTCACGCAGATGAGTCCGGTGGATCGTCGACGACTATCTCGGATCCGTTCGACTCGGTGACCTCCGGGCGGCCACGTCGAATCGAAACAGTGCGGAACCGGAGATTGAGACGCTGTGTCGGTCTGGACGACCGTAGGTGCATTTCGCGCTGCGTTCCTCGGCCTCGGCCTCGACGCGCTCCTCGCTTCACCCTGGCTCAGGGACGCCGAAAGGGCCGCAGTCAAAAGTTGGCGCGGCAGCGTCCAGTCCGTGTGAACGATCCGCCGACCAGACTTCGGCGTGCGGACGCTCACGGCTGGGCGGCTGCGCGCGGCGTCAGTCGACGTTCGTTCGTCGCAGGAGACGGGTTCATCTGAATTTGACGCCCGGATGCGATGGACCATCAAGTACCGTCGTGCCGAGCGCGGTGAGTCACAGAAGCACACGCGCGCAGATCAAGACTTGTCAGGGGCGGCCTCAAGAGTTGATTGTTCGGAGGACGCCTTCTTATCTGTCCTACGATTCAAAATGGACCCGAGTGCGCCGGTAACCCCGGAAGTAGCACCCTTGACGGCTGCACTTGCATTCTCCGCAGCAGCGATTGCCCGCGGCTTATCAGGGATACCGTCGCCGTCGATGTCAATCGCGCGGAAAGATTCGGTGGCCCGGTAGAAGGTTTCGGCCCCAATACGCCCGGCAACATTGACCCCTCCCGATGCAGATGCAAAAGCTTTGTCTCGCGCGTCAGCGACGGCCTGACCCCATCGTCTCGCGTTCTCGGACTCGTGGCCCGACGCGATCCCGAGCCGCCCACGGAATTCAAGGACGCCGACCGCGACTTGATTGCTCGATTTCACCGCCGCCGGGGAGTCGAACGGGTTGAGAATGACTTTAGCGTTCGCGCGCTGCACAGTCGCGTGCATCTGGGCCAGAATGCGTGCCGTCGTGCGCGCGATGAGGTCGACACGATTCTGACGTGCTTGAGCCAGTCCGAATCGGTGAGTCTCCAGATCAGAAGGCGCAGCGTCGAGCACTCGGTCGAGTTCGAGTATTGAGACCCCGTCCTGAAGTTGAACCGTCCGCGCCAGGACCTTGAGCCATTCGAACACCCTTGGCTCGGCTTCTTTGGTCGCCCGGGCGATTTCTCCGAGATCTGCTTTCTTCTCGAGCTTCTCGGCGATGTTGTCGAGTTGAAGAAGCGAGTAGCCCTGCGTGCGCGCTAGCGTCATGCCACAGGCTTGCACCTTCGACCAGGTGACCTCGGAGACTCGCCCGACGTGGTTACGCACAGTAAGGGCGTCTTCGATGATCAGGTCGACGCCGATCATGTCCGCTAGAACTGCGTCCTTCTGGCTTCGCAGTATATCGTCGACCTTTTCGTCGAGCTCCCGGAGGTATTCAACAATCTCATCCATCTGCTGCTGCATCGCGCGCTGTTGCATCATCGTGGACAGGGCGGTCAGAGCGAACGGCCCACTAAGCAATACGGTCGGGTTTGAGATTTGAAGCCACTTCTTGATATCGCCGGGATTACCAATCATCGCGTGGCTGACCCCGGGGGTTTTCGTCGCCATCAATCCGAATTCCTTTATGGCCTCGGCCGACTCGGCGGTCAGCTTCACCCACCGACCAGAGTTCGCCGCGAGATCCGCGCCTACTTGCGCGGCCGCCGCGCCGGTGCCAGAGAACGACCAAAGCCGATGAAGATCAAGCTTCCGCGACGGCGCCCGGTCTAGCCCCGTCGAAAGGAAAAACCGCTCGACATCGGCTGAAGCGCCAAAGGCCACGAGACCGTCCCCGTCACTCACCAGTTCGATCTCGCTGCTCATCGCTACTCCTGTCGCTTGTATGGTTCTCTCTCACCTTAAGGCCCCTGCAGGGCACCTTCTCGCCGGCCAAGTTCCCCATCTGATCGCACCCGCGAGGCCCCACAGCACCAACCACAGCTGCAACCCGATGCCCGTTCAATGGGGTGCCGGCGCTCCGGCAGGCGGTCGTTTTGCACCAGCACCATGTCGGCACATCCGAATGAATCTTCTCCGCACAGGCGATAGCAACCCGGCTGACCCCGGCCCGGCTGCCTCACGGCCCTGATCGCGGCTTCGGGGGCGACGCCCCAGAGGTGACGGGGATCCGCGTGCAAGCGGCGCCTTAACGCAGACGGTGCCAGGAGCAGACGGTTGCTCGGCGTCTCCTGCCGGCCGCTAAAGGATTCCTGCTCAGATGAATTCGACGGTCGTGAATCGTGGAGGCCCATAAACGGGGCGGCGACGACCGGGGCAGAGATGTGGCCGACGTCGGTGCAGACATTCGTTGCGACCGGCACATCGAACACGCTCATCGATTGCTCCGTTTGGATTCGCAGGGTCCGAGGGACTGGCCGACGTTCCAGAAGAAGTTGACGAGTGTGACGGCCACTCCGCAGATGATCGCGGCGCCGCCAGCCACCCTGACGCCTGTCTTGCCGCGGGAGACGAGGTGCGGGGTGGACGACTTGGCGCCGAATCCCTAGACGGTCGCCGCGACGATAAGGGCGAGAACGCTGAGCATGAGGCCGATGGTCTCGTGACCGCCCCGACGATGATGCGCATCAGCCCACTGCCGGGAAGTCCCGTGCCGTTCAGGTTGATATCGATCATTGGACCTTCCTGTTCCTCTGCCTCGGGTTCGCCAGCCAACCCGCCGCCCGCACCCTCCAGGCGCGATCACGCGACCGACAGACCCGCATGCTCGTCCATGATCTCGAGCCCATTTGGGCCGACGCGACGACAGTACGTCCGGGAATCAGCTACAGCGAACATGCCGCATTCGATGCCGCCGACCCCGAGGCGAGGTTGGTGTCTTTGGGAAAGTACTGGCGTAGTAGGCCGTTGGTGTTCTCGTTAGAAGACAGCCTCCCTCGGACGGCGCCAGGGCGACCTCGACTCGATCCGCTTCACTTCCCAGGCCGGATGCGGTTCCCGAATCCGGGTGCCAGAGACCTGCCAGAACGGCACAAACGCCGACGCTACGAAGTTCTCGACAGGATGTTCACAATGCCCTCTCGGAGCCTTCCCAAATTAACTGTTGATCGAATATCGGCCATACTTTTCTCGACGCACGGTACCAGTGGGCCGCCTTCGATTCCGAATAGAATCTTCCTTCGGTACATCGACCGGAGAGCAAATCGCCCGTCATCAAACAAGACGTAATGTGTCCCAGTCCAGGCATCGGCGTCAGCACTCGAATCTAGCAACCAACCACGCCCAATTTCAGCGCCAGCCCAAAGCGTTCGGGTAGGGCCGGATCCGTTGTGGAAGAGCAGGTCACGAATCCTAGTCTCGTAGATTGCTGTCGTGGGGATGGATCGGTGACGCATCTCCGTCGCGAACTCTTTCAATAGCGCCTCGGCGGCCAGAGAGGTCTTGCCCTGGTCGGCCGACTTTCGCGCTTTGTCGACACCACGCTGTGCTTTATGTGCTGCGGCATCCTCTGCAAGTCCCATGGCAAGACAGTAGCGCCTGTCCGCAGGGTCACGTCCCGCTGAGTGGTGTAGTTTCCGGTTTTTCCCGTCATCCCGATGACGTGAGGAGCCATCGTACGATGGTCAGTGAGAACTATCTAGAATTCTCACGAGAGATCACCACACACGATGGCTCTTGACCAGTTGGACCTGTGGACCTGCTAGGCCGACTGAAACAAACCGATGTCACCCACCGGGTTCGCTCGGCCACAGAGAAGCTCTACCAGGAGCTGATCAATCCGAAACATCCGCCTTCATCGGCGCCGGCCCGTTCGAACGCTCCGCTTCCGCGCCCAGAGTATGTCCGCGGCGGAGGGCGCGATCGGATGCGCGCGAGCAGGTGCCGGGAAGCAAGGGGGAGCATCCGCTCTGAATTGTGGCCAGCTACTTTCCCCCAGCAGATATCCAGTTCTAAAGTATGGGAAGGCAACCTCTATTACGCGCCTTCGCCCGTTGCGACGGTATGACTCTTAGTCCCTTCAGGTTCTTGTTGCCGAACATCTGCAAGGCCACGCCATGTTTGGATTCATTCCGGCAGCCACGGTCCGCAGCTATTTCTTCTTGCGCCGGTTCATGCCGACCGCCATTGTTATCGACGACATCAATACGCGGCGTGGGCTGAAGTGGGGGGTGCCTGCGCTCTGGGCTCCCAAGTACCGACCTCTGATGCGTTGCCCTCGCGTTCACGGCGCTCTCCCGGCCGTGAACAGATACGCAATCATGGGTAGGCTCGATGAAGTGCGTTTGCAGAACTTGTTGACGTGCCGCTCGGCGGGCAATGTCCCGTCGCGCTCGGCTGGAACGTGAAGGAAACACCGTGTCTGATCACGCAAGAATCAAGGGGCACACCGTGACCCGCACCGTGCACATCGAGGCCTCGCGCGCGCACGTCTGGAAGGCGCTGACCGACCCCGAGGTGATGGTCAAGTGGTTTGGCGACGGTGTGGGGTTCGCCGCGCTCGAGCCCGGTGCTACCGGCAGCATCGACTGGGATGACTACGGCAGCTTTCCGATCGAAATCACCGAGGTCGTGCCCGACGGCTCGTTCGGCTTCCGTTGGTCGGGAATCCCCGCCGAACAGCTCGACGAGTACTCGACTCACGTGCGCTTCACCCTCGCCGATGCTGGTACCGGGACGGATGTCACGGTGTGCGAATCGGGTTTCGAAACACTCCCCGGCGGCACCCGCTACCGGCGCGAACGTCTTGAGCAGAACCGAGAGGGCTGGGACGTCGAACTCGACGAGCTCGCGATCCTATTCGAGGGTGTCACTGAGTAGTAAACGATTACGGGGGAGTCGCTCGACGAGTTGGCCACGTTGCTCGGCCGTTAGAGGACTGTTTGGCGGACCGCAGAAGATCTGCGTGAAAGCGCCCAAAATCTGCCCAGGGATTGCGCCGCCCGTGAGTTCTAATGACCCGCTTTGGCCAGCTTGTGCATCCGGATTTCGTCTAGACCTCTCGGACGCCGATGACGGCGAGGAGTGCTTCCGGGCTCATAGTTGAGTCCGCGGCGCGCAGGGCTTCGAGATAGATGGGTACGTCTTCAATCCAGTCGAATACCCGGGTGCCATCGGTGAGTGCGAACAAGAGCGCGTCGGCGAATAGCCGAGTGACGCGCCCGTTGCCGTCCGTGAACGGATGACGGTGGACCAGACGGTGGTGCGTGTTCAATGCAATCCACTCGGGTGCTGCCGCCCCGTTCTCGATCTGCCAGGCAAGGGTGCCCAGTCCTTCGGGGAGGCGTTGCCGTCGCGACGCTGGCTCGACCCCGATGCTGAGTTCGCGTTGTCTCAGATTTCCCGACCATTGCCAGATCGTGCCGAAGCATGCTGCGTGGATATCTTCTAGGGTCCCCGCTCGGGTGAGGTCCACCTGTCCAACCTCATCATTTGGCGATGCCTAACAAGAAGTCCTCGGACCCTGCGGCGATCGCGACTGCCTCCACCAAATAGACCTCGTCCATGGTGTGCAAGCAAACTCCCGCCACGAAGGCGATTTGGTCGTCAGGTTCAACGGGGTCCCAGAACAGGGAGAGGGTGCTGCCATCTCAGTCGTTGCGGCGAGCCTTGATCGACGCTACGAGAGTCAAACTCTTCGGCGCACGATCCGACGGTGTGGGTGCGACGCGGGGCGTCCGGCCTTCGATCGCCATTGTGCACTGCGTTGAACGAACCACGAGGGCGCAAGCTAGAACGGCCTTGTTGCCTCCTCGACGAGCTCCAGCAGGTGCCGGTAATTCTGCCCGGTCGCCCGGCTCATCCCGACCTCACAGGTGCGATTGGCCGACGCATACGAGGCAAAGCTGAGCTCGGCGATCTCCGCCGACTCCCGTGCGGTCGCCGAGGCGGTGAGCTCCGGATGCAGTAGCCCGCGGTCTCCGGCGAAGCCGCAGCAACTCCAGTCCACCGGAACGTGCACATCGGGGCTGATTAGTTCCGCTAGTTCGGTCATTATCGTGTTGATGCCGAGTTGTGTCGACGAGCAGGTGTGATGCAGGGCGATCGACGACACTGGCATCGTGACCGGGAGAAGCTCGATCACGTTCTCGTGAATGAACTCGACAGCGTCGACGAATCGCAGCACCGCATAGTCTCCACCGGCGGCGATAGCGTTTTTCTGCATAGTCTCCAACCCCTCGGTGCAGGAAGCCGCGTCGCACACGATCGGCAGCTCACCGCCGCGACTCGCGGCTAGCAGCGCCGGAAGCACGGAGTCGGTCATCCGGTTGTAGCCGCGCGTATTTCCCTTCGACTTCCACGGCGTGCCGCAGCAGAGCGAATCAATGCCTGTGGGAACCGTCAGGCTCACGCCGGCCCGCGCGCACAGCTCCCGAAAGGCATCGGTCACTCCGATACCGTCGGCCGCGGGGCCGAACATCGCACCGATGCAGGCGGCGAAGTACACGGCGACCGGCTCGCCCTCCGGTTCGCGCGCCGGCAGAGTCCGGCGTCGCGAACCGCCGCGCGGCAGATCCTTATCGTAAAGCGGCACCGTGTCGGCGCCAAGCAGCGCCCGGCCGACCCGAGTGGCGGCAGTAACCAACGGTGCCGGTACCCGGTCAGCCACGCTCAGCGCCAGACCGCCGAGCGCGGTGACCGCGCCCCAATTCTTCGCCGCCCCGAGCCAGACCGATTGCTCGAGCGCGCTGGTGTTCTCAGCGCGTAAGCGGCGAACGAGATCGCCGGTGTTGATGTTGACTGGGCAGGCGACCTGGCACATCCCATCGACTGCGCAGGTCTCGACACCGTCGTAGTTGTAGTCGCGGCGCAGCTCAGCCAGCAGCGTCTCATCGCCACGGGCCTCTGCGGACTTCATCTCCCGGCGAATC
Source organism: Cryobacterium aureum (assembly GCF_002954245.1). Classification (GTDB taxonomy): domain Bacteria; phylum Actinomycetota; class Actinomycetes; order Actinomycetales; family Microbacteriaceae; genus Cryobacterium; species Cryobacterium aureum. The sequence continues at coordinate 677,223 of NZ_PPTG01000048.1, read as the reverse complement.
ACAATGCGCTGCCGGGGCGTCATGGTCAGGTCCTTGGACGGGCAGGCCGGTTCGCAGTAGCCGCACTCGACACAGCGGTCTACCTCTCCCTCCACCACAGGGGCGAGCTTGAGGTTTGCCATGTAGGACTGAGGGTTGTCCGAGAGGATCACGCCGGGGTTCAGTAGACCGGTCGGGTCGAACAGGGCCTTGAGCTCGCGCATCACGGTATAAAGTTCGTCGCCGTATTGGCGCTGCACGAACGGGGCCATGATGCGCCCGGTGCCGTGCTCGGCCTTGAGTGAACCGTTGTTACCGAGAACGAGGCAGACCATCTCCTCAGTGAACCGCGCGTAGCGGGCGAGGGAGGTCTGGTCGTCGAAATGCTCGTTGAGCATGAAGTGGATGTTGCCATCCTTGGCATGACCGAAGATTACGCTTTCTTCATAGTCGTAGGCGTCGAAGAGGTCGATCAGGCTTTCGCAGGTGCCGAGTAGCGCCGGAACCGGAACCACGATGTCTTCAAGCAGGGCCGTCGTTCCTGACGGGCGAGCGCCGGCGACGGTCGTGTACAAGCCCTTGCGGATGTGCCAGAGGTTCGCCCGTTCGCGGGCGTTCCCAGTCAACGACAGCGGAGCAATCAGGTCGAGTGCCGCTAGGGTGGCAGCGCCGGCATCCCGCTGCTTGGACAGCTGGTCAGGGCTCGCGGCCAGGTACTCGAGCAGTAGGGCGGCGTGCCCGTTGACGCTGAGCGCCTGAAGCTCCGGCGTACTGTCTGGCTGGGTCTGGGCGACCCGTAGCGAGGTCGCATCCATGAGTTCGATCGTGCCGAGCCCGACTGCGACCAGCGACGGAAGCGCCGAGGTCGCCGCACTTAGGCTGGGAAAGAGCGCCAGTCCGGTCAGCGCATGGGGGAGCGCGGGAACGGTGTGGAAGGTGACCTCGGCGATGAAGCCCAGGGTTCCCTCGCTGCCGATCATCAGGTGGGCGAGGATATCAACCGGGCACTCGTAGTCGAGAAACGAATTGAGCCCGTAGCCCATAGTGTTCTTCATCGAGAACTGTGCTTGGATCACCGACACGGACGCCGCTTTCCCGCGGACTCGATCCCGCAGCCGGGTCAGCCCGCGGTAGAGGGCCGGTTCGAGGTGGCGCAGGCGGTCGTCGGCGTCGCTGGCCCCGGTGTCGACGATAGTGCCGCTCGGCAGCACAACTACCATCGATTCGACAGTCTGGTAGCTGTTTTGTGCGGTGCCGCAGGCCATTCCGCTCGAGTTGTTGGCGACGACCCCGCCGATTGTGCAGGCAATCTCACTCGCCGGGTCGGGTCCGAGTTTGCGACCGAAGCGGGTGAGGCGCGCGTTCACCTGACGCACTGTGACACCGGGCTGCACACGCACCCGCGCGCCGGCATCCAGTACCTCGATGGAACGGAAATTGGCCCGTGTATCGACGAGGATGCCGTCGGTCACGCCCTGCCCGCTCAGGCTGGTTCCGCCGGAGCGAAAGGTCAAAGGGATGCCGCGGCGCTGGCTCTCCCGATACAACTCGGCCACCTCGGCCGCGGAAGTCGGTGTGGCGACACTGGTTGGAACGAGCAGGTAGTGCGACGCGTCGTGCGCGTATTTCAGTCGATCAATCGAGCGGTTGCTCGAGGCAATCGAGGTGTTCGGTGCTGATGCGGGTGCAGAAACGGGTATCGATGCGGCGTTCATTCAAGATCCTTTCAGGCTACGGCTGTGCACTGCCTCATATGTGGTGCGGACCGCAGTCATCGATTCGTCGAATGAGGCCTGTGCTACCGCGGTGAAGAGGCAATCGATAACCATGAGCTGCGCGATTCTGCTGCCGAGCGCCCCGGAACGGAACCGGGTTTCCCGTGCGGCGGTGGTCAGCACGATGTCGGCCGCGTTGGCCAGGGGCGATTCCCCGAAGTTGGTGATGGCGATCGTCGCAGCACCTGCAGCACGCGCGAGCTTCAGAAACTCCACGGTATCGATCGTCGAACCGGTGTGCGAGACTGCGATGGCGACACAGGATGCGTCGAGTGTGGCCGCCGAGGTCCAGGCAGAGTGGGGGTCTGGCCAGTTGAGGGCGGTGCGGCCGATTCGCGTAAGTTTCTGCTGCAGGTCCAGACCCACGAACGAGCTTGCCCCCACGCCGAAACTGTCGATGCGTCTGGCTGACTTCACCAGATCAACGGCTCGGCCGAGCACCAGCGTGTCGAGCACTTTGGCGGTGTCGGCGATCGACAGCGTTTCATTGAGGGCCACTTTCGCCACGATGTCGGCGAGGCTATCCTCCCGGTTGATGTCGCCGGACACCGAGGAGAAGTTGGAGTTCTGCAGGTCTTCCCGCGTCGTCTCCCGAGTGAGGTCGATGCGCAGATCTTTGTAATGTTCGTATCCGATGCGTTTGTAGAACCGCACGACCGAGGTCGTGGACGTGTCGCAGCGGACCGCAAGCTCGGCGATGGACAGGTTCACGGCATCCGCCGGGTGTGCCAGAAAGAGTTCAGCGATCCGCCGTTCGGTGGGGCGAAGCGAGGGCATGGCGGCACGCATGCGCACCAGAACGGTCCGGGAGTCCGGTCGTTCGAGGATGTCATCGGTCACGTTCTGTCCCTTTCGAACGGTGAAACGGCCACGGTGCGGTACCTCTGTCGTGGGGTCCTCACTGCATACCGACAACAATACGAGAAAAGAAAGTACGCATGTTGTAAATGTGGTGTACTTTTATTCCAACCTGGATCACAGACGCTTTCAGTGTGACCGCGAGTCGGCGGCCTCATGCAATGGAGCATCACAACACACCTGAGGAGTAACCCTTGTCGCACGGTTTCCGTTTTACTCGTGGGGCAGTCTCGGCACTCGGTATCGCCGCGATCGTTTCACTTGCAGTATCGGGCTGTTCAAGCCCCGGCACGCCAGCACCCGCTGAAAGTGCCAAGTCCGGCGGTTCGTTGGTCGTTGGAGTCACGTCAGACCCCGACACCCTCTTTCCTTGGAAAGCCACCCAGTTCCAGGCGGTCAACGTTCTGCAGAACGTGTACGGCACCCTGACCGAGTTCGATGGGGACCTGAACGTCGTTCCGGGCCTCGCCGAGTCGTGGGATGCATCCGAAGACGGCTTGACCGTCACCCTGAAATTGCGTGAAGGAGTCACCTTCGCCGACGGCAGCACGTTCGGTTCAGAAGACGCCGTCAGCTCGCTGACGAAGATCCAGGAACAGGCGACCGCCGCGGTGTCACGCAGCGCGCTCGCCTCCGTCACGGCCATCGAGGCCAGCGATGAGAACACCGTGTTGCTGACCCTGTCAGCCCCGGATGCCGCACTGCCGGCTAGCCTCGCCGTGATCAACATGGCGATGCTCTCCTCCGATGACACCGAAGAAGCGCTGAACACGACGCCCAACGGCACCGGCGCCTACTCCTTCGACACCCGCGCGGCGAACCAGTCGATCACCCTAGTGAAGAACACCGCGTATTGGGGCGACGAGCCGACGCTAAAGAGCGTCGAGTTCCGCGTCATCCCCGACGAGTCGTCGATCGTGTCGGCCATGCAATCCGGCAACGTGCAGATGGCTGTCTTCGACGACCCGTTGGTCGCTCAGACCGCTGAAAGCGGCACAATCACGATCGCCAAGACACCGCAGCTCAGTTACCACGCACTGCAGCTGAACGCGACGCGCGGCGATCTCACCGACGTCAACGTGCGCCTCGCGATTTCCTGCGCCATCGACCGCCAGGAAGTGCTCGACACCGCTGCGCTCGGCGAAGGTGAAGTCACCGGCCCGATCACCTCACCGGCCTACAAGTCCGACACGGACGCACGCCCGTGTCCAGAGCGTGACCTCAAGAAGGCTGCCGCTTACCTGGCCAAGGCCGGCAAGGCTGACGGCGTCACCATCAAGACGATCGTGTCGCAGGGCGAGTACGCGACCTCGGTGAACGAATCTCAGAACCTCAAGGCGCAACTGGCCGAGGCGAAAATCACCCTCGATGTCGAGACCCTCGAATCCGGTGCCTACGTCGACCGTTGGATCGCCGGCGACTTCGACGCCGCCGTCGCTCTGAACGGTGGACGCCCGGACCCCGACGGCATGTACGGCCGTTACTTCACCAGCACCGGCAACCTGAACAAGGTCGCCGGCTACAGCTCGCCGGAACTGGACGCGCTGTTCGCCGAGGGCCGTGCCTCGAGCGACCCGAAGGACCGCGCCGCCATCTACGAGAAGGTCTCGGCCGAGCTTGAAGACAACGCCGCCTGGGTGTGGCTGTTCACCAGCTACAGCTACACAGCGACCGACTCTGCGGTGCAGGGCTTCGTGCCCATGGCCAATGGTTCGCTCCAGTACTTGCGCACCACAACCGTCAACTAACGATTGCCGGGGCGGGTGCCGACTGACAACGTCGGTACCCGCCATGCAATTGGGAATGCCCGAAGGACATGCTCAAAACTTTCTCCCACAACAGCGTCGTGCATCGAATTGGCGCCGCAGCGCTCACCCTCTTCGGTGTCGCGATATTTGTCTTCATCATGCTGCGGGCCATTCCCGGTAACCAGATCACCGCGGGTCTCGGCACCGAAGCCGCTGCGCTCACCCCGGCGCAGAAACTAGCTCTCGAGCAGTATTACGGTCTCGACCAGCCCCTGGTCGTGCAATTCTTCTCGTGGCTGGGGAACCTGTTCACCGGAAATCTCGGGTTTTCCTCGCGCGCTCAGCAGAGTGTTCTCGACCTCACCGTCGCAGCCCTGCCGGTCACCTTCGAACTTGCGATCTTCTCGATCATTCTCGCGCTGCTGATCGGGATCCCGCTCGGGATGCTGTCGGCCTCGAAGCCAGACTCCCCGCGTGACGCCCTCGGCCAGATCGTCGGCCTCGCCGGCCTGTCAATCCCCGCCTTTCTGCTCGCCACTGCGTTACTCTCAGGGCTTGCCTCCTCTCTCGGTTTCAATCCGAACGGGCAAGCCTTTGCCCCGCTGTTCAGCGACCCGCTGCTTAACCTGCAGCAGATGCTTCTCCCGTCTTTGGTCCTCGGCTTCGGAATCGCGGCCCCGATCATGCGCACCACACGCACCGCGGTGCTTGAAGTGCGCTCCAACGACTTCATTCGCACGGCACGCGCCAAGGGTGTTCCGCCCCGCCGCTTGCAGCTGAAGCATGTGCTCGGCAACGCTCTCGTACCGATCGTCACGATGACCGGTCTGCAGTTCGGATACCTTCTCGGCGGCGCCGTCGTCGTCGAGCAGATCTTCTCACTGCCGGGCATCGGCCGGCAGGTTCTGCTCGGGATTCAACAGAAGGAGTACGCGCTCGTGCAGAGCACCGTGCTGGTGATCGCGCTCACGTTCGTGATCGTGAATCTACTCACTGACCTGACTTATCGCCTCATCGATCCCCGGGTGCGCGCTTCATGACCGATCTCGCCCCGGCGCCCGTCGGCCCCACGCGCCGCACCGGCAGCGTCGCAGCCGGTCGCCTCCATGCACTACTGCGGAGCCCCAGCGGTCTGAGTGGTGCAATCATCGTCAGCCTGCTCGTGCTCCTGACGTTCGCTTCGTACTTTTCCCTGCTGCCCTATGAACCGATCGCTCAGGATCCGCCGTCGCGGCTCCTTGCCCCGTCGTTTACGCACTTGTTCGGGACCGACCAGTTCGGCCGCGACGTGTTCTCCCGCGTTTCCGCCGGGGTGGCGAACTCCGCCCTGATCGCCGTTGTCGCCGTGACCTTCGCCACTGTGATCGGCACGATGGGCGGCCTTATCGCGGGCTTCTTCCGCGGCATCCCCGATGCCGCCATTGGCGGAGTTACCAACGTACTCTTCGCGTTCCCACCGTTGCTGCTCGCCCTCGCCCTGGTATCCGTGTTCGACCGCAACTGGTTCACCATCGCTGTCGCGATCGCCATTGTCTACGTGCCGATTTTCATCCGCGTCACCCGCGGTCCCGTGCTCTCGCTCCGGGAGATCGAGTACGTGAAGGCCGCCACGAGCACTGGCGCCAGCCGCATCGCGGTGATGATGAGGCACGTGCTGCCGAATATTACCTCGATCATCATCATTCAAGTCACTTTGTCGCTGTCGTGGGCGGTGCTCACCGAAGCCTCGCTGAGCTTCCTCGGCCTGGGAGCACCGCCGCCCACCCCGTCGCTCGGCTCGATGATCTTCGAAGCACGCACCCTGGTCTACATCGCCCCCTGGACCATGATCGCGCCCGGCGTGATCGTCGTTCTTCTCGTAGTCGGTCTCAACCTGCTCGGCGATGGCCTGCGCGACACACTTGATCCCCGAAACAAAGGCAAACGATGACCCGGCACGACCTCAGCCCGACCGAAACAGCAGCTCCCGACGCCGCGACGATCTCACTCGTTGGGCTGACCACCGAAGAAGCAGACCCGCGCTTCGCCGAGATCGATCGGATGTCGGTGGGCAACTTGGCCGCGCTGATGAACGACGCCGACGCCACGGTTCCCACAGCGGTGGCGCTGGCCCTGCCGAGCATTGTGCCGGCGATTGAAGCTACCGCTCTTCGGATGAAGGCCGGCGGCCGCCTGATCTATGTCGGGGCGGGAACGCCCGGGCGGATCGGCGTGCTCGATGCGTCGGAATGCCCGCCCACCTTCAGCACACCGCCGGAGCAGGTCTTTGCGATCATCGCCGGAGGCTTGAAAGCAATCGTGTCACCTTGCGAGGGAGCCGAGGATGACCCCGCAGCCGGCGCATCCGCCATCGATGCGGCGGGCGTGACCTCTCTCGATACCGTGATCGGCATTGCATCCAGCGGCCGAACCCCCTATGTGGTCGCTGCCGTCGCCCGTGCGCGGGAACTCGGCGCGCTCAGCATTGGACTTTCCTGCAACCGTGGAACCGTGCTCAGCGAGGCGGCCGAATTTGGCATCGAGGTTCTGGTCGGGGCGGAGATACTTAGCGGATCCACCCGGTTGAAGGCCGGCACGGCGCAGAAACTCGTGCTCAATATGTTCTCGACCATCGTGATGGTGCAGCTTGGCAAGACCTACGGCAACCTGATGGTCGACGTGAAACCGACCAACGTGAAACTGCGAGCGCGCGCCCTCGGCATTGTGCGCACCATCGCCGGCGTCAGTCGTGACCGGGCAGAGGCCGCACTCGCGACCAGCGGCAACAACGTCAAGCTGGCGATTGTGCTGCTCCGCACCGGTTGCAGCCCCGAGGAAGCCGGCGCTCGCCTGAGCACCGTCAACGGAAACCTACGCGCAGCTCTGGAGGAACAATGAAGATTCTCGGCATGATCTCTGGCACGTCACACGATGGAATCGATGCGGCAGTCGTCGACTTCAACTTCGCCGACGGCGTTCTGACCGGGGCCGTACTACACCGCAGCGGCACGCCCTATGAACCCGAGCTGCGTGCCCGGCTGATCGCGGCGCTTCCGCCCGCCGCGACGACCCTCGCCGAGGTCTGCGAGCTCGACACCCTGATCGGGCAGGCCTTCGCAGACGTCGCGGCTGCGGCAATCGCGGCCGACGGCAGCGTCGACCTGATCGTCTCGCACGGTCAGACCGCCTTCCACTGGGTGGACGGCGGCCACGCACTCGGCACTCTGCAGATTGGCCAGCCCGCTTGGATCGCCGAGAAAACCGGCACCCCCGTCGTCTCAGATGTGCGCATTCGGGACATTACCGCGGGCGGGCACGGCGCCCCGCTCGTCTCCTTCCTGGATGCGCTGCTGCTCGCCGGATCGCCCGGAACCCCCGCAGCACTGAACCTCGGCGGCATCTCGAACATGACGGTGGTCCCCACCGACGGTGCACTCTACGCCTACGACATCGGTCCGGCCAATGCGCTCATCGACGCGACGATCACCGAACGCACCTTGAACACACTCGGCTACGACGAGGACGGCCGGATCGCTGCATCCGGTTCGATTGATGCGGTTCTGCTCGATCTGCTGCTCGGTGATGCCTACTACGTGCTGCCCGCTCCGAAGAGCACCGGAAAAGAGCACTTCCACGGCAGCTATGTCAGCGATGCGATTCTCCGCTCCGAACGCACCGTAAGCGACGTCGATTTGGTAGCCACGCTGACCGAGCTGACGGTGCAGACCGTGGCCCGCGACGTGCGCGGCGCCGAAATCGACCTGCTCGTGGTCTCGGGTGGAGGATGCCACAACTCGGTGATTCTGGACGGCCTGCGCGCCGCCCTGCCCGGTGTCAATGTAGTGCTATCCGATGAGTTTGGTGCACCGGCCGACGAGAAGGAAGCCATCGCGTTCGCGCTCATCGGTTGGTGCACGGCCCACGGCCTCCCCGGCACCAACCCGGCTGGAACCGGGGCGCGCGGAGCGCGCATGCTCGGCACGATCACACCGGGCAACGGCCCGCTGGTGCTGCCAGCTCCGCTGACCGAACCGCTCCGCTCGCTCACCCTGCACACGAAGCGCTGAGCCGGGCATGTCCATCGCCTATCGCCCAGCAACCGCGGGGGACATTGACGGCATCGTGACGGTCTTTCTTGACTGCTGGCGCGGAAGCTACCGGGCGGTTCTGCCAGCACACCTGATCGACGCGATGACCGATGCGCAGGCCCACGCCCTCTGGTCGCGGGTGCTCGCCGAGGCGGCGCCAGGCGAGGTACTCGTTGCCGAGCGGGATGCCGATGCGATGGCGGATGCGGCCGCTGAATCTGATGCGGGTGTGGTGCCGGGCGTCTCCGATACGTCGGGAGCGACCGCTGCACTGGGTGCAGGGGCGCCTCAAATTATTGGCGTCACGCGCTTCGTTGCAGGTCTTGACGGCCAGGGCGCGGTTCACTCCCTCTATGTCTCGCCGCTTGCTCAAGGCACCGGCATCGGCTCCCACCTGCTGCGCGCGGCTGGCGATGCCCTGGTCGAAGCCGGCATGACGACCGCCGGATTGTGGGTCTTCAGGGACAACGCACCCTCGCTTGCCTTCTACCAGCGTCAGAACTGGACGCCCACCGGAGAGACCCGAGTGCAAGCCGAATTCGGCGAGCCGGAACTGGGCCTGGCCCGCCAGCTCACCGCGACCGTAATATCTGGAAGCGCCTCGTGAGCGGCAGCCAGACCGGCACGCGTTCGGTGTGCTCCCTCGCTTTCGCATTCGCCGCGCTCGGCGGTACCGCCGCGGTGATTCCCGCGATCATCCCGGCTTTCGCCGCCGACCTCGAGGTGCAGTCTGCTGTCCTGCTCCCAGCAATTCCGGCGCTGTTCACCGGGCTGCTGGTCGGTGTGTTGTCCACCTCGTTCGCCTCCGCGCTGTTTTCGTTGACTTCTCTGTTGCGGGCCGGAGCCGCGGCTCAGGCCCTCGGCCTAGCTGTGACTGCCTGCGCCCCCGCGCCGCTCTGGTTCGTAGTCGGCGCCGCCCTAGCTGGCTTCGGCTTCGGCATTGTCGAGGCAGCCGGCACCGCTGCCGTGCGGGTCATTCGTTCCGACGGAATACCGCGCGCCCTGACCAAACTCACCCTGATAATCAGCATCGTTGCCACCGTCACGCCGCTCGCGGTTCTCGCTTCGGCGATGCTGGGCTGGGCGCGTCCGATTCCGCTGCTGATCGCGGTCGTGCAGCTTGGTGTCGTCGCAAGCCTCCGGAGGATTCCATCGGTGCCGCGCCGGACACCGGGCGACGGTGCCACCAAGACCTCTGGCGCTGCTGCCGGCGCCGCCCGCCCGGGCGGTTCGGCGCACACTGCGCAACTCTCGTTTCTCGCCGCTGCCCTGTTCTGCTACGTGGGCACCGAATCGGTGATCTCGGGGTGGTCGGCGTCGACCTTGGAACACAACCTCGGGGCATCCGCGGCTGTGGCACCCCTCGGCACCAGCGCATTCTGGTTGCTGATGAGCCTCGGTCGGATGTCGGGCGTCGCGGTGACCGGCAGGGTGTTCCCGGGACGCGTCGCGCTCGGCTCTACCGCGCTGATCGCCCTGGCCCTCTGCGGGGCGGCTCTGCTGCAGGGACCGTATCCCCTCATCGCTCTACTCGGCCTGGGACTCGCGGTATTCGCCTCGGGGTCGTGTTACGGACTCCTCATCGGTACCGCGGTCGAACGCACGCCGGAGCGGAACGCCGTGCACGCGTCCTCGGCATTCGTCGCGCTCGGCGCGGCCGGGGGAGCGACGATCCCGTTCATCGCAGCGTCGGTCACGTTGTCGTCTGGTCAGGGCGCAGCGACGACCACGGCGGCCATGTCGGCTGTGGCGCTGTTCGTGCTCTTCGTCGCTTCGTTGGCCTGGCGGGCGACGCCTACCGTGACGGTGCCCGCTGTCGGGGCGGCCGCTGGGACGGCTAGGACCAGCGGCTTCGTCATCGCCTCCTCCTCATCCTCCGAGACATTCGCCGAGGCCTCGCTCGGCTTATCGATCGGGGGAGAACGATGAGGTCCCACGTTGAACAATCGACCGTGCATACCGTCGATGTTCCGCTGGTGCGCCCGTTTGTTACGGCGATCCGCCGGGAAGAAGCGATTCAGGCCGTGCTCGTTGAGGCCGTCGATTCCGACGGACGCAGCGGGTGGGGTGAAGCCGCCGCTAGCTGGCGGGTGGCAGGCGAGAGCCCGGCGAGCATCGCCGCTCCCGTGGCCGGTCCGCTCTCAGCCGCAGTGCAGGGCCGCACTCTAGAGCAGCTCGCCGCGGTGAGCGCTGAGCTGGCCGGCAGCATCCTGCATAACGATGCCGCACGTGCCGGGGTCGACAGCGCGCTCTACGACCCGGCTGCCGAGCGGGCCGTCGACATCATCAGGGGCTGGGAAGACGCCAGCCTCGGCCTGGAGTTCGTCAAACAGCCCGTCATCGCCGCGGCAGCCTTCGTCAGCATGCTCTCGCCAGCGGATCGTCAGCGCGCGCAGAACCTCGACGCGGGGCGCTGGCAACACTCCTCTCCGGTGTGCGGCGGCGTGAGCTACCGCGGTGACATGGTGCTTCCGGACTCGGATTTTGGCCTCAGAATCAACGGCATCGCTGGCCCCTCGAAAACGGAGAGTGGGCGATGACGCTCTCGACGATTCTCGACCAGGCCGCCCGGCAACTGATCCACACCATTCCCGCCGGTCTTCCCGCCGGCAGCACCCCGCCGGCTGGTGTGGCCTTGGCCGTGCGCGCGCCCGGCTTTGACCAGACGGCGCACGCCGGTTTCCGCGCGCTGCCCACTAGCCAGACGGATACCGCGCCCCTGGGTCTTGACACTCAGCACGACCTCGCGTCGGTCACCAAGGTTGTGGCGACGACCACCGCCCTGCTCCGGCTGGTGTCAGATCGGCTGCTCAAACTCGATGACCCGGCGCACCGGTACCTGCCACGGTTCTGCGACGGCCGGAAAAACGAGATCACGGTGCGCCAGCTGCTGCAACACCGGGCCGGTCTCTGGGAATGGCAGCCGCTCTATCTCGCCGCCGACACCGTTGACGCGGGATTCGAATTCGTCGACCGGCATCCGCTGCGCTATGCGCCCGGAACCGCACGTCACTACTCAGACTTCGGCTTTATCCAGCTCGGACGCATCATCGGGTCGGTGACCGGTCTGCCACTGCCGGACGCGATCGGCGCGTTGGTCACGGGTCCACTCGGTCTCCGCTCCACCCAGTTCGCTCGGTCCCTTTCCGACGACGTCGCTACGAGCTCGCTCGGTGACCAGGCGGAATTCGTCATGGTCGATACTGGAACGCCCTATCCGGTGCCCTACAAGAGCGGCGACTTCAGCGGCTGGCGACGCACGCCCCTGCGCGGTGTGGTCAACGACGGTAACGCTTTCCACGTCTTCGACGGGGTGTCGGGGCACGCCGGCTTGTTCTCGACGCTGCCCGACCTGATGACCTTCGCCGACGCGTTCGCACACTACGGCGATCATGAGCAACTTTGGCGTCCGGAGGTGGCGGAAGAATTTTTCGCCGCTGGACCTGATGCCGAACAGGCATTGGGATTCCGCCGTTCCCAGCTCAAGGTCGGGGGTCGACAGCTCGATCTGCTCTGGCATCCTGGGTTCGTCGGCTGCGTCGTCGGCTTCGTCCCGGGCCACGGAGTGTCGCTTGGTCTCGCGAGCAACCGCCTGGTCACCCCCGGCATCCCGATTCCGACCGATAGCTTGTGGGAGCGGCTGCGCGGGGCCGCAACCGCAGTGCTCGACGAGACCCTCGGCTCGACACACAGCGCGGCGAGAACGTAACCTACGCGCAGGCGGCATCCGCTCGCCCCACACCGTGAGACCATACTCAAGTTCGCACAGCACCGAAGAGGTAACCATGAACACCCCCACACCCGTTCTGTCCATCCGTGACCTGTCGGTGTCCTTTAACACCGGCGCCCGCGAGGTGCAGGCGGTCAAACATGTCTCGATCGACGTGCTGCCCGGTCAGACCGTCGCGGTTGTCGGCGAGTCTGGTTCGGGCAAATCGACGACGGCTGCCGCGATCAACCGGCTACTTCCCGGCACCGGCCAACTGACCAGCGGCGAGGTGTGGTTCGACGGTGTCGACTTGGCCTTGCTGAGCGAACGGGAGATGCAGGCGATTCGTGGCGCGGGCATCGGCATGGTGCCGCAGGACCCGATGTCTAACCTCAACCCGCTGATGCGGATCGGAGCTCAGGTTGCCGAAGCACTTGAGGTGCACGGCGTCGCGTCGGGGGCAGCGGCTAAGGCGCAGGTGATCGAACTGCTCACCATGGTCGGCATTCCCGACCCCGAACATCGGTTGAACCAGTACCCGCACGAGTTCTCGGGCGGGATGCGCCAGCGCGTGCTGATCGCGATGGGCCTCGCCTGTCGCCCCAAGCTGCTCATTGCCGATGAGCCCACTTCTGCGCTCGACGTGACGGTGCAGCGGCGCATTCTCGATCAGCTCGATCTACTGACCGCCGAGATGGGCACCTCGGTCTTCCTGATCACCCACGACCTAGGGTTGGCCGCCGAGCGCGCCGACAAGATTGTCGTCATGCTGCGCGGCGAGATCGTGGAGTTAGGGCAGGCCGAAGAGATTCTGGCAGACCCTCAGCACGAGTACACCAAACAGCTGTTGCAGGCCGCGCCGAGCCTCACCTCGATCAGCATGGTCGGGGCGGTCAGAAATCGCCAGATTGCTGGATCGTTGGATGTCGTCGCGACGACGTCAAGAGATGCCGCGGTGCAGCCCGCCGTCGACAACCTCGTTGAGGTGCGCGACCTCACGAAGGTCTTCACGATTCGGGCGACCGGAACTGGGGTGGCGTCACAGTTCACTGCTGTCGATCAGATGAGTTTTGGTATCCCGCGTGGACACACTGTATCGATCGTGGGCGAGTCGGGGTCCGGCAAGTCGACGACTGCGAATCTGATCCTCGGTCTCGAACCGATCACGTCGGGCACCATCCTGTTTGCCGGTGCCGACATGGCGACCCTCGGCAAGCGGGAACTCTTTGCTTTCCGCCGTCGTGTGCAGCCCGTGTTTCAGAACCCCTACGCCTCGCTGGACCCGCGGTACACAGTCGAGGAATCGATCGCCGAGCCGCTCCGCGTACACAAGGTGGGAACCAAACAGACCAGGCGCACGATGGTGGCGCAGCTCCTTGACCAGGTGGCGCTTTCCGCCGTCATCGCTGAACGGCTACCGCACGAACTATCCGGAGGGCAGCGCCAACGAGTGGCGATCGCCCGAGCGCTCGCACTCTCCCCGGAGCTCGTCGTACTCGACGAAGCAGTCTCGGCGCTTGACGTGCTCGTGCAGGCTCAGATCCTCGACCTGCTCGGCGTATTGCAGCGTGACCTCGGTCTGAGCTACTTATTCATCAGCCACGATCTCGCCGTGGTACGGATGATCTCGCACGAGGTACATGTCATGCAGGGTGGGTGCATCGTCGAGAGCGGAACACCGACCGAGATTTTCGAGAATGCGCAAGTTGACTACACCCGTGAGCTGCTCGATGCCATCCCTGGGGCTCGCCTGAATATCTAGTACGAGAGCCCGGCCAGGGATCAGGTAGACCACCTCGGCCGATATGTTGACGAGCATATGACCATCGCCCGCTTAGACGGCGATAACACCATCAATGAGACTGAAGGCAATAAGACGATCGCGAGGAGAACATCATGGCAGTCGCGCGCTGGGCAACCCGGTCCTGGTTACCGAAAGGCGAGTAATATTCATCGACGGTCTCCTCGCCGTCGCGGTGCTCTTCGACTTGGTGCTCGATCTGGCACTCGAATGGTGGTGGGCCGACCCGCTCGCGGGTTACGTCATCGTCTATTACGCGGCCCCGAGGCCCTTAGTATCTTTGGTTCGAACGGGAGCAGCTCATGACGACCTGGTGGGACGTCGTTCTGAACGTGCTCGGCGGATTGCTGGTGCTGTGGCTGGCCCTTATTCTGGTTCTCTGGATCGAGCAACGCCGGCATCCTGGCGGTGCTTCACTTCGTGATCTGCTGCGCCTCGCGCCCGACGTCGCCCGGCTACTCAAACGCCTCGCCGCCGATCGAACTGTATCGATCGGGGTTCGAATCTGGCTCGCGGTACTTTTGCTCTACCTGCTGTCGCCGATCGACGTCATTCCGGATTTCATACCCGTTCTCGGTTACGCCGACGACGCCATCGTTGTCGCGATCGCTCTACGATTCGCGACGCGTCGGGCAGGCAGCGATGCGGTCAAGCGACATTGGCCGGGAACACCCGAAGGACTCACAGCCGTGCTCCGACTTGTTGGCTTGAAACCCTCGGCGTAATGCTCGCGTTCGCTGTCATCGATCGCCGCCTGCCCACGCTGGACGACCTCAGCGAGGTTGAGGCGCTCGGCCGCAAACTGATCACCACCCCCCTCCTGCTTCTCGCCGCCCTGGGGACGACGGGCGACAAAGTTGCCGGGCTCGACACGGTCGCCATGACGGGCGTATCCTGCTGACTGTCAAAGAGGGTCTCGGCACGACGGGAACCAGCGTGCTGCTCCTGGCCGTGATCCTCATCCTGGTGATCGTGCTCACCCGCCGCGCCCGCTCCACGAACGCCCAACTGACGGCCACCGCGTAAACGACCGCGTCGTCTAAACCACCGCGCGCAGCACCGGATGCGCGGCTCGTCTTCAGAAAACTCAGAGAACCCCAGGTGATGCCGGCGGCCGGATCCTGACCGACGAAGGAGAGAAGCCAGTGACACGCGACGAGGAGCGACTCCACAATCCACTTGATCGGCCAGAGGATCGTGCCAATGATGTCCATCCTGGAATTGTGTCCCTTTGCCGCTGTCAGTCAAACTATTGCGACTCATGCAAGGGGCGGGCGTCGGATTGCGCCACACTCAGATGGAGGCTTTGGGGATGAGCTTCTCGGCACGATAGCGGTCGAACAGCGACATGAAGGAGTCAATCGTGCGGTGGTGGGGGGTGAAGCCGGCGAGGCGACTTTTGGTGATGTCGGTGAAAACCTCGATATTACGTCCGAGGTCGGCGTCGGTGTGCCACCATGATGCGATGCGCCCCAGGTCGGCCTCGACAAGGCCTTGTTCGGCGGCCAGCTCTGCCCATACCGCTTCTAGACCGGCCATCTGCCCCTCAAGCGGTCGCGGCTCGTCGACGAATCCTTCGGGTTCGACGCCGAAGTAGGCGGCGATCTTCGGCCACATCGCTCGCCAGCGAAAGACGTCGCCGTTGACGACGTTGAACGCTTCGTTGGCACCGGCCGCCGTTGTCGCGGCCCACACCATCTGCTCGGCTACGATCGTCGCATCCGTCATGTCGGTGATGCCGTTCCACTGCGTCTCACTGCCGGGAAATACAAAGGGCATGCCGAGGTGCTTGCACAGAGAGGCTTGGGCGGCGAGGGTGAGGCCCATATTCATGAGGTTGCCGACCGCGTGTCCAATCACGGTGTGCGAGCGGTGCACCGACCAGCTAAATCCCTGGCGAGCGGATGCCGCGAAGAGCTCATCTTCCTGGGCATAGTAGAAGTTGGCCACGTCGAGTCGCGGTTCGTCTTCATAGAAAGGGGTGTCGGGCATGTTTCCCTGCCCGTAAGCCTCGAACGGGCCAAGGTAGTGCTTGAGGCCGGTGACGAGCGCGACGTGGCGAAGCGGCGCGTGGGCGAGCGCGGCGAGGAGGTCGCGGACCATGCCGGCGTTCACCTCGATGTTGAGCTCCTCGGTGGCCTGAAGAGACCAAGCCGTGAAGAAGACCTGCTCGGGCATCTCGTCGGCCAGCGCCCGGTTGAGGTCGGCGGCGGAGCGCAGGTCGGCCTGGATCCAGCGCACGCCGGGCAGGTCGCGGCCGGTGCGGCGGGCCATGGCCAGAACGTGCCAGCCCTCGGCCGAAAGCCGGTCGACGACGGCGGATCCGGTGATGCCGGAGGCTCCGACGACGAGGGCGGTGCGGGTGTGGGGCTGGGTAGAAATAGTCATTATGGGGTACAACCTTTTGGGGTGAGAGGTATTCCGCGTAGGCCAGTGTTCGAGTCGACAATTCGTGCGGGTGGGAGTCCTTTTTCGTGAGCGGCGTGCATTCGGCCTGCGCCACGACGGCGGAGGAGGCGCCGTCTGCAACGCCCACAAGTTCAATGCCCGGGTGGACAATTTCTGGTTTGATGACGAGGCCACGGTGAAGAACGTCTCACTCCGAGCGCGCGCATACGCTGGCGCCGGCAGGATCTTCGTCCCCGGCTCCTTGCCGTAGGGCACAGCCTTGGATGCTGACGCAATGACAGGTCAGCGCGTGCGGGCCGGTACGAGTTTGTTTACACCGACGGCGAGGAGCAGCCCTATCCCGGCCAAGGCCGTCGTCGCGGCCACGATCGTTTCGGTCCACGGCGTCGTATCGTACGACTGATATCCGGCCAGCGCTGGCGCGATCACGAATGTGGCGACGAGGTATCCGGGCAGGGTTGACCCCAGCAAAAACAGACAACTTACTGTGGCTGACCACGACGCCGGCAACCAGCGCAGGCCGAGGAACAGCAATCCGACACTCTGGATCAGGCTCAGGGCAATCTGCACCGGTAGGTATTGTGCCGGCGATGGGATGCCGGCTAGTCCCGAGACGACCGCATGCACACCGGTGATGCCGAACGCGAGGGCCACGACCAGGGGGACCACCTGCGTACTGCGGCCAACGCGTAGTCGGGGAGTGTTGGCCAACGCGAGAACGCCAAGCGCGAGCAATATCATGCCAGCTCCGAACAGTTGAGCGGCGACCCCGACGTTCTCCCACGGGTCCGAGGGATAGAAATAGTCGAACCGGTGGTCCTCGATCAAGCTATCCGTGCGTGTCCATCCGGCGCTGTAGACAACCCACCGTTGAAGCGAAGCGATGAGTTGCAGCGTGGCAGACGCCAGAAACAGGCCGCCCGCCATGGTCGACCACAGCGACGAGGCCTTGCCCGGAGTACGCGAAGGCAGCGCGCTGTTGTGAGCGGTGGCTGTTGTCATGCGGACAGGGTAGCAGCGTCATTCTTCTGTTGAAATTGTGCCGCGAACCGTGAGCGGGCTCTGAACGGACAAAGAGATTCGGGGATCGGCGTCGGGATCGGGCCACGCGATCTGAACAACCCAGTCACCATCCGCTTCAGCGAGACGGTAGACCTTGATGAATGTCATCGTCCCGCCTTGATCGACGAGCGGATCGGCCGTCCACTTCTCGGTGAGAAGGTAGGTGCCGACCGCGTCGGCGACGTCGGCCGGTAACGCGGTGGTCGCCAGGGTGACGGTTGACCAAGTCGTCCAGAAGGCGGTATCGGTCTCTCGACCGCCCAGCAATTCGGATTCCTCGAACTGCGCCTGCGAGGTCGGCGGCACTTCGACTGCGCTACTGGCGTGGACCTGCGCGAGCATCCCAGCGTGGATCTCGGAAGCGCGGGTCTCGTACTCGTGGAGCCGACTCTGCGTCTGCGCCGTCGAACAACCCGCCAGCGCGATGGATGCGGTGAGGAGGATGCCGGCCTGAGTCACGTGCAGAGTTCGCATGCCATCACCGTAGCGGTCGACGTGCCCGCACCGCTCGCGACGGGTCGTCGATGCTGCGCCCGGGGAGCGTATCCGTTGGCGGTCCGCATCCATCGGGAGTCCATGACTTTCGCGATTCCGTCGGCGCCGCGCTCAGCGACGACCACGGTCGCTCCGAATTCGATGCCGAGGTCGGTACGAGTAGAGGTTGGTCCACACCGAAAAGGCGCGCAGAGCGTCGTCGTCGAGGCCTTCTGCATCGAGGACCACGGCAACCGGGTTTCCGGTGCAGAGACCGTCGCCAAACACATCGACCTGGCGAAATTTTCGGATCATCCTCAAACGCTACACTCGCGTTTCAGCGTTGCGCCTAATCTCCGTCGCCGATGTCCGACCGCGACGGTCGACTTCATCGAGCTGGCTCGAGGCCGACCGCAGGCGCTTCCGTGCGGGGCCGTCGCCTATCGGTCTTTGAGAACCCGGTTGACGATGTCACTGACCGTTTCGAAAGCTGCAATCCTGCGCTCCAGAACAAAACTAAGGCTTGCCATCCGTGGTGACAACGGCCATGTCGTTTGCGGTGACGTAGACAGCCTGTGAGCGGGCTTTGTGGCGGAGGACAGTTTCCTCAAAACTCAGGTCGAAGGCATAGAAGCGGGCATCATCCGTCATGGATCTGACGCGCGCGAGCAAAGGCGCGTACCGATCGGCGTTGAAGATGCCGTCAAGGATCACGTGCTGTCCGACACCCAGGCAATGCGCCGCCGCAACTTCGAGCAAATCGGGGTGAGCGAGGCTGTCCTGTTCACGCTCGTGTTAGATGACCCGGCGGAAGTAGTCCTGGCTGAAAATGGCGGCTTGTTCCGGCAGCTCCGACTGGAGCTGTTGGGCAATTGTGCTCTTGCCTGAGCCAGAATTTCCACGGAGCACGATCAGCATGAATCGACAGTCGCGGCCGACCCGAACCCCCGATTTGTTCCCATAACCAGCGCGACGCAACCGTCGATGAACATATGTCTCCCCGTCGACCCGACTACTGCTGCCCCCATCTTGTCCACCGTATCGACGCGAGCAGTGGCGGGGTCACAACTCGCCAACAGAATTTTTGTGCGGACGCAGCCGGGTTGGGTTGCAGGAAGACTCTCGACGCGCGCGTGGCTGCGTTGCGTCGGCATCGGCATCGGAAGATCGACAGTGGAGGAGAAGGCTGCCGTCATCTGGTGGAGGCTTGGGCACACAGGTCGTCCTTCGCCGTTTGGCCGGTGAGACCGTCCAGGGGCTGAACGGTCGGCTCCGGGGACGGGACGGCGGTTTCGCCCGGAGGCGTAGGCGGCGTTGACGTTTCGACCGGCACCGCGGCATCCGTTGTCGGTTCCGGAGTGGACGCCGTTCCCGGGAGCGTGAAGGGCTGATCGGCGGCGAGTTTGGTGAACATCTCGGCGGCCACCGATTCCACCGGAACGACCTTGCCCGGGAAGTCAGGATCTTCGGTTGTACCGGGATATTGCACGAACAGCAATCGGTCCAGATCGATGTCTTTGAGCGCCAGGGCCATCGACACCATCGTGTCGATGTTGGCCAGCGATGTCGACAACTGGATGTTGGTGGCTGCAGCGTTGGCGAGTTTGACCAGGGTGGGGATGCTGGTCAGTGTTCCGTTGCTCTGTACGGTACGCATGAGTGAGGCCATGTAGATCTGCTGCGAGGAAATTCGTGCCAGGTCGCTGCGGTCGCCGACGCCCTTGCGGCTGCGCAGGAACGCCAGCGCGGTGTCTCCGGCGACGATGCTGGTGCCCGCGGGCAGGTCCAGCCCGGCGCCAGGGTCGTTGATTGCTGCATTCAGGCAGATGGGTACTCCGCCGACGGCGTCGCTCATCTGCACGACCCCGTCGAATGAGATGAGCCCGGCATAGGGGATGGTCAGCCCGGTCAACTCGGACACGGTCTTGACCACGCAAGGGAGCCCACCTCGAGACATGGCCTCGTTGACGGGTCGAGCGGCCATGGCCGAAAACTCGGTGCCGCTCGCGACGTCTGTGCAGGCGGGGTGCGGCACGATGAGGTCGCGGGGGATGCTCACGACGACGGCGTTGCTGTGGTCGGCCGATACGTGCACGAGAATGTTCACGTCGTTGAGTGTGCCGTCACGTTCACCGTACGCCGCGCTCTGCGTTGCATCATTGTCGATGCCGACCAGGAGAATGTTGAAACCGTTTTGGTAGCTTTGGAGCTGTGGCTCGGGTGCCGCAGGGTCGCCCCCCGTGATGTCGATTGCGTTGTCGTCGACCGTCTTGCTGAAACTCCACACGGCCACCGCAGCCACAGCTGACGTGCTCGCTACGGCGACGGCCAGCACGGCCGCCACCAGTCTGAGCGCGGTCGCATACGGATTCGAGCGCTTCAACCGCCCGTGACGTGCTACTCCGCCGATCCGCTTACTTCGCCTGCCCGCGTCAACCACAGAGCTCCGTTCATTGTGTCCGATCACGCCCCTCGACGGGGCGCTGGACCATTCCGAGGGTATCGCGCCTACCGGTGATGCAACTGAACGGTGTTCTGCTGGCTGCCGGTAGGTTCGGGCCATCAGCAGTCCCCGTTTCTCGGGACAGCCCGCTCACCGTCTGCGACGCCACAGAGCGAATCGATCGGGGACGCTTCGACGGTCCCGATCACGAAGGAATCTGGATCGAAGTAATTACGCTGCGCCGGGTCTGCTCCGCGTTGCTGGATGACCTGGAAGACGGAGCCGCTGTTCGATTTGCGCCTGGGGACCGCGTTTCGCGGTCGAGGCATGGGAACTCCGGCCCTCGAGGCGCTGATGAAAAATCTTAACGAATACGTCCTAGCGCTCTGTGACCCGGCGACCTAGGCTGTCTCCATGGCAGCTGGACCTTTGCCTGCTGGGTTGGACGGAAAAGCGTCGGATGCAATGCTGTCGCTTGGCCGTTTTTTCACGCGGTGGGAACAAACAGATGACGGCCGGGCGGTATTTCGCGAGGGCGGCCGTAAGGGAGACGTGTTCTACCGTGACCGGTGGAGCCACGACAAGGTGGTTAGGTCCACCCATGGTGTCAACTGCACCGGGTCATGCTCGTGGAAGGTCTACGTGCGTGACGGCATCATCACCTGGGAGGCTCAGCAGACGGACTACCCCTCGGTGGGTCCGGACAGCCCCGAGTATGAACCCCGCGGCTGCCCACGCGGAGCGGCATTCAGCTGGTACACCTACTCGCCGACCCGGGTGCGCTACCCATACGCACGCGGCGTTCTCGTTGAAATGTACCGTGAGGCCAAGGCCCGGCTGAACGACCCGGTATTGGCCTGGGCGGATGTCGTGGGAGACCCCGAACGCCGCCGCCGATACCAGCAGGCTCGCGGTAAAGGCGGGCTAGTGCGCATCCCGTGGACGGAAGCGATCGAGATCACCGCCGCGGCCCACGTGCACACGATCAAGACCTACGGCCCAGACCGCTGCTCGGGGTTCTCCCCGATCCCGGCCATGTCGATGGTCTCCCACGCTGTCGGTAACCGCTTCATTCAGCTCATCGGCGGCGTCATGACCTCGTTCTACGACTGGTACGCCGACCTCCCGGTGGCCAGCCCGCAGGTCTTCGGCGACCAGACCGACGTTCCCGAGTCCGGTGACTGGTGGGACGCCACCTACCTCATGATGTGGGGTTCGAACGTGCCGGTGACCCGCACGCCGGATGCCCATTGGATGGCCGAGGTACGCTACCGCGGCACCAAGGTCATCGCGATCAGCCCGGACTACGCTGACAACACCAAGTTCGCCGATGAGTGGCTGCCGGCACAGGCGGGAACGGATGCCGCGCTCGCCATGGCCATGGGCCACGTGCTGCTCAAGGAATTCTTCGTCGAGCGGAGCATCCCGTACTTCGAGGGCTACGTGCGCCGGTACACCGACCTGCCCTTTCTGGTGCGACTCGAGGAGCACGCCGATGGCCAAGGGCTCGTGCCTACGAAGTTCCTCACCGCCGCCGACCTGCCGGAGCACGCCGGTACCGAGGGCGCTGCGTTCAAGACGGTGCTGCTCGATGCGGACACGGGTGCGCCGGTCGTCCCGAACGGATCGATCGGCTACCGCTACGGCGAGGCGGGGCAGGGCAAGTGGAACCTGGATCTGGAGGGTATCGACCCGGCGCTGACGCTTCTTGGAGGGGCGAACGGCGAGGCCGCGAGCATCCGTCTGCCGTGTTTCGAAGCGCCTTCTGGCGAGGGCTCGATCCTGACCCGCGGGGTGCCGGTGCGCCGTGTCGCCGGCCACCTGGTGACGACGGTGTTCGACCTGATGATGGCGCAGTACGGGGTGGGCCGGCCAGGGCTGCCCGGCGACTGGGCCACCGGTTACGACGACGTATCCACGCCATACACACCGGCCTGGCAGGCCGAGATCACGAGCGTGCCGGCCGAGGCCTGCATTCGGGTGGCGCGGGAATTCGCCCGCAACGCCGAGCAGTCCAAGGGCCGGTCGATGATCATCATGGGCGCCGGAATCTGCCAGTGGTTCCACGGCGATGCGACGTACCGGGCGGTACTGTCGCTGCTGATGCTGACCGGCTGCATGGGCCGTAACGGCGGCGGCTGGGCGCACTACGTTGGGCAGGAAAAGACCCGCCCGATCACCGGGTGGATCTCCCTGGCCAACGCGCTGGACTGGAGTCGCCCGCCGCGCACGATGATCGGCACCGGCTACTGGTACATGCACACCGACCAGTGGCGGTCGGACGGGTATTCGGCGGACTCGCTGAAATCGCCGCTCGCTACTGGCCACTTCGACGGCATGCACACCGCCGACACGATCGCCCAATCGGCGCGGTTGGGCTGGATGCCGTTCTACCCGCAGTTCGACCGCAACCCGCTCGACCTCGCCGACGAGGTGCAGGGTGCGATCGACCGCGGCGAAACAACGGATGCCCCGCGCTACATCGCCGACGCGTTGAAGAGTGGCCGACTCACCGCGGCCATCGACGACGTTGATGCCCCCGAGAACTGGCCGCGCACCCTGGTGCTGTGGCGCTCGAACCTGTTCGGTTCCTCCGCCAAGGGAAACGAGTACTTTCTCAAGCATCTGCTCGGTACCCACCACAACGTGCTCGGCCAGGATCACGTGAACGCCGCCCGGCCCCGCGATGTGACCTGGCGCGAGACCGCGCCAGAGGGCAAACTCGACCTGCTGGCGTCCGCCGATTTTCGGATGACCTCGACCACGCTGCTGTCGGACATCGTCTTTCCGGCGGCCACCTGGTACGAAAAGCACGACTTGTCTTCGACCGACATGCATCCATTTGTGCATGCCTTCAGCCCGGCGATCGATCCGCCGTGGGAGGCCAAGACTGATTTCGACACCTTCCGCGTGCTCGCCGAGGAATTCTCCCGGCAGGCGCGAGTTCATCTCGGCACACGACGGGATCTCGTGAGCGTGCCGCTGCAGCACGACACCCCCGGGGAGATCGCACAGCCGGGCGGCGTCGTACGGGACTGGCGGGACTCGTTCGTTGCCGCTGTGCCCGGGCAGAACATGCCGGTTTTTTCGATCGTGGAACGCGACTACACCGCGATCGCCGAGAAACTCGCGACAGTGGGGCCGCTCGCCGAAGAGCGCGGCTTCACGGTGAAGAACGTGACCTACCGCATGGAGCACGAGATCGAACGGCTCGCCCGCAGCAACGGAGTGATGCTCGGCGGTGCCGGTGACGGCCGTCCGGCGATCGACACCGACGCGAAGTTCGCGCAGGCGATTCTGAGTTTCTCCGGAACAACCAACGGCGAGCTCGCTGTGCAGGGTTTTCGGGAACTCGAGAAGCAAACCGGAATGCACCTCGTCGACCTCGCGGCCGGCTCTGAGGAGAAACGCGTCACCTTCGCCCAGACCCAGGCCGCCCCGGTGCCGGTGATCACGTCACCGGAATGGTCTGGGTCAGAAACCGGCGGTCGCCGCTATTCCCCGTTCACGATCAACGTCGAACGACTCAAGCCGTGGCACACCCTCACCGGGCGCATGCACTTCTTCCTCGATCACGACTGGATCATCGACCTCGGCGAGGCCCTGCCGACGTACCGCCCGCCGCTCGACATGCAGCGTTTGTTCGGCGAACCTAAATTCGGGCCCAACGGCACCACCGAGGTCACTGTGCGCTACCTCACCCCGCACTCCAAATGGTCCATCCACTCCGAGTATCAGGACAACCTGTTCATGCTGTCGCTGTCCCGCGGCGGCCCGACCGTGTGGATGAGCCCGATCGACGCGGCCTCCATCGAGGTCGCCGACAACGACTGGGTGGAGTGCGTGAGCATGAACGGTGTGCTCGTGGGCCGGGCCATCGTCAGCCACCGGATGCCGCAGGGCGTCGTCTACGTCTATCACGCGCAGGAGCGCACCATCGATGTTCCCAAGTCCGAGGCTACCGGGCGCCGCGGCGGCATCCACAACTCGGTGAGCCGGCTGCTCGTGAAACCGACCCACCTCATCGGGGGTTACGCGCAACTCTCCTACGCCTTCAACTACCTGGGGCCGACCGGCAACCAGCGAGACATGGTCTCAACCATTCGGCGACGTTCCCAGGAGGTGCGGTACTGATGCGCGTTATGGCTCAAATGGGCATGGTGATGAACCTCGATAAATGCATCGGCTGCCACACCTGCTCTGTCACCTGCAAACAGGCCTGGACCAACCGGGCTGGCACAGAATACGTCTGGTTCAATAACGTCGAAACCCGACCAGGACAGGGCTACCCGCGCCGCTACGAAGATCAGGAGAAGTGGCGCGGCGGCTGGAAGCTCAACAAGAAGGGTCGGTTGGCACTGAAAAGTGGCGGTCGCGTCGCCAAACTTCTCGGGCTGTTCGCAAGCCCGGTGCAACCCGAGCTGAAGGACTACTACGAACCCTGGACCTACGACTACAAGACCCTCATCGATGCGCCGCTCGGCGATGACTTTCCCGTCGCCAGGCCAAAGTCGCTGATCACCGGCAAGGACACCAAAATCACCTGGTCGGCTAACTGGGACGACGATCTCGGCGGAGCCCCGGAGATGGGCCACCTCGATCCCATCGTGGAAAAGGTGCGCCGCGAATCCGAGGACAAGATCAAGTTCGCCTTCGAGCAGACGTTCATGTTCTACCTGCCACGAATCTGCGAGCACTGCTTGAATCCTTCCTGCATGGCATCCTGCCCTTCTGGCGCCATCTACAAGCGGGTAGAGGACGGCATTGTGCTCGTCGACCAAGACAAATGCCGCGGTTGGCGTCAGTGCATCACCGGCTGCCCCTACAAGAAAATCTATTTCAACCACAAAACGGGCAAGGCCGAGAAGTGCACCTTCTGCTATCCCCGCGTCGAAATCGGGTTACCGACGGTGTGCTCGGAAACCTGCGTGGGGCGTCTGCGCTACCTGGGTTTGTTCCTCTACGACGCTGATCGGGTGACGGATGCTGCGGCCGTCACCGACGAGAAAGATTTGTACGAATCGCAGATGGATGTGCTGCTCGACCCGTTCGATCCCGCGGTGGCGGCCGCGGCATCCGCTCAGGGTATACCCGACGATTGGATCGACGCAGCCCGGCGCTCACCGGTGTACGCGCTCGCGAAGGTCTACAAGGTCGCCCTGCCGTTGCACCCTGAATACCGCACCATGCCGATGGTCTGGTACGTGCCGCCGCTGTCCCCGATCGTGGATCTGCTCAGCGACCAGGGCCACGATGCTGAAGACAGCGGAACTCTGTTCGGCGCGATCGACGCCCTGCGCATCCCGGTCGAGTATCTCGCCGAGCTGTTCACCGCCGGCGACACCGACCGCATCACCGCGGTGCTGCGCAAGCTCGCCGCGATGCGAGCCTACATGCGCGGCATCACCCTCGGCCAAGAAGCGGATGTCGACATTCCGGCCTCCGTTGGAATGTCACCGGAATCGATGTACGAAATGTACCGGTTGATGGCCATCGCCAAATACGAGGAGCGCTACGTCATTCCGAAGGCGCACGTGGAGCAGGCGCACGATCTGGAGGAGATGGGCTGCTCCGTGGACTTCGAGGGCGGCCCCGGCATGTACGAGGACTCGCCGTTCGGTGAGGCCAGCGGACGGCCGACACCGGTCGCCGTGGAGAACTTCTACGCTTTGAAGGATCGGCAGACCTCCGACACCGCCAGCGGCGCGGCGACCCTGCGCAACCGGGTGAACCTGCTCAACTGGGACGGCAACGGCGCCCCGGCTGGCCTGTTTCCGGAGACTCGCGATGTGCCACGGGCGGCGGCGGCGTCTCCGGCCGACCTGCACGGCCCGGTGTCGGACTCGGGCACGGGCGCTGGCACGGGTGACGGTGACTCAGCGGGCACGCCATGATGCGAGATCGGGTGGTTTACCAGGCTGCCGGCTGGTGCCTGTCGTATCCCGATGCCGAACTGTTGGAGCGGCTGCCGTTGATGCGCGCCGCGCTCGCCGAGCAGGGCCGCAAGGCCGCGAAATTCAAGGGTTTCTTCGAATACCTGACGGGGGCCGACCTCGGCACACTGCAGCGGCGCTACGTGGAGACCTTCGATCTGAGCAAACATCATCCGCTCTACCTGTCGTACTGGACGGACGGTGACACCCGGCGCCGTGGTGACGTGCTTGCCGCCTTCAAAAAGGTATACCGCCAGACCGATTTTCTGACGAATACCCACGGCGAACTGCCCGATTTCCTACCGCTCGTGCTCGAGTTCGCGGCGATCGCCGACCCCATCGCCGGCCGGGAGTTATTGCGGCAGTACCGACCGAGCCTCGAACTGTTGCGGCTCGCCTTGATCGAGCATGGGTCGCCCTACGGTGAGGTCGTCGCTGGCGTCTGCGGCACACTCCCAGGCTCCTCCCCGGCCGATCAGGAAGCGGTGCAGCGAATGGCTGGATACGGCCCGCCGACCGAAACCGTCGGCCTCGAACCCTACGATCCCCGGCTGCTGCCGCTCAAGGGGGCGTGAAAATGGACCTACTCTTGTGGGGCGTGCTGCCCTACGTCATGGTCGCCATTTTGATCGGCGGCTCGATCTGGCGCTACCGATACGACCAATTCGGCTGGACGACGCGGTCCTCACAACTGTACGAGAGTCGACTGCTGCGGATTGGATCGCCGATCTTTCACTTCGGGCTGCTCGCGGTCATTGCCGGACACTTCTTCGGCCTGGTTATTCCGATGGCCTGGACCTTGGCGGTAGGCATGAGCCAGGACTTTTACCATCTCAACGCTCTGCTCGTCGGCGGCGTAGCCGGGGTTGGTACCCTCGGCGGGATTTTGATTCTGATCTACCGTCGGCGCAAGACCGGGCCAGTGTTCATGGCCACCACCCGCAATGACAAGGTTATGTACGTCGTGCTGACCGCCGCCATCGTGCTCGGCCTGTGGACGACCCTGGCCAGTGTGTTCGAGGGCGAGCATGGGCATAATTATCGGGAGACCGTTGCACCCTGGTTTCGTTCCTTGTTTATCCTGCAGCCCGACATCACGGCGATGGCGGCGGCCCCGTTCTCGTTCCACATTCATACCCTGGTCGGGATGCTGCTGTTCAGCATTTGGCCCTTCACTCGGCTCGTGCACGCCTTCACCGCCCCGCTGCACTATCTGTTCCGGCCGTATATTGTCTACCGCACCCGCGACAAGGTGCCCGGCGCGGTCAGACCGATCCGGCGAGGTTGGGCACCGATCGGCACCGAAGACCGAACGCGAGACAAGAAATAGCCATGGCTGAACCTCTGCGGGAGCGCGCCAGGGGCAGCAAGGGCTTCAATCTCGTTCTCGCGACGATGTCGTCCGTGGTGTGCTTTTGGGCGTGGACGAGCGTGGCACCGCTCGGGGTTCGTTACAGCCTCGATCTGGATCTCTCGTCGACGCAGGCATCCGTTTTAGTGGCCATGCCCGTCTTTGTCGGTTCGATCGGACGTATTCCGGTGGGCGTGCTGACGGATCGCTTCGGAGGACCGATCATGTTCACCGCGGTGCTGTTGGCCACCGTACCGGCGCTTCTGCTCGTTGCGCTGGCTGGAACCCTGGGGGTCTATTGGGCTCTCGTGCTTTGCGCGCTTCTGCTGGGCGTGGCCGGGACGGTCTTCGCCGTCGGCATACCCTTCGTGAGCAACTGGTACGACGTAACCCGGCGAGGCTTTGCCACCGGCATATTCGGTGCGGGAATGGGCGGTACGGCACTCTCGGCATTCTTCACCCCCCGATTTGTGCAGTGGTTCGGCTACATTCCCACTCACCTGATCCTGGCCGGGCTGCTGGTCGCAACGGCGGTCCTGGTGCGCACCTGCATGGGGAACGCACCCAGCTGGGTGTCCAACTCACAGCCGTTCATACCCAAACTGCTAGCAGCCGCGAAACTCGGTGTGACCTGGCAGATGTGCTTTCTCTACGGTGTGGTGTTCGGCGGGTTCGTTGCCTTCTCGACTTACCTGCCGACCTACCTGCGCGATATCTACGATTTCGACCTGACCGCAGCGGGAACGCGCACGGCCGGATTCGCCGTCGCTGCCGTTCTGCTGCGCCCAGTCGGTGGAATTCTGGCGGATCGAATCGGCCCCAAACCTGTCGTCATCGTATCGCTGGCCGCAGTCACGGTGCTCGCCTGGTTGGTCAATCTGCGCCCCGACGGCGAGATCCCGGCCGGACTGACGTTCGTGGCGATGGCGTCGGCCCTCGGGCTGGGCGCCGGGGGAGTGTTCGCCTGGTTGGGACGCAACGCGCCACCCGACAAGGTGGGTTCGGTCAGCGGTATCGTCAGTGCCGCCGGTGGGCTCGGTGGCTATTTCCCCCCGCTCGTGATGGGGGCGACCTATAACGACGCTGACCACAGCTACGCTATCGGTCTGCTCCTGCTGGCGGGGACTGCCGCAGCGGCGCTGGTCTTCACCATCCTGGCCGTGCACGAACGTCCCGCACAAGCACCCTCTCCCGCGAAATGACTGCATTTTCGTGAATCTGAAATTCGACGGTTTGTCAGGTCCTGATTCCGCAGTACGCTCCGTACGGTGAATGCGCGGATGCGTCCACGAGCACCGGTCGACACGGAAACATCCCTCATGCTCACGAAGCGTCTCCTCCCTCCCGTGCGCTGCAGTGTTCCCAGACTACTTGGGGGCGTGGATTTCGGTCGCGAGCAGGGGGCACCCGAGGGCCAGGGCCTGCGGTGTCCGCCGCAACTCATAGACTGCTCATATGAAACATCGTCTTCTCGTCCCGTTCGCAGCTGCTCTCCTCTTACTCACCGGGTGCTCGGCCCCCGCCGCCGAAACCAAGGCTGACTCCTCCGCCGCACAGACGGAGGAGACCGTCGAAGAGGTCGTCGTCGTTCCGCTGGATCTCACGGGTGAGTGGAAGCAGACGAATTCGAACAGCGACGACTCCTATCAGGCTGCGACCATTACGGGCGAACAAATCACTGTTGATTGGGTGAACGGGACCGACTCGACGACGGCCGTTTACTGGATCGGTTCGTACGCTGCACCAACCGAGGACACCGAGTCGTATTCGTGGGACTCACAGGGCGATGTTGCGCAGATGGAGACCGCACTCCTGGCCTCCGGCGACACGGCAAAATCCTTCACCTATAAAGACGGCGTGCTGTCCTACGAGCTCACGGCCATGGGTGTCACTGTAAACGTCGAGATGACGCGCCCGTAGCCTTCGAACACTGAATGGGCGTCACCTCTTCGATGAGGTGGCGCCTATTGTTCTTTTGGCAGGCCAGCCATTAGAGAAGTCCCGTTGAACTTAACCACGGGAACTACTATCGTTCTCAACGATCATCCGTGCACAGCAGCTGGAGTCCAAAAAATGGTCGAAGTCGTTCTGTTCCATCACGCACTGGGGCTCACGCAGGGCATCGTTCAATTTGCCGACGAACTGCGCAGGGCTGGGCATGTCGTTCACACGCCAGATCTCTTCGATGGCCGTACCTGGGAAACCATAGATGAGGGCGTTGGTTATGCCGAGCAGATTGGATTCGGCGCCCTGATCGAACGCGGTGTTCAGGCGGTCGAGGGACTGCCCGATGAACTGGTCTATGCGGGTTTCTCCCTCGGGGTGCTCCCCGCCCAGAAGCTGGCGCAGACGCGCCAGGGTGCCCGAGGTGCTCTGCTGTTCTATTCCTGCGTTCCAGTTTCCGAATTCGGCCCAGCCTGGCCGGATGGCGTTCCGGTGCAAGTGCACGGCATGGACGCTGACCCGATCTTCGTCGGCGAGGGTGACATCGACGCTGCCCGCGCGCTCGTCGAGTCGACGGACACCGCGGAGCTTATTCTCTATCCCGGAGACCAACACTATTTCGCGGACAGCTCGCTGCCCTCGTATGACGCGGGTGCTGCAGCGCTGCTGCTTCAGCGCACGCTGGAATTTCTTCGGCACACCACATAGAACGGATGTCCGAGACTCCGCCTGAAGTAGACGGCGAATATCGGCCCCTGGAAAGGAACAGACCGTGAGTACCACCTTTAGCAAAGAGGAAAAGGCAGCCATGCGGGCGGCCGTGGCCGAAGAGAAGGCCGCTAAAGCGGGCGCCGACTTGGCGGCAGCCTGCCTAGCTGCAATCGCCGATTTGACCGGCACGGACCAGGAATTGGCCGAGACCCTGCACACGCTGGTCATGAGCCACACGAATCTGGCCGGAAAAACCTGGTACGGCATGCCGGCCTACGCCGATCGTGAGGGCAAGGTTGTGGTGTTCTTCCAGAGCGCGGCGAAGTTCAAGGTGCGGTACGCCACCATCGGCTTTCAGCCCGATGCGCGCCTCGACGAAGGTGACTTTTGGCCGACCTCTTACGCCGTCACCAAGCTGACCGCTGCTGACCAGGATCGACTGGTGGCATTACTCAAAAGAGCCGTCGGCTAGGCGAAGTGTCCGTTCGATTGGATGCCTGATCGCCGAGGATTCGATCGTTTGAGCGCTCAGGAGCCACCACGCAGTTTGGCGATTCTTTTCTCAACGCGATGCGCGCTCGTGGCGTCACTCTTCGCATCCGCGATGGTGCGGTCGTGTTCCTTGCGATGGCTGTAGGACAGCCGATGCCGGGCCGCGGTCGCCTCGGGATCAGCCGCGAGCGCGAGCGCATCGGGTACGTCGACCTCTCGCACTGCACGGTCACGCTTCGATGATGACTGCGCCTGTGTCTTCTCCGCCGAGCCCGGAAGCAGCCCGGTGTTGCGCGCTCAGGCCAACCAAATTCAATCCGCTCATCACCGCCGTCGTGTTTCGGTAGCTATAGACCCCATTCAGCGTGATCAGGACGGGTACGCGTCTGCCGCCAAGTTCAGTGGAACGATGCCCAAAATGGGGGTATGGGATTGGGTGTGTCCGCTGGTTTTACCGGTACGTTTCACGTCAGACTTCGTTCACTGGTGCAGTGCAACGCTCAAGTTGCCGCCTCGGGCGTTCCTTCTGTACTGAGTGGGGTGGAACGTAACTCTTCGCGCGCATCCGTGCGAGGAACGACCACACTCGCTGACAGAGGAACCATGACCAACAGCACGAGCTTTCAGGAACGATTTCGCTACTGGTTCGACAACGTCATGGCGAAAGGCGCAGGCGCCCTGATGGCCCTGCTGGCCCTCGCCAGCCTCGTATTCATCGCTCTAGTCGCGCTCGTGGTGATGATTTTTCAGCTCTTTCCTAGTGCCGAGCCCGGTGACCCGTTACCGGGCTTCTTCGAAGTACTGTGGGGCAACCTGATGCGTACCCTCGACAGCGGAACCATGGGCGGCGACGCCGGTTGGGGCTTCCGCGGTGCCATGCTCGTGGTCACGATCGGCGGCGTCATCATGGTGGCCAGTCTGATCGGCATTATCTCCAGCGCTTTCGATTCCAAAGTCGACGAGCTGCGTAAGGGCCGTTCCAAGGTGCTCGAGTCCGATCACACACTGATCCTCGGCTGGAGCCCCAAAATTTACGCCATCGTCAGCGAGATTTGCGTCGCCAACGAGTCCCGCAAGCGTTCGACGATCGTCGTTCTGTCCACCCGCGAGAAAGTCGACATGGAAGACGACCTGCGCGCCCAGGTCCCCAACACCGGCAAAACCCGCATCATTTGCCGCAGCGGCGATCCGATGAACCTCGCCGACCTGGAGATCAGCAACCCGCACACGGCCCGCAGCATTGTCATCCTGGCGCCGGAGGGTAATAGCGACCCGGACTCCGTCGTGATCAAGACGGCACTGGCCCTGACCAACAACCCTCGACGCAAACAGGCGGCCTACCACATCGTCGGTGAGATTCAGCAACCCCGCAACCTCGAGGCCGCCCGGCTGGTCGGCCGTGATGAGGCCCACTGGGTACTGGCGAACGACCTGATCAGCCGCATCACCGTGCAGAGCTGCCGACAGAGCGGCCTGAGCGTGGTCTACACCGAACTGCTCGACTTTGATGGCCACGAAATCTACTTCACCGAACAGCCCAACCTGGTCGGTCAGACCTACTACGACACCCAATTGTCGTTCGCCGAATCCTGCGTCATGGGAATGGTCAAGGCTGGCGTCGTGCACCTCAACCCGCAACCCGACCTCGCGTACGAGCGCGGTGACCAGCTCATCGTCATCGCTGAAGACGACAGCACCATCCGGGTGAGCGCGCCGGGCGCCGCCGACGAGCAGGCCATCAACGACGCCAGTATGCTCACCGTCGCTCCCGAGCGCACCCTCGTGCTCGGTTACAACGCTGGTCTGCACGCGATGCTCGCGGAGCTCAACGAGTACGTCACCGCGGCGTCGAGCGTGACCGTTGTCGCCGACACGGAGCATCCGCTCTTCAGTGCCTTCGCGAATATGACGGTGGCTTTTCAGAATGGCGATACCACGAGCCGGGCGCTTCTGGAGAGCCTCGCGGTGGAAACCTACGATCACATCATCGTTCTGGCCGACAAGAGCGAGAACGTGGAACCACAGCGTTCAGACGCCCGCACACTGATCACTCTGCTTCACCTGCGGGACATGGCCGACCAAGCCGAGGTGGACCTCAACGTCGTCAGCGAAATGCTCGATGACGCTAATCGTGAACTGGCCGAAGTCACCCAGGCCGACGACTTCATTGTCAGCGATAAACTCATCAGTTTGATGCTGTCGCAGATCTCCGAGAATAAACAGCTGACCGACGTGTTCAGTACACTGTTCTCCAGCGCTGGCAGCGAGATCTACCTGCGCCCGGCGGATGTTTACATTCGGCCGGGCACCGAGGTCGACTTCTATACCGTGCTCGAGGCCGCCCGGCGACGTGGCGAAACCGCAATCGGGTACCGTGTGGCCGAACATGCCCGCAGCAGCGCGCACGCCTACGGGGTGGCGGTCAACCCGAAGAAGGGCGTGAAACGCAGCTTCGCCGCAGCGGACAAGATCATCGTGCTCGCCAACGATTAGGTAGAAATCGAGAGAGACCCGGCGGCGCGGGTTGTGTGCGGCACCGAAGAAAGTAGACACCCACCCGGAACGTGCGTGGCTGATCCGTACGATTTCTTTACGCCGTCCGCGGCAACGTTAACGACATTGCCGCGCGCTCAAGCTCTCGGCCACAGAAACTTCCGGAACACTGAACCATTCCCGGCTGTACCTCGTGGTAGCTCCAAGGACCCCTACGCCTCGCACCGAAGCACCGATACCAGTCATCGAATAGCAACACTTCATCACGCACCAATTCGAAAAGCGTGCACCGAGAGAAGGAAGCAATCATGAACAGCAGAATTTGGCTCAAGGTCGGCCCCGTCATCGGGGCGGTATCGCTCAGTGTTCTCGCGCTGACCGGATGCTCGCAGGGAACGACGACACCGGCGGCCGACACATCGAGTTCATCCAGTTCGACGAGCGACGCCGCCGTCAAGCCGGCCCTGGCCACCGCGGATAGTTCGCTCGGTACGATCGTCGTCGATACCGCCGGGATGACACTGTATGTCTTCGACAAGGACGTCGCCGACTCCGGCAAGAGCAGTTGTGAGGGTGAATGCCTGGTCAAATGGCCAGCTGTCATCGCCGAGTCCGACACCCCCACGGTTGACGGTGTGACCGGAACTGTCGGCGTCATCACCCGCTCCGACGGTACCAAGCAGGTCACCCTCAATGGACTCCCGCTCTACTACTGGGCGGGCGACGCCGCTGCTGGTGACACCACCGGCGAGGGTGTTGGCGGCGTCTGGTGGGTCGTCGCTCCAAACGGAGATAAGATCGCCGGCTAGAGCGACCTGACGCAGGCGTTCTCTCGCAGACCCCGTACCCATCGGCACCGCGAAGCCGATGGGTACGGTGCCGCCCGGCACCGGGCAGAATAGATGGGTGTATGTTCTGGTGCGGCAATCGAGCGGGGGCGACGTGCTCGTCGACCCGTTGGACGACGCCGGTCTCCCGCTCGGGACGACCCGCCGACTCACCCTGACCGAGTTTCATTCGTTCGTGATATCGCTCGAGCCGGCAACGCGCGAACCCGCGGCGCAGAACGCCGCTGCGCCCCGCTGGGTCTGGGAAGAAACCGCCAAAATCTATCCCGTACTGCTCGCGGCCGAGATCCGCGTAGACCGGTGCCATGACCTCCGCTTGTGCCACGTGATCCTGAAGAATTCCGCACTGACGATGGCGAGCGAACTTGCGCTGGCCGCACCCGGTCGCTGGGACGTGGCGAGCGTGGGATCGCTCGACCAGACGGAACCGCCGGCGACGCTGTTCGACCTGGACATCGACGAAGACGATGACGATGACCTCGACCTAAACGTTGACGCTGCCGGCCCCGGTGATGTCGCTGCTGGTGACTCCTCCGCAGCGCGCGAGTTTCGACGCCAGCTCGACGCCGTGGCATCCGCTGGCGAACCGGGGCGACTGCGGCTCCTGCTGGCGGCCGAGTCCGCCGGAGCGCTCGTGGCCGCGGAGATGCGCTATGCCGGACTGCCCTGGCGCACCGACGTGCACGACCTGCTCCTCACCCGGGAACTCGGGCCGCGGGTCGCGCCCGGAGTACGGCCGGAGCGTCTGGAGCTGCTGGCCCAACGCATCCGTTTGGAATTGGATGATCCGGACCTCAACCCGGACTCCCCGCAGGAGCTGTTCAAAGCGCTGCAGCGAGCCGGGCTCACCGTCACGTCCACGCGAGGGTGGGAGTTGAAGGAGCTGAAGCATCCGGTCATCGAACCGCTGCTGCAGTATAAGAAACTGTCCAGGCTGCTCAGCGCCAACGGCTGGACCTGGATGGAATCTTGGGTCGTCGACGGTCGGTTCCACCCTG
Organism: Cryobacterium aureum; assembly: GCF_002954245.1. GTDB lineage: Bacteria > Actinomycetota > Actinomycetes > Actinomycetales > Microbacteriaceae > Cryobacterium > Cryobacterium aureum. The sequence continues at coordinate 642,128 of NZ_PPTG01000048.1, read as the reverse complement.
ACTACGTGCCCGGCGGTGTCGTGACCGGTCGCTGGGCCACCCGCGGTGGGGGCGCGTTGCAGCTGCCCAAACAGATTCGTGGTGCCGTGATCGCCGACGACGGCTGGAAACTCGTCGTCGCCGATGCTGCCCAGCTCGAGCCGCGGATCCTCGCGGCGCTGGCGCAGGACACGAACATGGCCACGGCCGGGCGCGGAACCGACCTATATGCCGGAATCGTGTCGAGCGGTGTCGTCGAAACTCGCGACCACGCCAAGGTCGCCATGCTCGGCGCTATGTACGGGGCCACGACGGGAGAGAGCGGCCGACTGATGCCGCGCCTCGCCCGCGCCTATCCCCGAGCGATCGCTCTCACCGAATCGGCCGCCCGTGCCGGAGAACGTGGCGAGGTCGTCACGACCAGACTCGGGCGATCGTCACCGATCCCGGGTCCGGGTTGGCACGAGGCCCAGGCACAGGCCTACGATCCGGCGGCAACCGCGAGCGATGAGCGGCGCGCCCGCAGCCAGGCCCGCGACTGGGGGCGATTCACCCGCAACTTCATCGTGCAGGGCAGTGCTGCCGAATGGGCTCTGTGCTGGATGGCCGAAATCCGTCGAGAGCTCACGGCATTGCCAGCACCCGGTAGTCTTCAAGCGGATGCCGCGCACGGTGCGCTCTGCCAGCCTGTTCCGGGGGCTGGCCCAGCGAACCCGGGGGATACCCGGGGTCGCGCTCCATTTCACGCCACACCGCATCTGGTGTTTTTTCTCCACGACGAGGTGATCGTGCACACCCCCGCTGCCCAGGCTGCAGCCGTCGCACAGATTATCGTCACTGCCGCCGAAACCGCCGGGCGACTACTCTTCGGCGACTTTCCGGTCGACTTCATGTTGAAGGTAGCAACCGTCGATAACTACGGCCAGGCCAAGTAACCCGGCGAACGTTCCCCCATAGCCGCTCGCGCTCGTTCTTGTCGTCGCTTACCGCACTGGCAAAGTGTCTCGTTCCGCCCGGTTGTCAGGACAGCCGCACCATGCGCAGACGTCGAAGGGCGCGCGTGGCCGCCCCGGCCAGACCGGAACCGAGCCGATGACGCACGTCAGCCACGGCCACACTCCAGAGGCCGTCGTTGTACGTGGGGTACGCGTGCGTTGTGCTGGCGATATCGCTCGTGGTGAGTCGGTTCTTCACCGCCAGAGAAATTTCGCCGAGGGTTTCACCGGCCCGGGGGCCCACGACTGTTCCACCCAGTACGAGGCCGCGTTTGTCGACGATGAGCTGGGTGTAGCCGGTTGTTTTCGCCTCCGTCACGGCACGGTCAACGTGCTCATGATCCCAGCTGAGGATTCGGTGGACGCCGGCTTGCGCATCCCGGGCTTGCAGGCCGACGGCACCCAGTTCAGGGTGAGTGAACGTAACCCGGGGGATTGCCGTACTGTCGACCGTGCGGCTCAGGCCGAGGATGGCGTTGGCGGCAGCCACGCTGGCGTTTACGGCGGCCGTGTGGGTGAAATGGGGAAGGCCGGTGACGTCGCCGGCGGCCCAGATGCGCGGGTTGGAGGTGCGCAGTCGGGAATTGACCAGGATTTTATCGTGCACGTCGCGGAGCACTCCCACGCATGCCAGGTCGAGATCGGCGGTGTTCGGGCGGCGGCCCAGCGCCACGAATAGCCGGTCGAAAGACAGGGCGGTCCCATCGCTGAGAGCAGCTGTGCCGGCGCGACGGTCGGCGGAGGTGACCGAGATTGCGGTGCAGTTGGTGCGCACCTCGACTCCGTCAGCGATCAGCGCGCTCTGGATCAGGGCACTGGCCCGTTCGTCTTCTTTGGGAAGGATGCGTGGACCTCGCTGCACGAGCGTCACGGCCGCACCAAGGCGAGCCATGGCCTGAGCTATCTCACAGCCGATTGCCCCGCCGCCCAGGAGGACGAGACGCTGCGGGGCAAGCCTCAGGTCCCAGAACGTTTCGCTGGTCAACACATCGACCGCGTCGATTCCTGGGATATCCAGCAGGGCAGGTGCTGCGCCCGTGGCGATCAAGGCTTGTTGGAATTGGAGTTCACGGCCGTTCACATCGATACTGTCCGGTCCGGTGAATCGCGCTCTTCCGATCACTACGTCAATGTTGTCCCGCTCGAGGGACTCTGCGGAATCGACGGGGGCGATCTCGTGCATCGCGTCCTGAACGTGCGCCATGACCTGCGCAAAGTTGACCACGACATCGCTCACGCTTACTCCGAGGCGAGCTGAGGATCGGGCGTTCGCTGCGGCGTTCGAGGCGGCAATGAGAGCCTTCGACGGAACGCACCCGGTCCACAGGCAATCCCCGCCGAGGCGGTTGCCTTCGATCAGAACCACTTTCGCTCCGAAACTCGCCGCGGTGCGGCTAGCCACGAGGCCGGCCGTTCCGCCACCAATGACCGCCAAGTCAAATTTCTTGAGTCCGTTCATGACTGTGAGCGTAGACGGTCGGTGGGGTCCGGAACGACGGCGTGCTGGTTAGGCTGGCAAAAAAAGGAAGGCCGGTCTGCACCATGGCGAACGTCTACGAAGTCGCTGCTCGCTTTTACGATGTGCTCTCCGGAGAACGCGTCGTCTACCGGGCGGGGCGAGAATCCGGCGTGGCGCTCCTGCGGGTGCGTCAGGGCGATACGGTTCTGGACCTGGCCTGCGGTACCGGCCTAAATTTTGCGCTGCTCGTCGCTGCGGTCGGCCCCTCGGGCACCGTGATCGGGCTGGATCGAAGCTCGGTAATGCTGGAGATGGCCCGCCGCCGAGTGATATCGAACGGGTGGACCAGCGTGCGTTTGGTCGAAGCGGATGCCACGACCTTTGACCCGATTGTCGTCGTGAATGAGCTCCCGGCGGCGGCGGAAGGGTTCGTCGACTGCATCTTCTCCAGTTATGCCATGAGCATCTTCAACGACTGGCGCCCGGCCTGGGACCGAACGCGTGCGCTGTTGCGGCCGGGCGGTCGAGCGTGCATTGTCGATATGCAGTTGCCCGTAGGCATCTACCGGCTTTTCTCGCCGCTCGTGCGGTTAGCCGTCGCGATCGGCGGCTCCGATCTCAGGGCTCGCCCGTGGACCATCATCGAGCGCGAGGGAGTGGATGTGCGCTCCTTAGCAGTTCGTGGCGGCCACATTCGCATCGTTGCAGGCACGATCCCCTAGCCCGCGTCCCAGCACCATGTTGTGGATGAACGGTCCGCGAGCTAGCCCCCCCTGTCGACATCGACCTCAACGCCTCCGGCCGCACGGCGTACTTGGAGCAGCTGTCAGCTGACGTTGAGCACCGTTGGGTGACGCGGAATTTCATCCGTCTCATTCGACGTCCGTGACCAGCCGCCGCTTGTCAATGCGCAGGTCGCTGGGGCATAATGGCGCTATCGGCTTGCTGGGCTCCAGCAGTCGAACAATTTCACATTCACCATCGTGCCCGCAGCACTGAGTTGTAAAAAGCTCGACGTTGTACGCGCGGTCGTTCCGAGGTCGTTGGGGAAGACGCACCTACTAGGAACGGAGAAACACGATGGATTCAACACCTAACCGTCGGGCGCGGATTGCGCGGGGGGTGCTATTTGTGCACTCGTCTCCGCGGGCCGTCTGTCCGCACGTCGAGTGGTCGGCTGGCCGCGCTCTCGGCGAGGCTGTCAACTTTGACTGGTCAGAACAACCGGCGCTGCCCGGATCCCATCGGGCCGAATATTACTGGGAGGGTTCCCCGGGAACCGGCGCGGCACTCGCATCCGCTCTGCGCGGCTGGGAACAGCTGCGCTTCGAAGTTACCGAAGACGCCGAGAGCGGGTCGGATGGCGGTCGCTGGCTGCACACGCCGGCGCTGGGCATTTTCTACGCGCAGACCGACAGCGTGGGCAATGTGGTCGTCCCCGAAGATCGCATTCGAGCGGCAATGGAGCGCGCAGGGGCCAATGCTATCGAACTGCACCGGCAGCTGCGCCTGGCCCTCGGGCAGTCCTGGGACGACGAGCTGGAACCGTTCCGCCAGGCCAGCGACCTGAACGCCGTGGTCTGGCTACACCAGGTCGGATGATCAGGCGGTTCCCCCAGCGTGCGGTTCGCCCGTGGTGGCGCGGCCTGTCGACCGGTGATTTTCCCGGCGGCAATCCCACGAAGTCACAGTCTGTTCCCGTCAAAGCGGCCAGACACGGCGAACCGCCTTACAGAAATGACCCCGTCCGGATTCGGACGGGGTCATTCTCATCTGCAGAACTTAGACGGAGCGGAACGCCACAACGGCATTGTGTCCACCGAACCCGAAAGAGTTACTCAGCGCGAGCAGGTCACCCGCCGGAAGCGCCCGCGGAGTGGTCACCACATCGAGTGGAATCTCCGGGTCCTGCGACGTGAGGTTGATCGTCGGCGGTGCCGTGCGCTCGGCGAGAGCCTTCACGGTGAAGAACGCCTCGAGGGCGCCGGCTCCACCGAGCAGGTGCCCGGTCGACGCCTTGGTGGCTGAAACGGGGATGCCGTCCAGCAGATCCCCGAACACACGCTTGAGGGCGTTGTACTCGGCGATGTCCCCGACCGGGGTGCTCGTGGCGTGCACGTTGATATGGGCGACGTCGGCGAGGGTTGCGCCGGCGTTCTGCACCGTGGTCACCATGGCGCGAGCGGCGGCAGCACCTTCGGGATCCGGTGCGGTCACGTGATACGCGTCGCTGTTGACGACGCCACCGAGCAGTTCGGCATAGATGTGGGCACCGCGGGCCTTGGCGTGCTCTTCGGTCTCAATGACGAGGGCAGCAGCGCCCTCACCGAGAACGAAACCATCGCGTGTGACATCGTACGGGCGGCTCGCGGTGGCCGGGTCGTCGTTGCGGGTAGACAGGGCGTGCATCGCCGCGAAGGAGGCGATCGGCAGCGGGTGGATGGCCGCTTCGGAACCGCCGGCGATGACAACGTCGGCCAGTCCGGCTTGCAGCCGGTTGTAGGCGTTGATCAACGCTTCGGTGCTCGATGCGCACGCGGACACGACGGTAGTGATACCGGCGCGGGCGTGCAGGTCCATTCCGATGGCCGCTCCCGGACCGTTCGGCATGAGCATCGGCACGGTCATCGGCAGAACGCGACGAGGACCGCGCTCGCGCAGCGTGTCCCAGGCGTCGAGCAGGGTCCACACTCCACCGATTCCGGTGGCCCAATCAACGGCGAGGCGCTCAGGCTCGACCTCGGGGGAGCCAGCGTCGGCCCAGGCTTCCCGTCCGGCGATAAGCGCGAACTGGCTGGACGGATCGAGGCGTTTGACCTCGAATCGCTGCAGCACATCAACGGTCTTCACACGTGCCTGTGCGGCAAAAGTTACGGGGATCGCTGTTTCGGCGACCCAAGTCTGCTCGAGGGTGGTGGCACCCGATTCGCCGGCCAGCAGGGCCGTCCAGGTGTCGACCGCCGTGCCGCCCAGCGGCGTAGTGGCACCGATGCCAGTGATAACGATTTTCTTGGTCATAAGTCAACTCTCCATGGGACGACAAACGTGTGGGCCGGCGCGTTCGGCACCAGCCCAATGAACAGGTCGGCCGATTTCCGGCCGACCTGTTTCAGGCTTGGGCCTAGTCCTGTGCCTTCACGATGAATTCAACGGCGTCGCCGACGGTCTTAAGGTTCTTGACCTCTTCGTCGGGGATCTTCACGTCGAACTTCTCTTCTGCGTTGACGACAATGGTCATCATCGAGATGGAGTCGATATCCAAGTCGTCGGTGAACGACTTGCCCAGCTCAACCGTGTCGGTTGCAATTCCGGTCTCGTCGTTGATGAGCTCGGCCAGGCCGGTCAGAACTTCTTCGGTGGACAATGCCATGTTTTTTCTCCTTGAGGGTGTCTCGTTGACCGAGACCTAGTTTAGGGGGTGGGTGGGTTAGGGCAGCACAACGACCTGCGCGCCGAACACGAGTCCGGCACCAAAGCCGATCTGCAGTGCCAGGCCGCCGCTGAGCTCGGGGTGTTCCTCGAGCAGGCGGTGGGTGGCGAGGGGGATGGAAGCCGAAGAGGTGTTGCCGGTCGTGGCTACATCACGGGCAATAACCACGGATTCCGGCAGCTTGAGCTGCTTGGCGAACTCGTCGATGATGCGCATATTCGCCTGGTGCGGAATAAAAGCGGCCAGGTCGGCACTTTCGATCCCAGCAACTTCGAGGGCCTTCTTGGCGACCTTGGCCATATCCCAGACGGCCCAGCGGAAGACGGCGGGACCTTCCTGGCGCAGGGTTGGCCAGGCTGCTTCACCGCGGCGATATTCCTGCAGCGTGTGATCCATCTGGATGGTTTCAGCCTTGGAACCGTCCGAGCCCCACACTGTGGTGGAGATGCCCGGGTAGTCGCTCGGGCCGATGACGACAGCGCCCGCACCGTCGCCGAGGAGAAAAGAGATGCTCCGATCGGTGGGGTCGACGAGGTCTGAGAGCTTCTCGGCGCCGATGACCAGTGCGTAGTGCGCGGCACCGGTACGAATCAGGGCGTCCGCCTGGGCTACGGCGTAAGCGTAACCTGCGCAGGCCGCGTTGATGTCGTAGGCCGCCGCCGGATTGGACCCTACGCGGTCGGCGACGATGGCGGCGACCGACGGGGTCTGCCGAATATTGCTGATGGTTGCGACGATCACGGCGTCGATGAGAGCGGGATCGATGCCGCTGCGCTCGATGGCCTCACTGGCGGCATCCGTTGCCAAATCGATGGCGTTGATGTCCCGGCTCGCCCGGGTGCGGGTGATGATACCGGTGCGTTGCTGAATCCACTCGTCAGAGGAGTCGATCGCTTCAACCAATTCATCATTGGGTACAACGAGGTCGCCGCGGGCGGCGCCGACGGACAGAATGCGGGTGTACTGCGGTCCCTGGGACTGCTTAAGTGTTGGTTTGGTCATTGTCTCTCTCATCACATTCAGGACTGCTGGTCGATCATGGCCCAGGCGGCGGGCAAGTCGTCCGGGGTCTTGATGGCGACGCTGGGGACGCCTTTCAGGGCTCGCTTCGCAAGCCCCAGGAGGGCACCGGCGGGTGCCACCTCGATGATTCCGGTGACTCCCTCGGCAGCAAAAGCCTCCATGCACCTGTCCCACCGTACTGGCGACGACACCTGACCGACCAGCAGTTCCACAAAACGGAAGCCGTCGCTCACCCGGCTTCCGTCGCGGTTGGTCCAGATCGGGAGGGTCGGGTTGCTGGGGCTGAGGGAGTCGGCGACCACGGTCATCCGTTCGACGGCTGGCTGCATATACCGGGTGTGGAATGCACCCGCAACCTGCAGCGGGATAACGCGGGCCCGGTGCGGGGGAGTCGCGGCGAGGGCCGCGAGGGCATCAAGGGCCCCGGCGACGACGATCTGGCCGCTCCCGTTAAAATTGGCCGGTTCCAGGCCGAGTTCGGCGACTTGCGAGAGTAGTTCGGTCTCATCGGCGCCGATCACGGCACTCATGCCGGTGGCCTCCAGCGCGGAAGCCGCCCGCATGGCAAGGCCCCGTTCGCGCACAAAACGTACGGCTTCGGCGTTGGTCAGGATGCCGGCGCCTGCGGCTGCGGTCAGCTCGCCGACCGAATGTCCAGCGATACCCGCGATGTGGTCACGGCGTCCATCGGTCAGAAGGGCCTCGAGGGTGAGGATGCCGGCAGCCACTATGAGGGGCTGGGCGATCGCTGTGTCGCGAATGGTGTCGGCGTCACTGACCGTGCCGTGGGCGACGAGGTCGAGCCCGACCTCGTCGGAAATTTGGCGGAGGCCGGTGTCGAAGGCAGGCAGAGCCAGCCAGGGTTCAAGGAATCCGGGAGTTTGGGAGCCCTGACCCGGGCAGACGACAACGATCACTTAGTTAGTCTTCCAATCTGGTGACGTAAATGAATGTGCAGATCGCACTAAGTATCCAGGAAAGCTTTGTCGACAGTAGTACATTCGCTGGTTTCGAGGCTGGATCAGCGACGGCGGGTGGATCCGTCGTGGTCGCTGATTGAGCCGATGATCAACGCGGACTGCAGAATGAGCGCCTCGCGGGCTCCGGTAGCGTCGTAGCCGATGACCTCGGACACCCGTTTGAGGCGATACCGCACGGTGTTCGGGTGCACGAACAGTTCGCGCGCGGTCGCCTCCAGCGAGCGGCCATTATCGAGATAACACCACAGCGTGGTGAGCAGCTCGGTGGAGTGGGCTTGCAGGGGCCGATAAATACGATGGATGAGCGTGGCGCGGGCGAGCGGGTCGCCCGCGAGGGCACGTTCGGGGAGCAGATCGTCGGCCTGTACCGGGCGCGGCGCATTGCGCCACGAGCGAGCGACTGCGAAACCGGCCAGTGCGGCCTTCGCGCTTTTCGACGCATCCACCAGGTTGGGTACCTCGTGGCCCAGCACCAGGTGCCCTGGGCCGAAGATCGGCTCGAGCTGCATGGCGATTTCCATGAAGGTGAGGGCAGCGGCCGTGCCGACGTCCTCGCTGTCGGCAGGCGCCGGGCGGGCGCGACCGATTACGAGCACGAGGCGGTTGCCCTGCACTCCGATCAAAACGTCAGCAGCCATATGCCGGGCGGCCCGGCGCAGCTGATCGACGTCGAGCATCTGTGGCGTCGTGCCGACAAGCACGCAGACCTCGCCGTGGCCGTGCCAGCCCAGGGCTGCGATGCGGCTGGGCAGCTCGTCGTCATATTCCCCGCTGAGAATAGAGTCGACGACGAGCGCCTCGAGGCGTGCGTCCCAGAGCCCGCGCGCCTCGGCGGCACGAGCGTAGACATCCGCTGCTCCAAAAGCGATCTCGCGCGAATAGAGCAGAATGGCCTCGCGCAGGGCCTCGCCGCCGTCCTTGACCCGTTCCTCGACGACTTCAACGGTCACTCGAATGAGCTGCAGCGTCTGCTGCAGGCTCACCGAGCGGAGCAGCTCGCGTGGCGCAGCACCGAAGACGTCCGCGGCAATCCACGGCGTTGACCGTGGGTCGTCGAACCACGAGATAAAACTCGTGATCCCAGCCTGGGCCACCAGCCCAACGGCGGACCGCCGTCCTGGAGGCATATCGCCATACCAGGACAGCGTGTCCTCGAGTCGCTTGAGCGTCTGGGTCGACAGCTCACCGGAAATGGTGCGCAGCCAGTTGAGGGTCTGCTCTTTCGTCTTGGGCGCCGGTGCCACGGTTTCTTAGCTCTCGCCCCCGGCAGAGCCGGTGGTGCCCGCGCTCACATCGTGCAGGCGATACTTGGCAATAGCCTTGCCGGCGAGGCTCTGGTCTACTTCACCGCGACGGGCGAGCAGCTCCAGGGTGCGCACCACCATCGAGGGACCGTCGATCTTGAAGAACCGACGTGCCGCCGGACGGGTGTCCGAGAAGCCGAAGCTGTCGGCGCCGAGCGTCGCGAAGTCGCGCGGAACAAACTGCCGAATCTGATCCGGAACGGCGTGCATGAAGTCCGATACGGCCACGAACGGGCCGGCTGCTCCCTCAAGCTTCGAGGTGACATAGGGAACGCGTGGCTCGTCGTCGGGGTTGAGGAAGTTGTACTCCTCGGCGGCGAGACCATCGCGGCGCAGTTCGGTCCAGGACGTGACCGACCAGACATCGGCCGACACGCCCCAGTCATCGGCGAGCAGCTTCTGGGCCTCAAGCGCCCACGGCACGGCGACACCGGAGGCCATCAGCTGAGCCTTCGGACCACTGACAGCGGATGCGCTCACCCGGTGGATACCGCGCAGGATGCCGTCCGCGTCAACATCGTCGGGCTCGACCGGCTGCACGGCGGGCTCGTTGTAGACAGTGATGTAGTACATGACGTTCGGGTCGGTGTGGGTTCCGCCGTACATGCGGTCGAGGCCGGCGCGCACAATGTGGCCGATCTCGTACCCGTACGCCGGGTCGTAAGAAACCACGGCCGGATTGGTCGACGCCAGCAACGGCGAGTGCCCGTCGGCGTGCTGCAGGCCTTCTCCGGTCAACGTAGTGCGACCGGCCGTGGCGCCGATGATGAACCCGCGGGCCATCATGTCGCCCGCTGCCCAGAGGGCGTCACCCGTGCGCTGGAATCCGAACATCGAGTAGAAGACGTACACCGGAATGAGTGGTTCACCCTGGGTGGCATACGAGGTACCCACGTTGGTGAAGGCCGAGGCGGCGCCGGCCTCGTTGATGCCCACGTGCAGGATCTGGCCCTGCGGGCTCTCCTTATACGAGAGCAGCTGTGCGTGGTCGACGGACGTGTAGTGCTGGCCGTTGGGGTTGTAGATCTTGGCGGTGGGGAAGAACGCGTCGATGCCAAAGGTGCGAGCCTCGTCGGGAATGATCGGAACGATACGGTTACCAAAGTCCTTGGCCCGCACCAGCTCCTTGAGCAGCCGCACGAAAGACATCGTGGTAGCGATTTCCTGCGTACCGGAACCCTTCTTGGCCACCTTGTACGTCTCGTCGCCGGGGAGATTGAGTTTGGTGTGCGCGGTGCGACGCTCGGGCAGGTAGCCGCCGAGCGCACGGCGGCGCTCGTGCATGTACTCGATCGCCTCATCCTTGTCGCCGGGGGTGTAGTACGGCGGCAGGTATGGGTTTTCCTCGAGCTGAGCATCCGTGATCGGCACGTGCATGCTGTCTCGGAAGGACTTGAGATTGTCGAGGGTCATCTTCTTCATCTGGTGGGTCGCGTTGCGGCCCTCGAAGCTCGGACCGAGGCCGTAGCCCTTGACCGTCTTCGCCAGGATGACGGTGGGCTGGCCCTTGTGCTCTGACGCAGCCTTGAAGGCCGCGTAGACCTTGCGATAGTCGTGGCCGCCGCGCTTGAGATTCCAGACTTCGTCGTCGCTCAGGTGTTCGACGAGTTTGAGTGCGCGCGGGTCGCGACCGAAGAAGTTTTCGCGCACGTAGGCGCCGCTTTCGGCCTTGTAGGTCTGGTAGTCACCGTCAGGCGTGACGTTCATGAGGTTGATCAGGGCGCCGTCGACGTCGTTCTTGAGCAGGTTGTCCCACTCGCGGCCCCAGACCACCTTAATGACGTTCCAGCCAGCGCCCCGGAAGAAACTCTCGAGCTCCTGAATGATCTTGCCGTTACCGCGCACCGGACCGTCGAGGCGCTGCAGGTTGCAGTTAATCACGAAGTTGAGGTTGTCGAGGCCTTCGTTGGCGGCGACCTGCAACTGACCGCGGCTTTCCACCTCGTCCATTTCGCCGTCGCCGAGGAACGCCCAGACCTGCTGGTCGCTGGCATCCTTGATGCCGCGGTTGGTCAGGTAACGGTTGAGCTGCGCCTGGTAGATGGCGTTGATTGGGCCGAGACCCATCGACACGGTCGGGAACTGCCAGAAGTCCGGCATGAGCCGCGGGTGCGGATATGAGGAAATGCCGTCGGGGGCGTGCGACTTTTCCTGGCGGAATCCGTCCAGCTGGTTCTCGGTCAGGCGGCCCTCAAGGAAGGCACGAGCATAGGTGCCGGGGGAGGCGTGGCCCTGGATGAAGATCTGGTCTCCGCCGCCCGGGTGGTCCTGGCCGCGGAAGAAGTGGTTAAAACCAACCTCATAAAGGGCAGCGGATGACGCATACGTCGCGATATGCCCGCCAACGGCGATGCCGGGGCGCTGTGCGCGGTGCACCAGAACGGCAGCGTTCCAGCGAATCCAGGCGCGGTAGCGGCGCTCAATGTCTTCGTCGCCCGGAAAGTCAGGTTCGTTCTCCGGGGCGATGGTGTTGATGTAGTCCGTCGTCGGCACCATGGGAACGCCGAGGTGAAGCTCCTTCGAGCGCTTCAGCAGGCTGAGCATGATCTCGCGACCGCGTTCGTGGCCGTGTTCGGCAACGAGCGAATCGAGCGATTGCGACCACTCCGCCGTTTCCTCCGGATCGGAGTCGGCGTTGTTCGTCGAGTACGGGTCCTGGTCGTTGACCGTCACAGTCGACCTCTCCTTGGGGTTTATGCAGCGATGGAGTTTATGCAGCGATGGTGCTCCGCGGTGCATTTTTTCGCAACTACGAGGGCACGTGCCGTAAATGAGCAGGTTGGATTGCAACCAGCGGCACCACGTAAGCCTACAGATTTTTAGTCGTCGTCCGCGTGCGGGCGGTTTCACCGGCCAAAATTCACGAACCGTACTTGACCCGGTCTGTGAATCCACGCACGTTGCCGGACTAGAGTGTGTCACCGGCCAATCCGTGCGTTACGGCGCACCAGGAAAGGAGCATTCATGGCTCTCGAAAACGACACCCAGGCACCCGATTTCAAACTCATTAACCAGTTCGGTGAAAGCGTTCAGCTCAGCCAGTACCGGGGAATGAAGTCGGTCGCGCTCGTCTTCTTTCCGCTCGCCTTCTCCGGAATCTGCAGCGGTGAACTGTGTGAGCTGCGCGACAACCTCGCTCTATTCGACGATGGCGGCGTTGAACTGATTGGTATTTCGGTCGACTCCAGACACGCCCTGCGCGCCTTTGGGGAGCAAGAGAAATATAGCTTCGACCTGGTCGCGGATTTCTGGCCCCACGGCGCGGTCGCGAAAGAATATGGCGTCTTTCTCGAGGACAAGGGTTTCGCCAATCGCGCGACGTTCCTGATCGACCCGAGCGGAATCATCCGTTCCAGCTTCATCACCGCGCCAGGCGAGGCGCGGTCGATCGAGTCGTATCGGGCCGCGCTCGAGCAGCTCGCACCGGTCCACTGAACCCATCGGGTCGGCAATCGCGCAGCGACTCTGACCTATACTGAACAGACCCGCGACGAAGAGTCGTCGTTCGGGGCCTTTAGCTCAGTTGGTAGAGCGCCACGTTTACACCGTGGATGTCATCGGTTCGAGCCCGGTAGGGCCCACAGAGATTTTTTCCACAGCTTGTGATCGTGAGGCCGAGTGACACGCACGATGCAAATATGTCTGGGTTGGGCATTTTAGTGACTAATCGGCTGGCTTTCGGGGCCGCGGTCGAACAGCTTTCGCTCGCTCACGAGAGCCGCACCAGCATCTGTGCGCCTTTTCTGCACGTGCTGCCGGTGAACGCCGCAGCCGTTTGCACGCTCGCGAATCCATTTGGGCGCGAGACCGTCTGCGCGAGTAATTCGATGGCCGCTCTATTCGATGAGCTGCAATTGGACCTCGGTGAAGGGCCATCCTGGGACGCGCTGCACACTCGGCGGCCCATGATCATCAATAATTTTCAGGCGACGAAGGGCGCGACCTGGCCGGCACTGATGAAGGCCTCACTGCACACCGGTGTGCGTGCCGTCTACGCCTTTCCGCTGAGCTTGGGATCGCTGGATATCGGTGCCGTTTCCCTGTTTTCGAACCGCTCAGGTGGACTGTCGCCGGCGCAGATTCTCGACGCGGAAGTGCTCGTGCACATTGCCGCCGTGCAGGTTTTGCGTCGGTCCCTCACATCGCAAACACTAAAAACAAATCTGGAAGATAATGAAGGATATTCAAGGCGCGTCGTTCATCAAGCAACCGGAATGGTTTTAGTCCAGCTCAATCTTTCCGCGGCCGACGCGCTCCTGATAATGCATGGACATGCTTTTGCTCATGGACGAACTGTTCGGGAAGTCGCCACAGATGTAGTGGCACGACGACTGGATTTCTCGTCGATTCCCGAGTCTTAGAATGGAACTATCGTGACAAAAACCCGGGAAGGTCAACTCCTTGAGACTTTCGTTACCTTGGCCGACACACTCGTTGCCGACTACGACGTCGTCGACCTATTGCACACGCTCGTCGAGAAATGTGCGGCCCTGCTCGACGCGTCGGCGGCCGGAATCATCCTGTCGGCCGGCGACGGTGAACTCGAAGTCGTGGCGTCAACGAACGAACGAAGCCGCTTGGTCGAAATTTTGCAGTTGCGTGCCGGAAGCGGCCCGTGCGTTGAGAGCTTCACGACCGGCCTGGCCGTAGCCATTCCCGACATTGACAGCACCGGCGACAAATGGCCGAAGTTTCGTTCGGGTGCCCTCGCGCAGGGCTTCGCTACGATGCATGCCGTACCACTTCGACTGCGGGCCACAACCATCGGCTCCCTCAACCTGTTCTGGGATCGCACCGGGGGATTGAGCGCGGCAGACACCAACACTGTTCAGGCGCTGGCGGATGTCGCCACCATCGGTATCCTGCAGGAGCGGGCAATTCGGGAGAGCGATATTGTTCGCAAGCAGCTGCAGCACGCGCTGAGCAGTCGGGTGCTGATCGAACAGGCCAAGGGCGTGGTGGCCTATACCCACGGCGTGCACATGGGCGATGCGTTTGACAAGATTCGCGAATATGCGCGCAACAACGGTCTTCCCCTCGCGGACGTCGCCGAGCGGATCGTGAATCGCGCGCTCACCCTGTAATCTCGCGCGGTGTGGTCCGATTCATCATCGAATATGCGAGATAGCCGTGTTCCCATCGCCTTAGGGTAGACCGGGCATATACTTCTACAGCGACCCCGGACCCTGGAAGCACGTGAATATTCCGTGAGCTTCCGAGGGGCAATCATGAAACGCATATTTCACCCGGGCGGTTCAGTAACAACCGGCAGCGATCTCGCTGATGCCGTACTCCTCTACGCCGAGGCGCTGTGCAACCGCCGTCAGGTCGATGTCGTCGATATCCCCGTGATGGGAGATGACGGACACCTGCTGCGTGCCCAGTTCCTGATCGGGTCGGCCAGCCAGTTGGTGAGCGTGACGGCCGACAGTCTCGCACCCGAATTGGTTGAACCGGAGACCACCGATTTTCTGCACCGCAAAGCTCAAACCGGCGCCATGATTCCCGCCGCTTGGACGCGCGAGGAATCTGCCGCAGCCCAGTTCGACGACTTCGACTACTGACTTGTCTCTCGCCGGGAACGGAGCATCGGGTTGCTCCTTTCCCGGCGAAGTTCCAGCGCCGGGCGCCCGGTAGGCTGAACGAGTGCCATTCTCGCTCGCCGACGTTACCCGCGTCGCCCATACCCTGTGGCCCCTGGGTGGTGCCGAGGGCTGGGACGCACCGGGCCTGGTCAGCGGAAATCCGAACCAGCCCATTCGCAGCATTCACTTGGCAGTCGATGCCGTCTCCGACACCGTCGACGAAGCTATCGAGGCCGGCGCTGACCTGCTGCTGACGCATCATCCGTTGCTGTTGCGCGGTGTCACGAGCGTGGCCGAAGACGGCTACAAGGGTGCCCTGCTCAGTCGTCTGATTCGCGCAGACTGCGCGCTGCTCGCCGCACACACCAACGCCGACGTCGTCGCAGACGGAGTGTCCGACGTGATCGCCACCCGGCTGGGACTGATCGACGCCCTGCCCATCACAGAAAGTTCCGCTCCGGGCACCGGCATCGGGCGGTTCGGCCGTTTGGCCGTGCCGACGACGCTGGGACACCTCGCCCACACGCTCCTGGCAATTCTGCCGGCCACGGCATCGGGAGTGCGGGTCGCTGGGGATTATTCCGCGCCGATCAGCACGGTCGCTCTCTGCGGCGGCGCCGGTGATTCCCTGCTGCGGAATCCTAAGGTGCTGGCAGCGGATGTCTACATCACCTCCGATCTGCGTCACCACCCGGCGCAGGAAGCGCGGGAGCAGGCGCTCTGCGGCGGCGGACCGGCCCTCGTGGACGTCGCCCACTGGGCCAGCGAGTGGCTCTGGCTGGAACCGGCCGCCAAACAGCTGCGCGTGGCCTTGCCCGGAGTGTCCGTAACGGTAAGCGAACTTAACACCGACCCGTGGGATTTTGCCGTTGTGCACTAATCTCCGAGTCACCCCCATTTTTTCGTAGTACATCTCAATTCCAGCGTTAGGTCAGGACATCGTGAAGGCATCACCACTCCAGCAGAAGGAACTTCTGCGGCTTCAGGCCCTGGACATCAAGGTTCTTCAGCTCAGCCACCAGTCAAAATCGCTCGCGGTGCACACCGAACTGGCCGCGCTCAATCGTGAAGCTGAGGCCAGCCGCATGAAACTGCTCGGTCGGTCGGGTGAGCTCGACGATGTGCGCACCGAACTGGGACGCATCGAAAGCGACGTCGAGGTCGTGGAGAAGCGGATCGCGCGCGACACCGACCGCCTGCAGCACACCTCGTCGATCAAGGACATCCAGGCCCTGGACTCCGAAATTGCTTCGCTCAAAAAGCGCCTGTTCGACCTCGAAGAGATCGAGATCGCAGTGCTGGAGCGCCAGGAAGAGCACGAGGCTGCCGTCGCCGTGGTGGAAAAGGAACAAGGCGTCATCGCCGAACGCCTGAGCGCCACCGAGTCCGCGCGCGATGAGGTGCTGGGCGACCTCACCCGCCAGCTCGGCGAGCTTACCCGCGACCGTGCCACCGTAGCGGCTACCATCCCCGACGACCTTGCCGCACTGTATGAGCGTCTGCGCATCACTGGCCACGGCAACGCGGCGGCGCTGCTGCGTGCCCGCACCTGCAGCGGCTGCACCATGACCCTCACCGGCAGCGACCTCGCCGACGCCCGGCAGGCACCGGCCGACGAGGTTATCTTCTGCCCCGACTGTGGTGCCGTCCTGGTGCGCACCGAAGAGTCCGGAATCTAGCCCCGGTTGGGCGGCAGCCCGCTCAGGGGTAGACTCAAGTCTCGGAATGGGTCGGCAAGACGGTCGCGTCATTCGCGAGATTTTCGAATCGAGCGGATGCCGAGGAACGTCCGGGCTCCACAGAGCAGGATGGTGGGTAACACCCACCCGGGGTAACCCGCGAGACAGTGCCACAGAAAGTAGACCGCCACCAGCGCGAGCTGGTGGTAAGGGTGAAACGGTGGTGTAAGAGACCACCAGAGGCCAGGGTGACCTGGTCGGCTCGGTAAACCTCGTCCGGAGCAAGGTCAGACAGAAAGCGTTGAGGCGGCTCGCCGAGCTTTCGGGTAGACCGCTAGAAGGCTGCGGCAACGTAGTCACGAGATAGATGGCCGTCGACGGTGTGCAAGCACCCGAACAGAACCCGGCGTACTAGCCGGCCCATTCCACCCCCTCGAACACCGCATCCCGCCAGCGCGGGATGCGGGTGCTATCTAGCCGGGAAAGCGCGCCGCCAACGCAGCGGCGCCGAGGATGCCGGCGTTGTTCCGGTGCACGGCCGGGATGATGCGCGTCTTCAGGTTGAGCAGGGGCAGAAAGTCCTCGTGGTGCTTCGAGACCCCGCCGCCGACGATGAACAGGTCGGGCGAGAAGAGCAGTTCGAGCATCGAGTAATACTTCTGCAAACGCGCAGCCCATTTGTCCCAGCTGAGGTCGTCACGCTCCTTGGCGGAGTAGGCCGCACGGGTTTCATAGTCATAGCCGTCGATCTGCAGGTGGCCCAGTTCCGTGTTGGGCACGAGCACGCCGTCGTTCAGCAGCGCTGAACCGATCCCGGTACCGAGAGTAGTCAGCAGCACCACGCCGGCGACGTCTTTGGCCGCACCGAACTGTGATTCGGCGTAACCGGCAGCATCCGCGTCGTTGACGAAGTGAATGGGCAGGCCCAAGCCCTTTTCGAACAGGGCTTCAGCGGCGAGGCCGATCCACTTCGACGAGACGTTCGCGGCCGACATTGTGTGACCGTTCTTCACGACCGCGGGGAAACACACGCCGACCGGGAGGTCGCCGACGTCCTTCGAGACAGTGGCGAGCAGGGTTCGGGTGGTCTCGACGATATCCTGCGGTCGACCGCCCTTGGGAGTGGGCAGCTTCACTCGATCAGAGAGGAGCGAGCCGGTGGCCAGGTCGACCACCGCCCCCTTGATTCCCGTGCCACCGATGTCGATGCCGATTGCGGTCTGTGCGGTCATTTGTTGATCCTCTATCCGTTCGAAAAGGTCGGTCAGGCCAGGGTCAAAATCTCAGCGCCTTGTGCGGTCACCACGAGGGTGTGTTCGAATTGTGCGGTCATGCTGCGGTCTCGCGTGAGCACCGTCCAGTCATCGCTCCAAATGTCCCAGTCGCTGGTACCGAGGGTCAGCATCGGCTCAATGGTGAAGACCATCCCGACTTCCATCACCGTGTCGTACTGCGGTGCGTCATAGTGCGGAATGATCAGACCGGAATGGAAAGCTTCGCCGACGCCGTGGCCGGTGTAGTCACGCACGACGCCGTAATTGAACCGCTTGGCATAGGACTCGATGGTGCGGCCGATCACGTTGACCTGACGCCCGGGGGCGACGGCCTTTATGCCGCGGGCGAGCGCCTCCCTGGTACGTTCGACCAGCAGCGTCACCTCATCGGTGGCTTCGCCCACGATGAACGTGACGTTGGTATCGCCGTGCACACCATTCTTGTACGCGGTGATGTCGATGTTGACGATATCGCCGTTTTCGAGCACCGTGCTGTCGGGGATTCCGTGGCAGATGACCTCGTTCACCGAGCTGCACAGCGACTTGGGGTAACCGCGGTACCCGAGGGTGGAGGGGTAGGCATCGTTGGCCACCAGGAAGTCGTGACCGATCTGGTCCAGGTGTTCGGTGCTGACCCCGGGAACGATGGCTCGCCCGACAGCGGCGATGGCCTCGGCGGCGATGCGGCCGGACTCACGAATAAGCTCGATCTTCTCGGTCGAATAGACGTCAGAGCCGGTGAACGGGCTCGGGCCTTTCTTGCCCACGTACTCCGGGCGAACGATGTGTGATGGAACGGAACGGGTCGGTGACACCGTTCCCGGGACGAGGTGACCGATTGAATCCTTAGGCATAACATCAAGCTTATGGCCGACGACAAAGAACACGCATTCTGGTACAACATGCGCACCGGCGAGGTGGAGCACGGCCTTCAGTCGACGTCGCTGGATCGGGTTGGTCCGTTCGCGACCCGTGACGAGGCAGCCCACGCCCTGGAGAAGCTGCGCGCGAACAGCGCCAAGTGGTCGGAAGACGACGCCAGGGACGCTCGCTAGCCGCTCTACTCGTAGCTGTGTTCCAGCGCCGGGTAGGCACCGGAAGCGACGTCCGCGGTGAACCGCTGCACAGCATCCGTCAGCACCGCCCGCACGTCGGCGTACTGACGCACGAACTTGGGCACCCGGCCGCTGGTCATCCCGGCGAAGTCGGTCCAGACAAGCAGCTGGCCATCAACGGACGGTCCCGCTCCGACCCCGATCGTCGGGATCGACAGCCTCTCCGTCACGCGTGCGGCGACCGATGCCGGAACCATCTCCAGGACGACGGCGAAGGCGCCGGCGTCCTGCACGGCGAGGGCGTCGGCGATGAGCTCGTCGGCGGCATCCCCACGGCCCTGAATGATGTGGCCCCCCAAACCGTGTTCGCTCTGCGGGGTGAAACCGACGTGTCCCATTACTGGGATTCCAGCCGAGACTATGCGCCGGATCTGCTTGTGGCTGCGCTGGCCGCCCTCGAGCTTCACCGCGTGCGCCTGGGCTTCCTTCATGAACCGCACGGCGGTCGCCAGGGCCTGATCCGGCCCGCTCTCGTACGATCCGAACGGCATATCGGCCACGACGAAGGCGCGGGTCACCGCCCGGGCAACGGCACGGGTCAGCGGGATGAGCTCGTCCACGGTGACCGGCAGGGTGGTCTCGTACCCGAAGACGTTGTTGCCGGCTGAGTCGCCCACGAGCAGAAAATCAATTCCGGCCTGGTCGAAAATCTGGGCGGTGAGCATGTCGTAACTCGTCAGACCCGTAATGGGGACGCCCTGCGACTTGGCGTTCTGAAAGTGGCGGGTGCGCACCCGCTTAGGCCCGGAAACCGCGTTGTAGGGACGCTGCCCTGCGGCATCAGCGGGGGAAACCGTGGAATCGGGCTCGGGTGCTGTCAACTCTGGCATGCGACAAGTGTAGTCAGGCAAGCAATCGTGGCCGGAGCCAGTAGCCTAGACAGTAGTTATCGCGGTCGGCAGCTCTGGGGTGCCGACCTGTTGGAGCAATCAGAGAGAGCGTGAATGGACAAGCAGCGCGACTTCGTTCTTCGGACCATCGAGGAGCGAGGAATCAAGTTCGTTCGACTCTGGTTCACCGATGTCGTCGGTACCCTCAAGTCCGTGGCGATCGCACCCGCTGAAGTCGAGGGTGCCTTCAACGAGGGCCTCGGCTTCGACGGCTCCGCCATCGAAGGCCTCACCCGCTCGTTTGAAGCGGATGTCCTGGCTCACCCGGATCCGACCACCTTCCAGATTCTGCCCTGGCGTGGCGAGGTTGACCCCACCGCGCGCATGTTCTGCGACATCACCACCCCCGACGGCCAGCCTGCCGTGGCCGATCCGCGCAACGTGCTCAAGCGCACCCTGGCCAAGGCGGCCGACCGCGGGTTCACGTTCTATACCCACCCCGAGGTGGAGTTCTACCTGCTGAAGTCGTCGAAGTACGGCAAGAACGGTCCCGTTCCGGTCGACTCAGCCGGCTACTTCGACAACGTTCCCGGCGGCACCGCCCACGACTTCCGTCGCCGCTCCGTGCGCATGCTGGAAGACCTCGGAATTTCTGTGGAATTCAGCCACCACGAAGCCGGTCCCGGCCAGAACGAAATCGACCTGCGCTATGCCGACGCGCTCACCACCGCCGACAACATCATGACCTTTCGTACCGTGGTCAAGGAAGTCGCCATCGAGCAGGGCGTGTACGCGACGTTCATGCCCAAGCCCATGTCGGAACACCCCGGATCGGGCATGCACACGCACATGTCGCTGTTCGAAGGCGACGCGAACGCATTCTACGAGGCCGGCGCCAAATACCAGCTCTCCAAGATCGGCCGCCAGTTCATCGCCGGGCTGCTCAAGCACGCCCCGGAGATCACCGCGGTGACCAACCAGTTCGTGAACTCCTACAAGCGCCTCTGGGGCGGCGACGAAGCCCCGAGCTTTGTCTGCTGGGGTCACAACAACCGCTCGGCACTGGTGCGCGTTCCGCTCTACAAGCCCAACAAGGGCCAAAGCGCCCGCGTTGAGTACCGTGCGATTGACTCCGCGGCCAACCCATACCTCGCCTATTCACTCATGCTGGCCGCCGGCCTCAAGGGCATCGAAGAGGGCTACGAGCTGCCGCCGGAAGCCGAAGACAACGTGTGGAGCCTCAGCGATACCGAACGTCGTGCGCTCGGCTACACGCAACTGCCGGCCAGCCTCGATCACGCTATCCAGTTCATGGAGGAGTCCGAGCTCGTTGCTGAGACCCTCGGCGAGCAGGTGTTCAACTATGTTCTGCTGAACAAACGGCAGGAGTGGCGTGACTACCGGTCACAGGTCACCCCGTTCGAACTGCAAAAAAACCTGGAGATGCTCTAACTCGCCAGTGGTCGATGATCGAAGGAACCACCCGCGATGGAGCGTTTGCACTTGACCCTGACCGAACTCGTTCGGGTGGGCTTCGTCGACCTCGCTGAGGTACGTGCTCGGCTCGACGAGGTCGCCCAGCTCGGTGCGGGCCGCCAGCACGGCTTGGATGCGGCGGCCAGGTTGACCGATACGCGGGCGCTGCTGCCGCTCCTCGCTGCGACGGCAAGCCCGGATGCCGCGCTCGTTGCGCTGGTCGCCCTGCTGCGGCAGGGCGCGCCCGAACTGTTCGATCTGCTCCAGTCTCCGGAGGAAACCGGGCGGCTGCTGAAAGTCCTTGGATCCTCCAGCGGACTCACCGAATTCTTCCTGCGGCATCCGGTGGAACTGTCGGTTCTGGCGATACCCCTGGCCGTGCTGCCCAGCGTTGATGATCTGGTGAGCGACCTGTTGGATTCGGTCGGTGCAGCCGAAGGATTCTCGCAGCTCGTTGATGATGCAGCCTGGATCGCTCTGCGGGTTCGCTACCGTCGTCGGCTGGCGCAGCTGGCAGCCTTCGACCTCGAACAGGCCGACCCCGTGAGCGGGCTCGACGGCGTGGCCCGCACACTGTCCGACCTTGCCACCGCAGCTCTCGAAGCGGCCCTCGCGGTCGCCCGCACGATGTCGAGCGGCGACACGGCCGGGCGCGGCGTTTTTCCGACGGACCAGGTGCGTGCTACCCGCCTGGCCATTATCGGCATGGGCAAGGCTGGCGCTAGCGAGCTGAACTATGTGAGCGACGTCGATGTGATTTTTGTCGCCGACGGCGACGACGCGGCCGGGCTGGAAAGTTCGCGAGCCGTTGAGATAGCGACCCGCCTCGCTGTCCTGATCATGCGCGGCCTCGGCGAATCCGGCATCGAACCGGAGCTCTGGGAAGTCGACCCCAACCTGCGCCCTGAGGGCAAGAGCGGCGCTCTCGTACGATCGATCGAATCACACCTGGCCTACTATGACCGCTGGGCCAAGAGTTGGGAGTTCCAGGCCCTGCTCAAGGCCCGCACGCTGGCCGGTGACCGCGAGCTCGGGGGGCGCTATCTCGATGCGGTCACGCCCAAGGTCTGGAGCAGTGCCAGCCGGGAGAATTTCGTTGAGTCGGTGCAGCGGATGCGGGAGCGCGTCACCGATAACATTCCCGACGACGAGGTCGATGTTCAGCTCAAACTCGGCCCTGGCGGTCTGCGCGATATCGAGTTCACAGTGCAACTGCTCCAGCTCGTGCATGGCCAGACCGACCCCGACGTTCGACAGGCCGGCACACTGCCGGCGCTGACCGCCCTGGCCACCGCCGGGTACGTTGGCCGGGCCGAAGCCACCGAATTCGCCCAGGACTACCGCATGCTGCGCCTGATGGAACATCGGCTGCAGCTGCAAAAGCTCCGCCGTACCCACCTGGTGCCGCGCGACGAAGCAAATCTGCGAGTCTTGGCTCGCTCGACCGGTCTGGCCACGAGCGCTGACGGGCTGACCATCCGTTGGTCGGAGACCAAACAACGGGTGCGCGGCCTGCACGAGCGGCTGTTCTATCGGCCCCTGCTGTCAGCCGTGGCATCGCTGCCGGCCGAGGGCCTCAACTTGACGAGTGCACAGGCCGAGGCCCGCCTCGCCGCAATCGGCTTCCTGAACACCAAGGGTGCCCTGGCCCATATCGCGGCTCTCTCCGGCGGAGTGTCCCGGCGTGCGGCGATCCAGCGGCACCTGCTTCCCGTGCTGTTGCAGTGGCTGTCGCAGGGTGCCGACCCCGACTACGGCTTTCTGGCCTTTCGTCGCCTGAGTGACAACCTTGGCTCGACCTACTGGTTTCTGCGCATGCTGCGGGACTCCTCGGGTGCCGCAGAGCGACTCACCCGGGTATTGTCCGGAAGCCGGTACATCGGCGAGTTGCTCGAGAAGATCCCCGAGGCGGTGGCTTGGCTCGAAGATGAAGCTGATCTGCAGCCACGGCCGCGGAAGTCCCTCCAGGACGAAACCAGAGCTGTGCTGGGCCGGCATGAAAGCCCGGATGCCGCCGCCACCATTCTGCGCGCGGCCCGTCGACGGGAGATGCTGCGTCTGGCTTTTGCAGCGCTGCTCGGCCAGATAGATCTCGACCAGCTCGGCCAGGGCCTGACCGACGTCAACGCGACCTATATTCAGGGCGTGATCGCCGCCGTCCGTGGGGGAGACCTACCCGTTCAGGGTGCCTCCGAGGCGGTTCGCGACGGCGCGGCCGAGCCCGCCTCGTCCGGCGGCGACGGCATTGAATTCGGCGTGATCGGTATGGGCCGGTTCGGCGGCGCCGAGCTTGGTTTCGGCTCCGATGCCGACGTCATGTACGTCTTTCGCGCCGGCGTGCTCGAGGGTGAAGCGGCCAACGAACGGGCACGCTATATCGTGCGGGAACTCAACCGGCTCACCGAAGACGGTCGGTTGCCGCTCGATCTGGACATCGGGTTGCGGCCCGAAGGCAGCAACGGGCCGGTGGTACGGTCACTGCAGTCCTACCAGGCGTATTATCGCCGCTGGTCGCTGACTTGGGAGGCCCAGGCCCTGCTCCGCGGACGCGGTGTGGCCGGCGATGCCACGTTGCTACGCGACTTCGAAGCCGTCGCCGACGACGTGCGGTACCCGGCCGCGATCAGCGAGCAGGCCGTACGGGAGGTTCGCCGCATCAAGGCTCGGGTGGAGAACGAGCGGCTGCCGCAGGGCGCAGACCCGAAACGGCACCTCAAGCTGGGGCGCGGTTCGCTCAGCGATGTGGAGTGGCTGGTGCAGTTGCTGCAGCTCCAGCACGCGGCGGCGATTCCGGCGCTTCGCACCACGTCCACGCTCTCAGCGTTAGCTGAAGCGGTCAGTGCCGGTCTGATACCGGCAGCGGATGCGGCGGTGTTGCGCAGCGCGTGGATCTTCGCATCCCGCGCCCGCTCAGCCATCACACTCTGGACGAACCATACCTCTAACGTGTTACCCACCGATCGTGCGGCCCTAGAGGGCATTGCCCGGGTCATGGAGTACCCCCCGGGATCGGGAAACCAGCTCGAGGACGACTACCTCGCGGTGACCCGCCGGGCCCGCGCCGTGTTCGAGCGCCTGTTCTACGGTCCCGTGGAGCGTCCGGGGCCCACCGTCGGCTGATCCGGCACGAGGCGCGATCCACCGAGTGCACACTGCAACACCGCTTCGCGTAGCAACACAGAAGGGACCGCATCCAAAGATGCGGTCCCTTCCCTCGCTGCGGTACAGCCTGACTATGGTGAGATTTAGACGCCGTAGTACAGTTCGAACTCGAACGGGTGCGGACGCTGGGCGAGCGGCTTGATCTCGTTTTCGCGCTTGTACTCGATCCAGGTCTCGATCAGTTCGGGCGTGAACACGTTGCCGGCCATCAAAAAGTCGTGGTCGGCTTCGAGGGCCTGCAGCGCCTCCTCGAGTGAGGCGGGAACCTGGGGGATGTTCTTGGCTTCTTCGGGCGGCAGCTCGTAGAGGTCCTTGTCGACCGGCTCGTGCGGCTCGATACGGTTCTTGATGCCGTCGAGGCCGGCCATGAGCTGAGCGGCGAAGGCGAGGTAGGGGTTGCCGGAGGCGTCGGGGGCGCGGAACTCGAGGCGCTTGGCCTTGGGGTTGGTTCCGGTGATTGGGATACGGATCGACGCCGAACGGTTTCCGGCCGAGTAAACCAGGTTGACCGGGGCTTCGAAGCCGGGTACGAGACGGTGGTACGAGTTGACCGTGGGGTTCGTGAAGGCGAGCACGGCCGGGGCGTGCTTGAGCAGGCCTCCGATGTACCAGCGAGCCACGTCGGAGAGTCCGCCATAGCCGGCCTCGTCGTAGAACAAGGGCTTGCCGTCGGCCCACAGGGACTGGTGGGTGTGCATACCGGAGCCGTTGTCGCCGAACAGCGGCTTGGGCATGAAGGTCGCGGTCTTGTTCCAGTCGTGCGCCGTGTTCTTCACGATGTACTTGAACTTGAGCAGGTCGTCGGCAGCGTGAACCATGGTGTCGAACTTGTAGTTGATCTCGCCCTGGCCGCCGGTGCCGACCTCGTGGTGGCTGCGTTCCAGGATGAGGCCGGCTTCGATCAGCTTGAGGCAGATGTCGTCGCGCATGTCGACGTGCTGGTCGACCGGGCTGACCGGAAAGTAGCCGCCCTTGAACGGGGTCTTGTTGGCGAGGTTTCCGCCGTCTTCCTTACGACCCGAGTTCCAGGCACCCTCGCTGGAGTCGACCTTGTAGTAGCTGGTGTGCTGGTTCACTTCGTAGCGCACGTCATCGAAGATGTAGAACTCGGCTTCTGAGCCGAAGAAGGCGGTGTCGCCGATGCCGGTGGAGGCGAGGTATTTCTCGGCTTTCTTGGCTACCTGACGCGGGTCCTTGGAGTAGATCTCACCGTTGCGCGGGTTGTAGATGTCGAAGAGCATGATGAGTGTCTTCTCGGTGCGGAACGGGTCGAGGTACGCGGTCGACACGTCGGGGATGAGCTGCATGTCGGATTCGTGGATCGACGCGAAACCGCGGATCGAGGAACCATCAAACATTTGGCCCACGGTGAAGAACTCTTCATCGACGGTGGATGCCGGGATGTTAAAGTGCTGCTGCACACCGGGAAGATCGGTGAAACGGATGTCAAGAAACTTGACGTCATTCTCTTTGATGAATTTAAGCACTTCGGACGAATCGCGGAACATGCGGTGTAACTCCAGACGACGAGGGCGTGGAAACGGCCGAATCGGACACATCGGCTTCATTGAGATTAGTAGCGCTGCGTTACTTGTCCGTGACGCTTATGTTTCGCCCATGTTACAGGGGCGCCCCCTCGGTAGACTCATTGGGTGCCAGCCTCCGACTCCCGCCCGAACACTTTTGGTCAGCTTCCACCGAGTCAATGGCCGGGGGAGCGCCTCGGATTCCCCCGGATCGGGCCGAGTTCCATCGGTCGCCCCGGTCGACGGTTGCTTGGCTTCGCCATCGACTGGGCCCTCGCGATCGGGGTATCTAAGATCTTCTTCAGCTACGATCCGGCGGCGAACCTGATTATCTTCGTCATCATGCAGATCGTGTTTATTCCGACCATCGGTGCCAGCATCGGCCACCGTCTGGTCGGTTTGCGCCTTATCTCCATCCACGGCGGCTGGATTGGTCTGTGGCGACCGGTGGTGCGGTCACTGCTGCTCGGAATTGCCCTTCCCGCGTTGGTCTGGGATTCCGACCAGCGCGGCTTCCACGACAAAATTGCCGGAACGGCGCTCATCCGCCAGTAACGGTGCTGCAACTGGGCCAACGATCGTGCGGTAACGAAGAACGGCCGGGCGATAGACGCCCGGCCGTTCTGTAATCTGGTGAGGTCAGCCGCGCTGCGGGCGAGCCTTCATCGGGTCGACGCCCTTGGGAATGGGAAGTTTCGTGCCCATGGAGTTGAAACGGTTGTTCACGGCCAGTACCTCGGCCTTAGTCAGGGTGGGCTTGATGCGGGTCAGGCGGCGAGCCAGTTTGTGCAGCGGCACGGCATCCTCGTCGGGTCCGACGGAGATGACCGTTACGCCGACGTTGCCGCCGATGCGCACAATCTTGCGCTTTTCTTCGTCGAGCATGCGGGCAGTGCGCGTCTTGGGCCCCTCGCTGATCAGTACGACCCCGCCGCGACCGACCGCGCGATAAACCGCATCCTGCGTCTTGCCGTTGACCGCTACCGGCATTTCACTGCCGACCCAGCCACGCTTGAGTGAGCTGCGCAACACCGCCCCCACGGCACCGGGCTGGCCCTCGATCTGCGAATATGCAGCTTTCTCCGCCCGACGACCGAGGATGATGAGCATCGCCAGAATGCCGGCGAGTACGCCGGCGACGATCCAGAGCACCGTCGTGAAGACGTTGCTTCCCGGGAGCAGCAGGGCCAGAGCCAGGCTAATCAGAACGGGGATAACGAAGGCCAAAACCAGAATCCAGACGATGTTCGAGTCGTAGCGTCTCGTCATCTGGAACACCTGCCACATTTGCTTCAAGCGGCCGGGCTGTTTTGGTTTTTTGGGGGTCTTTTCCTTGCTGCGTGCCATGGGTATAAGACTACCCAGTCACTCGAATGCTGCGTGACCGAATTCGACTGCGTCCTCGCATCACGAGACCGCCTGGGCGAACCCAAGTTGGGCATCCGCCAGCTGACGCAATTCGGCGGGGATCTCCCGACCGGTTGCGACCATGGACTGGGCCCACAGCCGACCGGCGCGGTAGGAAGAACGCACCAGCGGACCGGACAGAACGCCGAGAAAGCCGATCTCCTTGGCCTCCTCGTTCAGCTCGACGAATTCCTCCGGGCGCACCCAACGAGCGACCGGGAGGTGCCGGGCGCTGGGGCGAAGGTACTGGGTGATGGTGATGATGTCGGTACCGGCCTCGTACAGGTCGTGCAGTGCCTGGGTGATTTCTGCGCGTTCCTCACCCATGCCGAGAATGAGGTTGGACTTAGTGATCAGCCCGGCATTGCGGCCTTGGGTGAGCACGTCGAGCGAGCGGTCATAGCGAAACGCCGGGCGGATTCGCTTGAAAATGCGTGGCACGGTCTCGACGTTGTGTGCGAAAACCTCCGGTTTGGCGTCGAAGACCTGCGCAAGGTGCTCCGGATTGCCGGAGAAGTCTGGTACCAAAATTTCAACACCGGTGCCGGGGCTCTGCTGGTGGATCTGCCGAATCGTCTCAGCGTAGAGCCAGGCGCCTTCATCGGGCAGGTCGTCGCGGGCTACGCCGGTCACGGTGGCGTAGCGCAGGTTCATCGACACGACGGACTCGCCGACCCGGCGCGGCTCGTCCGTGTCATAGTCAGCGGGCTTGCCGGTGTCGATTTGGCAGAAGTCGCAGCGGCGGGTGCACTGCGAACCACCGATCAGGAAGGTTGCCTCGCGGTCCTCCCAGCATTCGAAGATGTTCGGGCAGCCGGCCTCTTGGCAAACCGTGTGTAGGTTCTCGCTCTTCACCAGCGCCTGCAGCTTCTGGTACTCCGGCCCCATCTTCGCGACGGTCTTGATCCAGGCGGGCTTCCGCTCGATCGGCGTTTCCGCGTTCCGAATTTCCAAGCGCAACAGTTTGCGGCCTTCGGGTACTGCGCTCATGCGTTCGTCCTGACGGTGTCGAGGTTGGCTGGGGTCATGGTGTCGGCATTCAGGCTCGACGTGCGACGGAAAGCGGCCGTAATCGGATCGATCAATTCGCTCGGGTCGACGGTTCGGCCGAGCACACGGGACATCGTGGTCACCCCGGCATCGCGGATTCCGCAGGCGATGATACGCGAGTAGGCTTCCAGCGAATTGCTGCAATTGAGCGCGAAGCCGTGCATGGTCACTCCCTGGGCAACCCGAATTCCGATCGCGGCGATTTTGTCTTCGTGGCCGACCGGTCCCACCCACACTCCGGATCGTCCGGCCACCCGCACAGCATCAATGCCGAAGTCAATCAGAACTTCGATCAGAACTGCCTCGAGGGATCGAACGTAGCCGACGACGTCGACGGGTTCCGTCAGATGCAGGATTGGATACCCGACGAGCTGGCCCGGGCCGTGCCAGGTGATCTTGCCACCCCGATCGACGTCAATGACCGGCGTGTCGTCGACGGGGCGTTCCTCCGGCAGGGTGCGTTTTCCGGCGGTATACACGGCCGGATGCTCCAGGAGAAGGACGGTGTCCGGTCGCTCGCGGGCGACGACGGAACGATGGACTGCGCGTTGGAGCTCTAGGCCCTCAACATACGGCACGGAGTTGGCGCTTAGCCCCGCGACGACAAAGTCGAGCATCTGCCCAGTCTAGGGGGCGTCGTGGGCAATCGCGGACAGCGAGCACCTGTGCAGAGCCGTAGTCGGCCCGCGCTGTCACGTCTCCTCCACATCGGTGCGGATCACCTGTTCTGCACGAATGAGCGGAACGTCAGTGCGGCGGCCTGTTCAGCGACCGATCATGGTCCGGTGAGACGACGCACTGAACAGAACCCGGCCTCGGCCGACGACCCACCGTGGCGCGATTTGGATCGAGGCCAGCACGCGACACACCGTGAGACCGCATCCGCAGCTGCGGAGGCAGTGCACACGGACGGCGTCGTCGCCGGACACCGCGTGATCCGTTTGCTGGGCACTGGGGATCGAGCCGTGGTGTACCTGGGCTACTCCGGTGCGGCAAGCGCGGTGGCTCTCAAAGTCTTTCGCGCCGACACCGAGTCGTCGAGCATCGAACTCGACATTGCTGTGCTGACCTCTGCGGCCGCACCGGGACTCGTGCGTCTGCTCGACGTCGCGCAGCTCGGTGATGGCCGTATTTGTCTGGTGCTGGAACGACTCACCGGCGGTTCTCTGGCCAGGTACCTGGTCGAACACCCGCGCCTTTCTCCCGGCGAAGCCGTGACTCTGCTGGCGCCGATCATCGTCGCCCTGGGCGCCCTGCATGCGGCCGGGTTCATGCACGGGGCCATCAGCCAGTCGACAATTCTGCTGGATGCCAGCGGCCGATCGGTGGTGACCGGTTTCGGTGCGGTTGCGCAGCTCGCTGACGTGCCCAGGGAACGGATGCGGCGCCTGCACGCCGACTACGAACGGCTAGGTGTCGTGATGGCTTCCCTCGTCGAAGCGGTCGATCCAACGGACTCGCACCGTGCCAGTGGGGCGGCACTGTTGCGGCGTTTCCAGGCTGCAATCGACCCGGCCGTTCCTCCGAAACCTTTGGAGGTGGCAGTTAGCGCGGCACGAGTGGATTCGATCCTCGGCACACTGGAGCACGAGCTCTTTGATTGGGCCGATGCCCAGCCACTTCAAGGCTTCCAACTCACTGAGCTTCGGGATGCACAAGCACAGAGCGTGAACACCGCCACGGTCGAGGCGGGGGCCGGCCGGGTCAATGGAGTGCAGCTCCGCCACAGTGTGCTCGAGTTAAACCAGGGCACAGCGATAGCTGGCGACGACAGGCGATGCGTCACAGTCGTCGACGCGCAATTCGCGCACGAACCACAAGGCAGACTCGACCCGGGGGTCGACGACACGTTCAACGAGACGTTGGACGTCCGGCCGTCACGCGCGCGATTCGGCTTCGCTGGCGACATCCTTGGCAGCCTCCGCGCTCGGGGCGCTGCCCTCGCGCACCGGTTGCAGTTACAGGCGAGGCCCGGTAGGTTCGCGACCGTTGTTGACTCTCTGGTCGACTGGCAACCGTTCCAATCGTATGCGCACGCCCTGCGCAAACGACTGTACGGGCACCATCGGCCGCTTCTGGTGGCAGCCCTGGGAGGCGCCAGCATTCTCGTGCTCGCCCTGACACTGTTCCCCGTGTCGGGCCGTGCCGGGGAGACCCGACCATCCGGCCCTTCGGGTGGCGCTGCCACGGCGGGTAGCACTGCGGGCGCTATAGACATGTCGACCGCTGCACCAACGACCGCTGCGGATGCCGCCGGTGCGGCAAGTCTGACAGCGATAGCGGGGGACGACCCGGTGTCGGCCGTGCCGGCGCTGCTCGTGCGACGCGCGGCGTGCCTGGCGGCCGGCTCCCTGGTCTGCCTGGTCGACGTGGATCAGACCGGGTCGGCCATCCTGTCAGCCGACAGCTATGACGCCTGCGAGCGGCAACAGGGCCGATCCGGCCGGGAGGTCGCCGACTACACGGACTTCCTGCCGTCCCTTGCTGAGCGAAGTGGCGACCTGGCAGTCGTCGCGTTGACGCCGGCGTCCGGGGAGCAAAAAAGCCAGCCGGCCTCGGTCCTTGTGGTCAAGGGGGAGGGCGGCTGGCGTCTTCGTGAGATTTTCGACTACTGAGATGTCCCAGGCCGAAAGGTCGTACGGTTCGTGCTGTTAGATGCCGAGGTTGCCCTCGAACGCACCGGCTTCGAGCCGCGCCTTCATCGTGGTGAGGAAGCGGGCTGCATCCGCTCCGTCGATGATGCGGTGGTCGTAGGACAGCGCGAGATACACGCTCGAACGGATCGCGATCGAGTCGAGACCATCATTGGTGACAACGAGCGGCTTTTTGTACACGATGCCGGTGCCCAGAATGGCGCTCTGCGGCAGGAACACGACGGGCGTGTCGAACAGTGCGCCGCGCGAACCGGTGTTGGTCAGCGTGAACGTTCCGCCACTCAGTTCATCGGGCTTGAGCTTGTTGTCGCGAGTGCGAGCGGCGAGGTCGGCGATCTGGGCGGCGAAACCGGCCAGGTCGAGTTCGCCAGCGTTGCGCACAACCGGAGTCAGCAGGCCACGCTCGGTGTCAACGGCAATGCTGATGTTCTCCTGCGCCGGGTAGACGATCGTGTCGCCCTCGATCGTGGCGTTCACGATCGGGATGGCACGAAGGGCCTCGGCGGCAGCGAGTGCGAAGAACGGCAAGAAGGAGAGCTTGTTGCCGGTCTTCTCGGCGAATGCACCCTTGACCCGGTCGCGGAGCAGGGCGACGCGGGTGACGTCGACCTCGACCACGGTCGTGAGCTGAGCGGATGACTGCATCGAGATAACAGCGCGCTCGGCGACGACCTTGCGCAGGCGCGACATCGGCTGGGTGGTTCCGCGCAGCGGCGAGACCTCCACAACCGGTGCGGCGGTGGTCGTGCCAACGGCCGAGGCTGCCTGCACGATGTCTTCCTTGCGGATGCGTCCGCCCACTCCGGTTCCACTGATCGTCGCGAGGTCAACGCCGGCTTCGTTCGCGAGCTTGCGTACGATCGGGGTGACGTATCCGCTGGTGCCGGCGTGTGAACCGCGTGCCGCGGGTGCTGCTGCGGGTACTGGAGCTGCTGCAACCGGTGCTGGTGCTGCAGCAACCGGTGCTGGTGCTGCTGCAACCGGTGCTGGCGCTGCGACGGGCTCCGGAGCGGCGACCGGCGCGGGTACCTCAGCAACGGGTGCCTCAGCAGCCGGTGCCTCGGCGACGCGTGCCTCCACAGCCGGTGCCTCAGCGGCCGGTGCCTCAGCGGCCGGTGCCTCGGCGACAGGTGCGGCAGCGCCGGATCCGTCGCCGATGGTGACGAGGGGGGTGCCGACCTCGACGGTCTCGTCTTCCTGCACCAGGATGGCTTCAATAATGCCGGCGACGGGCGACGGGATTTCCGTGTCCACCTTGTCGGTCGATACCTCGAGCAACGGCTCATCGACCTCCACGCGGTCGCCCACGTTCTTGAGCCAGCGGGTGACCGTGCCCTCTGTGACACTCTCTCCGAGTGCCGGGAGGCTGACGGATTCGCTCATGCGTTTGTCTCCTTCAAAACCGTTTGCTTATCTAAAAATGGATGAAATTGTAGGAATCCGACTACATCGCGTGAAGCGGTTTGCCAGCGAGGGCCAGGACGGCCTCACCCATCGCTTCGTTCTGCGTCGGGTGGGCGTGCAGGAACGGAGCGATGTCCTCCGGGTATGCTTCCCAGTTCACCACGAGCTGGCCTTCGCCGATGAGCTCGCCGACGCGGGCGCCGATCATGTGGATACCCACGATGGGGCCGTCCTTGACCCGCACCAACTTGACCGAACCGGCAGTGCCGAGAATCGAGCTCTTTCCGTTCCCGCCAAGGTTGTACTCGTAGGTGGAGATCTGATCGGCACCGAACTTGTCGGCGGCCTTGGCTTCGCTGTACCCGACCGAGGCAACCTCGGGGTCACAGTAGGTGACCTTGGGGATGTTCACGTCTTCGACGATGATCGGGTTCAGTCCGGCGATTTCTTCGGCGACGAAGATGCCCTGCTGGAAGCCACGGTGAGCGAGCTGCAGACCGGGAACGATGTCGCCAACGGCGTACACACCGGGGATGTTCGTGGCAAGGCGCTCGTCGGTGATGACGAACCCGCGGTCCATGGTAACGCCGACCTGGTCGAAGCCGAGGCCTGCGGTGACCGGGCCGCGGCCCACGGCCACGAGCAGGAGGTCGGCCTCAACCGTCGCACCGTTCTCGAGAGTGACCACGACGCCCGAATCGGACTGGGTGACACTCTGAAAGCGGATGCCGAGGGAATACTCGATACCGCGCTTGCGGAACGCCCGCTCGAGCTGCTTGGAGATCGACTCTTCTTCGTTGGGCACGAGGTGCGGCAACGCTTCGATGATCGTGACGTCGGCGCCGAAAGACTTCCAGACGCTCGCGAACTCGACGCCGATGACGCCGCCGCCGAGCACGGCGACCTTCTTGGGCACGTAGTCCAGGGCGAGTGCGGTCTCGCTCGTGATGACGCGGCCACCGATCTCGAGGCCGGGCAGCGAACGAGAGTACGAGCCGGTGGCCAGAATGACGTTCTTGCCCACGATCGTGTCTTCGCCGACCTGAACGGTCGTGGGGGAGACCAAGTGTCCTTCGCCCTCGATCACGGTGATTCCGCGAGCCTTGACCAGGCCCTGAAGTCCCTTGTATTTGCTCGCCACGATGCCCTCGCGGAACGCGGTAACGGCAGCGATATCGATGCCCTCAAACGCGGTCTTGACGCCGTATTTAGCGGCTTCACGGCTGACATCGGCCACTTCAGCCGAGTGCAGGAGGGCCTTGGTCGGAATGCAGCCGACGTGCAGGCAGGTGCCGCCGAGTTTGCCCTTCTCGATCAGACCAACGGTGAATCCCAGCTGCACGGCACGCAGCGCTGCTGCGTATCCACCGCTTCCGCCACCGAGAACGACAATGTCAAAATTCTGTTCCGACACTCAGCTACTCCCTCACGCATTACGCTTTGTCACGACGGCCGACAGATTATGCTGATCGGCCGCGTGGTTTGACAAGCTTTTTCTTGCCCCTTCGACTGTACTACGGGCGTGAAAAGTCCTCGGCCAGTCGAAGAAGCGCCCGAACGGACACCCCGGTCGGGCCGGCAGCGGTGAATCCCCAGCCCGCGCCGTCGTGGTGGGCCGGTCCGGCAATGTCGAGGTGAGCCCACGGAATGATCTGGCCGGCGGCATCCGTTCCGATGAATTCCCGCAAAAAGACCCCGGCGAGCAGCATTCCGCCGGCCGCGCTGCCGATTTTCGCGTTGGCGATGTCGGCGACATCCGAGTTGAGGGTGGCACGCAACTCGTCCGGGAACGGCATCGGCCACGCTGTCTCGCCGGCGGCAGCGCTGGCCGCGAGCACGTGTTGCACGAGAGCGTCATCGCCCATGGCGCCAAAATACCGGTTGCCCAATGCGACGACCTGGGCTCCGGTCAGGGTCGCGACGTCGATGATTGCGTCCGGGTGTTCTTCGCCGGCCGCGACGAGGCCGTCGGCGAGTACCAGACGACCCTCAGCATCCGTGTTGAGCACCTCGACGGTGCGGCCGCCGCGCATGCGCAGCACGTCGTTGGGTCGAATAGCCGAACCCGACGGCATGTTCTCTGCGATGCACATCCACGCGGTGATCCGAACCGGCAACTGCAGCCGGGCAGCAGCGACCACCACGGCCAGAACAGTGGCGGCTCCGGTCATGTCGTATTTCATGCCCACCATAGATGCCGGCGGCTTGAGGGAGAGTCCGCCGGTATCGAAAGTGATGCCCTTGCCGACCAGGGCGAGGTGCTTGCCGGCGCTGCTCGGGGTGTAGCTGAGTTTGACCAGGCGCGGTGGCCGTGACGAGCCGGCTCCGACCCCGGCAATGCCGCCGAACCCGTCGGCAGCGAGCTGCTGCTCGTCCCAGACCGTCACCTCAAGCGGCAGCCCGCTGGCGGCCTCGATCGCCAGATCGGCTAGCGTTGCCGGGTACAGGTCGAGCGGCGGCATGTTCACCAGGTCCTTGACCAGGCGTATGGCCTCGGCGCTGACCCGGGCGCGTTCCACAGCGGATGCTGCCGACGTCTCCGT
Organism: Cryobacterium aureum; assembly: GCF_002954245.1. Taxonomy (GTDB): domain Bacteria; phylum Actinomycetota; class Actinomycetes; order Actinomycetales; family Microbacteriaceae; genus Cryobacterium; species Cryobacterium aureum. Next base: position 607,253 of record NZ_PPTG01000048.1, on the reverse strand, counting down.
GTGCACCACGACCTTTTGAGCCGGCAACTTGGTGGCGGCCAGCGAACTGTGGCGGTAGGCCGTGTACGAATAGCCACCGAGGGCGGCGCCCTCGAGCACGGCCTCGACCTGATCGGCGTCGCTCAGCGGCAGAGCGAAGGCTACCGAGGTCGCGCCGGTCAGCTGCCGAACGGCAGACCCGGCCGCGTGGCGAAGCGCATCGGTGCTGACCAGACGCCCCAGCCCGACGACGGCGATGCTGCGCGGAGTGCCGACGGTCGACACCACACGCACGACCTCATCACGCGCTCCGGTCGCGTTTAGGAGCGACAGCTGAGCCGTCACCGCTGCGATCAGAGCGTCACCGAGAGTGACGCCCGCGACTAACTGCACCCCATCATCCGTTTGCAGCGAAGCGAGGATGAGGACGTCGGCGGGGGAGTCCAGCGCGGACTCGGTGGACAGGGACAGGGTGGGAACAGTCATACCTCGATGCTATCCGGGGCCGTTACCCGGCTGTTCGCTCTGGGCACGATGGTGAAAGCCCCTCAAACACAGCACAAATGGGCACCTCGGATTAGAGTTAAAGAATGTCAGATCCCGAGGAGCTCTACGAACTCACCGCCGACGCCGCTGGCGTCCCGCAGGGGTTGCACCTGATTATGGGCCTGACCGGCTTTGCGGATGCCGGTGGTGCGGTCGCGCAGTTCACCGACTATCTGTTGACCACCCTGGATCACACCGTCGTGGCGTCGTTCGACACCGATGCCCTGCTCGATTATCGGGCCCGGCGCCCGATCATCTACTTCGACCAGGATCACCTCACCGATTACCAGCCGCCGACGTTGCAGCTGTATCTGGCCCGCGACGAGATCGGGCAGCCGTTCCTGTTTTTGACCGGCTTCGAACCTGACTTCCGCTGGGAGCAGTTCACCAAGGCGGTGCTGCAGCTCGTCGACCGGTTCACGGTTGCCGGGGCGACCTGGGTGCACGCCATCCCGATGCCCGTTCCGCACACCCGACCGATCGGTGTCACGGTCAGCGGCAACCGCTCCGATCTCATCGAGAACCGATCGGTCTGGCGGCCACACACGCAGGTCGCGGCCAACGTTCTACACTTGCTGGAGTACCGCCTGCAGGAACGCGGCGCCTCCACGGTCGGCTACGTGCTGCTCATTCCGCACTACCTGGGTGATACCGAATTTCCGGCCGCAGCCCTCACCGCATTGGAAAGCACGAGCGCATCAACCGGTCTGATCTTTCCGACCGATCGCCTGCGCGAAGCCAATCGAGAGTTCGTGGCGCGCATCGACGACCAGGTGCAGAACAACCCGGAGCTGGCCAAGCTGGTGGGAACCCTGGAGCAGCGGTACGACGCTTATATGGAGGGGAGCCCGCTGCGGTCACCGCTCACCGACGAAGACGGCGAGCTGCCGTCAGCCGATGAAATCGCCGCCGAACTCGAGAATTTCCTCGCTCTGCGCCGCAGTCGCGATGACGGTACCGTCAACTAGACGCAGCTGGCCGCACCTGGCACCGCACGCCTGACCGGCTGGTCGGGAACGCGATAGGTTAGATCGAGTGAACTCGCCTCGATCCACCTTGATCTTTATCATCGGGTCGTTCGCGTACCTGTCGGCCGTGCTCCAGCGCACCTCGATGGGAATCGCCGGGGTGGCCGCCACGGAGAAATTCGGCGGCTCAGCCGCCATCCTCTCGAGCCTGGCCGTCGTGCAACTCATCGTCTACGCCGCCGCGCAGATTCCGGTCGGGGTATTGATCGACCGGTACGGCCCACGAGTGCTCATGATCACGGGAACGACGCTCATGGTCACCGGCCAGGTAACACTGGCGCTGGCACCGGATATCTCGGTCGCTGTCATCGGTCGAATCCTGGTCGGTGCCGGAGACGCGACCATCTTCATTTCGATGATCCGCCTGATCAGTTCCTGGTTCAGTGGTCGCCTCGTTCCCCTGCTGTCCCAGTGGATGGGTAACATCGGCCAACTTGGCCAAGTACTCTCTGCGGTTCCCTTGGCCTGGCTGCTGCACACGAGGGGCTGGGAACCCGCTTTTCTCTCGGCGGCATCCGTGGCCGTGATCGCCCTGATCGTGGTCATCATTTTCGTGCAGGACCGACCCCCAGAAGTCACCGAGCACGTACGTGCCAACAGCCTCGGCATCGCACTGACCCAGCTGCGACACAGTTTTCGGCGTCCGGGCACCCAGCTCGGATTCTGGTCGCACTACGTGACGCAGTCGTCCGGTACCGTCTTCAGTCTGCTCTGGGGCTATCCGTTCATGGTCTTCGGCCTCGGCTACGAACCGGCATTCGCGGCCGGAATGCTCACCGTGTTAGTCGGTGCCGGCCTCGTGTTCGGGCCGATCCTCGGCCTGCTGACAGCGCGCTACCCGCTGCGTCGCAGCAATATCGTGCTCGGCATTGTGACCGGCATCGGGATCGCCTGGGCGATCGTGTTGCTCTGGCCCGGCGTTCCCCCGCTCTGGACCATCGTGCTGTTGTTGGTCGTGCTCGGCATCGGCGGGCCGGGCTCGCTGATCGGCTTCGACTTCGCGCGCACGTTCAATCCTCAGCGCAGCCTGGGCTCGGCCAACGGCGTTGTCAACGTTGGTGGCTTCACCGCGAGCTTCGTCATGATGTACCTGATCGGGCTGCTGCTCGATCTGCAGAACGGATGGCGCGTTGCCGGGGGCGCGGCGAGCGACCTCTATGCCCTCGACGCATTTCGACTGGCGTTCACGGTGCAGTACCTGGTCGTCGGATTCGGCATCGGTTTTCTCGTACATGCCCGGCGGCGAACCAGACGTCAGCTCTCCCGCGATGAGGGAATAGAAGTCGCACCGATCTGGGTTGCACTATCACGCGGCTGGAAACGGCGTAATGGATGATCGTAGTACGTGTCGTGGCTTGTCGTCCAGACAAACCGTGCAATAATTATTTATAGGACCCGTTCTGGTCCGGGGCACACTAAATTCACTGTGGTGTGGGCATCCCGGGACTTGACATGGGTCCAAGTTCTGCCCAAAAACGCATCTGGCACCGTCACTGGTCGCACAGAAGCAGGTACGACTCCGCATGAGAGGTGTTCGAATGGCAACCACTGTCAAGACCGAGGTGACCGACGAGTCCGTCACGACTCCGGCAGTACCGCCGGTCAAGAAGACCGTCACCAAGGCCGCAGCCGCAAAGGCCGCAGCCGCGGAGGCCGCAGCGACGAAGAAGTCCGCGGCCGCCGGTCTGGCCGCCGAAAAGCCGGCCCCGAAGAAGCGCGCGACCAAGGCAAAGGTCGTCAAGAAAGACGACGAAGCCGACGTCGACGGTGGTTCAGAGCCCGATGACGACGAGTCAGACGAGGACAGCACCAAGCGCACGACATCGACCGAGCCACTCCCCAGCGGCGCCCTCGTACTCTCGCTGGTCGACGATGACGACGAGGTCCCGGTCTATTCCAGCGCCATCACCGGTGCCACGGCCGACCCGGTCAAGGACTACCTCAAGCAGATCGGTAAGGTCGCCCTGCTGAACGCGGCCGAAGAGGTCGAACTGGCGATGCGCATCGAAGCCGGCCTGTTCGCCGAAGACAAGCTGTCGGAGATGACGGACGTCGAGAAGAAGAACGCACTCGGCCGTGAGCTGCAGTGGGTTGCCAAAGACGGTGCCCGGGCCAAGAGCCACCTCCTCGGTGCCAATCTACGTCTCGTCGTGTCGCTCGCCAAGCGCTACACCGGCCGTGGAATGCAGTTCCTCGACCTGATCCAGGAGGGCAACCTAGGCCTCATTCGTGCCGTCGAGAAATTCGACTACACCAAGGGCTTCAAGTTCAGCACCTACGCCACCTGGTGGATTCGCCAGGCCATCACCCGGGCCATGGCCGACCAGGCCCGCACCATCCGTATTCCCGTGCACATGGTCGAGGTCATCAACAAGCTCGCCCGCGTGCAGCGCCAGATGCTGCAGGACCTCGGTCGCGAGCCCACCCCCGAAGAGCTCAGCCGCGAACTCGACATGACGCCGGAAAAAGTCGTCGAAGTTCAGAAGTACGGTCGCGAGCCCATCTCCCTGCACACCCCGCTCGGTGAAGATGGCGATAGTGAATTCGGTGACCTCATCGAAGACACTGAAGCCGTCGTGCCCGCCGATGCCGTGGGGTTCACCATGCTGCAGAAGCAGCTGGAGAGCCTGCTCGACTCACTGTCCGAACGCGAAGCGGGCGTGATCCGCATGCGCTTCGGACTGGGCGACGGCATGCCGAAGACGCTCGACCAGATCGGCGACACCTTCGGGGTTACGCGCGAGCGCATCCGCCAGATCGAGTCCAAGACGATGGCCAAGCTTCGTCACCCGTCTCGGTCGCAGTCCCTGCGCGACTACCTCGAGTAAACGTGACAGCGACAGGTCCCGCCCGGATTGCGTTGTGCGGTTCGTGAGTTCCCTTCGGTACGCCCCCGCGATTCTGGTCGGTCGAATCGTTCGAGTACTCGCGCGCTGGCGCAAACCGGGCGGTGGCTCAGCTATCCCCGGCGTCGTCGTCAACCGCATCGCCCCGGGCTTTCTGGCCGCGACGCTGAACGGGTTTCCGCTCGGCCTCGTGATCGTGACCGGATCCAGCGGTAAATCGACCACGACCAAGATGCTCGTCGCCGTTCTGCGCGCGCACGGCCTGTCCGTGTTCACCAACCAGTCGACGGCCAACATCAGCCAGGGGTTGACCAGCGCCCTGCTGGAACAGGTCGGCCTGTCCGGCAAGATCGCCGGCGACGTCGCCGTGCTTGAAATGGATGAGGGACATGGCGCGTTCATCGCCGGGTCACTGACTCCGCGGGTCGTCGCCCTGACCAACGTCATGGTCGACCAGATAGACCGGTTCCATGACTCCGAAATGGTCGCCGCCCTGCTGGCGAAAATCGCCGCGCGGGCGACGGAGTCGGTCGTACTCAATGCCGATGACCGCTACCTGGCCGACCTCGGTCAGGTCCTCGAACCTACCGTTTCGGTGGCTCGCTACGGCGTGACCGCCGAGGTTCTCGCCCAGTATCCACGCGGACTCGGTTACGCCGACACCGCGCCGACTCGCCTGTCGGCCGGAACCGGGCTCCAGCTCACCCGGGTGGCCGGCCGCGACGCCGACGTGCACTTTGCCACTGGCGTTCAAAGCATCCGCTTGCCGGCCCGCGGCATCCACTACGCCGTCGACGCGCTGACCGCGCTGAGCACGGCCCAGTCGACCCTCGGAGAACGCTTCGATCCGGCGATCGCCTGCACGGCGCTGTCGGCCATGCCGGCTGTTTTCGGTCGCGGTGAGGTCGTCACCGTTGGCGGCAAGACCATCGAGTTTGTGCTCGTGCAGAACCCATCGAGTTTTCAGCTCAACGTCGACAGTCTCGAACCGGGTACCGAGCAGATTCTCGTGATCATCGGGTCCGATGTGCGGGACCCGTCGTATTTCTGGCCGGTGGACACCTCCGGGCTCGGCCACGTGCTCATCGCCTCCGGGCTGAAGGCACACGACATCGCCCTGCAGTTGGCCTACGACGACGTCACGGTCGATCGCATCGAACCGGACGTCCCAACCGCCCTCGACGCGTTCGTAGCCCTGCCCGATCCCGTCGCCGGCGTGAAAACCATCATCTTTTCCGCCGACGGAATGCGGCGCACCCGTGCGCACCTCGGCCTCGTCTCCAACACGGAGGAACCGGTATGACCGCCACTTCGCTGGACCGGCCGTTCACGGTCGTCTCGTTGCTGCCGCGCCTACTGAATACGAATGGTGATGCTGGCAATGCCCGAGTGCTCGCGCAGCGCGTTCGATGGAGCGGCCACGATGCGCGGGTGGTCGACGTGCATACCCGCGCCGACCTGCCCGAACATGTGGACGCCGTATCGATCGGCTCTGGAACGGATGCTGCACTTCTGCCGGCCAGAGACGCGCTGCGTACCCTGGTCGATGAGCTGCGCGTCTGGTCCAATTCCGGCGTTCCGGTCCTGGCCGTCGGCACCGGGTGGGAATTGCTGAGCTGGGGGATCGACCTCGCAGACGGCAGTGTGCTGGAGGGACTCGGGCTCGTGGCCGGCCACGCTGTACCACGCGCAGCACGTGCCACCGACGATATCATTGTCGCGTCGAAGTATGGACGGCTGATCGGGTTTGAAAATCATGCCCGTGACTATGTCGGTGCCGAAGCCAGTCCGCTTGGCCGGGTGCTGTACGGAACCGGCAATGCGGATGCCCCGGCGAGCGGACCGCAGATTGAGGGACTGACCATGGGCGAGGTGTTCTGCACCCACCTGCACGGGCCCGTGCTCGCACGCAATCCCGCACTCGCCGATCACCTGCTGAAGGCAGCCTTTGGCCGGCTCGATCTCGAGTATGCGCTCGGCGTGACAGCGGAATCCGTCGATGAGACCGCGCGAACAGCACGCAATCAGGTGGCCGTGCGGCTGGGCCAGAGCGCCGAATAGGGGCTGCGGACTAAGCACTGCTCTGTGAACCGAAAAAAACGCGGGAACGAAAAAGCCGCGCAGGTGGCTGACCGAAGCCAGTCGCCTGCGCGGCATCCGTTTTGAGTGCTGCGAGCAGCTAGGAGCGCTGGTCTTCGAGCAGTCGGCTCGACTCGTCGTGCCAACTTTCGGCAATGGTTGCGAGCTTCTCCTGGTGCTTGCGGCCGTGGTGCGCGCAGAACAACAGTTCGCTGTTCTTCACGACGACACGAATGTAAGCCTGGGCGCCGCAGGCATCGCAGCGGTCGGCTGCGGTGAGCTGGTGGGGGGTGCCCGGCTGGTTTCCAGCACCGTTGTCTACAGCACCATTTTCGGTGGCTATCTGGGACATATTCTCCTCCTCCAGACTGAATTGCATGAACCCTCGTAACTAATGTAAACACGTCGAAGGGACAATGACGAGATGAATGGCCGGTATTTCGCTCACCGCGTAGACGGGTCGTGGGGGGTTGCCTGCCGTGCCCAGCCTGCCCGGCGCGAAAGATTCCCGATCGGGGCCGGTATTCTTGGTTGTTGTGAGCTCTGACTATTCCGCGCGCCACCTGTCGGTCCTTGAGGGACTCGAAGCAGTGCGCAAACGCCCCGGCATGTACATCGGTTCCACCGACTCGCGTGGACTGATGCACTGCCTGTGGGAGATCATCGACAACTCCGTCGATGAGGCCCTGGGCGGTCACGGGGCCAGCATCAATATCGAGCTGCACCCCGATCACAGTGTCGAGGTACGCGACACCGCGCGTGGCATCCCGGTCGATATCGAGCCCAAGACCGGCCTGACCGGTGTCGAGGTGGTGTTCACCAAACTGCACGCTGGCGGAAAGTTCGGCAGCGGGTCGTATGCCGCGTCGGGTGGTCTGCACGGGGTGGGGGCATCCGTTGTCAATGCCCTCTCCGAACGTCTCGACGTCGAGGTCGACCGCGACGGCAAGACGTGGGCAATGTCATTCCACCGCGGCGAGCCCGGCCTGTTTGCGGATTCGGGGGAGAAGAGCCCGGACGCCCCGTTCACTCCGTTCGAGAACCAGAGCGAGCTGCGCGTAATCGGCAAGGTCAAGCGCGGCGTCACGGGTACCCGCATCCGCTATTGGGCCGACCGCCAGATCTTCACCAAGGGTGCAGCGTTCCAGACCGACGAGGTGCTGAACCGGGCCCGCCAGACCGCATTCCTCGTTCCCGGTCTCGCGATCGAGGTCTCCGACCGTCGCACCGAGGAGCCGGTGACCAGCCTGTTCCAGTTCGACGGCGGTATCAGCGAATTCGTCGAGCATCTCGCGACGGATGCCCCGATCACCGATACCTGGCGACTTACCGGCAACGGCTCCTTCAGCGAAACCGTACCCGTGCTCACCGACAAGGGTGCCATGGTGCCGACCGAGCTCGTGCGCGACTGCCAGGTGGACATCGCCCTGCGCTGGGGCACCGGCTACGACACGATCGTGCAGAGCTTCGTCAACATCATCGCCACGCCCAAGGGCGGCACCCACCAGGCCGGTTTTGACGCCGGACTGCTGAAGTTCCTGCGCGGCCAGGTCGAGCTGAATACACGCCGCCTCAAGGTCGGAAATGACAAGCTCGACAAGGACGATGTGATGGCCGGCCTCACCGCGGTACTGACAGTGCGCCTGCCGGAGCCGCAGTTCGAAGGCCAGACCAAGGAAGTGCTCGGCACGCCGGCCGTGCGGGCGATCGTCGCCAACGTCGTCGCGAAGTCCATGGCGGAGCGGTATGCCTCGCCGAAACGTGACGACAAGACCCAATCGGCGCTGCTGCTCGACAAAATCGTCGCCGAGATGAAATCCCGCATTTCAGCCCGTGCCCACAAAGAAACCCAGCGACGCAAGAACGCCCTGGAGAGTTCGTCGCTGCCAGCCAAGCTGGTCGACTGCCGCAGCAACGACGTTTCCACGAGCGAACTGTTCATCGTCGAGGGCGACTCCGCCCTCGGCACCGCCAAGCTCGCCCGCGACAGCGAGCACCAGGCGTTGCTGCCGATCCGCGGCAAGATTCTGAACGTGCAGAAGGCCTCCGTCGCTGACATGCTCTCCAACACCGAGTGCGCCTCGATCATCCAGGTGATCGGCGCCGGCTCCGGGCGCAGCTTCGACCTGTCAGCAGCGCGCTACGGCAAAGTCATCATCATGAGCGACGCTGACGTCGACGGCGCCCACATTCGCACCCTGCTACTAACGCTGTTCTTCCGCTATATGCGCCCCATGATCACCGAGGGCCGCGTCTTCGCCGCCGTGCCGCCGCTGCACCGCGTCGTCGTCATGAACCCCGGCTCGAAGCCCAACGAGACTATCTACACCTACTCCGAGACCGAGCTGCACGGGGTGCTCAGTGCCCTCGAGAAGAAGAACCGGCGCTACCAGGACCCGATCCAGCGCTACAAGGGCCTCGGCGAAATGGATGCCGACCAGCTCGCGACCACCACCATGGAACGCGCCCACCGCACCCTGCGGCGCGTTCGCGTTGGCGACGCCGAAGCCGCCGGCAAGGTCTTCGAGCTGCTGATGGGCAACGATGTGGCCCCGCGCAAGGAGTTCATCATCGACAGCTCCGACAAGCTCTCCCGGGACCGCATCGACGTTTAATGCATCCCAGCGGCTTCGTGCGCGGGCTTAGATTTCGGTGCCGATGGCTCCGATCAGGGCGTCGAGCATGACTCCGGATGCGTCGCGTCGGGAACCGGAGTCTGGCAGGGTGCGGGGAGTGCCGTCCGGTCCGACGGCACAGGCGGGCGCGGGGCCGACCCAGGCCACGGCGAGGGTGTCTTCGCCCTTGAGGAACCGCTGGGCACGAACGCCGCCGGTGGCGCGGCCCTTGGCCGGATACTCCGAGAAGTCGCTCTGCTTCGCACTGCCCGGGTCGGTGCCCGGCAGAGTCTGGCTGCTCGACGCCACCGTCGCCACGACGGCCGTGGACACGTCTTCGGCCGACAGGCTCGTGAAGAACACGACGGTTTCACCCGCGGTCAGCTTGATGCCGGCCATGCCGCCGGCCGCTCGGCCCTGCGGCCGCACGCCGGCGGCGGTGAAGCGCAACAGCTGCGCATCCGTCGTGATGAAAACGAGGTCGTCGTCCTCGGCACCCTGCACCGCACCGACCACCTCGTCCTTGGGCTTGAGCGCGATGATCTCGAAGTCCGGCTTGTTCGCCCAGTCGCCAGGAGAGACCCGCTTGACGACACCCTGCCGCGTGCCGAGCGCGATCGCCCGGTCGGCGTCGAGTGAGACGATGGCCAGTATGCGTTCCTTCTTGTCGGCTAGGAGCAGGTATTCGCTGATGCGCACCCCGGCGGCCAGCTGGATCGACGTCGGCGGCATCACGGGCAGGTCTACCGGCGAGAAGCGGATGAGCCGCCCCCGGTTGGTCACCGCGCCCACCTCGGTGCGGCTGGTTGTGTCGAGCGTCGAGAGGACGGCATCGTGTTTGCTGCGGCGCTGCGGCGGCTGGATCCGCGGCGGCAGCGAGTCGTCGACAGCGACCAGGTCGACCCGGGCGATGCGGCCGGTCACGCTCAGGAAGATGCGGGTCGGAATGTCCTGCACCTCGAGCACGGCGGCCTGACGTTTCGCGGCAGCCGCCGACAGTCCGGCAATGCTCGGCTTGGCCTCGGTCAGCACGGTGCGGCGGGGGGTGCCGAATTTCTCGGCGACCGCGTCCAGTTCCGCGGACACCAGGGTGCGGATAGCAGCTTTCGAGGACAGCAGTTTCTCGAGTTTCGCGATCTCGGCCAGCAGCTGGTCACGTTCGGCTTCAAGCTCAATCCGGGAGAACTTAGTGAGGCGGCGCAGGCGCAGCTCGAGAATATATTCGGCCTGAATCTGGCTGAGGTCGAACACGTCGATGAGTTTGGCGCGTGCCTGCTCGGTGTCGTCGCTCGCGCGAATTACCTGGATGACTTCGTCGATGTCGAGAATCGCCACGAGTAGGCCGAGTACGAGATGTAGACGTTCCTTGCGCCGGGCGAGTCGATAGGAGGAGCGCCGGGTGACGACCTCGATGCGGTGGTTGACGTAGACGTGCAGCAGTTCGAGCAGGCCCAGGGTCTGCGGGGCCCCATTGACGAGAGCGACAGCGTTGATGTTGAACGAGTCTTCCAGCGGCGTGTATCGGTAGAGCTGCTCGAGCACGGCATCGGGGCTGAATCCGGTCTTGATGCCGATGACCAGTCGCAGTCCCTTGGTACGGTCGGTGAGGTCGGTGACATCCGAGATGCCGCTGAGCTTCTTGGAGTTGACGCCGTCCTTGATTTTCTCGATCACCTTTTCCGGGCCAACCAGATAGGGGAGTTCGGTCACGACGAGCCCGGTTTTGCGGGCGCTGATCGCCTCGACTGAGACGCGGGCACGGGTCTTGAAGCTGCCGCGGCCGGTGCTGTAGGCATCCTTGATGCCAGCCAGTCCCACGATGGTGCCACCGGTCGGCAGATCGGGCCCCGGCACAAATTCCATCACGTCGTCGAGGGTCGCGTTGGGGTGGGCCAGCAGATGCCGAGCGGCCCCGACGACCTCGATCAGGTTGTGCGGTGCCATATTTGTTGCCATACCGACGGCGATGCCGCTGGTACCGTTGACGAGCAGGTTGGGGTAAGCGGCCGGCAGCACGTCGGGCTGGGTGAGCTGGTTGTCGTAGTTCGGCACGAAGTTGACGACGTCTTCGTCAAGGTTCTCGGTCATCGCTAGAGCAGGCGCCGCCAGCCGGGCTTCGGTGTAGCGGGGCGCGGCGGGCCCGTCGTCGAGCGAGCCGAAGTTTCCATGCCCGTCGATCAGCGGAACCCGCAGAGAGAACGACTGGGCCATGCGCACGAGGGCGTCGTAGATCGCGGTATCGCCGTGGGGGTGCAGCTTACCCATCACCTCGCCAACGACCCGGGCGCTCTTCACGTGGCCCTTGTCGGGGCGGAGCCCCATCTCGTTCATCTGGTAGAGGATGCGACGCTGCACCGGTTTGAGACCGTCGCGGGCGTCGGGCAAAGCCCGGGAGTAGATCACCGAATAGGCGTACTCGAGGAACGACCCCTGCATTTCCACCGACACATCGACGTCTTCGATGCGCTCGGTGCTGGCTGTGCTGGCGGCTGGTGCGGTGCTGTCTGAGCGGCTCATTGAAAAATTCTGCTTCAAGCGTGCCCCGGCAACCGATCGAACCGGTCACCGCTGCACTGCGTAGGGAGCGCTCTCGGGAGCGCTGGAGGGCTCGGGTTCCTCCCTGTGAAAGAATGAGACCCGATGCCCACCATGCTACCGGCCCGCCAATTCAGTGCTCTGCGCCTTGCCGATGTTCTCACCAGTTCCCTCGACGCTGTCTGCGCCCGGCCGAACCCGCTGGGCTTGCCCGCCGTTCGCAAGGCGGTCGTGATTCTGGCCGATGGGCTCGGCGTCAGCTCGATCCGGGCGCGCGCCGGGCATGCACGTTTCCTGTCGTCCCGGCTCAACAAATCGAGCATCATCGACGGAGTTTTTCCGGCCACGACCGCTGCGGGAATCGCGACGCTCACCACCGGCGTGGAACCGGGCCAGCACGGGCTGGTCGGCTACCAGGTGCTGGACAGCGCCAACGATCGCGTCGTCAACCAGCTCACCGGCTGGGATGACGGCATGCAGCCCGGCACCTGGCAGCGCGCCCGGACCGTCTTCGACCGAGCCTCCGACGACAACGTGCCGAGCTTTGCCATCGGTCCCAAACGGTTCGTGGCCTCCGGCTTCACCCAGGCCGTGTTGCGCGGCGCCCAGTACGTTCCCGCCGAGACGGTGGCCGATCGGTTCGCTGCCGCCCGAAGCATTCTGGGCGAGAACCCGACCGCGCTGATCTACCTCTACGTGGCCGAGCTCGATGTGGCCGCGCACGCGCACGGCTGGGAGTCCGATCGGTGGCTGGCCCAGCTCGAGAACCTCGACTCCGAGGTGACCCGGTTCGCTGCAACCTTGCGCTCCGATGAGGGCCTGCTGCTCACCGCAGACCACGGTGTGGTCGACGTGCCGAGCACCAGGCATGTCCTGTTCGACACCGAACCGGCGCTCGTCGCCGGTGTGCGCCACATTGCGGGGGACCCGCGATGTGTGCAGCTCTACCTCGAGCCGCAGCAGTCTGACTCTCACGCCGCTGACACGCTGGCGGATGCTTGGCGGGCGTCTCAGGGGGACCGCGCCTGGGTCTACACGCGCGATGAAGCCGTGGCGGCCGGACTGTACGGCCGGGTAGCCGACGAGGTCCAGCCGCGCATCGGCGATGTGCTGGTCGCTGCCCGCAAGTCCATTGCGTACTACGACTCCCGCCCGGCGAACCAGAAGGCACGCGGCATGATCGGACAGCACGGTTCCCTCACCGATGAGGAAGTGCGTGTGCCGCTGATCCGCGCGGGCGCCTTCGCAAGGTAACCCCGCCGGAGCCTACCGGGGAGCACCGGGTGCTAAACCGTGTGCTAAACCGGGTACTGGCGGCGCTTCACCTGCGGCTTGGGCAGCCGCATCGGCCGCAGCTGGAGCGCGCGCATGGCCGCGTACCAACGCACGCGTTCGGCCTTCTCCTTGCCGAACTTGGCCTCGATCTTCTTGGTGAGTACGAAGCCGAGCACGACGCAGTCGCCGACCGCGAAGATGAAGAACGCCCACAGCGCGATAATCGAGTAGCTTGAGATGCTCGGAATCGTGGTGAGCAGGATGACCAGGAACATGATCGGGATCATCAGCTCCCCGACGTTGAACCGGGCATCGACGTAGTCGCGGGCATAGCGCTTCTGCAGGCCACGTTCCCGCAGCGGCAGATACTTGTCGATACCGGCGGCCATGCCGGCACGCGCGACGTCGCGCGCGGCGGTCGACTTGGCGCGCGCCTGCTTGGCGGCAAGTTTGCGGTCGTCCGGAACCAGCGGGCGCTTGTTGGCCGCTTCCTGCTTTTTGCGGGTCGGGGTCGCCTGACCCTTACCGGCTGTATGCGAGAGGCCGAGGCGCGCTGCGGTCTCGTCGGAATTTTCAATCGACGGCTGGGCGTCGGGGTTTATGGGAGGGTTGGCCACATCAAATCCTTGCAATTGGGTGCCTTAAGATTACCGGTATGACTGGTAACCCACAGACAAATTCCCATTCCGCTGGCCGAGCGGCCGATGCCGCTCCCGATTCGGTCATCCAGGCCGGCCTCCGCAGCGCGGTCGAACGGGGTCTCCCCAGCACGATCGCCGACCTGTGCGCACTGGTGCGCATCCCGTCTGTGTCCTGGGCTGCCTTCGACCGTGCGCACGTCGCCGCGAGTGCCGATGCCGTCGCCGCCCTGGTGCGCGGGCTCGACGTGTTCGAGTCGGTCGACATCGTTCAGGCCGCCATCACGCCCAGCAACTCGGGCGGCGATACCGAGCTGGGACAGCCGGCGATTCTAGCTTCGCGGGCCGCCCGCAACGGGCGACCCACCGTCTTGCTCTATGCGCATCACGACGTGCAGCCCCCCGGCCAGGACGACGACTGGGAGTCCGATCCGTTCACGCCCACCGTGCGCGGCGACCGCCTCTATGGGCGGGGAGCTGCCGACGACAAGGCCGGAGTCATGGCGCACGTCGCGTCGATCCGCGCTCTCGTTGCGACCATCGGCCCCGACTTCGATCTGGGTATCGCACTGTTCATCGAGGGCGAGGAAGAATTCGGCAGTCGTTCCTTCGCCACTTTCCTCGACGAGAACCGCGAGGCTCTGCGCGGAGATGTCATCGTTGTGGCCGACTCCAACAACTGGGACATCAATACGCCCGCCATCACCACGGCTCTGCGCGGCAATGTGACGCTTCGGTTGACCGTGCGCACGCTAGCCCACGCTTCACACTCGGGAATGTTCGGGGGAGCCGTCCCCGATGCCATGCTCGCCACCATCAAATTGCTGTCCACGCTCTATAACGAGGACGGTTCGGTCGCCGTTGCCGGGCTCACGGCCATTGACGTTCCCACCCCGGACTATTCAGAGGAACAGCTACGCGCAGAAACCGGCCTGCTTCCCGGCGTCAGCCCGATCGGCCACGGTTCGATCCTGAGCCGGATCTGGTCGCAACCAGCCCTCACCGTGACCGGAATCGACGCACCGACCGTCGACAACGCCTCCAATACCCTCACCCCCGCGGTGACGGTTCGGCTCAGCACTCGCATCGCCCCTGGCCAGTCCGCGGTGGCAGCTGCCGCAGCGATCGACGCGCACCTGCGTGCGCATGCACCGTTCGGCGCCGTTCTCGATATCGACGATGTGGATACCGGCGAGCCCTTCCTGGTCGATACCAGCGGCTGGGCAGTGACCGAGGCTCGTTCCGCCATGACGGCCGCCTGGGGCGTCCCACCGGTCGACATCGGCGTCGGTGGATCGATCCCGTTCATCGCTGACCTGGTTCGTGTGTTTCCGGCGGCCCAGATCCTGGTGACCGGTGTGGAAGACCCGGACTCCCGGGCCCACAGCCCGAATGAGTCTTTGCACCTCGGCGTGTTCAAACGGGCTGTGCTCAGCGAGGCGTTCCTGCTGGGCAGTCTGAACGAGCGCACCGGACACTGAACAAACACGGGGTCAGCTGCCAACGCCCAAAGAAATGTGAGAGCGTGGGAATGCCACCGTGGACTTTCTGGTTGTCGAAGGTAGAATTTATGACATCGTCATCTATGAGACCGCACTATGCGTGACTGCGTGAACCGAGGAGAAGCATGACCGACACCATGACCGAAACCGTCAGCGTAGCTGACACCGCGCCTACTGACACCGCGAATGGTGCCCACGGCGTCGGACTCACTGAGGCCGCCGCGCTCAAGGTCCGCAGCTTGCTGTCTCAGGAAGGTCGCGAGGACCTTCGTCTGCGCGTGGCCGTGCAGCCCGGCGGTTGCTCCGGCCTCATCTACCAGCTCTACTTCGACGAACGCGTGCTCGACGGCGACGCTCTCGTTGATTTCGACGGAGTCGAGGTCGTTGTCGACAAGATGAGCGTTCCCTATCTCGACGGCGCCTCAATCAACTTCGAGGACACGATCGAGAAGCAGGGATTCACCATCGATAACCCGAACGCCGGCGGCAGTTGCGCCTGTGGGGACTCCTTCCACTAAAGCAGTTCCACCGGCGGGGACACCATCATTTCGATGGTGTCCCCGCTATTTTTCTGTCCAATCTGCATCGGATTCGCCCGGATTTGCCGCAACTACGGTGTGTCAGGCACACAAATCGCGTGCGACCTGAGCCGGAGTGCACTTCGTGCGCGCTCTCGCGGAGTAGGCTAGGAATCGATCAAAACGCTTCCTGAGAAGCGTCCTCGAATCTCCCGAAAGGTCCCCGGTGCGCAATAATCACCGCCTTCGTTGGGCTGCCATTCCGCTCGCAGCGACGTTAGCCGTTGTACTGGCCGGATGCACGCAAGCCCAGCTCCACGGTTTCCTGCCCGGCTTTGAAGAAGAGGGCGAAACGGCGGTGACCAATCAAACCGACCGCATAGCGGGTCTCTGGACTACCTCGTGGATTGTGCTCCTGGTCGTGGGCCTCATCACCTGGGGCCTCATTATCTGGACGATCGTCGTCTATCGACGTCGTAAGGGCCAGACCGGTCTCCCGGTTCAGCTTCGGTACAACATGCCGATCGAGATCTTCTACACCGTCGTGCCGCTGATTCTTGTCGTTGGCTTCTTCGCCTTCACAGTGCGCGACCAGATCGCCATCGAAGCACGCTTCGACAATCCCGACGTGACGATTGAAGTTCAGGCCAAGCAGTGGGCCTGGGACTTCAACTACGTCGACGAAGACGTGTACTCGCCCGGAATCCAGGGCCAGGTCGATCCCAACGGCGAAACCGGTGCGATCAACCAGTCCGAACTTCCCGTGCTCGTGCTCCCCGTCGATAAGACCATTGAGATTGCACTGGAATCTCGGGACGTCATTCACTCCTTCTGGGTCATCGACTTTCTGTACAAGAAGGACGTCGTCCCGGGTAAGACCAACTACATGTCGGTCACCCCGCAGCGCATCGGTACTTACGCGGGCAAGTGTGCCGAGCTCTGTGGCGAATACCACTCCCTCATGCTCTTCAACGTCAAGGTCGTCTCCCAGGCTGACTACGACACGTACATCGAGTCCCTGCGCACCGCGGGTAACGTCGGTCAGCTCGACAATGAGTTCGATCGCAATCAGAATCAGCCGGGCACCAGTGCCCCGACGGCTCCGGAGGGCAACTAAGCCATGACTACGACCATCGCACCAGTGGAGTCTCGCCCGGCCGCGCCGGTCTCCACGTCCGCGGAACGCAAGGGCAACGTCCTTGTCCGGTGGATCACTTCCACCGACCACAAGGTCATCGGGTACCTGTACCTGATTACTTCGTTCGTCTACTTCTGCCTCGGCGGCGTCATGGCGCTCATCATTCGCGCCCAGCTGTTCGCCCCCGGCCTCGACGTCGTGCAGACGAAGGAACAGTACAACCAGCTGTTCACGATGCACGGCACGATCATGCTCCTAATGTTCGCTACGCCGTTGTTCTTCGGCTTCGCCAACTTTCTGGTTCCGCTGCAGATCGGCGCCCCTGACGTTGCGTTCCCTCGCCTGAACGCCCTCGCCTACTGGTTCTTCAACTTCGGCAGCCTCATCGCCGTCGCCGGGTTCCTCACTCCGCAGGGGGCGGCATCCTTCGGCTGGTTTGCCTATCAGCCCCTGGCAAGCACGACGTTCTCGCCCGGCGTCGGTGGCAACCTGTGGATGGTCGGCCTGGGATTGTCCGGGTTCGGCACCATTCTCGGCGCGGTCAACTTCATCACTACGATCATCACCATGCGCGCACCCGGAATGACGATGTGGCGCATGCCGGTGTTCACCTGGAACACCCTCATCACCGCGCTGCTCAGTCTCATGGTGTTCCCTGTTCTGGCAGCCGCCATGCTCGCCGCAGCATCCGACCGCATCTTCGGCTCTCACATCTACGATCCAGCCAACGGCGGGGCGATCCTCTGGCAACACCTGTTCTGGTTCTTCGGGCACCCCGAGGTCTATATCATCGCGCTGCCGTTCTTCGGCATCGTGTCAGAAGTATTCCCCGTCTTTAGTCGCAAGCCGATGTTCGGGTACAAGACTCTGATCTACGCGACCATCTCGATTGCCGCGTTGTCCGTCTCCGTCTGGGCCCACCACATGTACGTGACGGGCTCCGTTCTGCTTCCGTTCTTCTCGCTCATGACCATGCTTATCGCGGTGCCCACCGGGGTGAAAATCTTCAACTGGATCGGCACGATGTGGCGAGGTTCAATCACCTTCGAAACCCCTATGATCTGGGCCATCGGCTTTCTCGTCACCTTCACCTTCGGTGGCCTCACCGGTGTGATTCTGGCATCACCGCCGCTTGACTTCCACGTGTCTGATACCTACTTCGTTGTCGCCCACTTCCACTATGTGGTCTTCGGTACGGTGGTGTTCGCAATGTTCAGCGGATTCTACTTCTGGTGGCCCAAGTGGACCGGCAAGATGCTCAACGAAAGCCTCGGCAAATGGCACTTCTGGCTGCTGTTCATCGGTTTCCACACCACCTTCCTGATCCAGCACTGGCTCGGCGTCATGGGCATGCCACGTCGGTACGCCACCTACTCACCGGAAGATGGGTTCACCTGGATGAACCAGGTATCGACGATTGGCGCCATGATCCTTGCGGTGTCCATGATTCCGTTCTTCCTGAACGTGTACATCACGGCCCGCAAGGCTCCACTAGTGACCGTGAACGACCCCTGGGGTTACGGTTCGTCGCTCGAGTGGGCCACGTCCTGCCCGCCGCCGCGCCACAACTTCACGTCAATTCCGCGCATCCGTTCAGAACGTCCTGCCTTCGATCTCAACCATCCCGAAGCTGGCCTGCCGGTTGGCATCGGCCCGGGCAAGGATGCGCCCGACGAGCTGGTTTACGACATCGATTCGAATCGGGTTAAATAATGAAGACCAACGCTAACCTGCTCTGGGTCCTCACCGCCTTCTTCGCCATCATGACGGTCGTGTACGTTGTCTGGAACCTGCTCGATCACGGCACGATGGAATGGGCTGGCACCTTCATGCTCGGCCTGTGCATGCTGCTCATGGCGTTAGTGGCGTTCTATCTCGTCAAGGTGCACGCGGCCCAAGGCGGCGAACTCCCCGAAGACCGTCTCGATGGCAACATTGATGACGGCGATCCCGAGATGGGCTTCTTCAGCCCGTGGAGCTGGTGGCCGATTTTCCTGGCGGGCTGTACCGCGCTGCTGTTCCTCGGTTTGGCCGTAGGATTCTGGATCAGCTTCATCGCGCTCGGCTTGGGCCTTATCGCCCTCACGGGTTGGGTCTATGAGTACTACCGAGGCATGTTCGCCCGCTAAAACGCTCGACACATTCGGTACCGATCTTCCTGAGGGGAGGTCGGTACCGTCGTTTAACAAAACGAACAGGGTTCAGGGCTCAGCGCCAGACAATGGTTAGCGGCGACGGAAGCCAAAGATATCGAAGGCGACCGTGACGTCACGAATGAGGTCAGGTGCGCCCTCTGCGGCCGTAGCGCCGGCATGGTAAGCGGAGGGGCCCATGCCGATGAGCGATACCACCTCGGGCGGCGATAACTCAACGATGCGGGACCGCTGGTCATGCGACTCAAGGTGGAATCGAGCGGCCAGGCTCTTCGTCAGGTGGGCGGCCTTGTCGGCCTGCATCTCCACGGCCAGCCCGGATTCCCGCAGCTCACGCAGATGGGTGGGTTGCGGCACGACGACGAGCAGCAGGCCGTGCGGCCGGAGCACTCGGTGAAACTCGGCAGCGTTGCGCGGTGCAAAGACGTTGAGGACAGTGTCAGCGACGCCGTCGCGCAGGGGGAGTGGCGACCAGACATCCGCTACGAGACCATCAACGCGATCGTGCGAGCGGATGGTACGGCTAACCGCGATAGGGGAGAGATCCATTCCCAGCGCCCGCACGTCGTCTCCTGGGGGCAACGCTGCGCCCAGGTAGTAGCCCGTGCCGCAACCGACGTCGAGGAGCCGTCGGGGGGACTCACCGGCGACGAGAGCTCGGATGGCATCGCGGAGCGGACTGTACCACCCAGCCAGGAGAAATCGATCCCTGGCATCCAGCATCGCCGCACTGTCGCCGATGAATTTGCGCGGGCCGGTGAGCAGGTTGATGAAGCCCCGCTTATTCACGTCAAAGGAATGCCCGCGGTCACAGCGCAGCAGAAGGTCGCCGCCGGGGTGAAGGGGGAGAAAACAGTTCGGGCACCGAAGCCACTCCGATAACGTCTGGAGTGACATCGATGCCCGTTCTGTTGGATTTCTGTCTACTTGTCGGTGATCTCCGCGGGGTGATCGCCGTGAGCCTGGTTCAACTCCGTTTGCGTGACCGGAGTGATCCGGTCTTCGAAGAACCACCGAGACAGGCCGGCACGTACCTTCTCGGCCGGGCCGATCTTGCCCTGAGCGTTGGGACGAAGCATGAGCGGCTTGAAGTCGCTGTAGCTGACCAGTTTCCAGCGCTCGTACTCGTCAACCGGCTGGTGCACCTCGACGAATTCGCCGCCGGGAAGTCGAACGATACGGCCGGATTCATAGCCGTGCAGCACGATTTCACGGTCCTTCTTCTGCAGGGCCAGGCAGACACGCTTGGCGATGAAGAAAGCGAGGAACGGGCCGAGCAACGTGGTGGCCTGGAGCGTGTGGATGACACCTTCCATGGTGAGGTGAAAGTGGGTGGCCATGATGTCCGAGGATGCGGCAGCCCAGAGCGAAGCATAGAAGGTAACTCCGGCCGCGCCGATCGCGGTGCGGGTCGGAGCGTTGCGCGGACGGTCGAGGACGTGGTGTTCCCGATTGTCGCCGGTGATCCACGCTTCGATGAACGGGTAGATCATGACGGTCACGATGAACAGTCCGACCACGGCCAGCACGACCACAATGTTCATAGAGTACGTGTGGTTGAGCCACACGAACTCCCACCCCGGCGGGATCAGGCGCATAGCCCCATCGGCGAAACCGATGTACCAGTCGGGCTGCGTACCTGCAGATACCGGTGACGGGTCGTACGGGCCGTAGTTCCAGATCGGGTTGATCGTGAACAGGGAGGCGATCAGCATGACCACGCCGAAGACGATGAAGAAGAATCCACCGGCTTTAGCGGCGTACACGGGGAGAACCGGGTAGCCAACCACGTTCTGGTTAGTGTGGCCGGCCGCTGGGTACTGAGTGTGCTTGTGCACGACGACAAACAAGAGGTGCATCGCTATCAACGCGACGATGATCGCCGGCAGCAACAGAATATGGAGCGAGTACAACCGCCCGACAATATCGGTACCCGGGAATTCTCCGCCGAAGATCAGGAACGAGGTCCAGGTACCGACGACGGGGATGCCCTTGACGAGACCGTCAATGATGCGCAGGCCGTTTCCGGAAAGCAGGTCGTCGGGGAGGGAATAGCCGGTGAAGCCTTCAGCCATCGCGAGGATGAAGAGTACGAAGCCGATGACCCAGTTGAGCTCGCGCGGTTTGCGGAAGGCCCCGGTGAAGTAGATACGGAGCATATGCAGTCCGATGGCGGCTACGAACAGCAGCGCTGCCCAGTGGTGCACCTGACGCATGAGCAGTCCGCCGCGAATGTCAAAGGAGATGTCCATGGTCGACGACATGGCCGCCGACATCGGAATTCCCTTGAGTGGTGCGAAGGAGCCGTCATAGACGACTTCCGCCATCGACGCCTGGAAGAAGAAGGTCAGAAATGAACCGGAGAGCAGGATGATAACGAAGCTGTACAACGCCACCTCGCCCAAGAGGAACGACCAGTGGTCGGGAAAGATCTTGCGGCCAAGTTCTTTGACGGCGCCCGAGATGCTGGTGCGTTCGTCAATGTAGTTGGCGGCCGATGCCGTGAAGCCACTGGCCTTCTTGGCCCCGACGGTTTGACCCTCAACGGGTTCGCGGGTGGTTATCGTTGTCATGCTCGCTCCCAGAAACTCGGGCCGACTGGTTCAGTGAAATCGCTTTGCGCGATCAGGTACCCCTGGGCGTCCACGGCGATCGGGAGCTGGGGTAGTGCCCGTTTGGCCGGTCCGAAGATGACCTTGCAATGGTTCTCAACGTCGAACTGCGACTGGTGACACGGGCACAGGAGGTGGTGCGTGTGCTGTTCATAAAGAGCAACCGGACATCCAACGTGGGTGCATATCTTAGAATATGCCACGATGCCGTCATACGACCAGGACTTGCGATCTTCCGCTTCGATCAAGTCGTCCGGATCCATTCGGATGAGCAGAACAGCGGCCTTCGCCTTCTCTTCCAACCGTCCGTGGCCCATTTCGGACAGACCCTCCGGGATGACGTGGAACGACGAGCCGAGCGTGACGTCCGCTGCCTTGATCGGAGCTCCGCTCGGGTCCATGGTCAGGCGAACGCCTTTTTTCCACATGGTCTCATTGAGTAGAGCTACCGGGTCCTGGTCCATCGGGCCGAGGCCACGAAACAACACGACAGCCGGGAGCGGGAAGACGACGAGCGCGCCGATGAGGCTGTTGCGAATGAGTGTGCGGCGACCGAAGCCCGATTCCTCATTGGCCTGCTGAAAGATCTCCACGGCGCGGGCCCGAACGGGTTCGGTACCACGCACGGGGTGGCGTTCGTCAACACCCTCGTGATCGCTCATGAGTGCCTTACCCCAGTGCACAGCGCCGATACCGATGGCGAGCAAAGCGAGGGTGAGGCCGAGACCGATGAAGAGGTTGTTCAGTCGCACCGAACCTGGGTCCTCGGCCACGATCGGGAAGGCCATGTACGCCGCGATCGCGAAAGCACTACCCACGATAGAAACATAGAACAGCGTGTAAACGGTGCGCTCAGCCTTGCGCTCTTCCTTGTGATCAAGGTCGGTGATGCGCGGACGGTGCGGCGGGAATCCTGGGTTAGCCAGGGCATCCCGTGTAACGACGGCTGTGCTTGCGGCGGATGTCGCGAGCTGCGCGCCAGGCGAGTCGGCGGCGGTTACGTCCTCCGCGCCGTTATCGTCCTTGGCCATGGGTCTCCTTCGTGGGTGTAAATTCTGTGCACTGTGGTGCTACGCGACGTTCGATCGGTACCGAATGGCGTGTCAAGAACGGATACCGAGTCTTACCGGATACCGAGTCTTAGTTTGATTTTGCGGTGATCCACACGGTGAGGGCCACGATTGCGCCCAGTCCGAAGATCCATATGAAGAGTCCTTCAGCTACCGGCCCCAGGGATCCGAGAGCCAGACCGCCCGGAGACGGGTTGTCCTCGACGTACTTGAGGTACGTGATGATGTCGCGCTTGTCTTCGGGGGAGATGTTCATGTCATTGAAGACGGGCATGTTCTGCGGGCCGGTGATCATGGCCTCGTAGATGTGCTGCGCCGAAACGTTCTCGATCGCGGGGGCGAACTTGCCCTCGGTCAACGCGCCACCGGCACCGGCAACGTTGTGGCACATGGCGCAGTTAATTCGGAACAGTTCAGCTCCGTTTGCGGCATCGCCAGCAGCGTCCAACAGCTCGGCGGCTGGGATAGCCGGACCGGGAGCCAGCGAGGCTACGTACGCGGCCAACGCGGCAGTCTGCTCGGCCGTGAACTGCACGGGCTTCTTCTGTGCCTGTGGACCCTGCATCTGCATCGGCATGCGGCCGGTGCCGACCTGGAAGTCGACCGAGGCAGCACCGACTCCGATCAGGCTGGGGCCTTCTGAGGAGCCCTGGGCGCTGAGGCCGTGGCAGGTCGCACAGTTTGCGGCAAAGAGTTTTTCACCCTGGGCGATGGTCTGCTGGGAGGAAGCATCCGTTGTCGCAACGGCAGTGCTGCTGCTGAAGGCGACATAAGCGCCTCCGGTAAAGAGCAGTCCGACGGCAATGAGCGCAACGCTGGCGAGGGGATGGCGACGTCCGGTCTTGCGTGGCCGGCGTGCGCGAGGGGTTTTGATCGTGGTCATGCTGAAGTAGTCCGCTCCCGTTTCTAGGTATGTACTTCTATTTAAGAACGTAGATGACCAGGAAAAGCCCGATCCAGACGACGTCGACGAAGTGCCAGTAGTAGGAAACCACGATCGCGCTGGTGGCTTCCTTATGGCCGAAGTTCTTGACCGCGAAACCGCGCCCAATCACAAGAAGGAAGGCGAGCAGACCAGCCGTCACGTGAATGCCGTGGAAGCCGGTCGTGATGTAGAACGCGGAACCGTAAGCGTTGGAGGAGAGTGAGATTCCCTCAGACACCAGGGTGGCGTATTCGAATACCTGGCCGGTGACGAAGATCGCGCCGAGGGCGTAGGTGAGGAAGAACCACTCGACCATGCCCCACTCACTCGGCTTCCAGCCGGTTGAACGAGCCTGCAGCCGTTCCGCGGCGAATACTCCGAACTGGCAGGTCACCGAGGACGACACGAGTATCAACGTATTGATCAACGCGAAGGTGACGTTGTGCTTGTCGGCCTCAAAGAGCCACAGCTCGGGGGCGGTTGAACGAAGCGTGAAGTAGATTGCGAAGAGCCCCGCGAAAAACATCACCTCGCTGCCCAACCACACAATGGTGCCTACAGCCACGCTGTTGGGCCGGTTCACGACGGGCGCACTCGCCGTCTGAGTAATTGAGGTGCTGGTCACCCCTCCATTATGGCCGATATTCCCACAGGTTTTTCTCAAACAGGCATGCAAGTGAGAGTTTCTACCCCGTCGGGGTGGGCAAATTCAGCGCTTACAGGCCGTGAATTCGGGGGAGTTGGGCCTGTTCTTCTATGATCGGAATCATGCTTGAATCGCAGTCTTGGCCCAACATATTAAATTCCCTTCTTTCTGGTAGAGACCTGAGCGTGGCGGATGCCGCCTGGAGCATGGAACGCATCATGCTCGGAGAGGCTTCTCCCTCGCAACTGGGCGCTTTTCTCGTTGCCCTTCGCGCCAAGGGGGAGACCGTCGATGAGATTGTCGGCTTCCGAGATGCGATTCTCGAACAGGCCGTTGTGCTGCCGGTCAATCCGATGGCGCTCGACATTGTCGGGACCGGTGGTGATCAGTTCGGCACCGTGAACATCTCGACGATGGCGTCCATCGTCTGCGCGGCGGCCGGTGTGCCGGTTGTCAAACACGGCAACCGGGCCGCCAGTAGCGCCTCTGGGTCATCCGATGTCCTCGGTGAATTAGGCATCGATCTGTCGCGCGACGCGACGCGGGTCGCTCAGGTCTTCAAGGAAACCGGGATCACGTTCGCCTTTGCGGCGGCTTTTCATCCCGGATTTCGCCACGCTGCCCTCACCCGCAAGGAGCTGGGCATCCCCACCGTGTTCAACTTTCTCGGCCCGTTGTGCAATCCGGCGCGGCCGGAGGCATCCGCTGTGGGGGTGGCCGACCTCGAGCGGGTGCCGCTGTTCGTCGGCGTCTTTCAAACCCGCGGTGCGACCGCACTGGTCTTTCGCGGGGACGATGGGCTGGATGAAATGACGACCACCGGGCACAGTCACGTTTGGGAGGTATCGCGCGGTCTGGTGACCGAACACGATATCGACCCGAGGGATCTCGGCCTGAAGCGAGCGCAGATCAGCGAGCTGGTCGGCGGTTCGCCCCAGCACAACGCGGACATCGTGCACTCCGTGCTCGCCGGCGAATCAGGCCCGATTCGTGACATTGTGCTGCTGAATGCTGCGGCCGGACTGGTCGCGTTCGACCTGGCCAATGATGCCGCACAGGTGCAGGTTGCCATCCTGGATCGTTTTCGAAATAAATTGGCCGTGGCTGCCGAGGCGATTGATTCCGGGGCGGCCACGGCCAAGCTGTCGTCGTGGATCGCGGCGACCCAGGTCTGAGACCGGGTCGCCGCAGTTTCGGGTTGCTCGCTAGAGAACGTCGTCGTCGACCCACCCAAAGGTCTTCGTGACCGCTTTTTTCCAGTTGCGCAGTTGGCGGCTGCGTTCGGCTTCGTCCATCTGTGGCGTCCAGCGGCTGTCCTCCTGCCAGTTGGTGCGTAACTCGTCCAGGCCGCTCCAGAAACCGACGGCGAGGCCGGCAGCGTATGCTGCGCCGAGCGCTGTCGTTTCGGCGACAACCGGTCGGACGACGGGGACGCCGAGGATGTCGGCCTGAAATTGCATGAGCAGGTTGTTGGCGATCATGCCGCCGTCAACCTTGATCTCGGTGAGGGGGACACCCGAGTCGGCGTTGACCGCGTCGATGACCTCGCGCGTTTGAAAAGCCGTCGCCTCGAGTGCCGCTCGGGCGATGTGCCCCTTGTTCACAAACCGGGTGAGCCCGACCAGAGCTCCGCGGGCGTCGGAACGCCAGTACGGTGCGAACAATCCCGAAAATGCCGGAACGAAATAGGCTCCGCCATTGTCGTCGACTGTTTTCGCCAGGGCCTCAATTTCTGAGGCCGAGCTGATCATGCCGAGGTTGTCACGCATCCACTGCACCAGCGCACCGGTTACGGCGATGGATCCTTCCAGGGCGTAGTGCGGGGCGTCATCGCCGAGCTTGTACCCGAGGGTGGTCAGCAGGCCATTCTTGGAGTGCACGATTTCGGTGCCGGTGTTGAAAATCAGAAAGTTTCCGGTGCCGTAGGTGTTCTTTGCCTCGCCCTGGTCGAACGCTGCCTGACCGAACGTCGCAGCCTGCTGGTCGCCGAGGATACCGGCGACGGGAACCTCCCGCAGCAAGCTCGAGGTGTGCGCGGTGCCATAGATCTCCGACGACGAACGGATCGACGGCAGCATTGACTTCGGAACGTCGAAGATGTCGAGGATCTCGTCGTCCCACTGCAGGGTTTCGAGGTCCATGAACAGCGTGCGACTGGCGTTGGTGACGTCGGTGGCGTGCACTCCGCCGTCAACGCCGCCGGTGAGGTTCCACAATACCCAGGTGTCGGTGGTGCCGAACAAGAGGTCGCCGGCATCCGCTTTGGCGCGGGCGCCCTCGACGTTTTCGAGGATCCAGACGATCTTGGTGCCGGAGAAGTAGGTGGCCAGCGGCAGGCCTACCTTCATCTTGAACCGTTCGACCCCGCCGTCGGCGGCAAGGCGGTCGACGATGGGCTGGGTGCGGGTGTCTTGCCAGACGATGGCGTTGTAGACCGGAATACCGGTCGTCTTGTCCCAGACCACGGCGGTTTCGCGTTGGTTGGTGATTCCGATGGCTGTGATATCGTGCCGGGTGAGGTTGGCCTTGGAGAGCGCCTGCCCGATCACTTCTCGGGTGTTGTCCCAGATCTCCTTCGGGTCGTGCTCGACCCAGCCAGCCTGCGGAAAAATCTGCTTGTGTTCGAGCTGCCCGGTCGACACGATCGAACCGGCCTTGTCGAAGATGATGGCCCGGGAACTGGTGGTTCCCTGGTCGATAGCGAGAATGTAATCAGTCATTGCTGGGTGTCCCTCTTGTAGGTGTGCATGACGCTGTGAGTGTGCCAGTGCAGATGTGGTCGCACGACAACGGGCCGGTCCGCGGGAGACCGGCCCGTTTGTTCGGGTCAGGTGGCGAGCAGTGGTAGCAGAATGAGCGCGGCCCAGCCGGCCAGCAAGCCGCCGATGACCGGGCCGACGACGGGTACCCAGGAATACGCCCAGTCGGAGCTGCCCTTGCCCTTGATCGGCAGGATGAAGTGGGCGATGCGCGGACCGAGGTCACGGGCCGGGTTGATGGCGTACCCGGTGGGCCCACCGAGCGAGGTACCGATGACGATGACGAGCAGGGCCACCGGAAGTGCTCCGAGAGAGGCCAGACCGCCGGTCGTGCCCTGCCGGTCACCACCAAAGGCGATGACGACGAAGACCAGCACAAAAGTGCCGATGATTTCGGTGACGAGGTTCCAGCCGTAGGAGCGGATGGCCGGCCCGGTGGAGAAGACGCCGAGTTTGTTGGCCGGGTCTGGTTCGGCATCGAAGTGTTGCTTGTAGGCGAGCCAGCAGGCCACGGCGCCGAGAATGGCACCGATCATCTGCGCGCCGATATAGGCGAGCACGGAAACCGCGTTGACGGGGACATCCATCCCAAATTTTTCCGTACCGTTGGCGACGAGGCCCAGGGTGACAGCTGGATTGAGGTGGGCCCCCGAACGGTAGGCGACTACGACACCGGCGAACACTGCGAATCCCCAGCCAATGGTCACCATGAGGAACCCACCCCCCAGGCCCTTGTTCTTGGCCAGGGCGACGTTGGCGACGACGCCGGTGCCGAGGAGAACCAGCATGGCAGTGCCGACGACCTCCGAGATGAATACAGCTCCGATATTGTCCACGAGAACCTTTCTGATCAGGTTGGGGATGCCGAAGCCACCCCTCGGCGGCGAGCGGTTGGCAATAACATAGCGCGCGGTGTGATCGAGGGGAATGGGTTGATGGAGTTGCTTGCCGTCCTTTACTGTGTAGCGTCGCCACGCGTATGGTGACCGTGGGGAAATAGCCGTATTGGGCAGTGCCTCGGCGCCGCCAGCTCCTCCCTGTTTCGAACCGTGGCATCACCGAGTGAATGGATGGTCATGAAAAAGCTCATAAACGATCCCAAGAACGTCGTCAACGAGGCCGTCGCCGGATTCGAAGCGGCTCACGGCGACATCGTGCGCGTTTCGCACGACCCGATGTTTATCGCTCGCAGCGATGCCCCCGTTCAGGGCAAGGTGGGGATTGTCAGCGGCGGCGGAAGTGGTCACGAGCCACTCCACGGCGGGTTCGTTGGGTACGGAATGTTGGATGCTGCTGTTCCGGGAGCCGTTTTCACGTCGCCGACGCCCGATCCGATCCTCGCGGCCACCCAGGCCGTCGATGGCGGCGCCGGCGTGCTGCACATCGTGAAGAACTACACCGGCGACGTCTTGAATTTTGAGACCGCAGCAGATCTGGCAGGCGCTGAAGGCATTGAGGTGCGCGCTGTCATCATCAACGACGATGTGGCGGTCAAGGACTCGCTCTACACAGCCGGACGCCGCGGCGTGGCCGGCACGGTTCTGGTCGAGAAGATCACCGGGGCCGCCGCCGAACGCGGAGAAGACCTGGATACCGTCGTCGCCATCGCCGAAAAGGTGAATTCCCGGGTGCGCACTATGGGAGTCGCGCTCACCCCTTGTGTAGTGCCGCACGCCGGGGAGCCGAGTTTCGTGCTCGCCGACGATGAGATCGAAATTGGCATTGGAATCCACGGCGAGCCGGGTCGGGAGCGGATCAAGCTCGAGCCCGCCGACGCAATTGTTGACCGGTTGCTCGGCCCGATCCTTGAAGATCTCCCCTTTGTCAGCGGTGACGAGGTGCTCCTGTTCGTGAACGGCCTGGGCGGCACACCGCAGATTGAGCTATATATCGTGTTCCGCCGGGCCGCCGAAGTCCTGGCCGAGAAAGGCATCACGGTCACCCGGAGCCTGGTGGGCAACTACACGACGAGCCTCGAAATGGCGGGAACGTCCATCTCGGTTCTGAAACTCGACGACGAGCTCACAGGGCTGTGGGACGCCCCGGTGCAGACTGCCGCGCTACGGTGGGGACGGTAGAAGGAGATTCGATGACCCTGAACGATCAACCAAACTCTGCCCTCGCTGACGCGGCGCCACGGCTCGACGCCGCCTGGACCGTGCGCTGGATTCGCCGGAGCGCCGAGGTGCTCGCGGCCAACCGCGCCGCCCTGAACACCCTAGACCGGGAGATCGGCGATGGTGATCACGGTGAGAATATGGATCGCGGCTTTCAGGCGGTCCTGCCCAAACTCGACGCTCTGGCCGAAGGGACAACGCCCGGTGCGGTGCTGAAACTGGTCGCCACGACGCTGATCTCGACGGTGGGCGGGGCAGCGGGGCCGCTGTATGGCACGGCTTTTCTCAAGGCCGCCGGCGCTGTTGGGGCTGCAGAGTCGGTGGATGCGGCCGCACTGGTCGTCCTTCTGACGGCGGCTCGCGACGGCATCGTGCTGCGTGGCAAAGCGGAAGAGGGCGATAAGACCATGATCGACGCTTGGACTCCGGCGGTGAACGCGGCGTCGTCGGCACAAGCAGCCGGGTCTGCCGTGGGCACGGTGCTGTTGGCCGCAGCGGACGCCGCAGCGGACGGCGCGCAGGCCACCGAGCCGTTGGTCGCACGCAAGGGACGAGCGAGCTACCTCGGTGAGCGGGCCATCGGCCACCGAGATCCTGGTTCTCAGTCAACGCTGCTGCTGCTGCGCGCCGCAGCCGACGTGCTGGCGACCGCGTGATGGTACGCGAGTGAGCGCGGCGGCATCCGCTGACCGGGTTGGCCTGGTTTTCGTCTCGCACAGTGCGAAGATCGCGGAGGGATTGGTTGAGTTGGCGCGTCAGATGGCACCGTCTGTGCGTCTGGTCGCTGCGGGGGGAACGAATACCGGTGGCATCGGTACCAGCTTTGAGCAGATCAGCGACGGCATCACCGCGGCGAACAGCGGCGTCGGCGTGGTCATTCTGTGTGATCTCGGTTCGGCGGTTCTGACCGCGGAAACAGCGCGTGACTTTCTTGAGGATGCCGAGCAAAACCAGGTGCGAATCGTTGACGCGCCCCTGGTCGAGGGCGGGGTAGCCGCCGCGGTCGCCGCAGAGATCGGGGGAGACCTCGATGCGGTCGTGGCGGCCGCCCAGTCCGCGCTGCACTCGGCGAGTAGCGCCACGCCGACCACCGAACCATTCGCTCCGGTGGGGGTGTCGCGCACCGTTATCCTCGTCAACAAGGATGGCTTGCACGCACGCCCCGCCGCAGAATTCGTGAAACTGGCGAGCACGTTCTCGGTTCCGATCACCGTGAACGGCACGGACGCCAGCAGCCTGCTGAGCATCATGTCGCTCGGTCTGGCACGGGGGAGCAGCGTGCAGCTGTCGTCGACGGACCCGTCGGCCGGCCCGGCGATTACCGCACTCGCAGAACTACTGGAATCAGGTTTCGGCGAGGAGTAGCCCGTCCGGCACCGACAGGCGGAAAAACCCTTAGCCGTTCCGTGCCTGATTGTCCAATCAGGCGTATCGTAATGGCATGATTCAGGACAGGAATACCTCAAGCGGTCCGGAAGAGCGGGGCGCGACTGATTTACGGGCGTGCCCGATCTGCGGTCGTGCAATGCGCGAACACACCATTGATCACGCAAGTCGAAATACCGTGATCAACTGCCCGGTTCCCCACCCCGGTGCCTGGGACCGCGACGCCTTCAAACCGGTCAACGAATTTGGCATGGTCATACATCGGACGCAGACCTGACGCTCAGGGCGAACTGGCGCTGAGGGAGGATGCTTCCGCATTCGTGGGTCTGGCCCTTGTGCACAGGGGTTGCCCAGTGGGTGTGCTTATAGTCGGGGAGGCCGTGGAATGCGACCCCGGACGACGGATCAGTACCCGGAACGCGACAAGACTGGCCGAGGAGTATCAGTTATGTCGTGGATCGTACTTATCGCGTCCGGAGTGCTAGAAGCCGTCTGGGCGACCGCGCTCGGCAAGTCCGAGGGTTTCACCAAATTGTGGCCGACCGTCATTTTCGGTGTCGCGCTCGCGCTCAGCATGGCAGGTCTGGCCTGGGCGATGCGCGAAATCTCGATTGGGACGGCCTACGCCGTGTGGGTTGGCATCGGCGCAGCTCTAACGGTGGCCTGGGCAATGATCAGCGGGGACACCAGCGTCTCCTGGCTGAAGATCGCTTTGCTTGTCGGGCTCATCGGCTGCGTCGTCGGTCTCAAGCTCGTGGACACCCCGACCGAGGCTGCAGGCCTCGGGGACACGGCCTCTGGCGTGTCGACGAGCACGCGCTAACCGACAATCTCGTCAACGTAACACCAACGCCACAATTCCCGCGGCTCGGCGCTGCACATGGTGGGGTGGCCGGACTCGTGAAAGTGCCGGGTCGCGTGCTGCCCCACGGATGAATCGCAGCACCCCACCTTGCCGCACATTAGGCACATCCGAAGGTGAACCGGGGTGGTACCTTCGCGTACACAATCGGTGCATTCCGGGTTGGGCGGCACTGGATGCTCACCGACGGCCTGTAAGTGCTCGCAGCCGCCAGCGCCCAGGGGGACTCCAGCGGTGTCGGGCCGGATCGCGGAATGGGTTTCAGCGCTGAAATCGATGCCCAGGTCGTCGGGCGAGGTATCCAGCATGGATTCCTCGACATCAAGCATCTCAAGCACCTCGCTGATCACCTCGTGGGCATACTCGCCCGAACGGCGTAATTTCAGAACCCGGGCGCGCTCTGCATCGAGCATCGCCAGCCGCAGTTGTACGTAGCGCTTGCTGGGAGTGCGGTCGGCAAGCTCTGACCGTCCCAGCCGCTCCCAGGCCGCTCGATTGCGTTCCTGGGTGCGGCGTTCGAGCATGTCGAGCACCTCCGGCGGATCGTCGGGCCGGGTGTGTCGGCGCAGGTGTTCTATGCCCGCAGCGGTGGCCTGATCCATTAGCGCGGCCTGGCTGAGCGCATCCGCCTTGGTATCCGGACCACGCACACCCAGGATGCGTACCAGCCACGGCAGGCTCAGGCCCTGCACAACCAGGGTTCCTGCCACCACCCCCAGAGCCGCGAGAACGAGGACGGGACGGTGGGCGACGTCTTCTGGCAGGGCGAACACCGCGGCCAGGGTGACCACACCACGCATGCCGGCCCACGACACAATGGTAGGCAATTGCCAGGGTGGTGCGGGGTCAGCCTTCCGAATTTTTGGTATCAAGCGAGGTAGATAAATGGCCGGGAACACCCAAATGGGGCGCAACACCAGCACCGCGACGAGGATGACAGCACAGGCGCCCCAGACTCGCCCGGCACCGAGCGAGTCGCCGGAAGTTGCTTCAATGATTGACCGCACCTGTAATCCGATCAGCAGAAAAACAGAGTTCTCAAGCAGAAACTGCACCGTGGCCCAGTTGCTGCGCTGGCTCAGTCGCGACGCGCCGCCCGGCATGGCGGGTGTCTTGGTGCCGATCACGAGGCCGGCCACAACGACAGCCAACACGCCAGATGCGTTGATCTCCTCAGCGGGAATATAGGCAACGAACGGGGCCGCTAGCGACATGGACGTGTTGATGGCCACGTTGCGTACCCGTTTTCGGATCTGCAGCAGGATCCAGGCAGCGATCAGGCCGATCAGGACACCCCCACCGGCGGCAAAAGCGAGGTCTGACGCCACTTGCCAGACGGTGACGCTGCCGCCAATGGCGACGATCGCCGTGCGAAGAAGCACCAGTGCGGTCGCATCATTGACCAACGACTCACCCTCCAGAAGGCTCACAACCCGCCGCGGGAGTCCAACTCGACGCGCGATCGTGGTCGCCGCCACCGCGTCCGGGGGAGCCACCACCGCTCCGAGGGCTAACGCCGCAGCCAGGGGAATTTCTGGGATCAACCACCAGACGATCAGGCCGATGGCCACGGTACCAAAAATGACATATCCGACTGACAGCAGGCCGATGGACCGCAGGTTTGTGCGGAATTCAACCAGGGAGGTGCGGATAGCCGCCGCGTACAGCAGCGGAGGAAGAATTCCCACCAACACCAGTTCTGGATCCAACTTCACCGCTGGAATGAACGGCAGGTAGGAACCGATGACACCGACCACCACGAGCAGCAGTGGAACAGAGAGGTTCAAGCGTCTAGCCAGGGCGCTGGCCGCGCACACGACGACGACGAGAGCGAGAAGACCGAGTGAGACATCCATTCTCTACCGCCAAGGGTTTCAGGGGCCAGACTACGGCAAGATATGTCCAGCGGCTGTGAAGAGCCGATACCACTCTTCCCGGGTGAGGGCGATATCAGACCCTGCGGCCGAATCGAGCAGATGGTGCACGCTGGTCGTGCCGAGTACCACCTGCATGTGGGCAGGATGACGAGTGATCCAGGCCACGGCGATGGCAGCCGGGGGAGCATCGTAGGTTCGAGCAAGGTCATCGATGACCTCGTTCAATGCGGAGTAATTTTCTCGATCATTCAGAAAAATACCATCGAAGAAGCCCTTCTGAAACGGCGACCAAGCCTGCAGCGTGATGTTGTTCAGACGGCAGTAGTCGAGAATGCCGTTGTCCCGGTCGATGGACTGGTCCAGGCCAGCCATGTTGGCCGAGACGCCGGCGGCGATCAGGGGCGCATGCGTGATGCTCAACTGCACCTGGTTGACGATGAGCGGCTGGGCCACTGAGCTTTTCAATAGCTCGACCTGCCCCGGAGTGTGATTGGAGACGCCGAAATTAAGTACTTTTCCCGCATCGTACAGAATGTTGAACGCTTCGGCGACCTCGGCGGGTTCCACAAGAGCGTCCGGGCGGTGCAGCAGCAGCATGTCGAGATAATCGGTCTTCAACGCCGTGAGCGACTCATCGACTGAGCTAAGGATATGCTCCCTGGAGAAGTCCCAGAAGCCCGATCGAATACCGACCTTTGATTGGATGGCGACACTGGCCCGATCCTGCGCCGAAAACGTCACAGCGTCCCCGAAACGCCGCTCGCATTCGTGGGGCTCACTGCCATACACGTCGGCGTGATCGAAGAAGTTTATTCCAGCGTCTCTGGACGCTCCAACCAAGGATCGGATTTCTTCGTCGGCGAGAGGAACGATCCGCATTAGCCCCAGAATGATGTTGGAGACTTCAAAGTCTGTATTCGGTAACGCCATTGTCTTCATACCTCCAGTCTGGGTGCAGACGGGCCAGAACAACACCCCCGGTACCTGTCCCGTCTCATCTAAAGTGAGGCAGAGATCGCCGGAATTTCGCCGCTGCCTCATTTTACGAGACACGGAATTCGACCGTCTGTCTCATCTAAGTTGAGGCAGATCGCAGAATCATGGCACTTCCGGTGCCTGGCTACGCCTGAGCGGAACGATCGAATTCTGCGGTGCAAACTGGGCCAAGGGCTGTTGCGTTTGACGCCCGGTCATCGGGCTTAATGTCGGGACACTCAAACGGGCACCGTAGCAATCCGGTGTGGTCAGAACCGCCAGCTTCCGGGGGAGTGTCCGTAGGGGGTCCGGCTTGCGGGCGCCTGAATCCATGTTCGGCAAGACAGCAAATGTTGCGCTTGGCTACTCGGTCGACCACCAGCGAGATGAGCTTCTAACCCTGCAGCTGATCCACCGGGCTGAGGATGCCCAAGGGGGCGAGAGTTGGCTCTCGCCAATCACCGCCGTAGGTTTTGTTCCCACGAGCCAGTTCTTGCTCTGCGACATAATCGGGGGCATGACTTCGATGGATGAGCAAGAGGCCCACCGGGCGGAGTACGAGCGCCTACAGAAGATGCTGAAGAACCATCCTGGCAAGAAGGCCGACCAGTTGATGGCCGATGTTCAGCGGACCTTTCGACCCTGGTACCAACGGTCTGTCGAGCTTCGGGCTCTGCTTCACCACGGCGAAACTGACGAAAATATGCAGAACGAGTTGATGCGAAACATCCCTCCACTGGACGGTCGTGAGCAGTATGTGGGCGCCCTGGACAGTGCGTTAATTGCGTATTTGGGGGCCATGGGAGCTGTCATCGACGTGGCGCGTCGCGTTGCCAAAACGCTTGGCAACCCGTTCGAAGAGAGCTACAACGAGCAGTCAATGCTCGTTCGAGCAATCGATGGGGTGACTGTGCTGCGGGACTTGCGGAACTACATGCTGCATTACGGGTCCGCCCCTTGGCCGTTCAGCGGCCGGATTACGCCTGACACTCGAACGACTGAGGTCGGATTGACTAGCGAGGTACTGGCTGAGTGGAAGGGTTGGAAGGCCGATTCACGGGCTTATCTGAATAGTCGAAAGTCAGTCCGTCTGATCAGCGTTGTCGCCCCTTACGAGGCGGGCATGGTCGCACTCTTCGAGTGGTTCAACATTGAGTTCTACCGGGTAGTTCAGCCCGACCTAGACGCGGCGAACAAACTCGTTCGCCAATTGAATCTTCATCTGACAGGCGGGGTGACGGACGGGAAAGACTGGCCCGAGCGCATGGCGCACATTCAGGAGAATCTGCGGCGAAGCAATGCAGGGTTACCGCAGTTCAACTACGAGACCGGCCTTCCGTTCCCCGACGACGCTAAAAGTTGAGCGAGTGCGCCCGGCGAATCGCGTGGTGAGCGATGCTTGGCCGCCCGCGCCGACCAGTTCGCGAAAGCCACGGCGGTTCTCATCACTCCGGCTGAGAATTCGATCTTGTTGCGTGTCGTTGAAGTCGCGAGTCGGGAGCATCGACGTGTTGGGTAACGGTGTGGCACCCACCGGCATCGAGGCGGGACGCGACAGAATCAACCTGTGCCGCGTGGCGCCATGGCGGATGGCCACACAACGTAGTCTCGACGCTTCCGCACAGTGATTTGACGGCCCAGTCCACAACTGGCTTATGGGACGTTCCGGCGGCGTCTATGAGGGGCTACCTGGATTCACCCGCCGAAGCCTGCATGTCCTCGTGAAGCCGCACAATTGGAACTGCCTACAGCACCACCCAGATTCCATAAGATCCTCACCCGGCTCCGAACCAACGCGCTCATCCAATGCCGGAAACGCAGCAACAGTTGCACTGTCACCGCGGACGGGACACGCGTGACGATCTTCTATGCGAAAGTCCTCGCCCGGCTTCTCCGCCCGCTGATCGCCGCCTAGTCACGCCTCACCCGTAAAAGGCCAAGGCGGCCCAAAGGGCGCCCATAGCCGCGCGCGCTCAGTGCGGCGCCCCGCACGATGGCTTCCTTGTACAGTGCCGCGGGCCGACCGACGAGGACGAATCCGGTGGGGTGGTCGTCAGGGTGGAGGAACTGGATAACACCGTCGCGCCGACCGAGCGAGAGGCATTGGAAGACGTAGCGGAAGCGGAACGGCCGCGGGATTTCCCCACGCAATCGGGCGGCGATGGCAGTTGCCGCGTACTTTCCCATGGGGATCGCGGTGGCGCACGCCATTCTCAGGGGGCGATTGTCCGAACCTTGCGCGGCGCCCGCATCCCCGACGGCATAGATGTCTGGATGAGAGGTCGAACGCAAAGTACCGTCGACCAGTATTCGCCCGTCGGCATCAACGTCGATCCCGGCTTCCCTGGCGATCGGCGAAACACTGAAGCCGAGTGCCCAGATCGCGGCATCGGCCGCAAGCGTCTCGCCGCCGTCCAACAGGAGGCTGTCGTGGCGTACTTCCGTGACGATCACGTCATCGCGAACGACGACCCCTAGCCGCTCGCACACACGATGCAGGCGGCGGGCCGCCCGTTTCGAAAGCCAGCCACCCAGCGGGCGCTGGCCAATCAGCGTCACGCGCAGATTCGGCTGGCTTTCCGCCAGCTCGGCCGCGACCTCGATGCCGGTCGCACCGTTCCCGACAACGACGATATCGGCGTTGGATCCGGCCACTTCTAGCACGCGGTCCCGGATCTTCGTGGCGTTGCTCCAATTGCTGAGGGCAAGGGCGTGCTCAGCCGCGCCCGGAACCGCAGAACACGAACTCATGCTGCCTAGTGCGTAGACCAGCGTGTCATACGGCAGTGTTCGTTCACCACCGTCGATGCGGACACCCACTTCCCGCCGCACCAGATCCACATGGCTCGCGCGCCCGATGACCACGCGGATTCCGGTGTGCGTCAGTAGCGATGCCAGCGATCGTTCCGCGCGTTCCTGGCCGACCGTTCGCTGGTGCATGCGGACCCGCTCGACGAAAAAGGGAGAATCGTTGACCATGGTCACGATCACCTCGCCCTTTCGAAGCCGACGGACGATTCCGGTCGCGGTGGCAAGGCCGGCGTAACCGGCTCCGAGAATGACGATGTGATGCGTCACGAGCCTGCTTTCTTCCCACTTGATTCGTTTTGACGGTTGCTCAATCCCTTTGAGCAGGACCTTGGAAGTGTCCCGGGGATTATGCCGCCATTTCGTTGACGTCGTCGCCAGGCGGCTCGACCGAGCCGCGAGATCGACGCACGCCCGTCCCGCAGATGCGACGTCCACCTGGGAGTTCCAGCGCTCCGATCCAATCGTTCTTCTCGCTCATTCATCCATGGTACGTCAGGCAGACTTAAAGCTGAACGGTGGACACCCACCAAACGTCCGTTCAAGGTTCCCCTTAAGAGACGTGCTGTCGGTATCCCGGTGCGGTTTACGCGTCGGAGTGGTTGGTGAGAGGATCTTTTGTATGGGGGCGACTGAGGACGATGAACTGCGTGGCCTGCAAGCACGGGCCTACGGTCGAAAGGCCGACATCCATCACGACTTTCCAGCACAAGTGCGGCTTCAGGAACTCGAGGACGCGAGACGGCAACTAGCGCCGCAACTTCTCGATGCGGTTATGCCCCCGGAGCCTACCGTCGATCCGATCGACGTGTCCGGCAGCGAAGAAGAGTCCCATCTCGTCGACGACGAGCAGGAACGCCCGACTCACGAATTTTTGAGACGTTTTGCTCGCCTCGCTCTTGCCGTTGGGGATCGACTCGCCCGTGTCCGTCGCTCGACCGTGCTGATTGCGCTCGGTCTCGCCGTCATCGCGAGCGTCATCGCGGCCGCCCTCATTCTTGTCGAGCGGGTCCAGCCCGATCCTCTCCAGACCGGAGCCGACCAGGTCGCCCGACTATCAATCGATCCCAGCTATCAGGTCCCCGGCATGTTCCAGCACATCGCACCTGAAGGCGATGCTGCGCAGGCCTTCCACGAGTTCTACGGGCTTCGTGCAGTCGTCGCGGCCGGCGGCTGGTTCGGTAGCGGCGCAGAGGACGAGTGCCTGAGCGTCTTCTTGGCCGCGGACGGCGAGAACTCCGACTCAAATTCATTCTCGGGGCGGGTCAGGGGCGGTTGTGCAGCGGGACCGTTTCCGGCGATGACCCAGTTGATGGCGGACGACGACGACCTTCCCGGCGAACTGCAGTCGGCGTTCCCGGGACCGACCGCCCTGCAGTTCGTCTACGACAAAGCGAACCAGGAGATCGTGATCTACGCGGGCGAATAACGATACCGAACGGGCCCCCGTGCGAGGCAACGTCCAAGGGTTTAGTGCGTCGAGACACGTCGATATCGCGACGACGATACGGCGGAGATAGGGGGAAAATTGGGCATGTGCTGTCCTGTGCTAGGAGCCTGACCGTAGTCGTAGCCATTTTCGCGCTGACTGGATGCGCAGTCTCGGCTCCAAATGCTGGTGATACAGCATCTGGAACCTCGACGCCGCAAGTGAGTGACGCGCCGGTCGAAATTGACTCTGACACACTCGTCCTTCCGGCCGCGTCTGAAGAATGAGTAGCGACCACCTTGCGCAATGGATTCCGCAGGCGACGGATTGACCAGACATTTGGGCTCGGCGGCCGGGGCTTCTGGCGTCGAGCGTCCGCGATCCCGTCGCGACTCTTGCATGTTGACTCAGCTCGCACGTGACCAAATGGGTCCAGCGCTCCTGCCGTCCCGTAGAGGGTTCCTCAGCGGCACAGCGACGGCGAACTCGGCCGCCGGGTGGTTTAGCCCCAGATCTGTCGCGCTCGACGTCCCGCTTGCGGCATTAGCTAATCACCCGCGAGGGGACAACGATTCTTTATGGTGCGACTCGCGATGTGCTCCGCTGCCTTCTTCGACCCTCGCGT
Source organism: Cryobacterium aureum (assembly GCF_002954245.1). Lineage (GTDB taxonomy): Bacteria > Actinomycetota > Actinomycetes > Actinomycetales > Microbacteriaceae > Cryobacterium > Cryobacterium aureum. Next base: position 568,310 of record NZ_PPTG01000048.1, on the reverse strand, counting down.
TCCTTCGACCCGGCCCAGAAGAGAGGTGGCCCTGGGCTTGACGGGGAAACGCGCGATGCCTTATATTCAACTTATCAGTTCTATACTAGCCAGTTGAATACAAGATTGGACAACATGCCCACGGACCAGCTCAGCCGCACCTTCGCGGCCCTCGCCGACCCGACGCGGCGCGCCATCCTGGCGCGCCTGGCGGACGGCGAGGCGACAGTTGGGCAGCTAGCAGAGCCGTTCGCGATGAGTTTCGCAGCGGTGTCGAAACACCTCCGGGTGCTCGAAGCCGCGGAACTGGTCAGTCGAGGTCGGAATGCGCAGTATCGCCCCGCGACGCTTGACGCTCGACCGCTGGCGAATGCCTGCGCGTGGATCGGCGACTACGCGAAGTTCTGGGGTGCCAGCTTCGATGCCCTCGGTGACGTCCTCGCTGAGATCACGACCACCGAAACAAGCATGACCGACAAAGGAGAAACCTCATGAGCAACCCCGTCAGCATCACCCGCACCTTCCCCGCAACACCCGAGCAGGTCTTCGACGCCTGGACAACGCCTGCTTCTTTCGCGGTCTGGTTCGGGACGGCCGCGGTCCCGGTCGACGATGTCGAGATGAATGTCCGTGTCGGCGGCGGGTGGAAGGCGACCATGCACCTGCCCGACGGCAGCCTGAAGCACTGGGTTGGCGAGTTCACAGAGGTGAATCGTCCGACGCGGCTCGCCCTCACCCTCACCGACCAGCCCGATGATCCGGCCCGCGAGCCCGTCACCGTCGATATCGTCGCCGTCGACGGCGGCGCCATGATGACAATGGTGCAAACCGCCCAGGGCTTCGACGACGCGTCGAAGGCGGCCCTCACGGCCGGATACACCGCGTTCTTCGACGATATGGAGAAGCTGCTCGTCCGCTAGACGGGCACCCGCCGTGTCAGCGCGTTGCGAGGGCGACACTGACCGCAACCCCACCCCGACCGAGTCGTCAAAGTCGAAGCCCGCAACCAGGTCCGCTCAGGGTTCCACCTACGGGATCTGAACAAAGCTGGCGATCGCCTGCTCAGGCGTCCCGGTCGTCGTTCGCGTTACGGGCGGTGTCCTGCGCCGCGCGCCGGTGCCTGGCGGTCAGGGCGTAAGCCGAGCAGCGCGCCTCAGTCCCGCATCCTGATCGAGCTCGGTATAGGTCGTTGGAATCTCGATCGACGTAGTGCCGGTCAGTTCGACGGCGGCGGGGTCGACCGTCTTGTGGAGTCTCATTGAATGAGCTCGACCTGGCTGCCCAGAACGTGGGCTAATTCCCGCTTCGCGCGATGGTACCGACTGCGGACCGTTGACGCCGGCAACCCCAGATACTGGCTAATCTCCGCCAAGCTAAACCCGTCCCAGTGGACTGCGCGAATGACTTCCGAGAGGTCCGGGTCGAGGCGTTGGATCGCGTCCAGAACGTCCAGAACGTCGAGACCGGCAGCGGCATCGTTGTTGGCAGGCAGCACACCCACTGACTCGCGTAGGCGCTCGGCGAGGCGCGAACGGCGCCGTTCTCCACGTGAGTGGTTGAGGACGACATTGCGTGCGATCCCGAACAGCCACATTCGTGCCTCGACGGGATTGGTCGGGACTCTCGCCGCTCCTTTCCACGCGGCGATCATGGTGTCCGAAAGGGCGTCCGGCGCGTCGTTGCTCCCGACGCGGCGTTCGAGGTACCGCAGCAAGTCTCTCGCGTTCTGGTCTAGTGCGTTGGTGAGGCGTTCGTCGCGTGCCCTACGAACAGCACTCACTGATTCGTGCCCTCGCAGGTGATGACGCCCTCGAAATAAGGTCGCTGAGCGCTGTGGAACCCGTGCTGTTGGAGGTCGGCGTCCAGCTCGTCGGCCATCACACCCACCACCCCCGAAGAGTATCGACGGTCGCGGTCGCCTTCAGGAGTCTGTGCCAGTGTTTCCCCGTGGACGGCAACGACTCGTGCGTCGACCTGCGCAGTCGTCGGAACGGGTGCAGAGGCAAAGAAGGCGCGGGCCGCGTCCATGATCTCGGGATCTGCGTTCTGCAGGTTCCCGATCAGGTACTCGCACTGCGCGCCGCTGGGAAGAGTGATCTGCATCGTCGCGTCCGGCTGTTGCGCCCAGGAAGGCCACTCAAAGTTCGTGACGGCGGCCGCGACCCCGGTACCCGCGAGGACCAGTGCGAGCGCGACGCCGGAAATGGCAAGCCGCCGGCCCAGACGACTCGTGACATCCCGAGCGGCTTCAAAACGCGCAGCTCGAGTGGCTTCCTGCAAGGCTGCGTCTGTCATCAGCGCCGAGAGTGGCGCCGGCGCCGCGGCGCGATCGAGCAGATCGTTGAGTGCATCGTCGCGAAAACTCGAGGACGGATCCATAGGAACTCCTTACATCGGGGATGTCTACACACTGAATATGTCCACCTGGCGCCGAAACGACGACGGCCCACACTCAATTGGACCGCGACTGGCGTCCGCCACGATTTTTCCGTACTGCTCAGCGCGCAAGCGAGCCGATCACGTCCGTCCCGGTGAGGGTTCCACCTACGGGATCTGAACAAAGCTGGCGATCGCCTGCTCAGGCGTCCCGGTCGTCGTTCCCCGTGCGGGCAGAGGACGACCGGCGCCAAGATTGCCGCCAGGTGCTCACCTAGGAACCGAAGTTCGGCTAGGCGGTTGGATCAGCGGGCGCACCGTCTGCTTCAATGGGCCTTCCCGTGGGACGAGCATAGTAAGCCCATGGAAACCACATTGTTCCTATTCGATGCCATCCTTCACCCTCTAATCGGTGTCGGCTGGATCCGAATGCCGCGACTCGGAGGTGTTCCCATTGCTCATTAGATTGGATGACGTCGTGGAAGTACATTCCGTAGCTAATTGAATGCCACCCAGTGCGTCCAGCTTCGGCTAGCGCGTCCATCTCGTCAAACGCCGTCAAGGGATAAAGTCGACGTTTCTGGTCAGAAGAATGAGTGTCGGTACTGTCGAGAACCCGCCCGAATCTCTGCTGAGCTGCTTGCCGACTCATGCCAAGTTGCTGCCCGATGCGCTCCCAGCTCACGCTCGCCTGACGAGCGGATGCGACTGCAAACTGCAAAAGCTGAGCTATTTCCTCAGCGCTCCGGGATGTCAGATCGATGAGGTCAAGATAGGAGTCGGGCTCGTGTTCAAGGCGCCCCGCCAGAGTTGAATCGACTGACGCAATTGCGTCTGACAGGGCGCGACGCAGGCCGTCGTCGGTCTGCTCGGGTTCTTCGTTCACTGGTCGCGGGGTGGCTTGGCGGGTGCGATCACTACTGCAAGGGAAGCCCCCGCTGCGCCGAGCAGCAACACGGCGACGACGATCAATATGCTCTTGATCACAATGGAAGCAACGAGAAGCGTGGAAAGGGCGATGCCAACGGAAGCAAGCGCGATAAATGTAGCGGTGAATGCTGCCCGAGATTTTAGGGCCGAATTGTCGTGAACCATGTGTCAATCTTAGATTGACTGGCGCATTTGTCAACCGTGAATTGACATGCGGCGCTCATTGGTTGCAATCCGTGGACTTTCTGACTCCATCGTAAATAACCTTGACCCGCCGTCCCGCAAGGGGTTCCCCTTTCGGGAACGGACTCAGAGCCAGCGATCGTATGCCCAGGTGTGCCGGTGGACTTCCGGCTTACGGGCGGCACCGAACCAATTCCGTCACCTCGCCGACGACACGATCGCCATATCGCCTTGAAAAGGGGAGCTATAATCTGAACATGTTCACCGAACACGTTCACTCAAGGGCTCAAGCACGCGACACGTCACGCATGAAAGTTCTGAGCGCTGCTGAGGACTTATTTGTGCGGCACGGTTTTGCGTCCACAACCATTCGACAGATCGCCGCAAGCGCTGCGGTCAGCGTTGGCACTGTGATGGCTGTTGCCGACAAGAATGGCCTGCTCGTGGAGATCTTCGATCGGAAGATCGCCAGCATCCAGCCCTCGCCTTATGACGCGCCGATCGCGCAGGACCCTGCTGCAGAGATCATCGACATACTCGGTTCGTTTGTACGATTCTTCGCAGCACAGCCAGATTTGGCGCGCGCTTACACTGCCATTCTTGTTGGCGGGAAACACCCGTCGGTGATCTTTGCCGAGTTGACCGGCGTACTCATAAAACAGGTGTCGGACGTACTCACTCGCGCTGGCCACCCTGCGACAAATGCCTCCGCGACAGCCCGCATCATGCACCGCGCATATCTCGGTGAAGTCTTCATCTGGGCGGGCCAGGGTAATTCAAAACCGGACAGCACCCTGACTGAGCTCGAGAAAACGGTGCGCTACCTCGTCAACGGAAAGGTTGCCTGAAATGGATCCGCTCCCCGAGCCCTGGTGGCTGGAAGTTGCCCTTGCTGCAGCCCTAGCAGTCGACGTCGGCATGTCAATCAAGCCGCCAAAGTTCATCCGCGACTGCTTGAACGGAGTGGGGTTTCCGCGCCAGTGGTGGTGGACGCTCATCGTCATCAAATCCCTCGCCGTCACCGGGCTGCTCGTCGGGCTCGCCATTCCAGGAATCGGCCTAGCAGCCACGGTTGGCGTCATCGTCTATTTCTCGTCCGCAGTCGTAGCCCACATCCGCGCGCGCTTCCTCGGCACAGAGCTATGGATCAATTGCCTGGGCTTCATGGCATTCGCCATCGCGACCCTGCTCTTCGGGTTTCTCTTATGACACGCCCGCAGAGGGTTCGTCTTGCGGGCCGTCCGTGCAGACTGTTGCAGCCGGTCTCCCTGACGATTTCCCCGAACGTGGGGATGTTCAGAGGTCAGTGTGCATCGATAGTTGTGCCGGATGCGTTGAACGTTCTTTAAAGAATGAACTTGCTGGGCAACATCACGTGGAGACGGACGCCCCGTGAAGACCGGATTTTCTCGACCCCGATTGGCCGGGCTCCGGCCTCATGACGTCGCTCTGCTCGAGCGGCTTGAGCGCTTCGTCATCCTTTTCACCCTTTGGGTAGCCTGAGATCATGTGGGACACCATGAGCGCCAGCCGCGAAAAGCGCGAGGAATTACATGAGGCATATGTCCGGGAGTTGAAACCGGCGGAGGCGCATCTTCGGAATCGGTTGAGCGGGCCGGGCGATCCGCAACTTGACGGCAGCGTCGAAAGCCTGGACGCCGTGAACGAATGGTTCCTGATGCACATCAAGGAACCGAAAGAGATGGGAACGGCTGATCTGCCGTCTTGGTGGGACCCGGCAAGACCCACAGCCGAGAGCGGTGTTCCGGGAAGCGGTCCATTCACGTCAAGTCAGCTTGAACTGATCAATGAGGTGCAGGCATATCTCGGTGAAGTGTTGACTACCGCTATCCCCGATGCGCACTGGGTGATTTATAAGGGCCACAAGCGTGATTTCAGGAATGGGTTGACGATGCTGGAGGTGGGGAGAGGGCGACCTCTTCCCGTGCGTGATGTCGTATATAAAGAAGCGCTCGGCATTGTTCTGTCTGGGCGCGAGGTGGCAGTTGACACGTTGTCTTCATGGGTGCGGGAAGAGTTGGCCGCATTGGCCTGAACTCAGGTGGGACGCCATGAGCGCCAGCCGCGTGTGGCGTCATTTTATGGCGAAACGTTGAACGCTTTCCAATGTCGGCGCGAGGTCCCGGTCGAGCGACTCTTCGAACTCGTGCGGACGGTTTTGGCTGTCTGAGGAATTTACATTGCGCGAGTCCGAGCCTTCGATCAGTCGACGTGGTCTGGACGAGCAGCTACGGCTGCGCTGCAGGAGCGCGACCTCTCCGGATTGCCTCCGATTCTCGGGCTCCAGGGCGCCTTCGGTGAAGGGGCCGGGTTGCCCAATCCAGGTCCCTCGGCCGAGATCAGATTCTCAGGGGTTGCTGCCCGTTCAGGGTTCCCTGACTGGGACTGGAACGCGCGCTGGATGACTCGGATGTGCCGATCGCGGACTAGCGTTTCAGACAGTTCCCGCTGCTCGTCCTCTTCATTTTGTAGTCGACACTCGTGACTCTTGGCGGTCGGGTGGGTTGACGTTGAGGCGGTGCCTTTGCTCGATGGAGCGGCCCCACGTTGTTCCGGCGAGGATAAGGGCGATACCGAAATATCCGGCGGGTGCCACGCTGTCGTGAGCGATCGTGATCCCGACGATTGTGGCCCAGATTGGCTCGGTTCCGAGGAGGAGGCTGACTCTGGATGGCGATGTGCGCCGGACCGCCCAGGTTTGTACTAGGAAGGCGAAGACTGTGCAGGCGAGAACGAGGTAGAGGAAGAGGACTGTACGTCTGGCGTCGAGCTGGGCAAGGAAGTGCGGGATCGCTTCCCCGTAGAACAGTGACGTCGCCGAGAAGAGCGTCGCGCAGGTGGCCAGTTGCACCGTGGTGAGGTGAAGCGAGTCCATCGGTTTGTTGATCGTGAGTTTGAACATCGTGGTGACGTGGAGGGCGCGAACGATTGCCGCAACGAGGATGAGTAGGTCGCCAAGGCTCGGCGGTTGGAATGCGCCGTTGCTGGCGAGAAGTGCGACTCCGGTGATGGCAATCATGGCGGCGAAGAAAAACCTGCCGGGCAGCCGTCGACCGGATGCCGCGGAATCAAGAATTGGGGTGAAGACGATCGTCAGGCTGATTATGAGTCCGGCATTCGTGGCTGACGTATGGACTATCCCGAAAGTTTCGAAGGCAAACACAGCAGCCAACACAATCCCGAGGATCACCCCCACCCGCAGCTCTGCTGCGGTCACACGGTTCCGCCTTGCGGCCACGATTGCCGCCATGATGGCAGCGGCGAGCATCATGCGTAGCGCGAGGAGTGCCACCACGGAATTTGGCGTGACCAGTTCTTTGGCTACGAGGTATGTCGATCCCCACGATGCGGCGACCAGGAGTAGGAGCAGGTCGACACGGAATCGGCTGAGTAGAACAGTCATTCCTCAATCGTCCAGTTTGACCTCGCGTAAGACAAGAAAGGAGTTTCGTGACGAATGGTTTAGTTTGAACTTATGGAACTAGGTCAGCTTCGCGCATTGAGAGAGTTGGGTGACCGGGGCAGTATTGCCGCCGTCGCTGCGGCGCTATACGTCACGCCGTCGTCGGTCTCGCAACAGATCAGCGCCTTGCAACGTCACTCAGCCGTCCCGTTGACGTTCAAGTACGGACGGCGGACGGCACTCACCGATGCGGGGCGCGCCCTAGCGTTGGCAGCGATCGATGTGGAAGTGGCGCTCGAACGCGCCGGACAGGCAGTAGCACGCTTTCAGGGCGACCCGTTGGGCACCGTTTCAGTGGCGGCCTTCCACAGTGCGGGCCGGGCGGTCTTCGGTCCACTGATCACCGCCTTGAACAGCTCCGATCAGCCTGACGTCCGGCTGAGCGATTTCGACGTGGCTCAGGAAAATTTCCCCCCTCTCACGGCCGAACATGATCTCGTCCTCGCGCACCGGCTGGTCGGCAGCCCGTCATGGCCAGGGTCCGTGCGTGTGGAACCTCTCCTGTTCGAGCCTCTGGACATTGCCGTCCGGCGCGATCACCGACTAGCAGCGAAAGTTGCGATCGAACCCGCGGATCTCCACGACGAGGCATGGGTGGCAGTGCAGGAAGGCTTCCCGCTCGAGCAAGCTATCACCGTGATTGCGGGCATCGGCGGCAGCGAAGCACGCATCCTGCACCGGATCAACGAGTTCCTCGTTGCTGCCGCTGTTGTCGAAGCAAGCGGCTGCATCGCCCTGATGCCGCGGTACACAACCGACATCCACGACCACCCGGACCTCGTCCTGCGTCCGCTCGCCCATCCCGGGCTGGGCCGGCACATCGACTGCCTCGCTCGACCCGAAACACTCGAGCGAAACAACGTGAAGGCAGTCCTATCGCAGATCAGGACGATCGCCATGAGCCTCACCCGGCGACCGCCTACCGTGTAGCCGGATACGTCTTCAACCTCAGGCGTCCCGCAGAGGGTTCGACTTCGGGCACATCGCAAGACCGCAATGCTGTTGGCGTGTGAAGTAGTTCTGGCGGTTCGCGGGGCGGCCCGACGGGCACCGATTACTCGATTACGGCTCGGTACACCTGAGCTTTTCGACCGGGGAAGAGCCAGCTTACGCAGGCGATGGCAAACGGCAAGAGGATGGCAATGGTGATGATGAGCAGCCACGGCGCCGCGAAGGAGGTTCCGGACCCCGGAAGCGTCAGCGCGATCGGTAGGATTAGCCCGATGGCAGCGCCCAGGACAGCTCCGGTTCCGGCAATCATCACGGCTTGCCAGAATCCGAATCCGCGCTGCACGCGCGGACTGCTACCAACTGCCGCCAGCGTCGCCTGGTCACGACGCCCGTCGAAGCGTGCGAGCCCGATCGCCACGGCAGCCGCGCCGACGGCAATCAGTGCGCTCAAGCCCAGGAGCCCCCAGGACAGGGCGTCTGATGCGGTCGTCGGCCCGCGCTCCACTTCGGCCCAGTATTGACCGGGTTGTTGGATCAGCGTGCCAATCGCCGCGTTGAGCGCATCCGTTTGGCTATCTGTCGGCAGTGAGGTGGTGGAGGCGAGAACTATCGAATCGGCATAGTCGAGCCCGAGCTTCTGAGCGGTCTGCTCGGAGATGAATATGCCGAAGTTGATCGGAAGGGCGGCCTCGTTGACCACCGCGTTGATGCTCACGCTTTTTGCGCCGTCACCCATTCCCTCGCCGAAATGGTCCTCTCTATAGGACTCCTGCCACGATGCGGCCGTCCACCATGCCATCGTCACCTTGCCGTCGGCCAGATACTCCGGATAGAGCGAGACTGCTTCGCCATTCGCCAGCGCATCCTTGGCCGCTTGGGTTGGTTCCGAACCCAGGACGAGCGCCAGATCGGTCTCATCGCCGACCATGATGTGGTCTTGGCCACCAAAAGCAACGATGCCGCTCGTGACGAACGAGTGCTGACACCGCCAGTCGGCTTCCATCTCCTTCAAGGCCTTTCGCGCAGCCTGGTTCGTTAGCGGACCATCCCACGCGGATATGGCGGAGCACCGGTTGGCCGGAGGGAGAGCGAGAGCGGGCACGAGTTGAGCCGCCTCTGTGTCGGACAGTCGAGTGTCCAGCGACACCGGGCGTCGAGGATCCGCGACGCTCATGAGCGTGCGCACCGTGTCGACGTCCACGGAGGCCCGTGCCGCAGCGACGAACGCGTCCGGCTTGGCAAAAGTCGTATCTGTGCGTGTCTCCTGATCCCGATAGTTGAGCGTCAGCCGCACCTGTCCTGGCATGGTCGAATACTGATAGTTGTCGCGGTTGGTCGTTTCGTTACTCGTCATCATCGTCATGGCGAAGACGGCGGCGAATACCGTGGTCATGATCACGGCCAAGGCAGGAATGCTTCGGCCGGTATTGCGTGCGGCATCTCGGGATGCCAGTCGGGCAGCGACTCCTTTTTTCGAGAGCAGTCGCGCGAGGAGTCGGAGTACGAGTCCGCTGCATAGGAGTAGACCGAGCTGAGCCAGGATCGGCCCCGAGAGCAACATTGCGAACAGCGCCCCGTAAAGTACGCCCGTGGAGTCGAGGAAGCCCTGATCGGCCAGAACGATGTTCAGAATGCCGCCAAAGAGCGTTATGGAAATCCCGACCAGCACGGCGATGATGCCAATGATCGGTCGTCGTTTGCTCGGGTTGGAGCGACGTCTGGCACCGCGCAAAGCAGCGATCACGTCGAGTTTCGAAGCGCGGATTGCGGGAACGACGGCGCCGGCCCATCCGATTAAGATGGCGAAGATGGCGATGCCGATCATGGCGGGCCACCAGAGGTGGTAGCCGAAGTACATGGTCGCGCTGCCGTCGTCGGTGAGCAGCATGAACACCGAGCCAGCTCCAATGCCGACTCCTGCCCCCGCGATGCCGCCGAGCGCGCCGAGGACAACGCCATTTGCCGCGATGATCGAGAAGATGGTCGAACGGTTCGCGCCGACGCTGGCGACCGTCGCAAGCGAACGCTCCTGGGCCCTGGCACCTACTGCGAATGCGGCACCCGCGAGGAGCATCACTTCGAGGAGACCGAATCCCATGATCAACCCGGCGACCACGATCCAGGTGCCGAGGGCGTTAACGTCGCTCACGGCGGGAGGCGCGGCAGCCGGAGGCGGATTTTCGAAGACATCACGCGAGAGCGCGACAATGCCGTGCTCGTTCAGCTTTTGAACTTGTGCCCAGTCAACAATCGTGTCTGGAAGGTAGGTGTACGCTCCCGGATTGTTCTCGGCGCCTGTGTCTCCGCCGAAGGTTCCGGGAAATCCGAACAGAGTCTGACCGCTGGAGGGCTGGGTGCGATCATCGAGTTCGCCAACCACAGTGACCGTCTTCTTCACCGGTGCAAGCAGCTCGGCCTCATCGCCGAGGCTAAGACCCAACCGGTCTAGCATCGCTGCGGACACCAGCACCTCGTTCGTGTTTTGAGGAGTCTGGCCAGCCGTCACGTCATAGTGGCCCGCCATCGACGGGTCCCAGGTTTCGCCCTCCACGGCATTCAGTACTGCTACACCGGAGCGGGTTTTCGCCGTCACTGACGTGGGGAAAACGGGGATCATCCGGGTGTCGGCTGGGAACAGTGCGCGCAGTTCGACCGGCTCGGTCTCTTCGCCGATTGAGCCCCTGGACATCATCGAGAACGGGTCTTGTTGGATGCTCCTGCCCGGCATAGAGAGCTGAATCTGAGCTTGTGTGTGCCCGAGGGTGACGGCCAAATGTTCTGCCGTCGTCGCCACCGTGCTCGGGATGATCAGGGCGATGGCGGCCATTCCGGCTACCGGCAGCGCGACCAGCGCGACGATCAGTGCGCTGCGACCCGGAGACCGGGCGCTCGACCGGCGGGCGATTCGCAGGGCGACCGTTGCCCGGCGGAGGGCGGCGAGGAGTCGGGGCGGAGTGCTTGCCATGCTGGGGCCCCGGTGTGGTCCTGCCGGGGCGGCTTGCGCGGGAGCGCGGCGGGTTCCAGAACGTTTCATGTTGTGCGCCGTCCGGCGAGTAGTGATTCGGGATGATCGCGTACGTGCTCGTCCACGATCCGGCCATCTCGGAGGAACACAATGCGATCGGCCCAGGCCGCGTGGCGTGCGTCGTGGGTGACCAGAATGCCGCCGGCACCGGCATCCACCCGGTCGCGCAGCATCCGCAGGACGCCCTCCCCGGTAGCGGAGTCGAGGGCGCCGGTGGGTTCGTCGGCGAGGATCAGGCGTCTGGTGCCGACGATGGCGCGGGCGATCGCGACCCGCTGCTGCTGGCCACCGGACAGGTCATCGGGGAAACGCTGCGCGCGGTCCTTCAGCCCGACCGCCGCGAGTGCGTCGAGGCCGGCCGTGCGCGTCTTCCGGCGAGGCCATCCGTCCAGTTCGAGCGGCAGGGTGACGTTTTCCAGGGCGGTGAGCGTCGGGATCAGATTGAAGTCCTGGAACACGAAGCCAAGCGTTCGGCGACGCAGGACGGCAATTTGCGCGGAGGGCAGGTCGGAGAGCCATTGGCCCTCGATGACGACTTCACCGCTAGTCGGCTGGGTCAGCCCACCGGCGATTGTCAGCAGGGTCGATTTGCCCGAACCAGACGCACCCATGATTGCGACGAGCTCGCCGCGGGATACCGTGAGGTCAATGCCGGAAAGGGCCATGACGGAGGTCTCGCCCTTGCCGTAGTGCATGGCGACCCCGTCGAGGCGCAGAAGTTCATCGGGCATTGTGGGGCGCGTCGAACCAGCGGCGAGGTGCGTGCTCATCGCGAACCAGCGACCTGTGCGTCGTTATCCGCAGCCGCCCTGACCGGTCGGCCGCGTTTCGGCGGTTCCAGCTTGAGCTGCATCGGCGCCATCAGACCGGCGGCGGATGCCCGTGCCAGCCTGGCCTCCGAATGGTCCAGCCAGCGCACCTCGGCTTCTGCGGCGAAGATGAGCGAGTCGACGACGAGCTGCCAGGCGAGGTCTCCGGCGGACTCCGGCTCGCCGCTCGCGTTCTTGGTCTTCGTCAGATCCTGCAGTGTGCGCAGGCTCCCACGGCGCTGCACCTGGATCACTTCGGAGATGTCTACACCGGGCAGGGTGACCGCGATGGCCAGCTTGATCGCGAGCTCGTCACGCGCGGCAGCTGAGCGCACCACGGGAGAGCTGAGCCAGCTCGTGACTTCGGTGTGACCGGCATCCGTGATCTGGTAATAAACGTGGCCGTGATCGTCGGTGTCGCCCTTAGCGACGAGGCCATCGCGCTCGAGTCGGTCGAGAGTGTTGTAGATCTGGCCAACATTCAGCGGCCAGATCGACCCGGTCCGGCGGTCGAACTCCGTTCGCAGCTGGTAGCCGTAGCACGGTCCCTGATTGAGGATTGCGAGAAGGCTTTGACGAACGGACATAGGTGCTCCCTGAAGTTGCGTGTTGCGGTCGCGGAAGAGTAATGCAAACCACGTATCTAGTTACATAGTATTGATATACCGAGAATGCACCAAATCGGCCACGACACGCGGGAAGAGACACGTTCTAGACCGTGTTCTCGACGGTGGCAATGCATTAGCCACGATCGATGTACGGGAGATCCTCGTTTCCGCACCGCACGCGCCAGTCGCTAGCGGTGGGCCTTCCCGTTGAGGGTTCGGCTACGGGCACTGACTCTGTCAGGCTAGTGATTTCTTCAAACGCTTACCCCCGTGTCTGGCAGCACGTACTTTGTCAAGGAGGGGGTACACGAAATGCAACTGCAAAGACCGGCCTTTCCCGTGCTCCTCGCCGTGACTGCGCGGTCCTGGATCCTCGGCATTCCGTCGCTGGCCCTCATCGCCGTGGCTGGGCTTCAGTTCGCGATCATGTCCCATGCGGGTCTCGGAGAATCTTGCTATCAGATCCCCGAGCTAGGTAATCTGGCTCTGCCCCCACCAGGCTGGACTACTGACGGCGCATTTTCGTTCTTCCCCATTGGGGTCCAATGCTCCTATTTCACGAGCGATCATGAACTCCTCCTAGTACATACCCAGAGCAGCGTGTGGGACTGGGGAATCACATTCGCCGCGATCCTCGGAGTCCTGGGCTTTGCTCTCTTTCTGACGGCTCGACTCGCAACTCGACGGTCCTGGCACGAATCTCTCTGAAGAATTAGACCCAGACCGTCCCGTCGGGGGTTCCCCTTGCGGAGCGCGGCCACGTCCTGGCTAGGAGTGTCGAATCTTGGCGCAGATGCGGTGACTTCGAACCGCTGATTACCGCGCGTTTGATCGAGCTGCGCGATATTCGTAGCGGGGCCAACTATTCGTATCGGGTGCTTGTGATGTCTGTGTTCTTTGTGGCGCTGGCGAATGTTGTGAGGACGGAGAGCGTGGCGAGGATCAGGCTGAACGCGATGACGATGTAGTAGGAGGGACCGGGCCAATCGATGGTGCGCACCCCTGGGGAGAGCCCGGTTACGAGTGCCCAGGCGACGACGACACCAAAGCCGATGCATGCAGCAAACACGGTCGCCAGAGGGAGCGCGGTTTCGCTGGCGATGACGCGACGAAGGGTCCTGCTCGGCATTCCCATCAGTCGAAGTAGACCGAACACACGGCGGCGGGCGAGGATACCCGCGATCGTGGCTACGGCGAGGGAGATCACGGAGATGAGCGTGATGATGACGATTCCGATATTGGCGAGGCCGGCGAAGCTGTTCGCCAGGGTCGCCGTGTAGTTGGTTTGCAGCTCTGCGCGTGTGCTCGGCACGTTGTAGGACGCTATTTCGCTGTTGACGGCTGCCGTGCGGGCTCGCTCTAGACCTGCCGCGGTGCCGTCTGTGGCGATTAGAAGGATCGGATTGGCTAGTTCTGATTGCAAGATGTCGGGCGCTGCCGTGACGTTCAGAGGTTCGTTGTTCTCGAAGCCGGGCGTTATGCCGACGTAGTCGGTGGTGATGGTCGCAGCTTCTGCGGCGGTAAGTATGCCGAGGTGCAGGGCGTCGGACCGACTGAGATACGGCCCGTCATACTGTTGCAACGTGAAGGAAGCGAGCCCGACGTGTTCCACGCCGGGGGCGGCCGCGAGTGCCGAGATCTGTTTGTCGGTGGGGTCGGTGAGCGGACGATTGATGAGCGTTGACATGGACAGATGTGCGTCATCGTCGGCGAGAGCGGTCGCTTCTTCTACAGCTGTCACCGCGGTCGCGAAGACCGAGACGAGGAAGAGGGCGAGAACGAGGCCGCTGACGGATCGGAAAGTGGTGCGGGGTAGGAGCCGGATGCGATTGAACGCGATCACACCCGCTGCGGTGCGCGCGTGGCGCGTGGCTATCCGGCTGGTCAGGAAGGTGAGGTAGGGGCCGGCGATCAGTAACCCGATCGTGGTGAGCACGAATCCGGCGATGATGACGAGTTGAGAGTTCGGGATGATGAAGGCGACGCGGGGTGCGAGTGCTGAAGCAATCAACGCGCTGAGCCCGACGATAAGCGGTAGGACCGACACGAGTCGCGGTGTCCGCTCATGCTCTTGGCGTGAAGCACCGAGGGGGCCGAAGCCTGCTCGTCGTGCCCGGTGCCACGCCACGAGGGTGCTCCCGGCGATCGTGATGGCAATGATGACGGTGGCACTGATCGGGTCGACAAGAATGTCGGTAACGAAGAAGGTTAGGCCGTCGATCGGGACCAGCGCGGCCAGGGGCGCTAGCAGAATCGCGAGTATCACCCCGGCTATAGCGCCGAAGAGACTGGTCACCGCAGTCTCGGTCGCCGCGATGCGCGCCACGGCGGCGGGAGCTGCGCCAATGAGGCGAAGAGTGGCGAACCGTTCTCGTCGTTGCGTTGCCCCGAGCGCGGTCACAATGCTCACCAGGAGCAGCACGGGGATGAGGATCGCGATTGCGCCGATGATCGCGAGGGTCAAGTAAGCCCAGTTTCCACCGAACAGCGCTCCGGTGAATGCAGTCACAACGGTGACGTTGGTCTCCGTAGCGAGGCGTTCGGGGGTTTGCCCGACGATGACAACGAGGGAGTCCGGGCTCGCCAATGCGGTCTCCGGGATCTCGCCCTCGGGAGTGCCGTACCGGTCGCCCAGCTCGTTGGAGGGAACCGCAGTGATGAGGTCGATGAGCGCCGGCGAGGCAAAGTATTGTCCGGGCTCGGGGAAGTGGTCCATTCCAGGAATGCGAACAGTTGAGCCAGGTTCTGCGGCGACTGTGACGAGCGTGATGGACTGACCCTGGTAATAATCTCCCGACATGGTGGCAAGGACCTGACCTGACGCCGACGGGCTCGTTTGGTCGGTCAGCTGCACTGCAGAGGGGCCGCCGAGTTGTGTCCACGCGGAGCGGAGTTCTCGCTGGTGTATTCCGTTGTACGCGCCCCAAATCAGCAGCAGGAGTGTGACTCCGACAGCGACTCCGGCCGAGATCCCCAGGAGGCGCTTTTTCGCGTCCCCGTTGTTCACGGTCAGCAGTCTGGTGAGTTGGAAGCTCATAGCCGGAGCGCTTCCGCGCTCTGTCCGGCCGTGATGCGGCCATCCCGGACAATGACCTCCCGATCCGCATACGACGCGGTTCGGGGGTCGTGGGTGATGATCACTACGGTGGTCCCAGTCGCCCGCGCCAGCTCGGTCAGGGTGACCATCACGTTCTCCGCAGCCAGCGAGTCCAAGGACCCCGTCGGCTCATCGGCGAAAACCACTTGGGGTGCCGTGACCAGGGCACGGGCGATCGCGACTCTCTGTGCCTGGCCGCCGGAGAGCTCGCCGGGGAGCTTGTCGCCGTGTCCGTTCAAGCCCAGACGGTCCAGCCAGGTCGCAGCCTGCCGCAGCGCGTCACGCCGTTTCACCCCCGAGAGCATAAGGGGGATGGTGACGTTATCGATCGCGGTCAAATCCGGAAGCAGCTGACCGAACTGAAACACGAATCCGAAGTCGCTCAGCCGTAACGCAGAACGTGCGGCTTCATTGAGCGCTGTGATTTCGACCTTGTTGTAGGTGACGGAGCCGGTATCAGGCTTCAACACCCCAGCCAGGACGTGCAGCAGTGTCGACTTTCCGGATCCCGATGGCCCCATTACCGCAACGATCTCACCGGCATGAATATCGATATTTACGCCCCGCAGCGCTTCGGTGCCGCCGAACGCGACTCGAAGGTCCCGGCCCGATAACAGCGGTCCGGCAGGTTCGTGCAGCTGCATTCTCATGCGCCGGCCACCTGCGCCCGCAACTCGGTCAGGCGAGCGCTTGTGAGGTCGATCCATCGCAAGTCAGCCTCGATGTGGAACATGGCATGGTCGCACACCAGAACCTTGATGAGATCGGCACCGCGTTTTGCCGCTGTCAGTTCCCGAAGTCGTTTCATGTGCTCTGCGCGCTGCCCGTCCAACAGGCGTCCCGCGTCATCACCCAGCAACAACGCGATGACTGTTTTGGCGAACAGGTTTCTCTGCAGTAACGGCTCGGGAGCGTCAGGGGTGAACATCCACGTAGCAACCCGCGCCCGTCCAAGCTCGGTGATCTCATATCGCTTCCGGTCGGGTCCCCCTCCCGGTTGCTCACCGAGCAGATCGATCAGGCCGTCACGTAGAAGACGCGCGAGAGTCGCGTAGACCTGCCCGAAGGCCAGCGGTTTCTCCGCACCGAAGAACCGGTCGTAACCGTGCTTCAAGTCATAGCCGTAGCTCGGTCCGGTACCGAGCAGGCCCAAAAGAGTCTGCGTGTTGTCCATAAACACGACTATACACCACACGTATACTTGAGGTGTATAGACGCACCGTCGTGGTCGTAGTCACCCCGAAACGTGACCGTCCCGTATGGGGTTCCCCTTTGCGGGCGCGGGTGATTTGAGTCGCGTGTGGCAGCATTCTCTAATGCCTGCTACTACTCGACTCATATCCGTCAACGATGTGGAGCGCCTCGCCGACCTTCAGCTATCCAGTCGGCTTTTCTTAGCTCCATGGGACCCAATCCGCGCGGACCCCTACTTCACGGTGGCAGGTCAGCAGGCGGAAGTTGAAAACGCGCTCGCTCGGCACGGCCGAGGCGAGGCCGTGCCACACGTGATTCTCGACGAGGATTCGCAGGTTGTAGGTCGAATCACGTTCAGTGGGATCACCTACGGAGCCTTTCAGTCCTGCAACATGGGCTACTGGGTCGCTCAAGAGAGCAACGGACGTGGCTATGCCACCAACGCAGTTCGAGCGATGACCGCACTGGCATTCAAAGAATTGAGTCTGCACAGAATCCAGGCCGAGACGCTGATCCCCAACGCGCGCTCCCAACGAGTCCTCGAACGCGTGGGCTTCGTGCGCTACGGAACTGCACCCAAATACCTGAAAATTGCGGGCCGGTGGCAGGACCATCTCATGTATCAGCTGCTCACCGATTCCCATTAAACGGGCAACTTCGCCCACGCCGTTCCAAACCCAGTACCGCAAGACGTTCCCTGCGGGCAGGTTTGGGCCGATCCCAGCAAGTCGAGAACTCCACCGAACCCTCCTTGAAGGTGCCGCCTCGAAGAGGTCCAGCAGCAAGCTACCTCGGAAGCACGTCAGTTCAGGCGCGTCGTAAGCGGAGTGCCGCGACGCATCCGCGTTGAGAATGTGTTCTTGCCTGGTTCAGGCGATGACTAGATGCGTCAGCATTGCGTGGGCGCTTGCGTCGGGGCCCGCCCTCCGGAGGACGGCGAGCGATGTACGCGTGGCCCACGCTGTGTGAATGACATGGCGCATTCGCATTGAGCCCGGCCTCACCTGCAACTTGTGGCAATCAGATGATACAGAAGTGTATTGTTCAGGTAATACAGAGGTGAGGGGTGTCGAGATGACTTGGTTTTACTTCGTGGTACTGGGTCCGGTGTTCGCGGGCATCCTTCTCGCCCTGGTGTGGTGGCTGATTTGGGGGCGTAAGAGGCAGCTCGCCGGCGGCGGTGTGGGAGCGTTCACTGTGGCGGCGGGCTTGCTTCTTGGCGGCGGCGCCGTTGCCTTGCTGCTGCTCGGTACCGGGCTGTTTCCGCTACATCTGCCACCTGAATACTTTGTCTGGTATCACAACTACCGATTCACGAGCCCACTTCTGCTCGGGATCGTCGGGATGGTTCTTCTCGCTTTCCCGGTTTACGGTCGAAGCGGGCGGGGCGTTGCGGATCTCACACCACGGACGCCGCTGACTTTTGCGCGAGGCTGGTGGTTCGTCGCCCCTGCCCTGCTTCTGGCGCTCATCTTCAGCGTTACCGTGACGGCCGGTGCCGCCTCCCAGCCGGACCCCAGCACTGGCCAATACACGATGTACCTTGTGGACCTTGGGGGCGGACGTGAAATGGGCTCGAGTATCTACGGGTGGTACAACTCCATTCCGTCGCTGATTCTGATCGGCGTCCTGATCATTGTCACCATCGTGGTCCTGATGCTCATCGCTCGACCCACACCGGCCGCCAACCGCGAGCACGACGTTCACATTCGAACTTTCCGCACGGGAAACGTTCTTGCGATCGGAACCAGTGCCCTACTCATGCACCTCGGGTTCATACTCAGCTCACTCGCCAGCACCGTATCGATTACATCCTCGTTCCCGACCTCGAAGGGAAGTGTGACGTTCTGGACCACGTTTGCTGGGCTACAGCCAGTGTTCGCTGGCGCATCCGCTGTTGCCGCGGTGATCGGGTTAGCGCTGTGCGTCGCTGTCGTCCTCTCAGCGATTCCGGCGCGGCGGTGGGCACCGGCCACGGTCACAACCCGATGATCACCCTGTCAGGATCTGCCCCGCCCACGGAGCAGATCCGCGATCAAATCCGCGGGCTCATCGCGTCGGGTCGACTCGCAGCCGACGAGCGCCTTCCCTCGGTCCGTCAGCTCGCGAAGGACCTCGGCGTCGCCCCCGGCACCGTAGCAAAGGCATACAAGGCGCTCGAAACTGAGGGCTACCTCACGGCCCGTACCGGTGGAGGCACCCGTGTGAGCCGGAGCGCCACGACAATACCGCGGCCAGTGTTGGACGTCGCCCGGCAACTCGCGGCAACCAGCACCCAGGCCGGCATCGGGCTGGACGACACCATCCGTATCCTCCGTGCAATCTGGCCCGAGCAGTCAATTCAACCCCCAACATCGGACGCGTTCAGGGCGCGCTGAGCGAGCCACCCGGGAAAGAGCTCATGACTCGTTGATCGTTCCCTACGCGGAATGAAGCCAGAGTTGTCATTTGACCGTTCGGATGTGGCGGTCGCCGTTTCTAGGGTTTGCCCGACTCTGTCGGGCATCGGTTTCTCGCGCCCGGTCACAAGTGCATTCCTTCGTGTCTGTCAGCGAATACCCTGTTCATAAGGGAGCACACGATATGCAACTGCACAGACCCGCTTTCCCTGTAGCCCTTGCTGTATCTGCGCGGTCTTGGATACTTGGCATTCCTTCTGTCACCCTCATAACCCTGGCCGAGCTTCAGTTCGCGTCTATTTCTCACGCGGGCATCGGCGAATCGTGTTATCAGAATCCTCACCTTGGTAATTTGGCTCTGCCCGCGGCCAGCTGGACCGCAGACGGTGTCTTTTCGTTTTTCCCCATCGCCGTCCAATGCTCCTATTACACGAGCAAACACGAACTCCTTCTAGTGCACACCCAAGCGAGCGTGTGGGACTGGGGAATTACCTGTGCCGGCATCCTTGGACTCCTAGGCGTCACACTCTTCTTGACCGCCCGGCTCGCCACTCGACAGACGTGGAACACTCTGCCCTGATGAATCATGCCGCGGTCGTCCCGCAGAGGGTTCGTCATTCGGAGTGAGGTCCTTGCGAAATCGAGCGGCTGAGCTGGCGATGTGACGCAATTACTGGAGGGACAACTTCCTCGTGGCCAAAGAATGCCGAAGTCCCACGCGCACGGCTGGCCATTCACTAGCAGTAATCGAGAACACGACTGTGTCGCGGAGAGCACCGTCCGGTCCAACCGAGTGACTGCGCAGTACTCCATCTTCCTTGGCGCCTAAAGCGGCTATTGCCTTTCGTGATTGGCGGTTGTGCCAGTGAGTGCGAAACTCTACGGCAATGCACTTCAAATCGTCGAAGGCGTAAGTCAGTTGGAGAAGCTTGGCCTCTCGGTTCGCACCCGTACCTTGAGCGCTTCCAGCCAGCCAAGTAGAGCCGATTTCCAATCGCGGGGCATCAGCGCTCGGATTCATAAAGGTCGTCATGCCAACGATTCGCCCCGTTGACGCAAGCCGAGTGGCCCAAGGGAGCATCTTTCCCCGCTCGTGCAGGCTGAGTCGGCGTTCAACCTCCGCAGCCATCCCTTCCGGGCTCGGTATGGATGTGTACCACGTTCGCCAGAGTTCGCCCTCGTTCGCAGCTTCACACAGCTCGGCTAGGTGATCGAATGAAAGAGGCTCAAGAGTGACGAGCAGTCCTGAGAGCGTGGGCGATTCCAAGAGATCCATGGTCCGACACTATGGCACCGGGAAAACCTATTGCGTTCCGGTTGGCGTGCGCATCAATACTGAACCCGCAGAGGGTTCCTCTACCGAAACAGAACACGAGCCTCGATTGACCGTTCTTATGTCCCGGTCAACGACTATGGCCCGATTGCAGCGTCCATTTGCGAGGCGGTCCCTGGGCAGTTCGTCGGAGTACAGTCTGGGGAACGCAAGCACTACCGACTGGGCTTCGATTGGACGTTACGGTGACTTTCGTTATTGGCGTTCTTTTTGTCGGTGCGGGTCTTGCTTTATCGACGCGTTCGGGGATTCTCGAGGCGCGAGCCGCAGGTGGGCGACAAATCCCGCTGTGGAAAACCGACCCACGATACCGACGCCCGCGGGCCAGCGTCCTTGTGCAAATAGCGGCGACGCTCCTCGTCGGAATTGGAGCAGCCTTCTTACTCATCGTCTGGGGAGCGGGCGCCATTCTCTTGATCTGTTCGGTGTACGTGCCCCCGTTGGTAGTCATCGCGATTCACAACAAATCCACCCGAATTGGCCAGTAGCACGCGATCCCGTGGGACGTTCCCCATTTGGCCACGGTGAGTCTGTCGTGGGCGGAAGCAGTCGGACGTCCTCCGGCCAGACCTGCTAGGAAACCAGAGGCCGTCCTATCCTGCCGAGCCCGTGTTCCGAACTGCCCGGTGGCCGACGAATCCCGCAACGATGAGGCAGATACCGCAGACCGCAGTAAAGTACGGGGCGAGTCGGCTCGGGTCGAAAAAAATGAGCAGCACGTCGGCAACTACAAGGAAAATGCCGACGATGCCGATCGTCAGGAACACCCTTGCTGCTGCGGCGGGGTTCAGTCTTCTGGTCATGGCCACAGGCTAGCCAGCTCTGCGATCGGTGCGCGAGGTAGAACGTCAGTCTCTCTAACCTGTCCTCGATACCGCAGCGCCGGCGGCTGCTCGTTCCTGGTTGAACCCACGCTCCCGCTCCGCTCGTCCCGTAAAGGGTTCCCCTGCGACACAACGTCGGCGAACTCGGGCGCCAGGTAGTTTGGCCCCACACCTGTGGCTTTCGACGTCCGGCTATCGGCCGTCTGCCGGACGGATGGTGGAATCGTCTACTACCGGTCTTCGAGGACTCGGGTGACGATGGCACTGACCGTTTCGGACCTTCCAATTCGGCGCTCCCGAACAAAACTGAGCGGTTGCCATCCGTGGTACCAGGCGGCCATGTCCTTGACTGTGAAATCGACGGTCTTGGAACGAGATCGGTGGCGTTTGATCGTGTCCTCAAGACTGAGGTCGAAAGCGTAGAAGCGGGCATCGTTAGTCATGGATCGAACGCGTGCGAGCATAGGCTAGTACCGGCCTGCATTGAAGATTCCGTCCAGGATCACATGCTGCCCGGCAGCCAAACAGTGTTTCATATGGGGGTTCCTCGCACCATGGCCGTTGAGTTTGTCTTTAAACGTCGGAGTGATTACCAATGGTGCCTGCATGCGGAGGCAACGGTGATGGGTTCACATGATCACCGTGCAGACTCAGATCGGCATCAGGAGCAATTAGCATTGCTTCAAGTTCGCGATTTTCTTGAATTGTCTTGGCGAGTTCGGTCGTGCCTCCGATAACTGTGAAGTTGAAGTCATGATGGTTGGCCATGAACCATGCGCGGTCGTCAGGCCATAACATGTTCGGAGTCAGAGAAGCACCTTTTCCCCACTCGATCACGCCCACTTGCGCAGCCGTCACGAGTTCGGATCTCGGGAAGCGAGCAAGCAGGTATCTTTCGCCTTGTATGACCGCGGTATGGCCGTCGCGGATGAGCGTTGCGGTTTCCGGCCCGAGCGCCGTGCTTCCAGTGGCTAGTGGCTCCCATCCAGCCCAATAAGCGGCCGTGATGCTCCCACTGGTGGTGCTTGCTGACAGGGGCCGTGTAACTGCTGCAAATTCACTGACGCTGAGTAGCCGGTCTTCGGGAGGACGCACGATACGCCCGTCAGGTAGCTGCATGACGCCTTCGGTGTTACCGATGATCGAGGTCCACTGCATAGCGGGGTGCACGGTGGCGCCGGTAGCTTGAGCAACGGCGCCCCAGCTCACTGCGGTGAAGCCTGTTCCTTCCATGGAAATGACCGTTATCGCCACACCAGGGTGAAAAATTCGCAGGTAGGCTTCGTAGCCGCCTGGGACGGTGCCTATGACGCGAGCAGAAAACTCAAGCGCAATATCAATCCAGTCGGCCTCGGCCGCACCGGTTATGAGTTGCACGGTTCCCTCCGTTCGTACGCACAAACCGGTTCGCGTCCACAAAAAGGTGAAGGCCTACTTCGGTTATGCGACATCGTCACGATTCTGGGCCCGAAGTAACCGATACCTTTGCGGTATGTGGCCGCTCATGCGATCACAGGCTGGCACACTTTCCTTTAAGGCGCAGCAGAACCGCCATTCTGAAATGAAAGAACACCGCCATTTCGCGGCAAAAGCCACATGTATGACCTAACTTTTCTTCGGGGCCCGCTGGGCGAGGTTGAAGATCTCGGCCAGGTCGTCTTTGCTCGGTAACGCGTTCGAAAATACGCCGGACGCAGCGGAACGCAACGCTGTTCCCACGGGCCTGGTGCGAGGTTTGTCCGTAGTGGGAACCACCATGAGGGAGACGAATGCGCCGAGGCTCGGGCCCCTGGGTGTAGCTCGTATTCAGATCGAGGAGGCACTGCCCTGACCGAGACCATGGACGACGAGCGCGACGCGAGGATGACGCTCGCGGCACTCTCCGAGCCCGGCGACATCGTCACCGGAACACTGGTCGCCCGGTTCGGCGCAACCGTCGTCGTCGAAGCCGGGCATCGCTCCGGCTCGCTCAACGTCGCCGGGCAAGCCCACTCCCTGGGCCGGCCCGTCGGCGCCGTTCCCGGCCCGGTAACGAGCGCTGCAAGCGCCGGATGCCATCTTCTGATCCAAGAGGGCATCTCGAGCCTGGTCATCGACGCGCAAGATGTGACGGACCTCTTGGACTCCACGGTTGGCTTCTCCGGCGACCGCACGTTCGCGTACTGTCCCACGAGACGGTTCAGCCGGACCGGCCCGGACCTCCGGTTCTAACCGATCACCGCCGAACGGAGGCAGCATTCATGAGCACACCGCGACCGCAGGGCCCCTTCGGCGACGACTCTCGAATGCGATGAGCCCGTAATGCTGTCTTCCGTTCGCCAGTCAGCTGTTTACTTACGCACCGGCGTCGACGAATAAAGTGTCTAAGGACGCAATCGGCAACTTCGCGCGACCTCTCAACCAGCGGCGGAACGCGTCTCGATCATTCAGTAGTGACCGCGAGACCACCCAGGCGGAGTCCTCGACTCTGCGGCCGATGGGTTCAACTGTCGGCAGGATGAGGTATGTTTCGGAGGAGGCGCGACCGCGAACTCCGTGTCGAAGCATCCAATGCAGATGCTCGTTCGCGGCAGGTTCGACCGCTACATTTTCCGGCCAAACTTCCTTCAACCAACCGTCGAGACGTGGCTCGAGCTGTGCAAGCACCTCAGCCAAGAAGTGTCGCTCTGCGACACCGGGAGCGGTTGCACGAATGCGTTCAACATCTCCTGGAAACGCCATGCCGTACTCGGCAGCCCAGGAACACGCCTCCAACAAAGCCCTGTCGGACGCGCTTCTGATCGGCTGGTTCGGAGCCAGTTGAAGCGTTCCAAGAGAACTCGTCTTGTGACCCAATGCGGACATAACCCAGAGGGCGGAAGCCAGAGCTCGACCGTTGACGAACGCAACCTGCCTTATGACCATGGTGCGATGTTACGCCCGAAGCCGTCGGTTGTGCCGGCGGGACGTACGCGAAAACGAGTTGGTCGGCCTCGAACACTCGGGATTCTGGCCGCACGTCGACAACGATGGCGCTCCCGTCCGCGTGGCGGACGAAGAAATCCGGGACATGCGAACTTTGGGGGAGTGACGCCGGCATTTGCATCCGAAACGGTTGGGAGGAGATGCCGGTGACCCGAGGATCGAAGTCCAAGCACATCAGTTGGTCGCGTTCGCACCAGGATTCAAAACCAACGTGACGTTCGTTTGTCGCGCACCACCACAACCCGCCGAAATTCCGTTGCCCCTTATAGGTCGTCGTCGGGCGGGTCGGCGTTTTCGAACGGGACCATCCACCTGTCGTGGAGGCTTCCCTGGGCCGGAGCAGAGGAATACTGTTCCCTGAAGGTCAAGGTTCCTTCACCACATTCACGCCCGGCAACGAGGTCGGACGCCGCCACGGCACGTCCCATGACCAAACAGTAAGCAGAGAATGCCTCAAGTTAGGTGAGACACGCCGCACAATGCCTCAACTTAGGTGAGACAGGAAGGCCTAATGCCTCAACTTACGTGAGACAGGAAGGCCTAATGCCTCAACTTACGTGAGACGGAAAGGCCTAATGCCTCAAGTTGCGTGAGACTGCCTCATGATAGATGAGACAGGACAGTACCGTTGGACGCCACGGGACCGAGGCGACCAGGTCGAGGCGCTCTAATCTCTGCTTGCTGACATAATGTGCATTATCGGTCATGCGGCTGCGCGCTCACGACGCTCAGCGTGGAGTTCGGCGTTGACGACCACGTCGTTGAAATCGGCCAGGTCAGCAACGTGATAGAGACCATTGGCCTGAAACTTGCTGTCGTCCAGCAGCAGCACCTTGCGATCGGCCCGCGCGAGCAGCGCCCGCTTCGTCTCGGCGGCCGCAGTATCCGGGTGAAAAAGGGCGTCATTCTTCTGCCAATGACCGGGCGCGCCGGCGGCCGGGTCAGGCTCCGACGTAGGCAGCGAGATGCTGGCCGGTCAGGGTAGAGCGCCCGGCCACGAGGTCGGCCGGTGTTCCCTCAAACACGATTTGGCCGCCGTCGTGGCCGGCCCCAGGACCCAGGTCGATGATCCAGTCGGCGTGCGCCATGACAGCCTGATGGTGCTCAATCACGATGACGGACTTGCCCGAGTCGACGAGCCGGTCGAGCAGACCGAGCAGATTCTCAACGTCGGCGAGGTGGAGGCCTGCGGTCGGCTCATCCAGAACGTATACCTCGCCCTTGTCGGCCATCTGAGTGGCGAGCTTCAGGCGCTGGCGCTCACCGCCGGACAGTGTCGGCAACGGTTGGCCGAGGCGGAGGTAGCCGAGGCCGACATCGGCCAGGCGCACCAGAATGGCATATGCGGCCGGAATCCGAGACTCCCCCACACCGAAGAACTCCTCGGCTTCGGTCACCGACATCGCCAGAACCTCACTGATGTCGCGTCCGCCCAGGTGATAGTCCAAAACGGATGCCTGAAACCGCTTACCCTCACAGACCTCGCAGGGAATAGCGACGCCGGCCATTATTCCAAGGTCCGTGTAGATGACGCCGGCACCGTTGCAGCTCGGGCACGCCCCCTCGGAATTGGAACTGAACAGGGCAGGCTTCACCCCGTTAGCCTTCGCGAATGCCTTGCGGATCGAGTCGAGCATACCCGTGTACGTCGCCGGATTGCTGCGCCGCGAGCCCTTGATCGCACCCTGGTCGACGGACACCACGCCGTCCCGCCCCGAGACTGATCCGGTGATCAGTGAGCTTTTCCCCGACCCGGCGACGCCGGTCAGCACTGTCAGGACGCCGAGCGGAATATCGACGTCGACGTTGGTCAGGTTATGCGCGCTCGCGCCGCGCACCTGCAGAACTCCCGAGGGCGCACGCACTGTCGGTTTCACGGTCGCGCGGTCATCCAGGTGCCGACCGGTCAGCGTGCCGCTGGTTCGAAGCCCGGCGAGGGAACCCTCAAAGACCACCTCGCCGCCGTCCGTTCCGGCGCCCGGGCCGAGATCGATGACGTGGTCGGCGATCTGGATCATCTCCGGCTTGTGCTCGACAACGAGCACGGTATTGCCCTTATCGCGAAGCTGCACCAGCAGGGCGTTCATACGCTGGATGTCGTGTGGGTGCAGTCCGATGGTCGGTTCGTCGAAGACATAGGTGACGTCGGTGAGGGAGGATCCGAGGTGACGGATCATCTTGGTGCGCTGCGACTCACCGCCGGAGAGAGTACCGGAGGCCCGGTCGAGGGACAGGTAGCCCAGCCCGATCTGCACAAACGAGTTCAAGAGGAGACGCAGGGCTGTAAGCAGGGGCGCGACGGACGATTCGTTCAGACCGGTGACCCACTCGGCGAGGTCGCTGATCTGCATGGCACAGGCATCCGCAATGCTGATCTCGTTGATTTTCGACGATCGGGCACCCTCGTTGAGTCGGGTGCCGTTGCAATCGGGGCAGACAGTGAACGTGACCGCTCGCTCGACAAACGCGCGAATGTGCGGCTGCAGGGTGTCGACGTCTTTGCTGAGCATGGATTTTTGAATCTTCGGAATCAGGCCTTCGTAGGTGAGGTTGATTCCCTCGATTTTGATCTTGGTCGGCTCCTTGTGCAGGAGGTCGGCCAGTTCCTTCGTGGTGAAGTCCCTGATCGGTTTGTCGGCGTCGAAGAAGCCACAACCGTTGAAGATGCGACCGTACCAGCCGTCCATGCTGTAGCCGGGGATCTTCAGTGCGCCACCGTTGATGGTCTTGCTGTCGTCGTATAGGGCGGTCAGGTCGATGTCGGTGACCGAACCCCGCCCCTCGCAGCGCGAACACATGCCCCCGGTGATGCTGAAGCTGCGGCGTTCCTTCACGGTCGCTCCGCCGCGTTCGATCGAGACCGCGCCCGCTCCGCTGATCGAGGCGACGTTGAACGAATAGGCCTGCGGCGAGCCGAGGTAGGGCTGGCCGAGTCGGCTGAACAGGATGCGCAGCAGCGCGTTCGCGTCGGTGGCGGTGCCGACGGTGGAGCGCGAGTTGGCGCCCATCCGCTCCTGGTCGACGATGATGGCGGTCGTCAGGCCGTCGAGCACATCGACGTCAGGCCTGGCCAGGGCAGGCATGAAGCCCTGGACGAACGTGCTGTAGGTTTCGTTGATCATGCGCTGGGACTCGGCCGCGATGGTGCCGAATACGAGCGAGCTTTTTCCGGAGCCGGACACCCCGGTGAACAGGGTCAGTCGGCGCTTCGGAATCTGAACGCTGACATTCTTGAGATTGTTTTCGCGTGCGCCCTGCACGCGGATCAGATCGTGACTGTCTGCGACCTGGCGTTCAGCTGCCGGGGTGCTTGCTGTAGTGGTCTCGCTCATCGGTTCTCCTGTGATTATTGGCACTTGGCAGGTGTCGGGCCCACCAGTCCAGAATAATCTCGAACCGTTGCAAACGGTGCCGGGGGCGACCGGTGCGGCTGAGGTCGTGGTTCTCCCCCGGGAAAACGACCAGTTCGGTCTCCACTCCCCCACGTTTGAGCGCAGCGTAGTAGCGCTCGCCCTGCGACAACGGGCAGCGCAGGTCCTGCGCGGAGTGCAGCACCAGGGTCGGGGTTTTCACCCGGCCGACCAGAAACTGTGGGCTTTGAGTCTGCAGCAGGGCGGCATCCGTCCCGGCGTATTCGTCGCCGAAGAAGTCGCCGATGTCACTGGTTCCGACGAAGCCTTGTGGATCGAGAAAGCCGCGTTCCACGATGGCCGCCGCGAATCGGTGGTCATTGGCGATCGTCCACGCGGTCAGATAGCCGCCGTAAGACCCACCCATGATGCCGACGTGGTGGGCGTCGAGGGCGGGCTCGGCGCTGAGAGCGCCGTCGAGAAAGTCCAGTACGTCGGCCAGGTCGAGGGTTCCCATGCGCTGGCGGATGGCGCGCCCGTGGGCTTCGCCATAACCGGATGACCCGCGCGGGTTGCAGAGGACCACCGCGTAGCCCGCGTCGACGTAGACCTGGGTCTCATCGAGGAGCGCGCCGGTATATTGGGCGTACGGGCCGCCGTGAATGGTCAGGAGCACCGGATGCGGTCCCGGCCCGGCAGGAGTGTGCACCCAGCCGTGCACTGGATAGCCGTCTCGTCCAGTGACCGTGAGTTCGATTCCGGGGACCAGGCCGGTGGCGCGCAGGGGTACCGAGAAATCGGTGAGGCGTTTCGGCGGGGTCTCGGGCGTTCGAGTACCGGAGAGGACCGGGCGAACCAGAACGAGGTCACCGGAGGTACCGGCGGACTGCACCGCGACAACGACAGCGTCGCCGCACGCATCCATAGAGCTGGCGACGGTGGCGCCGCAGTCGAGTGACTGCGCCTGCCCATCCCGCTCGACGCGAATTAGATCAACCCGGCCGCGACTGCCCTGCAGTACGAGCACGGAGCCATCTGCCAATGGACTGATTCCGCCGGTGGCATCGAGGTCTAACAGATCCTGGTCGGTCTGCTGCGGATCCGTCACGCGGATCGGTGCTGAACCGTTGTCGGCGCCACCGCTGCGGTACAGGGCCGTCACCCGGCCGACGAAGTCCAGGCCGGTCGCACCAACGTCGGTTGCGAGCAGCCAGAGGCTACCGTCCTCGGCGCAGGCCAGCGCCGAGATACTGAGGTTCCCGGCCGCTGGCACGACGGTGCGAAGCGGAGCGATGGTGCCGTTTGCAGCGGTATCGGTGCTCTCGCTGAGTGTGAGTTCGACCACTTCGCTGCGGAGGTCGTTGTCCCGGCCCGCATGACGCGCCGAGATGGTGAGGAGACCGGAACCGTCGGGCGAGAAGGTGAGTCCGGAATGATCGAAGTCCCCCTCGGTTAGCTGGCGGGCGACCGGAAGCCCGGTCACCATTCTGGCCGGCTCCGGAAGATCCGGTGTTGGCGCAGTGCCCGGCTCGTTGCCTGACTTTGCCCGGGGTGCGTCGGCCACGGACGGAGCGGCGGCGGGTGTTGGTTCGCCCCAGACATCCGGTACCACGGCGAGGAACACGTGCACGCGGCGGTCGTTGGTGTAGCCGACCCCGTTCGATTTGTAGCGCACGGTATCGAAGCGGCGAGCCGGTTCCGATTCGGCCGACAGACCGGCAACCGTGCCGTACCGCCCCTGCTCGGGGACGCGCGCCAGGAACGCGATCCGGTCACTGGTCGGATGCCAGCGAAAATCGGTCACGCCGAGAGCCGCGTCGGTCATGACCAGGGGCTCGCCCCCGGCCGCATCGACAACGTGCAGCTGCGCGGCGCCGCCGGCATCGGCACGGAGAAACCCGATCAGGTTGCCATCCGGCGAAAACCGGGGTGCCGAGTCACGAAAACCGCGCGTGATGCGACGCGGAGCCGGCTCCCCCATCAGCGCGACGGTCCAGAGCTGGCCGACGTAATCATCCGCTAAAAAATCGGCGTGCACCCGGGAGAACACCGCCCGCGAACCATCGGGATGGATCGTCGGGCGCGACAGCGACCCGAGGAGTGGAAGATCAGCAGCCTTCATCGGTTGATTGCGCGCTACTCGCCGGCGAATCCGGACGTGTCGCCGACCAGGCGAGTGTTACCGGCCGGGACCGGTTCGATCGCGGCCAGGGCGATTTCCGCCGCGAACTCGCTCACGTTGTACAGTCGACCGGCCGCCTCCTTCCGGGCGTCGAGGGCACCCGGGTTGGACCGTTCGAGCAGCGTCGCCGTGATGGTGCCCTCGATCATGTCTCCGGAAACCACGACGAATCCGATACCGGACTCTTCGAGCTGGGGAATGACGGCGCGCAGGGCGTCTTCACCGGCGCGTTTGCTGCGGGCGACCGGCTCATACTCCGACATGGTGGGTGTGGTCTTGATGAAGTGGGCCTGGTGGCTGGTGACGTAGACCACCCGGGAATCGTCACCGAGCAGGGGGATGGCGCCGTTGAGCAGATTGACCTGGGCGTCACGATTGAGCTTGATGGCGTAGTCAGGCGCCATCCCACTCTCCATGCCGCCGGATGCGTTCATCACGAGAATGTCAAGGCCGCCGAATTCGCTCATGATGGTCGCGAACATCGCGGCAACCGATGCCGGATCAGTCAGGTCGGCGCCGACCGTGATGGCGTCTCCCCCGGCGGCGCGAATGGCATCGCGAAGTTTGTTCGCGCGTACCTCCTTATTGCGGTAGTTGATGACGACGCGCGCACCGGCCTCGGCAAAAAAACCGGCGGTGTCGGCACCGATACCGCGGGACGAGCCGGTGACGAGTACGCGCTTGCCCTCGAGTGATCCTGCTGCAAGTGGATTGGTCACGCGTGCTCCTCAAGAATTCGGTCTGTTTGGTCCATGATGAAGGGTGACCTGATCGGCCACTACCTGCGCTTTCGACCTTATCAACAAGCCTCGGCCGCTCCGCCCGCGTATTGTCGCCCGCACCTGCTAGTTTCGAGGTGAAACGGAATGTGGAGGGTGTCACACATGGTCGATCTGACCGACTATCTCTGGATCTTGTGGCTCGTGTTCATTCTCGTGGCCATCACCATCGAACTGCTAAGCCTGGAATTCACGTTCCTGATGATCTCCATCGGCAGCCTGGGCGGTTTGGCCGCCAATTTGCTCGGCCTGGACTGGTGGCTTCAGATCGTCGTCGCCGCCGGACTCTCGGTGCTGCTGTTGCTGACCATCCGACCGTTCCTGTTGCGGGCTCTGCGCAAGGGCGGCGATCCGGCCCTGTCGAATATCGACGCCCTGATCGGAATGAGCGGCCGGGTCCTGTCGACGGTGACCGAAACCGGCGGGCTGGTGAAACTGGCCAACGGTGAGACCTGGACCGCTCGGCTGCTGACGTCCCGCCCCGGGCTTGGCGCCTCCGGTACCGCGAGTAGCGGCACCGCAGCATCCGCTGAACCGGGCCAGCCGGTCACCGTGCACCTCATCGAAGGCTCCACCGCCGTCGTCATCCCCGCCGAAAGGACCCAGAACAATGCTTGACCCCGCAGCTTTCATCGGTCAGATCTTCGTGATCGCCCTGCTCGCCGTGTTGGCGGTGTTCGTCATCGTCATTCTCGTGCGCGCCATTCGCATCATTCCGCAGGGTAACGCCGGGGTGGTGGAGCGCCTCGGCAAGTATCATAAGACGCTGCTGCCCGGTCTGAATCTGCTCGTGCCGTTCGTCGACCGAGTGCGGCCGCTGCTTGATATTCGCGAGCAGGTAGTGTCGTTTCCCCCGCAGCCCGTAATCACCGAGGACAACCTCGTGGTCTCTATCGACACGGTCGTCTACTTTCAGGTGACGGATGCCCGCGCCGCCACCTACGAGATCAACAACTACCTCGGCGCGGTCGAGCAGCTCACCACGACCACCCTGCGCAACGTGGTCGGCGGGTTGAACCTTGAAGAGGCATTGACCAGCCGAGACAACATCAACAGCCAGTTGCGCATCGTGCTCGACGAGGCTACCGGCAAATGGGGCATCCGCGTGGGCCGAGTCGAACTCAAGGCCATCGAGCCGCCCCACTCCATCCAGGATTCCATGGAGAAGCAGATGCGTGCCGAACGTGATCGTCGTGCGCTGATCCTCACCGCCGAGGGCACCAAGCAGTCCGCTATTCTCACCGCTGAGGGCGCCCGCCAGGCCGCCATCCTCGAAGCCGAGGGTGACGCCAAAGCTGCCGTGCTGCGCGCGCAGGGTGAGGCCGAAGCCATCACCACGGTCTTCAAGGCTATTCACGATGGAGACCCTGACCCGAAGCTGCTCGCCTACCAGTACCTGCTCACCCTGCCCAAGCTGGCGGAAGGCAGCGCCAACAAGCTGTGGATTGTGCCGAGCGAACTCACCGAGGCCATGAAGGGAATCGGCAGCGCGTTTGGTGCCAATACCCAGAACCCCTCGACCGCACCCGCCGCATCCGCAACGCCGCAAGCCTAGGCGGTGGTCGAGAACGCCCCGTCAGTATTTCTGGATGCACCGCACCCTAGGGTTTTTGCCCATCGCGGTCTAGCGCAGGAAGCGCCGGAAAACACACTTCTCGCCTTCGTGAAAGCGTTGGCCGGCGGGGCCACCCACCTCGAAACCGACGTACACGTGTCGCTCGACGGTGTGGCCGTGATCAGCCACGACCCCGACTTGACTGCGCTCGGCCGGGACGTGCGCATCGACCAGCTGACCCTGACCGAACTGAAACGCATCAACCTCGGTTTCGGTCAATCGTTCACGTCCCTCGCCGATGCCCTCGAGGCATTCCCATCGGCCCGGTTTAATATTGACATCAAGACGGATGCCGCCGTCGAGCCCGCCGCTCGGGCCATTCGCCACCAGCAAGCCACGCCGCGGGTCCTCGTGACCTCGTTCAACGAACCACGCCGCCGTCGGGTGGTCGATCTGCTGCCCGGCGTGGTGTCCTCCGCCTCATCACCGCTCGTCGTCCGCGCCGTCGCAGCGATGAACTTAGGCCTCACGTCGGTAGTTCGTCGCACGCTGGCGGGCTGCGTCGCCGTGCAGGTACCAGAATGCGCCGGGCCGGTTCGAATCGTGACGCCCCGTTTCATCGCGATGATGCATCGGGTGAATATCGAGGTGCATGTGTGGACAGTGAACGACCCGGCAGACCTGATTCGACTGCTTGATCTGGGTGTCGACGGCGTCGTCACGGATCGCACCGATCTTGCTGTGGCGGCCATTAGTCGTCGAACCTGAGAATTACCTCCCAGAACGGGGGGTCCGGGAAGGTTAACACCCAGCTTGATGGTTTACAAATGTGACAGCATCGTGGTCGAATTGTGATCGCGAGCGAGAGGAGACCACACTATGGCTGACCGCAGTTTGCGTGGCATGAGATTAGGCGCACAAAGCCTACAGAGCGAAGAAGGCGTAACCTTCTCCCCCCGGGTTCCGCACACCTACCGGTGTGAAACGTGTGGGCGTGAGACGGTAATGATTTTCTCGGCCGAAGCCGAGCCTCCGGATGAATGGGAATGCAAATATTGCGCACGGACGGCGACCCGACTGGTCGATTCCCTGCCGGTGATCGTTGACCACTCCGACGAGAAGATTCCTCGGACCCACTGGGACATGCTGCTGGAGCGACGCACCAGAGACGAACTCGAAGAACTGCTCGAAGAGCGCCTCTCCGTGTTGCGCCTGCGCCGTGGTGGCCAGCAGAAGATCGGCGCCTAACCGCCGGTTCCACCCCAGACGACCCCGCACTTCGTGCCGGGGTCGTTGTTGGTTAAAGCCGTGTCAGCAAAGCGGCGCGCGCCAAGCTGCGACGTTGGCATCCAGCGGCGCCGAAGCAGAGCGCCAGCCCGGCCAGGCCGAGCCCCGACACGAGCCACTCGACGCCCCGGCCGGCGACCATCGCCGGCGTGATGCTGTCACTGAGCGGCACCGTTTGCACCATCGCGCCGGCCGTGAAGGTCGGCAAGCTGTCCTGGGTGTGCCCGTCGGGAGTGATGATGGCGCTCGATCCGACCGTGGAGATGTTCACTACAGTACGGGAGGTCTCGATCGCGCGCAGCCGGGCAATTGCGAGCTGCTGCACGCTCTCGTCGGTGTGCCCGAAATCGGCATTGTTTGTTTGGGCGAGAATGATCTGGGCTTTATCGTCGATCATCTCGTGCACCAGCTGGTCGTCGGCGATATCGAAACAGATAGCGATCCCGGCCAGGACCCCATTGATATCGAAGATATTGTCACGGGTGCCGATGCCGTAATCCCGGCCGATGAGGTCGATTAGCTCCGGGGCGAAAGGGCGCCAGAAGGCCCGATCCGGCATATATTCCGCAAAGGGCACCGGGTGCACTTTGTCGTACACGTCGACGGCACCGCGGCCCGCTTTCCACAGCAGCGAGCTGTTGTAGTAGGTGTCCCCCGGCTTGGTGATGGTGCCGGTGATAAGCGGGGCATCCATTTCGGCACTGATGTAGTCGAGCACCTGCGCGGCTGCCTCGGAACGGGTGGGATCGATGTCGCTCGCGTTTTCCGGCCAAACCACGAAATCGACCCTCTCGCCGATCAGCGGCAGGGTGGCCGAGGTATGGTCCTGCAGAATCTGCCCCGGTGAATTCTCCGCAAACAGGCCGGCATCGGCGTTGCCCTGCACGGCGGCGAGGCGAACCTCGCCGCTGTGGATGGTCGGCCAGGACGGGACGGCGAGCACCAGCGCGACGGCACCAACGGCGATGCCCGTGCGCAGCGTGCGCGCCAGCTCGGGTTCGCGGAACAACTGCACGACCAGGGCGCTCAGCCAGACCACGATGAAGCTCAGGCCGGAGAAGCCGACCCAGGCCACGAGCGGTCCGAACGGACTCTCCGACTGGGAGAGCGCAACGCGGCCCCAGGCAAAGCCGCCGTAGGGCCAGACCGCGCTGATTGCCTCCCTGGCTGTCCACAACCCGGCAACGATGACCGGCACCAGACCGAGACGACCCCAGACGCTCGGCCAGACCCGGGGACCGTGCCGCAGAACGACCGCGGTGAGCCCGAGCCCGACGGCGAAGAACAGGCTCTCCAGCCCGCCGAGCGCGAACCACGGCACGAGACCGAGGTACAGGGTGATCCAGAAGATATGAATCAGCCAGAACGATAGTCCGGCGACCAGACCAACGAGTAGCCCGGTCGCGAGGCTTCGACCGAGCAGCGCCAGGAGCATGAGCGCCACCCCCACCGGCGCGAGAAACCACCAGTCGCGATCCGGGAAACCGGCATCGAGAACTGCTCCGGCACCGGCCGCGACCAGGACGGATGCCCACAGCGGCAGGCTAAACGCACGCTCACTCCCCCACATGGCGGGTTCAGGCCACCGAGGAGTAGGCGACAATGCCGCGTCGGATCGCGTCCATCGCGGTGCGTGCTGTCGGCCCGACGTGTCCGTCGCCGGCAATGCTCAGCTGGTCGAGCAGGTCGATGGTCTGTTTGGTCCAGCGCACGAAATCGCCGGCAGCCATCTCAGCCTCGTAGAGCACGTCGGCAAGGGATGCGCCGCGTGCCCACTTCCACATGGCGAGGCTGAGGCCGACCGCGAGCGGGTTGCTGCCGGGCAGTTTGTGGTCACGCTCGAGGTCGTCAATCCGACTCCAGAGGTCTTGCGTCTCGTCCAGCGCCGGGCGGAACGGCCCCGTCGGCAGGTAGCGGGCATCGATGAGTCCCTCTTCGCGTCGCGGTTCGAAGACAAGCGCACAGGCCATCGCTGCGAGGCTTGCGGCATCGAGTTCGTTCCACAGGCCTCGGCGCAGAGATTCGGCGACCAGCAGGTCCCGTTCGGCGTAGATGCGGCGCAGGATACGTCCACTCTCGCTGAGTGCGATCGTGCCGCTGGCATCGGATTGGAGATAGCCATAGCCGAGCAGAACGTCGGTCACACGGTCGAAGACGCGGGCGATGGCTCCGGTGCGCTGCGAGATTTGCTGGTTGAGGGCATCCGTTTGGCGCTTGAGTTTGAACCAGCGTTCCGCCCAGCGGGAGTGTGCTTCTCGATCGGGACAGTGATGGCAGCCGTGGGCGCGCATCTGCTTGCGCAGGCTGGCGACCTCCCGCTGTCGTTTGTCGCGTTCACCGCGCAAGGAGTTGTCGGCTTTGGCACCCTCGCGTTCCACCTCGGTGAGGCGACGGCGAATAGCAGAGTACTCTTCAAAATTACCCAAGTGGCAGGTCATGCTGGTCTTGAACCCGGCCAGGGATTCCTCTTGCTGGCGCACGGAGCGGGCCAGGTCGACGACGGCGCGGTCGGCCTGGAACTGGGCGAACGAGGACTCAAGCACACCGCGAGTACGCGTGACGCCGAACTGGTCGATCAGGTTGACGCCCATGTTGTAGGTGGGTTTGAAACTCGAATTCAGCGGATAGGTGCGCCGGGAGGCGAGCGAGGCTACGGCCTGCGGGTCCAGTCCCTGGGCCCACTGGATGACCGAGTGGCCGAGGGTGTCGATTCCGCGGCGACCGGCCCGACCGGTGAGCTGCGTATACTCCCCCGGGGTGATCGGTACGCGAGCCTCGCCGTTGAATTTCTCCAGTTTGTCGAGTACGACCGTGCGGGCGGGCATGTTGATGCCGAGGGCGAGCGTTTCAGTGGCGAAGACAGCCTTGACCAACTTCCTTTGAAAGAGCTCCTCGACAACCTCCTTGAACGCCGGCAGCAGACCGGCGTGGTGCGCAGCGACTCCGCGTTCGAGCCCGTCGAGCCATTCGAAGTAGCCGAGCACGCCGAGATCTTCGTCCAGCAGGGTGCGGCATCGGTCGTCGACGATCTGGCGGATTTCTTCGCGTTCGTGTTCCTGAGTCAGGCGTACGCCCGAGCGGAGCACCTGCCGAACGGCCTGGTCGCAGCCGACCCGACTGAAGATGAAGAAGATAGCTGGCAGCAGATGTTTACCGTCGAGCATGCGCACGATGTCCCCGCGGTCCATCCGTCCGGCGTCAAACTGGGGGCGTTGCTTGTCATGACCCCGGTACCCCCCGGATTGACTGCCCTGGCGACCGGATCCTCGGCCGCGCCCGCCGGCCGAACGTCCGCCCGCGTGCGCCAGGCGCACGAGTTCGGGATTGACCCGATGCGCGCCGATCAGCCCCGTGGAGTCGAACAGATCGAGCATATTGTTCTTGACCAGCACGTGCTGCTCGAGCGGAACCGGCCGCTCCTCAGAAACGATCACGTCGGTCTCACCGCGGACGGCCTGCAGCCAGTCACCGAATTCCTCCGCGTTCGACACTGTCGCGCTGAGCGATACCATGCGCACCGGCTGTGGCAGGTGGATAATCACCTCTTCCCAGACAGCTCCGCGAAAACGGTCCGCGAGATAGTGCACCTCGTCCATCACCACGAAGGCCAGGTCGGTCAGTAAATCGGAATCGGCGTAGAGCATGTTGCGCAGCACTTCGGTGGTCATGACCACGATGCGGGCCCCCGGGTTGACGTTGCTATCTCCGGTGAGCAATCCGACCTGGTCCGCACCGTACTCGGCCACGAACTCCTGAAACTTCTGGTTGCTGAGGGCCTTCATCGGAGCCGTGTAGAACACCTTTGCCCGGGACCGCTGCATCGCCAGGTAGATCGCGAATTCGGCCACGATCGTCTTGCCAGCTCCGGTCGGGGCGGCAACGAGCACGCTGTTGCCGGCCTCCAGGCACGCGCAGGCTTCACGTTGGAACGGGTCGAGGTCGAAGCCTAAGCCGCTCTCGAAGCCCTGCAGGAGCGGCTTGGCGGCCCGGATGCGCGCAGCCGAGTACCGATCGGCCGGCGATTGCGTGTGCGTCACGTGATCCTAACAATTGCTACAGCGTGTCTCGCGACAGCTTAGAGCGCGAATTCTTTCTCAAAGGCGAGCACTTTTTTGGCCGCGCGTCGATCGTGCAACCAGGCGATACCGTAGGCGGCGAAGTACAACATGACCATGGGAATGGCCAACAGGAACATTGAGACCACGTCGGCGGCCGGGGTGGCGATCGCCGTGAACAGCACGATGACCAGAATGGCGATCCGCCAGGACTTGATGATCGACGCTGCGCTGATGACGCCGGCGAAATTAAGCAGCACGATAAACACGGGCAGCACGAACGCGATGCCGATCGCCACTACGAGTTTAAGCACAAAGTCGAAGTAGCCCTGAGCGTTGATGAACGCGGAATCCTCTGGCGGGGCGAACCCGGTCATGAGCTCGACCACGTGCGGCAAGACGATCCAACCCGCTGCGCAGCCGGCCAGGAACAGCGGAATGGCCGTGAACAGAAACCCGAAGGTGTATTTCTTCTCAGTTCGAGTGAGCCCCGGCACCAGGAAGGCGAAGACCTGATACAGCCACACGGGGCTGGAAACTATCAGACCAACGTAGAGAGAAATCTTGAGTTTGAGGTCGAAGGCACTCGTGATATCGGGGTAGTTGATCTGGGCATTCCGATGCTGCGCCTTGATGATGGCGTAAATCGGTTCCCGCAGCTGATCCCAAACAAAATCGGAGAGGAACCAACCGATAACGGCTCCAATGAGGAGGCCGGCAGCAGCCAGGTAGAGGCGCTTGCGCAGTTCGATCAGGTGTTGCCCCAATGACATCTTTCCTGCTTTGGTCGCACTCCGCTCGGCGCGGACCATGCGGCGCTAAGGCTTCGCGGCGGGGTCGGTTGGGCCGACCGCGGTGGAGCCGGCCGTGCCGGACGCGTCGTCTCCCGTGGTGCTCGTCGACCGAGCAGGGGTGCTGGGGTCGGGATCGACCGCGTCGCTCTTGATCTCACTCTTGAAGATCT
Organism: Cryobacterium aureum; assembly: GCF_002954245.1. Classification (GTDB taxonomy): domain Bacteria; phylum Actinomycetota; class Actinomycetes; order Actinomycetales; family Microbacteriaceae; genus Cryobacterium; species Cryobacterium aureum. The sequence continues at coordinate 529,982 of NZ_PPTG01000048.1, read as the reverse complement.
TCATGGACTGGCCCAGGCTGCGAGCGAGTCCGGGGAGCTTGGGCGCACCGAAGAGAAGCAGTACGACGACGAGGATGATCAGGAAATGCCATCCGGTCAGGTTTTGCAGCATGAGGGCGTGTCCTCTGTCTTAGCGAGTAGTGCAGCGGGCGTGGCGGTTAGCGGGCGTTCTGGATCAGTTTACCCCGCACGATCCGCCCATCGCGACGCATCTGGTTGCGGTGGGCCCGTTCTGCTCGCAATTGCTCGACCTTTCCGAGCAGCACGGCCGAATCGGCGAATACGGCCAGGTCTCCAGGAGCGGAAGCGGCCGATCGATCGAATTCCCCTGTGGGCAGCTGATCGCGGAGCGATTCCAGCGCTCGCAGGGTACCGCGGGCCTTACGGAACAGCGTTACCGCAAACCAGCCGAGCACAGCGAGCAGTCCCAGAGCCAGAACGCACCAGATGAGCAGCCACGACCACCACGGCATCCGCTACTCCGCCTTCGACCGGCGCTGATGATCGTCGGCGTACTGGGCGAACCCGGCTGCCGCCCAGTCAGCGACCACCTGGCGTGATTCGGCGGGTTCGAGAACGGTGACGATGCCGGCCAGGCCGGTGACCAGGCGCTTGAGCGCGTGGGAATGGGCGACGCGCAGTGTGATGCGAGTGCGTTCGCCCGATCCGACCGGCTCTGCTCGTTCCGGGCGGTAGTCCGCCAGCAACGGCAACGCCGTGGTCGGCAGCTCGAGTCGAACATCGACGTCTCTGGTAGAGGCCTGAAACAGTGTATTGGGCAGAACCAGGTCGGCCGGGTGCGTGCTGCGTGGCACGTCCGTCACGCGCGGTTCGCTCATGCGGTCCAGTCGGAACGTGCGCACGGCTTCGCGAAGATGGCACCAGCCGCGCAAGTACCAGTCGTTATCGACGGACTCAATGCGCAGCGGGTCGACGAGCCGGTGTTCCTGGTCGCCGCGAGCGTTCAGATAGTCGAACTCAACCTGCATCTGCGTGCTGAGCGCCGTCTGCACGATGTTTCGGGTGGTTCCGGCATCGCGCTGTGCGACGGCCACCTGGGTCGGGGGTGCCGATGCGCTGCGGGTCAGCTTGGCCATCAGCGATGCGATGGCGTCGGTATCGGCGTTGTCGGGCAGCGCTGACAGGTATTGCAGGCCGGCGATTAGCGCTGCGGCCTCGCGGGCGGAGAATCGCGGGGAGTCGTCGATTGCGACCTGGTGGGTGAGCACGATCCGATCGTTTGTCTCGAATTCGTCCCACTGAATGTCAAACAGGTCGCCGTGCAGGTACTGGCGTGTTTCCCCGGGGATGCCGGACAGTGCGATCAGGCTGACCAGTGCACGAACTCGTTCCGCCGACAGCCCGAAATGCTCCGCCACCTCGGTGACGGTGACGCTCCCCCGGTCGATGAGGTACGGAACGAGGGATAGCAGCAGCGTGAGCTGGTCACCGGCTACCCGTGGCTGGGAAGCTGCACTCGACCGCGCGCGGAGCGACGGTGTTCGGCGGCGAGGCGTGCTTCCGGAAGAAGCTGCGGGCAGCGGGCCTGAATGAGCGTCCGTGGTTGCGAGCAGCCGATTCTCCACGGCAGTGCGTAAGGCGAGCGGGCTCTCGACGAATACCTCCGGGCCGAATCCGGCTAGTTCGTCGGCGAGGATATTCAGGTCGGTGAAGTGCAGGCTGCGCTCGAGTCCCGTGGACTGCTGGACCGGGGAGGCTGGGTGCTGCATTTCCTGGCGCGCGCCGAGACGCACAGCGGCGTCGGATCCGGGCACCACGACGATGCGGGCGATATTACCCGCCCAGAGGGCCTCGAGCTCGGCCAGGGCTCGAGCGCTGTCGGTCGCACCGTCGATGACCGGACCCGGCGTCACGGTGGAAACGACAGCCGCTGTGCTGACAACTGCGACTGAACCGACGATACGAGCCAGCAGAAACGTGCGCGGTTCGTGAACGGTCTCATCCGCGGCGTACAGGTGCCAGCGGCCTTCGTGCTGCACGAGCGCGCGCGGAGCCACCACACGACGCACCGGCGTGGTTTCCCCCGGCTTGAGGTACAGAAAAGCCACGACCTGCGCACGGTCGAGCGCCTTGCTGAGCGGTTCGAAACTCGCATCGCGCGTTCGCAGCAGGGGCGCGTAGCCGAGTACCGGTTCACTCGACTCCACACCCAACGAGTTCAACTTCATTAGGGCACGGCGGGATTCCCCGGATAGAGATCCTTCGCGCCACACCGTGCCGGCCAGTTTCAGCAGGGAAACCTCGCCGGGCGTGAAGGTCACGTCAGCCGGCAGGTCGTAGAGACCCTTCGGTATTCGATACCGCAGAAAGTGGTTGCTTCCCGGGTCGTCCGGGGGCTCAATCGTCTCGAGCGGAATGCCCAACTCACGCAGGTCGTCCTTGTCTCGCTCAAACTGGCGCTCCAGGCTCTCGTTCGAACCGGAGGATGCATAGCGCTGGCGGTAGCCCTGCACGTTTTGAAGGATATCGGCCTTGGTCAACCCCGAATCCGTTGCCACGAGGGCCAGGACGAGGCTGAACAGTCGCTCAGGAGCCGTGATCGCCGATGGCTTGAGAACGGTTCCCTCGGTCGAATCGGGATGCGGAGGCGTCGAAGTCACGGTGTGATTCTATCGTCCGAACCAGGCGTCAGACGCGGTGGCACGGGCGCGGTGGGTTGAGCCTCGACAATCAGTTGACGCCCAGAATGTCCACCGCATACACCAGCGTTGAATTAGCCGGAACCTGGCCTTGCGCCGCTGCGCCAAAGCCCAGGGCGGGCGGAATAACGACGACCAGCTGCGAGCCAATGGTCTGACCAGAAATCGCGGTCGCCAGGCCCTGGGGAAGGTCGGAAAGTGGCACCACCCGAGGAGTTCTCGTCGCCCAAGTGGAATCGAAGACCTTGTCACTCGCCCATGACAGGCCGGTGTAGTGGATCACGACGGTAGCGTCTGACGCGACTTTCTCGCCAGTTCCCTTCTTGAGCACACCGAATTCCAACTCCTTCGGCACATCAGCGGAAGGAAGGACGATTCCGGGGGTGCCGTCGGCATCCAGGACTACGGCAGGAAGACCGTTGGCGACGGCCTGGTCGGCTCCATCGGCTCGCGGCAGGAATGCCTTCACGATGTCAACGACGAAAACGAGGGAATCCGTCGCGCCAACGCGCAACTGATCGTTGACACCGATACCGTCGTCCGGCGCGATGACGACCGCGATGCGCTCACCCACGCGCGCACAGACCAGACCGGCGACAATTCCCGGAATGGTAGCGTCACCCAGACCGAGCGCTATGGCCGTACTGCCGTCGAAAGCGCTCAGTTGCAGGGGCTCGCCGGTCGTGCCGTTGTACAGGTTCGACTCGACGGAGACCATCTGGCCGGGAAGGATCTTCTGCCCGGAACCCGCGATGATTTCGGTGCGCTGAGTGGTGGATGACTTCAAGGGTGTGGGAAAGCTGACGTCCGGAACTGCGCCAAAGTCCCCGTTCACCGAGACCAGTTTCGAAGCAGCGCCCGAAGGTGCCCCGGTTTCACAGGATGCCTGAGCAGTGCCGGGGGTGGCACACGCCGTCAGTGCCGTCATCACGAGGCCGGCGGTGATGATCAGCGCGGATGCTTTGCGCACAGGTCCTTCTTTCGGTACAGGGTGGTGCGCAGCGTGGATCTGTTGCGCGGGTGTGAGGTGGGTGCGGTTGAAACTGGGGCGCAGGCTTCGGCGTGGTACAACCTGAAGGGCCGAACCTATCCTAACCGGCGTCGAGGTCTCGAGCCTTGGAGAGCTCCGCGCTGGATCCCGCGGCGCGCACGCGTTTGCGCATGACCTTCGCGCTGACGTTGCGCTCACCGAGCGCTCCCGGCGTCCAGGCTTCGACATCGGCGTCGCTGAAGTCCGTCTTCGACGGACGCCGTTTCAATTCGGGCAGGATCGTGTCGGGAGCGAGGCGACGAGCTGTGATCAGGAAGCCGGTGTGGCCGATCATCCGGTGGTCGGGTCGTACCGCGAGACCTTCCACATGCCAACCGCGAATCATCGTTTCGTTGGAATCCGGATTGGTGTACAAGCCGGTACCGCGGATGGCCTCGGCCACGCGAGACAGCTGCGTCACCGTGGCGACATAGCACAGCAGCACTCCACCGGGCTTGAGAGCGTCTGAGACGGCGCCCAGGCATTCCCAGGGGGCCAGCATGTCGAGGACGACCCGGTCGACGCTCTGGGACGGCATGGTGTCGGGAAGCGTCTCGGCGAGGTCCCCGAGCGTGATGGTCCAGTTTTGCGGATCGTTTCCGAGAAAGGTGGCGATGTTGTCGCGGGCGACGTCGGCGAATTCTTCACGCCGTTCAAAGGATGCGAGGCGGCCGGCCGGTCCGATGGCGCGCAGCAGCCAGAGTGAGAGCCCCCCCGAACCGACGCCGGCCTCGACCACGGTGGCGCCCGGAAAGATGTCCGCCTGCGCCAGAATCTGGGCAGCATCCTTGGGATAGATGATGGCGGCACCGCGTGGCATGCTCATCACGAAGTCCACGAGCAGCGGGCGCAGCGCGAGGTGTTCGACGCCGACGTTGTTGGTGACGACCGAGCCGTCCGGCTGACCGATGATGTCGTCGTGCGCGAGAATGCCGCGATGGGTGTGAAAGGTCAGGCCTTCCTGCAGGGTGATGGTGTTCATGCGCCCTTTGGGCCCGGTGAGTTGCACCCGGTCGCCGATGCGGAAGAGTCCACTATTTTGAATAACCTGGTTGCTGCTCATGCGAGTGGTGCGCTTTCGTTGCGGGCGAACCCGATGGGGGCGAGAGGATGAACGGGAGCGGCTGAATCGGAATGCTCCGACGATTGAAACAGCTCCGCAATGTCGTGGATCGTTCGCCCGTCGAGCGTCGACCAGCGAGTGTACACGGCGCTCTCCGGCAGGTCGACCTGGTGGGGAACTGCGATGGTGATGGTGCCAGCAGCGACAGCGGATGCGACACCGGGCACGGAATCCTCGATCGCGATGCATTCCGCCGGGTCGACGCCGAGTCGCGCGGCGGCGACCAGGTAGGGATCCGGATGCGGCTTGCTGTTTTTCACCATGTCGCCGGCGACGACAACGTCGAAGGCGGCGAAATCGATGAGGTCGATGATCTGGCGGGCCATGCGCTCCACCGACATGGTGACGAGCGCGGTCGGTACGCCGGCGATCTTCAGTTGCTGCAGGAGCTCACGAGAACCTGGACGCCAGGGAATACCGTGTTCGGCCAGCTGTTCCTGCACGCGGTCGGTGAGGCGCGCGACGATGGCATCAGGCGTAAGGTCTACGCCTCGGGCTTGCAGGATCGCGGCCGAGTTCCACAACCCGGACCCGACCAGCAGCATTCCGTCATCGTGGGTCCAGACGCCGCCGAATTCGGCCACCAGCTCGGTTTCCGCACGCATCCAATACGGTTCGGTGTCAACGATCGTGCCGTCCATGTCCCACAGAACGGCGGCGGGAAGGGAAGCGGGCGTGGGCAACGGCAGAGGAAAAACATTCACGGGGTTCAAGTGTAGGGCCACCGCCTATCCTTGACTGAAGGCCCTCCACGCGGAAGGCACGAGGAATTGAGGACAAACACGGTGGCTGACGGTAATGGGTTTCTGGGCGGACGGCTGCTGGTCGTTGCTTTCGAAGGCTGGAACGATGCCGGCGAGGCCGCGACCGGCGCGGTTCGCGCGCTGAAAGACCTTCTCGACGTCGAGATGATCACCGAGGTCGATCCGGAGTTGTACTTCGACTACCAGTTCAACCGGCCGACGGTGTCAACGAATGAAGCTGGCGTGCGCGCGCTCGGCTGGCCGAGCGCAATCATGTACGGTCCGACGACCCCCGGTGCGGCGAATGTGCCGCTGGCCGAAGACGCGCAGCTGCGGGTCAGTGGAACGAATGCCGGCAATATCTACCTGCTGATCGGGACCGAGCCGTCGCGCAGTTGGAAGAGTTTTGCTGCGGAGATTCTCGACGCCGCCCTCGCCGCTGACGTGAGCGGCGTCGTGTTCCTCGGCGCGATGCTCGCCGACGTTCCGCACACCCGGCCCATTTCGATCTTCGTGTCGAGTGATAACACCCAGGTGCGCGCCGAGCTGCAAATCGAACGCAGCAATTACGAGGGGCCCGTCGGGATTCTCAGCGTCCTGTCGGACGCCGCCGAGACGGTGGGCATTCCTACCCTGTCGATTTGGGCATCCGTTCCCCACTACGTGCACAACGCACCGTCGCCCAAGGCGATGCTCGCGTTGATCGACAAGCTGGAAGAGGTCATCGACGTGGTGATACCCCGGGGCGCATTGGTGACCGAGGCGGCCGAATGGGAGAGCGGGATCGATGTGCTGGCCGGCGAGGACGAGGAGATGGCCGCCTACATCGCTCAGCTGGAGCAGGCCCGCGACACCGTTGACTCGCCGGAGGCGAGTGGCGAAGCGATCGCCCAGGAATTCGAGAAATACCTGCGCAAGCGCGGCACCGACGGACGCGACGGACGCGACGGACGCGATGGACGTGCCGACGGCCGTCCCGACGGCCCCGGTACCAGGCCAGACGGGCCACGGCACTAAGCACCGGCACTCGACCCCGGTTCAGCGGCACGCGCACGTCGTGGTGCCTACAGGGCGACGCCGAGCAGCGCGCTGATGGCCTGATTGACCAGTCCGACGTCATCGATCGGCTTGGCGACCGCGTCATCGATGAGCTGCAGGGCCGCTGGCGTATCCAGGTCATGGCGGAGCGCCAGGCGGAGATCGCCCACCAGAGCGGCCGCCGAACCAGATGTCGCCGTCACGTCAGCGCTCTCGGAGGCGTTCGCGGCTGCAGTGCCGACCGACGCAGTGCCGACCGACGCTGCGCCGACCGACTCTGCGCCGAAGGCCGCAGACCAAATGGACAGGCGCTCGACGGCCTCATCCAGAAGAGCCGCGGTCCACTCCCAGTCCGTGCGGTAATGGCGGGCCAGCAGAGCGAGTCGAATCGCTCGGGGATCAACATTCTGGGCACGAAGTCCCGAAACCAGAACGAGGTTGCCGAGCGACTTGCTCATCTTCTCGCCGCGGTAAGCGACCATGCCGGTGTGGCTGTAGACCCCGGCAAGCGGATGCCCGGACAACGCCTCGGCGTGCCCGGCACTCATATCGTGGTGCGGAAAGATCAGGTCTGACCCGCCGCCCTGCACGGTGAAGTCCGTGCCAAGTTCCTTGAGGGCGATGACCGAACACTCGATGTGCCAACCGGGGCGCCCAGCGCCCACGGCCGATTCCCAGGCCGGTTCACCGGCACGCGCCGCCTTCCAGAGCAGCGGGTCAAGGCGATCGCGCTTGCCCGCCCGGTCGGGGTCTCCCCCGCGCTCGGCGAACAGGCGGAGCATGCTGGCCTGGTCGAGGTTGCTTTCGTCGCCCAGGGTCCACTCGGTGCTGGCTTCGGCGGCCTGAATGTCGAAGTAGAGGTCGGCGGCGATGGTTCCGTCGGCGCCGGCGATGGCGTCGTCGGTCGGCACCGGGTAGGCCAGTCCGGCTTCCTGCAGCAGCGCGACGGCAGCGGCGACCTCGTCGATGACCTCGGTCACGGCGACAAAGTCGTTCGGCGGAATGATTCCGAGAGCTTGCATGTCGGTGCGGAAGAGTTCAACCTGCGACTCGGCCAGGTCGCGCCAGTCGACACCGGTGGCGCTCGCGCGCTCCAGGAGCGGGTCGTCGACATCCGTCACGTTCTGGGCGTAGTGCACGCGAAACCCGGCGTCGATCCAGACCCGCTGCAGGGTGTCGAAGGCGAGGTAGGTGTTCGCGTGGCCGATGTGGGTTGCGTCGTAGGGCGTGATGCCGCAGACGTAAAGGCGGGCGGCATCGCGCGGTTGGGCCAGCACCAGGCTGTCGGTTTTTGTGTCGTGGAGCCAGGGTGCACCCGACTCGCCGGGGACAGAGTCAATTTCGGGTCGTTCCCATGCACGCATTCAATCAGCCTAGCTTTCCCTGGGCAGCGCTTCGCGCGCCGGCCTGGCCGGGCTCGCTACTGCTAAGCCGAGATGACGTTGGTGCCGAGGAGCACGAATAGCACGATGCCGAGCAGGATGCGATAGATCACGAACGGCAGAAAGCTGCGCTTGGAGATGTAGTTCATGAAGAAGGCGATCACGCCGAGACCCACGAAAAAGGCGATGATCGTTGCCACGAGGGTTTCGAGCGGTCCGAAAATTTCTGGAGTGCAGGTGGTCGCGCCGGCCAGGCAGGGATCGGCGATGGACTTGTAGACCTGGTAAAAGCCGCTGCCGAGCACGGCGGGAATCGCCAGCAGGAAGGCGTAGCGGGCCGCAGCGGCGCGCTCGTAACCGAGGAACAGCCCGGCGGTGATGGTACCGCCTGACCGGGACACCCCTGGGATGAGCGCGAGAGCCTGGGCGAAACCGTAGATTGCGCCGTGCCCGTAGGTGATGTCCTGCAGTCGGCGCCGCTTGGCACCGACTTGGTCGGCGATACCGAGCAGAATTCCGAAGACGATGAGCATGGTGGCGGTGATCCAGAGCGAGCGCAGCACGGTCTCGATCTGATTCTGAAACAGCAGGCCGAGAACGATGATGGGCAGCGAGCCCAGGATGATCAGCCAGCCCATGCGGGCATCCGGATCCTTGCGGGAAACCCGACCGGTGAGAGATTTCGCCCACTGGCCGATGATGCGCACGATGTCACGCCAAAAGAAGATGACGACCGCAGCCTCGGTACCGATCTGGGTGATGGCCGTGAACCGAGCCCCCGGGTCTTCACCGGTGCCGAGAAACTGGCCGACGATGGTGATATGGGCGCTCGACGACACCGGAAGGAACTCGGTCAACCCCTGAACGAGGCCCAGGATGATGGCATTCAGAAAATCCACACGCTTCGCTTTCTCGGATTACTCGGAATATTCGGGCTACTCAAATTGTCCAGCGAGCCCGGACGCACCTGGGTCAGGCAGGGCTCAGGTCAATAGCTGGACAGCAGGTCGGTCAGAACCTGCCTGCCAAACACTAATGCGTCCAGCGGCACCCGCTCATCCACCCCGTGGAACATTGCAGGAAAGTCCAAGTCAGCCGGGAGGCGAAGCGGTGCAAAGCCGTACCCCTTGATGCCGAGGGTACTCAGCGCCTTGTTGTCCGTTCCTGCCGACAACAGGTACGGCAACACCGGTGCCCCGGGGTCGTGGCGCTCCAGGGTGCCCACGACCGCCTCGATCAGGGGTCCGCTGAATTCGGTCTCCAACCCGATGTCGCGGTGCATCGTGACGATCTCTATGTCGGAACCGACAATCTCCTGAATCTGGGCGAGTACGAGGTCTTCCTCGCCCGGCAGCGAACGAATGTCGATGAGCGCTTCGGCCATATCGGGGATTACGTTGTGCTTGTAACCGGCGGTCAGTCCGGTGGGGTTGGCCGTCGTGCGCAGGCTGGCCTGGATGAAACCGGATGCTGTGCCGGTAGCCAGGGCGAGCTCGTCGGGGCCGACCCGTTGCGGATCGACATCGAGAATGCGGGCGATTTCGCCGAGCAGCTGCTCGGTCGTATCGGTCAGGCGAATCGGCCATTCGTGCCGCCCGAGTTTCGCCACGGCCTCCGCGAGCCGGGTGACGGCGTTGTTCGGGTGCATACGGGAGCCGTGTCCGGCCTCACCGCGCGCGACGAGCTTGACCCAGATCAGCGCCTTCTCCCCGGTTTGCAGCAGGTAGGCACGTTTGCCGCCGAGAGTGATCGAGTAGCCGCCGACCTCGCTGATCGCTTCGGTGGCCCCGTCGAACAGGTGCGGATGCGCTTTGACTAGAAAGTGCGAGCCGAGCACGCCGCCCGCCTCCTCATCGGCGAAGAACGCGATGACAAGGTCACGCTCCGGTGCGCCTTGGGCGCCGATCACGTCCTGCAGCGAGGCCAGGATCATCGCGTCCATGTTCTTCATGTCGACAGCGCCACGACCCCAGAGCAGTCCGTCCTTGATGACGCCGGCGAACGGGTCGACGCTCCAGTTGGCCGCGTCGGCCGGTACGACATCGAGATGACCGTGCACGACCAGGGCTGGTCGCGACGCATCGCGTCCCTTCACCCGCGCCACCACACTGGTGCGGCCCGGTTCGGAATCGAACAGCTCGGGTTTCAGGCCGAGGGCGCGCAGCTTCTCGGCCACGTACTCGGCGGCATCCGTTTCGCCGTTGGAACGCCCCTCACCGTAGTTCGTGGTGTCGAAGCGGATGAGATCCCGCGCGATCTTCGCAGTCAGATCAAGTTTCTGGGCGAGCGCTATCGGCGGGCGAGCCACTGATTCAGCGGATTTTGCGGCCGGGGGCATGTTCGAAAGGGAAGCCATGGTCAAACGCTACCCGTCGGCACCGGTGCCGGTGACACAACGGGGGTTCTAATCCGTGCTAAGTTATTACCTCGGCAGCCGGTTCATCCGGAGGCCGTTTCACCCAGTCCGGGTGGCGGAATTGGTAGACGCGCTGGCTTGAGGTGCCAGTGCCCGTTAAGGGCGTGTGGGTTCAATTCCCATCTCGGACACGGAGATTTCTTTCGAGAGATCAACGAGGACTGGTTGAGACAGTTCACAGGGCCGGATCCATTGGATCCGGCCCTGTCTCGTTGCTAGGCTCCGTCAGGACAGGATGTCCTTGGTCACGAACCGGCTGTAGGCCAACGCCCCGAAAATGGCCAGGTAGCACAGCTGCAGGATCGCATTCTGCCCGAACGAGCCGAGGTCGAGAGGCTGCCGCAGCAGGTCAGCGAAACCGAGCCAGTAGTGGCTGAACAGCCACGGGTGCAGCCAGGACAGCTGCGGGATGACATCGAGGATCTGCGCGACCACCGAGACCACGATCGTCGCCGCCATGGCCCCGACGGGAACGTCGGTGAGCGTAGAGATGAACAGCCCGATCATGGACAGGCCCAGCAGGGACACCGTGACATAGGAGGCCACCAGCAGTGAGCGCGCGAGCGATTCGCTGACGCTGATGGTGTCGCCGGAGAGCAGCGTGACTGGACCGACCGGGAACAGTACCGCCCCGATGATCGCTCCGGACACCGTGAGGGTCAGCGTCGCCACCAGGCAGAACAGGGCAGCTCCGGCGTATTTGACGAGCAGGAGCCGCACGCGGCCGGCCGGCGCCACCAGCAGGTAGCGCAGGGTGCCGAGGCCGGCTTCCCCGGCGATGGTATCCCCCGCGACCACTCCAATGGTCAGCGGCAGGAACAGCGGAATGGCAACGACCATCGCGGTGAAGCCGACGAACAGGCCGTTCTGGGTCACTCGATCCAGAAACGGCGGTCCTTCCCCCGGGGCCAGTGCCTCCGACGACAGTCGCACGGCCACAGCGAGCAGAATCGGGATGAGGGCCACGGCGGCCAGCATGGCGCAGGTTCGGCGTCGACGGAACAGTACCGAGATTTCGGAACCAAGCAGCGACCATCCGCTGCTGCTGCGCTTTGGCATTACGCTCGGTCGCGCACCTCGCCGCACGTCACTGGACGACATCGAACCCCTCCCCGGTCAGAGCGACGAAGCGTTCCTCGAGGCTGGGGTCCTCGATCGCGAAGCCGCGAATGCGCACCCCGCCGGCCACGAGAGCGGTCACGATCGCCTCAGGGAGCCAGCTATCACCGACCAGCGGTGCAACCACGACGTTCGGGTCAGGATCGTCCAGCGGAGCGCGCGTTGGCTCCAGCCCCAGGTGGGTCAGTACGCGGAGGGCGCCCGCGGTATCCGGTGTGCGCACGCGTATCCGGGCCTCCCCAACTGCGCGCAGGGCGGCCAGGGTGCCCTGCGCAACGATGCTGCCGGCGCTCATCACTGCAGCGTGCGTGCACATCTGCTCGACCTCGGCCAGCAAATGGCTGGAGACGAACACGGTCGTTCCCTCGGCAGCCAGGGAGCGCACGAGGCTGCGCACTTCCCGGGTGCCCTGGGGGTCGAGGCCGTTTGTGGGCTCATCGAGGATGAGCAGCTCCCTGGGGAGCAGCAGGGCGTTGGCAATGCCCAGCCGCTGCTTCATGCCCAGTGAATAGGCCTGCACCTTTTTGTCGGCGGCGTGGGTGAGGCCCACGCGTTCCAGGGCCAGGTGCACCCGGGCGCGGCGGGTCTGACCTGGCGCGTGCCGATCGGCGGTGTCCAGCCGGCGCAGATTGGCCGCCCCGGAGAGAAAGGGATAGAACGCGGGACCTTCAACCAGGGCGCCGACGCGGGGTAGCACCTCGTGCAGCCCGGCCGGCATGCTCTGGCCGAGCACGGTGATCGTTCCGCTGGTGGCCTGGCTGAGGGCCAGCAGCATACGAATCGTGGTGGTTTTACCGGAACCGTTGGGACCGAGAAAACCAAATACGGAGCCGCGGGGAACAGTGAGGTCGATGCCGTTAACCGCAGTTTGGCGGCCAAACCGTTTGGTGAGACTCCGACTCTCGATGGCGAGGCTCTGGGCGGGCGGGGTGAGCTCCGGGGTGACGCTAGTCACGGTATTGTTCGAAACGTTGCCGTGACGACCGCTGCGATGCGGGTCACTCGGCGGCGGCCTGGAGCTGCGCCAGTGGAACTGCACCGGCGAAGACGCGACCGTCGGCGGCCAGGAATACCGTCAGGAGCGACGTGGTCAGGGCTCGTCCACCCGCGACGGTTTCGGTGAGCTGCTCGAGCATGGGGTTATCGCCTAACTCGGCCGGTACTGCGGTGGCGGGCACCTCGACGATGCTGGACCAGCCCGTGCCCGTGACGACCGGGGAATCCACCGCTGCCGGGCTGTGGTCGCCCGGGTGGCTGTCGGTAGCGCTGTCAGCGCCGTCGGGCCTGGTCGGTAGTGCCTGCTCCGTCACCGCGGCGGTGGCCGGCGGCACGAAATCGAACAGGTCAGCGTTCGGAGCCGCGAAGTCAATGGCGGTGAATCCCACCATCAGAGCCGGAGCATTCTGCCCCTGAGCTTCGACGGTCACCTGCAGCGGCAGGCCGGTCTCAGAGTCCACCGCGATCGAAACGGATGCGACGAGGGTGTCGGTCGTTTTCGGAGTCAGCACCAGCTGATAGACGCTGCGCCCGGCGACCCGGGTGTCGGTGCCGACCGAGACCGTTGTACTCGGGTCTAGGTTTTCAAGAAAACGCTCGGCGACCTGAGCCGGAGTCGACAGGTCGGCCGGGAGCTTCGAGTCGAGTTCAGCGGCCTTCGACTGGGCGGTGGCCAGAAGATCGGCCGGAATGCTCAGGTGGGTCGCCGCGTTGGTGCTCGAGTCGTACAACCAGACGTCGCTGCCGTTGTGCACGACATCGCGTTCAGCCATGCGGTCCTTGATTTGTACGCGGGACTGGCTCTCGCCACCGACGTACACGCGAAACTCGTGGGAGCCGCTGAGCAGTTCGATGGCCGTGCTCACGGCATCGGCCGACGACATCCCGGCACCGGAATCGCTCGTGCCTTTCGGCATGGCCCCTGACATGCCCGCGCCCAGGTCGAGACTGGGCAGGCCAAGATCAGTGGATTGGGCGACCGTTCCCGAGAAGGTCGACACCGTGCTGTCGTTGACCAGGAGCAGAACCTGCTCGGCCGTCTTGTCGGGCAAATCGACGGCAGCACCGGCCGCAAGCGGCACGGCGATGACAGCTGCGACGACGACGGCAGGTACGACGACGGCCGGAAGCCACTTCAATGATTTGCGGGACATGGTCAACGACCCGATGCGTTCAGATTCATACCTGGATCGTACGCCCCTTGCGGTGCCCATCGGCTGCCCGATCAGCGTACTTTCAGCAGCGCGGAGGGCGGGTCAGCTCGGTTCGGGCGGGCTCAGCGCCTCATCGGTGATGCCGATGAACTGGCTGCCGATGCCGTCACACTCGGTGCGGCCAAAGCCGGCGGCCGGTTCGGGCAGTTCATCGAAACCGTGGTTCGAACAACTGATGTAGGTAAACGTCGGCCACCACTTCTTGGGGCGTACAGCTTCGGTGTATCCACAGATCGTGCAGGTCAATTGCACCCAAACGGGCTTCTTTCCGGTGCGATTGGCGCGCGACTGCACCAGCCAGGCCGGCGGTTCGGCCTCGAGTTTGGCGAGTTGGCCCTCGCTGAGGCGCGACGGGATCCCGTGGCGTGCCGCCATTTCCAGCGGTATGTCCAGGCGCAGTGCTACTTCTCGTCGCGTAATCATCTTTCTACAACGATAGGCGTTTGGTTGGCCGGGCGCAGCATCCACTACAAGCTGCGGCCCGATTCAGCTGCGACCCTTGTGGAACAATGGCGACATGCCTGCTCCCCTGCCGCCGCTCGGACTGCTCCTCGATGTCGACGGCCCGATTGCGAGCCCGATCACGCGCACCATTGCGACGCCGAGCATTCTCGCGGACCTGATCACTCTGGCGGCCGGACACGTACCGATCGCATTCATCACCGGGCGTTCAGCCGACTTTATTCGGGAACAAGTTGTCGATCCGCTCGTCGAGGCAGGGCTGCCTGAGACCTTTCGCATGTACGGCGTCTGTGAAAAGGGCGCGGTGTGGTTTCCGATCGGGCCTGACGGCATGGGGGACGTCATCGTCGATCAGAGTGTTGCCCTGCCGGCGTCCGTCATCGACGACGTGCGTCAGCTGGTTGTTGACTCGTTCGCAGCCGAGATGTTCTTTGACGAGACCAAGCAGGCGATGATCTCGGTCGAACAGCGCACAGATGTGAGCCATGCGGACTTTCTCGCCCGCCAATCTGCATTCAACGACGCCGCTTTTGCGCTCATGGTGAACCATGGGCTCGGCGTGCGTCTCGACGATCGCCGGTCGCCCGACGAATCTGGTCAAATTCCGTTTCGGCTGGACCCCACCATCATCTCAACCGATATCGAGTCGGTCACGCTCGACAAAGACCATGCCGCGAAGCGAGCCCTCGCCCACTTCTCCAAGAGCGGCCCGTTGCCCCGACTCTGGCGATCAATGGGCGATTCCCGCAGCGACTATCGCATGGCCGATCACCTGCACGAGGCCGGCTACGACGTATCCCACGTCGACGTACGCCCGTCCGACGGCATTCTGGATCGGCCGTACCCCGTGATCGTGATCGGCGACCAGATCCACGACGAGGCAGGGGCAACCTTTCTGCGGTACTGGGTGAAGAAGCTGGCCCTGCCGGCCTAGGTATTCACGAAGCGGATGCCGTTTTGCAGGGTGCTGCGCAGCTCGAAAACTTTCTCGAAGCTGCCGCGTTCCATACCGGTCAGTCCCTCGCGCAGCACGCCGACCAGGCGGGACCGCGGAATCACAATGATCATCGGTCGCCTGCCCCGCTTGGGCAGCGAGACCGGTCCATCAAGGGTGCCGTCGGGAAGTACGACGATCAGCGCGGTGAAGCGTACCTTCAGCGTTCGACTGATCGAGCGGGCGGCATCCTCGAACTGGTGAATCGGGCGATCCTCCTCCGGCAGTTCATCGCCGACCAGTTCGCCGCGGCGCAACTGCACTTGGCCGCCCCAATCTTCAGAGAGCAGACCGAAGAGTCCGGCCGGGCCGAGGACGATGTGGTCGAGTTTGTCGGTCTGACCCCCGGTGTCGATGTCGTGCCAGGCCGTGAAACCAATGCCGAGATTGGCCACAAGCTGGGCTGTGGCCTCTTCGGCCAGCGCCTTCGCCAGGCAGTGCCGCACAAGTTTCGGGGCGCTGCGAATCAGCGCGGGGGCGTACGGATCGCTAATGACCGTGCCGCGGCCAGCCCATTCGCGCACTAAATCGAGGTATCTCAGGCGCGCCTGGCCGCCTGGGTGGCCGTGCATGCGGGTTTTCAGGCTGGATTTGGTGGCGGGGCCGCGGGCGGAGGGGGCGGCGTAGGCATCCGCCGGAGCGGACTGCTCTGGATCACCGAAGCGGCGACGATCGTAGGCGGCCCGGTTCTCCGGACTGCCGATGCGTTCCCAAGCGAGCTGCACGGCATGGAATTTGGTGGCGCTGCCGCCGACATCGGGGTGGGTCTGACGCAGTAGCAACCGATAGGCGCGACGCAACTCATCCTCGGTCGCGGTTGGGCTCACTCCGAGGACCTCGTAGGGGGTGGATGCGGCCGGGCTGTCTTGCATCCTGGGCGGGACCTCTCGTATTCGACGACAATCGATGCGAAATCGACCGAGAACCCACAATACAGTGCGATTCTGACACTGCGCCGAGCGTGCGCTGTGCGGGTGACCGGTCCATTCTGGACCCGATCAGCCTGTGACCATTGAGTCCTATTGGCCGGGCTCGCGAGCCTCGGCGCCATCGTCGTGCTGCTGCTCGGGACCTCGTGGCTGGGCAGTACAACTAGACGGCCAACCAGCGGGCCTGAGCCTAGTTGCGCAGCAGGTGAAATGGGATGGCCATGGCGATGGCCACGCACAGGATTCCGCCGATGAAAATCGGCGCCATCAGCGAGGTGACCGAGAAGGCCAGGCCGAACAGCCAAAAACCGAAGACGAAGATCGCAAACGCGACGATGAAGGCGACAATGTTCATGGCTGTTCCTTTCAGTGCAGCGCCCGCGCAAGTGTGCAGCCACTGATTTGAACGTACAGAGTATTAGTACTAAATCGAGCGTACCGGTTGGGGCCGAGTGCGATTACATCGAATCGTTGTCGACCGGCTCGATCAGTTCGGG
The DNA here is from genome assembly GCF_002954245.1 of Cryobacterium aureum. Lineage (GTDB taxonomy): Bacteria > Actinomycetota > Actinomycetes > Actinomycetales > Microbacteriaceae > Cryobacterium > Cryobacterium aureum. Next base: position 513,379 of record NZ_PPTG01000048.1, on the reverse strand, counting down.
GCCGTTACCCGTTAACGGCGCAACCTGGTAAAAGTTGAGCGATTCCACCACCTCGCGGGACGCCGCCACTGCGGCATCCACCAGGGATTGATCGCCCTCGGTGGCGGGATCCAACCACTGGTCCCACCAATCCTCCGGCAGGGCGACCGGGGTGCGGTCGTGAATCTGCGCGAGCGGGCCCTGGGCCTCCGTGGTCAAAATTGTTGCTGAGAGCACCCACCGAGCCGGATCGGCGTCAGCGGCGGCCGGATTCTTCCACCAGGAATACAGGCCGGCTAACGCGAGCGGCAGGCCATCGTCCGAGTGGATGAAGTACGGCGTTTTGACGGTGCCTTCGGTGTGCCACTCGAAGTAGCCGGTCGCCGGAACCAAGGCACGCCGTGACCTGACACTGGTCTTGAACGTCGGCTTTTCAGCGGCGGTTTCTGCCCGAGCGTTAAAGGTCGGAAATTTCGACGTCGGTTCGGTCGCAAAAGACGGGATCAGCGACCAGCGTGCCGATTCCAAGCGGCGCACGGCCGGGTCGGTGCGTTTGGATTCGAGCACGATCGGAATCTGCTCGGTAGGCCGGATGTTCCACGACGGCTCCGGGAGGTTCTCCCCCTCATGCTCGACATCGAACATGGCCGCCAGATCCGGCGCCGTATCGGTAATGATGAATCGACCACACATATTTTCAGAATACCGCGTCCTACCGGGGCGCAGAGCGGACGTCGGCTAGCGTCGATGCAATGGACGATCGATACAGTGCAGACGTGCTCTCCCCCGGCTGGCGCGACGCCGGCCGCATAATCATTCCGACCCAGGAGGCCACCCGTGACCTGGTCGTCGAAGAAATCGCCACCGGATTCTGCGGTGCCGTCATCCGCGTGGAGAAGAAAATCGTCACACTGGAAGATCGGCACGGCAAACTGCGTCTGTTTCCGCTCGGTTCCGGCTTTCTGATCGACGGGCGCCCGGTCACCCTGATCGCTCCGACAATGGCCGCGGCGCTGGGACGCGTACGCACGGCCTCGGGCTCGACCGCTGTGCCGAACGCTCCGGCCCGGATCGCTCGCGCCAGCCGCATCTTTGTGGAGGGACGGCATGACGCCGAGCTGGTGGAAAAGGTCTGGGGCGCCGACCTGCGCATCGAGGGGGTCGTCGTGGAATACATCGAGGGTGTCGATAATCTCGACGAAATCCTTCGAGAATTCCGTCCGGGCTCGGGGCGTCGGGTGGGAGTTCTGGTGGATCACCTCGTGCCGGGCTCGAAGGAGAGCCGCATTGCCGAAGCGGTGGCGCGCGGGCCGTATGCGGCGAGCGTGCTGGTGGTTGGGCATCCGTTCGTCGACGTCTGGCAATCTGTGAAACCGGCCCGGGTGGGCCTCACGGCGTGGCCGGAGATACCTCGGAGTGTCGAGTGGAAACACGGCATCTGCGACGCGCTTGGCTGGCCGCGCGAGGAGCAGGCCGACATCGCCAGGGCCTGGCAGCGCATTCTCGGCCAGGTGCGCACGTTTGCCGACCTGGAACCGCAACTTCTCGGCCGAGTGGAACACCTGATCGACTTTGTGACAGCCGAGTGACACGCCGGGAACAGTATTTCGCGATGCTCCCAGAGGGCCGGCTGCCAGTGGTAGACCCGGAGTTCACCGTTTTTTTACTGCAAACGTAACGCTTTCATGTCAAAAAAGCTGGGAATTCCGAAACCATCCAGACATGTGGGCTAGTGTTGGACTCGAAGTTGTAGTGCTTGCACGTCTTAAACGCACTGATCGTGATTCATCTGGATCGTAGTCAGTGCGCCACATTCCTTTCGGAAGCGGACGACGAATACCGCGACGAACGGTCCCGACAGTCGGGGCCGGTCTAACACTCCTGGAGGAGTTTTACAAATGGCAACAGGTACCGTGAAATGGTTCAACGCTGAAAAGGGCTTCGGCTTTATCGCACCCGACGACGGAAGCGCCGATGTTTTCGCGCACTACTCCGCGATCGCGTCGAATGGCTACAAGTCCCTCGACGAGAACCAGAAGGTCGAGTTCGAGGTAACCCAGGGCCCCAAGGGTCCTCAGGCCGAGAACATCCGCGCCCTCTAAATAGAGCTTGCGAAGAACGCCTCCCGCTCACGCGGGGGGCGTTCTTGTTTTAAGCGGATGCGCCCGCCCGCTGATGCCGGGGCAGGCCACCGGTTACTTCACCAGGTCCTGCCAGCCATCGCCGTCGACATACTCAAAGATGAGGTTGGTCTCGGTGTGGGCGACTGCCGGATGCTCGGCCAGGTGCTCGAGCACGAAGTCACGCAAGTGGGACGCATCCGCTGCGGCCACGTGCAGCAGGTAGTCGTCGGCACCAGCCGTGTGGAACAGCCCGATCACACCGGGCCAGTGCGGGGCGGCGTTCCGAAAGTCGTCGATCTGCACCCGGGCGTGCTTGGCCAGCCGCACCGAGATAAGCGCCTGCAGGCTGGCACCAAGGGCAGCCAGGTCGATATTGGCCCGGTAGCCACGAATGTGGCCGAGCTGCTGCAGGCGACGCAGGCGCAACGACACAGTGGACTCGGCAACGCCGATTTCACTGGCCAGGGCAGCTCCCGAAGCCCTGGCATTGACCGACAGGGCGCGCAACAGCGCGCGGTCAACCCGATCAAGTTCCGGCTTCTTCGATTCCATCAACAGACTCCCTCGTTACTAAGGAGTTTATGCGATTCGGGTCTTGGATTTGCAAGGGTCTGCAGGGTCACTTGCGCGGGCGCACAGAATCTGTTTCTGTGAGGGCATGCTGCCACCGATGTCACATATTGAAACCCTTGCCGTGCATGCCGGAATGGACGGCCTCACCGAGGCCAGCGTTCACGTTCCGAGTATCGACCTATCCACCACCAATCCGCTGCGCGGCGTGGAGTCCGGCGGTGAGTCGTACGAGAATCTCGCGACCGGCGGAACCCCGAAACCAGGGGACTCGGCCGTGTACCAGCGCCTCTGGCAGCCCGGAGTCGCCCGCTTCGAAAGCGCGCTCGCGGCGTTGGAACAAGCCGAAGGCACAGTCGCCTTCGCGACCGGAATGGCCGCCCTCACCGCGACCCTGATCGCGACGGTCACCGCCGGCAAACCGCACATCGTCGCCCTGCGACCGCTGTATGGTGGGACCGATCACGTCCTGGCGAGCGGGCTGCTCGGCACAACGGTCACCTGGACCGATCTGGTCGGGCTGACCGCGGCCATCCGCTCGGACACCGGCCTGGTCATTCTGGAGACGCCGGCCAACCCGACCCTTGAACTGACCGATATTCGGGCGGTCGTCGACGCGGCCGGCGACGTGCCGGTGCTGGTGGACAACACCTTTGCCACTCCCGTACTTCAGCGTCCGCTGCAGTGCGGCGCCACGCTCGTGCTGCACAGCGCAACCAAGTTTCTCGGCGGACACGGCGACGCCATGGGCGGGACTGTCTCCGGGCCCGACGAGTGGATGGTGCGCCTGCGGCAGGTGCGGGCGCTCACCGGTGGGCTGCTGACCCCGTTCAATGCCTACCTGCTGCACCGCGGATTGCGTACCCTTCCGGTGCGGGTACGCGCCCAGCAGGCGACGGCGGCGGAAGTGGCGAGTCGACTGGCTGGACACCCGGCTCTGGTGCGTGTGCTCTACCCCGGCCTGCCCGGCCAGGATCCGCAGGGGTTGATCGGGCGGCAGTGCTCGGGCGCCGGGTCGCTCCTCGCCCTAGATCTCGGCGGCTACGCGGCGGCCCTGCGTTTCACCGAGGCACTGCGTCTGATCACCCACGCCGTGTCGCTCGGCGGTGTCGACTCCCTGGTGCAGCATCCGGCGTCACTCACGCACCGACCGGTCGCGCCCGACGCCCGGCCGGCCGCCGGGATCGTGCGGATCTCCATTGGGCTGGAGCACGTAGACGACCTGATGGACGACATTCTGACCGCCCTGTTGGTGGCCCGGGTGCCGGTCGGTGCGGGCAGCAGCTACGGTGAAGCCGGCTAGATCGGGCAGCCGCTCGGGAGTTTCGCTGAATCAGCTGCGGCCGAGGCGCCGGCGCAGCAGGTCGATGCGCATCTGCAGCTGGGTGACGCTGGCCTGGGCAACGGCAGGCCCGCCACAGATTCGCCGCATCTCGGCGTGGATCATGCCGTGCGGTTCATTAGCCAGCTTCGACCACATGCCGACCAGGCTCGACAGCAGGGTGCGCTGTTCCTTGAGGGTGCGATACAGGGGCGGCGGCTCAAGCGGGGCGATTTCACCGGTCACCGGGTCTTTGCGCTTATCGGTGGAGCGCTTGGACTGCCGCGACTGGCGTTGCCGAAGCAGCTCAGAGACCTGCTCCGGCTCGAGCAGGCCCGGGATACCGATGAAGTCGAACTCCTCGTCGGTGCCAGGCTCAGCCAGCTCGCCGAATTCATCTCCGTCGAACATGACCATGTCGAAGGTGGCCTGGGAGTCGAGGGCCTGCCAGGTGAAATCGTCCAGGCCGAGGTCATCGGACGCTTTCTCCTCCTTGTTCGCCGCGGCGACCATGGCGTCTTCGGGGTTGTACATGCCGTCGTCGCCGTCTTCACGGTTGCTGCGATCGAGGGCGTGGTCGCGTTCCAGCTCGAGCGCGTTGGCCAGGCTGAGCAGCCCGGGAACGTTCGGCAGAAAAATGGATGCAGTCTCACCGCGTCGCCGCGCCCGCACAAACCGGCCGATCGCCTGGGCGAAGTACAGCGGGGTCGCTGCGCTAGTCGCGTAGACGCCGACGGCGAGGCGCGGAACGTCGACGCCCTCTGACACCATGCGCACAGCCACCATCCAGCGGCGGGTGTTCTTGGAGAACTCATCGATGCGGTCGCTCGCCTCCTTCTCGTCGGACAGCACGATAGTGACCGGCTCGCCACAGATGTCCTCGAGGATGACCGCGTAGGCGCGTGCGGTGGTCTGGTCGGTGGCGATGACGAGGCCGCCGGCATCCGGTATTCCGTGCCGCACTTCGGTCAGGCGCGAGTTGGCGGCACGCAATACGGAGGGGATCCACTGGCCGCTCGGCTCGAGCGCGGTGCGCCAGGCCTGGCTGGTGATGTCCTTGGTATTGCCCTCGCCGAGCTTGGCTTCCATCTCGTCGCCGGCGCGGGTGCGCCACTTCATGTGCCCGGCGTAGACCATGAACATCACCGGGCGCACGACGCCGTCGGCCAGGGCGCGCCCGTAGCCGTAGGCGTAGTCGCTCTGCGACATGCGGATGCCGTGCTTATCGGGCAGGTAGCTGACGAACGGGATGGGCGAGGTGTCCGAGCGGAACGGAGTGCCGGTAAGGGACAGACGGCGAGTGGCCGGGCCGAAGGCCTCGCGGATGGCGTCGCCCCAGCTCAGGGCGTCTCCTCCGTGGTGGATCTCGTCGAGGATGACGAGCGTACGACTCGACTCGGTGAGCTGCTTGTGGAGGGCGGCACGCGCCGCCACCTGCGCGTAGGTCACCACGACGCCGTGGTAGTGGCTGCCGTAACTGCGGTCGGCGTTCTTGAACATGGGATCCAGACGGATGCCCGCGCGCGCCGCGGCATCCGCCCACTGGTTCTTGAGATGCTCTGTCGGCGCCACGACGGTGATGCGATCGATGGTGCGCCGGGACCGAAGTTCAGCAGCGAGTCGCAGGGCAAACGTGGTCTTGCCGGCGCCCGGCGTGGCCGCGGCCAGAAAGTCGCGCGGTTCGTGCACGAAATAGGCTTCAAGCGCCTCGGCCTGCCAGGCACGCAGTTTGCCGGCGGTGCCCCAGGCGGCGCGTTCGGGGAAGGACGGCGACAGGTGTTCGGCTGCACTCGTTCCCTGTGCGGGACCGAAAACCGATGGAGTATTCACTTCTGACAAATCTACCAAAGGCCACCGACGTTCGCGTGCGCCGGGTTCGACCAGCGGGGGCTGTTCAGACAGAATGGGTCGATGACGAAGCAACAGCATCCATGGTCGCGCTACGTCGCGCTCGGCGATTCATTCACCGAGGGCATCGGCGATCCGGAAGAGCAGAGCCCCGGCGGGCACCGCGGCTGGGCTGACCGGGTCGCCGAAATTCTCAGTGACGGCACCGAGGATTTCGCGTACGCCAACCTGGCCGTGCGCGGCAAACTCATCCGGCAGATTGCCGATGAGCAGATCGAACCAGCTCTGGCCCTGCGCCCGGATCTGATCACCATCTCGGCTGGCGGCAACGACGTGATTCGCCCTGGAACCGACCCGGACGTCATCGCGGCCCGCTGTGACGAAGCCATTTCCCGTTTGACCAGCGACGGCGCGACGGTCGTGCTGTTCACCGGCGCCGATGTGGGCTTCTCCCCCGTTTTTCGCAGCATCCGCGGCAAGGTCGCCATCTACAACGAGAACATCCGCGCGATCGCCACGAAGTACGACTGCATAGTGGCCGACATGTGGCAGCTCACCGAGATTCAGGACCCGCGCAGGTGGGCGCCCGACCGATTGCACCTGAACGCGCTCGGGCACCACACGGTCGCGCGCATGGTGTTGCAGACCCTCAACGTGCGCAATTCCCTCGAACCGAGTGAACCCGAGCCGATGCCGGGCACCACCTGGCGACAGGCTCGCACGGAAGACCTCGCCTGGGCTCGGGAATACCTGGTGCCCTGGGTGCTGCGCCGGGTGCGCCACCAGTCCTCTGGCGACCACGTGCTGCCCAAGCGGCCCGATGCCGGCCCGTTCACGCTCCCCCCGGTCTGACCGGAGTTTCCCGCATTCGTTTTGATGCAGTGCGGCGTGAAACGTGCCGGTCGATCGGGTGCGAGTCAGCCGGCCGCGAGTTGGCCGGGGTGCCCCATGCGCCATGCCGGACCGGGGTCGGCCAGGGTCTGGTGGAGTTCGAGCGGCACGGCTATCGTCGTCGGTGTTGCGCCACCGATCGTGAACATCACGTCACCGACCTCGTCACCGGCCCGGCCGAGCTGCACATCATCGGCCGTCACCGCTCCGGTGATCGGTGAATCCGACCAGACCAGAACGGATGCCGCCTTCTCGGCCACGATGTTGCTCTCATCACCCCACTCGGTCGTGTAACTGCCGAACACGGCACCTTCTTCGGCGAGGACCACCTCATGAAAACCGGGCTGCACGCTCTCGATCAGCGCGCCGATTGCCGAGTTGAGCTCGGAGTGCGTGTCACCGCCGAGCACCACCCCGACGAGGGTGACCGTGCTGGTGCCGACCGTGAAATCGGTCGAGAACAGTAGGCAGGCGCCAGCGACATCCGTTGTACCGGTCTTGATGCCGTCAACCCCGTCGCGCCCCAGCAGCTTGTTGGTGTTGGTGATGGTGCCGATGACTGGCAGGACCGCCGAGGGGAGGGCGACGATTTCGGCCAGGGCCGGGTGGCCGACGACCAGTTTGCCGATCTCGACCAGGTCGGCCAGGCTGCTTACGCTCGACGAGGAGAGGCCACTCGTGTCGGCGATACTTGTCCGGCTCAGGTCGTTGTCGGCCAGCCAAGTTTTCGCAGCCGTCAGGTAGTTGTCCACGGATCCGTACGCCCACGCCGCGAGGGAAGATGCATAGTTGTTGGCCGACGGCAGCAGCATCGCCTCAAAAGCCTCACGTTGGGTGAGCACCATTCCAGAGACGACCGGTGCCACCGAACCGTTCTCGGCGATCGCGTCGTAGTACCTGTCCACGTCGGCGTCGGTGAAGGTAATGTCGGGTCCGTCCTCACCGGCAGCGAGTGGCTTGGCATCGAGGATGACCAGGGCCGTGACCATTTTGGTGATGCTCGCGATCGGCACTGTGTCCTGCTCGCCGGTCGAGGCCAGAACGCCGGGAAAACCCACCGCCCCGATGGCACTCTCGCCGAAGGTCGGCCAGGTCGGTGCAGCCGCCGGTTGGGTGAGTGCGGCCGGTTGCACGAGGGCTGCTGCGCTGCCCGGTACGGGGGCCAGGTTGGTGGCGCCGACATAGCCGATTCCGCCCACTACAACGAGGAGAACACTGAAGACGGCCAGCCTTCGGCGCCGGAGGAGGACACGCCGGGAGGGAGACATCCGTTCAGCCTAACTTCTTCGTGGCGCGCAGCCGGCCCGCCGAGATCACGAGCGAACTCGCAGGGCGTAGAGCGCGACCGCGCTCGCTGAGGCGACGTTAAGCGAGTCGACGCCGTGCAGCATCGGAATTGTCACGACCGTGTCGGCGGCAGCCAAAGCGTGCTGGCTGAGCCCGTCGCCCTCGGCACCGAGGATGATGGCGAGCCGTTCGGGTGCCGACTCGGCAAACACGTCGAGCGAGACCGCATTGTCGGCCAGCGCCAGGGCGGCCAGGTGGAAGCCCTCGGCGTGCAGCAGGGGGGTGGCCACGCTCCACTCCGGCAGCCGGGTCCACGGCACCTGCAGTACGGTGCCCATGCTCACGCGCACGCTTCGTCGGTACAGCGGGTCGGCACAGCGCGGGGTGATCAGTACGGCGTCGGCGCCGAGCCCGGCCACCGAACGAAAGATGGCTCCGACGTTGGTATGGTCGACGATGTCCTCGAGAATCACGATCCGGCAAGCCGTCTTGATCAGCGCTTCGACCGATTGCAGTGCGGGGCGGTGCATGGCGGCGAGGGCACCGCGGTGCAGGTTGTAGCCGGTGAGCTGCTCCAGCACGCTAGCCTCACCCACGTAGACCGGCACGTCGGGCCAGTCGGCCAGAAGCCGCTCGGCGTCTGGCATCCACTGTTCCTGAATCAGCAACGACCGCGGCTGATGCCCGGCGTTCAGCGCCCGGGCGATCACCTTGGGTGACTCAGCGATATACAGGCCGCCGGCTGGCTCAAGAACACGGCGGAGGGCGACATCGGTCAAACGCGAATAGTCGGCGAGACCCGGGCTGGACAGGTCGGTGATGCGGGTGATCTGCACGAAAAAGTGCCCTTCGATATGAGAGATTAAGCCCAAGCCTGACAGCTGGGGAGACAAACAGGAAAACAGACGAGTTTAGAATCAAGGGACGAGCAGCTGTTATTGCTCAACAGCTACGAAAGGAGCGCCGATGACCGCCGACTCGGCTCTGCCCAGCGACGCGGCTGCGAACGGCCCTGCCGTGGACGGTACGGTGTTGCTCGACGCGCTCGAGCCCGCCGACGCCCCCGACACCGCCGCGGCGCTCGCCTCCGCGCTCGCGCTCGATTCGGAACGGGTAGTGGATACCGTCGCGGCCCTGCTGCGCGGCAAACGTGCCGCCGTGCTCACCGGTGCCGGCCTCAGCACCGATTCCGGCATTCCGGACTATCGCGGCGCGGGCGCACCGACGCGAACTCCGATGAACTTTCAGACCTTCGTCGCTGATGAACGGTCACGCAAACGCTATTGGGCCGGCAGCCACCTGGGCTGGAAGGTGTTTCATCGGGCCGAACCAAACCTCGGACACCGGTCGCTGGTTCAGCTCGAAAGCGCCGGGGCCATTGCCGGAGTGATCACCCAGAATGTCGACGGTCTGCACACCCGCGCCGGTTCACGCCATGTCGTCGAGCTGCACGGGTCCCTCGACCGGGTCATCTGTCTGGCCTGTGGGCAGGCCTTCGGCCGTGACAGTATCGCCGCGCGACTCGAATCGGACAACCCGGTGCTCCGCAACCCGGACAGCATCCGCATCGCTCCCGACGGCGATGCCGACGTGGGAAATATCGACGACTTCGTCGTTCCAGCGTGCACGGTCTGCGGAGGAATGCTGAAGCCGAACGTGGTCTTCTTCGGCGAGCTCGTTCCGACCGAAACGTTTCTGGAGGCATCCGCTTTGATCCAGAGCGCGGACGCGCTCATTGTGGCTGGGTCATCGCTGGCGGTTAATTCCGGAATCCGGCTGGTCGAACAGGCACGCCGGCGCAAGCTGCCGATCATCGTCATCAACCGCGGCGTGACCAAGGGTGACGGGCGTGCCCTGCACAAGCTCGAGGCCGGCACCTCCGAAACTCTCGCCGCACTCGCCGACCGTCTGCTGGGCTGACCGCTCGTGTCTGCCCAGCGAAGCCCCGATCCATCGGGTGAACCGGCCACGACCACGTTCTCCATCGTGCGTCACGGTCAGACGGACTGGAACCTGCATCACCGCATCCAGGGCAGCACGGACATTCCTCTCAACGACACCGGGCGGTCCGAGGCTGCTGCCGCCGCTGCAAGATTGCAGGACCACCGCTGGGACTCCATTGTGACCAGCCCGCTGCTTCGGGCCGCAGAGTCAGCCCGCATCATCGCGGCAGAGCTCGGGCTGGGCGAACCGCTCATTGTTCCCGCGCTCACCGAACGCCACCACGGTGCCATCGAAGGGCTCACCTTTGTCGAGCGCCAGCACCGCTTTCCCGATGGCGTCGTTGTTCCGGGCTTGGAAACTCGGCGCGACGTCGTCGATCGAGTGCTCGCCGCACTGGCTGCGCTCGCGGCAGGGCGCGCAGGTCAACGGGTGCTCGTACTGAGCCACGGCGGCATCATCGGCACGCTGTTGCGCCACGTCACCGAGGGCGAGCGGCCGCGGCACGGTGAATTCATCGCGAACGGGTCCGTGCACGATTTTCGGTGGGAGAACGACCAACTGCTGCTGACCCACTTCGATGCGACTACTCGGTCTCCCGGTGACCGCGGCGAGGCTGCGGCGTCGCCGGTGCTCTGACCGGTAGCTAACCGCACGGATGCCGCGAGTCACGCTGGACCCGCGTCGTTGCGCAGCTCCCGCGCGGCGTGAAAATACAGCTACGGGGCAGTCGGAACAGTTCCCTCGAGCACCCCGAGCAGGGTGCGGGCGGAGGCCGCCCAGGTGAACCGAGCGGCTTGCTCAATCGAGCGCGCGGAGCGCGCGGCCCACTCCCCCGGCTCCGCCAGACGCCGAACGGCGTCAGCAATGGCCTCCACACAGCGCGGGTCGAAGTACAGCGCGGCATCACCACCGATCTCCCGAAAGATCGGAATGGCGCTGACCACGACGGGGATGCCGAGGCTCATCGCCTCGACCAGGGGAATCCCGAAGCCCTCATCGAGCGACGCGGTCACGAGGGCGGTAGCCGAGCGCACCAGGGCGTGGTATTCCTGATCGGTCACCCCGTCGTGAAAGACCAGCCGAGCTTGCGGAGCCAGGCGGGTCAGCCGGGTCCGTTCGGTCACCGACACCCGGCTGAGCAGGTGCAGTTCGTACTCCGGCAGATCGGCCAGGGCCAGCACGAGAGTGTCCAGGTTCTTGTACGGCATGAAAGAACCCATATAGATCAGACGGGTGGTCGCCGGGATGCTCCGATGGCTGGGAATGCCCGGAACGGTGTCAGCGGCGTTCGGCACCACGGTGACCGGACGCCGGGTGAGATGATGCTCTGTGATCAGTGAACGGGTGGTCTCGGACACCGTCACGATGCCGTCGGCGCCGTTCAGCAGCATCCGTTGTGGCCACCAGGAGAGGTGGTAAGCACGCCAGAGCAGTCGGATGAACGGCGACAGGTCACGCGGGGGCGTGCGATTGCGGTAGTAGATGAGGTCGTGCACGGTCAGGAACAACCGGTACTTTCGGCCCCAGGATCCCATCGTCTGCATCGGACTGAACACGACGTCGGGCTTCAGGCGGTTGACCGACCGGGCGATGAGTGGTTCGAGCAGGCTGGTCGGGGCGCGCACCAGCTGCCATGGCAGCGCCGGCAACATGACGAGTTGACGATGGTCACTTATGAGCATGGTGAGCGGATGCAAGCGGCCCAACTCGGTCACCAGCCCGGCCGTGTAGCGGCTGATGCCGTCATGGTGGTCGAAGCGAACGTACCGGCAGTCGACGACGATTCTCACAGCGCCAGCTCCTCGGCCATGAATTCCCGGATGAACACCGCGGCCGGTTTTGGTTGTTCGTAGTGGATCAGGTGCCCGACGTTGTCGATAACCCGCAACCTGGCGTTGGGAAAGAGCGTCTGCAGTCGATATTGCGCCGCGAGCGGGGTGATGTCGTCTTTGTCGGCCGCGATCAGCAGCGTCGGCTGAAGGATGCAGGCAGCGAACTCGCTCACATCGTGGCTGACTGAAGCCGTGAACGCATTCATAACGACCTGGCGGTTGGCGAAGGCACTGAAATAGCGGTCGTGTTGACTGTGGATCCAGCGGCGCAGAGCCGGATTGCGCGTTTTGGCCATGCTGACGCTCATGATGCGCACGATGGCACGGTTCTGCAGCAGCGCGTAGCCCCAGCGCTCCGGCAATTTCGCCCCAGCCCAGTAATAAAAAACAGCGAGCCGGGTTAGCACCCCACGCGGCCCCGACAGCGCCGGCGCCGCGATCGGATTGACCAGGATGATCTCATCGGCGGTCAGCCTGTCTGCAGCCGCCGCCGCCGCCGCGACCACGATCGAACCGAACGAATGGCCCAGCACCACCAGCCGACCGGTCGGGGCGATCACGCCGAGGAATCCCTGAATCCAGCCGGCGTACGCCGCGAGGGAATGGACCCCGTCGGGGAACGCAGCAGACTCGCCGAAACCGGGCAGGTCGGGTGCCAGGATGCGCAGCGCGGGCGTTTGTGGGTCGCCGTTCAGCAACTCAGCCACGACCAGTTGCAGCCCGTGGTGGTCGCCACGAAAGCCATGCACCAGCACGAGCGTGGTCGCAGCAGCGGGGTCACCGTAGTCCCAGTACCGCGTGTCACTGCTCTGCCCGTCGGTGCCGGGAACGGATGCGGTGAGCTCGCGCACCGGGAGGCTCTGCAGAAGCTTGTCGTATGGAGAAGAAACGATCATCGGCCCTAGTTTAGGCGCGAGACTTCGGCCAGGCTGGACGTGCACCGGGGTGGTCGATCTAGACTCTAGCCACCACTTGCATCGAGAGAGCCCTTTGCCGGGACGGAAGGAAAGCCGTGAGCTTTACCGCACCCATTCAGTTGCCCGGTTTGGCCCTCGATCCGCGGTGGTATCGACGCGCCGTCTTCTACGAGGTAATGGTTCGCTCCTTTGTGGACAGCAATGCCGACGGCTCCGGCGATCTGTCGGGTCTGGTGTCAAAGCTTGATTACCTGCAGTGGCTCGGCATCGACGCACTGTGGATTCCGCCGTTCTTCAACTCCCCGCTGAAAGACGGCGGCTATGACGTTTCCGATTACCGAACCATTCTTCCGGAATTCGGCACCCTCGAAGAGTTCAAGGACCTCGTCACCAAGGCGCACGAACGCAACATGCGCATCGTGATCGACTTTCCGCTCAATCACACGTCCGATCAGCACGAGTGGTTTCAACAGTCCCGCGAAGATCCTGACGGGCCATACGGGGACTTCTACGTCTGGAGCGATACCGACGAGCGGTATCCGAATATTCGCATCATCTTCACCGACACCGAAGAATCGAACTGGGCCTTCGACCCGGTTCGTCGTCAGTTCTTCTTTCACCGGTTCTTCTCGCACCAGCCCGATCTCAACTTCGAGCTCCCGGCCGTGCAGGAGGCCATCTTCGATGTCATTCGCTTCTGGCTCGACCTCGGCGTTGATGGCTTTCGACTGGACGCGATCCCCTACCTGTTCGAATCGGAGGAGGGCAACGGCGAGGGTGAGCCGCCGACCCACGAGTTCGTCAAGCGGCTGCGGGCCATGGTCGACCGCGAGTATCCCGGCCGGGTCATGATCGCCGAAGCGAACCAGTGGCCGCGTGAGGTCGCCGCCTTCTTCGGCACCGACGACGAACCCGAATGCCACATGGCGTTCGACTTTCCGGTGATGCCGCGCATCTTCTATTCCCTACGCTCGCAGCAAGCGAACGAGCTGGTGCGGGTACTCTCCGAAACAACCGACATTCCGGACGGTGCCGGCTGGGGCGTGTTCCTGCGCAACCATGACGAACTCACCCTGGAAATGGTGAGCGAAGAATACCGCCAGGCCATGTATGGCTGGTACGCCTATGACCCACGAATGCGCGCCAATATCGGCATCCGCAGAAGGCTGGCGCCGTTGCTCGATAATTCTCGGGCCGAGCTGGAACTCGCCCACGCCCTGCTGTTCGCCCTGCCTGGCAGCCCGTTTCTGTACTACGGTGACGAAATCGGGATGGGCGACAATATCTGGCTTCCCGACCGGGACAGTTCACGCACACCGATGCAGTGGACTCCCGACCGTAACGCCGGATTCTCGGATGCCGATCCCGGCAAGCTGTTCCTGCCCATTGTGCAATCGCTCGTGTACAACTTCACCCAGACCAATGTGGAGTCGCAGTTGGCCCAGTCCGGGTCACTCCTGCACTGGATTCGCAACGTGATCCACGTGCGTAAGGCGCATCCAACTTTCGGGCTGGGCACGATTCGCGTGCTCACCACCAACCATGAATCAGTTCTGGTGTTCACCCGCAGTTATGCGGGATCCGGCTCAATGTTCGGCGACCAGCCAGAGACCGTCATGTGCGTATTCAGCTTCTCCCACAACCCGGTGGCCTTCACCATCGACGACATCGACATGGCTGGAACCCGGTTGTACGACCTGTTCGGCGGCGCAGTCTTCCCCAGTTTCAATGACGAGGGCTCGCTGACCCTCACTCTTGGCGCACAAAGTTTCTATTGGCTGCACTGCGGCTGACCGCTGGAGCCGCTGGAGTGCCAAGGTGCAACTGATTTCGGCGCGAACTTTCATTGTCGCGGTCGCTTTCACGACGTAGTCTTGGATCAAGCAAGCCATCGCCCAAGGTCTGGAGTCCGGTCGTGGCTGAATGGTCTAGTTCAGAAGGCGGCGTCGAGGACACTGCGGTGTGCGCCCATTTTCTCGACGTCTTACCCGTGACTGGTGCTGCTGTGTCCGTTTTCGGCGGTGCGATGCCCGAATCGATCGTCTGTGCCACCGATCGCCTCGCCGCTCGACTCGATGAACTGCAATTCGATCTCGGTGAGGGCCCCCGTTGGGAGGCAGCCCGAACCCGACTGCCCGTTTTGGAACCTCAAGTCCGTGAGGCAGAGCATCCACTATGGCCGGTCTTTCACACCGCCCTGATGGACACAACGGTCGAGGCGCTCTACGTTTTCCCCCTCATTCTCGGAGCGCTCAACGTCGGTATCGTCGAGCTGTACAGCACGACTGCGGGGGTAATGGATCGCGCTGACCGCGCGAAAGCGCTGGTCCTGGCCAACGAGACCGCCTGGAACCTGCTCGACCATCTGCTCCGGATGCAGGCGGCCGCTGCCGGCGAAACATCGGAGACTTCCACCGCGGACCCGGTCTCCACCGGATCCCCGCTGTCGCGGCGGGAAATTCACCAGGCCACCGGAATGGTGCTGGTGCAGATGAACGTCACACCGACGGAGGCCTTGTTGCTGCTCCGCGCACACGCCTTCGCCCACGGCACGACGGTGCGCGCCATCGCAGGCGACGTGGTGGCCCGACGACTGCAATTCACCCCGGAAACCGACTAAAAATCAGAAAAGGTCTTAGAATTTCTTCATGGCCACTATGACTCGCGCCTCGCTGGTGAGCGCCGCGTTCGTGAAATTGACGGACACTCTGGTGGGCAAATATGACGTTCTCGATGTGCTGCATACTCTGGTCGAGGAGTGCGTCGAGTTGCTCGACGCCACTGCGGCCGGCCTGCTGCTGGCCGACCCGAGCGGAGAACTCCAGGTCGTCGCCTCCACCAGCGAGGAGAGCTACCTCGTGGAGGTTCTACAACAGCAGGCTGGGGCTGGTCCCTGTGTGGACTGCTACCTCACCGGTAAGGTCGTCACCCTCGGAGACATCGCCGCATTCGACAAGACCTACCCGGATTTTGTGGCCGCTGCACTGTCTCAGGGCTTTCGCTCGGTGCACGCCATCCCGATGCGCGTGCGCGATCGGGCAATCGGTGCGCTCAACCTGTTTCGTGAAGCCACCGGTGATGTCACCCCCGAAGACGCCGCGATCGGGCAGGCCATGGCCGACGTCGCAACCATCAGCATTCTGCAGGAACGCACCGTGCGTGAAGACGGCGTCGTCAATGAACAGTTGCAGCGGGCACTGAACAGTCGCATTCTGATCGAACAGGCCAAGGGCGTCATCGCCCAGATCAGCACGGTGAATATGGACGAAGCGTTCAAGCGACTGCGAGCGGATGCCCGCGCGAACAATCGCACCATGCACGAGAGCGCCGAGAACGTCATCAACCGGCGTATACAACTCTGATTTCACACGACTGACCTCGCTGTGAGTCAGAGCACCGGCCGGCCGCGCGGATGGCTGTCGGTGGTCGCCCCTATGGTGGAAGTATGAGCACCTGGAGCGATCACCTCGCCGTATTCGACCTTGAAACCACCGGCATCGACGTGGAAACCTGCCGCATCGTGTCGGCCACCGTTGCCGTTCTCGACGCGAGCGGCACGGCCGTTGAGCGCATCGATTGGCTGGTCGATCCGGGCATCGACATTCCAATCGGAGCTACCAACGTGCACGGCATCACGACGGAGCGGGCCGTGGAACACGGGCGGGTCGCCGCCGAGGCCGTAGCCGAGATCGTCACAGCCCTGCGCGGACACCTGAGCGACGGCCTGCCCATCGTGGCCTACAACGCTCCTTACGACCTCACCCTGCTCGATCGTGAGGCCCTGCGCTACGGCATCGCCCCGTTGGACTCCCCCAGTCCGGTCGTAGACCCCCTGGTTATCGACAAGGCCGTCGATAAGTATCGCAAGGGCAAGCGCACCCTCGAGGTCACGAGCGCGTTCTATGGTGTCGCTCTGGACGATGCCCATGATGCCGGGGCCGACGCGATCGCCGCCGGTCGTGTCGCCCAAGCCATTCACCGGGCCCATGAAGGCGCTCTGCCGGCCACTCTCGACGAACTGCACGCGTTGCAGGTCACCTGGTACCGCCAGCAGGCCGAAAGCTTTCAGGAGTACATGCGGCGCGGTCGCGACCCAGAATTTCTGGCGGACACCGCCTGGCCAAAGCGCTGAGCGCTCCCCGCTGACGGACACACAGAAAAGGCGACCAGCCGCAGCTGGTCGCCTTTCTTGATGAAGACTTCGTTCACAAACCTGGTGCTATTTGCCGAAGCCCTTGTAACGCGAGTTGAACTTCTCCACGCGGCCGGCGGAGTCCATGATGCGCTGCTTGCCCGTGTAGAACGGGTGCGACTCGGAGGAGATTTCCACGTCGATGACCGGGTACGTGGTTCCGTCTTCCCATTCGATGGTCTTCTTGCTGGAGACCGTCGAACGGGTCAGGAAGGTCGCGCCGGAGGCGAGGTCGCGGAACACAACGGCAGCGTACTCGGGGTGAATGTCAGACTTCATGAAGATTTCCTCTTGCACTTCTGGTGAACAGACTTGTAACTGGTCACAGTGCTGTTCAATTGTTGGGCCCCGCCGTCTGGGATAACGACAAGCTGGTTGGCCAGATGGCCAGCCATTTACTTTAGCAGAAAGAGCGCGCCATCGACGGCCGTTCGGGGAGTCTGGGTTCAGACCGCACGCGCCGAGTAGCGGCCGTCGGTCTCGGACAGTTCGACCGCGAGGCCGAAGGTGTCGGTCAACGCTTCGGCGGTCAGCGCCTCAGCAATCGGCCCTGCGGAAACGACCTTGCCGCCTGACAGCAGCAGCACGTGGGTGAATCCGAGCGGAATCTCTTCGACGTGGTGGGTGACCATGATGATGGCCGGAGAGTTTGGTTCCTGGGCGAAACCGCCAAGCAGCTGCAAAAGCGACTCTCGAGCGCCGAGGTCGAGGCTCGCGGCGGGCTCGTCGAGCAGGAGGATTTCCGGGTCGATCATCACTGAGCGGGCAATCTGCACCCGCTTCTGTTCGCCGTCACTGAGGGTGCCGAACTTACGGTCGGCAAGGTGGTCGAGGTTCCATTCCTGCAGCACGCGCTGGGCACGCCGTTCGTCGATGGCCTCGTATTCTTCGTTCCAACGACCGGTGACCGAATAGGCCGCCGTCATGACAACGTCAAGGACCTTCTCGCTGACCGGGACCCTACGGGCCATGGCGGTCGAGGCGAACCCAATGCGGGGCCGCAGCTCGAAGACATCCGTTCCGCCGAGCGTCTCATCGAGCACCTCGGCCTGACCGGTCGAGGGGTGCATGAAAGCGGCGGCGATCTGCAGCAACGTGGTCTTACCGGCGCCGTTCGGGCCGAGGATGACCCACCGTTGATCGTCATCGACGCTCCAATTCACTGAGTCGAGGATGGTGGTGCCACCCCGGACGACCGAGACATCGGTGAAATGCAGAACGTTGACCATACAGCCATGTTATCGGGCGGGGCCGGTGCGGAAAGACGCCGGGCCAGCCCCGGCGGCGTGCCCGGCTTCCCTCACGCCCGTCAGAGCAGAGACGCGTAGATCTCCCGGGTGCGGGTGGCGATCTGGCTCCAGCCGAATTCCCGCTCGGCGCGCAGTCGGCCGGCGCGGCCCATTTCGGCGGCGCGGGCCGGGTCGCTCACGACCTCGGTGAGTGTGCGAGCCAGGTCGGCGACGAACTGATCGGGGTGCAGCGGGGTGCCGGTGCCGTCGGTGAGTTGCTCGATCGGTACCAGACGCCCGGTCTGGCCGTCGGCGACAACCTCGGGGATACCGCCGGTGGCGGTACCGACGACTGCGAGCCCACAAGCCATTGCCTCGAGGTTGACGATTCCGAGTGGTTCGTAGATGGACGGGCAGACGAAAACCGTGCCTTGGGTGAGCACCGCAGCAAGCTCGGGCTGGGCGAGGAGCCGGTTGATCCAGACCACTCCGGAACGCTCGCGTTGCAGCGCCTCGACGCCCGCGGTCACTTCAGCCAGGATTCCTGGGGTGTCGGGTGCACCGGCGCACAGCACGAGCTGCACCTCGGGCGGCAGCAACGCGGCGGCGCGCAACAGGTAGGGCAGGCCCTTCTGCCGGGTGATGCGACCGACGAAGACAACGGATGGCCGGTCAGGATCGATTCCGAGGCTCTGCACAAAATCTTCGTCTCGCGTCGGCTTCCAGCGCTCGAGATCGATGCCGTTGTACACGGTGTGCACCCGACTCGCATCGAGTGCCGGGTAGCTGCGCAGGATGTCGCGACGCATGCCGTCACTGACGGCGATGACGGCATCCGCTGCTTCAAAGGCGGTTTTCTCGATCCAGCTCGACACGCGGTAGCCGCCGCCAAGTTGCTCAGCCTTCCACGGGCGCAGCGGTTCGAGACTGTGTGCGGTAACGACGTGCGGCATGCCGTGCAGCATTTTCGCGAGGTGGCCGGCCGCATTCGCATACCAGGTGTGGGAGTGCACCAGGTCGGCGCCAGCGGCGTCTTCCGCCATCTGCAGGTCAACGCCGAGGGTGCCAAGCGTCGCGTTCGCGGTAGATAATTGTGCTGGAACGTCGTATGCGAAGGTGTCGGGATCGCTGCGCGGCGCGCCGAAGCACCGTACGGACACCTCGATATCGTGTCGAAGGGCACGGACCAGTTCGGTCACATGCACACCAGCTCCCCCATAGATTTCGGGGGGGTATTCCTTGGTCATCAGATCCACTCGCATGGAGCAAAGGTAGCGCAGCCGGGCCCGACCTAGACCCACGGTGCAAGTGGCATTGCCGGGTAGGCCCTACTCTGTACACATGAAGGCCAAGAAGATCTTTGGAATCGTGCTCGCCGGTGGAGAGGGAAAACGGCTGATGCCGCTGACCGAGGACCGGGCTAAGCCCGCGGTCCCTTTCGGCGGGCATTACCGTCTGGTTGATTTCGCCCTCTCTAACCTCATCAACTCTGGCGTCACCCAGGTTGTCGTGCTGACGCAGTACAAGTCACACAGCCTGGACCGTCACGTCTCGCAGACCTGGCATGTATCTGGTGGCTTGTCGAACTCCTACATCGCCTCGGTGCCGGCGCAGCAGCGCCTCGGTAAACGGTGGTTCAGCGGGTCGGCCGACGCCATTCTGCAGAGCCTGAACCTCATTCACGATGAAAAACCCGACATTGTGGTCGTGGTCGGTGCCGACCACGTGTATCGCATGGATTTCAGCCAGATGATCGACGCGCACATCGCGTCGGGACTGGCAGCTACGGTTGCGGCGATTCGTCAGCCGATCGGCCTGGCCGACCAGTTCGGCGTCATCGAAGTGGATGCCGCCACGCCGGATCTAATTAGCGACTTTCGCGAAAAGCCCAAGGATGCCGTCGGACTCGCCGATGCGCCGCACGAGGTGTTCGCCTCGATGGGCAACTACGTCTTCAACACCGACGCCCTGATCGAGGCGGTACTGCGCGACGGTGAGCGCACCGATTCGAGTCACGATATGGGCGGCGACATCATTCCCGACTTCGTCTCACGCGGCGATGCCGGCGTGTACGACCTGAAGCGCAACGAGGTGCCCGGTTCCACCGATCGCGACCGGTACTACTGGCGCGATGTGGGAACCATCGATTCGTTCTTTGAGGCGCACCAGGACCTCATCTCGGCGTTACCTGTGTTTAATCTGTACAACCACGAGTGGCCGATCTTCAGTATGCAGCTGAATTCGCCTCCGGCCAAGTTCGTGCGGGACGCCCACGGCGCCCTGGGGACCATGATCGATTCGATCGTTTCCCTGGGCTGTGTGATTTCCGGTGCTCACATCGAACGCAGCGTGCTGGGCCCGTGGACCTCGATCGGTTCCGCCTGCGAGGTCGTGGACTCGATCGTGTTCGACCGGGTGCAGATCCGGCCGGGAGCCATCGTGCGGCGTGCCATCCTCGACAAGGAAGTCATCGTCGAGGCCGGTGCCACAGTCGGTGTCGATCGCGATCGTGACCTGGCACGAGGCTTCAGTGTGACCGAGTCCGGCATCACCGTTGTCGGTAAGGGCGTGCTCGTTACTCCGTGATCCTCGCTTCTGCTCCAACTTTTCTGGTCGTACTCGACGCCGACTCCACCCTGATCCAGGACGAAGTGATCGAGTTGTTGGCTGATGCTGCTGGCTCACGCGATCTTGTCGCCGACGTCACCGAGCGTGCGATGCGCGGCGAACTCGACTTCGCCGACAGCCTGCGCGAACGGGTTTTGACCCTGGCGGGACTGCCCGACACCGTTTTCGCCGAGGTGGGGCGGCGCATCCGCCCGACCGAGGGAGTGCACGAGCTGATCGCCGGCATTCACGCCGGCGGGGGCGTCGTCGGCGTTGTCTCCGGCGGTTTTCACGAGCTGCTCGACCCGCTCGCGGCTGAGCTGGGTCTGGACCATTGGCGGGCCAACCGACTCGAAGTGCACGGCGGTTACCTGACCGGACGCGTGCTCGGCCCGATTATCGACGCCGAGGCGAAAGCGGTTGCCCTGCGCGAATGGGCCGACCAGCGCCGCATCATTTTGTCGCAGACGATCGCCGTCGGCGACGGCGCGAACGACCTGCGCATGATGGACGCCGCCGGACTCGCCGTCGCGTTCAACGCCAAGCCGCGGGTGAAGCGCGAGGCGGACCTCGTGATCGAGAACTGCAATCTCAGCCAGGTTCTGCCGCTGCTCGGTCTGCGCGGCTGACGGCGCCCGTACGTGCTCGGGTGGGCTTAGTGGCCCATTCCCAGGCCGCCATCGACCGGAATGACGGCACCCGAAATGTATGCGGCGTCGTCGCTGGCGAGCCAGGCGACCACGCGGGCGACCTCTAACGGAGTGGCAAAACGGCCGGCCGGAATATTGCGCTTGTAATCCGCCTGCTGCGCTTCGGGCAGGGCTGCGGTCATGTCGGTTTCGATGAAACCGGGAGCAACGACGTTCGCGGTGATCCCGCGGGCACCGAGCTCACGGGTGACCGAGCGGGCCAGGCCGATCAGGCCGCTCTTCGATGCCGAGTAGTTCACCTGCCCGGCGGAGCCGTAGAGCCCGACGACGCTGGAGATGAGCACGATACGGCCGAAACGAGCCTTGAGCATGCCCTTGCTGGCGCGCTTGACGACGCGGAACGCCCCACTGAGGTTGGTATCGATGACCGAGGTGAAATCATCCTCTGACATGCGCATGAGCAGGGTGTCACGGGTGATACCGGCATTGGCGACTACGACCTCGACCGGGCCGTAGGTCGCCTCGATCTGGGTGTACGCGGCATCGATCGACGCGGCATCCGTCACGTCAGCACGCACGGTGAGGCTGCCGGCCGGCCCGTGACCGGACCGCGACGTCACAGCGACGCGGTGTCCCTGGGCGAGGAATTCTTCCGCGATGGCAAATCCGATGCCGCGGTTGCCGCCGGTGACGAGCACTGTTCGAGCCGTTGTCATGAAGTTCCAAGTCTGTTGATTGCTGGCATTCCGGGCCGCCGGGCGAGGAAGACGAAATACCCGGCAGATTCAAGTTTAAGGCGTGCAACAAACCAGCCGTGCAGTCGTAGGCTTGTTGAGGCGCAATTCTTGCACCCGCG
Organism: Cryobacterium aureum; assembly: GCF_002954245.1. GTDB lineage: Bacteria > Actinomycetota > Actinomycetes > Actinomycetales > Microbacteriaceae > Cryobacterium > Cryobacterium aureum. The sequence continues at coordinate 491,133 of NZ_PPTG01000048.1, read as the reverse complement.
AACCCACTGATGAACCCCCTCACGAACCCGATGGACCCATGAAGCAGCAGTCGATCACCTCGCTCCCCGCCTCCCCGGAGGTCGAACGACGCAACCGAATGATCAAATATTCGATTGCAATGGGCATCCGTGTCGTCTGTATTGTGCTGATGCTCTTCGTTCACGGCTGGTGGCTGGTGGTCTGCGCCATCGGTGCAATCGCCCTGCCCTACTTCGCCGTCGTCGTAGCGAACGTGAAGATCGCGCCGCGCGGCGCCGAAGTGATTCGACCCGGCAGCGTCGAGATCTATACCGGCACCGAAAGCCGCACCTCAGACGACGAGGTCAAGTGAGTGCTCGCGCGGCTGCATCCGGCCCCATGATTGGGCTGGGCGCACCCCTGCAGTCGTCAACCTGCTCCCGGGCTGACTGCCGTGATGCTGGGCGTTGGCGGCTGGACTGGCGCAACCCGCGCATCCATTCGAGCGATCGGGTGAAAACCTGGCTGGCCTGCGATGAGCACGTCGACTACCTGAGTGAGTTTTTGGCCGCGCGCGATTTCCCGCTCGTGGTGAGTCCTCTTGCTGCCGCGCCCGAGCCGGTCGGAGATGCACAATGACGGGCTGGAAGTTTGCCTTCAGCCGTCGCTGGGCCGGGTATCTCGCACTCACCATTCTCTTTGCGACGGTGTGTTCCGGACTCGGCGTCTGGCAACTGGCTCGGCGCGACCAAGCCCTTACCGAACTGTTCAAGATCGATTCCAACTTCGACTCGAACCCGATTCCCGTCACCGAGGCTCTTCCCGAGCTGACCGACTTCGACGAATCACAGAAGTGGATGCCGGTGGAGCTGACCGGCACCTACCTCACCGACGACGAGATGCTCGCGCGCAACCGCCCGCTCAACGTCAATCCGGGTTTCGAAGTGCTGACCCCGCTGCTCCTCTCCGACGGCACGATCTTCATCGTCGATCGAGGCTGGCTGCCTACCGGACAAGAGCAGGATGCTCCGGACACGGTGCCGGCACCGCCGACCGGAACGGTCACCGTCGTCGCCCGGCTCAAGGCCAGTGAACCCGACCTTCCCGGGCGCACCGCCACTGGTGATCAAGTGGCGACGATCAATCTCACCACCATTGCCGCACGCCTCGACCAGCCCACCTATACCGGAGCCTACGGCCTAATGGACACCGAGAGTCCGTCTGCCACCGAGAAACGTCCGACAGCCGTCGCAAAACCAATCCGAGACGAGGGACCTCACCTCTCGTACGCGTTCCAGTGGTTCGTTTTCGGCCTGCTCGCCTTCGTCGGTCTCGGTTGGGCGCTGCGCGAGGAGTATCGCAGCGTGAACGCCGAAGATCCCGACGAGCGCGAACGCGCCGATGAGCGTGCCCGCAAGCGGGCGGCGAAACCGCGCAATGATGCCCAGATTGAGGACGAGCTGCTCGACCGGCAACGGATTTAGCGCGCTTCAGGCGACGGCGCGGTGCTGCTGCCGAACCTCGGACGGCTCATCGAGGAGTGCGCGGTATACCCGAACCAGAGACGCTGCCGAGCGACTCCAGTCCAGCCGAAGCGCATGCTCGCGAGCGGCCTGGGACAGTTCGACCGCCCGCGTCGGGTCGGTCAGGATCTGCGCCATCGCATCGGCCCAAACCTGCGGATCGCGAGAGTCCAGAACGAGTCCGGTGACTCCGTCGACGACCGCCTCGCGCAGTCCCCCGGCCGCCGAAGCGACGACTGGTACGCCGCTCGCTGCCGCTTCCAGTGCCACCAGACCGTAGGTCTCCGAGTGCGACGGTACGAGGACCAGGCGGGCACCGCGAAACAGTTCGGCCAGGTTCGCGTGGGACTGCGGACCGACAAATCGAATGTCTGACAGGCCGGACCGTTCAGCGAGCTGGCGGAGTTCGTCAACGTATCCGGCATAGTCGACCGAGGCATCGCCGGCAATTACCAGCTCGGGTCGGCGGTTCTTTGGAAGCGCTGCGATGGCGTGAATGGCCAGGTCAAGGCCTTTCAACGGCTGGAGCCGGGCCGCGACGACGGCGTAGCCACCGGCGGTCGCATTGGCCGGCGGCTGGTGAAGACGCGCAGGTGAAAACAGCTGGCTGTCCACGCCAGGGAGCACAATGCTGATTCGGTTAACCCGGCCCCCGAGCCGCCCGGAAATCGTTGCGGCCTCTGCCGCACTGATAGCCACCAGGGAATCCGATTCTCGAGCGAGCCAAGCCTCCCCAAGCATCCGTCCCGGCGATTCGGCTCGTTCACCGGCCGACAACGGCGTACCGTCCTCGGCAGCGATGCTGTGAAAGCTTTGCACGTGCGGAATGCCCCAGGTTCGCGCGACCGGCAGCGCGGCCACGCCTGAAAACCAGTGATGCGAGTGGATGATGTCGAAAGGTTCCAGAGCGGCGATCGCGGCCCCGAAGTCCTCGATATACGTCTCGTGGTCGCCCTTGGCGAGGGTAACGGCGGGGCCGGCCTCTAAGAACTGCAGGACGACACCCGGCGCCAGAGACTCCCAGAGCGGCTGCGCCGACGACGAACGCCGGGTAAGGATGGTCACGCTGTGGCCGAGCGCTCCGAGAGCCTCAGCTTGATGACGCACCACCACGTTCATTCCGCCGGCGTCGCCAGAGCCAGGATCAGTGCCGGGTGAGGTGTGCAGGCAGACCAACGCGATGCGTAATGGTTTCTCGAGCGGAAACACGCACGGGTCCTTTTCTTGAGGCGAACCGGCACCACCCCACGCCGAATCGGTGAGGGTGGTTAGGACAACTCAATCAGGTCGAGGTAGTCCTTGTTCCAGTGGTCTTCCGTTCCCTCGGGCATGATCAGCACCCGCTCGGGGTTGAGGGCCTGTACTGCGCCCTCATCGTGGCTGACCAGCACAACGGCACCGGCGTAGTGCGCCAGGGCATCGAGGATCTCTTCACGGCTGGCCGGGTCGAGGTTGTTTGTGGGCTCGTCGAGCAGCAGCACGTTGGCGCCGGAAACGACGATCATGGCCAGGGCCAGACGGGTCTTCTCGCCACCGGAGAGCACACCGGCCGGCTTGTTCGAGTCGTCACCGGTGAACAGGAACGAACCGAGCACCCGGCGAGCTTCCATCTCCGTGATGCTCGGTGAGGAGGAGACCATGTTCTCAAGCACCGAACGCTTGACGTCGATGGTCTCGTGTTCCTGCGCGTAGTAGCCGATGCGCAGGCCGTGGCCGGGTTCAATCGAACCGGTGTCGGACTCATCGACGCCGGCGAGCATGCGCAGCAGTGTGGTCTTGCCTGCGCCGTTCAGGCCGAGAATAACGACCTTGGACCCACGGTCAATCGCGAGATCGACTGCCGTAAAGATCTCGAGCGAGCCGTAGCTCTTGGACAAGTCCTTGGCCATGAGCGGTGTACGACCACAGGGTGCCGGCTCGGGAAAGCGCAGCTTGGCGACGCGTTCAACTGCGCGCACGGCGTCGAGCCCGGACAGCAGTTTCTCGGCACGAGCCACCATCTGGTGGGCTGCGGCGGCCTTGCTGGCCTTGGCCCCGAACTTCGCGGCCTGCAGCTGCAGGGTCGAGGCTTTCTTCTCGGCGTTGGAGCGTTCCTTCTTGCGGCGGTCGGCATCCGCTGTGCGCTGGAGTAGGTAGTTCTTCCAGTTCATGTTGTAGATGTCGATCATCATGCGGTTCGCATCGAGGTAGAACACGCGGTTGACCGTCTCGCCGACCAGTTCGATGTCGTGGCTGATGATGATGACACCGCCCTTGTAGTTCTTGACGAACTCGCGCAGCCAGGCCACCGAGTCGGCGTCAAGGTGGTTGGTGGGCTCATCGAGGATCATCATCTCGGCCGCCGAGAACAGGATCCGGGCGAGTTCGATGCGGCGACGCTGACCACCGGAGAGGGTACTGAGGGCCTGGTCGAGGATATGGTCTGGCAGCTTCAGGTTGCTCGCGATGGAGGCGGCTTCGGCTTCGGCTGAGTAGCCGCCAAGACCGTTGAATTCGTCGGTCAGGCGACCGTATTTCTTCATGGCGGCTGCACTGATCTTGGGATCGGGGTCGGCCATAGCCAGGCTGGACTCGTGCATGCCCAGCGCGATAGTGCCGAGGCCGCGGGCATCGAGGATGCGGGTGCGAGCGAGCATGGTCGGGTCGCCCGCACGCGGGTCCTGCGGCAAATATCCGATCTCCCCCGAATGACTAATCGAACCCTTGGTCGGGTTCGTCTCCCCCGCGAGCGTCTTCGTCAGGGTCGTCTTGCCGGCGCCGTTACGACCGACGAGGCCGATCTTGTCACCGCTCGCGACGCGGAAGTTGACGCCCTCCATGAGCACGCGGGCTCCAACGCGGATTTCGAGATCTTGCACGTTGAGCACAGCAATAGTCCATTCGAAGTGTTTGTACGGGTGTGAAGTGTGAGTGGGCCAGAGCGGTCCAACTCACTAGTATATTTGCCTTCAGGCTGTGCTCGGCACACGGATGCCTAAAGCAGGGCCGCCAGAAGCGACTTTTCCAGCCAGTTCAGGTAGGCCTCGGTCGACCAGCCGAGCGACAAAACGAGCGAGCGATAGGTCTGCGGATGGGCCAGCGCCCACATCGTCGCCGCCGCCTCGTGGTCGCTCAGTCCCCCGCGCAGGCCGCGTTTCTCGCGCAACGCCGCCGCCACCTCACCGAAGCCGTGAAGCCGCGCCGCATCGCGCTTCTGCTCGAACTCCCCCACATCGGGGTCAACGACCGCAGCTTCGCTGACAATGCGCAGAATGCCCGAGGTGCGCTCGTTCACCAATGCGCTTGAACGAGCCAGAATGCGGATGACCTCGGTAGCGGTGCGTGCTTCGGCAATGCGTTCCCTGGTCACTCCCGACAGCAGCGCCGGCGCCCCCGGCTCAGCGGCCACCCGATCCAGCACCGCGGCGAGCAGCTCAGCCTTCGACCCCACCGAGTTGTAAATCGTCTGAACTACCACGCCGGCCTCCCCCGCAATGGCCGCGACCGACGTGCCGACGTAGCCGCGCTCCAGCATCAACCGCCCGGCCGCCATAACGATCTCCGACCGTGTGCTGGCGGCCTGGGCCGTCCGCCGCCGAATCGCTCCGTTTTCCCCTGTATCCATACAACTAGCATAACGTTCTAGTCACTAGATCTAGTTACTAGTAGCAGCCGTTCGGCGTCGAAAGTTCGGTGTACAAGTCGTCTTGAAACTCGAGGAAAATGACCGGTTCCGGTCCGAGGGACAACACTCGCCGGTCTGGGAAACGTGAGTGTCAGTGCGAATTCAGCTTCGCATGGATATCCCAATTTATTTGAGAATGCCTCGACTTCAGGGGTTGGGCTTGGTACACTTGTTCTATGAGCCAGAGCGGCGACACCCCCCAGCCGGGCCTCGTCGATCCGTTCTTCGCCGCCCACGGTTACTGGCCTTCCGCGCCCGAGGAGCGTGCCGAGTTTGATGCGTTCTGGGCGCTGTGTCAGGCCGACTTTCGGGTCGAGATCGCCGAGGGCCTTGGGCAGTTCGCTCCGTACGATGCCCTCGAAGACGTCGATACTGCGCCCGTCAGCCCGGACCCCTTCGTAACGGACCCCTTCGCAGCGAATGCTGTCGGTTCGGAGTCTGTTGGTCCGGAGCCTGTCGGCCGGGCGTCCTACCGCCGTGAGATGCCGGCGGGCCCGCCTCTGCCGGCCGGCCTGGACCTGACCGAGGTCTTTGCCGCTGTGCCGCCCGAGCACCGGTTCGTTGACGACCTGCGTGAGGAGTTCCTCTACATCGAGTACCTCCGCACCGAGCATGACAGTGACGACGAGCCGGGCCAGCCGATACCGTTCGACAGCAGTGCGGCTGACAGTGGTCCGGCCGATAGTGGTCTGGCCGACGTTTTGAGTCCGTTCCAGCGGCATCAGGCGCAGTTCGTTGACCGGGTGCTCTACTTCGAGAGGGTCATCGCGTGGGCGCAGGCGAGCAAGGCTGAGGTTCTCACCGAGGCGTGGGACTACACCACTAACACTGCCGAGACCGGCCGCCCCCAGGCCGGTCGCGAGCATGAGCATGACTGGGACGCGACCTTCGCCGCGCAGCAGGGCCTCGTGGCGGAGATGGCGTGTGCGCTGCGCATTCCGGGCGGTACCGCGTCCGGGCTCCTGCAGGAGAGCCGGCAACTGGTGGTCGAGCGGCCCGATACTCTCACCGCGCTCCGCGCCGGAGACATTTCCCTCCGCCATGCCCGCCGAGTGCTCGAGCAGCTCGGTTCCGTGCCGCAGCCCGCCCGCGCCGAACTCGAGGCGATGTTGCTGCCGCACGCCAAACGCCTCACCGCGACGCAGTTCGACGGCAAAGCCCGCAAGCTCCGGGAACGGTTCCACCCTGACAGCATTACCGTGCGCCGCGCCAAGTGCCTCTCCGATCGCCGGGTGCTGTTCTTCCCCGACAAAGACGGTATGGCAACGCTCTGGTTGCGCGCCGCTGGCGACGACCTGCAAGGTATCTATACCCGGGTCACCGACGCCGCCCTCAGCCTGCAAGGCCCGGGCGAACCCCGCACCCTCAGTCAGCTGCGCGCCGACGTCGCCATCGACCTCCTCCAGCAGGGAGTCACCGGCAGCGGCCTCGGCGCCGGACTCACCGCCAACGTCAACATCACCGTCCCGGTCCTCACCCTCCTGGGAAAAAGCGACGAACCCGGCGACCTCGAAGGCTACGGGCCGATCGACCCGGAAACCGCCCGGCGCCTCGCCGGCACGGCGACGAGTTTCCTGCGCATCCTCACCCACCCGCACACCGGCATTGTCCTCGACGTCAGCGCCACGCCGTTCCGGGTGCCGGCGAGTCTGAAGAAATATCTGCGGCTGCGGGATGGCACCTGCCGCTTCCCCGGCTGTAACCGCTCCGCCGGCCACAGCGACCTCGACCACACCGTCGACAAACAATTCGGCGGCCCCACCACCGCCACCAACCTGCACTTCCTCTCCCCGGCGCACCACAACCTGAAGCACTTCAGCGACTGGACGGCCGTCGCTGACCCCGACGGAACCCTGCACTGGACCAGCCCCGCCGGCAAGCACTACGCCACCGACCCCGCCACCCGAATCAGCCCCCACCTACAACAAACCGCGCCACCAGAACCCCCGCCACCGCCGGGCGCGCCAGCACCACCACTCGTGCCCAACCCGTGGACCTCCGCCTGGGACACCGACAAAGCCGGGAACCCTGACCCCCACCCGTTCTAGTGTCCGTCGACGCAGCACTCACGCTGAGGGCAGCAATGAGGCTGGCGACAGCCAGCATCGTCCATCGGGCAGGCAGTCGGGTTGCCATGCTCAGGCGCGCGTGATCTTGCGACCGAAGGCCGCGAACGCGCCCAGTCCGGCACCGATGGCGGCGAACACGAGTGCTGAATTGCTGAGACCGAGGGCCAGCCCGCGGTCGTCGACGACCTCGTTGTGATCAGTGCCAAGCCACGGGTACATGCGACACAGCCGCAACGGGCATCAATAGACTGGCGGCTACTGTTTGCCTGAAGGAAGGATCCTCGTGCTCGTCACAGTCACCTCGACCGCGCCTGCCGCATCCAATCTGAGCCACCTGCTTCGAAAGCACCCGGACCGTGCGCAGGCATTTCCGCTCAGTGTCGGCACGGCGCACGTTTTCTACCCCGAGGTCTCCGATGAGCGCTGCACAGTGGCGCTGCTCCTCGAGGTCGACCCCATCGGGCTGGTGCGCGACAAGCGCTTCCGGGGAAACGACGCGGCCACGCTCGCCCGTTACGTGAAGGACCGGCCGTATGCGTCCTCTTCCATGATCGCCGTCGCGTTGGGCCAGGTCTTCCGCACTGCTATGAACGGTTCGAGCGAGTCGTTTGCCGAACTCGCAGCATCCGCGTTGCCCCTCGAGATCACCGTGGCGGCCGTGCCGGCCAGGGGCCGCGACGATTATCGGCTGCGATGTCTCGGCGAGCGTTCTCGTCAAGGCTGCGCGAGCGCTCAACCTGCGTGAGGCCAGCGATAGACAGCGCGAAAGGGTGCAGCTCATGCAGTCATCGGTGACGTACCAGGATGACCGCATCGCCGGCCTCGACGCGATCGTGCTGATGGAGGTGATCGAACACGTCGACCTGGATCGGCTCCCAGCCCTCGAGTCGGCCGTGTTCGGAGCAGCCGCGCCTGGCGCGGTTATCGTGACCACGCCGAACTCCGACTTCAATGCTCTGTTTGAGTCGCTGCCCGCCGGCTCGTTCCGGCACCGCGATCACCGATTCGAGTGGTCCAGGGCCGAGTTCGTTGCCTGGGCGACTGAAGTCGCGGCTCGCCGCGGCTACTCGGTCGAGTACCGTACGGTCGGCGACGTCGACGTCAATCTCGGCTCCCCGACCCAGCTCGCCCTGTTCCGAAAGGCCACCCACCGATGATGCGCCTGCCTCTTCCCGAACTGTCGCTCGTGGTGCTCGTCGGCGCCTCGGGCTCCGGCAAATCAACGTTCGCCGCCACCCACTTCGGGCAGTTCGAAACGCTGTCGAGCGACTTCTTCCGCGGACTCGTTTCCAACGACGAGAACGACCAGGCTGCGACGTCCGCAGCGTTCGAAGCGCTGCGGTTCGTGGCGGGAAAGCGGCTGGACGCCGGGCTACTGACCGTCATCGACGCCACCAACGTGCAGCCTGACGCCCGCCGCTCACTCGTAGCGCTCGCGCGAACCCACGACGTCCTGCCGGTCGCGATCGTTCTCGACGTCCCCGAGAACATCTGCGTCGAGCGCAACGCCACGCGCGCCGACCGCGCGTTCGGGGCTTCCGTCATCAAGCGTCAGCACGATCAGCTTCGACGTTCCCTCAAACAGCTCGGCAAAGAGGGCTTCCGCCGGGTGCACGTGCTGTCCGGGCTGGACGAGATCGCGGCCGCGGATTTCATCCGTGAACCCCTTCTCAACGACCGATCCGACGAGGCCGGCCCCTTCGACGCTATTGGCGACGTGCACGGCTGCCGCCGTGAACTCGAGACGCTCCTCGCCAAGCTCGGCTACGAGCTCACCCACGACGCCGAGGAGCGACCCATCGACGCCGTCCACCCTGAAGGGCGCCGCCCGATCTTCCTGGGCGACCTCGTCGACCGCGGACCCGACACCCCCGGCGTACTGCGACTTGCCATGGGCATGGTCGCTGCCGGCCATGCCCTGGCCGTGCCGGGCAACCACGAGGCGAAGCTGGTGCGCGCCCTGGAAGGGAAGAAGGTGCAGACGAGCCACGGCCTCGCCGAGACACTCGCCCAGCTATCGAGCGAGACGGGGGAGTTTCGCCGCGAGGTGCGGCACTTCTGCCGCGACCTGGTGTCGCACCTCGTCCTCGACGACGGCCGTCTGGTCGTCGCGCATGCCGGTCTGATCGAGAAATACCAAGGGCGAGCCTCAGGCCGCGTGCGCGCATTCTCGTTGTTCGGCGACACGACGGGCGAGACCGACGAGTACGGGCTGCCGATACGGCTGCCCTGGGCCGAGGATTACCGCGGAAAAGCGATCGTTCTCTACGGCCATGTCCCCACTCTCAACGCGGAGTGGGTCAACGGCACGATGTGCCTCGACACCGGTTGCGTCTTCGGTGGAAAGCTCAGCGCCCTCCGCTATCCCGAGAAGGAAGTTGTCGACGTGCCGGCGCAGCGGATCTGGTATGAACCAGTCGCGCCCCTGGACGTTCGTGAATCCGGCGGCAGCCTCGCGACAGGAGCCGTGACGCGTGATCCTGGGCTGCTCAGGATCGACGACGTGCTCGGCAAGCAGATCCTCGAGACCCGGGTGTTCGGCAAGGTCGGCATCCGCGAGGACAACGCAGCCGGCGCGCTCGAGGTCATGAGCCGGTTCGCCACCGACCCGCGGCGCCTCGTCTACCTGCCGCCGACCATGAGCCCGCCGCACGTGTCGGATCGCGACGGTATCCTCGAGCACCCGGCCGAGGCGTTCGCCACTTACCGCCGGGAGGGCCTCGATCGCGTGATCTGTGAGGAGAAGCATATGGGCTCCCGAGCGGTCGTGCTACTGACCCGAGACCCCGCACGGTTCGGCGCGCCTGAGGGGTGGCGCGGAGCAGTCCACACGCGCACGGGCCGACCGTTCTTCGGCGAGTCGACGACCGACGACTTCCTCTCGCGTCTCGACAGAGCCGCCGAGACGGCCGGGCTGTGGTCTGAATTCCAGACGTCCTGGTTGCTCTTTGATGCCGAACTGCTGCTCTGGTCGCTCAAAGCGGGCCCAATGATCCGAGAGCAGTACGCGAGCGTCGCAGCGGCCGCGACGAGCGCCCTGCCCGCGGCGTCTCGGATCCTGCAGGCCGCCGCCGACCGGGGTGTCGACGTCACCGATCTCCTCGCGCGCACGAAGCACCGCGCGTCCAATGCCGAGGCCTACCGAGCCTCTTACCGGCGCTACAGCCAGCCGGCGTCTGGACTCAAGGGTGTGCAACTTGCCCCCTTCCAGCTGGTCGCCTCCGCAGGAGCAAGCCACCTGGGACAGGATCACTTCTGGTACCTCGCCATCGCCGACCGTCTAGCCGACGCGGATGAACAACTGATCCGCCGCACCCGATACATCGACGTTGACCTGACGTCGGCCGAGTCGGAGGCCGCGGCCACGACCTGGTGGGAGGACCTCACCGACGCCGGCGGTGAAGGCATGGTGGTCAAGCCGGTGGCGGGCCTCGTTCGCGGAACGCGATCGCTTGCACAGCCGGGCATCAAGGTGCGCGGGGCCGAGTACCTGCGGATCATCTACAGACCGGACTACCTCGATCCAGCCAACCTGGCGCGCCTGGGCGACCGAGATGTCGGGCACAAGCGCTCAATGGCGCTCCGCGAGTACGCGCTCGGAGTCGAAGCCGTCGAGCGTTTTGTCGCAGATGAGCCGCTGTGGCGGGTTCACCAAGCTGTCTTCGGTGTGCTCGCCATGGAATCGGAGCCGGTAGCCCAGGCTCTGAGGCAAAACACGAAGGCCCCGACTGCGGATGCAGGCGGGGCCTTCGGGATAGAGCTGGAGTTACATGGCGAAGCCGAGGGCTCGCATCATGTCGCGGCCGTCGTCAGTGATCTTCTCCGGACCCCACGGCGGCATCCAGACCCAGTTGATTCGGAACTGGTCAACGACGCCATCGAGCGCTTCGGCCGTCTGCTCTTCGAGCACATCGGTCAGCGGGCAACCGGCCGAGGTGAGGGTCATGTGGATGATGAGTGCGTTGTTTTCGTCGTCCCAGCCGAGGTCGTAGATGAGCCCGAGGTCGACGACGTTGATGCCGAGTTCCGGGTCCATGACGTCTTTGAGGGCTTCTTCGATTTCATCGAAGCGAGCCGGACTGAGTGTTGAGGCCATAGGACTAGCCTACGTTCGACGGGACGAGAAAGCGATCGTAGCCCTCGTCCTCGAGGCGGTCGGCGAGCTCGGGACCGCCCTGCTCTGCAATGCGCCCGTTGACGAAGACGTGCACGAAGTCGGGGTGGATGTAACGCAAGATGCGCGTGTAGTGCGTGATGAGCAGAAGACCGAGGCCGGTATTGGCCTTGGCGCGGTTGACGCCCTCTGAGACGATCTTGAGCGCATCGACATCGAGCCCGGAGTCGGTCTCGTCGAGCACGGCGAACTTCGGCTTGAGGAGTTCAAGCTGAAGGATCTCATTGCGCTTCTTCTCGCCACCGGAGAAGCCCTCGTTGACGTTGCGCTCGGCAAAGGCCTTGTCCATCTTCAGACCGGTCATCGCCTCCCGCACGTCCTTGATCCAGGTACGGATCGGCGGGGCTTCACCCTCAATGGCGGTCTTGGCGGTGCGCAGGAAGTTCGTGACGGTCACTCCGGGAATCTCTACCGGGTACTGCATGGCGAGGAACAGACCGGCGCGAGCTCTCGCATCCACTGTCATTTTGAGTACTTCGGCTCCGTCGAGCAGGATGGAGCCGCTCTCGACGTGATACTTGGGGTGGCCGGCGATCGTGTAGGCGAGGGTGGATTTGCCGGAGCCGTTCGGGCCCATGATGGCGTGGATTTCGCCCTCGTTGATGGTGAGGTTGACGCCGCGCAAAATCTGCTTGGTGCCTTGGTCGGTCTCGACGCTGACGTGCAGGTCTTTAATCTCAAGAACAGACATGAATGTCTTATCCCTTTCTAAATTCTAAAGTTGGAGGGCGGTCGGTGCCGGAGTTTGATCGGCTCAGACCGCGACGGTTACAGACGGATCGACGAAGACAAAACCGTCGATGAGTTCCACGTTGTAAACCGGGACCGGGTCGTAGGCCGGCAGGGACAGCGGCTTGCCTGTGGTGAGGGAGAACATCGAGCCGTGGGCCCAGCACTCGAGAGTCTGGCCTTCCACGAATCCCTCCGACAGGGAGATGTCACCGTGCGTGCAGGTATCACCGATGGCGAACACGTCGCCGGCGGCATCACGCACGAGGGCGATGGCGACCCCGTCGATTTCGACCTTGACGGCCTGGTTTACTTCGAGCTCATCGAGAGCGCAGATCTTCGTTGCGGCCATGCTTACTTGTCGTCCGTTCCAATAAGTTCAGCTTCGATTGCGAGTTGCAACCGAGCTTCAAGTTCGGGGGAACCAATCTGCTGCACGACCTCGGTGAGGAATCCGCGCACGACTAGGCGCCGCGCTTCTTCTTCAGTGATGCCGCGAGACTGAAGGTAGAACAGCTGTTCGTCGTCGAAACGCCCAGTGGCACTGGCGTGACCGGCCCCGACGATATTGCCGGTCTCGATCTCCAGGTTGGGGATGGAATCGGCGCGCGTACCCTCGCTGAGTACGAGGTTGCGGTTCTGTTCGTAGCTGTCGGTGCCTGCTGCCTTGTTACCGATCAGCACATCGCCGATCCAGACCGTACGGGCGTCCTGGCCCTGCAACGCACCCTTGTAGTTGACGCGGCTGCGGCTCTTCGGTGCGTCGTGGAAGACATACACCTGCTGTTCCAGGTGCTGGCCTGCATCCGCGAAGTAGAGGCCGAGGAGCAGCGTGTCCGAGCCCGGTCCGGCCAGACGTACAGACGGGTTGACCCGCACGATGCTGCCGCCGAGCGAGACGACGACGTGCTTGAGTCGGGCGTCACGACCGATGGATGCAAAATGGTTGGCCAGGTGCACCGCCGAGTCGTCCCACTCCTGCAGCGAGACGACCGTGAGGTTCGCGGACTCGCCGAGGATGATCTCGACGTTTTCGCTGAGCCGGGCGTCACCGGTGTTCGCCAGAATGACCGTGGCCTGGCTGAACGGCTTGGCCTCGATGATCGTGTGGGCGCCGCGGGCCGTGTTGCCGAGAGCCGATCGGGTCACCGTGATCTCCTTGGCTTCCTCACCGCTGACCGTGATGGCGAGGGCGTCGTCGAAGACGCCCCAGGCGTTGGCGGCGGCGCGTTCTTCCGGCAGTCCCGCGGTGCCGATGCGGGCATCCGACCTGGGCACCCAGTCAACCGAGATATCGGCTGACGGGGTGGACTCGATGAGGTAGCGCGAGCCGTCGAGAGTACCGGCGGTGAGGTCAGTGAATTTCGCGACGGGCGAGTGCTTCCAGACGGCTTCGCGGCCGGTGACGGCATCGAAATCGGCCACGTTGACGCTCTTGAAACGATCAGACCGGGTTTGCACCGGCACGTAGCCGAAACGTCCGTCGGAGTGTTCTTTGATTCCGTGCTGGCCGGGCGTCAAAGTCGACGAGCCGGCAGCGGGTGTGGATGGTGCGGGCACAGTTTTTGAAGCGCTCTTCGAAAGCGCTGAAGCGGCGGACATTTAGCCGACGGATCCTTCCATGCCCATTTCAATGAGCTTGTTGAGTTCGAGGGCGTACTCCATCGGTAGTTCCCGGGCGATCGGTTCGATGAATCCGCGAACGATCATGGCCATAGCTTCATCTTCGGGCATACCGCGACTCATCAGGTAGAACAACTGCTCTTCACTGACGCGTGAGACGGTGGCCTCGTGGCCGAGCTGCACGTCGTCGACACGGATGTCGATGGACGGGTAGGTGTCAGAACGTGACTGGGTGTCGACCAGGAGAGCGTCACAGCGCACGGTGTTGGCGGAGTGGTGCGCGGAGGCATCCACTCGAACCTCGCCTCGGTAGCCGCTGCGTCCGCCGCCACGGGCGATGGACTTGGAGACGATCGACGACTGCGTGTACGGAGCCATGTGGATCATCTTGGCACCAGCGTCCTGGTGCTGGCCGGGGCCGGCGAAGGCCACGGAGAGCGTCTCACCCTTGGCGTGCTCGCCCATGAGGTAGATGGACGGGTACTTCATGGTGACCTTGGAACCGATGTTGCCGTCGATCCACTCCATCGTGGCACCTTCGCCCGCCGTGGCCCGCTTGGTTACGAGGTTGTAAACGTTGTTCGACCAGTTCTGGATAGTTGTGTAGCGAACGCGGGCGTTCTTCTTCACGACGATCTCGACCACGGCGGAATGCAGCGAGTCCGACTTGTAGATCGGGGCGGTGCAGCCCTCGATGTAGTGCACGTAGCTGCCCTCGTCGGCAATGATGAGCGTGCGCTCGAACTGGCCCATGTTCTCCGTGTTGATGCGGAAATAGGCCTGCAGCGGAATCTCTACGTGCACGCCGGGCGGCACGTAGACGAACGACCCGCCCGACCAGACGGCCGTGTTCAGCGCGGCGAACTTGTTGTCGCCGGAGGGGATGATGGTGCCGAAGTACTCTTCGAAGAACTCCGGGTGCTCCTTGAGCGCCGTGTCGGTGTCCATGAAGATGACGCCCTGAGCTGCAAGTTCTTCGTTGATCTGGTGGTAAACCACTTCGGACTCGTACTGGGCTGCGACACCGGAGACGAGGCGCTGGCGCTCAGCTTCGGGGATACCGAGCTTCTCGTAGGTGTTCTTGATGTCGTCAGGCAGGTCTTCCCAAGTCTGGGCCTGCTTCTCCGTTGACCGCACAAAGTACTTGATGTTGTCGAAATCGATCTCGGAAAGATCGGCGCCCCAGGTGGGCATGGGCTTGCGTTCGAACAACTGCAGGGCTTTGAGGCGTCGCTGCAGCATCCAATCCGGCTCGGATTTCAGGTTGGAGATGTCAGTGACAACCTCGGGAGAAATACCACGGCGAGCGGATGCTCCGGCCTTGTCCGAATCGGCCCACCCAAATTCGTAGGTGCCAATCCCCTCAAGGTCGGGACGGTCTAGCAGGACATCCGACATTATTACCTCTTCTCTACCCAGCACAACCCGGATATTAGTCCGGTCATTCCCACGGAGCCTCCGTACTGATGAACTCAGTGGAGACCACGGGGAACGGGTTGTGTGGACAGCTACGTTGCGTACCTAGAATATTCATGGAACTAAAGATGCAGCCGAGCCGGCCAGCGCCTGGTGAAGAGCTGTTCGGTTCCGATTGACAACGCGCAATCACCATGACTGCACGAAGAATCTCCATGGAGATCCTAATTCTACAGGTTGATCAGCAACATACGCGTTCTTGCCGGTCGATTCACATTTGTACAGGGCACGATCAGATGGCGCGCGATCATGAGATTGACAGAGAGAGCAGAACCGGTGAATCCGATATACCAACGGCTACCTAGTGTTATCGACGGACGAATTCGGGTGGTCGCCTGGCTCTCGCTCGTGACGGAAATATTGATTGTGGGAACCGGAGGGGCTGTTCGCCTCACCGGCTCCGGGCTCGGCTGCCCCACTTGGCCGACCTGTGTCGCCGGATCGATCGTGCCGACAGAGGAAATGGGGCTGCACGGGGTCATCGAGTTCGCTAACCGCACGATGACCGGGTTGATCGGCATTATTGCCATCGCGGCCGTTGTGCTGCTCTGGCGTTTGCGCACCGAGCGCAAGGATCTGTTCACTCTCGCGGTGATTCTCGCCGCCGGTGTTCTCGCCCAGGCGCTGGTCGGCGGAGTCACCGTACTGACCGGGCTGAACCCGTTGATCGTCGGTTTCCACTTCACGGTTTCGCTGATCATGGTGTGCATTGCGGCCGTGCTCGTGCACCGGGTCTATCTTGCTCCAGGGCCGCGCGCCCTCGTTGTTCCCGCCGGCTTCGCCGGGCTGGCCCACGCTACGAGTTTCGTCGTAGCGCTGACCGTGCTGATGGGAGTGCTGACCACCGCCTCCGGACCGCATTCCGGTGACGCTGACGCTGGACGCACCGGCTTCAACGCTGAGTTGCTCGAACATCTGCACGCCTGGCCGGGCTATGCGACGCTGGTCTTGACGATCGTGTTGCTCGTGGTATCCGTTCGCGGCAAGCTGCCGGTGCGTTCCTTCGTCGTCGCGCTCCTGGTGATCGAGCTCGTGCAGATCGTGGTTGGGCTCCTGCAGGCCAACCTGGGACTGCCACCGCTATTGGTCGGCCTGCACATGGTTCTGGCCTGCATACTCGCCGCGGCAATGACCGCAGTCGTATTGAACCTCAAGGCTCCGACCGGTGTCACGGCCTCAGTCACAGAGCGTTCCACTGCCAGCGAAAGCAGTAGCCGCTAGCGACGATGGCTCGTTCCAGCCAATGATGTTCGGCCCGGCAGAGTTATCTGCGCGTGCCTCTCCCCCTGCGGTGGCCGCCGGTGTACTCTCCAGACATGCATCTCGCACCGGGAGCCAAATCGAAGCCGCCAGACGACGCGGCCCGCCTTGCCCTGTTCGGCCCTCCGGTCTTCGGGTTCGTGCGTCAGCCACGCTTGCAGGAACGCGGCTGGAGCTGGTACGGCAACCACGGACGCACGCTCGAGGCGCAGGCGCACTATTGGCTCGCCGACCAGTCGGGTAATTTCTGGTTTGAGGATTCCCCGGCCGGTCCGGTCGGCATCGCCGAACTGCGCGGCTTTGTCTTCACCGATGTTCCGGGCTCCACCAATCGCGGCGGCGACCCGATTCGAGACGCACTCAACCAGCACCTGCAGTACATCGTGATGAACTTCGCCAAGAACCCCTACGACTTCGGGTCGCAACTATGGGCCGAACGCCACACGCACCAGCAGTCGGAGATCGAACTCGCGCTGGCGCACCGGTCGAACCTGGTCGTCGACGACACGGCCCTTGCCGCCATCACAGTGACTGCCTTCGACTTCACTGCAACGGCGATGGCCCTGGCCGGCCGAGTGGTCACGGTCGTGATCCATTCGGCCGACGTCGGCAAGATCGACGCCCGACTCACTCGCCGGGTCTGAACACCCAGGGTCTGAGCATCCGCTGCGGGCTCGGCAGGCCCGCGGCCTAGAACGGAAGCAGCGGATCCACTCCAACGGCCACGAACAACAGCGTCAGGTACGCGATCGAGCCATGGAAGACACGCATCGGTGACACATGCTCGTGTCGAATCGCAAGGCTGTACAGCCGATGCGTCTCGTAGATGAACCAGCCACCCGTGACCAGGGCAGTAAAGCTGTAGAGAAGACCCATGTCCGCGATCGGAATCAGCAGCAGAGAGCAGGCGACCGTGGCCCACGCGTACAAGATGACCTGCAGGCCCACCTGTGCGCGACCACGCACGACGGCGAGCATCGGCACGCCGGCAGCTTGGTAGTCCGCGCGGTACTTCATGGAAAGCGGCCAGTAGTGTGGCGGTGTCCACAGGAAGATAATCATGAACAGAATGACCGGTGGCCAGGACAGTTCGCCGGTCACGGCCGCCCAACCGATTAGCACGGGCATGCAACCGGCCACACCACCCCAGACAATGTTCTGCGGGGTACGACGCTTGAGAATGATCGTGTAGAACACGACGTAGAGCAGAATCGCGCCGAACGACAGCGCAGCGGCCAGCCAGTTGGTCAGCAGGCCAAGCCACAGAATGGATGCCGCTCCCAGCGCCCACGCAAAGATCAACGCTTCTCGGTCGCTGAGTTCTCCGGTGACCAGGGGACGATTCTTGGTGCGCTTCATGAGGCGGTCGATATCACGATCGAGGTAACAGTTGAAGGCACCGGCGGAACCCGCACTGAGCGACCCGCCGACGAGCGTCGCGAGGATCAGCCAGAGGCTCGGGATGCCGCGCTCTGCGAGGAGCATGGTGGGTGCCGTCACCACGAGGAGCAGCTCGACCACGCGCGGTTTGGTTAGGGAGACGTAGGCCTTGAGGGTGCGCTTCACTGTGCGCGGTCCGCTCCGGACCGGGGTCTTCAGGGCGACGTCCATTAATCCTCTAACGCTAGGCAAGTCTTCTTATTCTAGGACACGCCTCGAGGGACGCTCCACCCCGGACGAATCCAGATTGTGTCGTCATGCCACGTCAATTCGAGCGTCCCGGGTCATTCGTCCCTATACTTATAGTGCTCCCCACAGTGAATCAGTAGTTCGGCGAGCCCCCGGGTGGGAGATGGCTGCACCAGCAGGCCAACTCGCCGGGGGTGATGTTTCGCTTGCAGTCCCGCGCCGGATGGCGCGGCGTTGCCGGTGACACGGCTGCCGACACTTGCACAACTATCAAAGGATGGGTTGAGCTCAACCCGCCTTCGCTTCAATGAAGGGTTACGTGACGTGGCAGCTTTCCAATGGGATTCCGTTGACGATCAGGCGGTTGACACCGCACGCATTCTGGCGGCCGACGCCGTGGAGAAGGTTGGGAATGGGCATCCGGGCACCGCGATGAGTCTCGCTCCCGCCGCCTACCTCCTGTTTCAAAAGATCATGCGCCGCGACCCGGCCGACAACGAGTGGATCGGTCGCGACCGATTCATCCTGTCGGTCGGCCACAGCTCGCTGACCCAGTACGTGCAGTTATACCTCGGCGGCTACGGCCTCGAGCTGGAAGACCTCAAGGCCCTGCGCACTTGGGGTTCCAAGACCCCCGGCCACCCGGAATACGGCCACACCGACGGCGTCGAGATCACCACCGGCCCGCTCGGCCAGGGACTGGCATCCGCTGTCGGTTTCGCCTACGCGTCGCGTTTTGAGCGTGGCTTGTTCGATCCGGATGCCGCCACCGGCGCCAGCCCGTTCGATCACTTCGTCTACGTCATCGCCGGCGATGGCGACCTGCAGGAAGGCATCACGAGCGAGGCATCCTCCCTCGCCGGCCACCAGCAGCTCGGCAACCTGATTGCCATCTACGACAGCAACCAGATCTCCATTGAAGACGACACCAACATCGCTTTCACCGAGGATGTCGCCGCGCGCTACGCCGCCTACGACTGGCACGTGCAGACGGTGGACTGGAAGAAGACCGGCTCCTATGTCGAAGACGTCGCCGAACTGAATGCGGCAATTGAAGCCGCCCAGAACGAAACAGGCAAGCCCAGCCTGATCATCCTCAAGACGATCATCGGCTGGCCGAGCCCGAAGAAGCAGAACACCGGCAAGATCCACGGCTCCGCCCTCGGGGCCGAAGAACTCGCCGGAGTCAAGACCGTTCTCGGCTTCGACCCGGAAAAGACCTTCGACGTGGCCCCCGAGGTCATCGCGCACACCCGTCTGGCCCTGGCGCGTGGTGCTGCCGCACACGCGGAGTGGACCGTGCAGTTCGACGCCTGGGCCGTCGCCAACCCGGAACGCAAAATTTTGCTCGACCGCGTACTCTCCGGCGACCTGCCCGACGGTGTCGACGACGCCCTCCCGGTGTTCGCCGGCGGCACGCCGGTCTCCACTCGCGCGGCGTCGGGCAAGGTACTCACCGCCCTCGGCGGCGTCATCCCCGAACTGTGGGGCGGCTCGGCCGACCTTGCCGAATCGAACAACACCACCATCGGCGGCGCAGCCTCGTTCATTCCGAGCGAGCACTCCACCGGTGAATGGACCGGAAACCCCTACGGTCGGGTGTTGCACTTCGGCATTCGGGAGCACGCCATGGCCGCCATTCTCAACGGCATCGTGCTGCACGGCAATACACGCCCGTTCGGCGGAACGTTCCTCATCTTCAGCGACTACATGCGCCCGGCCGTTCGCCTGGCCGCGCTCATGAAGGCACCGTCGATCTTCGTCTGGACCCACGACTCCGTCGCGCTCGGCGAGGACGGCCCTACCCACCAGCCGATTGAGCAGCTTGCGACTCTGCGCGCCATTCCGGGGCTCGACGTGGTTCGTCCCGGCGACGCCAACGAGACCGCCTGGGCCTGGAAGACCATCCTGGAACGCCGGGGCGGCCCGGCCGGCATCGCGCTGACCCGCCAGAACATCCCCGTCTACGAGCGCGGCGAGGGCGCAGCATCCGATGAGATTTTCGCCTCCGCGAAGAACGTCGCTCGCGGCGCCTACGTGCTGGCCGAAGCGGCCGGCGGCACTCCCGACGTGATCCTCATCGGTACCGGCTCCGAAGTGCAACTCGCCGTGGATGCCCGCGCCCAGCTCGCCGCCGAGGGCATCAACGCCCGCGTCGTCAGCGCTCCCTGCCTGGAATGGTTCGAAGAGCAGAGCAGCGAGTACCGCGAATCCGTACTGCCCGCCGCAATCACCGCTCGAGTGTCGGTGGAAGCCGGCCTCGCGCTGACCTGGCGGAGCTACGTCGGCGACGCCGGCCGGAGCATCTCGATCGAGCACTTCGGGGCATCTGCTGACTACCAGACGCTGTTCCGTGAATTCGGCATCACCACCGAAGCCGTCGTCGCCGCCGCCAAGGAATCAATCAGCGCAGCTTGACGTTACCCCTGATACGGGGTCAGCACCTTTTTAGCGTCACACCACCGTTCCTCTCCACACACCGCACCAGATCGCTGCCGTAAGCAGCACAACCAGGAGATTTTCACCCATGACAAACGCCACCCCCCTCGCCCAGCTGTCCGCCGCCGGCGTCAGCATCTGGCTTGACGACCTCTCCCGTGAGCGAATCAACTCCGGTGGACTGCAAGACCTGATCAAGAACAGCAACGTCGTCGGTGTCACCACCAACCCGACCATCTTCGCCGGCGCCCTCGCCAAGGGCGAGGCGTACACCGAGCAGGTTGCGACCCTGGCCGCTGCCGGCACCAACGTGACCGACGCCGTCTTCGCGATCACCACGGACGACGTTGCCGCCGCCTGCGACATCTTCCGCCCGGTCTACGACTCGACCAACGGCCAGGACGGTCGCGTCTCGATCGAGGTCGAGCCGAGCCTCGCCCGCGACACAGCCGGCACGGTTGCCCAAGCCCAGCAGCTCTGGAAAAAAGTCAACCGCCCCAACGCGATGATCAAGATCCCCGCGACGATCGAAGGACTGGAAGCCATCACGGCCACCATCGCCCTCGGTATCAGCGTCAACGTCACTCTGATCTTCAGCCTGGAGCGTCACCGCCAGGTCATCAACGCCTACCTGGCCGGACTCGAGCAGGCCAAGGCCGCCGGAATCGACCTCTCCACGATTCACTCTGTTGCCTCGTTCTTCGTCTCGCGTGTCGACTCCGAGATCAACACCCGCCTCGAAGCGATCGGCACCCCCGAAGCCCTGGCTCTGAAGAGCAAGGCCGGCGTCGCCAACGCCCAGCTCGCCTACCAGGTCTACGAGCAGGCGTTCAGCAGTGAGCGTGCGCTTGGCCTGATCAAGGCCGGAGCCACCAAGCAGCGCCCGCTCTGGGCCTCGACCGGCGTCAAGGATGCCAGCCTGCCCGACACCCTTTACGTCACCGAGCTCGTCGCCCCCGAGGTCGTCAACACCATGCCGGAGAAGACCATGAAGGCCACGGCCGACCACGGCGTCATCCCGGCCGACTCGGTCACCGGCTCGTACACCGCGGCGAACGCCGCCCTCGACGCGCTGGCCGCTCAGGGCATCTCCTACGACGACGTCACCCGTCTGCTCGAAGAAGAAGGTCTCTCCAAGTTCGAGGTGTCCTGGAACGAACTGCTGGACACCGTGCAGACCGCTCTTACCGCAGCCTCGACCAGCGCGGCAGTCTAATGAGCTTTCGGATCTCGGTGAGTGGCGCTGCGGCTGACGCCGTTCGCTCCACCGTGCCCACCCTCGTCACAGACCTGGTCGCCTCCGGAATCACCGCACTCGACCCCGCACTCTGGGGACCGGAAGCCGAAGCTGAGGCGGCTTTGCGTCTCGGCTGGACCGAATCTGTAGCCGTGTCCCGCCCTCTCGTGGCCGAAATCGTGGAACTACGAGACACTCTTCAGGCTCGCGGTGTCACCCAGATCGCCCTCGCCGGCATGGGCGGATCATCGCTCGCCCCCGAGGTCATCACCCGCACCGCCGGTGTGAGCCTCACCGTGCTCGACGCCACCGACCCCGGCCAGGTGCTGGCCGCTTTGAACGACAACCTGGTCGGAACGGCCCTCGTCGTCTCGTCCAAGAGCGGCTCAACCGTCGAGACCGACAGCCAGCGCCGCGTGTTCGAACGCGCTTTCCGCGCGATCGGCATCGATCCGGCCGAGCGCATCATCGTCGTGACCGATCCCGGATCGCCGCTCGAGGCATCCGCTCGAGAAGCCGGCTACCGCGTTTTCAACGCCGACCCCACCGTTGGCGGACGCTACTCCGCACTGACCGCGTTCGGTCTCGTGCCGTCCGGGTTGGCCGGCGTCGACGTCGGTGCGCTCCTCGACGAGGCCGAGTCCGTCGCCCTGGCCCTGGCCGTTGACTCGCCCGAGAACCCGGGACTAGTGCTCGGTGCGGCGATCGCCGCCACCAGCCCGCGCCGCGACAAGCTCGCCATCGTATCGGACGGTACCCACATCGTCGGGTTCGCCGACTGGGTCGAACAGCTCATTGCCGAGTCCACCGGCAAGCTCGGTACCGGCATCTTGCCAGTCGTGCTCGAACTGGACGCTCCCGAGCTGACCGAAACGCTGCCGGACGTGCAGCTCGTGCGGGTCGTCGCTGATGCCGGAACCGAACTGTTCCCTGACTCAGGCGACGAGATTCGCGTCAGCGGAACCCTCGGAGCGCAGTTCCTGGTCTGGGAATACGCGACGGTCGTTGCCGGGCGCCTGCTGGGCATCAACCCGTTCGACCAGCCCGACGTGGAGTCTGCAAAGATCGCCACGCGCGGTCTCCTCGATGCCCGTCCCGGGCCGGAGCCGGCCGCGTTCATCGCCGACGGCATCGAAGTGCGTGGCACGCCGCACGTCATCGGAGCGGCAAGCGACCTCGCCTCGGCGATCGACGCGCTGCTCGAGGAGCTCGGCCCCGACGGCTACGTCGCCGTGCAGGCCTACGTCGACCGCCTGGCACTGCCGGAGCTGGCCGAGATTCGCAACAAGCTCGCCGCCCTGTCGAAGCGTCCGGTCACGTTCGGCTGGGGGCCGCGCTTTCTGCACTCCACCGGCCAGTTCCACAAGGGCGGTCCGGCGACGGCGGTCTACCTGCAAATTCTGGCCACGCCGACGGACGACCTCGACATTCCCGAGCGTCCGTTCACCTTTGGCGAACTCATCCAGGCGCAGGCCAGTGGCGACGCGAGCGTGCTCGCCGAGCACGGGCGTCCGGTGCTGACGTTAACCCTGACGGAGCCGAAACAGAATATTTCCACCCTGTTCCAAGCCTTGGCCTAGCAATACCGGAATCGAGAGGCTGGTTGGTTGCTCGCGGATAGACCGCGAGGAATCAACCAGCTGAACGCACTATTCTTTTCCCAGCGCCCGCGCTGTGTGCAATCCCAAACTTTCTGCACTATCCCGTCAAAGGAGCTGCATGTCCCCGGTGGAAATTACTCCGGAGTTTAATCCGCTCAGGTCCCCCTCCGACTATCGACTGACTCGAATCGCCGGGCCCTCCAGCCTGGTGATCTTCGGCGTTACCGGTGACCTGGCGCGCAAGAAACTCATGCCCGCGGTCTATGACCTTGCTAACCGAGGGTTGTTGCCTCCCGGATTCGCCCTGGTGGGCTTTGCCCGCCGCGACTGGGACAACGAAGACTTCATGCAGGTTGTGCACGACGCCGTCAAGGAACACGCTCGCACCGAGTTCCACGAAGACGTCTGGGCACAGCTGGCTGAAGGCATCCGTTTTGTATCGGGCACCTTCGACGACGATGAAGCATTCACCCGCCTCACCCAGACCATAGACGACCTCGATCGCGAACGGGGAACGATGGGCAACCATGCGTTCTACCTGGCCATTCCGCCGAAGGCGTTCCCCCAGGTCACCGAGCAGCTGCGCCGATCCGGCCTGGCCGAACAGAAAAACGGCCAGTGGCGTCGCGTGGTCATTGAGAAGCCGTTCGGCAGCGACCTGAAGACGGCACGGCAGTTGAACGAAGTCGTCGAGTCGGTCTTTCCGCCCGACTCTGTCTTTCGGATCGATCACTACCTCGGTAAAGAGACGGTGCAGAATATTCTGGCGCTGCGCTTCGCCAACGAAATGTTCGAACCGCTGTGGAACGCGAACCACGTCGAGCACGTGCAGATCACCATGGCCGAGGACATCGGAGTGGGCGGTCGCGCCGGATACTACGACGGCATCGGCGCTGCGCGCGACGTGATTCAGAACCACCTCCTGCAGCTTCTCGCCCTGACTGCGATGGAAGAGCCCATCTCGTTCGACGCCGCCGACCTGCGAGCTGAGAAGGAAAAGGTGCTCGCCTCGGTGCGACTGCCCGCCGACCTTGGCCTCGGAACCGCCCGCGGCCAGTACGCCGGCGGATGGCAGGGCGGTGAAAAGGTCGCCGGTTTTCTCGAAGAAGACGGGATGAACCCGGAATCGGTCACCGAGACCTACGCCGCCATGCGCCTGACCATCGACACTCGTCGCTGGGCGGGCGTGCCGTTCTACCTGCGCGCCGGCAAGCGTCTCGGCCGCCGCGTCACCGAGATCGCCGTGGTCTTCAAACGCGCCCCGCAGTACCTGTTCGCCCCCGGCCAGACCGCCGAACTGGGCCACAACGCCCTGGTGATCCGGGTGCAGCCCGACGAGGGTGTGACGATTCGGTTCGGCTCGAAAGTACCCGGCGTGGTCATGCAGGTACGCGACGTGACCATGGACTTCGGCTATGGCCACGCCTTCACCGAGGCGAGCCCCGAGGCCTATGAGCGGCTCATTCTCGACGTGCTGCTCGGCGACCCGCCGCTGTTCCCCCGTCACGAGGAGGTCGAACTGTCTTGGAAAATTCTCGACCCGATCGAGGAGTACTGGGCCACGCAGGGGCAGCCGGAGCAATACCGCCCTGGAACGTGGGGCCCCACATCCGCTGATGATCTACTGGCCCGCGACGGCCGCACCTGGAGGCGTCCATGATCGTCGATCTGCCCAACACCACAACCGCGAAGATCTCGAAGGCGCTCGTGCGTATTCGGGAAGAGGGGGGCGCTGTCGCCCTCGGCCGTGTGCTCACTCTGATCATTGCCTCGACTCTCGGACACGAGGAGGAGGCCATCGAGGCTGCCAACGATGCCTCGCGCGAGCATCCGATGCGCGTCATCGTCGTCTCCACCCAGGAGCCCGGCTCCACCGCGGCCACACCAGACGCACGGGTGGACGCAGAAATTCGTGTCGGCGGTGACGCCGGCGCGAGCGAGGTCATCGTTCTTCGGGTCTACGGCGATGCCGCAGACGACCCGGAGAGCCTCGTCACCGGCCTGCTGCTGCCGGATGCGCCGGTCGTTGCCTGGTGGCCGGGAACAGCTCCGGCTGTTCCTGCGGATTCGCCGCTCGGCCGGATTGCCTATCGGCGGATCACGGATGCGTCCACACAACCGGATCCCCAGTCGGCCCTGCATCAGATCTGCAGCAGCTATCGTCCGGGCGACACCGACTTCGCCTGGACCCGGCTCACACTGTGGCGCGCCCAATTGGCCGCCGTTCTCGACCAGCCGCCCTACGAACCGATCACTGGAATTGAGGTCACCGGCGCCGCGGCATCCCCGTCGACGACCCTGTTGGCCGCCTGGCTGCAAATGCAGCTTCAGGTGCCGGTGGTCTGTGAACTGACGACGGGACCGCAGACGAATGGCGTGCACGGTGTGCGTCTGATCCGCGCGACGGGTGTCATATCGCTCGAGCGTGAGGTTCCCGACATCGCCACCCTCAGCCAGCCGGGACAGCCGGTGCAGGATCTGACGCTCAAACGACGCAGCCTGCGCGATTGCCTGGCCGACGAACTGCGCCGGCTGGATCCCGACGACCTGTATGGTGAGGTCATCACGCGCGGTCTGCCGCAACTCGATGACGTGGTGATCCAAGGAACCGGAGTGTGACCGTGACAAATGATCGACGCGTGCTGGTGCACCAGAGTAAGCAGGCACTGGCCGGGTCGGTCGCTGCCCGATTTCTGACGAACATGGTCGATGTATTGCAGGATCAGGACGAAGCCAATGTTGTTCTGACCGGTGGTTCGGTGGGTATTGCTGTGCTTGCGGCCATCAATGAGTCTGCCGCCCGCGACACCATTGACTGGTCGCGAGTGAATTTTTGGTGGGGAGATGAACGTTGGGTGCCCCGCGCCGATCCCGAACGCAACGAATCGCAGGCCAGAGAGGCACTCCTGGACCACATCGATGTGCCGAAGGAAAACATCCACGCCTTCGGTGCGTCGGATGACCCGACCGATGCCGGTGCCGGTGACGACGCCCTGGAAGCAGCGGCGGCACGGTACACCGCGGAATTGCTCTCCCATGCTCCGGAGGGCGCCCAGTACCCCCGTTTCGACGTAACGTTTCTCGGGGTTGGCCCGGACGGCCATATTGCGTCGCTGTTCCCGCACCGATCCGGCATTCGGGAGCGCGAGGCCAGTGTGATCACCGTGCACGACTCCCCCAAGCCTCCCGCCGACCGTTTGTCCCTCACTCGACCGGTCCTCAACTCCTCGAACCGGGTCTGGCTCGTTCTGGCCGGGTCCGACAAAGCCTCAGCACTTGGGCTGGCGCTTGCGGGTGCGAGCCGCGACGAGGTGCCGGCTGCGGGCATCAAGGGTCGGTATCGCACAATGTTCTTCGTCGACAGTGACGCTGCCGCTCAGGTACCCGAAAATCTCATCACGCCGACGTACTAGCACGGCCAGGCCGCAGCGAAACGAAGAGAAAAGACCGGCCATCGATTTCTCGAGGGCCGGTCTTTGCTAGCTCACAATCAGTTGGTGGGCGACAACTTGCCACGACGAACGCGCAGCTGGTTCAGTGCCTCTTCGAGGAGCGACTCTGCTTCTTCCTCGGTTCGACGTTCCTTGACATAGGCCAGGTGCGTCTTGTATGGCTCAAGTTTCACCACGGACGGAGGATTCTCCTTGTCACGGCCCGCCGGAAGCCCGGACGACGGGCAATCGATGGTCACCGGGATTTCCTCGTCGGGAAGACTCGCGGCAAAGTACCGAACGGTCTCATTGCCGAGTGCATCCCAGTAGGAAACCTTGATGCGATCCGCGTGAAAACCGCGGTCCTGCTCCCCCATGGGGCCTGCGCCGACACGCGAGCCACGAATTGCGCTTCCGCCTGATGCCATCTTGTTCCTCCGTTAGCCCGTGCAGTTGGTGCTGCAGTCGAGCTCTGATTGGTGCTGCTGTTGCCGAGATGTGCTGGTGAAAAACTGGGCCCAGAAGAATTCTGGGTGACTTCGCTTCAGGGTAACTCCGCACAGGGCGAAAAGTTAAGCCCCTGTATCAAATCTGGTGATCAATCCGAGAACCACGATGCAGGAGATCCACAGCAGTCCCAGGATGACAGTGATGCGGTTGAGGTTGCGCTCGGCAACTCCCGAAGCACCGAGGTTGGAGGTTACGCCGCCACCGAACATGTCCGACAACCCACCGCCCCGCCCCTTGTGCAGCAAAATGAGCATGGTGAGCAGGAGGCTCGTAATACCGACGAGCACCTGCATGACGACCTGGAGAATCTCCACACGAAACCTTTCAAAACACGGTGGGCGCAACTCTGGCGCCCAGACATCGTAATTATACCCTTCGCGCAGGAGCGAGGTCGTTGCCGCGGCAACCACCTCGCTCCTGAGATGTCAGGAACGCGTCGGTTTAGAGCCCGACGTGCTTGTGATACCGAATGATGCCGGAGAACTCCACAATATCGAGACTGGCGCCACCGACCAGGGCACCGTCTACGTTGGGTTCCCGCATGAACGCGGCAATGTTGCCGCTCTTGACCGAACCACCATAGAGGATGCGGGTCTTGTCGGCTACGTCCTGTCCCAGAGTCTCGGTGAGAACGCCACGCAGCGCTGCCGCGACCTGTTCGGCCTGATCCGGCGTGGCGGCCTGACCGGACCCGATCGCCCACACCGGCTCATACGCGACGACGATATCGGCGGCGTTCGTGACGCCAGCCAGAGCGGCACGCAGCTGAGCGACGGGAACGGCGCTCGGACCGTGCGTAGCGAGGTCTTCGGCACTCTCGCCGACGCAGATGAGCGGCACGAGGTTGTGCTTCACCGCTGCGGTCACCTTGGCAGCGACCTGCTCATCGGACTCGTTGTGCAGCGTACGTCGTTCGGAGTGACCGATGATGACGTACTGGCACTCCAGCTGGGCGAGGAACGCTCCAGAGATCTCACCCGTATAGGCTCCGGAGTCCCGGGCGGACATGTCCTGCGCACCAAAGGCCAGCGGAAGCTTGTCGGCCGATACCAGAGTCTGCACGCTGCGCAGATCGGTGAATGGCGGGAAAACTGCCACTTCGACCGCGGCGAAGTCGTGGTTGGCGTCTTTGAGGTTCCAGGCGAGCTTCTGCACGAAAGCGATGGCCTGGAGGTGGTCCAGGTTCATCTTCCAGTTGCCCGCAATCAGCGGTGTGCGCCGAGGGTTGATGTTCACTGCCATCCGAGGACCTCCAGTCCTGGTAGACGTTTGCCTTCGAGGAACTCGAGGCTCGCGCCACCGCCGGTAGAAATATGACCGAATTGGTCGTCGTTGAAACCGAGGATGCGCACGGCAGCAGCCGAGTCGCCGCCACCGACCACGCTGAGGCCGGTGACCTCGGTGAGTGCGGCGGCCACGGTTTGGGTGCCTTCCGCAAATGGTGCGAGTTCAAAAACGCCCATCGGGCCGTTCCAGAACACAGTGTTGGACGCCCGAATAATCTGCGCGAAAGCTGCCGCCGTGTCTGGACCGATGTCAAGGCCGAGTCCGGCCGCACCGAACGGGGTGTTCTCGATGCCGTCGGCCGGGGTGATCACGTGCTCGGCATCTGCACCGAACTTCGCCGCGACCACGACATCTGTCGGAAGCACAATTTTCACGCCGAGACGTTCGGCTTCGGCCAAATAACCGCGAACCGTTTCAATCTGATCGCCTTCCAGAAGGCTCGCGCCGACCTTATGGCCCTGGGCGGCCAGGAAGGTGAACAGCATGCCGCCACCGATGAGCAGAGAATTCACTCGGGGCAGCAGGTGACCAATGACACCGAGCTTGTCGCTGACCTTGGAGCCGCCGAGGATGACCGTGTACGGCGCCTCCGGCTTCTCGGTGAGGCGATCGAGTACGTCGAGTTCGGCCGCGATGAGCAGGCCGGCCGCGCTCGGCACAAGCGCGGCCAGATCGAACACGCTGGCCTGCTTGCGGTGCACGACGCCGAAGCCGTCGGAGACGAGAACGTCGCCGAGCAGCGCGAGCTGCTGGGCGAACGCGAGGCGCTCGGCATCCGCTTTGCTGGTTTCACCGGCGTTGAAGCGCAGGTTCTCCAGAACGACGATGTCGCCGTCCTGCAGCGCTGCGACGGCCTGGGTGGCCGAATCGCCGACGGTGTCGGTGGCGAAGGCCACCGGCAGATTCACCAGTTCGCTCAGGCGAGCGGCAACAGGCTTCAAACTGTATTGGGGATCAACGGTCCCGTCGGGGCGCCCGAGGTGAGAAACGATCACCACGCGGGCGCCTTGGGCGACGAGGGCGTTGAGGGTTGGCAGTGACGCCCGCACTCGTCCGTCGTCGGTGATCTGACCGTTCTTCAACGGCACATTCAGGTCGAAGCGGACAATAACCCGCTTGCCGGTAAGTGAACCGAGCGAGTCAATAGTGCGTAACGTCACCGCGCGGCCGTTAGAGTCGCTCGGCGACGAACTCGGTGAGGTCGACGAGGCGGTTGGAATAACCCCACTCGTTGTCGTACCACGAGGCAACCTTGACCTGGTCGCCGATTACCTTAGTCAGTCCGGCATCGAAGATCGACGAGTGCGGGTCGCCGACGATGTCGCTGGAGACGATCGGGTCTTCGGTGTAGCTGAGGATGCCCTTGAGCGGACCGTCTGCTGCGGCCTTGTAGGCAGCGTTGACTTCCTCGACCGTTACCGGGCGTGACGCCGTGAGGGTGAGGTCGGTGATCGATCCGGTCGGAACCGGAACGCGCAGGGCGTAACCATCGAGCTTGCCGACACTCTCCGGGATGACGAGGCCCAGCGCCTTGGCGGCACCGGTCGACGTGGGAATGATGTTGAGCGCGGCAGCGCGGGCACGACGCAGATCGCTGTGCGGGCCGTCCTGCAGATTCTGGTCAGCAGTGTAGGCGTGGATGGTCGTCATGAGACCACGCTCGATGCCGAAGTTGTCGAGGAACACCTTTACGAGCGGCGCGAGGCAGTTCGTCGTGCAGGACGCGTTCGAGATGATGTCGTGAATCGCAGCGTCGTAGGTGTCCTCGTTCACACCGAGCACGAGCGTCGCGACGTCAGCACCCGTTGCGGGAGCCGAGACGATGACCTTCTTGGCGCCGGCTTGAATGTGCTTCTGGGCGTCGACGGCCTTCGTGAAGCGCCCGGTGGACTCGATGACGATTTCCACGCCCAGCGTGCCCCAGGGCAGGTTGGCCGGGTCGCGCTCGGCGAGCACCTTGATGGCCTTGCCGTTGACGATGATGTTGTCGCCGTCGACCTCGACGGTGGCGTTCAGGCGGCCGCCGACGGAGTCGTACTTGAGAAGGTGCGCGAGAGACGCGGGGTCGCTGAGGTCGTTGACGGCGACAATTTCAATGTCGCTTCCCTTGGCGAGGGCTGCTCGGAAGTAGTTACGACCAATGCGGCCGAATCCGTTGATGCCGATCTTTACGGACACAAATAGCTCCTGTTGCTGAAAAGGCGCCGCAAGGCGCGATGAAAAGAATGCGGGAGAAAAACGGCGGTGCCCCGAATTGCTCGGGGCACCAGCCGGCTACGAGAGTAGCAGCAGGCCGTTGGTCTTCTCGCGTGCGACGGTGAAACGCTCCTGCACGTTTGCCCAATTGGCAATGTTCCAGAAGGCCTTGACGTAGTCGGCGCGCACGTTGCGGTAGTCGAGGTAGTAGGCGTGCTCCCAGACATCAAGCATGAGAACCGGAACGGTTCCGGCAGCGAAGTTGGACTGCTGGTCGAAGAACTGCTGGATGATCAGGCGCTGTCCGATGGAATCCCAGGCGAGGACTGCCCAGCCGGAACCCTGCACGCCGAGTGCAGCCGCGGTGAAGTGCGCCTGGAACCTGTCAAAGGAACCGAAGTTGTCATCGATTGCCGCAGCGAGCTCACCGACCGGCTTGTCGCCGCCATTCGGGGACAGGTTGGTCCAGAAGATGGAGTGGTTGACGTGGCCGCCGAGGTTGAAGGCGAGATCCTTTTCTAGCTTGTTCACGTTGGCGAGGCTTCCGCTGTCGCGGGCCTCCGCGAGCTGAGCCAGAGCCGTGTTGGCACCGGTGACGTAAGCCTGGTGGTGCTTGCCATGGTGGAGTTCCATGATGGTGCCGCTGATACTGGGCTCGAGGGCCGCGTAGTCGTAATCAAGGGTGGGGAGGGTGTATTCAGCCATTACTTATCTCCTTGTGAGTTGTGCCGCCGCACCGAGTGCGGCTGCGTTGTAAGCGACGTTTTAGTCTACTCGCGAGGCTTCGGTACCACAGAATTCGTGACCTCACGCGTCTCGGTGGTGTGGTTTACCGGGGTGAAACGTCTTCGGGGTGAACCGGGTAGTCAACGTCGGTTCCTTCGACGCCGAGCTCGACCGCCTTCTTGTCAGCCATGGCCAGCAAACGGCGAATTCGACCGGCGACGGCATCTTTGGTCATGGGCGGATCGGCGTGGTGGCCGAGTTCATCAAGACTGGAGTCACGAAAGTTGAGGCGCAGGTATCCGGCGTAGCGCAGGTGCTTGGGGATGTCCTCGCCGAGAATGTCCATGGCCCGCTGCACCCGAGCGCAAGCGGCGACGGCGGCCTCGGCGGAACGACGCAGGTTGGCGTCATCGAAGTTCACCAGGCGGTTGGCCGTGGCGCGGACTTCGCGGCGCTGACGCAGTGTTTCCCAGTTGAGTACCGTGTTGGTGGCCCCCATGTGCACGAGCATCGCGCCGATGGCGTCACCGTCACGAATGACAACGCGGTGCACCCCACGCACTTCGCGCGCCTTGGCCGCGACACCCAGCCGGCCGGCCGCTCCGACCAGAGCCATGGCTGCCTCGTTGCCGGGGCAGATCACCTCGAGAGCCGCAGAACGACCCGGGTCGGTCAGGGTGCCATGGGCGAGAAACGCTCCGCGCCAGACAGCGGCGATCTCTTCCCGGGAGCCCGTGGTCAGCCGGTTCGGCAGACCGCGAATCGGTCGGCGACGGGCATCCAACAGTCCGGTCTGGCGCGCCAGCGTCTCTCCTCCCTCGATCACCTGTACGAGGTAATGGCTGGACTGACGGATTCCGGTGGCCGCAATGACCTGCAGGGCGCTGCGCACCCCGTACAGCTCGGCGAGATCTTTGCGCACCCTTCGAGCCAGGATGGCAGTGTCGAGTTCGGACTCGATCGCGATGCGACTGCTGATCATGTGTAATCCGCCGGAGAACCGGAGAATTGTGGCCAGTTCGGCCGCGCGCACGGTGGTCTTGGAGACCTCCACGCGCGAAAGTTCATCTTTAACGTCGGCGGTGAGTGCCAATCGCTTTTCCATTCTGTTGATCAGTTGCGTTACATCTGAGTGGTGAAAGCCTGGGGAGCTGGATGTGGCGCCCTGGCTCGCTTATTCGCGTCCGAGGTCGCGGTCCTTGATATTGACCGCGACACCGGGAAGTTTTTCGAGCCGGGAGGCCAGTTCTCTGGCCATCGCAACGGAGCGGTGCTTGCCTCCGGTGCAGCCGATGCCGATGGTGGCGTGGCGTTTATTTTCGCGCTGGTAGCCAGCCAGCACCGGCGCCATGGCGGCGGCATAGTGGTCGATGAAATCGAGGGCACCACTTTGAGCAAGTACAAAGTCTCTCACCTGCGGCTCGACGCCGGTGTGCGCGCGCAACTCGGGGATCCAGAACGGGTTCGGCAGAAAGCGGGCATCCGCGACCAGATCGACGTCCGTCGGTAGGCCGTACTTGAAGCCGAAGCTCATGATGGTTAGCTGCACCCCCGCGCGCCCCTCGGCCGCGAACCGCTCGGTGATCGTCGTCGCGAGCTGGTGCACGTTAAGGTCAGAGGTGTCCACAACGAGATCACTCGACTCCCGAACGGCGAGCAGCCGAGAGCGCTCCGCCGAAATACCGTCGAGA
This sequence comes from Cryobacterium aureum, assembly GCF_002954245.1. Taxonomy (GTDB): domain Bacteria; phylum Actinomycetota; class Actinomycetes; order Actinomycetales; family Microbacteriaceae; genus Cryobacterium; species Cryobacterium aureum. The sequence goes on along the minus strand of NZ_PPTG01000048.1, from coordinate 457,909 downwards.
AGAGTGCCGTCGCCTTGCAGCGGATGCGGCCGGCGCACGGATTCAAACCTGCGCACGAGCGCGTCGTCCCTGGCTTCGAGAAAGATAACCTGCACCTGGGTATTGCTACGGAGCTGCTGCACGGTTTCGAGAAAATCACCGAACAGGTCGCGGCCGCGAATGTCCACGACGGCAGCGATCTTGGGTAAATTCGTGCCGGCCCGTTCGACCAGATCGACCAGGGGCCGCAGCATTTGCGGCGGAAGATTGTCGACGACGTACCAGTCCAGATCTTCCAACGCGTTGGCCACGGTGGAGCGTCCCGCCCCGGACATTCCCGTGACGATCAGCACTTCCTGCTTGTCGGGGTCCGTAGTCATTCTTGGAAATCGCCTTAATGAGAAGTTGATGGACTTGCAAGCCTACCGAGCGCTGGCCGGTTTCGGGTTTCGTTCAGGCGCGCAGATGGGCGTAGATCGACTCGGCCAGCACCGGGCCGATACCGCGGACATCCGCTATTTCCGCCACAGAAGCCACCTTGAGGCGCGCTACCGAACCGAAATGTTGCAACAAAACTTTTACCCGGGCCGGCCCGAGCCCCGCGATCTCACCCAAAATCGAGGAGATATCCTTCTTGCGGCGAATGCGCTGGTGGGTGATGGCGAACCGGTGGGCTTCGTCGCGGATGCGCTGGATTAAAAATAGTGCGTCACTGTTGCGGGGCAGAATCACCGGGTAGTCGGAGTCGGGCAGCCAGATTTCTTCGAGCCGCTTGGCTATTCCGCACAGTTGAATTCCTGTGACGCCCGATTCAGCGAGGGCGCGTTTGGCGGCGGCGACCTGCGGCTGGCCGCCGTCGACGATGAGGAGGTTCGGCTGGTACTTGAACTTGGCGCGCTTCTGCTCGACCTGGGCGATGTCGCTCTCGTCGATGTCGGCGGCGTTGAAGGCTGCATCCGCTGAGATCGTCTCGGGTTTCAGATAAGCGAGCCGGCGAGTGAGGATCTGGTAAATCGAGTCGGTATCGTCGGTTGATTCCGGAATATTGAAGCGGCGGTATTCGTCTTTGCGCGGCAGTCCGTCTTCGAATACCACCATGGACGCGACGATGTTGGTGCCGCTGAGGTGGGACACGTCATAGCATTCCATGCGCAGCGGGGCCGCTGGCATCTCAAGGGCTTCCTGAATGTCTTCGAGCGCCTTGGAGCGCGCGACGAAGTCGGAGCTCCGCCGGGTCTTGTAGAGCATCAGCGCCTGCCTGGCGTTGTTGGTGGCCGTGACGAGCAGGGCTGCCTTTTCCCCGCGCCGCGCGGCGACTAGGCGCACCTTGCGACCCGCTATGTCGGCGAGCCAGGTTTCGAGGGCCTCGGCATCGTCGGGCAGTTCGGGCAGCACGATCTCGCGGGGTGGCTTGGTGTCGTTGTTGTACGCCGTCTGCATCATGGAGTCGATAAGTTCACTCATCGTGACGTCGAGTTCTTTGTCGACCATCCAGCCGCGCACACCACGGATACGCCCGCCCCGCACGATGAATAGTTGCACGGCCGCCGCGAGTTCGTCTTGCTCGATGGCGAACAGGTCGATGTCGACGTTGTCGCGCAGCACGACCGCGCTCTTTTCGAGGACGGCGTTGAGTGCCCGCACCTGATCGCGCCGTTTGCCCGCGATCTCGTACTGCTGCGCCGCCGCTGCGTCCTTCATCTCCTGGGTGAGCTCGTTGATGAGCTTCTTATCGTGGCTGCCCATGAAACTGACAAACTCGTTGACGATCGTGCGATGGTCCTCGATCGACACCAGACCAGAGCAGGGGCCGAAGCACCGCCCGATCTGGCCGGCGAAACAGGGCTTTCCGCTCTGCATCGCCCGTTTGTAGTTGGCGTTGTTGCAGGTGCGGATGGGGAAGGCTTTGAGCATGAGCTCGATGGTTTCATGAACGGCCCACACCTTGGGGTACGGCCCGAAATAGCGGGCACCCTTGATGCCCTCGGTGCGGGTGACCAGGGCTCGAGGCGCCTCGTCTGCGAGGGTGACCGCGAGGTACGGGTAGGACTTGTCGTCCTTGAACTGAACGTTGAACGGCGGATCGAATTCGTTGATCCACATCCATTCGAGCTGCAGGGCTTCGACCTCGGTGCCGACGACCGTCCACTCGACCCCGGTCGCAGTGGTCACCATTCGCCGGGTGCGTTCGTGCAGACTGTGCAGCGGGGCGAAGTAGTTGCTCAGCCGGGCCCGCAGGTTCTTGGCCTTGCCGACATAAAGAATGCGGCCGGTCGCGTCGCGAAATCGGTACACGCCGGGGGTCGTCGGAATCTCGCCCGCTTTCGGGCGATAGCTCAGCGCGTCAGACATGCCGTTCGGCCGCCTAGCCGGCCGCCAGGACCTCCTTCAGGAAGGAACCGGTGAAGCTCTTCTTGACCGTGGCGAGGTGTTCCGGCGTGCCGGTAGCAAGCACCTTGCCGCCGCCGGACCCGCCCTCAGGGCCGAGGTCGATCACCCAGTCGGCGGACTTGATGACGTCGAGGTTGTGCTCGATCACGATGACGGTGTTGCCCTTGTCAACGAGACTGTTGAGCACGAGCAGCAGCTTGCGCACGTCTTCGAAGTGCAGGCCCGTGGTGGGCTCGTCGAGTACGTACACGCTGCGACCGTTGGAGCGGCGCTGTAGCTCGGTTGCGAGCTTCACCCGCTGGGCCTCGCCACCGGAGAGGGTGGTGGCGCTCTGGCCGAGGCGCACATAGCCGAGGCCGACCTCGACCAGCGTCTTCAGAAAACGGTGGATCGACGAGATCGGTTCGAAGAAGTCGGCCGCTTCGCTGATCGGCATGTCGAGCACCTCGGCGATGTTCTTGCCCTTGTAGTGCACGGTGAGGGTGTCGCGATTGTACCGGTCTCCCCCGCACACCTCGCAGGCCACGTACACGTCCGGCAGAAAGTTCATCTCGATCTTGATCGTGCCGTCGCCAGAGCAGGCCTCACAGCGCCCGCCCTTGACGTTGAAGCTGAACCGTCCGGGCAGGTAACCGCGAGTCTTGGATTCGATGGTTTCGGAGAACAGGGTGCGGATCTTGTCGAACACCCCGGTATAGGTGGCCGGGTTGGACCGCGGCGTGCGGCCGATCGGCGCCTGGTCGACGTGGATGACCTTGTCGAGCTGCTCCAGGCCGGTGACCCTCGTGTGCTTGCCGGGCAGCTTGCGGGCGCCGTTGAGCCGATTGGCGAGTACGCGGTAGAGGATGTCGTTGACGAGCGAGGATTTGCCGGAGCCGCTGACCCCGGTGACGGCGGTGAACGTGCCGAGGGGGAAGGTCACCGAGACCTTCTGCAGGTTGTTCGCCTCGGCGCCGGTGACGCCGATCAGGCGCTCAGGGTCGATCGGACGGCGGGTCTTCGGCGTGGCGATGGACTTGCGCCCGGACAGGTAGTCGCCGGTGAGCGACTTGGTGTTGGCCAGCAAACCCGCATAGGAGCCCGAGTGCACGACGTGTCCACCGTTGACACCGGCGCCGGGGCCAATGTCAACGATCCAGTCGGCCGTTTTGATGGTGTCTTCGTCGTGTTCAACCACGATGAGTGTGTTGCCGAGATCACGCAGGGTGACGAGCGTCTCGATCAGGCGGCGGTTGTCGCGCTGGTGCAGGCCGATGCTCGGTTCATCGAGCACGTAGAGCACTCCCGTGAGGCCGGAACCGATCTGCGTCGCCAATCGGATGCGCTGCGCCTCACCGCCCGAGAGGGTTGCCGCTGCCCGGGCGAGGTTGAGGTAGTTGAGCCCGACCCGAATGAGAAAGTCGAGGCGAGCCCGAATCTCGCGCAGCACCTGGGCGGCGATGGCGGTCTCGCGCTCGGTGAGAGTGAGCTTGTCCATGAACGCGCGGGCGTCGCTCAAACTGAGCGAGCAGACATCCGCAATGCTCGCGTCGTGCACGCGCACGGCGAGCACCTCTGGCTTGAGCCTGGTGCCCTTGCAGACGTGGCAGTCCACCTCGCGCAGGTATTCGGACCAGCGCTGGCGCTGGCTGTCGCTCTCGGCCTGCAGGTACTGGCGTTCGATGTAGGGCACGACACCCTCAAAGCCAGAGGTGTAACTCATTTCGCGGCCGTAGCGGTTCTTCCACTTGACCCGTACCTCGAAGTTATCACCGCGCATGACGGCGTTCTGCACCTCGCTGGTTAGTTCCCCCCAGGGGGTGTCGAGGGAGAAGTCGAGGTCGCGGGCGAGGCCGTCGAGCAGCTTCTCGTAGTACTGGAACAGGCCCTTGCCCTGGGTGGTCCAGGGCAGAACGACTCCCTCGGCAATGCTCAGATCAGGGTCGCCGAGCAGCAGGTCTTCGTCGACGGACATGCGGGTGCCGAGGCCGGAGCACTCCGGGCAGGCGCCGAACGGGGCGTTGAACGAGAACGTGCGCGGTTCAATTTCGGTCAGCTGCACCGGGTGGTTGTTCGGGCAGCTCAGCTTCTCGGAGTAGTTCTGCCAGGCCTTATCGCCTTCTTCATCGAGAAAGTTGATCTGGACGAGGCCGTCGGTGAGTTTGAGTGCCGTCTCGAGGGAGTCGGTGAGACGGGAAAGTAGTTCGGGGCCGGCGACCAGGCGGTCGACGATGACGGAGATGTCGTGTTTCTGCTGCTTCTTGAGCGTGGGCGGTTCGCTCAGCTGAATCTGGGTGCCATCGACGATTGCGCGGGAGTAGCCGCCGCCGGCGAGTTCCTGGAACAGGTCGACGAACTCGCCCTTCTTCTGCGAAATGACCGGGCTGACCACCTGGTAACGGATGCCTGCCTTCAGCTCCATGAGTTGGTCGGCGATCTGCTGCACGGTCTGGGACTGGATGATCTCGCCGCAGATGGCGCAGTGCGGCACACCGATGCGGGCCCAGAGCAGTCGCATGTAGTCGTAGATTTCGGTGATCGTACCGACCGTGGACCGCGGGTTTCGGTTGGTGGACTTCTGGTCGATCGAGACCGCGGGGCTCAGGCCCTCGATGAAGTCCACGTCTGGCCGGTCAACCTGTCCGAGAAACTGCCGGGCATAGGCCGAGAGCGACTCTACGTAGCGGCGCTGACCCTCCGCGAAAATGGTGTCGAAGGCGAGCGACGACTTTCCCGAACCGGAGAGACCGGTGAAGACCACGAGTGAATCGCGCGGAATCTCCAGATCGACGTTGTGAAGGTTGTGCACGCGGGCTCCGCGCACGCTGAGTTTTGGACCTGTTTCTACCTTGGTAATCGACACTCATTGAGTCTATGCAACGCCACTGACAGCGTATGACAGCAAGCATCGCCGAGAGCGAACACCGACACCTCCCGATATCGTTTCAGAGTATGTATATACTCGATACGTATTAGCCGTTTATGTGCCGGAGGTCGTATGTCTGTTCGCCAGAGTCTGCTCGCCATCCTGAACCAGGGGCCGTGCTACGGCTACCAGTTGCGGGCAGAGTTCGACCGTCGAACTGGGTCGACCTGGCCGCTCAACGTCGGCCAGATCTACAACACCCTCGACCGGCTCGAGCGCGACGGTCTGGTGCAGAAGGCCGATATCGACGCCGACGGTCAAAACTACGTCGAGATAACGACGGCCGGCCGGGCGGAGGTCGCCGAGTGGCTCGGCTCCCCCGTGGTGCGCACCATGGCCACCCGTGACGAGCTCGCCATCAAACTCGCGATCGCAGTAACTCTGCCAGGAGTCGACATCGCCCAGGTCATCCAGGTGCAGCGCACCCAGGCGATGCGCACCCTGCAGGAGCTGACCCGCACCAAGAACGCGACGGCAGACCCGGAATCGTCGGAGCAGCTGGCCTGGTTGCTCGTGATCGACTTGCTCATTTTCGCGGCCGAGGCCGAGGCGCGCTGGCTGGATCACTCGGAACACCGGCTGGCCCGGGCACGGTCGGCCGGCCTGGCGGAACCCTTGCCGCTGAACACCGCGGTACCCAAGCGTGGCCGCCCGGCCAAGACGGTGCAGGCCAGCGCATGACCGGCTCGGACCTTCTCCTAGAGCTCGACGGCGTGTCGATGCAGTACGGTCGCGGCGAGACCGCGATCACGGCGCTTGCGGGAGTTGACCTGTCGGTGAGGCGCGGCGAACTCGTGGCGGTGATGGGGGCATCCGGTTCGGGAAAGTCGACCCTGCTCACCGTGGCCGGCGGACTCACGCCGCCGACGTCCGGCGAAGTCATCGTGGAGGGACACTGGCTCAGCCAGCTTTCGGCGCGCGAACTCGCGACTCTGCGGCGACGCAGCCTCGGCTTCGTGTTTCAGGATTTCAACCTGATTCCCTCGCTGACCGCGCTCGAAAACGTGAGCCTGCCACTCGAACTTGACGGGTGGACGTCAAAGAAGGCGCATCGGCCAGCCCTCGATGCCCTCAACGTGGTCGAACTCGGCGACCGGGCGAATCATTTTCCCTCGGATTTGTCCGGCGGCCAACAGCAGCGCGTGGCGATCGCCCGCGCCGTGGTCGGCGGCCGGTCCTTGATCCTCGCCGACGAGCCCACCGGCGCCCTCGACAGCACGACCGGCGAGCTCGTCTTGCGGATGCTCCGCTCCCGAGTCGACGCCGGTGCCGGCGGCATCTTGGTCACCCACGATGCCCGACACGCGGCGTGGGCGGATCGAATTGTCTTTCTGCGGGACGGGCGGATCGTGGACGAGTCGCGGGCATCCGCTGTGTCGAGCCTGCTGAGCGGGCTGCCGGCATGAGCGTTGAGCCGAGTTCGCTCGCTGGCGGGCGCCCGGGATCCACGCGCATTGCGTTTCGGATTGCTCGGCGCATGGCTGGGCAGTCCCGAGGCCGCAGTGCGCTGATCGCGCTGCTCGTGGCGATTCCGGTGCTGGGGATGGTGGGAATCACGACGGTGACCGCGAGCAATGTCGCGACGCCCGCTGAGCGCGTTGTACTCGAACTTGGGTCGACTGAGGCGCGTGTCCTGATCGCCGCAGCACCCGACCCGAAGTTCACCCAAGACCCGCTGAACGAGGGGCACTGGGGCTACAGCGACGATGCGGCCCGTGCCGATGCCGCGCAGTCCATCGAGCCGACGCCCGTCACGACCGCATCGCTTTTCCCCGCCGACACTCGTTTGCTTTCCATTCGATCGACGGCTGTGGTGGTGGAGACGAAAGACGGGCTCGGGTCGTTTACGGCCGTGCAAGGGCAGCCCTGGGACCCGTCCTTCGCCGGAAAATGGGATGTGACGGCCGGCTCGGCGCCGAGCACTGACCACGAGATCATGGTCACCGCAGCCGCCCTCGAACGACTCGGGGCCCAGATCGGGTCGACGGCCACGTTCGCGGCGCCCACCGCCGAATCGTTCACCATTTCCGGCACGATTCGCACCGCGAGTCTTGACGACGCTGCGGTCGCCTTCTATGGGATGCCCGGCGTCTTCGACGGCGTCATGCCCGACGATGCTGACCTACAGACCGAGTGGTACTTGCCCAACACCCCGCTCACCTGGAGCCAGATCGGGGATCTCAACCCCCGCGGAGCGACCGTGCTGTCGCGTACGGTGCTGCTGGACCCGCCGCCGATCGGCAGTTACAGCTACGCGTCGGGCGGTTCCTCTAGCAGCTTTCAGAATCTGTTCGTCGCCCTGCTCGGCGGATTCGCCCTGTTCGAGGTCGCCCTGTTGGCTGGGGCCGCCTTCACCGTCGGCGCCCGCACCCAGCAGCGCACCCTGGCGACCCTCGCCAGCGTCGGCGGCGACAAACGGATGCTGTTTCGTGTGATGTCCTTCGGTGGCGTCATTCTCGGCGCTCTCGGGGCGGCCCTGGGAACGGTGCTCGGCCTGGCCGGTGCGTGGATCTTCATGCAGATTTCGGCGAATGGAAGCGCGGCCCGGTATCCGGGGTTTCACCTCGATCTGGTGTCGCTTCTAGTCATCGCGGCCTTCGCCGTACTCGCTGGCTGGTGTGCTGCCGCGGTTCCTGCCCGGGCAGCCGGCCGGATCGACGTTTTGGCGGCCCTTCGCGGTGCCCAGCGTCCGCCGCGAACAACTCGTCGCCGCCCGCTGGCCGGGCTTGTTCTGCTCGCCATCGGTGCGGTCATCGCCGTCGCCGGTGGACTGATCGAGCTCGCCGCCTACGTGCCGATCTATCGCCCTGGCCTGGCGACCCTCGGAATTTGGCTCATCGTCGGCGGCCCGGTGATCATGCAAATCGGCGCCGTGTTCGTAGCGCCCCTGATTCTGCGCTGGGCAGCCCGCGTCGCCTCGCGTGTTGGCCCGGGTGCCCGCTTGGCAACGAGGGACGTAGCCCGCAATCCGGGGCGCAGCGTTCCAGCCATTGCCGCGATCATGAGCTGCGTCTTCGTCGCGACGTTCGCGATGAGTCTCGTGGCGACGTTCCAGCTGAATTCGACCAAGAACTACGTTTTCGGTGCCCCGCTCGACACAGCGTCGGTGAGTCTGAGTACCTACCTCGATGAGCCACCGTACGGCTACGTGTTGCAAACCACCGGCCCCGAAGTCGTTGCCGCCGTCGAAAGCAGCTTTCCGAGCGCCCAGGCCCGACTCTTGAGCAGCACCGAGGACCCACCAATGGGATTCGGGGAGACGGACACCAGCAGCGCTGCTGAGCCGACCTTCGCGTTACCGCGGCTCGACCCCGACACGGTCTGTCCGAGCGATGCGAGTCGGCTCGGCTCGAGTCCGGAGGCGGAAAACCGCACCGATATCCGCTGCCCCACGCCCTTTTACCTCGACACATTCATGATGTCGAGCACAAACGACCACATCTGGGTTGGCGACCTGGCGGACTTCACCGCAATTCTCGGCGAGCCCGTCTCGGACGAGTCACGGGCGACGCTCGCCGCCGGCGGGGCCGTCGCAACCTACGCGCAGTACCTGGTCGATGACAACATTCAGATTGACTGGGTCACGGAGTCCAACTCGACTCTCGAGCCGGCGCGCAGTGTCACGTTGGCGGCTAGCGTTCAGGAGCCGGAGCATCCGCTGCCCTACGCCGTTTTCATGCTGGCTTCCACTGCCGACGCTGCAAACCTGGAGTACAGGCCGTCGATGGTCGTCAGCAGTATTGGCGCGGCGCCGACCCAAGCCGAATTCGACCACGCGAAGGGTGCCCTCGCCGCGATTTCACCGAATTTTTCCCTCATCAGCGAATCAGGCCCACAGACTTATGGAGCGTCGTGGACCTGGGCCCTGCTGGGTCTCACGGCCATCATCGCCTTGGTCACAGCGTCGATCACGATCGGACTCGCCCGCGCCGACGGACACCGCGACAATGCCGTGCTCACCTCACTCGGGGCGTCCCCTCGGGTACGCCGGGCCTTCGGGTTCTGGCAGGCCGTCGTGATCGTGGGCCTCGGCAGCGTGATTGGGGTGCTGCTCGGACTGGTGCCGTCGCTCGCGCTGTCGCTGACCCGGGACACCGCTGGGCACTCGCTGCTGCCGTTCACGCCGCCGTGGCTGCAGCTCGCTCTGATCGTGGTGGCGCTGCCAGCGCTCGTGGCGGTCGGCGGTGCCCTCACGGCCGACGGAAACCGCACCCGGTTCAGCAACCGGGCGATGTTCGACTGAGCCGGGTCGGGGCATCCGCTCTCGTGGCACTCGTTAGAGATGGCGGCACTCGTTGCACCGAGTGCCGCGAGAGCGAACGAGTGCCGCGACGGGCGCGGGCGCGGCTACTGCAGGTGGCCGGCCTTCTCCATCTGCCGGAGTTCACGCTTGAGCTCGGAGAGCTCATCGCGCAGGCGGGCGGCGAGCTCGAACTTGAGCTCCCCGGCAGCCTCGAGCATCTGCGAGTTGAGGTCGGCGATGATCGACTCAAGGTCGTTGGCGCCGTTTGCAGCCAGGCCGACCCGACGGTTGGGGGTGGAACCCTTGCGCCGGGCGTCACGGCCGGCCAGAAGTTCGGCGGTGTCGGCCTCTTCGCGGGCGAGCGCCTCGGTGATGTCGCCGATGCGTTTGCGCAGCGGGGTCGGGTCGATGCCGTGCAGCGTGTTGTAGGCGACCTGCTTCTCGCGGCGACGGTCGGTCTCGTCGATCGCCTTCTCCATCGAGGCTGTGAGCCGGTCGGCGTACATGTGCACCTCACCGGACACGTTGCGGGCGGCGCGCCCGATGGTCTGAATGAGGGACGTCGCGGAGCGCAGGAAGCCTTCCTTGTCGGCATCAAGGATGGCGACGAGGGACACCTCGGGCAGGTCGAGGCCCTCACGCAGCAGGTTGATGCCGACGAGCACGTCGTAGATGCCGGCACGCAGCTCGGTGAGCAGCTCAACTCGGCGGAGGGTGTCGACGTCGGAGTGCAGGTAACGCACCCGCACCCCGGCCTCGGTGAGAAAGTCGGTGAGGTTCTCGGCCATCTTCTTGGTGAGCGTCGTGACGAGAACGCGTTCGTTGCGTTCGGTGCGCTTCTTGATCTCTTCGAGCAGGTCGTCGATCTGCCCGGCGCTCGGCTTGACGATGATCTGCGGGTCGATCAGGCCGGTCGGGCGAATGATCTGTTCGACGATGCCGTCGGCGATGCCCATCTCATACTTACCGGGCGTGGCCGAGAGGTACACGGTCTGGCCGACCCGGTTCTTGAACTCGTTGAACTTGAGCGGCCGGTTGTCGAGCGCGCTGGGCAGCCGAAAGCCGTGGTCGACGAGGGTGCGCTTGCGCGAGGAGTCGCCCTCATACATGGCACCGATCTGCGGTACGGTCACGTGTGATTCGTCGATGACCATGAGAAAGTCATCGGGAAAATAGTCGAGCAGGCAGTGCGGGGCCTCCCCCGGTTCCCGCGCGTCGATGTGCCGGGAGTAGTTCTCGATGCCGGAGCAGAATCCGATCTGCTCCATCATCTCGAGGTCGAAGGTGGTGCGCATGCGCAGTCGCTGGGCTTCCAGCAGTTTGCCTTCACGTTCGAGCACCTCGAGGCGCTCGGCCAGCTCGATCTCGATCGTACCGATCGCCCGGCGCATGACGTCGTCACTCGCAACGTAGTGTGAGCCGGGAAAGACCGATACTGCGTCAAGTTTCTTGACGATGTCGCCGGTGAGCGGATGCAGACTGTACAGCCCTTCGATCTCGTCGCCGAACATCTCGATACGAATGGCGAGCTCTTCGTACATGGGGATGATCTCGATCGTGTCGCCGCGAACCCGAAAATTCCCGCGGGAGAAATCGACATCGTTGCGCTTGTATTGCATGGCTACAAATTTGCGCACCAACCAGTCGCGGCTGACCTTCTGACCGACTTGCAGTGCGATCATGGCATCGAGGTACCCCTGGGGCGTGCCGAGCCCGTAGATGCACGACACCGTCGATACCACGATGACGTCGCGTCTGCTCAGCAGGGAGTTGGTCGTGGAATGCCGCAGCCGTTCGACCTCCTCGTTGATCGAGGAGTCCTTCTCAATGAAGGTGTCGGTTTGCGGAACGTACGCCTCCGGCTGGTAGTAGTCGTAATACGAGACGAAGTATTCGACCGCATTGTTCGGCATGAGGTCGCGAAATTCGTTAACCAGCTGGGCTGCCAGGGTTTTGTTGTGGGCCAGCACGAGCGTCGGCCGTTGCACCTGCTCGATCAGCCACGCCGTGGTCGCGGACTTGCCGGTGCCGGTGGCACCGAGCAGCACGATGTCGGTTTCACCGGCGTTGATGCGGGCAGTCAGATCGGCGATCGCCGTGGGCTGGTCGCCGCTCGGCGTGTACTCACTGACCACTTCAAACGGGTTCACAGAGCGCGTGGGTTCCATGCTCCTATTCTACAAAGAGGGTCTGACACTCAGCTTTGCGCGGTCGATCACGGCGAGCGGATGCCGTCGCTCACCCTGCCCAGATCGGTTTCGGCAGTGCGCACCCGCTCCCAGAGCGCGTCAACCTGAAGCAGGGTCGCGTCGAGGCCGCCCGTGTTGTCGATCACGACGTCTGCCAGGGCCAGACGTTCTGCGTCACTGGCCTGAGATGAGATGCGGTGCGTCGCTTCCTCGCGGGTCAGTCCGCGCAGGTCTACCATGCGCTGGATTCTGGTGTCAGCATCCGCTTGCACCACAACGATCAGATCAAAGGTGACCAGGCCGCCGGCCTTGGCTTCGGCCAGCAGCGGAACGTCGTAGACGACGATGGCGTGCGGGTCAGCCGCAGCGGCTGCGGCCACCCGATCGCGAGTGAGTTGCCGCACGGCCGGATGCGTGATGGCGTTCAGCCGCTCCCGCCGCACCGGGTCGGTGAAGATAATGGCGCCAAGCGCCGGCCGGTTCAGATTGCCGTCGGGCTGCAGCAGGTCGGCGCCGAATTCTTTAGCGATCGCTGCCAGTGCCGGCGTGCCGGGTTCCACGACCTCGCGGGCGAGACGGTCGGCGTCGATCACGACGGCACCCAGCTCAGCGAGCCGCTGCGCCACGGTGCTCTTACCCGAGGCGATTCCGCCGGTCAGTCCAATCAGATACATCCCGCCAGACTATCTGTTGCGTCTGCCGAGGGCACCGGGAGCATCCGCTCAGTCGAGAGCCCGCTTGATCTCTGCCAGGAGCGCGTCCCGATTGAAGTCCGGTTTGTTCATTGCCACGGCGGGCTGGGCCGGGTCGCTGTCGATCATGTCCTGTTCCTCCTCGGTAATCTTTCGGGCCGACAGGACCAGCACCGGAATGTGCTGAGTACTGGCGTGGTCCTGCAGCGCCCGCACAATCTTGAACCCGCCGAGGTGCTCCATCATGAGATTGATCAGAATCAGGTCGGGCGTCAACGTGAGCGCATCGAAGATGGCGGCCTCGCCCGACGCCGAGGATTCGACGCGGTAGGCCGGCTCTTCCAGGTACGAAGCGACCCGGTCGACGGTTTGGCGATCTTCATCGACGATGAGGATGCACCGGGTGTGCGCCCGGTCAGGGCGTAACCCCAGCAGGGTGAGCGAGTTCTGCAATTCGGCCCGCTGCAGGGGCTTTTCGAGCACAGCCGCGGCGCCGCGACTCAATGCCATACTCATGTCGGCCAATCCGGCGATGACCACGACGGGGATGGAGGCCAGTTCCGGAGAATCGTGGAGCTTCAGGAGAAACTTCCAACCGTCCATTCCCGGCAGTTGTACGTCGAGGGTGATCAGGCTCAGCGGCACTCTCTGTGCGAGATCGAGCGCTTCCTCGCCGCTCGGCGCTGTAATCACCTGGAAGCCTTCTGCCTCGAGGAGCACCCGAAGGAGCTTGGCGGATTTGGCGTCGTCCTCAACCACCAAAGCCGTCGAGCTTCCGCTCGGGGCAGTAAAACCCGCGACTGCCTCAGCGAGGCCCTGAAGGGCAACACTCGAGTCAGCACTGGTCGCCACGATCAGTTCCTGCGTGGCAGGCTGCAGCAGAGCGTCCCCATTCTCGCCCTCGGGCTCAGGTGAGGCGTCAGAGCCGGTCTGTACTGATTCGAATTCATTGGAGTCTTCCGCGCGGACCTCCGCTCGCCGAGTGCTGCTTTGTGACGTTCGTGACGGTGGGGCCGATGCTGCGGACAGGTCACGGCGCGGTAACCAGACGCCGAAGGTTGCACCCTCGTTCAGGGCACCCTCCACGCCGACCGTGCCCTGTTGCAGCTCGGCCAGCAATTTCACCATGGCCAAGCCCACGCCGTTGCCGCTTGACTTCCATGCGGCGTCGAATTCGCCGTGTCGCAGGGGAAGAAAGAGGGAAGGCAGATCTCCCTCAGAGATCCCGGCACCGGAGTGCGTCACTCGAATTTCCAGGAACTCCTCATAACTCGACTTCGGCAGAGGCGCCGACCAGTGCTGGCGATGGCCGTCGAGGTCGCCGACGGAACTGCGCGGCACGACCCGCGCCTGCACGGATACGCCCTTGCCCTTGCTAGCTGCAACGGCATTGCCCAGCAGGACCGCCAGGATTTGACCGGTGGTTTCGGTGTCGAGTGGAAAGTCACGCAGGTGCTCAGCACCATTGACAGCGACCGAAACTGCGGGGTCGCCGCTCTGGTCGACCAGCGCGACGCTGGTGACCAGAAGGTTGTGCACGTCGACGAGCTCATAGATGAAGTCGACGTTGCCGGTTTCCACCGTCGACATGCTGATGAGTTCCGTAAGTAAGGACAGCAGGCTGGCCGTGTCAGCGCAGATGCCGTCGACCCGGCTCTGCTGCGCCTCTTGCAGCGTACCGTCGGCCCCACGGCTCAGCGCCTTGGCTGTGGAGACGATCGCCTGCAGCGGTCTCAGGACCTCAACCTTCGCGCGAGTCAGAAACTCGGCGCGGGCAACATTCGCCTGCACCATGTCGAAATTCTTCTCGAGGAGGGCCCGCTCGAGCCGTTTGCTCTCGGTCACGTCTCTGGCTGCCGCGAAAACACCCTGCACTCTGCGCTCACGATCCCGCAGAGTGGCCGCGTTGTACGACACGACGGTTTCCGTACCGTCAAAGGATCGCACCGTCAGCTCGTAATCGGTGATCCGGTTCTCCTTCAAGACTCGGGCGATGACAGTGTCGGCCCGCGTCGGATCGGTGAAGAAATTGCGGCACGGAGCACCGATGAGTTCGTCACGCGTGCGCCCGGTCAGGGCTAGCATCTGCTGATTGACGTCGGTAATAACGCCCTTGGTATCGGTCGTCATGAGCGCATCAATGCTTGACTCGATCAGGGATCGAGTATAAAACTGCTGGTCGCGCAATCTCTCGTTGAGCACCTCAACCGACAGCGATGGACTGGAGCCGTCGGGGGCGCTAGGACCCCCCAACGGCGCGACCGGGGGCTGAGAATCGTCTTCGACCCTGTGGTCAGCGCTGCCTGCGGGGTGAACGGTATTCATGGGGCTCTCCGATGGGGCGGTGAAGCTGTCGTGCACGTTCCCACCAGAAACAGGTTGTAACTAGGGAAAACCACATCCGTTGGACAATCTCGTGAATGCCATGATGCTTGTGAAAGAGGACGTTTCCTCACTATCAGGTATACCACGAAGATTTCTGTGAGCCGTGATCGTGGCCAGCTGCCCAACGGATGCTGCGCCCGGTGGCACGACCTCCATCCGTTTGCGAACGTCATACAAAAAACGGGCCGCATCCCGAAGGACGCGGCCCGTTGTGCGCTATCAAACGGCGCGGGATGAAGCTGTGCTGCTAGTTGCCGCCGGAGAGCTTCTCGCGCAGAGCCGCGAGTGCTTCGTCGTCGGCGAGCGTGCCGGCGCCAGCCGACTCGCTCGAGAAGGCCGATCCGGCCGGTGCGACGTCGCTGGGGGCAGCGATCTCGTCGTTCGCGGTGGAAACCTGCTTCTTGTGGGCTTCCCAGCGAGCCTGGGCAGCTGCGTAGTCCTGCTCCCACTTTTCGCGCTGCTCGTCAAAGCCTTCGCGCCACTCGTTGGTCTCGGAGTCGAAGCCTTCGGGGTACTTGTACTGGCCCTTGTCGTCGTACTCGGTGAGCATACCGTAGAGCGCCGGGTCGAACTCGGTGCCGTCGGGGTCGACGCCATCGTTGGCCTGCTTGAGGCTCAACGAGATGCGGCGACGCTCGAGGTCGATATCGATGACCTTGACGAAGACCTCGTCGCCGACCGAGACAACCTGCTCGGCGAGCTCGACGTGCTTGCCGGAGAGCTCGCTGATGTGCACGAGGCCCTCGATGCCCTCGGCAACGCGAACAAACGCACCGAACGGAACGAGCTTGGTGACCTTACCCGGTGCAACCTGGCCGATGGCGTGGGTGCGGGCGAAGACCTGCCACGGGTCTTCCTGCGTCGCCTTGAGCGACAGGGAGACGCGCTCGCGCTCGAGGTCAACCTCGAGGATCTCGACGGTGACTTCCTGGCCAACTTCAACGACCTCGCTGGCGTGCTCGATGTGCTTCCAGCTGAGCTCGGAAACGTGAACCAGACCATCGACGCCGCCGAGGTCGACGAACGCGCCGAAGTTGACGATCGAGGAGACGACGCCCTTGCGGACCTGTCCCTTCTGAAGGTTGTTGAGGAACGTGGTGCGGCTTTCGCTCTGCGTCTGCTCGAGCAGGGCGCGACGCGACAGCACAACGTTGTTGCGGTTCTTGTCGAGTTCGAGGATCTTCGCTTCGATCTCCTGGCCCAGGTACGGGGTCAGGTCGCGAACGCGGCGAAGCTCGATGAGCGATGCCGGCAGAAAGCCACGCAGGCCGATATCGACGATGAGTCCACCCTTGACGACCTCGATGACCGAACCGGTGACAACACCGTCGGACTCCTTGATCTTCTCAACATCGCCCCATGCACGCTCGTACTGAGCGCGCTTCTTGGAGAGGATGAGGCGGCCTTCTTTGTCTTCCTTCTGAAGAACGAGGGCCTCGACCAGGTCGCCGACCTTGACAACCTCGGAAGGGTCAACGTCGTGCTTGATGGAAAGTTCGCGGGAGGGAATGACACCCTCAGTCTTGTACCCAACGTCGAGGAGAACCTCGTCGCGGTCGATCTTCACTACGGTGCCCTCGATGAGGTCTCCGTCATTGAAGAATTTCAGAGTCTTTTCGACCGCGGCAAGAAAGTCTTCAGCAGATCCAATGTCGTTGATGGCGACCTGCTTGGGTGCCCGTTCGGTCGTTGCGATTGTCATGTAGTAGTTGCTCCAGGATGGACATAATCGGGCCACACGCGAAAGGTCGTTCAGGTGTTTTAGTTGTTCCGCGGTATGGAAAACCCGGGGAACGCTCCGCGCATGGCAGCGGATAGGGTGCCACAAATGTGACACTCTATCCTAGCTACCAGACTCCCCCTCGGGCAACTCGACCGGCACGGTTAACTTGACCGGCACGGGTAACTTGGCCAGACTCACCGCACTTTCCATGGATACCCTACTTGAGCAGCGCCGACCGCAGCGTGTCGAGACCCACGCCTCCCAAGTCGAGGGCGGTGCGATGGAATTCCTTGATTGAGAAGGCGTCGCCCTGACTTATCTTCGCGGCGTCGCGGAGTTGCTCCCAAATACGCTGGCCCACCTTGTAGGACGGCGCCTGGCCTGGCCATCCGAGATAGCGGTTGACCTCGAACTTGACGAAGCTCGCGTTCATGTTGACGTTCTGACCGAGAAATTCGAAGGCATAGTCCGCGGTCCATGGGCCGGAACCGTCGGGCCGAGCCTTGCCCAGGTGCACACCGATGTCGAGAACGACGCGAGCGGCGCGCATCCGCTGCCCGTCGAGCATGCCGAGGCGGTCAGCCGGGTCGTCGAGGTAGCCGAGTTGTTCCATCAGGCGTTCGGCGTAGAGGGCCCAGCCCTCGGCGTGGCCCGAGGTGCCGGCCAGCTGACGGCGCCAGGTGTTGAGCTTGGCCCGGTTGTAGACGGCCTGGCCGATCTGCAGGTGGTGGCCGGGCACACCCTCGTGGTACACGGTCGTGAGCTCGCGCCAGGTGTCGAATTCGGTCACACCGACGGGCACCGACCACCACATTCGCCCGGGACGGGAGAAGTCGTCGGTCGGCCCGGTGTAGTAGATGCCACCTTCCTGGGTCGGGGCGATCATGCACTCGATGGTCTTGATCTCGTCGGGGATGTCGAACTGGGTTTCGGCGAGGTCGGCGACGGCCTTGTCGCTGGTGCGCTGCATCCACTCTTGCAGGGCCTGGGTGCCGTGCAGCTTACGGCGCGGGTCCGTGTCGAGGTGGGCGATTGCTTCGAGTACGCTCGCGCCGGGCTTGATCTGGTCGGCGACTTTCTCTTGCTCTTCGACCATGCGGGCGAGTTCTTCGATGCCCCACTCGTAGGTCTCATCGAGGTCGATCGTGGCGCCGAGAAAACGGCGGGAGGCGAGGGTGTAAAGCTCGCGGCCGATCGCGTCGTCGACGGTGGCCTTGCCCTCGAGTTCATCGCGGAAGAAGGTTGCCAGCTTGTCGTAGGCGGCGGCCGAACGACGGGCGCCGAGGCCGAGGTCCTTGGCGAGGGAAGCGGGCAGGGTGCCGCTATCGAGAGACGCGTTCGCTGAGAATTCGGCGAAGAAGCCGTCATTGGCGGCGTGGCGCTGGGCCTGAGCGAGCACCTCACGTACCTGGCGGCGCGCCGGGGTCACCCCACGCTCGATGCCGAGGCGGAGGGTCTCGATGTACCCGTCGATGGCGGCCGGGAGGGTACCCAACCTGCTTGAGATGTTGGCCCAGTCGTCGACGGTCTTCGTGGGCATGAGGTCGAATATTTCGCGGATCTCCTGGGCCGGTGAGGCGATGACGTTGAGGTCGCGCAGTTGCAGCTGTGCGTCTGAACTCTCGACGCTGAGCGACAACTCGCTGCGCAGGTCCGTCTTCGTAACCTCGTCGACACTGTCAACCGGGGCTGCGGCATCCAGCTGTGCGATCGTCTTCTTAGCCTCGTCGACGAAGCGTTCGTGGCCCGCCGGGGAGTAGTCGCCGTAGCGGCCATCACCCTCGGTGCGGCCGATGTAGGTACCCACCGTTGGGTCAAGGTCGACGAGGGTGTCCACCCACTCTTCAGCGATCTGGTCGATGGCCGTGGGAGTGCGCTGGATGTCGTTTGTCATGCGTCGAGCCTAGAACACGACGATTCCAGCCGAACCCCCCAATTGGGGAAAATGGCCGATCAACGCTTACCGGATTAGTGGGCGGCGGCGTCCCAGTTGGGTCCGCGACCGACCTGAACCTCCAACGGAACGAGCAAATCTGCGGCGGATTCCATGTTGTGGGTGACCACCTGGCGCAGCGCATCCCATTCGCCAGGCGCGACGTCGAAGATCAATTCGTCGTGCACCTGCAACAGCATGCTGGACTCCATCGAGGCATCCATCAGATCAGCAGCGATACCGTTCATGGCGATCTTCATGATGTCCGCTGCCGACCCCTGAATCGGCGCGTTGAGCGCCGCTCGTTCCGCGTTGTCGCGCAGAACCCGTTTAGGGCTGGCCAGATCGGGGAATGGGCGGCGGCGACCGAAGATGGTCTCGGTGTAACCGTCGACCTTAGCCTGCTCGACCACGTTGCGCAGGTACGCACGCACCGCACCGAACCGCTCGAAGTAGTCGGTCATGAGCTGTTTGGCCTCTTTGGTGTCGATCCGAAGTTGCTTGGACAGGCCGAAGGCGCTGAGGCCATAGGCGAGCCCATAGCTCATGGCTTTGACCTTGCTGCGCATTTCGCCGGACACATCGGCCGGGTCGACGCCGAAGATGCGGGAACCGACGAAACGGTGCAGGTCTTCGCCAGCATTGAAGGCCTCGATCAGGCCGGCATCTTCGGACAGGTGCGCCATGATGCGCATTTCGATCTGCGAGTAGTCGGCGGTCAGCAGGCTCTCGCTGTCTTGCCCGGCCTGGAAGGCGGCACGGATGCGCCTGCCCTCTTCGGTGCGCACCGGGATGTTCTGCAGGTTCGGGTCGTTCGACGAGATACGGCCGGTTGTCGTACCGATCTGCACATAGGTCGTGTGGATGCGGCCGCTCGTGTCGATAGCTTTGTCGAGGGTTTCCACGATCTGACGCAGTTTGGTGGCGTCGCGGTGCTTCTGCAGCAGATCGAGAAACGGATGCGGGTTGCTGGCTTGCAGGTCGGCGAGGGCACCGGCATCCGTTGAAAAACCGGTCTTGTTCGCGCGGGTCTTGGGCATCTCGAGCTGGTCGAACAGAACGT
The DNA here is from genome assembly GCF_002954245.1 of Cryobacterium aureum. GTDB lineage: Bacteria > Actinomycetota > Actinomycetes > Actinomycetales > Microbacteriaceae > Cryobacterium > Cryobacterium aureum. Next base: position 438,406 of record NZ_PPTG01000048.1, on the reverse strand, counting down.
CCTGCAGCTGTTTGGGCGAGCCAAGGTTTACCTCACGGCCAATCTCGGCGTAGGCGGCGGCGGCGAGGCTCGCAGTGCTGGCACCGAGCTCGGCGGACAGTTCGGCGAGCTGCTCGTGCGAGACGCTGACGCCGGCCAACTCCATGTCGGCCAGGGCGAGCAGAGTCGGCAGCTCGATCTCGATCAGGAGTTTCAGCGAACCGGGGTCGAGGGTCGTTTCAACCGCCGCGAAGACACGCTGGGTATACCAGGCCTGGGCGGGGGCGCCAGCCTGCTGGGTCTCGTCGGGCACGAGCTGGTTGGGGTCGGCGATGGGCAGGGTTTCGTCGAGGTAGCGCGACACGAGGTCGGCCAGGGTCTTGTCGGGGCCACCCGGACGGATGAGCCAGGCTCCGACCAAAGTGTCGAAGGCGAGTCCACTGAACGGTAGGCCGCTGCGGCGAAGCGCCTTCACTTGGTGCTTGGCGTCGTTCATTATCTTCGGTGCCGAACTCGCGAGCCACCCTTCAAGCGGGGCGTAGTCTTTGCGTCCCGGCTGCCACGGCAGGTTGATGGTCTCGGTCGGGCTGGCCAGACCAAAGCCGATTGCCTTGCCGTCCTGCACCTCAACGGTGAGGCCGAGGCCGGCCGGGTGAGCCGCGATGGCACGGTCGAGCCAGGACTGCAGTTCTTCGTCGAGCAGGTCCTGCGCGATGGGGGCCTGCAGAGCAGGTACCTCGTCGATGACGGCGATGGCTGCTTCAACCGCCGGGTCTTCGCCGGCGAGCTTGAGCACCCGGTCGAGGAGGGTCTTGAATTCGAGGCGGGTGAAGATGTCCCGCACCGCGTCGGTGTTCATGGCACCGCGTTCGAGTGCGGCAACGGCCATCGGCAGCTCCAGGTCGGTGACGAGGCGGTTGAGACGGCGGTTGCGAATCGCGTTCTCTTTTTGCTCTCGCAGGTTGTTGCCCACGACCCCCTTGATCTCCTCGGCGTGTTCCAGGATGCCGTCGAGACTGCCGTACAGGCCGAGCCACTTCACGGCGGTCTTCTCGCCGACCTTGCTGATGCCGATCAGGTTGTCGCTGGTTTCACCAACCAGAGCGGCGACGTCGGGGTATTGCTCGGGCTCGATGCCGTAGCGCTCGCGCACCCGGGCCGGGTCGTAGCGGGTGAGGGCTGACACGCCCTGGCTCGCGGGGTACAGCAGGGTGACGGTCTCGTTGACCAGCTGGATGGCATCCCGGTCGCCGGAGACGACGAGCACGTTGTAGCCGGCGGCTGTTCCTTCAACCGACAGTGTCGCGAGAATATCGTCGGCCTCGAAGTCTTCCTTGGTGATGGTGGTGATGTTCATCGCGGCGAGAGCTTCCTGCAGCAGCGGAATCTGCCCGAGGAACTCCGGCGGCGTCGCATTGCGGGTGCCCTTGTACTCGGGGTATTCCCGGGTGCGAAAGGACGCACGGGAGATGTCGAACGCGACGGCGAGGTGGGTCGGCTTCTCGTTGCGCAGCAGGCTGAGCAGCATCGACAGAAAGCCGTGGATGGCGTTCGTATGCTGACCGGCGTGGGTCTGGAAGCTATCCACTGGCAGAGCGAAGAACGCCCGGAATGCCAGGGAATGGCCGTCGATGATCATCAGGGTAGGCTTTTCGGAGTCCAACACTCCCCTAGCCTACAAGCGTCTTCCCGTGTGGGCTCCCCCGACCAAAGGTGATCATGTTCAATACGACCGACGACGCACTCGCCTGGGTTCAGCAGCGCGGTGGCGGAGACCTGGCCGACAAGATGGGGCTGGAGTTCACCGAGTTCACGATTGACCGGGCCGTCGCGCGGATGCCGGTGGCCGGCAACACGCAGCCGGCCATGCTCATGCACGGCGGAGCCTACGTCGTGCTGGGCGAGTCGCTTGGCTCGATGGCCGCGAATTTGCATGCCGGTCCGGGGAAGCTCGCAGTGGGCATTGAGATCAACGCTTCGCACAACCGCTCGGCAACCTCCGGCTATGTGACCGGGGTCTGCACCCCGATTCACCTGGGCCGCACCCTCACCACTCACGAGATCGTCGTCACGGATGATGCCGGACGTCGGTGCTCGACGATTCGCATCACGAACATCATCAAGGATCTTCCACCGCGGGGTTAGATCACGCCTGGCTCGACCAGGCTGATGAACGCGCTGAGCTCGGCGACGCCGGCTGGCGTCACGGGCAGGTAGTCGGTGAGCGCCGGAGAATAAACCAGATAAGCGGCCCATTTGGCCCGCGAGATGGCCACGTTCAGGCGATTCTTCATGATCAGAAATGCCAGGCCGCGCGGCACGTCATCGGCCGAGCTGGCGGCGAGCGTAACGATAGCCACTGCGGCCTCCTGACCCTGGAACTTATCCACCGTCCCCACCCTCACAGAGGCGTAACCTGCAGCGGCCAGCGCCTCGCGGACGAGCCCCAACTGGGCGTTGTAGGGGGTGACGACGATCACGTCGGCTTCGGTCAGTGGGTCATCGACCCGATCAATGGTCGGGTCGGTCCACCGGCGGCCGAGGGCAGCGCGCACGAGCGCGACGACGGTATCCGCTTCTTCGGGTGAAGAAGTCGAGTTACCGGCGTGCACGACCGGGACCGCGTGCAGGCCGGGCGCGATGCCGGCCAACAGGCGGGTCGAGGTGACCGGGTTTGCGCGCAGCAGTCCGCCGTAGGACAGTCGGGAGACCGAGGCAGTGACCTCCGGGTGCATGCGGCGACTCTCGGCGAGAAAATACCCCCGGTCGGCGGGCAGCACATCATGGCCGGCGGCGACCCAGCCCAGGGCAGACTGGTCGATCGGCTCGGGGTGGGTGCCCTGACTGACCTGCGGTAGTTGCTGCGGGTCGCCGAGCAACAAAAGACTGCGCGAACCGACGCTCGCCGCGATGGTCGAGGCGAGCGAGAATTGGCCGGCCTCGTCGACGACGAGCAGATCGAGGCTGTGGCGCGGCACGCGGGCCGGATTGCTGAAATCCCACGCGGTGCCGCCGACGACGAATCCCGTTGCGATGTGATCCACTGCGAAGAGAAGTTGCCTGTCTTTTGGCAGGACGGTGTAGGCGGGCTCTGCCGGGTCGGCGCCGGTTTTGGCGACCTTGCCGACAAGAGCCGGCTCGAGCCCGGCGCTGACGACGGCGTCGAGCAGGTTCTCCACCACCGCGTGGGACTGGGCGACGACACCGATCTTCCAGCCGTGCTGCTGCACGAGCGCGGTGATGACGTGGGCGCCGAGGTAGGTCTTGCCGGTGCCGGGCGGCCCCTGAATGGCGAGATAGGAGTGATCAAGGTCGAGCAGCGTCGCGATGACGGCGTGGATGGTGTCTCCATCGGCGACCGCCACAAGGTTCCCCGTTCGGGTGTGCGGAGGAGTACGGCGCAGAATGTCGACCATGGGGTCGCGCGGCCAACCCGGCCGGGCGTCGATGATGGCGGCTGCCCACTCATCGATGGCGGGCTTCTGCTGCATCGCCCGGGGTGGTGCGGCCGGCGCGAGGGCGCTCGGCCGGCGATCGTATCGGGCAACGTTTTTCAGCAAAGTCTCTTCGACCAGGATGCCGCCGTCGTCGGCGACGCCCAGCACCGTCACGGTGCGGTGGGTGCGCGCGCCTTCCGAGGTGTCGGGGTTCTCAAACGGCCCGGGGTATTCGTAGAGGAGGTAGGGCCCCGCCTGGTCGCCCGGTTTGATGCTGCTGCCCGGCGCGAGTCGACCGCGCAGCCAGAGATGGCGACGGTCGATGCGCTGCTGGCCCTCCCTGAACCAGTCGCGTTCCACGTCGACGCGTTCGACGACGAGTACGTCGCGGGTGTCCTGCCATTCGTCGATCGGGTACTCGAGCCGAAAATAGTGCCCCCACCAAAAGCTTTTCTGCTCCCGCCGGTGGTAGTCGATCGCGGCGGCGGCGAAAGCGGCCGCGGTCTGGTCGGCGCTGCGTGGGGCGTGGGGTGTCGTTGGCGCAGCGATGGCGAGCAGGGCGTCGCGCACCGGTGACGGCTCGAGCGGGTCGGCATCTGTTTCGCTCGTGCTGGCGGACGGGCGGATGCCAGCCCCGCGCGCCAGCGTGAGCAACCAGTCACGCAGGCGCAGCGTTGACACGCAGTCGTAGCGGTTGTAGTCGGCGATGGAGTCGAGCATGCGCTGCGCTTCGGCCTGATCTCCGTGCTCGTGCAGGTCCCGGGCTGCGGCGTATTCAGTGATCGAATCGGCCGCGTTGGTGACCTCCCCAGCCCGCAGCTCGGCACCCATATAGAGCGGTTCGAGCTTCTTGATCGAGTAAGAGTGGGACCCAACGCGCATGGTCTTGCGCACCAGCGGGTAAAGGTCAACGAGCACGTTCTCGCGCAGCAGCTGGTCGATCTGCTCTTCGCCGACGCCGTGCCTCGCGGCGAGGCTGAGCAGGTGGGTGCGCTCGTAGGCGGCGTAGTGGTAGACGTGCAGGCCCGGAAACTGCGCTCGACGCGCGGTGAGGTAAGCCAGAAAGTCGTTGAGGGCCACGCTTTCCTCAGTCCAGGTGTGCGCCCAGAACGCTCGAAAGGATTCGCTGACGTCGACCAGACCGAACAGGTAGTCGAGGCCCCACTGCGTGGTCGAACCCTCGACAGCACCGTCTTCCGTGTAGAGCGGGTCTCCCTCGAAGTCGAAGAAGATATCACTGGGGTTCGGCTCTGGCAGCACGGTTAGCGCTCCGGGGTTGTACAGATCGATCGGCGGGGCTGTGCCAAGGTCCGCCTGAAGCTGCAGCCGCGACTGCGTGCGCAGGGCTGCGAGCGTCGAGTCGGCCATGCCGTTGATGTCGCCCGTGGACGCTGCGAGGTCGTCGATGGTGAGAATGCCCCCGGCCGCAAGTCGCGCCCGCTGAGACAGCCGTAGCCCGGCGACCAGCAACGGATCGCGGTGCTCCGCCACCGCCGCCTCGCAACTGGTACAGCGCCCGCAGATGGTGTAACGCGGGTCGCCCCAGAAAACAGGCTGGGTGGTGTTGAGTCTTTCCGTGATGATCTGCACCAGGCGCTGCTTGCGTTTGCGGTACACCGGGCGAATATCGGCGAGCCGGTGCACGCTCACGGAACCATCCCCGAGCAGTAGCTCGACGGTGACAGCCGCCGTCACACCGATGCGCTCGAGCTGTTCGGCGTAGGCCGCGAGCTGCAACAGCGCCGTGACCCGGGCGTGGCGGGCGAGCTTGGTATCTTGCAGTAACCACGAGCCGTCGCTCTGCCGCACGATGAAGTCGGCGAATCCGAGAAAGGCGATGTCTGCGGTAGCTGGGGCGAAGTCTGGGTCAAAAAAAGTGGCCTGAAATATCACCTCGGCGCTCCCGGTGAAAACCCTTTGCGTTTCGTCGGCGGCATTTATCAGAGCGGAACGTGCCATCCGCTCGGGTCGCCCGATTTCTACGACCGACCGGCTTCGTCGGTATTGCTCAAGCACCCGATACTCGTGCTCGTCGCCGAGCCGAGACGTGCGCTCCAGCATGGCGTCAACCAGGTCGGGCACCGCGTCGATGCGCCCGAGCTTCGCGTCCATGCGATGCAGAAACGCAAACTCGCAGACGGATGCCGCGCTCAGGTCGCTCGCGCTGGTCACCACGCCGCCGTCCAGTAGGAACATGCGCCCGCCCTTCGTCTGTTCGAGCGTATCGGACACCTCCGACACGCCAGCCGGTCAGGGGCGGGGACGCAGAACGGCCCGGCAGAATCTGCCGGGCCGTTCTCTATCTACGGTGCGGCTACTTCTTCGCGCTGAGCTGCTCGATGATGGCCTGCGATACGTCGTGCATGGTGAGGCGACGGTCCATCGAAGCTTTCTGAATCCAGCGGAAGGCTTCGGGCTCGGTCAGGCCCATCTTCTCATTGAGCAGGCCCTTCGCCCGGTCGACGAGTTTGCGGGTCTCGAACCGCTCGACCAGGTCGGCGACCTCAGCCTCGAGTGTGATGATCTGGCTGTAGCGCGAGAGGGCGATCTCGATGGCCGGCAGCAAGTCATTGGGGGTGAAAGGCTTGACGACGTAGGCGAGGGCGCCAGCTTCCGTGGCGCGCTCGACCAGTTCCTTCTGGCTGAACGCGGTCAACAGAACCACCGGAGCTATGTGCTCCTTGGAGAGGCGTTCGGCCGCGCTGATGCCGTCGAGCTGGGGCATCTTGACGTCCATAATGACCAGGTCGGGGCGGAGCTCCCGTGCCAAGGCGACCGCAGTTTCTCCGTCACCGGCTTCGCCGACGACTTCAAAGCCGTTGTCGCGCAGAATCTCGACGATGTCGAGGCGGATGAGGGATTCATCCTCAGCGACGACAACGCGGCGCGGAGGGGTGGGGGTGCTTGCTTGGTCGGTCACGTGCAAAAGCCTACGGTATTCTGAACGAGTAGTTGTAAGCCGGTGTGGCGGAATGGCAGACGCGGAGCACTCAAAATGCTTTGTTCGCAAGGACGTGTGGGTTCGAGTCCCACCACCGGTACAGATTTTCATTAATCAAATCCCTGGTCAAAGAGGTTTTCATCCTTTTTACAGCTTCGCCGACAACAGCCGTTTCCCAGATTCATGACACAGAGTTCCAGAACCACCGAAGAATAGCGCTCCCTCGCGGAGTTTCTGGCTCGCGTCGAGGACGCCATGATGACCGAGTCGTCGATATCGCCCCAAAGCCCCACTCTGTCCAAATCACAGAGTGGGGCTTTCTGGCATTAACCGCTACTTCTTGACGTACGCCGGTGCGACCTCGTTGTGGGCGTCGCCCACGCGGTGCACGCGGATGTCGTTGGTCGAGCCCACGATTCCGGGAGGGGAACCGGAGATGACGACGACCTTGTCACCGATTTCGGCGAGGCCCTGGCCGAGGAGAATGTCGTCGACCTGACCGAACATGGCGTCGGTGTGGGTCACCGGCTCCACCAGGTACGTCTGGATTCCCCAGGTGAGCGCCAGACGACGACGGATGCTCGGCTCCGGCGTGAACGCCAGCATCGGGATCTTCGACCGCAGGCGGGACATGCGCCGGGCCGAGTCACCAGACTCGGTGAAGATACACAGAAACTTTGCATCGACGAATTCGGCGACTTCGATGGCCGCGAGTGTGATCGCACCACCCTGGGTGCGCGGGCGGTTAGTGAGCTTGCCGATGCGCTCGAGACCGTGCACCTCGGTGGACTCCACGATGCGGGCCATGGTCTGCACCGTGACAACGGGGTATTCTCCGACGCTGGTCTCACCGCTGAGCATGACGGCATCCGCACCGTCGAGCACGGCGTTGGCGACGTCGCTGGTCTCGGCGCGGGTAGGCACCGGGCTCAGGATCATGGATTCGAGCATCTGGGTGGCGACGATGACCGGCTTCGCCATACGGCGAGCGATCTCAACGGCCTGCTTCTGCACGATCGGTACGGCCTCGAGCGGAAGCTCAACGCCGAGGTCGCCGCGGGCGACCATGATCGCGTCGAAGGCGTCGACGATCTCCTCAAGGTTGTCGACCGCCTGCGGCTTTTCGATCTTCGCAATAACCGGAACGCGACGACCTTCTTCGGCCATGATCTCGTGCACGCGCGTGATGTCCTCGGCGCTGCGCACAAAAGAGAGGGCGATGAGGTCGGCGCCGAGGCGGAGGCCCCAACGCAGGTCGGCTTCGTCCTTCTCGGACAGTGCCGGCACGTTGACGGCCACGCCAGGCAGGTTAATGCCCTTGTTGTTGGAGACCGGGCCAGCGACGATGACCTTGGTGGTCACGACGACGCCATCCGTTTCAACGACCTGCACCTTGACCTTGCCATCGTCGATGAGCAGGAAATCACCGGGGTGCACGTCCTGCGGCAGACCCTTGAAGGTCGTGCCGGAGAGTTCCTTGGTGCCGAGTACATCTTCAGTGGTGATCTTGAAGATGTCGCCGACGGCGAGCTCGTACGGGCCGCCCTCGAACTTGCCGAGGCGAATCTTGGGTCCCTGCAGGTCAACCATGACGGCCACAGCGCGGCCGGAGTCGTTGGCGGCTTTTCTCACGTTGGCGTAGACGCTTTCGTGCACCTGGTAATTGCCGTGGCTGAGGTTCATCCGGCAGACGTCAACGCCCGCGTCGATGAGCGCTCTGATCTGCTCGTAGCTGGCAGCTGCCGGCCCGAGGGTGGCGACGATTTTTGCGCGTCTCATACTGGTGAATCTCCGATTTCCGCGCTTGTTAAGCGCATTACAACGTGTTGCAGGAAGGCTAGTGGGTTAGAGGGCGAAGGAGCGGTCCGTGGGCTTAACGGGAGACGGCAATTGGGTCTGCCCTTCCAGGAACTGATCGACCGCAGCAGCTGCGGCGCGACCTTCAGCGATGGCCCAGACGATCAGGGACTGGCCGCGACCGGCATCGCCGGCGACGAAGACGCCCTCGTGGCTGGTCTGGTAGTTGCCGTCGCGTTCAACGTTGCCGCGTTCGTCGAACGGAAGCTTCAGCTGGTGACTAAGTTCGTCCGATTCCGGGCCGGTGAAGCCCATGGCGAGCAGAACGAGGTCGGCCGGAATTTCTTTCTCGGTGCCGGCCTTGGGAACGCGGTGTCCGTCAAGGTATTCGGTCTCGGCGATGCGAATGGCACGCACCTCGCCGAACTCGTTGGACAGAAACTCGACCGTTGACGCGAGATACTGCCGGGTGCCGCCCTCTTCGTGGGCGCTGGAGACCTCGAACAGGGTCGGGGACATCGGCCACGGTTGGCTTTCCGTACGGGTCGTGCCCGGCTGCTTGCCGATCGCCAGGTTGGTGACGGATGCCGCCAGCTGGCGGTGGGCGGTGCCGATGCAGTCCGCTCCAGTGTCGCCGCCGCCGAGCACCACCACGTGCTTGCCCTCAGCGTCGATGCGCGCTTCAATGCTTCCGCCGGCGCCGATCTTGTTCTGCTGCACCAGGTATTCCATGGCGAAGTGCACGCCGGGCAGGTCGCGCCCCGGAATGGGCAGGTCGCGGGGCACCATAGCGCCGGTCGCCACCACGACGGCGTCGTACCGGGCGCGCAGGTCATCCCAGGTGATGTCCACGCCGATGTTGACGTTGGCGCGGAACCGGGTTCCCTCCGCCGTCATCTGCGCCAGACGCAGTTCGAGGTGCTTCTTCTCCATTTTGAAGTCGGGGATGCCGTAGCGCAGCAGTCCGCCGATGCGGTCGTCGCGTTCGAACACGGCGACGGTGTGGCCGGCGCGGGTCAGCTGCTGGGCGGCGGCCAGTCCGGCGGGGCCGGATCCGACGACGGCAACAGTCTTTCCGGTCAGGCGCCCGGGCGGCTGCGGCTGCACCCACCCCTTGGCGAAGGCCTGGTCGATGATCGACACCTCGACCTGCTTAATCGTGACGGCGGGCTGGTTGATGCCGAGTACGCAGGACGATTCGCACGGGGCCGGGCAGAGCCGACCGGTGAACTCGGGAAAGTTGTTCGTCGCGTGCAGACGTTCGATGGCCGCACGGCCCTCGTCGCGCCAGACCAGGTCGTTCCACTCGGGAATAAGGTTGCCGAGCGGGCAGCCCTGGTGACAGAACGGCACACCGCAGTCCATGCAGCGGCCGGCCTGACGTTTGAGCACGGCAGCGTCACCCTGTTCGTAGACCTCTTTCCAGTCCATCAAGCGGATGGCCACGGGGCGCCTCGCGGGAAGCTCACGTTCCGTCGTCTTCAGGAATCCCTTCGGATCAGCCATTGGTTACCTCCAGAATTCGATTCCAGACAACGAGACCGTCGGGATCGAGTCCCTCATCGACGGCCGTCTGCCTGGTCTCCAGCACGGCCGCGTAGTCGCGCGGCAGCACCTTGACAAAAGTGTTCATGGTTTCTTCCAGGTTGTCCAGCATGCGCTTGGCAAGTGCTGAGTCGGTCTGGCCCCAGTGTTGTTCGAGCAGGTCGCGCACGATTTCACGGTCGACGCTGTCGAGGGCCAGCAGCCGAAGTTCGCCAGAGGTGAGCGCGTCGCGGTTGACCCGTTCGGCGGTGAGTCCGTAGACATAGGCCGTGCCACCGCTCATTCCCGCTCCGAGGTTGCGCCCGGTCTCGCCGAGGATGACGGCGAGACCCCCGGTCATGTACTCAAGGGCGTGGTCCCCCACACCTTCGACGACGGCGATAGCACCGGAGTTGCGCACCAGGAATCGTTCGCCGACAATGCCGCGGATGAACATGCTGCCCTGGGTCGCCCCGTAGCCGATCACGTTTCCGGCGATGACGTTGTCTTCGGCCGGGAACTGGCTGGCCCGGTGGGGGCGCACGATGATCTGCCCGCCGGAGAGGCCCTTACCGACGTAATCGTTGGATTCGCCTTCGAGCCGCAGGGTGATGCCGCTCGGCAGGAACGCCCCGAACGACTGTCCGGCCGAACCGGTGAGGGTGACCTCGATCGAACCCGCCGGCAGCCCGTTTTCGCCGTGGCGCAGGGTGACCTGGTTACCGAGCATGGTGCCGACGGCGCGCTCGGTATTGCGGATCGGCAGGTCGATCTGCACCGTTCCGCCGTGTTCGAGCACGCATTGGCTGCGCCGGATCAGTTCGTTGTCGAAGTGCTTCTCGAGTTCGTGTTCCTGGGCGCGCGCCCACTTGCGCGGTTCGCTCTCCGAAAAGTCCGGTCCGCTCAGAATGGGCGACAGGTCGAGTCCTTGCGCCTTCCAGTGGGTGAGGGCGCGGTTCACGTTCAGAACTTCACGGTGACCGATGGCCTCGTCGAGGCTTCGGAATCCGAGCTCGGCGAGGTACTCCCGTACCTCCTGCGCGATGAACTCGAAGAAGTTCACGACGTGATCGGCCTGACCGGCATAGCGCTTTCGCAGCTGGGGATTTTGGGTCGCGACACCGACTGGGCAGGTGTCGAGGTGACATACGCGCATCATGATGCAGCCGGAGACGACCAGCGGTGCCGTGGCGAAACCGAATTCCTCGGCACCGAGAAGAGCACCGATCAACACGTCACGACCCGTTTTCAGCTGGCCGTCGACCTGCACGACCACCCGGTCGCGCATGCCGTTGAGCATGAGTGTCTGCTGGGTTTCGGCGAGGCCGAGTTCCCACGGTGTGCCGGCGTGCTTGAGCGAGTTGACCGGGCTTGCACCGGTTCCACCGTCGTGCCCGCTGATCAGGATCACGTCGGAGAGTGCCTTGGCGACTCCGGCAGCAACGGCACCGATACCGGACTGGCTGACCAGTTTGGTGTGGATTCGCGCCTTCGGGTTGGCCCGTTTCAAGTCGAAGATGAGCTGCTTGAGGTCTTCGATCGAATAGATGTCGTGGTGCGGCGGCGGCGAGATGAGTCCGACACCGGCCGTGGCGTGCCGGGTGCGGGCGATCCACGGGTACACCTTGGTCGGCGGCAGCTGGCCGCCCTCGCCGGGCTTGGCACCCTGGGCGAGCTTGATCTGAATATCATCGGCGTGGGTGAGGTACATGCTCGTCACGCCGAACCTGCCGGAGGCGACCTGCTTGACGGCGCTGCGCCTGGTCGGGTCGAGCAGGCGGTCAAGGTCTTCGCCACCCTCACCCGTGTTCGACTTAGCGCCGAGGCGGTTCATTGCAATCGCGAGAGTCTCGTGCGCTTCCTGCGAAATGGAGCCGTAGCTCATCGCGCCGGTGGAGAACCGTTTGACGATCTGGGAGACCGATTCGACCTCATCGAGAGGCACAGGGGGGCGCTGGCCAGGGCTGAGCGTGAACATGCCCCGCAGCGTCATCAGGGATTCGGCCTGATCGTCGACCATCTTCGTGTATTCACGGAAGATGTCGTAGCGCCGCGTTCGAGTGGCGTGCTGCAACCGGAAGATGGTCTCCGGGTTGAACAGATGCGGGGCCCCGTCCCGGCGCCACTGATATTCGCCACCGGTCGCGAGGCGTTCGTGTGCGGTCACGGCGGCATCCATTGGGTAAGCGGATGCGTGGCGCGCCAGGTTTTCGACACCGATCACGTCGATGCCGACGCCGCCGAGTTTGCTCGTGGTGCCGGTGAAGTACTGGTCGACGAACGACTGGGCGAGACCGACAGCTTCGAAGGCCTGGGCACCGGCATAGGACGACACGGTGGAGATGCCCATCTTGGACATGATCTTGAGCACACCCTTGCCGAGGGCCTTGATCACGTTGCGCACCGCCTTTTCGGGCGTGACATTGGTGATGATGCCGCTGCGCACGAGGTCTTCGCAGGTCTCCATGGCGAGATACGGGTTCACGGCAGACGCGCCGTATCCGATCAGCAGGGCTACGTGGTGTACCTCCCTCACGTCGCCGGCCTCGACGACGATGCCGACCTTCATACGGTTTTCCGTGCGAATCAAATGGTGGTGCACGGTAGCGATCATGAGCAGAGACGGAATTGGTGCGAGGTCCTTATTGGAATCGCGGTCACTCAGCACGATGAACAGGGCGCCGGCCTCAATGGCCTCGTCGACCTCCACGCAGATGGCGGCGAGGCGCTTGGACAGCGCGTCCGGGCCCTCTTCGAACCGGTACAGGCCGCGAATGGTCGTGGTGGTGCGGCTGCCGACGACGGGGTCGATGTGCTGGATCTTGGCCAGTTCGTCGTTGTCGATGACTGGGAAGTCCAAGATGACCTGGCGCGCGTGCTCCGGGCCCGCCGTGAGCAGGTTGCGTTCCGGGCCGAGAGCGAGCTTCAGGCTCGTGACCACTTCTTCCCGAATCGAGTCGAGCGGGGGGTTGGTGACCTGTGCGAACTGCTGGGTGAAGTAGTCGAACATGAGCCGCGGACGGTCGCTGAGCACAGCGATGGGGGTGTCGCTGCCCATGGCACCGAGCGGTTCGGCACCGGTGCGCGCCATCGGGGTGAGCAGGATGCGCACTTCTTCTTCGGTGTAGCCAAAGGTGCGCTGGCGGCGCACGACGGATGCCGGCGGGTGCACGATGTGCTCCCGCTCTGGCAGGTCCTTGAGGTTGATGCGGCCCTTCTGCAGCCACTCGCCCCAGGGCTCACTCGCCGCCAGCTCGGCCTTGATTTCACGGTCGTCGATGATGCGGCCAGCCTTGGTGTCGACCAGGAACATCTGGCCTGGACGCAGGCGGCCCTTGCGCACAACGCGGGCCGGGTCGATGCCGAGCACGCCGATCTCGCTCGCGAGCACGACGAGGCCATCGTCGGTGATGAGGTAGCGGCCGGGGCGCAGGCCGTTGCGGTCGAGGGTTGCACCGACGAGGGAACCGTCGGTGAAGACGATCGCGGCGGGGCCATCCCACGGTTCCATCAGCATGGAGTGGTACTCGTAGAAGTCGCGACGTTCGTCGTCGAGGTCGGTCTGGTTTTCCCAGGCCTCCGGCACCATCATCATGATGGCGTGCGGCAGCGACCGACCCGACAAGCTGAGCAGTTCGACGACCTCATCGAAGGATGCCGAGTCGCTCGCTCCCGGGGTGACGATCGGCAGCAGCGGTGCGACGTCGCCGAGCAACTCAGACTCGAGCTGCGACTGGCGCGCGCGCATCCAGTTGCGGTTGCCCTGCACCGTATTGATCTCGCCGTTGTGCGCAATCATGCGGAACGGCTGGGCGAGCGGCCACGACGGGAACGTGTTCGTGGAATAGCGGGAGTGTACGAGGGCCAGCGTTGAGACGAAACGTTCGTCCGACAGATCGGGGTAGAAGGGTTCAAGCTGCAGAGTCGTGACCATGCCCTTGTAAACCAGGGTGCGACAGGACAGCGATACGAAGTAGATCTCGAGTTCGCGTTCGGCGCGTTTGCGCAGCCGAAAGGTCTGCCGATCCAGCGCGATGTCCGAGAGCGGGTCGCCGGATTCGGTCGTGCGAGTGCTCTGTACGAACAGCTGCTGGATGGCCGGCATGTTCGCGCGCGCCTGACTACCGAGGTCTTCGGGGTGCACCGGAACCTCCCGCCAACCGAGGATGGTGAGGCTTTCCTCGTCGGCGATCAGGCTGATGGCACGTTTGATGGCGGTGCGAGCGGTCGGGTCGGTCGGGAGAAAGATGTTGCCGACGGCGTACTTGCCCACCGGGGGGAGCGCGAAATCCGTGACGGCGCGAAGGAACGCATCCGGTATCTGGGTGATGATTCCGGCACCGTCACCGGTGCCGGCGTCAGAACCGACGGCCCCGCGGTGTTCCAGGTTGCGCAGGGCGTCGAGGGCCTGGATGATGATGTCGTGCCCGGCGGTGCCCCGCAGGGTCGCCACCATCGCCAGGCCACACGCGTCGCGTTCGGCCGCCGGGTCATATAGACCGGACGCTTCGGGCATGCTGCTGAAGCGGGAATAGAGAGGTTTCTGCGCCATTGAGACCGTCCTCACGAAATGACTGGCAGTAAGGGACGACGCTGGCCCGAAGGAGATGTGTGCGGAAAACTATAACGCGTGCCCGGTTCGGGTCAGCCCGCTATGGGGCGGCGCTACGTGAATGTTGGCTGGATGTCAGCGAACGAAGTCTACAGACGCGAAGCGCTCGTGCTTGTGGCTGGAGCCTCGGGTGATTCGGTGCGTTCATCGGCTTCATCGCTCTGATCCGCGAAGCTTTGATCAAGATCCGAATCGCTGTCTTCCAATTCTACCCCAGCGTCCGGTCCAATCCATTCCCGGCCCGGCACATAGGGGCTGGGTTCGAGGCCGGGGTGACGGTGTCGCTGCACCAGGATAATGACCAGGCCGACCGCAATGGCCGCGAGGGCCGCCCAGACGTTGGTGCGGATTCCGAAGTAAATCTCGCTCGGGTCAATGCGAATCGACTCAAAAAAGCTGCGACCCAGCCCATACCAGATGAGGTAGACGCCTAGGGTCTGCCCGAAGCGCAGACGGAACTTGCGCTCCAGATAGAGGATGACGGCAACACCGAGCAGGTTCCAAATGATTTCGTAGAGAAAAGTCGGGTGGAACAGCGTGCCATCCGGCAGCCCGACCGGGAATGCGGGGTTGCTTGACTCGATTTCCAGGCCCCATGGCAGGGTCGTGGGAAGCCCGTACAGTTCGTGGTTGAACCAGTTGCCAAGCCGTCCAGTGGCCTGGGCGACGAGCAGCGCGGGTGCGACGGCGTCGGCGAAGGTCCAAAAGCGGATGCCGGCCAAGCGACAGCCGATGTAGGCACCAACGGCACCACCGATCAGCGAGCCGAAGATGGCGTTGCCGCCCTCCCAGATATACAGGGTGCGGAGCAGATCAGCTCCCTCAAAGAAGTAGTCGCCCGGGTGGGTGAGCACGTGGTAAATGCGTGCCCCGACGATACCGAGCGGCACAGCCCAGAGGATGATGTCGAGCACGACTCCCGGCTCGGCGCCGCGCTTGGTGAGGCGGCGCGATGTGATGATCGTCGCGAGGATGATTCCGGCAAGGATGCACAGCGCATAGGCGTGAATGCGGAACGTGGCGAGATCAAAAAAGTGGAGGTCAAAGAAACTCCACTCCGGACTCGGGATGCTCGCGTTCAGAAGACTCAAAAACACCTGGGTACTACCTTTCATCGTGACTCACGTCACCTGGGGCGAATCGATCGCCTCGAACAATTTAGCGCAGAACGCGCCGGGATCTACCTACTCGCGAATTTACCGGGGCGACGACGGCGGGCGAATCTCGTTCGCACCGGCGGCGAGTTCGAGCGCGAGGCGGGCGACGGCGGGTACTCCCCCGTCGGTGAGCGCTTTCACGAGCGCGGAGCCGACGATGGCGCCGTCGGCGTAGCCGAGAATCTCCCGTACCTGCTCGGGCGTGGAGATGCCGAGGCCGACGCAGGCGCTCGTGCAACCGGCGGCGCGCAAGCGTTCCACCAGGATACGAGCGGCGGCATCGACGCCCGCTCGAGCGCCGGTGGTACCCATCGTTGAGACGGTATAGACAAAGCCACGACTGGCTTCGATCGCCTGCACCAAGCGGGCGTCGGAGGAGGACGGTGCCGCCAGGAAGACCCGGTCGAGGCCGGTGCGAACGCTTGCGGCCATCCAGTCGGAGGCCTCGTCGGGAATCAGGTCGGGCGTGATCAACCCGGCACCGCCGGCCGCCCGCAGGTCATCGGCGAAGCGTTCAACACCGTACTGCACGACCGGGTTCCAATAAGTCATGACCAGAACGGGTGCGTCGACCTGGGCGGTGATGGCCCTGATCGCTTCGAAACCGTGGCGCAGCTTGAACCCGTTGGCCAGTGCCTGCTGGGTGGCGGCCTGAATGACCGGGCCGTCCATCACGGGGTCGGAGTAGGGCAGGCCGAGTTCGATGATGTCGACGCCGTTGGCGACGAGGGCCACGGCGGCGTCGATGCTCTCGTTCAGGGTGGGAAAACCGACCGGCAGGTAGCCGATGAGGGCTCCACCGCCCTCGGCGCGGCGGCGGGCAATGGTCTGTTCGACAGTGCTCACGGTTCCCCTTGTTGTTCCATCGCGAAGGATTGGGGTGATCATGACTGTTCCGCGCCTTCGTCGAGCAGGTCGAAGTACCGGCCGGCTGTTTCCATGTCTTTGTCGCCGCGACCGCTGAGGTTGACCAGGATTGTCGCTTCGGGGCCGAGTGCACGGCCGAGTTCGAGGGTGCCGGCCAGGGCGTGCGACGACTCGATCGCGGGGATGATGCCCTCGGTGCGGCTCAGCAGTCGCAGGGCGCTCATTGCCTCATCGTCACTGATTGGCAGGTAGGTGGCCCGTCCGATGCTGGCGAGCCAGGCGTGCTCCGGTCCGACGCCTGGGTAGTCGAGACCGGCTGAGATGGAGTGGGATTCGATCGTCTGACCGTCTTCGTCCTGCAGCAGCATGCTGCGGGCGCCGTGCAGCACTCCTGGGCGCCCCTTGGTGATGGTGGCAGCGTGCCGAGGCGTGTCAATTCCGTCACCGGCCGCCTCATAGCCGAACAGGGCGACATCCGGATCGTCGAGGAAGGCGTGGAAGATGCCCATGGCGTTGGAGCCGCCGCCAACACAGGCTGTGACAGCATCCGGCAGGCTGCCGGTCAGCTCGATAACCTGCTGACGGGCTTCTTCACCGATGATCTTCTGAAAGTCCCGCACCATGGCGGGGAACGGATGCGGTCCAGCCACGGTTCCGAAAATATAGTTGGTGGTCTCAACGTTGGTGACCCAGTCGCGCATGGCGTCGTTAATGGCATCTTTCAGGGTGCGCGATCCGGTCTTGACCGGAACAACTTCGGCACCCAGAAGGCGCATGCGCGCAACGTTGAGGGCCTGCCGTTCTGTGTCGACCTCGCCCATGTAGACGACGCACTCCAGCCCGAACAGGGCTGCGACGGTGGCTGTGGCCACGCCGTGCTGGCCGGCCCCGGTCTCGGCGATCACGCGGGTCTTGCCGATGCGCTTGGTGAGCAGGGCTTGGCCCAGGGCGTTGTTGATCTTGTGTGAGCCGGTGTGATTGAGATCTTCACGCTTGAGAATGATGCGGGCGCCGCCGGCGTATTCGGCGAAGCGCGGCACCTCGGTAATGATCGACGGGCGACCGGTGTAGTTGACGTGCAACTCCATCAGGGCCGCAGCGAAAGCGGGGTCGTTCTTGGCGAGTTCGTATTCCGCCGTGAGTTCATCGAGGGCCGCCACGAGGGATTCGGGCACGAACCTGCCGCCGAATTCGCCGAAGTATGGGCCGGACTGTGTGCGCAAAGACATTTAAACCGCCAAAAACTCGGAAAGGGTTCGGATGGGATCGTTCGTGACGAGCGCTTCGCCGACCAGGACGACGTCGGCGCCGGCGGCACGGTAGTGCGCGACGTCGGCGGCCGTCTTGACGGCGGATTCGGCGACTCGGATGACGCCGGACGGAATCTTGTCGGCCAGGGTGCCGAAGAGATTCTGGTCTAGTTCGAAAGTAGATAGATTGCGCGCGTTGACTCCGACGAGGCTCGCGCCGATGTCGAGTGCGCGGCTCACTTCGTCGCCGCTGTGCGTTTCGACCAGGGCGGTCATGCCGAGCTCGCGAATGAGATCGTGCAAGGAGACGAGGGTTCCCTGATCGAGCGCGGCCACGATGAGCAGCACGAGGTCGGCGCCGGCGGCGCGGGCCTCGAACACCTGGTACGGCGTGCCGATGAAGTCCTTGCGCAAGATAGGAATGCTCACCGCCGCCCGCACCTGCGTAAGGTCGGTCAGCGAGCCGTGAAAACGGCGACCCTCGGTGAGGACGCTGATAGCGCTCGCGCCGCCGGTTTCATAGGAAACGGCCAGAGCTGCGGGGTCGGTAATGGCGGCCAGGGAACCGCGGCTGGGGCTGGCCCGTTTGATTTCCGCGAGGATTTTGACGCCATCGGCCGGGGCTAACGCAGCCAGCGCATCGAGTGCGGGCGCGTTGGCGCGCGCCGCCGCCTCGACGGTCGCCAGCGGGCGAGTCAGGAGGCGTTGTTCGGCATCGGATACCGAGCCAGCGAGAAGTTCTTGAAGCACCAGGTCTCGTTGCAGCCGGTCAGTGGCCGGGCGACGTGGCGCTGACGCCGTAGCCGACCTTGCTGAGTACGTACCCGACGATAACGCCGGCGATTAGCAGCCCAAAGGAGGCCCAGACGAGCCAAACCAGCTCGAAGAAGAAGGCTGTAGTGCCGATGGTGAAGGCAGCCAGCATGATGATGACAGCGGTCCAGGCCGCCGGGGAGTGGCCGTGTCCGGGATCTGACAG
Organism: Cryobacterium aureum; assembly: GCF_002954245.1. GTDB lineage: Bacteria > Actinomycetota > Actinomycetes > Actinomycetales > Microbacteriaceae > Cryobacterium > Cryobacterium aureum. The sequence continues at coordinate 419,863 of NZ_PPTG01000048.1, read as the reverse complement.
ATCGATGCTCATGGTTCTCCTCGTAAATACGTTAACACTGTGTGCGTTGACCAGCGGGTCAAGTCTAGCGGAGCGACGGCACGCGTTCAGCGAGCGGTCGGGTCTTCACCGCGACTGAGATCGTCCCAGTCGCCGACGGAGTCGGTCGGTGCGGGCGGCACGTCGCCGGTGAGAGGCGCAGCCAGCACGGAACCGTCAGCTGACGCTACCGGTTCAAAGCGCACGGCCTGGTACTTGCGGGTCGGGCCGGGCCAACGCGCGCTCGTCAGGATCACGATCACTCCGGTGGCGGCCATGAGCACCGCCGCCGCCATGGCGACGAATGGCCACGGCGTGACGATCGTGCCGAGCACGCTCAGCTGAATGGATTCGTGTCCGGCGATTCCAGTGGCTGCGGTGACCGCTGCGGCACTGGCCTGGGACGGATCATCGACCGCGAGGAACGCGGCGAGAAAGACCGACACCCCGAGCAGTACCTCGAGCGCGCCGAGGACGACACGAATGAGTCGACCGGCAATGGTGAGGGCGCCGGCCAGGGCGAATCCGGACAGCGCGAGCGCCGTCAGAGCTGGCGCAGCGATGGCTCCGTCGATCTGCAGTACCTGAGTGCCGGCGTCGGGCAGCCCAACTTCCGCGTGTATCCAGACCTGGGTCCAGGCCAGCAACGCCAGTGCACTGGCGCCCAGAATCGTGAGAATGACCACGAGTTTGAGTCGGTGCGGCGACATCCGCTTGGCCGTGTTTGTCTCGGTGTCGTGCGTCACTAGAACACCCGCCGCATCGCGTTGGCCACGGCAACCGCACGCAGCGGTGCGGCCGCCTTGTTCTGCGACTCCTGGTACTCCGAGGCCGGGTCAGAGTCGGTGACGACGCCGCCACCGGCCTGCACGCGGGCAATGCCGTCCTTGATGGTGGCGGTGCGGATGGCGATGGCGAGGTCGGCGTCACCGGCGAAGCCGAAGTAACCGACCACTCCCCCGTATACGCCGCGCTGGGCCGGTTCGAGGGCGTCGATGATCTCCAATGCCCGCGGTTTCGGAGCACCCGACAGGGTTCCCGCCGGGAACGTGGCGCGAAACACGTCGATCGCGGTTTTGCCTGGAACCAGGTTGCCCTCGACCGAGGAGACCAGGTGCATGATGTGGCTGAACCGTTCGATGCGCATGAACTCGGTCACTTCGACCGATCCGGCCGTGCAGACCTTGAGCAGGTCGTTCCGGGCGAGGTCGACGAGCATGAGGTGTTCTGCTCGTTCCTTGGGGTCTTCGGCCAGTTCGATCGCATAGTCGGCGTCGGCATCCGGTGTGGTGCCGCGGGGTTTCGAGCCGGCGATCGGGTGGGTGAAGACACGTTGGTCTTGTACCTTGACAAGTGCCTCGGGTGAGGAGCCGACGATCCAATACGGGTCGCCGCTCGGCGTTTCAAGGCTCAGCAGGTACATGTACGGACTCGGGTTGAGGCTGCGCAGCACTCGGTACACGTCGATCGGGTGCGCGGTGCAGACCTGGTCGAAGCGCTGGGAGATGACAACCTGAAAAACGTCGCCGTCGACGATGTGCTGCTTGCCGATGTTGACGGCGGCAAGAAAGTCATCGCGGGTGGTGCGATTGCTCGGCGCGCTCGGCGCTTGCAGGTCGACCTCGGCGAGCCAGGCTTCCCCGGGCGCTGCGAGGCGGGTCTGCAGGGAATCCAGGCGAGCCGTCGCATCCGCCCAGAGGGCATCTGGCGTGTCGGTGCCGTCGTTCAGAACGTTGGCGATGAGTTGCACGGTGCCGTACTTGTGGTCGAGCACGACCAGGTCGGCAACGAAGCTGAAGGATTGCCCTGGCACATCGTAGTCGGCTGGCGGTTGATGTGGCAGGCGTTCAATCTGACGGATCGCCTCCCACCCGATGAAACCGACCAGTCCTCCGGTCAGCGGCGGATGTTCGGGCAACCGCGGGGTCTGCCAGCGGTCGAATAGGTAGGCCAGCGCTGCCAGCGGGCCGAGGTGTGCGGCATTACCGAGCGCGCGGTCGACGGAGAGGCCGTAGTCGATCCACCGCGTGGCGTCACCCTCCTGGGTGAGCACGCCGAATGACGACACTCCCACGAAGGAGAACCGTGACCAGATGCCGCCCTGTTCGGCGGATTCGAGCAGAAAACTGCCCGCCAGCCCATTGGCCAGCTTGCGGTAGATGCCGACCGGGGTCTCACCGTCGGCGAAGAGTTCCCGAATCACCGGGATCACGCGGTGCTTTTCGATGAGCGCGTCGAACTGGCCGCGGGTGGTCGAGCCGGCGGTGCGGCCGCCCGTCGCGGCCGGGGTGGTGTCGGTCATTCCTTGGGCCTTTCCATGCTGAGCGCGCCGAGATCACGGCCGTCGAAGCAGGTTCGCGTGCCGGTGTGACACGCCGCTCCAACCTGGTCAACCTGCACAAGAAGGGTGTCGCTATCGCAGTCGAAGGCGGCGGACTGAACATACTGGGCGTGGCCGGAGGTGTCGCCCTTGCGCCAGAATTCCTGCCGGCTGCGCGACCAGAAGGTGACGCGTCCCGAGGTTAACGTGCGGCGAAGCGCTTCCCGGTTCATCCAGCCGAGCATAAGTACCTCGTGGGTGTCCCATTGCTGGATAACGGCCGGCAGCAGCCCGTCGTTACTGAATACAGCGGCGTCCAGCTGATTGGTCAGGTCGTTAGTCATCAGCGCACCAGCATTCCGGCGTCGGCGAGCTCACGCTTGACGTCGCCTATGGTCAATAATTCATTGTGAAAAACGGATGCCGCCAGTACGGCGTCCGCGCCGGCGAGGATCGCCGGCGGAAAGTCCTCGACGCGCCCGGCACCGCCGGAGGCGATCACCGGCACCCGGCTGTTGGCCCGCATGAGCGCGATGAGCTCGGTGTCGAAGCCGGCCTTGGTGCCGTCGGCGTCGATTGAATTGACCAGAAGCTCCCCCGCGCCCAGTTCGATCGCCTGCCGGGCCCAAGCCACGGCATCCAGATCGGTTTCGGTACGACCGCCGTGCGTGGTGACGACGAAACCGCTCTCGGTGCGTTCGGAACGTTTAACGTCGAGGCTCAACACGAGTACCTGAGCCCCGAACCGGTCGGCGATTTCAGCAATGAGGGCGGGTCGGGCAATGGCCGCGCTATTGACGCCAACCTTGTCGGCGCCGCTCGCCTGCAACCGGGAGACGTCTTCGACGCTGCGGATGCCGCCGCCGACCGTGAGTGGAATGAACACTTGCTCAGCGGTGGCGCGCACCACGTCATAGGTCGTCGATCGGTTGTCCACCGTGGCGGTGACGTCGAGAAAGGTGAGTTCGTCGGCACCCTGCTCGTAGTAGCGTCGCGCCAGTTCGACCGGGTCACCGGCGTCGCGCAGGTTTTGAAAGTTGACGCCTTTGACGACGCGACCGTTGGCCACGTCGAGGCAGGGTATGACGCGCACACTCAAACTCATGCGAGTTCTCCTCTCGCCGGGTTACAAACGGGCGTTGTGGATGGTGGTGACCAGGATGGCCCTAGCTCCGAGGGCGTAGAGGGCATCCATCACATTGTTCATGTCCAGACGGGCGATCATGACCCGCACGGCGGCCCATTCCGGGTCGTGAAGGGAGGAAACCGTCGGCGATTCGATGCCGGGAGCAAGGGCTGCGGCCGCATCGAGCAGCGCGACCGGGATGTCGTAGTCGAGCAGCACGTACTGGCGGGCTACGAGCACGCCCTGGAGGCGACGCAGCAGGGTATCGATTCCGGCTTTGTCGTTGGTGGAGCTGATCAGCACGGCGGTGGATTCCAGAATGACCGGTCCGAAGATTTCGAGGCCGGCCTTGCGCAGCGTCGTGCCGGTGGAGACGACGTCGGCGACGGCATCCGCTACGCCGAGTTGCACGGCGGATTCGACGGCTCCATCGAGTTCGACCAGGTCGACCGTCACAGAGTGGGTGGCGAGGAATCGTTCGACCAGGCCGGGGTAGCTCGTGGCGACGCGCAGGCCGTGAAGGTCTTTCAGCTCGGTGAAGCGACCGGCCGGTCCGGCGAAACGAAAGGTGGAGTCGCCGAAGTCGAGGCTGGCGATCTCCACGGCTTTCGAGTGCGAGTCGAGCAGCAGGTCGCGGCCGGTGATGCCGACGTCGAGGGCGCCGGATCCGACGTAGGTGGCGATGTCGCGCGGGCGCAAGTAGAAGAATTCCACGCCGTTGCGGGGGTCGGCGGTGACGAGGTCGCGGGGGTCGCGACGGCCGGTGTAACCGGCTTCGGCGAGCATCTGCGCGGCGGTTTCAGACAGTGAGCCCTTGTTGGGCACGGCAATTCTCAGCATGGGGGGCTCTCTTGGTTTGATTCGTACGACTATTCAGTGACTTCAGGCCAGCATCGGGCGCTGGCGCGGGTCACAGATGTCGGTAGATGTCGGCCGGAGAGAGGCCTTTGGCGATCATCATGACCTGCAGGTGGTACAGCAGCTGGGAGATCTCGGCGGAGGTTTCGTCATCGCTCTGAAACTCGGCGGCCATCCAGACTTCGGCGGCTTCCTCGACGATTTTCTTGCCAATGGCGTGCACGCCGGCGTCGAGTTCAGTCACGGTGCCGGAGCCCTCTGGGCGCGTGCGGGCCTTGTCGCTCAGTTCTACGAAAAGGTCATCGAAAGTTTTCACGACTCTAGGTTACCCGCCCCGTGACTGTGGCTGGCCGCGCGCTCCCGTAGCAGCGCGATCTGCGCGGCCGGATTCTCCGCACCGAACACGCTGGATCCGGCCACGAAGGTGTCGGCGCCGGCCAAAGCTGCAATTTCGATCGTCTGCTCCGTGATGCCGCCGTCGACCTGCAGCCAGACGTCGAGACCGGTCTTCTGTACTTCTGACCGCAACTGAACCAACTTCGGCATGGTCGATTCCATGAAGCTCTGGCCGCCAAAACCGGGCTCTACAGTCATGATCAGCACCTGGTCGAATTCGGAGAGCAGTTCGAGATACGACGCAACATCGGTGCCCGGTTTCAGGGCGATACCAGCGCGCGCGCCGATCTGCCGCAGGCGACGGGCCAGTGCGACCGGCTCAGTGGTGGCCTCGGCGTGGAAGGTCACCGAGTAGGCACCGGCCTCGGCATAGCCCGGCGCCCAACGCTCGGGATCCTCGATCATCAAGTGGATGTCCAGCGGCAGCGGCGATATCTGCTGCAGGCGTTCGACCATTCCAAGCCCGAAGGTGAGGTTCGGAACGAAGTGGTTGTCCATGATGTCGACGTGCACCAGATCGGCCGAGCGGATGCGGCCCAGCTCGCTTTCAAAATTGGCGAAGTCGGCGGCGAGGATGCTCGGATTGATGCGGGTAGCCATCCGCTCAGCCTATCGAGCCGCAGCTCGACGCGTGGTTGCCCTCTGGTTCGTACCGCTTGCAGGCGGTCACCTATCCTCAAGATATGGAACGATCGGTATCCACGGATTCGCGTGGGACGAGACCTACGTCGAAGAGCATACGGAGCCTCCTGGCCTACGGCGCCGTCATCATCGCCACTGGGTTGACGGTTCATTTCACAATCAACGGACCGGTCGGCGATTTCGCTGCGGACGCACTATACGCGGCGCTGGCCTACGTGGTCGTGTCATTCATCGCCCCACGCGTTCGGCCTCAGGTCAGTGCACCAGTGGCCTATCTAGTCTGCGTGGCGATCGAGGCAGCCCAACTGTCCCCCATGCCGGCCGCCCTGGCCGACGCCTTCCCGCCGGCCCGGCTCGTCCTCGGCACGACGTTTGCGCCCGTGGATCTCCTCGCCTACGCCGTGGGGGTGTCAGCCGCTCTGATCTGCGACAGGCTCATTCCACGACGACGCACGCGATCAATCCGGCCAACCGCCAGGTAGCGCCTCGCCCTAGTCGAGCCGCCACATTTCATAGCCGTATGGGCGCTGGCCGCGTCCGGATTCTCGATTCAGACCTCAGGACGGACTGGGGATGGTGGCGCCAGTCGGCAGGCCCAGTTCCGTTCCGTCCGGCACTGACCCGCGGCATCAACCTGACGGCGACCACAATCATCGTCGGCGGCCTCGGCTGGCAGGTGTGCGATGCTGTCGCGGGCGGCCTCGCCTCCTTTCAGGTACTCAGGGCAACCGGGTGGACTCTGGATTTCTGGCCGATCTGGGTGGGCCTGGCCCTGTTCGCCGTCGCCGCGGTATTTCGATACGGGCAGAAGTTGCAAAGAGACTTCGACGAGCTCGTCTGATGCCCGCGCTTCCCGATGAGGACTCCGGTATTCATTGCCGGCTCGACGAGCTGCCCGAGCAGCGTGGTATGACCCTGCGAGCGATCTGTGATGCGCTCGACTGCGATGTAGGAGATCTGCTGGTGGTGGGACCGACGCCCTGACAGCGGATGCCCGCGTGACCGCGCCTGATCTCGGTAGCCGCTACGGTGACGGGCGTAGCGCACACCCGTTTCGGGAGCGCGCATCCGCTGGTCTGGGCGGCGGGGCGCCTACTCGGCGGAACGCTGCAGCAGGGTGATGAACATGGCATCTGTACCGTGGCGGTGCGGCCACAGCTGCACGCTTCCGGTGTCGGCGGGCAGGTCGAGGTTCGCGGCGCTGAAGGACTGCACGACGGCAGCCGTGTCGAGCGCCGTGACCGCGCCACCGGCCTTGCGCACGGCGAGGGCGACAATCGCCCGCGTTTCGGCGGTGTGCGGCGAGCACGTGACGTAGGCGAGGATGCCGCCGGGCTTGAGGGCGAGCAAGGCCGCGTCGATCAGTCCGGACTGCAGCCCGGCGAGGTCGGCGACGTCTTTCGGCTGCTTGCGCCAGCGGGCCTCCGGTCGACGCCGTAACGCGCCGAGGCCGGTGCAGGGAGCGTCGAGCAGGATACGGTCGAAGGTGTCGGGATGCGTCTGGCCGATGGTGGTGCCGTCAATCTCCCAGACCGGAATGGTCTCCGGCAGCGCCTCGAGGGCGGTGCGTACGAGCGTTGCCCGAGCCGGTACGAGCTCGTTGGCCACAAGTTCGGCTCCCCCGGCGCGTGCCTCCGAGGCGAGCAGGGCCGCCTTGCCACCGGGGCCGGCGCAGAGGTCGAGCCAGCGCTCCCCCGCAACGATCGGCCGGGCACGACTGAGTGCCAGGGCCGCGATCTGCGAGCCTTCGTCCTGCACCCGAACACGACCCGCCGTGGCGGTCACGAGGTGGTACGGGTCGCCGGAGTCGAGCACGAAACCGACCGGCGAGAATTCGTCGGCGAGGCCTAGCCGTTCAAGGTCTCCGTCTGTGGCGAGACCGGGCAACGCGACCATGTTAACCTTGGCGGCCATATTGTCGGCGCCGAGCAGGTCGGCGAGCTCATCCTCGTGGCCTTCGGCGCGTAGGGCCTGGCGAAAGGCGCGCACGATCCAGGCCGGGTGCGAGTATTCGGCGGCGAACCGGTCGTCGACGTTGACCGCGCCCTCCAGCACCCGCTCACGCCACTCCTCGGCGCTCGACCGTGAAATCGTGCGCAGCACGCCATTGGTAAAGCCGGTCGCCGAGCGGGAGCCGACCTGCTTGGCGAGCGAGACGGATTCGTTCACCGCGGCGTGGGTCGCGACCCGGGTGGCGAGCAGCTGGTGGGCGCCGAGACGCAGCACGTCGAGAATTGCCGGATCGATGGCGCTCACCGGGCGGTTTGCCGCTAGAGCGATCACACGATCGTAGAAGCCCTGCATGCGCAGGGTGCCGTAGGTGAGCTCGGTTGCGAGGGCGGCATCCGCTGTGCCCAGGGCTGCGCGTTGAATGCGGGTCGGCAGCAGCAGGTTCGCGTACGCGTCGGATTCGCGCACAGCCGCGATCACCTCGTAGGCGATGCGTCGGGCCGGCTGCACGAAGTCGGCCGGGCCCTGGCGGGACCGGGCATTGGCCGACGGTGCCGAGTCGGCCGCGCGGGCCGAGTTAGCGCGAGCCGAATCGGGGCGGGCCGAGCCGGGGCGATCGTCGCTCATGACGCCGTCACCGTCTCTGCTGCCACTCCGCGCCACCAGTCGTTCGCTGTCATTGCTGTCTTTCCGGCTGGTTGCACGCGCAGCAGAATCAAGGGTTCGCTCCGTGTGCCTACCAGCACTGTCTTTTCACGCTGCACAATGGTTCCCGCAGGCAGGTTGGGTTGGTCGACGCTGGGTGCGACCTCGAGAATTTTCAGGACCGCGCCGTTCACGGTCGTGAACGCACCCGGTTCCGGGGTCACTCCGCGAATATGGTTATAGACGGATGCCGCCGGTCGGCTGAAATCGATCCGCGCGTCGTCCCGGACGAGTTTCGCCGCGAGGGTAATCTCGCCGGTCTGCGCCACAGCTAGGGCGGTGCCCGCGGCGAGTTCCTCGACGACCCGCAGCAGCAGATCAGCGCCGCTGTGGCTGAGCTCGTCGAGAAGTATTCCCGATGTGGAATGTGCGCCGAGAGGCTGAGAAAAGCTGCCGAAAACGGCGCCGGCATCGAGTTCTGGTACCAGCTGAAACACTGCGGCGCCGGTCAGTTCATCACCGGCGATGACGGCGCGCTGCACCGGGGAGGCCCCCCGCCAGCGCGGCAGGAGGGAGAAATGCAGGTTGATCCAACCGAGACGGGGAATGGAGAGCAGGGGCTCGCGCACGATGCCGCCGTAAGCGACGATGACGCCGAGGTCAGGCTGGAGGGCGCGGATGGACTCCGTGGCTTCGGCGTCGAGTCGGTTGGTCTTTAGCACCGAATAGCCGAGCTGCGCCGCGGTCTGCGCGACCGGCGAGGGGGTGAGGGTGCGTTTGCGCCCGAGCGGGGCATCCGCTCGGGTAATCACGGAGACAATCTCGTGATCGGTGCCAGCCAGGGCCGTGAGGCTGGGCCGCGCGACCTCGGGCGTACCGGCAAAGACGAGTTTCATTTAGAGCAGCTCCGGGTCGTCGAATCGAACCTTAAGTGTAGGTGCCGCTTGGAACGATCCCGACCTCGGCTTGCGGCGTTTGGCGGCATTCCGCACGACCGCCGCCTTGAGCGTGTGGGCCACTTCATCGCCGCGGGCGTAGCCGAATCGAACGACCGCCCGCACCAGGGGGGCCTCGGTGTCGACCGGGCCCAGTATGTCAAGGCCTGCCACGGCGCCGAGATCGGCGAGGGCAGCGTCGACGTCTGCCGCGGTGCCGCTGACCGAAGCGACGCGCACGGCCGGCGGAAACCGCAGGTGGCGTCGGTCGGCGAGTTCGCTCGCTGCGAAGATGTCTGGCCGCCAGGAGTTGAGTGCCCGGGCGAGGCCACCACCGACACCCGCGAGCAGCACTGGAGCGCCGGGGGCGGCGAGGGCGGCCGCGTTGGCCCACCAGCGTAGGCAGTCCTCGGCGACGCGCAGCGATTCGCGGGCGAGCATCCGCTCGCCGTCGAGGATGAGGATGGCTTGGTAGCCGCCGGTCGGCACCGGTTCGGCGCCCCGGGTGGCGATCACGAGGGCCGGCTGGGCGCCGAGAGTCTGAATCGTGTGTTCGCCGTCGGCGACGATCACCCGTGCCCCCGGAAAAGCGCGGCCGAGTTCTTCAGCGGTGCGCCCGGTGCCGAGGGTAACGACGCGCAGCTTGGTGCCGTCGCAGTGCGCGCAGGTCCAGCCGGCAGCGAGGGCGCCGCACCATCGACAGGACGGCACAGCCGAGGCCGACTTGAGCCCAAGCGGACCCTGGCAGTGGGTGCAGCGGGCGGCCTTCTTGCAGCTTTGGCAGGCGAGCATCGGGGCATACCCGGGGCTCGCAACCTGCACCAGTACGGGCCCGTGCGCGAGAGCCTCGCGGGCAGCCTGCCACGCTGCCGACGGGATACGGGCCGCGCGAGCCTGCTGGTCGGGCTCGGACTGAAAATCAGTAGGGATGATGCGCGGGTGTCGATCAGCGGCCGGATTCACCTCGCTCAGGTAATTCAGCTCGACCAGGCGCTGGGTTTCGACGCTGCGCGAGTGCCCGAGCAGCACGAGAGCGCAGTCGCTGTCCTTCTGACGCACGAGGGCCGCGTCGCGAGTATTGACGTAGGGACTGAGCGGCTCGGAGTAGAGCGGGTCGCCGTCGTCCCAGAGAGCGATCAGGCCAAGATTGTGTGCCGGGGCGTAGACAGCCGACCGGTTGCCGAGGATGATGCGCGGCGCGGGTTCGAGGCAGGCCAAAAAGGCGCGGTACCGGTCGGGGTTTGGCTGGCGGGCATCGACGCGGCTCAGCGGCATCGTCGGGGCGAGCTGGGCCAGGGCGGCTTGTACCTGGTCCTGGTCACGAAAGTCGGGCACGCAAAGAATGGCGCTGTGACCTGCGCTGACGGTGGCGATGGCGAGTTCGGCCAGGGTTTGGGCCCAACGGCCGATCGTGCTGCCGTCGGTCAGCTGCGTGAGTTCGGGGATAGCGGCGACGGCGACGCGGTGATGCTCCATAATCACACTGTCGAGCCGTCCGGTCGGGTAGCCGACGAAGGCGGGGGCGGCCAGGCGGATCGAGACCGGTGACGGAGTAGGTATGGCGGCCTGCGCGGCCAACCAGGCCTTTTCCACGCGCACCTGCCGCGGCGGGACCGCGAGACGGATGATGTCGCTCGCGTTCCCGGCAGCGCGATCCGCCAGCCGGCGCGCCAGTTTCCACACGTCGGGCGTGAGCACGACGGCCGAGGACACGACCGAGTCGAGCGGACTGAGGGCCCCGCGGAAGGCCGCATCCGTTTCAGAGTCGGACGGCCGTCGAGTGGTTCGCGGATCCAGGACCTCGATCACATACGCGTCGACGACACGGCCGCCGGAACGAAACGGCACCTTGACCCGCATTCCCGCCGCAACCTGACCGACCAGTTCGGCGGGTACGCCGTAGTCGAACAGGTGGTCCAGTTGCGGCAGGGGAGATTCAATCAGCACCCGTGCGACGAGGCCGGAGTGCGTCATGACTGCGCCGGCTTCAGAGGCCGGCGGCGCTGCGCAGGTCGTCGACCTTGTCGAGTCGCTCCCAGGTGAAGTCGGGCAGCTCCCGGCCGAAGTGGCCGTAGGTGGCGGTCTGCGCGTAGATGGGCCGCAGCAGGTCAAGCGAGTGGATGATTGCTGCCGGACGCAGGTCGAATACCTCACGAATCGCCGCGGTGATCTCCTCGTCGGGCAGCACGCCGGTGCCGAAGGTCTCGACGTACAGACCGACCGGGGAAGCCTTGCCGATCGCGTAGGCGACCTGCACTTCGAGGCGTTCGGCGAGGCCGGCCGCGACGGCGTTCTTGGCGACCCAGCGCATGGCGTAGGCGGCCGAACGGTCGACCTTGGACGGGTCCTTCCCGCTGAACGCACCACCGCCGTGGCGGCTCGATCCACCGTAGGTGTCGATGATGATCTTTCGCCCGGTGAGGCCGGCGTCGCCCTGCGGCCCGCCGATTTCAAAGCGGCCGGTGGGGTTAATGAGCGTTGCCAGCGAGGACGAGTCGAGGTCGATGCGCTCGAGCACCGGTCGAATGACGAGCTCTTCGACCTCGGCACGCAGCCGCTGGGTAGTCACTGACGGCGCGTGCTGGGTCGACACCACGACGGTTTCAACCGTGCGGGGGATGATGCCGTCGTAGCCGATGGTGACCTGGGTCTTGCCGTCGGGGCGCAGGTAGTCGAGTTCGCCGCTCTTGCGCACGAAGGCGAGACGTTCGGCCAGGCGGTGCGCGATCCAGATCGGGATCGGCATCAGTTCCGGGGTCTCGCGGGTTGCGTAACCGAACATGATGCCCTGGTCGCCGGCGCCCTGCCGGTCGAAGTCGTCGAGGCTGGACTGCTCACGCGTTTCGAAAGCGTTGTCGACGCCCTGGGCGATGTCGGGCGACTGGCCGCCGATGGAGATTTCGACGCCGCAGGACCGGCCGTCGAACCAGACGTCGGAGGAGTCGTAACCGATGTCGGTGATGCACTTGCGCACGATCGACGGAATCTCGACGTACGCCTCGGTGGTGACCTCACCGGCCACGTGCACGAGTCCCGTGGTGACAAGTGTCTCAACCGCAACCCGGCTGTGCGGGTCGTCGGTAAGCAGGGCATCGAGGATGCTGTCGGAGATCTGGTCGCAGATCTTGTCGGGGTGACCCTCGGTGACTGATTCCGAGGTGAAGAGGCGAAGATCGCTCATCTGGCCCGTCTCTGTTCGTTGAAAACGTAGTTTTGAATAAAAAGCGTACAAGTTAATACCGATACCGGCAGGCCGGTACTCGGTTGATTACTGGCTTCTGGTCGAGCTTGTGAGAGAGCTAACCGATCAGGTCCAGTATGCAGTTGGCCACCGACATCTTGCTGCCGGAGCCCTCATTCACTATAACTCCGTGGTGATCGAGCACCGTCACGGTGTTACTCTCCGTGCCGAAACCGGCGTCCACGCCCACCCGGTTCACGACCAGATAGTCGCAGCCCTTCCGGGTGATTTTGGCACGGCCGAGTGCGAGCAGCCGGTCGGCATCCGTTTCGGTTTCGGCGGCGAAGCCGATGATCAGTTGACCTGGCCGACGAGCAGCGGAGAGCCCGGCCAGAATGTCGGGATTCTTGACCAGTTCTAGCGTGAGGGTGTCCCCCACGTCTTCCTTTTTGATCTTGCCGACCTGCACGGACTCGGGCCGATAATCGGCGACCGCAGCGGCCATGATGATGACCTCGGCCGTCTCAGCAGCGCGCGTCATGGCCTCGTGCATCTCGAGGGCGCTGCCGACCAGAACGGTCGTCACGCCAGTCGGAACGGCAACCTCGAGGTTGGCGGCGACGAGGGTGACCTGGGCCCCGCGGGCCAGGGCGGCCTGGGCGAGTGCAACGCCCTGCTTGCCGCTCGACCGGTTGCCAAGAAACCGCACCGGGTCGAGCGGTTCCCGCGTGCCGCCGGCGCTGATCAGTACGCGGCGACCGACGAGATCCTGCCGAACGGATGTCGCGTCCTCGCCAGCCTCCGGCACCCGGTCGAGCACAGCCAGCGCAACCGCCACAATGGTCTCCGGCTCTTCCATGCGGCCAGCGCCGGAGTCGGTTCCGGTGAGGCGGCCGACGCCGGGGCCGACGATGGTCACGCCGCGCGAGCGCAGCACGGCGACGTTCGCGACTGTGGCGGGGTTGTTCCACATCTCGGTGTGCATGGCCGGCGCGATCACGAGCGGCGCTGTGCTGGCCAGAATGGTGTTGCCGAGCAGGTCGTCGGCGAGGCCGGCGGCGAGTTTAGCGATGCTGTTGGCCGTTGCCGGGGCGACGACGATGAGGTCGGCCCCCTGGCCGATGGCCACGTGACGTACCTCGGCGACGCCCTCATAGAGGTCGGTATGCACCGGATTGCGCGAGATGGCCTCGAGCGTGGGCTTGCCGATGAAACGCAGGGCCGCCGCGGTGGCGACCACGTGCACCGAGTCGCCGTTCAACACAAAAGCGCGCACGATGTTGACGGCTTTGTACGCTGCGATGCCGCCGGTGATACCGACGACGATCGTGCGAGGTGTCTTCATCCTGCGCGCTTGAGAGTTTGTCGCTGTTGGGCTAGTACTAGGCCTCGACGATCGGGCGGGAAACGAGCTTGTCGTCATTGATCTCGCGCAGGGCAACCGACAGCGGCTTGTCTTCGACGGTCGAGTCGACGAGCGGTCCGACGTTGTCGAACAGGCTGCCTTCGTGCAGGTCGGCGTAGTAGTCGTTGATCTGACGCGCACGCTTGGACGCGAAGATCACGAGGGCGTACTTCGAGTCGACCTTGGAGAGAAGGTCGTCGATGGGCGGGTCAATGATGCCAGTGGGCTTGTTCGCCATTGGTGTCACACTCCTAATAGAGCACGGCCGAAGGCCAGTGCGAATCTGTTGTTAAACGAAAATATGCGAGGTAAACGTGCCGTACGACACGTAAGAATTCAGCAGAAACGGGCGCTACGAGATGCTGGATGCAGCGCGGATCTCCATCAAGTCTACGACCTCGCGGGCAGCGTCGCCGACATCGTGGTTGATCACGCGGTAATCGAACTCGCCCTGGGCGGCCAATTCCAGCTTGGCGGTCTCAAGCCGACGGGCCTGTTCGGCCGCATCTTCGGTGCCGCGCCCGATCAGGCGGCGCACCAGTTCGTCCCAACTCGGCGGCAGCAGAAACACCAGCCGGGCTTCGGGCATGGCCCGGCGCACGGCGCGAGCACCCTGCAGGTCGATCTCGAGCAGCACGCTGTTGCCGGCGGCGATGGCCGCGTCGACCGGGCCGCGGGGCGTGCCGTAGCGGTAGGCGTTGTGCACCTTGGCCCACTCGAGCAGTTCGCCGGCCTCGACCATGCGGTCGAATTCGTCGTCGGAGACAAAGTAGTAGCTGACCCCCTCGGTCTCCCCCGGGCGCGGTGCGCGCGTCGTCGCCGAAACGGAGAGCAGCACGTCGGGGTAGTTCTCGCGAATGTAGCCCGCGACGGTACCCTTACCCACCGCAGTGGGGCCGGCGAGAACGATGAGTTTGGAGTCAGCAACGCCGTGCCGCAGCGTGGGCCGTTCAGAGAGAAAGTCCCGCAGCCGGTCGCGCTGGTGCCGGCCCAGGCCCCCGAGGCGTTTGGACGGCGAGATTTCAAGCCGGTGGATGATGCGCTGCATCTTGGTCACACCGATGGCCGGAATACTCACGAGCAGCTCGGTCACCCGCAGCCGGCCCTCAACCCCGATCGGGTCTTTGATCGCCGTAGCGAGCACCTCCAGTGCAGTTCGTTCGCCGGAGGCGACCTCGGCTTTGACCTTGGCGCGGGCTCGCCTGGCAGCGACGGCGGCGCGCGACGCAGCCACGCGGTCGACTTCGGGCGGTGTGGGACGGTTTTCAGCCACGGACGGCACCTACTTCGGCTACTCGGCGCTCAATGGCTTCTTCGATCCGGTGAGGTCCGGCCGAGAGCACACTGCGCGATTCACTCACGATAACTCCTCCAGCGTATTCACCATATATCCCGGGAAGATCCATAATATTCCCTCCCTGGTGTCCGAAACCGGGTGCGAGCACCGGTGTTCGAAATTCGCCGGGAGCCTGCCGCACGTCGATGCCAAAGTCCGCCAGGTCGAGAGTGGCTCCGAGCACGACGCCGATCGACCCCAGACCGGTCGCTGGCCGAGCGGATGCCGCCCCCGCGTCAGCCGCGCCGGCCCTGGCGTTACGCGCTCCGACGTCATCGAGAATGGCACGAGCGACGGTGGATCCTGTGTAGGGGCCGTCGGCCACGATTGCCCGCTGAATGTTTGCTGCCTCGGAGTTCGAGGTCGCCGCGAGCAGGAACACCCCCTTACCGTTGGCTGCCGCGAGGGTAAGCGGTGAGTCGAGCGATCCGACACCCATGTAGGCGGCGAGGGTGAGAGCATCCACTTCGAGCGGGGAACCGGGCGTGAACCAGGCTTGCGCGTAGGCTTCGACGCTGGTGCCGAGGTCGCCGCGTTTGGCGTCGCCGATCACGAGCAGGCCGGCCTGCCGGGCATCGGCCAACACGCGTTCGAGCGCCAAAAACCCCGCCGAACCGAAGCGTTCGAAGAACGCGACCTGCGGTTTGACGATGCCGACCCGGCCGGCCGCAGCGGCGACGACCGCGCGACCGAACGATTCGACGCCGGCCGCTGTGTCGGGGAGGTTCCACTCCCCGAGCAGCCAGGAGTGCGGGTCGATGCCCACGCACAGCTGACCCTGGGTGTCGAACACCTGCTCGAGCCGGTCGCCGAAGGTGACGACCGGCCCGCCCGTCACGGCAGGGCCGGCGTTCACAGCAGAGCGGTTCGGGCCGTGGCGTATTCCTGAAGCGAGGTCACCTCGAACCCGTCGCGAATCGAGTCGATCGAGGCGACCGCGGCACTGAGCTCGGCGATCGTGGTGAACAGCGGCAGGTCGCCGGCGACCGCGGCCGCGCGAATCTCGTAGCCGTCGGCGCGGGCGGTGCTGCCGCCGGGGGTGTTGATGACGATCTGGATCTCTTCGCGCCGAATGAGCTCGACGATCGAGACGTCATCCTCCCCCGCTTTTTCACTGAATTTGGTCACGATGCGGGCGCGAATGCCGTTTCGCTGCAGCACCTCGGCGGTACCGATCGTCGCCGCGATCTCGTAGCCGAGCTGCTGCAGCCGCAGCATCGGCAGAATGATCGCGCGCTTGTCACGGTCGGACACCGACACGAAGACGGTGCCGGAGAGCGGAATTCCGCCGTAGGCGGCGAGCTGGCTCTTGGCGAAGGCGCGGGGGAAGTCGCGGTCGATGCCCATGACCTCGCCGGTGGAGCGCATCTCCGGGCCGAGGATGGAGTCGACGACAAGTCCTTCGGGGGTGCGGAACCGGTTGAACGGCAGCACGGCCTCTTTCACGGCGACCGGTGCTTCGATCGGAACGCGGGAGCCGTCGATGAGCGGCAGCTTGCCCTCGGCCTTAAGCTCGGCGATGGTCGTGCCGACCATGATGAGCGCTGCGGCTTTGGCGAGGGTGATGCCGAGTGCTTTGGCGACGAACGGCACCGTGCGGGAGGCGCGCGGGTTGGCTTCGAGCACGTAGAGCACACCGGCGCCGATGGCGAACTGAACGTTGAGCAGTCCTTTCACCCCGATACCGCGGGCGATTCCGAGGGTCGCTTCGCGCACGCGGTCGATTTCGGCGCGCCCGAGGGTGACCGGCGGCAGGGTGCAGCTCGAGTCGCCGGAGTGGATGCCGGCCTCCTCGATGTGCTCCATGACACCGCCGATGTAGAGCTCGTGACCGTCATAGATGGCGTCGACGTCGATCTCAATCGCGTCATCGAGAAAACGGTCCACCAGAAGCGGATGCCCGGCCCCGATGATTCCCTGCCCGGCCATGCGCTGAAAGTAGTCGGCGAGGGACGGGGAATCGTAGACGATCTCCATGCCGCGGCCGCCGAGCACGTAGCTCGGGCGCACGAGCACCGGGTAGCCGATTTCTTCGGCCACCACGACAGCGCCGGCAAAGTCGATCGCCGTTCCGTTGCGGGGAGCGAGCAGGCCAGCGTCGTCGAGGATCTTCGAGAACAGGCCGCGTTCCTCCGCGAGGTCGATCGCGTCGGGGGTGGTGCCGAGAATGGGGATTCCGGCCGCTTCGAGGCCGCGGGCCAGGCTGAGCGCGGTCTGCCCGCCGAGCTGCACGACCACGCCGACGAGTTCGCCGCTCTGGCTTTCGGCGTAGATGACCTCGAGCACGTCTTCGAGGGTGAGCGGCTCGAAGTAGAGCCGGTCGCTCGTGTCGTAGTCGGTGGAGACCGTCTCCGGGTTGCAGTTGATCATGATGGTCTCATAGCCGGTCTCGGAGAGGGCGAACGAGGCGTGCACGCAGGAGTAGTCGAATTCGACGCCCTGTCCAATGCGGTTCGGCCCGGACCCGAGGATGACAACTTTGCGGCGATCGCTGGCGACGACCTCCGTCTCATCGTCGTAGCTGGAGTAGTGGTACGGGGTAAGGGCCGGGAACTCCCCCGCGCAGGTGTCGACCGTCTTGAACACGGGGCGCACGCCGAGAATGTGGCGCACGGTGCGGACATCCGCTTCGCCGAAGCCGCGCAGTTCGCCGATCTGGGCGTCGGAGAAACCGTGGTCCTTGGCGAGGATCATGACGTCGCGGTCGAGCCGGTCTGCCTCCTTGACCTGGTCGGCGATCTCGTTGATCAAAACGATCTGATCGAGGAACCACGGGTCAATCTTGGTCGCGGCGAAGACCTGGTCGATGGTCGCGCCACGGCGGAGCGCCTGCTGCACGGTGACGATGCGGCCGTCGGTGGGGATCTCGGCCGCGGCGAGCAGTTCCTCGACCGTGCGCGTTTCCGCGCCCCAGTGAAAGCTCGAGCCGCGCTTCTCGAGCGAGCGCAGTGCCTTCTGCAGAGCGGATGCGAAGCTGCGACCGATGGCCATGGCCTCACCTACCGACTTCATGGTCGTGGTCAGGCGCTGGTCGGCGGCCGGAAATTTTTCAAACGCGAAGCGCGGCACCTTGACCACGACGTAGTCGAGGGTCGGCTCGAAGCTCGCCGGGGTGACCCCGGTGATGTCGTTGGGGATTTCGTCGAGGCGGTAGCCGATGGCGAGCTTGGCGGCGATCTTGGCGATCGGAAAGCCGGTCGCCTTGCTGGCCAGGGCGGAGGAACGGGAGACCCGCGGGTTCATCTCGATCACGATGACGCGGCCGTCGGCCGGGTTGATCGCGAACTGGATGTTGCAGCCGCCGGTGTCGACACCGACGGCACGGATGATGTCGATCGAGATATCGCGCAGGTGCTGGAATTCCCGGTCGGTCAGGGTGAGGGCCGGGGCGACGGTGATCGAGTCGCCGGTGTGCACGCCGACCGGGTCGACGTTTTCGATGGAGCAGACGACCACGGTGTTGTCGGCCGTGTCGCGCATCATCTCGAGTTCGTACTCCTTCCAACCCAAGATGGATTCTTCGAGCAACACCTCGGTGGTGGGGCTGTGGTGCAGGCCGTCGGTAACGATGCGACGCAGTTCCACCTCGGTGTAGGCGAAGCCCGAACCGAGGCCGCCCATGGTGAAGGAGGGGCGCACGACCAGCGGGTAGCCGAGGTCGGCGGCGTAGCCGACGGCTTCCTCGACAGTACGGGCGATGAACGAGCGGGCCACGTCGGCGCCGGCGTCGAGCACGAGCTGCTTGAAGATCATGCGGTCTTCGCCCTTGTTGATGGCGTCGAAGCTCGCGCCGATCAGTTCGACGTTGTACTTTTCGAGGATTCCGCGCTCGTGCAGCTGGATGGCCGCATTGAGGGCGGTCTGCCCACCCAGGGTCGGCAGAATGGCATCCGGTTGTTCCTTGGCGATGATGGTTTCGAGGATCTCGGCCGTGATCGGTTCGATGTAGGTGGCATCGGCGAAGTCGGGGTCGGTCATGATGGTGGCCGGGTTGGAATTGACCAGGATGACGCGCACGCCTTCCTCGCGCAGCACGCGGCAGGCCTGGGTGCCGGAGTAGTCGAACTCACAGGCCTGGCCGATGACGATCGGGCCGCTGCCGATGACAAGAACACTGTTGATATCGTCGCGCTTGGGCATTATTTGGTCTCTCCTGCATCGGCTGACTGCGCAGCCAGAACAACGTCTCTGAATCGATCGAAAAGGTGGTTGGCGTCGTGCGGGCCAGAGGCGGCCTCCGGGTGATACTGCACCGAGAAGGCGTTGATGTCGAGGCAGCGGATGCCTTCGACCACCTGGTCGTTGAGGCTGTAGTGGCTCACTTCGACCCGTCCGAAGCCGGCGCGCGAGTCGTGGATTCCCTCGATGGGCATGTCAACGGCGAAGCCGTGGTTCTGCGAGGTGATCTCGACCCGGCCGGTGGTCTTGTCAAGCACCGGCTGATTGATGCCCCGGTGCCCGAACGGCAGCTTGTAGGTGCGGAACCCGAGTGCCCGGCCGAGCAGCTGGTTTCCGAAGCAGATGCCGAAGTAGGGAATGCCCGCGCGCAGCACTTCCTGCAGCAGGGTGACATGAGCGTCAGACGCGGCCGGGTCACCGGGTCCGTTGGAGAAGAACAGGGCGGAGGGCTTCAGCGACAGAACGTGTTCGGCGGTGACCGACTGCGGCAGCACGAGCACCTCGAAGCCGCGTTCGGCGAGGTAGGTGAGGGTGCTGGTCTTCACTCCGAGGTCGAGCACCGCGACCGAGCCGATACGTTCGCCTTGTGCTGGGATCGAGAAGGGTTCGACGGTCGAGACCTCGAGCGACAGATTGCGGCCGCGCATGGCCGCACCAGAACGCACCCGTTCGAGTTGTTCGCTCTCGGACAGGCCGAACACGTCGCCGGAGAAGATGCCGCTCTTCATGGCGCCCGCGGAGCGGATGTGGCGGGTGATCGCCCGGGTGTCGATGCCGCTGATCCCGACCACTCCCTGCGCTTCGAGGTCGTCGTCGAGGGTGCGGGTGGCACGATGATTCGAGGCGATCCGCGCCGGTTCCCGCACGATGAAGCCGGCCACCCAGAGCTGGCGGGACTCCATATCCTCGTCGTTCATTCCGGTGTTGCCGATGTGCGGGGCAGTCATAAGCACGATCTGCCCGGCGTAGGACGGGTCGGTCAGGGTCTCCTGGTAGCCGGTCATGCCGGTAGCGAAGACGATCTCGCCGAGCGTCTGGCCCTCGCTGCCGTAGCGGCGGCCCACGAAGCGGCGGCCGTCTTCCAGAACGAGTACGGCCGGGCCGGGGCGGTCGGTAACCGAGAAGGTGCTACTGCGTTCAGGCGATGCGCCGGCAGCGGATGCGACGGCGTCGGTCGGTGAGGCATCCGTTGGAACAGCCTGGATTGCTTCTGCCTGGTCTGGAGCGGTCGAGTCGGGCATGTCAGGCCTCGCTTTCATCTTGATGGGCCGTGGCGGCAATGGTTCGAATCGTGTCGACGAGGCGAGCACGATCATTCGGATCAATGATGCGAAAGAAGCTGTCAACGGCGCGGCGGTCGTCGGGCCCGGAAGCGCTACCCGTGGCCAGACGCCAGCTCAGGCGCACCAGGCCATCAGTTTCGACTACCCGGTCGATGGCCACCTGGGCCGCACCAACCGCGTCGATAGCACTGCCTGGAATGAACACCGGCTGGTTACCATCGAGGTCGAGCGTTACGCCGGCCTCGGTCACGGTGACAGCGGCGCGGGCACGAAAGCCTAGCCCGCCAATGGCCAGGCGCTCAAGGGGCGCATCGCGGGGAGTGGTCGCCACATAATAGGTCTCAGCACCGGCCAGTGCGGCTCCGGAATTATCCGGCATCGGATAGCCGGCGGTGAGAGCGGCATCGCGTCGACTGCGCTTTCGCCAACTGCGCCACATGAGAACGAGAACGCCGAGCAGAACAAGCCCTGTGATGATGGCGGGAATGGACCTATCCATGGGTGACTACTCCGCTCGCGTGGCCGGCTATCTCGAGGCTGCTGCGAACCGCGCCGTCGAGCATCGTGGCGTAGCCACGATGGAATGTTGCTCGCACGTCGCCGGGCAGCGTCATCGACAGATACGGCGAGTTCGAGCTCGTACCGGCCAGGTCGGCGCGGCCGAATACTCGGGTCGATGCCGGATCGTAGAGCGCCAGTTCGGCCGGTGAACCGACCGCGATCGGGTTGCCCTGACCAACAAGGCGCCCGATACGGGCCGGAGTGCGCGACAGAACGCGTTCGATGTCAGCCCAGTCAAGCAGCCCGGTCGCGACGACCGCCGCGTGCACGACCGACAGGGCCGATTCCAGCCCCACCATGCCGTTGGCGGCGGCATCCCACTCGCAGTCTTTGCTTTCGACTGGGTGCGGGGCATGGTCGGTGGCGACGATGTCGATGGTGCCGTCGGCAAGTCCGGCGCGGAGCGCTTCGACGTCTTCGCGGGCTCGCAGCGGCGGGTTCACCTTGAAACGGGCGTCGTAGCCGCGCACGAGGTCTTCGGTGAGCAGCAGGTGGTGCGGCGTGACCTCGGCCGTCACGTTGATACCGCGGGCCTTGGCCCAGCGGATCACGTCGACCGAGCCGGCCGTTGAGACATGGCAGACGTGCAGGCGTGAGGCGACGTGTTCGGTCAGCAGCACGTCCCGGGCGATGATCGACTCTTCGGCAACGGCCGGCCAGCCGACCAGGCCGAGTTCGCCGGAGAGAGCGCCCTCGTTCATCTGCGCTTTTTCGGTGAGGCGCGGTTCCTGGGA
This sequence comes from Cryobacterium aureum, assembly GCF_002954245.1. Taxonomy (GTDB): domain Bacteria; phylum Actinomycetota; class Actinomycetes; order Actinomycetales; family Microbacteriaceae; genus Cryobacterium; species Cryobacterium aureum. The sequence continues at coordinate 398,294 of NZ_PPTG01000048.1, read as the reverse complement.
GTGCTGGGCGATGACGCCGTCGAAGGCCTTCACGTATTCCAGGGCGCGGCGCATAAGCAGCGGGTCAGAGACGCAAAAACCGTCGTCCGAGAACACCCGCACCCGGGCGCGGCTCGACGCCATGGCGCCGAGTTCGGCGAGTTGTTTGCCGGCGAGGCCCACGGTGACGGCGCCGATCGGCTGCACGTCGACGTAGCCGGCACTTTCGCCGAGGGCGAGCACCTGTTCGACCACCCCGGCGGTGTCCTGGGCCGGCTGGGTGTTGGCCATAGCGAACACGCTCGTGAAGCCGCCGCGGGCTGCGGCGCGGCTGCCGCTCAGCACGGTTTCGCTGTGCTCGTAGCCGGGTTCACGCAGGTGGGCGTGCAGGTCGACGAGGCCGGGCAAGGCAATGAGCCCGTCGGCGTCGATGACGCTCGCGCCGCTCTGCGACAGGCCGGTCCCCAGCTCGGTGATATTCCCACCGTCGAGACGAATGTCGGTGCCCGTGCCGTCAGCCAGGGTTGCCCCACGAATAAGCCAGCTTTGGGCCATTCCGTCAATCGACATTCTTTGATTCCTTCCGATCACCGGATAAGAGCAAGTAGAGCGCGGCCATCCGCACGGAGACACCGTTCGTGACCTGTTCGAGCACGGTGGAATTAGCGGAGTCGGCCGCCGCCGAAGAGATCTCCAGGCCACGATTCATCGGGCCAGGGTGCATAACAATGCTAGCCGGACCGAGACGCCCGAATCGCGCGTCGTCGAGGCCCCAAACCCGGGAATACTCGCGAGTGCTGGGAAAGAAGGCCGCGCTCATCCGTTCCGTCTGGATGCGCAGCATCACGACCACGTCGGGGCCGGCATCGATGGCATCGTCGAGGTCGAAGCTGAATCGCGCCGGCCAGAGCGAGGTGTCGCTCGGCAACAGGGTGGGCGGGGCGACGAACGTGATCTCGGCACCCAGGGTGGTGAGCAGCCACAGGTTGGAGCGAGCTACCCGGGAGTGCAGCACATCACCCACGATGGTGACGGTGACCCCGTCGAGGCCCTTGCCGCGCGAGACCGGGCCGTGAATGCGGCGGCGAATGGTGAAAGCATCGAGCAGGGCCTGGGTGGGATGCTCGTGGGTGCCGTCACCGGCATTGATGATGCCGGCGTCGATCCAGCCGCTCGCGGCGAGTACCGCCGGGGCCCCGGAGGCCGGGTGACGGATGACGACGCCGTCGGCACCGATCGCCGCGAGGGTCTGCGCCGTGTCCTTCAGGCTTTCCCCCTTCGACACGCTCGACCCCTTGGCGCTGAAGTTGATCACATCGGCGCTCAAGCGTTTCGCGGCGGCCTCAAACGAGATGCGGGTGCGGGTGGAATCCTCGAAGAACAGGTTGACGACAGTCTTACCACGCAGGGTCGGGAGCTTCTTGACCTCCCGCTTTGCGACATCCGCCATGTCTTCGGCAATGTCGAGCAGGTTGATCGCTTCATCCCGGGAGAGATCTTTAGTCGAGAGCAGGTGCCTCATCGGTTGATCCCGCCGTCGATCGAGACGAATTCGTCGCCGTCGATCTCTTCGAGGTGCACGTTGATGCGCTCGTCTGTGGCCGTCGGCAGGTTGCGGCCGACGAAGTCGGCGCGAATGGGCAGCTCACGGTGGCCGCGATCGACGAGAACCGCGAGGCGCACGATGGTGGGGCGGCCGTGATCGCCGAGTGCATCGAGGGCGCTGCGGATGGTGCGGCCCGAGTACAGCACGTCGTCAACGAGCACGACGGTGGCACCGTTGATACTGCCGGGAACTTCGGTCCGGGACGGAGTGCGCGTGCGGCCGTGGGCGAGGTCGTCGCGGTACAGCGTGACGTCGAGCGATCCGACCCGCACGATTGTTGCTGCGGGTTCGATGCTCTGGATGATCTCGGCGATGCGGCGGGCGAGGATGACCCCGCGCGTCGGGATGCCGAGAATGACGAGGTTGTCCGGGCCCCGATTGGACTCCAGAATCTCGTGAGAAATTCGAGTCAACGCGCGGGTGATGTCAGCCTGAGTGAGCACAATGTGCGCCAAATGCCGACCTCCTTCCCCGTCTCACAGGACGGATATTTAAAGGATGTCTGAATAGGTTCAGCTTAGTCGTTGGAACGCCCTTCGGGCGCACCAACGACTCTCGTGCGATCGAACTAGAAGGCAGCGGCGACGAAGGCTTGGAATTCGGCCAGATCGGTGTTGCTGCCGGTGTAATGCACGCCGTCGACGAGCACGGTGGGAGTGCCGGCAACCGACGGAATGTCGGCCCCATCGATCTTGGTCAGCGCGGCCTCGGTATTCTGCTGGGACCAGCCCTCGTAGTCCCCGGAGTCGAGGCAATCAGCGATGCTGATCGGGCCCGGCACGAGGTCGGCGAGTTGGTTATTACTGAGCCCGGTCGTCTGCTCGGCGGGCTGGTTGGCGAACAGCGCCGCCAGAAAGGTGAGGGTCTCGTCGGGGTTCAGGGTGGCCTGGCAGGTCAGTGCCGCTGAGGCGCGGCTGGAGTAGTTCGTGCCCTGTGAGCGCGAATCGAGAAAGGTGAGGGAGTGCACGCGGAGCGTGATGTCGTCGCTGTCTACGCCGGCGGCCAGGAGGGCTCCGTTGGTCTGCTCGAACTGGGCGCAGAACGGGCACATCGGGTCGACGTATTCGTCGATGATCACAGCACCGGTGCCGAATTCGAGATAGCCCGCGTCAAAGTTGGCGGCGCCCAGCTGACCGGTCGGCAGCGGCGCGGGCGCTTCGGGAGTCGGCGACGACGTCGGCGAGCCGGACTGAGGGGAGCTCGAGTTGGAGTCGATAGCTACGAAGAACGCCCCGATCGCGGCGGCGAACACGATGAGCAACACGACGAGAACGGCCGTCAGAGCAACCATGAAGTACCCGATGATGAGGCCCGCCAGCGCGAAGCCGCGGCCCAGTTCGCCGCGGGCACGAATCTGCGCCAGCGAGATGTGGCCCGTGATGATAGCGACGAGTCCGATGAAGAACGACGACACGAACGACACTATGGCCAGGGTGTTGGTCTTCGGTGCTGTGACGAACGGCGCAGGCACGAACGGCGCGGTTGCCCCGCCTGTCGGCGGCACCGGCTGATATGGATTCGGCGGACTCGGCTGATCGCGGGGTACGTCTGGTCCGGTGTTATCCATGTGCGTGTCCTTCGGTGGCTTCGAGGCGAACCCTGAACGTGCCGAGTCTGTCGGGTCGATGTGCCGACTGGTGATCGACCGACCGGGGATCAGGCCGACGGGGCGGTTTGGGCGATCTTGCCGAGCAGTCCGTTCACAAAGCCGGCCGAGTCATCCGTGGAGAGAATCTTGGCGGCTTCGACGGCTTCGTCGATGGCGACGGCGTGCGGTACGGCGTCGTTGTAGAGAATCTCCCAGATTCCGATGCGCAGAATGGCGCGATCGATGTTGGGCATGCGGGCGAGCGACCAGCCCTGCGAGTAGGTCTCGATCAGTTCGTCGATCTCTTCGCGGTGATCCACGACACCATCGACGAGTTCACGGGCGTAAAGCCACGAGGCCAGGCGGGCCGGCTCGCTCGCGGCACGCTCAGCCTCGGTTGCGAGCGACTCCGGAATGCTGATCTGACGAACATCCGCTGCATACAGGATGTCGATGGCGCGCTTGCGAGCCTTGGTACGTGCGCTCATTCGTTGACGCGACCGAGGTAGTCGCCGGTGCGGGTATCGACCTTGACCTTGGTGCCCTGTTCGAGGAACAGCGGAACCTGAATCTGGTAGCCAGTCTCGACCGTGGCGGGTTTGGTGCCGCCGGTCGAGCGGTCGCCCTGCAGGCCCGGCTCGGTGTAGGTGATTTCCAGGGTCACGGATGCCGGCAGCTCAACGTACAGCGGGTTGCCGTTGTGCAGCGCCACGGTCACGGCCTGGTTTTCGAGCATGAAGTTGCTGGCATCGCCTACGACTGCGGCGGACACGGTGATCTGGTCGTAGTCGGCGACGTCCATGAAGACGTAGGCATCGCCGTCGTTGTAGAGGTACTGGAAGTCGCGACGATCGACGTTCTCGGTCTCGATCTTGGCGCCGGCGTTGAAGGTACGATCAACGGTTTTGCCCGAGACGACGTTCTTCATTTTGGTGCGAACGAAGGCGCCACCCTTGCCCGGCTTGACGTGCTGAAACTCGACGACGGCCCAAAGCTGGCCATCCATATTGAGTACGACGCCGTTTCTGATATCAGCGGTAGAAGCCATGGGAGGGGTGTTCCGTTCAATTGATAAGGTGCGCGGGTGCAAATGGCACCGTGTGGAGTCTACGTGCCCAAGCCTCAGGCTCCAAAGGCAATACGGTGCCGGAACGTCACGGAGCGGTGACGAAGTCCAGTGCCAGCCGGTAGGAGTCGAAGCCGAGACCGGCGATGACACCGGTCGCGATGGCGCTCACCACACTCGTGTGGCGGAACGTCTCGCGAGCGTGCGGGTTGGAGATGTGCACCTCGATCAGCAGCAGGCCGGCTTTTGTGACCAGGGAAGCAGCATCCCGCAGGGCATAGCTGTAATGGGTGAACGCGGCCGGATTCAGGATTACCGGCATCCGCTCGTCGACCGCTTCGTAGAGCCAGTGAATAAGTTCTGCCTCGTCGTCCGTCTGGCGCAGGTCGATACTCACGCCTTCGCGAGCGGATGCGACGAGCAGCTCGCGCAGGTCGACGAGGTTCGCCGACCCGTAGACATCGGGCTCGCGACTGCCGAGGCGCCCGAGATTCGGACCGTTCAGAACCAACACTGTACTCATTCACACAGCCTAGGCCGTGGGGCTCACCCGAGCGGGCAGCCGGTTCAGGGAGCGAGAATCGCGATGCCGTCATCGTGCGCGACGAACAGACCGGAGATGCGCATGAGCTTGCCGAAGGACTCGGTCAATTCGAGGGCCCAGGCCTGGTCGGGGGCGGTGAGGGCAGCTGACCCTGGCCGTTCCAGCGTCACGATCAGGCTGCCTCCCGGGGCGTCCCGCGCCACGATCTCGTTGATCCTGACGGCGAAGGGTCGCACCGAACCCGGTTCGGGGCGCACTGGTATTCCGTCGATCGGAATCAGCAGCGAAAGCTGTTGCCCGTGGGCGTCGAGCACCATGAGCCAGATCTGCGGCTGGATCGCGTGGCCGATCAGGTCGTAGACCCGAGCTCTGGCCTGTTCCAGAGTGAACACGGGCGGGGAGTCTTCAATTTTCATTGACAGTGTCATGGGCCCAGAATGAATCAGAGTTGCGGGGACGAAAGGTTATCCCCAGAAATTTCGTGAACTCGCTCCGCTGTGGAGAACTTCCGGCGCCGGCTCGGGGTTCACCGGCACCCTGGCTGCTGTGAATGACCGCGCACGCCGGCCGACCGCTGGAGCGGTGCCCCTAGAATGAAATTCCGACGGTGGCCGCGACCGCCTCGCCCGACCACTGCTAACGGAGGCAGACGCTGATGGGACACGGCTTGAAGAGCACGTCGTCGGTTCCCTCCGGTCCCGCGCGGGAAAGCCTGGTCGCCCTGGAACGAGCCCACGAATCCGCCGTCACTGACCGGGTATTCCAATCCGGCGTACGCAAGCTCGTGCAGGACTCCTGGCGACGCTCGCTCTCTCTCAGCCTCGACCCCGCAAGCGTGGCACCCGAGCGGGCGCTGACCGACGCCGAACTGCGGGACCTGCGCAACCAGCATCCGCTCGCCGCGGTGTTGCCGGTCGTGCACAACCTGCTCATTCGCCACGCCTTCGACGCCGAGTTGCTGGTGGCGATCGGCGATGAGTCCGGCCGACTGCTCTGGATCGACGGCGATCGGGTGCTGCGCCGCCAGGTCGAGGAGATGCTGTTTGTCGAGGGGGCGGACTGGTCGGAGAAACGGGTCGGAACGAGCGCACCCGGCACCGCCCTCGCCCTCGACCGGGGCATTCAGATTCGGCGCGCCGAACACTTCAACGCGCTCGCCCACCCGTGGAGCTGCACCGCAGTGCCCATTCACGACCCGGATACCGGCAAGATCCTCGGCGTGATCGACATCACGGGCGGAGATCAGGCGGTCGCGCCCCAAACACTCCCCCTCGTTGAAGCGGCTGTCGCCGCTATGGAGGCGGAATTGCGTATCCAGCGCCTCGACGGCCACCGCACGATTGCGTCCGACCGAACGGATGCCCGCGCCCCGCGACGACGCTCCAGCATGGCCCTGCTCCCGGCCCCAGGCCGCAACCTGGTGCCGGTGGGGTTCGGCGTGCTGGGCAGCGACTACGGACACCTCGAGTGCGGCGGAATGGCTATCGATCTCAGCCCGCGGCATGCCGAAATTATCACCCTGCTCGCCTGGCACCGCGAAGGACTCTCCGCGGACCGGCTGGCCTTTCTGCTGAGCGACCAGACCGGCAGCGGCCAGGTCAACGGCGTCGACACGCTGCGGGCCGAGATGGTGCGGGTCCGCAAGGTGTTGGAGCAGGTCAGCCCGCCGGTCATGATCGGATCTCGGCCCTATCGGCTGCAGTCACCGCTCGAACTCGATGCGCAACGCGTGCTGGCGTTCCTGGAACGCGGCGCCCACCGGGTGGCCCTCGCCGCCTACCCCGGACCGGTTCTGCCCAATTCACTGTCCCCCGGGATCATCGATATCCGCATCGAGGTCAGTGCGCGCCTGCGTGAGGCGATGCTGACGGATGCCTCGGTCGACCTGCTTCTCGACTATGCCCGGTCGGAGGAAGCCACCTACGACTCCGAGGTCTGGCGTGCCTGCCTGGAGCTGCTCCCGGCGCGCTCCCCCAGACGCGCCACGGTGGTCGCCCGGTTGAAGCGCATCGACGACGAGCTGGGCGCCCGGCGCAACAATTCTCAACGCTAACCGGCTCGCAACCTTTTGCAACGTTTGCACTCCTACTCTGAGGACACCGCAGAACGCGGACCGACATCGTCGTCGAAATAGGAGTGACATGACCGTCTATTCAGTTCCAGGAACACCCGGCTCAAAAATTACCTTCAAGTCTCGGTACGAGAACTGGATCGGCGGCGAATGGGTCGCCCCGGTCAAGGGCCAGTATTTCGAGGACATCACCCCGGTCACCGGGAAGCCGTTCGCCGAGGTAGCGCGCGGAACCGCCGCAGACATCGAATTGGCTCTCGACGCTGCCCACAAGGCCGCACCGGCCTGGGGCAAGACCAGCGCCACCGAGCGTGCTGCCGTGCTGAACAAGATCGCTGACCTGATCGACGCCAACGTCGAGATGCTTGCCGTCGCCGAGACCTGGGACAACGGCAAGGCCGTTCGCGAGACGATCAACGCCGACATCCCCCTCGCCGCCGACCACTTCCGCTACTTCGCCTCGGCGATCCGCGCCCAGGACGGCGACCACGCCCAGCTCGACGGCGACACCGTCTCTTACCAGTTCCACGAGCCGCTCGGTGTCGTCGGCCAGATCATCCCCTGGAACTTCCCCATTCTTATGGCCGTCTGGAAGCTCGCTCCAGCCCTTGCCGCCGGCAACGCCATCGTGCTCAAGCCCGCCGAGCAGACCCCGGTCTCGATTCTGGTGCTGATGGAGCTCATCGGCGACATCCTCCCCCCGGGCGTGGTTAACGTCGTCAACGGCTTCGGCCTCGAAGCCGGCAAGCCGCTCGCCTCGAGCAACCGCATTCGCAAGATCGCCTTCACCGGTGAGACCACCACCGGTCGCCTCATTTTGCAGTACGCGTCGGCCAACATCATCCCCTCGACCGTTGAGCTGGGCGGCAAAAGCCCGAACATCTTTTTCAGCGACGTGGCCCAGGAAAAGGACGCCTTCTACGACAAGGCACAGGAAGGCTTCGTACTGTTCGCCTTCAACCAGGGCGAGGTCTGCACGGCCCCGAGTCGGGCGCTCCTGCAGAAGCCGATCTACGACAGCTTCCTCGGCGACGCTGTCACCCGCGCCAAGAAGATCATCCAGGGCAACCCACTCGACACCGACACCCAGATGGGCGCGCAGGCCAGCAACGACCAGCTCGAGAAGATCCTTTCCTACATCGATATCGGCACCAAGGAGGGCGCCAAGCTGGCCCTCGGGGGTGAACGCGCCGACCTCGGCGGTGACCTCACCGACGGCTACTACGTGCAGCCGACCATCTTCGAGGGCCACAACAAGATGCGTCTGTTCCAGGAGGAGATCTTCGGCCCGGTGCTCGCCGTGACGAGCTTCACCGACTACGACGATGCCATCTCGATCGCCAACGACACCATCTACGGTCTTGGCGCCGGTGTCTGGTCGCGCAACGGCAACGTCGCCTACCGGGCGGGCCGCGACATCCAGGCCGGCCGGGTCTGGGTCAACAATTACCACGCCTACCCGGCCGGGGCGGCCTTCGGCGGGTACAAGAGCTCGGGCATCGGCCGGGAGAACAACAAGCTCGCGCTCGGGCACTACCAGCAGACCAAAAACCTGCTGGTGTCGTACTCGGAGAACAAGCTCGGCTTCTTCTAAACAGCACCTCGTTACCAGCGGATGAGTTCGTTGTAGGTCTGGCCCGGGGGCTGCCAAAGACGTAACGTCGAAGGCAGCCCCATTTTCATCGTTTCTTCTGTAGAAAGGTCCGTCAATGTCGACACCCACGATTACCGCGTCGGTCACGATCGCCAGCGAAACCGTTCCCCGCGTCGAGCTCACCCCGGTCGCGGTCGATCTGCTCCGCAGCCTGTGGGAGGAGCACGGCCCGCTCATGTTCCATCAGTCCGGCGGATGCTGCGATGGCAGTTCACCCATGCTGTTCATGGCCGGCGAGTTCATCACCTCAGACCAAGACGTACGGCTCGGCCAGTTCGATCTGGCCCCGGCCGGTGAGCCCGCTCAGCCGCTCGACTTTTGGATGTCGGCCGAACAGTTCAACTACTGGAGCCACACGTTTCTCACGGTCGATGTCGTGCCGGGCCGTGGCAGCGGGTTCAGCGCGGAAGCTCCGCGCGGCGTGCGCTTTCTGATCCGCTCCGAGCTGATGACCACGATGACCCCGTTCGCGGCCGCGGCTGACTCCGGCGAGCCGGTCGAAGCGGATGCCGTCGCCCCGCCCGCCTCCGCCCCGATGCCGGCATAACGACCGAACGATCGTGAGGCTCCGGCCCAGTGACACTGGTCAAGCGCGCCTAGTCAACCAACGCGGGCCGTGGGCGGAACTGAGCGGCGGGCATCCGCTCGGGCGCACCACGCCACGCGGGAGAAGCGCCAGTACGCGGGACGTACGGAACCGCGGGGATCGCCAAAGACCACGCTACGCGGGACCTGAGCCATTCCGCGGGACATCCGGCCTGGCCAGGACTCCCGCGCTACACGTCGCGCTGGAGCTGCGCCAGTGCGTGCGAGTTGCGCTTACCGCGCACTGGCGCGCCTCCCGCGCCAGCGCGCGGCGAGGTTGCTACTGGCCGATGGCCTGGTAGGCGCTGAACAGCAGCGAGGCGTCCGGTCCCTCGAGAATGGTGGGCTTGCCCACATCGTCGAGCACGACGAAACGAAGCATTCCGCTGCGAGTCTTCTTGTCGCGCTGCATCGTGGCGAGCAGGGTCGGCCAGCGGCCCACCGGGTAGCCGGTCGGCAGGGTCAGTGATTCCAGGATGTTGCGGTGCCGGTCGACGACCTCGACCGAGAGTCGTCCGCTGAGGGCTGCGAGTTCGGCCGCGAACATCATGCCGACGGCGACGGCCGCACCGTGGCGCCAGCCGTACCGTTCGGCGTGCTCGACCGCGTGGCCGAGGGTGTGCCCGTAGTTCAGGATCTCGCGCAGGCCGGCCTCTTTGAAGTCCTCGCCCACGATGCGAGCCTTCATAGCGATCGAGAGTTCGATCAGCCGGCGAAATTCGGGGGTGGTCGGGTCGGTGGCACGGTCGACATCCGCTTCGATGATGTCGAGGATTTCGGGAACCTGAATGAACCCGGCCTTCACGATCTCTGCGAAACCGGCCAGGATCTCGTTGCGCGGCAGGGCATCAAGCAGGTCGAGGTCGCAGAGCACGGCGGCGGGCGCGTAGAAGGTGCCGACGAGATTCTTGCCCTCGGCGGTGTTGATGCCGTTCTTTCCGCCGACGGCCGCGTCGACCATGCCGAGCACGCTCGTGGGGATTTGAACGAGTTTCACGCCGCGCAGCCAGGTGGCCGCGACGAAGCCGGCGAGGTCGGTGACGGCGCCGCCGCCGAGGCCGATGACGGCGTCGGTGCGACTGAAGTCGGATTGCCCCATGACGCCCCAGCAGAACGCGGCGACCTCGACCCGTTTGGCGGCTTCGGCGTCGGGAATCTCGGCGAGCAAAACTTCGGAATAGGTCTCGAGCAGGTTGTCCCGGAGGGCGACAGCACGCGCCCCGACCGTAGAGGTGTGCACGATGAGTACCTTGTTGACGCCGCTGCCGAGCTGGTCGGCGACAGTAGCGACGAGTCCACGCCCCACGCTAACCGGATAGCTGTCGACCCCGGTCACGGTGATCACGGTGGTGGCGGGCGTCGGGTCGGTCATGCTTGAAGTTTCAGTCATCATTTCTTTCTTGTACCCAATTCACGATTTCATCGGCAATGCCGCTGATCGGTCGGTTGGAGGTGTCCAGGTGAATCGTCGCGAGCGCCTCATAGGTCGGGCGACGCAGGTTGTAGATGCGTTCCCAGTCGGCGATGCCGCCGGTCAGGAGCGGCCTTCTGCTGCCGCCCAGGCGTGCCTGCACGGCAGCGCGAGTGACACTTAGGTAGACGACCGTCGCGTCTTGGAGATCGGCCTGAGTGTCGGCATTCAGTACCGCTCCCCCGCCGAGCGACACGATGGCCGGCTCGCCGAGCGCCCAATCCACGGCTTCACGCTCGATGATGCGAAAGTACTCTTCGCCCTCGCGCACAAAGATCTCCGAAATGGGCCCGTAGCTCTCCACAATGCGCTTATCGGTGTCGATGAAGGGCACGTTCAGGCCGCGTGCCACGCGACGACCGATCTTGGTTTTACCGGCGGCCATTGGCCCGATGAAGACGATCGGCAGCAGCGAATTGCGCAGGCTTAGCATCGCTTCAGCCAAAAAGTCGTCACAGTGTTGCGTCGCTCGACGCGCCCGTTCGCAGGTTGGCCGGAATGTGGGCCAAATACGACTCGAGGTTGCGGCGGGTCTCTTCGATCGAGTCGCCGCCAAACTTCTCGAGCACGGAGTTCGCGAGCACGAGCGCAACCATGGCCTCGGCGACAACTCCGGCTGCCGGAACCGCGCAGACGTCGGAGCGCTGATGATGCGCCGGTGCTGGTTCGCTCGTAGCGACATCGACCGTGCGCAGTGCCCGCGGAATCGTAGCGATCGGCTTCATCCCGGCGCGAACGCGCAGCACCGTGCCGGTGCTCATTCCGCCCTCTGTACCGCCGGCCTTGTCGCTGACCCGCTGAATGGCGCCATCCGCCTGTACGAGTTCGTCGTGGGCGTCTGAGCCGCGGCGGCGGGTGGTTTCGAAACCGTCGCCGACCTCGACGCCCTTGATCGCCTGGATGCCCATGAGGGCAGCGGCGAGCTGAGAATCGAGGCGTCGGTCCCAGTGCACGAAGGATCCAAGGCCAGGGGGAAGGTTGTAAGCGAGCACCTCAACGACGCCGCCGAGGGTGTCGCCGTCCTGGTGAGCGGCATCCACTTCAGCCACCATCAAAGCGGATGTCGCGGCGTCGAAACACCGCAGCGGGTCGGAGTCGAGGGCGTCGACGTCGCCAGGCTGCGGCAGCGGCGTTTCGTCCGGCACGCGCACCGGACCGATGGCGATGGTGTGACTGACCAGCTGGATTCCCAGCTCGTTCAAAAATGACCTGGCCACGGCGCCGAGCGCCACCCGAGCGGCGGTCTCCCGAGCGCTGGCACGCTCGAGCACCGGGCGGGCTTCATCGAAGCCGTACTTCTGCATGCCGGCCAGGTCGGCATGACCGGGTCGGGGCCGGGTCAGAGGTGCGCCGCGGCCTCGGGTGAGCGTGGCCGGGTCCACCGGTGCGGCGCTCATCACGTCGACCCATTTGGGCCATTCCGAGTTACCGATGCGCAGCGCGACCGGACCTCCGAGGGTGACGCCGTGGCGCACTCCGCCGGAGAGGGTGAGGTCATCCTCTTCAAATTTCATGCGCGCGCCGCGGCCGTAGCCGAGCTTGCGGCGCGCAAGGTCGAGACGGATCGAATCAAGGGTGACCGGAATCCCAGCGGGCAAACCCTCGACAATGGCGATGAGTTCGGGGCCGTGAGATTCTCCGGCGGTGAGCCAACGAAGCATGGTTCCTATCCTTCCACAGCAATGTGGGGGCCGGTTTCATTCGGGCCAGGGTCGCGGGTCAGTGCCCCGCGCATGGCTGCGAGCACGGCCGGCTCGTCAGGCAACGGCTCGAACGGGTCGGCAGTGACGAACACCCGCACCTGGATGAGGGCCTGATGCAGCAGCATTCCGAGCCCGTTCAGCACGGTGCCGCCCGCCGCCTGCCAGGATGAGGCGACGCCGCTCGGCCACGGTGAATAGGCCACATCGAACAAGACAGCACGTTCGCGCAGTTCGAGGGGCAGGGGCGTAGGCAGCACGGTTCCCCCGGGCAGGGTGCTGATCACGACGTCGCTGTCGACCCGAGTGACGCCACTGAAATCCTGCAGGTCAACGACCACGCCGAGTGTCCGGCCGAGCTCGATCAGCGGCTGTGCCTTCACCGCGTCCCGCATGAGTACGGTGACAAATTCAGCGCCGAGTTCCGCCGCCGCCATCAGCGCGGAGGCCGCCGTCGCGCCGGCTCCGAGCAGGATCACGTGCGCCGCCTGGGTGACACCGCTTTCGGCAAGGGCGCGCACCAGACCCGCAACATCCGTGTTGTAGCCGCTCAGCGTTCCCCGCCCCTTGACCCGGCGCAGCAGCACGGTGTTGACCGATCCGGTCAGCTGTGCCACCCGATCGCAGTCGTCGATGAACGGCAGAACCTCCTGCTTGAGCGGCATGGTCAGTGACAGGCCGCGCCATTCCGGTCCGACTTTGCTCAGAAACATGGCCAGGGAGCCTGCCTTCACCTCGACAGCGTCGTAGGACCAGTCCAAACCCAGCTGTCGGTAGGCGGCCCTGTGCAGTAGCGGCGAACGGGAATGCTTGATCGGCGAGCCAAGCACCGCGAGGCGGTTGGACGGGAGGCTATCCATATTCGGGGTGCTCCCTCATCCAGTTCTGCCAGACGACGACCGCAGCATCATGCTCGGCCACTGTCGTAGAAAAGACCGTCTCTCGGGTATCGAGGTTGACTGTCACGAAGAACAGCCAAGACCCGTCGGCCGGGTGCAGGGCGGCGTCGATGGCGACGTCGCCCGGGTTCGAGATGGGACCGACGAGCCTGCCAGGATGCACGTACGTGTTGTAGGGATTACCGGCATCGCCGCGTTCGGCGTTGGTCGTGGTCACGAGATGGGTCTTGCCGGTGCCGTAAGCGACGGTCGCGTCGGACTGCAACAGGCCGCTCTCCCATTGCGCCGGATCCAGCCGGTTCAGGAAAACCCGCGACACCTTGTAGAAGTCGTCGCTCACCCCGGCCTCGCGCTGAATCAGCGAGGCAAGAACGATCGTCGACCACCGATCGGCGACGGCGACCCCGGCCGAGTCGAGGGCTTCGAACTGCCGGTTCACCATGGCCTGTAGAACGGTCTGGGCGGTGTCGTCCGGGGAGAACGGGTACGTGGCGGGAAAGAGAAAACCTTCGAGCGTGGTGGCCTCGGGGGGCAGACCGAACGAGCCCACGTTCGCCGCAGCAGCCTGCAGGTCGGCGAGGGGAATGTCGGTTCCCTCCGAGATCGACTGGAGCACATCCACGGCCGCGGTGCCTTCGGGCACGACCACGGTCTGATTCAGTCTCGCGTCGTCAGTTAAAAGGGCATCGAGGGCAGTGCTCGCGACCATTTTTGTCTTGAGTTGATAGGCTCCGGGCTGAAACACCGGCTCCGGGGTCGTCTGCAGCAGAATCGTGTAGAACGCATCGAAGCTTTTCACGACGCCCCGGTCGACGAGGGTGCTCGTAATCTCCGAGCCGCCGTCACCGTCGTGAATCATGACGATGACGTCCTCACCGGTGGCGGCTTCCTCGACCGTGAAATCGGCGGGGCCCTGCGTGGCCGCGACGATTTGCGAGATGGGACCCTGGAGAAAGAAGTAGGCGCCGGCCACGAGGGCTGCCAGCACGACGAAGACGATCAGGCAGCCCCAGGCGCCCTTATGGCTGCGCTTTTCTCGCGGCGGTTCGTCGGCGAGCAGCGAGCGTCGGTTGGCACGATCGCGGCCGGAATCATAGCTCTCGGTCGCCGTCAGAAAGTCGGTGGCAGTATTCGCGGGCACGGCTGCCTCGCGTGACAGTCGCGGGAGAAGCGGTGGTTCCGCCGCGACGGCAACACGGGGGGGTACAGCCTGGAGTTCACCCGCGGCCGCCTGTTCGGCCGCTGCGTCCGCGGCGACCTGTTGCGCGCGCAATTCCCGACGGCTCGGCAGGGGCTCTTCCGGGGTGGAACTCGGCACGGTTACGGCCTCTCGGTCGGTTCGACGGGCGACCCAGGCGGCCGCCCCGAGGCACGCTCGCTGTCGAGCGCGTGTTGCAGAATGATAGTCGCGGCCACCTGATCAATCACTGGTCGTTGCGTTCTCGCGGAGCGACCTGATGCCCGCAGCGCCGATTGTGCCGATACGGTCGAGAGTCGTTCGTCGACCAGGCGCACCGGCACCCCGAGTGTTCGGGCCAGCCGGTCGGCGAAGTCGATCGCGTCGTCGGTTGATGCGGTCACGTTTCCCGACAGTGCCAGAGGCAGGCCGACGATGACCTCGACGGCTTCAAGCTCCTGCACGACGGCCCGAATGCGCGCGAAATCGCTCAGCCCGGACGGGTCGCGGGCGACGGTTTCGACCGGTGTGGCGAGCATGCCGTGGGTGTCGCTGCGCGACAGGCCGATGCGCACCTTGCCGACGTCGACACCGACCCGCACCCCGGAGCGCATGGCGGGCACGAGCGATGCCTCTGGAAGCGCAACGTCACCCGCCCCTACCGCAGACCGGTCGGTCTGGGTATGGGACGATCTATGGTCGGAGCGCATCGTTAGCGACTGATCATTGTGACGACGGCCTGCAGCGCGGCCGGAATGGCATCGCCGTTGGGGCCACCGCCCTGGGCGAGGTCGTCCTTACCCCCGCCGCCGCCGCCGAGAATTCCGGCAACGGTCTTGGCGAGGGCACCGGCCTTGTGGCCGGCATCCCGAGCAGCCTGGTTTGTGGCGACGATCACAACGGGCTTGTCGGCAGCGATCGCCGAGAGCGCCACCACGACAGCGTCGGTGCCGAGGCGTTCCCGGGTGGCGAGGGCCAGCATCCGTACGTCGTCCGGGGAACCGAGCACGCCGAGGTCTTCGGCCACGACGGTCACGGCACCGACCCGGCGGGCCGTGGCCAACAGGGCGGGAACCCGGTCGGTCAGGCCCCGAGCCTCGAAGGCCGCAATCTTCTTCTCGGCCGCCTTGAGACTCGTGACGAGGTCGTTGATGCGCTCGGGGAGCTGGTCGCGCGGCGTCTTCAGGCTCGAGCTGAGCTGCGAGACCAGGGCACGCTCGGTGGCCAGATCGCGGAAGGCCTCGAGGCCAACGAGCGATTCAACCCGCCGGTTGGTCGACCCGACCGACGCCTCGCTGATCAGATTGATCATGCCGATCTCGGCGCTACTGCCCACGTGGGTGCCGGCGCACAGTTCGCGCGACCAGGGGCCGCCGATGTCGACGACGCGCACGACGTCACCGTACTTCTCCCCGAACAGGGCCATGGCGCCGAGCGCCTTGGCCTCGTTGAGGGGCAGTTCCCGCGTGGCGACCGGCAGGTTGTCTCGGATGGCGTTGTTGGAGATCTCTTCGATCTCGGTGCGGGTCGCCGGTGACAGCGCCTGGTTCCAGGAGAAGTCGAGGCGAAAGAATCCGGCCTTGTTGTACGAGCCGGACTGGTGCGCGTTCGGGCCGAGCACCTGACGCAGTGCGGCGTGCAGAACGTGGGTTCCGGAGTGCGCCTGGCGGGCGCCGCGGCGCCAGCTCTCGTCGACCACGCTCGTTGCGCGCTCGCCCACGCCGACCTCGCCGGACTGCACGAGTACCTTGTGGCTGATCAGGCCCTTGACCGGCTTTTGCACGTCCAGAACTTTGAGCTCGTAGCCGGGCCCTACGATAAGGCCGGCATCCGCTTCCTGTCCGCCGGATTCAGCCCACAGGGCGGTCTCGGCGAGGATGACTTCGGCAGTTTCACCGGCGACCGCGTTCGTGACGGACTCGCCGTCCACGATGAGGCCGAGCACGCTGGACTCATTCTGCAGGTCGTCGTACCCGGTGAAGACCGTCTCGCCGAGGGCGCGGAAGGCGCTGTAAACGCCGAGGTCGGCCAGCGTCGTCTTCTTGGACTTCGCGTCGGCCTTGGCCATGGTGCGCTGCTTGGTCATGAGCACGTCGAAGGCGTCCCGGTTGACGCTGAGGCCGGCCTCTTCGGCGATCTCGAGGGTGATCTCGATCGGAAAACCGTAGGTGTCGTGCAGCAGAAAAGCGGTCGGGCCGGCCAGTTCGGTCTTGTTGGCCTTCTTCGTCTTCGCCACGGCCAGGTCGAGCACGGCGCTGCCGCTCGCGAGGGTGCGCAAAAAGGTTTCCTCCTCAGCGAAGGCGGCCTGGCTGATGCGCCCGAAGTCGCTTTTGACCTCGGGGTAGGCAGCGCTCATCGCGTCGCGGGAGACGGGCAGCAGGTCGGGCAGGCTCACGGTGTCGACGCCGAGCAGGCGCATGGCGCGCACGCTGCGACGCAGCAGGCGGCGCAGGATATAACCGCGACCCTCGTTGGACGGCATGACGCCGTCGCTCATCAGCATGAGGGAGGAGCGTACATGGTCGGCGACGATGCGCATGCGCACGTCGTCGCCGTGGTCGGCGCCGTAGCGTCGGCCCGACAAGGCCGCCGCACGGTCGAGCACCGGGCGAACCTGGTCGATCTCGTACATGTTCTCGACGCCCTGCTTGAGGAACGCCACGCGTTCAAGGCCCATGCCGGTGTCGATGTTCTTCTTCGGCAGGTCGCCGAGAATCTGAAAATCGCTCTTGCCGGTGCTTTCTCCGCGCAGGTACTGCATGAAGACGAGGTTCCAGATTTCGACGTAGCGGTCGTCGTCGGTGGCCGGGCCGCCGTCGGCGCCGTAGGCGGGGCCGCGGTCGAAGAAAATCTCCGAACAGGGACCGGCCGGTCCGGGCTGGCCAGTGGACCAGTAGTTGGACTCCATGCCGAGGCGCTGGATACGATTGTCCGGCACGCCGATGGCGCGCCAGTAGCGGTAGGCCTCGTCGTCGTTGAGGTAGATGGTGACCCAGAGGTCGCTCTCCCGAAAACCGTAGCCGCCCTGGTTCTCCGGGGTGGTCAGCAACTCCCAGGCGAAGCCGATGGCTTCTTCTTTGAAGTAGTCGCCGAAGCTGAAATTGCCGTTCATCTGAAAGAAGGTGCCGTGCCGCGGGGTCTTGCCGACCTCTTCGATGTCGTTGGTGCGGATACATTTCTGCACGCTCGTTGCACGCGGGTACGGCGCCGGAACGAGCCCGGTGAGGTACGGCACGAACGGCACCATGCCGGCCACGGTGAAGAGAAGGGTGGGGTCGTCGCTCACCAGCGACGCGGACGGCACAACGGTGTGTCCACGATCGGCGAAGAAGTCGAGCCAGCGCCCGCGAATGTCAGCAGTCTGCATGGTGTCCGTTTGTTGATGTTAAGTGAGTGCGGTGATGGTGCATGAATGCGGTGTTCAGCGTGAAAATGGTCGTGCGAAAAACTGTGGTGCGCTTTTCAGCGGATGCCTACGGCGCGCTGGTCGCCGGTGCGTCACCCGCGGCATCAGCAGTGACGTCGCCGAGCACGGCGTGCAGCTCGGCCTCGCGTTGACGGTAGCCCTCGGAGATGGCCTCGCCGAACTCGCGGGCCTTGGTGTCGAGTTCGGTGAAGAACTGCTTGCCCTGCTGGGTCTTGTTGACCTCGTGGGCCACCACGAAGCCTGCGGCCACGCCGATGACCAACCAGATGACGTTCTTCATGGCACTTCTCCCTGAATCTGGGCTAGCCGTAGCTATCGATATGTCGGGCGCGAGAATATCAACGCCGTCTCCAGAGTAGCCGGTCAACCACGATTACGCCGAGGCCGAGGCCGTCCGGCGCGAAAGGCCGCCCGTACGCCGGCTGAGAAACCGGCGAGCTTGATCAGCGGCCCGCCGACCGTCGCCGCGAACAACGCGACCAGCGCCGAGGCGTTACCGGTGGCATCCGCTACGTTGCTCGTTATGGTGTCCACCCGCGCCAGTTGCTGGTTGGTAGAACGGATGGTCTCGGTCGTCTCGGTCAGCATCGGGGCGATTCCCTCGCTGAGTTCGTGGATGGCGGCGGTGGTCTCATCGAACACGCGGCCCAGTTTAACCAGTGGAATGGCGATGACTGCGACCAGAACCGCGAACACGCCGGCAGCGATGAGACCGGCAATATCTCCACCTGACACGGTGACTCCACTCCGTTGGTGGGCTCGTCGAGAGCCCGGGTATGCAAAAAGGGCGGATCACCCTGAGGTGATCCGCCCTTCAGCGTACCGGTTTCAGACAGCCGGGAGGCTGCCATCCATCGGTCGACTACCTAGCGAGCTGCGTAGTACTCCACGACGAGCTGAACTTCACAGGTCACGGGGATCTCGATACGCTTCGGGGCGCGCACGAGGCGGGCCTGAAGCTTGTCGAGCTCGACCTCGAGGTACGGCGGGAGCTTGGGAAGCAGGTCGACGTGGCCGCCGGCTGCTGCAACCTGGAAAGGCTCCATGCCCTCGCTGCGAGCCTTGACGTGCATGAGCTGGCCCGGCTTCACGCGGAAGGAGGGCCGGTCAACGAGCTCTCCGTCGACGAGGATATGACGGTGCACGATCATCTGGCGAGCCTGGGCGGTGGTGCGGGCGATGGCCGAACGAACGAGGAGGGCGTCGAGACGGGTCTCGAGGATCTCAACGAGGTTCTCACCGGTCAGTCCCTGACGACGACGAGCCTGCTCGAAGGCGATCTTGAGCTGGGCTTCGCGGATGCCGTACTGGGCGCGTAAGCGCTGCTTTTCGCGGAGGCGCACGGCATAGTCTGAATCGGTCTTGCGCTTGGTGCGGCCGTGCTCACCGGGTGCATAGGGGCGCTTCTCGAGGAAGCGGGCTGCCTTCGGCGTGAGGGCGATGCCCAGGGCGCGCGAGAGACGAGTTTTACTGCGGGTACGTGACTTGGTAGACACGGTTTCCTTTCAATCGGACTCAATAACAGGGATACCAGGGCGAGTGCGCACAGAGTGCACACAGGTCATGGGAGATCAGAGGATTGGGTGCCACGGGACATTCGGCTACAGAACGATTCCCCTCCAAACCGGAATCGGACGCAGCCGCATGCCGAAACCAGTTGTAGGCAGAGACAAGGCTAGCACACGCGTGCTCTGCTACTAGTTGCGGACTATCCGCCGGATCTTCAGCAGGCGGGCCGAGATGTCGCGCTCATGGCCGTGCTCGGTCGGTTCGTAGTAGCGGGTGGTTTTCAGCTCGGTCGGTGGGTACTGCTGGGTGACGACGCCGAGGGGGTCGTTGTGCGGGTAGACGTAGCCCTTGCCGTGGCCGAGGCGTTTGGCGCCGGGGTAGTGCGCGTCGCGCATGCCCTTGGGCACGCGGCCCATCTTGCCGGCGCGAACATCGGCGATTGCCGCGTCAAGAGCCATGTAGGCGGCGTTGGACTTGGGGGCGGTCGCCAGGTGTACGACGGCCTGGGCGAGCGGAATGCGACCTTCCGGCATGCCGATCAGAGCCACGGCGTCGGCGGCGGCGACAGCGATCAGCAGGGACTGCGGGTCAGCCATGCCGATGTCTTCTGAGGCGAGAACGATGATGCGGCGGCAAATGTAACGCGGGTCTTCGCCGGCCTCAATCATGCGCGCGAGATAGTGCAACGCGGCGTCGACATCACTGCCCCGCACCGACTTGATGAAGGCGCTGATCACGTCGTAGTGCTCATCGCCGTTGCGGTCGTACCGCAGCAGTGCACGGTCGACGGCGAGCGAGACGATGTCGGTCGTGATCACGGGCTTGCCGGTCGCGCCGGGCTCGAGGGTCGTTTCCGCCGAAACGGATGCCGCCTCCAGCGCGGTCAGCGCCCGCCTCGCGTCGCCCGACGCGAGGCGAATAATCGCGCCACGAGCCTCGGGCTCGAGTTCGAACCGATCGGCCAGGCCACGCGCATCGGACACGGCGCGATCCACGACGATGCCGAGGTCGTCATCGCTGAGCACTTCGAGGGTGAGGAGCAGGGACCGAGACAGCAGCGGGGAGATGATCGAGAACGACGGGTTTTCGGTCGTCGCGGCGACCAGAATAACGACGCCGTTCTCAACCCCCGGCAACAAGGTATCTTGCTGGGCCTTGGAGAAACGGTGAATTTCGTCGAGGAACAGCACGGTGGAGAGGCCGTACAGGTCGCGGTTCGTGCGGGCGTCCTCCATCACCTGACGTACGTCGCGCACACCGGCGGTCACCGCGGACAGCTCAACGAAGCGACGCCCGGAGCTGTGCGCGATGGCTTGCGCGAGAGTGGTCTTTCCGGTGCCGGGAGGACCCCACAAAATGACCGAGACGCTGCCACGCTCCCCCGTCTTGTCGCTGGCGAGGCTCACGAGCGGCGAACCCGGCGTCAGCAGGTGACGTTGGCCCGCAACCTCATCCAGGGTTTTTGGGCGCATTCGTACCGCGAGGGGGGTTGCGCCACTGCGCAGACCCGGTTGAGCATCCGACATTCTTCCAGCGTAGTTTGTGAGAGAGTTCTACGAGGTCGGCCGTGATGGCGTACGGCCCTGTTATTGTGCGGTCGTCGCCAACCCCGACGGCCCTGGAGGGGTTCTCAGTGGCTTCGAATTACAAGTTTGAGCGTGCGGCACGTGAAGAGCGCGGCCGTGTTCGTTCCTACCAGGCCCGCCGGGCCGTGCATGAGCACCAGCAGAAGCGGCGCGTGCGCGACAACCTGATCGCCGGTGGCGGACTGCTCGTGGTGCTGACCCTGATCGTGGTCGCCCAGGTGTTCTACTTCGACGGCGGCCCTGGCACCCCCGCCCCCACGGCGGCCGCAACGGCCACTCCACCGCCGACGACCACGCCTGCTGCCGGTGCCAATACCGGCGACGTGCCCGCCAGCACTCTGGCCGAGGGGCGCACCTGGACCGGTACTCTGACCCTTAACGACGTCAACCTGGGCATCGAACTCGACGGCGCGCTCGCCCCACAGGGCGTCTCCTCCACGATCAGCCTCGCCGACAGCGACCTCTACACCGGCACCACCTGCCACCGTCTCACCAACGGCGGCTTCTTCGTGCTGCAGTGCGGCGACCCAGCCGGCGACGGATCCGGCGGTCCCGGTTACAGCTATGGTCCGGTCGAAAATGCTCCAGCCGACAACATCTACCCGGCCGGTACCCTCGCCATGGCTCGCCAGGGCGGCAATGGTTTCAGCATGGGCAGTCAGTTCTTCGTGGTTTACGACGACACGACAATCCCCTCCGACGCGGGCGGCGGCTACACCGTACTCGGTCACGTCACGAGCGGATTGGACGAGCTCAAGGCTCAAATCACGGATGCCGGAACCGCGGACGGCTCCGCAGACGGTGCCCCGAAGGTACCCACGACGATCACAGGCCTAACACTTCAGTAGGATCGATCGTTACCCCTCTGCTATTGCAATAGGCTTACCAGGGTATTTCTTAGGTTCCGCACTCTCTTCTCCCGCGGATCCACACACAACAACTCAGCAAAGGTGAGGCTCTTGACTACGACAGATCAGCAACCATGGGGTCGCGTAGACGAAACCGGCACGGTTTACGTGCGCGAAGCAGACGGTGAACGCGCTGTCGGTCAGTACCCGGATGCCACTCCGGAAGAGGCCCTCGCCTACTTCGAGCGTAAGTATGTTGAGCTCAACGGGCAGGTCACGCTGCTCGAGCAGCGTGCGAAGGGTGGCGCTCCGGCCGCAGACATCGCCAAGTCGGTTGCCAACCTCAAAATTGCCGTCGCCAATGCCAACGCCGTCGGAAACCTCGCCGCCCTGGCTGAACGCCTCGGCGCTCTCGGCGGTGCCGTCAGTGAGCTCACCGAGCAGCAGAGCATCGAGACCAAGGCAGCATCGGCTGCCGCCGTCGCCGAGCGAGCCGAAATCGTGACCGAAGCCGAGCGCCTCGCCGCCGAGGATCCGGCCAAGACGCAGTGGAAGCAGACCAGCGCCGCTCTCGACGCGCTGTTCGCCAAATGGCAGGCGCACCAGCACGACGCCCCGCGCATTCCCAAGGGCGAGGCCAACGACCTGTGGAAGCGCTTTCGGGCCGCACGCACCACGATCGAGCAGAACCGTAAGGCATTCTTCGCCGAGCTCGACAGCGCTCACAAAGACGTTCGCACCAAGAAACAACACCTGATCGAACAAGCTGAGGCCCTCGCCCCCCAGGGTGCTGACGGAGTTTCGGCGTATCGCAACTTGCTCGATGAGTGGAAGAAGGCCGGCCGCAGCGGTAAGAAGCAGGACGACGCCATGTGGGCCAAGTTCAAAGTTGCCGGCGACGTGCTCTATTCCGTCAAGAGCGAGGTCGAAGCTCAAGACAACGAAGAGTTCTCCGCGAATCTGGTACTCAAGCTCGAATTGCTGACGCAGGCAGAGACCCTGCTCACCACCACCGACCGCAATGCCGCTCGCGACACGCTCACCACAATCCAGCGCAAGTGGGATGAAATCGGCAAGGTCCCGCGGGATCAGGTAAAGCCGATCGAAGATCGCCTCCGTAAGGTGGAAGCCGTCGTTCGCAAGCTCGATGACGACCACTGGAAGCGCAACAACCCCGAGACCAAGGCTCGCACCGAGGGCCTCGCCGGTCAGCTGAACGACGCGATCGCGAAGCTCGAGGCCGAGCTGGTCACGGCTCAGAACGGCCAGAACGCCCGGGCCATCAAGGATGCTACCGAAGCGCTCGAAGCCCGCAAGGCATGGCTCAAGGCCATCGGCCAGTAGCCAGCACAGCGAGTACGCCGGTCGTCACCGCTCGCGGTTATCCACGGGCGTGGGCACCACGCCCTTTCTCCACAGATCAGGCTCCGTCGGGGGCCTGGACCTGGTTAAGCGACACTCTGGTGTCATGACGCATCCACCGGTACGACCGCTCACCCTCAACGACCTGCCCCTGGCCGAGCTCTACGCCGCCCGCCTCGACGGCCAGGTCTTTCAAATCGCCGACTCCTGGTGCGTGATCGATGAAATAGACGGATGCGATACGCGGGCGATGGCCGCCAGCCAGTTGGTCCCGCCCCGCGCGATCGCCGAGCAGCTCACCGCCGCGTGGATCTACGGCGTCGCGCCGGAGCCGCGGCGCCACCAGTTCTGTGTTCTGATCGGCGCGCGTGCCACCGCGCTGTGGTCGGCTCGGGTTCAGGTGCGTGAAATTGTGCGAACGCCAGATGACGTCCACACGATCTCGGGGGTGCGGGTCACCACTCCCCTGCGAACCGCCGTCGATCTCGCCCGCTACACGGTGTCATCAATGTCGCTGCCATCGCCGTCCCTATCATCACCGACGACCCCCGAGCTGACCGCTCTGCTGGCCCGTCTCCTGCACTTCGGCGAGTACCCCGACGTGTCAGCCGCCATACGCCTCTGCAAGCGAGGCAGCCCCGCCCACAGCGCACTCGCCGTCGCCCGATTCGCGGCCGTCAACGCGGCCCTGTATGCGCTGCGCCAGCAGGGCGAGTCGGGCGGCGCGCGCAGCGCCGCAGGTTAGCCGTCGCTGACCCGGTAGACGTCGTACACGGCATCAATCCGACGCACAGCATTCAATACGCGGTCGAGGTGGGTGGTGTCGCCCATCTCGAACACGAACCGGCTGAGCGCCAGACGGTCGCTGGAGGTGTTGACGGTTGCCGAGAGAATGTTCACGTGGTGCTCCGAGAGCACGCGGGTCACATCGGAGAGCAGGCCGGAGCGGTCGAGGGCTTCAATTTGAATGTGCACGAGGAACAGGCTCTTTGAGGTGGGCGCCCACTCCACCTCGATCATGCGCTCTGGCTCCTTGAGCAGAGACTGCACGTTGTGGCAGGCGGCCTGATGCACCGAGACACCAGCGCCGCGCGTGACGAAACCGACGATTTTATCCCCGGGTACCGGGGTACAACAGCGGGCGAGCTTGACCAGAATGTCGGGCGCACCGCGAACCAATACTCCGGAATCTTGATTGCGGGTGGTCTGCGGCCGACCGCGAGCGGCGACCGGAAAGTCGTTGCTGTCGTTGTCTTCGATGCTCTGCACCGAAGAGACGACCTTTTCGAGCACCGACTGGGTCGAAACGTGACCTTCACCGACGGCGGCGTAGAGCGCCGACACATCTTCGTACTTGAGCTGGGCTGCGACCTCCGCGAAGGAGTCCTGGTTCATCAGTTTCTGCAGCGGAAGGTTTTGCTTGCGCATGGCCCGGGCGATCGCGTCGCGGCCCTGCTCGATGGCCTCGTCGCGGCGTTCCTTGGTGAACCACTGCCGAATCTTGTTGCGGGCTCTGGGGCTTTTGACGAAGTTCAGCCAGTCTTTGCTCGGGCCGGAGTCGGGATTCTTCGAGGTGAACACCTCGACCACGTCGCCGGTGATCAGTTCGCTCTCCAGCGGCACCAATCGACCGTTGACCTTGGCCCCCATGGTGCGGTGACCCACCTCGGTGTGTACCGCATAGGCGAAGTCGACCGGGGTTGCGCCGGAGGGGAGACCGATGACGCGGCCCTTCGGCGTGAAGACGTAGACCTCTTTGGCACCGATCTCGTAACGCAAGGAGTCGAGGAATTCGCCGGGGTCGGCCGTTTCGGCTTGCCAGTCAGAGATGTGGGCGAGCCACGCCATGTCGGTGTCGCTCTGCGGACCGGGGCCGCCGGCGCTCTTGCCATTGACCTGTTCCTTGTACTTCCAGTGCGCGGCCACGCCGAATTCAGCACGCTGGTGCATCTCGGTGGTGCGAATCTGAATCTCCACGGCGCGACCGCTCGGGCCGAGCACGGTGGTGTGCAGGGACTGGTACAGGTTGAACTTTGGGGTGGCGATGTAGTCCTTGAATCGGCCGGGCAACGGCGTCCAGCGAGCATGGATGGATCCCAGCACCGCGTAGCAGTCCCGCACCGAGTTCACCAGTACGCGAATGCCGACGAGGTCGTAAATCTCATCGAACTCGCGGCCGCGCACGACCATTTTCTGGTAGATCGAGTAATACTGCTTGGGGCGGCCGGCTACCTTGCCCCGAATGCGCGCCGATTTGAGATCGTCGTTGATGGTGTCGATGACCTGTTGAACGAACTCTTCGCGCTGCGGCGTGCGCTGCTTGACCAGGCTTTCAATTTCGGCGTACAGCTTGGGGTACAGCACCGCAAAGGAGAGGTCCTCGAGTTCCCACTTGATCGTCTGGATCCCCAGACGATGCGCGAGGGGGGCGTAGATCTCCAGGGTCTCAGTGGCCTTGCGCACGGCGGATTCGTTGGGGACGAAACCCCAGGTGCGGGCGTTGTGCAGCCGGTCGGCGAGTTTGATGATGAGTACGCGTATGTCTTTAGACATCGCGACGATCATTTTGCGTACGGTCTCGGCCTGGGTCGAGTCGCCGTACTTCACCTTGTCGAGTTTGGTGACCCCATCGACGAGCATGGCGATTTCATCGCCGAAGTCGGCGCGCAGCGCGTCGAGCGTGTAATCGGTGTCTTCGACGGTGTCGTGCAGCAGGGCCGCCGCGATGGTCTTGGTGCCGATACCGAGGTCGGCCAGAATCTGAGCCACGGCGACCGGATGAGTGATGTACGGCTCGCCGCTGCGACGCAGCTGCCCGTCGTGCGCTCGCTCGGCCGCGGTGTATGCACGTTCGATGATCGACAGGTCGACCTTCGGGTGGTTCAGGCGAACTGTCTTGATCAAGCGGTCAACAGCGCCGGCGGGCTGGGCCCGGGAGAAGATGCGAGGAACCAGACGGCGCAACGAGGCCGGGGAGGGGGTCGTCGTGTCCGTCATAGTCTCACCTCGTGCGTCACGCCCGGTGGCTGTCCATGGGCGGGCTTGCGTACTGTCAATTATGCCGGTTTCGCCGGGGCAGTCCGTACGCCCGCAGCAGAACGCAGCGCGGGACCTGCAGGAACGGCCAGCCCGCAGGGGCTGGCCGTTCTCGGTGTGCGGGTGATTCTGACTAGGCGGTGACGCTCGCAGCGGCCGGGGTAGAAGCCTTGGCGCGAGCAGCGAGGGCTTTCTTGTCGTGCTTGCGAATGGCATCCTCACCGTTTCGCAGCTGGGCATACAGCGGCGACGCGATGAAAATGGTGGAGTACGTACCGACCAGAATTCCAATCAACAGAGCGAGCGAAATATCGCGCAGGGTACCGGCGCCCAAAACGAACGCTCCGATGAACAAAATGGATGCGACGGGCAGGGCGGCAACGATGGAGGTGTTGATGGAACGCACCAGCGTCTGGTTGACGGCGAGGTTGACCGACTCAGAAAAGGTTCGGCTCGAGCCTGACCCATCAAAGTTGGTGTTCTCACGAATCTTGTCGAAGACCACGACCGTGTCGTAGAGCGAGTAGCCGAGAATCGTCAGAAAACCGATCACCGCGGCTGGTGTGATTTCGAAACCGGTGATTCCGTAGAACCCGGCGGTGATGACGAGGTCGTGCAGCAACGCGACCATGGCTGCCACCGACATCTTCCAGGTGCGGAAGTAGATCGCCATGATGATGCCGGCGAGAACGAGGAACACGACCAGGGCGCGCAGGGCCTGCCCCGTGATGTCCTGACCCCACGTGGCCCCGATGAACGACGTCGCTACTTCAGTGACCGGCACGTCAAAAGCGGCGGCGAGAGCATCCCGCACTCCCGTTGTCTCGGTCTCCGAGAGCTGGTCGGTCTGCACCCGCACGCCGTCGGAGCCGACTGTGGAGACCTTTGGAACGGCGTCGGGAACGACGCTCGCGACGGCATCCGTTGCAATGCTCTCGGACTGGCTTGTGGTCTGCGAGACGACGAACTGGCTCCCGCCGGTGAACTCGATACCGAAGACGAATCCGCCGCGCAGCAGGAATGGGCCGATCAGGGCGATGAGGATCATGCCGCCGGCGATCAGGTACCAGAGTTTGCGGCGCCCGACGATGTTCAGCGAACGAGCGCCCGTGTAGAGATCATTTCCGAATTTCGAGAAGCTGGCCATCAGGAATCCTTCCCGTCCGTCGATCGATCAGTGCTGGTACCAACGAGCTTGGTGCCTACAAGCTCAGACGCCTTGCGCTCGGCGATGGTTTGTCGTTTGGCGGCTTCCTTGCTCGAGGAAGAGACCTTCGTCGGCGATATGGACGCCGAGGGCTCAAAGCGAGCCCGTCCGCGGTAGACGGCACCGAGGGCGCGGGGATCGAGTCCGCTCAACTTGTGGCCCTCGTTGAAGAATTTCGTTTTCGCGATCAGCTGCAGCATCGGGTGCGTGAACAGGCTGACCACGAGGAGGTCGACGATGGTGGTGAGGCCGAGGGTCAGGGCGAAGCCCCGCACGTTGCCGACCGCGAGCACGAACAATACGGCGGCGGCGAGGAAGTTGACGACGTCCGAGGCGACGATGGTGCGGAATGCGCGCTTCCAGCCGGCTTCAACCGACGATTCTAGCCCGCGGCCATCACGCAATTCGTCGCGCACACGTTCGAAGTAGACGATGAACGAGTCGGCGGTGATACCGATGGCCACGATCAGACCGGCGACACCGGCCAGCGATAGGCGATACCCCTCGCGCCAGGACAGAATCGTGATGAGCAGGTAGGTGATCACCGCTGCGACACCGAGCGAGGCGATGGTGACGAGGCCGAGCAGTCGGTATTGAGCGAGCGAGTACAGGACTACGAGGATCAGACCGATCAGGCCGGCGATGAGGCCGTTGATCAGCTGGGTCGAACCGAGCGTGGCCGAGATGGTGTCCTGGCTCTGCACCGTGAAGCTGATCGGAAGAGCACCGAATTTCAGCTGGTCGGCGAGGGCCTTGGACGTCTCCTGGTCGAACGAGCCGGTGATCTGCGGCTTGCCGTCCAGGATCGCGGCCTGCGTGGCCGGGGCCGAGATCACGTGCCCGTCGAGCACGATCGCGAACTGGTTCTGCACACCGGTGAGGTTGAACAAGCGCTGGGTGACATCGGCGAACTTCGCGGTTCCGTCGCTGTTGAAGACGATGTTGACAGCCCACTCGCCGGTAGTCGCGCCGCTTTGCGTGGTGCGCTGGCCATTGGTCGCGTCAGCGATCGTAGATCCGTCTACCTCGACCGGGCCGAGAATGTACTTGAACGAGTCGTTCGCTTCGCAGGTGATGAGCGGATCATTGGCCGGTGCCACGTTGGTCGTGTTGATCTTGCTGCAGTCGAAGGCGTCGTATTCTGCCTGGAGCGCGGGGGTGACGTAGTTGAGGTCGCTCGCGTCGGTCGGTTCGACGGCGGGTGTGGTCGACAGGGTCGGATCGACAGTCGCCTCCGGCGCCGGCGTAGCGGTGCCGTCTGCGCCGATCGTTTGTCCGGACGGCTGGCCCGCGACGAGCACGGCGCGAAACTCGAGCTTGGCAGAGGACTTGATCCGTTCCAGGGTGGCGTCATCGGGGGTACCGGGGATCGATACCACGATGTTCTGGCCGCCCTGGGTGTTGATCTCCGACTCGGAGACCCCAGAGGAGTCGACGCGCTGGCGAATGATACCAACGGCTTCGCTCAGTTGCTCCGACGTGACCGTCTGGCCGCTCTCGAGCTGCGGGGCGAGGATGATCTGCGTTCCTCCCTCGAGGTCGAGGGCCAGTTTCGGCGTCCACGATCCGTTCTGGGTGAACACACCGAACGCGTTGAGGGCGATCAGGCCGACGATAATCACGCCAAGCCAGGTCAGGGAACGCCAGGCCTTCTTGGCCGGAGACGACTTAGCCACCTATGAACTCAGCTTTCTGTTGGCGCCCACACCAAACTGTGTGGACGCACCGCGTGATGCAGTACTTGCATTTCGTGCAATAAAAGACGTGCCAAGCGAGTATGCCCTACGAAATGGACCGTACTGAACTAAGCCTGCCGAAAACGACTACGCGTCGCCCTTTTTGGGCTGGTCGGTCGGGTCGGTGTCAAGATCGGCAACGCGCTGGCCGAATTCCGGCTCGTTCAGCGAGTCGATGGCCTCGACGCTCTCGTCGTCGAGTTCGTCGGCGACAACCGGCTCGACGACGCGAGCGATGGTCTGGCGGTGGATCTCGACGATGACGCCGGGTGCGATCTGCAGTTCGACCTTGTTGGCTTCTTCATCGATGGCAATGATCGTGCCGTACATGCCGAAGTTGGTCATGACGTCGGCGCCGGGAACCATGGTGGCCTGCAGAGCCTCCTGATCTTTCTTGCGCTTGCGGCCGTTGCGGAACATGAAGAAGACGAGTACGGCCAGAACGGCCAGCATAACGAGAGTCAGATTATCCATGGAGCAGTGAAACCTTTCGATTGCGGCGCGGGTGGCCGAAGTGTGTGGGTGAATGCCCGATCGCTGTACGAGCAAATCCGTTCGGAAATATTCGGTCTGGACAGATGGGCCAAATTGAATTATAGGTCAAGTAAGGTCGCACTTCCCTGTGGAGTCGAGCCAACAGGTGGTACCAGACCAAAATGTTGCCAGGCCGCGCTGGTCGCAACACGGCCGCGCGGGGTGCGCGTGAGGAAGCCTATCCGTACCAGGAACGGTTCGACGACCGCTTCGACCGTTTCGGACTCCTCGCCGACGGAGACGGCCAGGGTGTTGAGCCCGACCGGTCCGCCGCCAAAGCGGGTCAGAATGATCTTCATGACCTCCCGGTCGAGCCGATCAAGGCCGATCGCGTCGACGTCGTAGAGCTCGAGGGCCGCGTGCACCGCCGCGATATCGGCCGCTCCCCCGTGCACGAGCGCATAGTCGCGTACACGGCGCAGCAGGCGGTTCGCGATACGCGGTGTGCCACGGCACCGTCCGGCAATCTCCGCGAGGGCATCCTTTTTGATCGGCAGGTCGATCAACTGCGCTGCCCGGGCCAGCACCTGCTCTAGCTCGCTCTCAGCGTAGAACTCCAAGTGGGCCGTGAAACCGAAACGGTCACGCAAGGGGTTCGGCAGCAGGCCAGATCGGGTCGTGGCACCGACCAGGGTGAACGGGGCCAGGTCGAGTGGAACGGAGGTGGCGCCAGCACCCTTGCCCACCATGATGTCGATGCGAAAGTCCTCCATGGCGAGGTAGAGCATCTCCTCGGCGGAGCGTGCCATGCGATGGATTTCATCGATGAACAGCACCTCACCGGGTACCAGGGATGACAGCACGGCCGCGAGATCGCCGGCGTGCTGAATGGCCGGACCGCTCGACATGCGCAACGGACGGTTGCCCTCGTAGGCGACGATCATGGCCAGGGTGGTCTTGCCGAGGCCGGGAGGGCCGGCCAGGAGGATGTGGTCTGGCGTGCGATTCTGCATGGTCGCGGCGGTCAGCAGCAGCTGCAACTGCCCGCGCACCTTCTTCTGGCCGACAAATTCGGCCAGACTCGCCGGGCGCAGGGCACCCTCGAAGGCCAGCTCGGACTCGCTTTCGAGCGAAGGGCTGACCAGCTTGATGGCGGAATTTTCGATGGCGGGATCGGTGGTCATGAGCGAGCCGTACCAGTGCTTTCGGCCGCCGCCGACCCGGTGGCGTGGTGTGCCGCCGGACCGAGGCGGCCGAGGGCCAGCCGGAGCACAGCGGCCACCGCCGGCGGCGCAGGGGCGTCACCGGCGGCATCCGCCAGCTCGGTGAGGGTGTCATCGACCGCCTCGGCCGCGACGCGTTCAGACCAGCCGAGGCCGATCAGCGCAGCCTGAACGCTGGCAGCGACCGACGTGGCCGCTGGCAGGCGGGTTGGAGACATCGCCGCAGTGACGGCCAGCTTGCCGGTCAGGGACAGCACAATGAGTTTGGCAGTTTTCGGTCCGATACCGCTGACCTTGCGGAACGCGCCGTCGTCGTCGGCCGAAACGGCTTGCGCGATCTGGTTCGGGGTGAGCACCGCGAGCACACCGAGAGCAGATTTGGGGCCGACCCCGGTCACGCCCACGAGCAGTTCGAAGACGGCGAGCTCGTCAGCGGTGGGAAAGCCGTAGAGGGTCAGTGACTCTTCGCGCACGATCAGGGTGGTCATCAACAGGGCTTCGTCACCACTGCGCAGGCCGAGTGCGGTGGCTGGTGTCACCTGCAGTCCCAAGCCGACTCCCCCGACCTCGATCACTACGGTTGAGCCCACGGCTGACAGGACAAGGCCACGTACGGAAGAGATCACCTCTTAAGACTACGGGGCACCGCTGACACTCCTCGCACAGACACAGCGTGCACCGACCCGCGTTCGGCGTCGCGCCACGCTCTCTGGGCCGGCGTCAGCACGCCCGTCGTGACCGTGGCAGCTTTCACCGAGGCGACGGTCGGCAGGGTGCCACCGGAGGCTCCGGTGCGCCAGGCGTGGCAAATCGCGAGGGCGAGGGCATCCGCTGCATCGGCTGGTTTGGGTATCTCGGCCAGCCCGAGGATGCGGGCGACCATGGTGCCAACCTGCTTCTTATCGGCGGCGCCGTACCCGGTGATGGCGGCCTTCACCTCGCTCGGGGTGTGCAGGGTTACCGGCAGTCCGCGCTGTGCGGCGAGCAGCAGGGCCACACCGCTGATCTGGGCGGTGCCCATGACGGTGCGCACGTTGTGCTGGGCGAAGACCCGCTCAATGGCGATGAACTGCGGCCGATGTCGGTCGAGCATCTCTTCGAGGCCCCGGGCCAGCAGGAGCAGCCGCTGCTCGAGGGGCAGGTCGGGTGCGCTGCGCAGCACGGTCACGTCGACCAGGCGGGCGGATCGGTTCCCTTCGACGTCGACCACGCCCACACCGCAGCGGGTGAGGCCCGGGTCGATGCCGAGAACCCGGACCGCCATCGAACTACTCGGACTCGGCTGCGAGTGCGGCCTGTGCCTCGGCCGACAGGTCGTAGTTGGAGTACACGTTCTGCACGTCGTCGAGGTCTTCCATCGCGTCGATCAGGTGGAACACCTTGCGGGCGGTTTCGGCGTCAACCTCGATCTTGAGCGAGGGAATGAACGCGATGTCGGCCGACTCATAGTCGATTCCGGCGGCCTGCAGCGCGGTGCGGGTGGCGACCAGGTCGCTCACGGAAGAGTGGATCTCGAAGGTCTCACCCTCATCGATGACCTCTTCTGCGCCGGCATCGAGAACGGCGAGCATGATGTCGTCTTCGGTGAGGGTCGGCAGGTGCTTGACCACAACGACGCCTTTACGGTGAAAGTTGTAGGCGACACTGCCCGGGTCGGCCATGGCTCCGCCGTTGCGGGCCATCGCCGTACGTACCTCGGCTGCGGCACGGTTTTTGTTGTCGGTGAGGCACTCGATCATGATCGCGACGCCGTGCGTGGCGTAGCCCTCGTACATGATGGTCGTGTAGTCGACCTGCTCGCCCGACAAACCGGCACCGCGCTTGACCGCGCGGTCAATGTTTTCGTTGGGCACCGAGGTCTTCTTGGCCTTCTGAATGGCGTCAACCAGCGTGGGGTTACCCGAGAGGTCAGCGCCGCCCAGCCGGGCCGCGACCTCGATGTTCTTGATGAGCTTGGCGAACGCCTTGGCGCGCCTGGAGTCGGTGACCGCCTTCTGGTGCTTGGTGGTGGCCCATTTGGAATGCCCGGACATACATCTCCCGTTGTTGTGCTACGTCAAAATTAAGTGATCGCTGCGTGGTCGGTGCACGCATAGGTGCCGAGTCAGTCTATCCCGGTGTGAGTTCCAGCAGCTTGTGCAGGGTGTGCAGGTTGCGGGTGGTCGTCGTGTCGCGGTACTTGAGCTTGGCGCTCTTCTTACTGAAGGCGCTCTTGATGCCAACAGCCTTGCGCACCTCCCAGTACAGCACGCCGTGGCCGAGTTCGATGCGTTCGTCGGCGGCGTCGAGCTCCCTGGCGTGACCGGCCAGTTCGCTGAGATGCCCGGGGTCTGAGGAGAACATGACATAGGAATGCCAGCCGTCATGATCGGCGGTGTATGGGTAGGAACGCACAATTCGGTCGAGCGATTCGGCGTCGACCAGCACGATCCAGGCTTCGTATTCGAACCGGGCGGTCAGGGCCGCTTCAATGCGGGACTTGAGGGCGGCGGCATCCACTTTGTTAGCCAGAGGAGTATCGGCGAGCGGACTGTCGATGCTGAAGATGACGTTGCCGCTTGCCAGCACGGTTTTGACATCGGTGTAACCGAGGTCGTGAAAGGTGTCGGCGAGATCGGCCATGGCGATGGTGATGCCGTTGACGTTGATGCCGCGGAGTAGTGCTACATAACGGGTCATCGTTGACCACCGGTTGTCTGAGTCATGTCTGAACCCTAGCCACACTCTCGCGCCCGGCACAATTCAGCCAAGCGCTCACCGGGCAGCGGCGACCAGTTTCTGCAGGAAATACTGGTGAAAACGGTATTCGCCGGTGATTTCCGGGTGAAAAGAGGTTCCGAGCAGGTTGCCCTGCTGCACAGCGACGCACCGCCCGTCGTCGAGGACGGCCAACGCCGTGGCTCGCGGGCCGACGGTCTCGACGACCGGAGCCCGGATGAATACGGCGTGCACCGGCAGCTCGCCGAGCGCCGGAACGTCGAGGTCGGTTTCGAAGGAGGCCGTTTGGGAGCCGAACGCGTTGCGGCGCACCGCGATATCCAGACCGCCGAGACTCTGCTGCCCGTTCATGCCGTCGAGAATGGTATCGGCGAGCATGATCAGGCCGGCGCAGGTGCCGTAGACCGGCAACCCGCCCGCTATCGCGGCCTTGAGCGGGTCGGCCAGCCCGAACGTGCGGGCGAGTTTGTCCATGACGCTCGATTCGCCACCCGGAATGACCAGACCGTCAATGCGGTCGAGCTCTTCCGGACGGCGCACCAGGTCGACTTCTGCTCCGAGCTCACGCAAGACCTGCGCGTGCTCACGAAAATCGCCCTGCAGGGCGAGAACGCCCACCCGCAGACCCGCCGGTATGGCGGTTTCTGCCGGTCGGGTGCCCACGCTGGAGAGAATCGTCACGAACGGATGCGCTACCAGCCGCGGGTGGCGAGGCGGTGCGGCTCGGCGATGTCGGACACGTTGATGCCGACCATAGCCTCGCCCAGGCCGCGCGAGACATCCGCGATGACCTTGGCGTCGTCGTAGAACGTGACGGCCTTCACGATGGCCGCTGCGCGCTGCTCGGGGTTTCCCGACTTGAAGATGCCGGAGCCGACGAACACGCCGTCAGCACCGAGCTGCATCATCATGGCGGCGTCGGCCGGGGTGGCCACGCCTCCGGCAGTGAACAGCACGACGGGCAGCTTGCCGGTGGCGGCAATCTCGGCGACGAGCTCGTAGGGAGCCTGCAGTTCCTTGGCGGCAACATACAGTTCGTCGCGGCTCATCGAGGTGAGACGCTTGATCTCGCCGTTGATGGTGCGGATGTGCTTGGTGGCTTCGGAGACATCGCCGGTGCCGGCTTCGCCCTTGGAACGAATCATGGCCGCGCCCTCGTTGATGCGGCGAAGCGCCTCACCGAGGTTGGTGGCGCCACAGACGAAGGGGATGGTGAAGTTCCACTTGTCGATGTGGTTCGTGTAGTCGGCCGGGCTGAGCACTTCGGACTCATCGATGTAGTCGACGCCGAGCACCTCGAGAATTTGCGCTTCAACGAAGTGACCGATGCGGGCCTTCGCCATGACCGGAATGTTGACCTCGGCGATGATGCTGTCGATGAGGTCGGGGTCACTCATGCGAGCCACGCCACCCTGCGAGCGGATGTCGGCGGGAACGCGTTCGAGCGCCATGACGGCGACAGCGCCGGCGTCTTCAGCGATACGAGCCTGGGCAGCGGTGACGACGTCCATGATGACGCCGCCCTTGAGCATTTCGGCGAGTCCACGCTTGACGCGGCTCGAGCCGAACTGCTCGGCGGAGGTTGATTCAGTCATAACTACGATCCTATTCCTTGCACGGTGGTGGTCTGGTCGGAGGCTGGTGAGTGTGAACGGAACGGGCCGGGGCGCACCAGCACGCGCCCGGCCGTTGGGGAAAGCTAGAGAGTGCCTGGGGCTGCAGCCTCAGGCGTCACGGGCCGCGGCCAGGCTTCGGCGATTTCCCGACGCACGTCGCCGAGCAGGCGCGGGATGGCCTTGGTGCCGGCGATGATGGGAAAGAAGTTGGAATCGAGCGCCCAGCGGGGCACGAGGTGCTGGTGCAGGTGCTCGGCGATGCCGGCCCCGGCAATGCGCCCCTGGTTCATACCGATGTTGAAACCGTCGCAGTTCGACACCTCGGCCAGCACGCGCATGGCAATCTGGGTGAGTTCACCGATCTCAGCGATCTCCTCCACAGTGGCCTGGTCGTAGGTGGCGACGTGCCGATACGGGCAGACCAGTAAATGGCCGCTGTTGTACGGAAACAAATTGAGCAACACATAGGCGTGGGTGCCCCGCGCCACGATCAGCGCCTTCTCATCACCCAGGGTCGGCGCGATGCAGAACGGACAGTCGTCGGAGTGCGGCTGCTGACCGTCCTGAATGTAGACCATCCGATGCGGTGTCCAGAGCCGTTGGAAGGCATCCGGAACACCGGCAAACTCGGCCGACGACTCCCCCGCGCCCGCGTCGGCGGCGTCAGAGCCCCGCAGTCGATCAGCCGGAAATGCCGCCATGCTACGCCTGCACTTCGGCCACGGCGGGACTGATTGCGGCGACCGGGGTGGTCACGATCTGGGCGCGGGTCTCGATCGATTCCACGATGAGCCGCACAGCTTCGGCAATGGGCACCCCGTTCTGCTGCGTGCCGTCACGATAGCGAAAGCTCACCGCCCCGTTGGCCTGGTCGTCCTCACCCACGATCAGCTGGTAGGGCACCTTGGCCTTGGTGTGGGTGCGAATCTTCTTCTGCATGCGGTCGTCAGAGTGATCGACCTCGGCGCGCACGCCGGCCTTCTTCAGGGTCGCAATTACGTCATCGAGGTATGGGCCGTACTGCTCGGACACGGGAATTCCGACAACCTGCACCGGTGCCAGCCACACCGGAAATGCCCCGGCGTAGTGCTCGGTGAGTACGGCGAAGAAGCGCTCGATCGATCCGAACAGGGCGCGGTGAATCATCACCGGACGCTGGCGGCTGCCGTCGTTCGCGGTGTATTCGAGGTCGAACCGTTCGGGCAGGTTGAAGTCGAGCTGAATGGTCGACATCTGCCAGGTGCGCCCGATAGCGTCCTTGGCCTGCACGGAGATCTTGGGGCCGTAGAACGCGGCTCCGCCCGGGTCGGCGACCAGATCGAGACCGGATGCCTCGGCCACCTCGCGCAGCGTTTCGGTGGCTTCTTCCCACGCCTCGTCGGTGCCAACGAACTTCTTCGGATCCTTGGTCGACAGCTCGAGATAGTAGTCCTTGAGGCCGTAGTCGGCGAGCAACTGCAGCACGAAGTTGAGGGTGCTGGTGAGCTCCTCTTTCATGCCTTCCTTGGTGGTGTAGATGTGCGCGTCATCCTGCGTCATGCCGCGCACGCGGGTGAGCCCGTTGAGCACACCGGACTTCTCGTAGCGATAGACCGAGCCGAATTCGAACAGGCGCATCGGCAGTTCGCGATAGCTGCGACCGCTGGATTTGAAGATGAGGTTGTGGAACGGGCAGTTCATCGGCTTCAGGTAATAGTCGATGCCCTGACGGGTGACATGGCCGGTTTCGTCGCGTTCCTCGTCGAGGTGCATCGGGGGGAACATGCCCTCGCGGTACCAATCGAGGTGGCCCGAGGTCTCGAACAGGGTGGACTTGGTGATGTGCGGAGAATAGACGAAGTCGTAGCCGGCCTCGGTGTGGCGTTTGCGGGAGTAGTTCTCCATCTCCTGCCGGATGATGCCGCCCTTGGGGTGGAACACAGCCAGGCCAGAGCCAATCTCTTCCGGAAAGCTGAACAGGTCCAGCTCGGCGCCAAGCTTGCGGTGGTCGCGTTTAGCTGCCTCTTCCTGGCGAGTCTGATATGCGCGCAGTTCGTCCTTGGTGGGCCAGGCCGTGCCGTAGATGCGCTGCAACTGCGGGTTCTTTTCCGAACCACGCCAGTAGGCAGCGGCCAGACGGGTGAGGGAGTAGCCGTTGCCGATCATGCGGGTGTTCGGCAGGTGCGGGCCGCGGCAGAGGTCTTTCCAGAGAGTCTCCCCCGTCTTCGGGTCGACGTTGTCGTAGATGGTGAGCTCAGCGCCGCCGACCTCGACCGATTCTTCGTCGGCGGTCGGGCTGTTGTTGGCGGCAGCATCGCCGCCCTCGCCGGGTCCTCCCTTGATGCCGATGAGTTCGAGCTTGTAGGGTTCAGCAGCAAGTTCAGCGCGGGCCTCGTCGTGGGTGACCACGCGACGCACGAAACGCTGGCCCTGACGGATGATGCGATCCATGGCCTTTTCGAGCGACTTGATGTCGTCTGGGGTGAACGGGTCTGCCACGTCGAAGTCGTAGTAGAAACCGTCGGTGACGAACGGGCCGATGCCGAGGCGGGCGGCCGGGTTGACGGTCTGCACGGCCTGGGCCAGCACGTGGGTGGCGGAGTGGCGCAGAATGTTGAGTCCGTCGGGAGAATTTATGCTGACCGGTTCGACAGCATCCGTCGGCAACACTGTGGCCGCCAGATCTTTCAACTCACCGTTGACGCGCATCGCCACAACGGATCGATCGGTGAAAAGCGCAAAGCCGTCAGCCACGTGTATAACTCCCTATTGATTACCTACCGTCAACTTTAGCGGCGTGCGCGGCGGAGTTCGTCGGCGGACAGAGCGCGGGCACATTTCTCCATGCACCGTCGCGATTTTGGGCACAAAAAAGCCCCAGCGAACCGGGGCTTTGTTGTGAACGGAAAATACTCTGTGGGCGATACTGGGATCGAACCAGTGACCTCTTCCGTGTCAGGGAAGCGCGCTACCGCTGCGCCAATCGCCCAAGATTCTGGGAACTACTTATCCTACGAAAGTGCACGAAGAATGGAGGTGGATACGGGATTCGAACCCGTGTTAACGGCTTTGCAGGCCGCTGCCTCGCCTCTCGGCCAATCCACCAATTGGGTTCATACCAAACGAATTGGAACCGCACCCGAAGGTGCGATTCCAGTTCATTCGAGCGGATGACGAGATTCGAACTCGCGACCCTCACCTTGGCAAGGTGATGCGCTACCACTGCGCCACATCCGCAACTGTCCGCATTTCTGCGTACTCAGAGACTCTAGCTGAATAGCAAGACGGAAACCAAACCGAGCCGTTTACGGCGTGTTGCGCCGTGTGTTGCGGGCACCCTCTGGCCTGCTTGGCTGCCTGACAGCGCCTCCGGGCAGGCGCGGGAGTTGCGCCAGACTGCGGGAGTTCGGCCCTGGCCGGAAACCCCGCGTAATGCGAGGCGCGGGACGTACGCCAATGCGCACCAGTTCCGCCTCGCGCGCAGCGGCGCAGCTCCCGCGCGCCCTATGGTCGACCGTGCCTTCCATAGTGGCTGGGCAGGCCCCGGGGCGCACGCGCCACTCCCGGTGCGGCATGGATGTGCGGCGACGCTCCAGTCTGGGCTAGTATCAGTAGTCGCAACTTCGGTGGCGAATATAGTTTGGGCGATTGGCGCAGCTGGTAGCGCGCTTCCTTCACACGGAAGAGGTCGTGGGTTCAAGTCCCGCATCGCCCACCAAGCAAAACCCTCGGTCAACGGGATTTTTTTCGCCCACGTGTTGCTTTTTGGCCGCGAAATGGGCTTGAAAAAGCGCCGAAAAAACACAAAATATACTGAACCTTGTTTTGTGCGTCTTTTCGCTTTCGCTTATTCGCCAAAAAATGCACAGATAAACACGGGCCTCGTGGCCTGTTTTGACGGCGGCCCACTCCCCCGCACGGGATCTCTCGGTCGTGGCAGGGCCCGCCCGCAAGCCGCCGCCCAAGCGCTTCCAGATGGGTTCGTTGGCCACCTCTGCTCGTGGCGCTACACAAGGCTCAGACGCCGGGCTGAGCCTCCTGGTGAGCGGGGAAGGGATGCGGGTCGCGTGCAGAACTCGCAATCCAGTGAGAGCGAGGTCACATTTAGAATTGGCGGCCGTCGCCGGCATCTAAAGCTCGGGTGGAGCTAGGAAATCAGTTCGGGAAACGCCGTCTCCCAAACCTGTTGGCAGCGTGCGGGCAATATGAGTGCCGGCCAGATCGCGACCAAGAAACTTTGTTGAGGAGCGACTCCTGCTGAGCTGTCGACCCCGTTCGAATAACAGCCTGATACGTCTTGGCCTGCTGCCACTCCTCGGAGAGATCGATGATCCGGTCAGGGGCCCCAGTAGACGTCAACCGGCAGTTCGATGATGCCGGCCTGTGGACCAGTCAGGGCCTCGAGCGAAGAAGGCACACGTTGACGAAGCAGCACTCAAGAGCGGGAAACCGCACCACTCACAGGGACGAAGCCCGGCCCTCTTCTGGGGTTGTCTACGCTTGAACGTGTCGCGTAGCTTCGGGGACGTGGGTTTGATGATCGACGATCATGCTGACGTGGCCGCGCAACCGACGCTGCGCTCGCGCGCTCCCGCCTACTCCGTGATGCAAAAGTGCCTGCGGATCCAGGCCACCGCCCCGCCCCAAGCGCGGGCCGCAAGAGATGGTCACCTGGATTGCGCGGACATACCATCGCAGGCGTCGCCAACGCCGGCTCGGACGCCTCACCCCGATCGAGTTCGAGATACTAGACACAGCCCTCATAGCTGCCTGAACCACCCCACACCGCAACCGAAAACTAAAGCCTCAGCAGTCCCCTCCACCCCTCACCGCTCCAACCAGGATGAAAGCTGGACGCATTGTGCATGATGAAACTCAACCCAAAGCCTCGATGCGATGGGTCATGCTGGCCGTGATAGCGTTCGGGACGGTTGCGATGACCTTCAACTGGTTTGTCATGCCGCCGACCTTCGGAGGTGTGGCCGCGGCGTATTCGATAGATCTCCCCCAGCTGGCGCTGCTCATCTCCGGCTTCGTAATTGGATACGGCATCATGCACATCCCCGCAGGATTCCTCGCCGCGAAGTTCGGGATCCGCGCCACTGTGGTTACCGGCCTGGTTCTGGAGGGTACACTCACGTCGTTGGCAGGCATCGTCGACGGGTACCCGGCGCTGCTCATCACGCGCATCCTCGCTGGTGTCGCCGCTTCGATCTATGCCGGCATCAGCATCGCCGCAGTGAGCGTCTGGTTCAAGAACCATGAGCACGCCGTCGCGCTCGGCGTCGTCTCGGCCTCGTTCAGCACCGGGGTCGCCGTTGGCCTCTACGCCTGGACACCGGTCGTCGAGGGCCTTGGGTGGAGAGGGGCACTCGTTCTCGCCGGTCTCGTCACACTGGCCGCTGGCCTTGTCGTACTGTTGGTCTACCGCATCCCGAAAGGCATTCCCAGCCTGCTCGGTGTGAAACTCAGCGGTTCCGCCATCGCCGCGGTTCTCCGCAACCGCTTCCTGTGGCGCTACGGGCTCGCGTTCTTCGGTGGTTACGGTGCCTACTTTTCGGCCTCTCAGCTCATCGGTGTGTACGCAGCGGCCGACCGGGGCTTCTCAGGGGGAGTCGTTGCGATCGCTGGCCTGTTGGTGGGAATCGCGGGTATTCCGGGCAGCATCACGGCGGGCGTTCTCGCCGACCGAGTGATGAGCGCTCGTGCGACCTTCCTACTCTTCCTGGCCATCCAGGGACTCGGCATCCTGTCACTGCCGGTCGCTGGGCCCGACACACTATGGCTGTCCGCCGCCGTGATCGGATTCGGTTTCAACGGCTGCTTCGCTGTGTGGCTGACCGCGCCGGGCAACGACCGCAGCGTTCCGCCTGAACTGATCGGTACCGCTGTCGGGTTGCTCTTGACTATCACGGCAGTCGGCGGATTCGTCATGCCATGGGTGTTCGGTGAGATCGCAGCCTCGGCAGGCTACGCAACGGCCTGGATCGTAATCGGCCTCCTGACCCTCGTCTTCGGAGTGTTCGTTCTGACGGCCAGCCGCAGACGTCGCGGCGAAGCGTTCCCGGCCACAGCAGAGCAGAGCCCCGTGACGTCCCGCCGCTGAGCACCGCGCGTCGATGGTGCTGGCACCCACCCACACGGGCTCTTCGCGTTCCGTGGTGAATGCGGCCCGCTGAGGTTGATGTTCATGCCGCGCGGCGGGCGGCGCTGGCGAGCAGGATACGGGTGCGGTAGTTGGTCTCGTTTCGAAAGCTCCGGTCGGTGCGTTTCAGCTGCTTGATCGAGGTGTTCGCGGCCTCGGTGCGGGCTTTGGTGACGCCGGCGACGATGAGGACTTCGATCTGTTCCCACCAGTCGCTGACCATCTCGAAGAGGCGCGTGGCCTCGGCATGTCAGCGGCGAGCACGGCCATGCCGAGGCGCATCTTGGCCTCGTGGGCGGCCTCGAGGCTGCCGGCCTTGAGCAGCATGCGGAGGTGTACCTTCACGCCCCAGGCGGCGCCGAGTTCTCCGGTCGCATCGTCGTGGTGGAACACCCGGTTCAGCCGGGCCCAGGCCCGCTGACTGAGGGTGTCGGCGCCGCGCAGCAGCAGCAGCCGGTTCGCCCACGACGCATCCCTGCGCCGGCCGCATCGTCCCTTGGCGTCGCGGGTGACGCGCTGCCGCACGGCGGACCAGGTGCGCCGAGCCGACGACATCGCCAGCATAGCTGCCAGCCTAGACCGACGCTACCCCTAAGATCGGTAGCATACTCACAAACATGCGCGCGAAACCGTCCTTCTGGGGAGTTCCTTGCTGATTACAATCGATGGCACAAATGGCCAGGGAAAATCCACCGCCGGACAGATGCTCGCCGATCGACTCGGCATATCCTTTTTCTCCACCGGGTTGGTGATCCGATTTCTGGCGCAGGCATACCAGCAGTTGGCGGATCGCGGCGTCAGCCACGAAGAAATCATGCCGTCGCTCTATGCTCGCGTCTCCTCTGACACGATTCTACACCTGCAGAACCGAGACAATGCCGACTTGTATGACGATGGGTTAGTGAAATATTTCGCGTCGATCACCGGTGATGGCGAGATGTTAAATCATGTGAACACTGCATTGGACGACTACCGTCGAGGCCGGGCCCTTGTCATGGACGGCCGCAACCTTTTTGAGATCTTCCCCGACGCAGAATTCAAGTTCTATTTCGAATCCACGTCCGAGAGGCGAGCCGAGATACTCCAGCTCTCGAAGAGCATCACGAGATCCGAGGCTCTCGCGCGACAGCGGTTGAGGGATGACCAAGAGCGAACCTTCACTGTTCCGCGCGGAGAACTGATCGTGCTGGATCCTCTGTCACGTACTCTGGACGACCTCATCGATACCATGCACCAGAGAGTCGCAGACGGAGCGAGTGAAACAACTCTCTTCGAACTCCTAGACTCCGCGGATGCAGAGATGAAGGCGAATGAGGACGCGTTCTTCGACCTGTGGAATAGGTCGATACGCACGAACCTTCGTTGCAGCGACTCGTTCAGAATTCAGGATCACGTCAGCAAATACGGCGGCTTTCGGCTCGGACTGGCCGAGGTCGACCAGCTTGCACCGGCGCTGCGGGACTTCTTCGGGCGCCGCGGCCACGTGGAGGGCGGCACCGTCTGGCTGCGCGGATATACCTACTACGAATGCGATCCGCAAATGCACAAAAAGCGGAGCGACCCGACTGAATTCGCCCTGTGGCAAAACTTCTGCAGCCGCTGGGGGGCCTATTCTGAGCCAGCCTTCGCGTGCGACGGAGAGCCGTGGAGGTCGAACGCCGTGGACTGGATCGGCATGCTCTCGTACCTAGAGTACGTATTCAACGATCTG
The DNA here is from genome assembly GCF_002954245.1 of Cryobacterium aureum. Classification (GTDB taxonomy): domain Bacteria; phylum Actinomycetota; class Actinomycetes; order Actinomycetales; family Microbacteriaceae; genus Cryobacterium; species Cryobacterium aureum. Next base: position 355,377 of record NZ_PPTG01000048.1, on the reverse strand, counting down.
ACGACCATGCTTTGGTTCGTGTACTCGAATGAGTCGGGAATGGACGGCATACCCGGCAGACCGCAGATCGCACCCACAATCGAGGCCTGTGTAAGCGAAATCGCCGAAATGATAGCGAGTCTGTTGCTGTTTCGATTCCCCGCATCGACAGACAGCTTTCAGCAGAGGATCGCCGATGTCGTGCTCAACCAGACCATCTCGGCGTTCATCGACGAATCGCTGCGTATCTCCCAGCTTGCGCCCGGAAGCGTTCGTGCCGTCCGCGAGGGCGATTCGTTGGCGGTGCTCTTTGCCGCTTACACGACAAAGTTGGCCGCTTTCGGCGAAAGTCTCGAACCGAAGCGTGTCCTTATTCTGAGCAACGCGTTCGGGGCCTTGAACTTGGGTGTGATATTCCAGAGTTTGGCCTCCGATCGGTTGCAGGTTGAACATCTCAATGTGCAGTACTCCCAACATCGGGCCAATGGCCCGGACTTGGGGGAAAGATCAGGAATCGTCCGGGCATTCGGCGGAGGGTCCGTGGCGCGGGTGGTCGACGATTATCGTGACGGGTGCGTGATCGTCGTCGATGACTGCATCTTCACGGGGAAGAGCTTCCATGAGATTAGAGACATTTTCGACCCCAGCACCGAGGTATTGTCATTGCCCTTGATGCTTGATACTCAATCGCTCAAATACTATGAGCGCGAGACGAGGGATCCCCAGAAAACATTTAGGACCGCGTCGGTCGCCGTCATGAGGGCTCGCGAGCTGGGTGACCGATTCCCTGTTTTCCAGGCGTTTTGGGACTGGAGCAGTCAGGCGCCCACTGCCGCACAAAATGAGGCATCGGAGTTCGACGAAGTCATGGCGGGTGGCGACATCCTGCTCAGGACGTTGTGGTCGAGATTCAGGCAGCAGATACTCGTATCACCAGTGAAGGAAAGCCAGCAGTGGGCATGATCGCCGCCCGCGGAGCTTCGTTGAACGAGGGCATCAGGTTCGGCCGAATCTTCTACTATTCCGAAGAAATGGGGCACGCGGCGTTCGACGCCATCAAGGAACCCACTATCGTCGTGGCGATCGATCTCACGCCGAGAGATACCCTCCGGTTCGGCAGGCTCAACGTCGTCGGCCTGGTTGTGAAGAACGCGGGACCCAGCTCGCATACCGCCATCCTGTCTCGGACAATGGGTTTGCCGGCTCTGAGCAGCGAGGATGTGAGCGCGCAGTGGCACGGTATGCCTGGCATCATCGATGGCCGCGGCGAGTTGATTGTCGATCCCGACGAGCCGGCGCGGTTAGGGTACGCGCTCAGGGCGGATGAATTCGATGCTCGACAACGAGAGTTGGCGAGCGTGTCCCGCGGCCTGTCGGCGGTGACCAAGTCGGGCAAATCTATTCTGATCTACGCCAACATCAATGCTGCTTCCGATGTGGAGAACGCCGTCGCGAATGGTGCCGCAGGGATCGGGAATTTCAAGACGGAATTTATGTTCATGGAGGCGTCGGAATTACCCGGGGAGGAGGAGCAGTTTCAGGTCTACAAGTCCATGGCGTCGCGACTAGGCAAGGGCAAGTTCGTCATTCGGACTCTCGACATCGGCGCAGACAAGACCCCAAGCTATCTTCACCTCGAGCCGGAGGAGAATCCCGCGCTAGGGTATCGCGCAATCCGGATTTCCCTGGATCGCCTTGACATCTTCGTGCCTCAAATTCGGGCGATATTGCGAGCCAGCGCCTTTGCGGACGTGGCCATCATGTATCCCATGATCGTGTCGGTCGATGAGGTAATCCGCATCAAGGAGATCGTCGGAAAGGTGATGGAGGACCTGACTGGGGAAGGTGTTCCGTTCAACAGGGATATAGAGCAAGGGATCATGATCGAGACACCTGCCGCGGTGCTCATCAGCGACGACCTCGCGACACTCGTCGACTTCTTCAGTATCGGAACCAATGATCTGACCCAGTACATGCTCGCCATCGATCGGACGAACGCAAAGCTTGCGGACCGGTACGGGCCGTACCATCCGGCGATACTTCATTCGATCAAGCTGGTAGTGGAGAATGCCCGCAATGCCGGAACTTGGGTGTCGATCAGCGGCGAACTTGCTGCGGATGAAGCGCTCACCAGCACGTTCCTGGAGTATGGGGTCGACGCGCTGACGGTCTCGCCGTCGAAGATTCCGCAGCTGAAAGTGGCGGTGAGCAATATTGACTGATCGCTTGCAGAGTGGAGCTACGTTCGGCGATTCTGACGTGCCCCATGGTTTGGTTACCCGAAGTGGTCTGTTTGACCACTACTTCACGAAAGGCCAGTAGTCATGGAAGACCCGGGTGCCCTCGACCAACACAAGCGGCTCTACAACCTGGTGCGCCATCGTGTCCTGAGACCCGGCCTCTATGGAAAACAAGACGGTATGGTCGTCTTCGATCCGATCAGCGTGGAGGACTATGAGGATCGCATAGGGAGTAACGAAATGGAGCCACTCGCGTTTCATACCTGGTCCATGCGGAGAGGGATCTTCACTGTTGGGCGTGATGGCCAACTCGTCAACTATAAGGGCGTGGACTGTAGAGCCGTCGCCGATGACGTGAAGACGTGCGACATCTCCAGCGTTCTCGGCAGGACCCAGAAACGACATGAAATTGTGGTCACGTATTTTGAGCATGGTTCGTATCAGGGGCACAAGAAGAACCCTCAAATACGCGTGCGGGGTGCCTCGCAGCTACATGACCTAATCGGCGAACACGACAAGCTCGCGAAATACTACGGAAATTCCGTGCTTAAAATCCCGCCGATCGTGGACATCCAGGCATTTCCGGAGGAGTTCTGTCTGAGGTACAACCTGCCTCTTCATTCAGAGGTATCTGAAGAGTTTCTCACTGGCCTGAGGGCAAGTGATGAGGATGATATGCGCAGCGGCAACTACGGAAAACTAAGGATACCCGGCCTGGTGAGGATGCAGGAAATGGGGGTACCCTATTCAACGAGATTTCAGAAATGGGCGGAGTACTTTTCAACGCTCCCGCCCAAGGAGTCGTCGACCCTCTTGGATATCTCAGGTTTTCAGGCGGCCGTACTTGAAGAAGATAGGCGTTACAGCCTAGGGGCAGCGTTTGGTCAAGCCACAAGGATATTGGAAAATCCTTTTAGGATATCGGACTTGGCCCATTACGTCGACACGAGAGACGCAAGCAGCGTGAAGCTGATTCTCGATTATTCACGACCCAATGGTAACGACAGCTACCTGCTCTCTTATGCCACCACCATGGGGAGAAATGCTGCCGGTCTCATGAATGAGCACTTGGCGAATCATCTTTGGTCACATAGACAGGACTTCGGCCTATCGGGAGAGATGTGCGATGAAGCTATCAACGACGTCACCCGGAATCTAACGAGAGACGACCGAATACCTGTTGGGGGCCTGAGGGCGAAGGAGTTGGCGAGCACTATCATGACCGACAAGGTCAAGTTCTACTCCCAGGTCTATTTGCTCGCCTCGAACATGAAAGTAATTGAAGATGCCTGCAGGCTAGTGGGAAACGAAGTACCTGACAGATACGACGACGCATTTATCAGTCAGTTCCTTGCTTTGTTGCAGAACAGAAAGGCTACCATCGCGACAGTCCTCTCATGGGGTGACCGACTCTTCGGAGAGTCAGGCGGGCTGCCACAGTATCTCGGTGTGAGAGCGCAAAACACGATGAGAGGATTTGAGCAGTATGTTTCCGACTTCGCGGGGAGGCTGAGGACCATGGGATCGGGGTGGCGCTAACACGGCGACCTTAGGTCGGCTCGTCAGTCAGTCCATGTCGCTAATCGTTCTGTTAGGTTAAAGGACTTTCGACGGCGAGACCGCCGCCTTGGCCGGCAGCGGTCGGCGCCGCTCACCGCGACATGATCCTCGTCCACGATCCGACCGCACGAGGCCCTGTCATGGAACCGCCCACTGAAGGTCCAACTCGGCCTCGCAGACCCGCGCATCCCCGAGGCAAAAGGGTCCCATCTACTTGACACGGTACACATTTCAGGACGCAGCGGAATATTCTTCACTCTCGAACACGAAGTCATACATGTCGAGCGGGCTACACCCGGAGTCGCCCGATTCGAAATAGATTTCGGTCCCAGGTCGTACGTGGCAGTACCAGCAGTTGACGGTGCAACGAATTTCCCTGGTCCAGTGGAACCAACTCGACGTGCAGACCGTCATCTGCCCGTCTGGTCCCTTCATCTGCATGTACTGATGCGGATCGGTCCAATTGTCGAGCACGTGGGATGACAGAGCGATCAGCTTTGCGAATGAGACATCGCCCTTGGTCACGACGCCGCTCTTCTTGAAGCCCTCGAGCTTCACGTACCCATCGACGAGATCGAAGTCGAACCCCAGCGCTTCCAAGACGTCCAAATTGCTCGGATCCGAGTTCTCGAACGTGCTATCAACTTTTCCAGTCACGATCGCCACCATGGACGAGCACCTCGGGGCATCGTTGATGCCCATTTTCGCGCAGAGCGCTTTGATGTCCGCTTTCAGACCGTCGTAGTTGTACTTTTTACCAGCGACTTCATTGGGGTCGAGATATCCGCCGTGCTTCAGGTACCTGTTTCCTTGGGCAGCCATTTCGATGATGGGAGTGAGGACCTCCATGGAGTCGTTCATGCCCGGAATCAACGGTCGGAGGTTCAACACGGTCTTCGGAAACTTCTCGCACACCCGGAGGTAGTTGTCGAATCGAGCTTGAAGCGGCACTTTACTCTCGCCGAGACCGGTCACTCCGCACATGATCCAGATGTTCGAATTGACGGAACTCAACACGTCGATCTGTTCGTCCTTGAGGATGGACTTCGTCGACACCTCGATCTCGCCTTGATAGCCCTGTTCCGTGAGATAGGTGACCTTTTGCAGCGTGTCCGGCCATTGGTCGCGTTGGAACGGATCGCCAAATGATGTGTTGATTGTGACGGGCAAGTTCGCTAGCACCTGCCGCGCGCGGTTCTTAAGGTCGTTCTTCACAATGGTCTTCTCCCAAGACATAGGTGAATATCCGTGGTACTGCGAATGTGGGGTGCTTTTGTGGGTGCGCGCCTTAGCCTACTGCGCTGAGAGACTCTGGTATTAGCCAGTCGCGGGGATTCAGCTGGAACGGGGCGAACCACCTGCTCGACTCATCGATCCCGAGCTGCCCCGTCGGCGTCCAGTTGCCCACTCGACAGGATCAGACCGCGGCCGACCGGAACGGTGCGATGCCCGTCGGGGTGGTCATAGCGGCGCGCAGGCGGTTGCGCCCGAAATCGGCCGATGCCCCGAGCGCCCCCAGAAACGTCGTGCGAACCGACTCGGGGAGATCATTCAACTGCGCCACCCCCGTCGAGAAGTTCTGCGTGTACTCGATCAGCGGCCGCTCGGTCTCCTCCCAGAGCCGAAGCCGATCCGGGATACCGCCCCCGCCGACGGTGACGGCGTGCGCGAGGCCGACGGCGTTCATCATCGCGCAACCGCCGCCTTGGCCGAGATAGGGAGGCTGCGCGTGCGCGGCATCGCCGAGCACCGCGACGCGGCCGGCTGACCATCGCTCGAGCGTGATGTGCTCGAACTCGGCCCAGTGGAGTTCATACCCATCGAGATGGGCGAAGAGCGCGGCCAGCTGGGGGAAGTCGTCAGTCCAGACCACCGGGTCGAGCCGGGGCGCCACGGAGGGGTGCCCCCTCGGCGATACGAGTGAGATGTACAGCGACGCGTCGCTGATCGGCGTCCACAGCACGAAGCGCCGTCCGGCCATCCATTCGATGTATTTCGGCTCGTCGGCGTCGGGGAGAAGTCCCGGAGTCCGCGGGATCAGGGCGCGGGTGCCCATCTGCCCCAGGCCGACCCGGGACTTCGTCAGCGCGAGCCCGTCACGGATGCGCGAGTTGACCCCGTCGGCGACGACGACGAGGTCCGCCGTCGCTTCCGTCCCGTCTGCGAACGACACCGAGCCGTCCGGGTGGGCGGAGACGCCTTCCATGTCCGTTCGCACGTCGACGCCGAGGTCCCGGCACGCTCTCGCGAGTGCGTCGATCAGCCGACTCCGCGTCGCGGTGAGCACCGTGGTCGGCTTGCCGCGGCCGGTCTGGACCGTGGCCATGACCTCGTCGGCGGCGTTCCGCGTCTCGATCGCCGGACCGTAGTGGGCGCCTTCGATCGCCTCGTCGAGGACGCCGAGGTCGGCGAGCACCGCGAGCCCGTTGCTCCACAGGTAGATGCCGGAGCCATGCGCCCGCAGCGTCGACTCGCGTTCATAGAGCGTGACGCTCCACCCCCGCTTCGCGAGCGACGCCGCCGCCGTCAGGCCGCCGATGCCGCCGCCGACGATACTAACCGAGCCGAGCATGTCCGACCCCGGAGAGCGAGATGATCGACGCTGCCGCCTCGGCCGGGCTCTCGAGCGTGAGGAAGTGCGTCTTGCTCGGGATGTGGATCGGCTGGAACCCGGGGTGCCGGGCCAAGCGCGCCTCCTGGAAGGCCCGGTAGGCCGGTAACCGGATCATTGGTGTCATCGCGGTTATGACGACAGCGTCCAGATTCTTACGTGGATTCTCCAAAGTCATAGTCACGACCGGGTCACCATCGAGATCGACAATTTCAATCAAAAATCGCAGAGGAGCTTTTCTCGTTAATTTCGGTCGCCGCAGGGCAGCAGCAGCAGCAGCAGCAGCAGCAGCAATACGCCCTCCAGCGGCGACGGTCGGACCAATTATTCCATCCATGTACAGATCGTACTGAGCATTACGCGCGTCGACCAATCTATGAGGAGAAGTCGCTGTAGGGTCTCAGCGTGGGCCAAGGGCTCTGACGCATCAAGGATCGCACTTTCGTTTGCCAGCACCAGCTACAACCCGTCGAACTTGAACTCTTCGACACGACGAGCCGAATGATGGGCTGAGCGATAGGTGGGCGCCGCGGCTGTGCTTAAGCGATCTCTGAGTATGTGGCGGACCGAGATATGCCCAAATGTTTTCGCACCCGGCCCACGTCGTCCGACCACACGACCAATCAAGTCGACAGCATTCCGCTTGGTCGGGCATACGGCTACATCGCCGCAAGCCGGGCTGCTGCGAAAGAAAAAGCGCACAAAAAGCGCAGTATTTTGTGAACCCCACTGAAGAGCACTGACTTAGGCTGATCTAAAACCGCGGAATCATGCGGAAGTGCTCACACTTACGGGGGTCATTTCTGGTAGCGCGCTTCCTTCACACGGAAGAGGTCGTGGGTTCAAGTCCCGCATCGCCCACAGGTAAAACTCCCGGCCACCGGGGTTTTTTTTAGCGGAACTTTATTTGGCGTCAGCATCTGAGCCCGAATGATCGTCGGCCCTCAGCTCCAGGGTTCACGTCCCGAGTCGTTGGCAGCACCGGGTTCCTGGTTCGCTTTCGTCGCGCTGCCCTCAGAGATGACGTTGGACGTGACTATTTCCGGCTGAGGGCTGTGCCGGCATCGGTGGTCGGTGCAAGCACCACTTCATACGTGCGCCCAGACCATCCGTGGCCCCCGCTCGGTAACATTGATGCTGATCGCCTCTCGCGGTCGGGGCACCTACTCTGGGACGCATGGACGTGCTTCTCGATATCTGGCTCCGCATGACGACACCGCATGCCGCGCTGGAGCCCCTCACGGCGTGGCTGACCCTGGCAGCGGCCACCGTGATCGTTCTGTTTCCGCCGGTCTGGCGCCTGGCCCGACACGCCATCACGATTGTGCACGAAGGCGGGCACGGGGTCGTCGCCGTGCTCTGCGGGCGGCGACTGGGCGGCATCCGCTTACATTCGGACACCTCAGGCCTCACCGTGAGCCGCGGGCGTCCCAGTGGCCCGGGCATGATCTTCACACTGCTGGCCGGCTACCCGGCCGCCGCGCTGCTCGGCCTCGGCGCCGCCTGGCTGCTCAGCCAAGGGTACGACGTGGGACTGCTCTGGGCGTTGCTGGCCGCGCTGGCCCTGCTGCTCGTGCAGATTCGCAACTGGTTCGGTCTGTGGTCGGTCGCCGTCACCGGCGCGATCGTCTTTCTCGTGTCGTGGTTTGGCTCTCCAGAGGTGCAGGGTGTGTTCGCCCTCCTGGTCACAGCGTTTCTGCTGTTCGGTGCGCTGCGTACGTCCCTCGAGCTGCAGCAATCTCGCTCGCGGCGGGCGGGCTCCTCGTCGGACGCCGACCAATTGGCCCGGCTGACGCACATTCCCGGCATTTTCTGGGTCGGAGTCTTTCTCGCTGTGCAAGTGATCTGTGTTGCACTGAGCGCTCGGCTGCTCGGCTTCGTCCAAATCTGAGTACCACACGACGACAATCGTGGCAGTGTTGAACACATGACAAAAATTGCGATCATCGGAGGGCACGGAAAAGTTGCTCTCCACCTGGCCCGCCTGCTCACGGCTGCCGGCGATGAGGTCAGCTCCCTCATCCGCAACCCCGACCAGGCCGCCGACGTCTCGGCGACCGGCGCCACACCGTTAGTAGCGGATGTTGAGAACCTGTCCACCGACCAGCTCACGACCGTACTGGCCGGCCACGACGCCATCATCTGGTCCGCGGGAGCTGGCGGGGGAAGCGCGGAGCGCACCTACGCGGTCGACCGGGATGCAGCCATCCGCTCGATCTACGCCGCAGCTGAGGCTGGCATCTACCGCTACGTGATGGTGTCCTACAAGGGATCGCGCGCCGATCACGGAGCCTCACCAGACGACGGCATGTTCGCCTACTACGAGGCCAAGGCAGCCGCCGACGACTACCTGCGGGCAACCTCGCTGAACTGGACCATCCTCGGACCGAGTGCGCTGACCCTCGACTCCGCCAGCGGCTCCATCAACGTGGGTTCCGACTCAGCGGGCGGAAACACCTCACGCGAAAATGTGGCGCTCGTCGCCGCCGCCGTGCTGGCAAGCGACAACACCATTGGCAAGTTCATCGAGTTCACGGACGGCGACGTTTCCATCGGCGAGGCCATCGCCGCCATCCGCTAACCGCTTTCGGGGAATCGGGTCTGCGAGATCAGAACCCGAAGTCTCCGCCGAAATCACCTCCGAAGTCGCCACCGGAATCGCCGCCGGCATCCGCGTTCGGATCGCTCGCCGAGTCGGCGTTGGTTTCGGTGTTGGCACCGGCGTCTGTACCGCCGCCGTCCATCGGCATGAAGGCGCTCACCAGCGCTGAGCCGATAACGAAACCGGCCACCGTGCCCAGGAGCGAACCACCGACCATGCTGCCGAAGCCCGTGCCGTTCTGGTTGCCGAACGATCGGGTGAGCGTGCCTGGCTCTCCGAGCTCGGCCCTCGTCGCGGCCTGGGCCAGGTTGGCCGGTGCGGCATCCGCTGGACGCTCACTCGGTTCGAGATTTTCGGTGAGCTGGCGAAAGAGAATATCGCGCTGCTCCTCGGTGAGCTTGGCGAACGCCTCAGCGTGCACCTTCTCGATCGTCTCCGGCGGTGCGGTGCGCAACAAGTATTGGTAGCGCTCAACGGCGATCTCGTCGTCGCTGCGCGCCGGAACGTTGTTTGGCTGGTTCGACCGGTCGCCGGTCGGTGACTGCTCCTTGCGGCCGAGCAGAAAGTCAAGAAATCCCATGCTGCTTACTCCCTCTGTCATCTGGATGTTGCTGTCATCTGATCGTTGACCGTATTTTTTCAGAACTTTCTGAGTGCCGCGCGCCGAGTCAGTTGCCCCGGCCGAACCACGTCGTCACGCCCGGCGAGTACAGCACGGAGTCGGGAGATCGATCGGCCAGACCGACGAAACCGGCGGCGGCCAGCAGGGTGTCGTCGATGCTCACCAGTGCTGCAGGGTATAACGGCCACGGCTCATGATGGTTGCGCAGGTGCACGGTGCGACCACGGATGCTCGTGAACAACGCCCAGCGCGCGGTCAGAAAGTCTGCCAGCGAATCATCCACTACCGCGACCGAATCCGGCCTGGCCACGACCTCGGTGTGCGCGCTGCAGTCACCGTGGCGCGTCGAGGTGTACCGATATTCGCCGGAAGCGACCGAGAGGTGCGTGCGCGACCAGATGTAGGGCAGCGAGAACAGCGCGCGGGCGGCGAGCACGGCCGCCAGACGACTGGCCTCCAGTGACACGAACACCACACCGCGACGCCCACGGGCATCAATGGCATAGAGGCGCACGTTCACCTCGACGAAGGTGCCGAAGTACGGGATCGGCGGGCTTCCGAGAATCGTCGCGCGATCGAGCACGAACGGGATCAGGCCCACCCAGCTCGATCCGTCATGCTCGTCGGGAACCAGACCGCTCGGCAGGAACGGCGCGACCAGCGCTGCATCCACTCGCCAATGCAGGAAGACCAGGTGCGACCAGCGTTGGCTCGCCACGGCCCGACCGGCCAGGGGCGGCGCGATCGCTGAGATGGGAAAGGACTCTGGCTGAGTCATCGCTCTCCTTTCGACGCGGCGAGGATCATCGCTTCACGATACGTCAGTTCTGCGTCGGTGCGCGCCTGAAAATCGGCCGGGAGTGCAGGCGGGTTGGGGCCTGCGCTCAGCAATCGCGGAGGCGGCCTGTGTAAGCATGAAACAGACGCAATCGTCGCCAAACACGTGAATCACACAATCAAGGGAGACGGATGCCGGGCTCGACGGTTCTCGACCTCTTTCTGATTCTGGTCTTGTTTGTTGCCCTCGTTAACGGCTACCGGAGCGGACTGCTGCAGAGCCTCACCGGAATCGTCGGAGCGGTGCTCGGTGGGATTGCCGCTTTCTTCGTGGTTCCGCTCGTCGGCGGTTGGATTCCCGCCCCGGAATGGCGAACCCCTGGCACCATAGCGGTGGCCGTTCTGCTCGTGCTCATCGGCCACTCTCTCGGCGCGTCGGCCGGAGGCATGGTCGGACGCCGAAAAAAGCGTTCGCCCCTCGGCACGATCAATCGGGTGCTGGGTGCTGCCTTCGCTGCCGTCGCCTCAGCCCTGGTCGCGTCGATGGTGGCGTTCAGCATCGGCGCCCTCGGCATTCCCTTCCTCTCCCCCGCCATCTCCTCTTCAACGGTCGTCTCCGGGATTGACTCGCTCACCCCCGACCCAGTCAAGGCACTCATGGCCGAGCTGCGCTCGGTAGCCGTGCAGCAGGGGCTGCCGCGCATCGTCGACGCGTTCACCGGCCCGACACCGGATGCCGCCGAGGCCGATACCAGCAGCCCGGCGCTGGCCGTGGCCGCGCAGTCGGTCGTGCGCATCACCGGAACGGCCTATGCCTGCGGGCAAAGCCAGTCCGGCAGCGGCTTCGTGGTCGCTGATGGCCGCGTCATCACCAACGCGCACGTGGTCGCCGGAGTGGGCCAGCCCGTCGTGGAAACCCCAGCGGGCGAATCGATGGCCGGGGAGATCGTCTATTTCGACCCGGTCGACGACCTCGCCGTGATTTCGGTGCCTGGGCTCGGCGCTGCACCGCTCACCGTCGGCACCAATCTCGCTGCCGGCAACGGCGCCGTCGCCGACGGGTATCCCTTCGGCGGACCGTATGTCTCCGACCCGGCGCAGGTCATCTCGATCGGCACCATCAGTGTCGCTGACATTTATGGCCAGGATCCGACGCCCCGCCAGGTGTACACCGTGGCCTCAGACGTGCAGCAGGGTGAATCGGGCGGACCGCTGCTCAGCGAATCCGGTCAGGTCGTTGGCGCTATTTTTGCCAAGGCATCCAACACCGAGAATGTCGGCTATGCCCTCGCGCTCGAAGAGGTTCAGCCGGTCATTAGCCAGGCGCCCAGCCTGAGCGCCCCGGTGTCCTCCGGAACCTGCGTTCGCGGCTGAGCCGCGACATCCGCTCACCGGCAGAGCGGCAGCAGCAGCCTGCACAGAAAAGGGGCGGTACAGAGCGGGATTTCACCCGTACTCTGTACCGCCCCGGTGCCCGAGAGTCGGGGAAGTCAGACGCTAGACACGCTCGAGGGCGTAGCCCTCTTCGCCGTGCACGCTGGTGTCGATTCCGGCCAGTTCGTCTTCGTTCTTGATGCGGAAGCCGATGGTCTTCTCGATGGCGAATCCGAGGAGGTAGGCCACGACGAACGAATAGACGAAAACGGAGAAGGCCGCGATGGCCTGGACGGTGAGCTGGCCGAGGTCTCCGCCTCCGGTGAAGAGGCCGGTGCCGATGGCGAAGAAGCCTAGGTACAGGGTTCCGATGACGCCACCGACGAGGTGGATTCCGACGACGTCAAGCGAGTCGTCGAAGCCGAGCTTGAACTTGAGCTCAACGGCGAGGGCACAGACGGCGCCGGCAACGGCACCGAGCAACAGCGCCCAGCCGGGCTCGAGGTTGGCGCAGGCCGGCGTGATGGCAACGAGGCCGGCGACCGCGCCGGATGCGGCGCCGACCGAGGTGGCCTTGCCGTCCTTGAACTTCTCGACCAGCATCCAGCCGAGGATGGCCGCTGCCGTGGCACCGAGGGTGTTGACGACGATGATGCCGACATTGGCGAGGCCGTTCAGCCATTCGGCCCCGGCATTGAAGCCGAACCAGCCGAACCAGAGAATTGAAGCACCGATGAGCACGAGCGGCACATTGTGCGGCTTGGTGATGCCCTTCTGGAAGCCGACGCGCTTGCCGAGCACCAGGGCCAGGGCCAGGGCTGCGGCGCCAGCGTTGATGTGCACCGCTGTGCCTCCGGCGTAGTCGATGACACCCGGGAGGCCCAGCGTTTCGCCGAGGTTCATGATCCAGCCACCGCCCCAGACCCAGGCCGCAACAGGGAAGTAGACGAGGGTTGCCCAGATGCCCGCGAAGATCATCCACGAGCCGAACTTAGCCCTATCTGCAACGGCGCCGCTGATGAGGGCGACGGTGATGATGGCAAAGGTAGCGCCGTAGGTTGCGCCGAGAAGATCGGTGCTGCCGGTCTCCCCCATTGCCATTGCGCCCAGACCGAAGTCAGAGAACGGATTTCCGGAGAACGCAGTCACGCTGCCGGCCACGCTCATGTTGTAGCCGTACAGAATCCAGAGGACGCTGATGAGGCCCAGTGCACCAAAGCTCATCATCATCATGCTGATGACGCTTTTGGCCTTGACCAGTCCGCCATAGAAGAAGGCGACGCCTGGTGTCATGAACAACACGAGTGCGGTGGCGGTCAGCCCCCATGCAATGCTTCCGGTTTCCATAGAATTGTCCTCACGCGTCTCAAATGTGCAGGGCGTAGCGCGAGGCGAGCCACCTCGGATACGAGTCAAGTATCTGAGGTGACTGTTACAACAAACCTTCCGACGTGTTTCGTGCCGGTTACGAGCCTTGACGAATTGTTAACGCCAGATTTCGTGGTCAGTCGGTGTGCGGCGGCAGCTCCCCCGTCGTGAGGGCGACCATGCGCGACTGGGAGCGCTGGTATTTCTTGCGGTACCCTCCGGCCATCATCTCGTCGTCGAATACCTCGTTGAGTGGGCGCCCACTGGCGACGATGGGAATTTCAGCGTCGTAGACCCGGTCGATGAACGCCACCAGCCGCAGGGCGTCCGACTGGTCGGTCAACAGAAAAACGCCGCGCAGGGCGATCACCTCAACGTCGCGAATGACCTTGACGTACTTCGACGGATGCACGGTGCCGAGGTGCCGAATCAGGGATCCGAAGTCGTCTTCGGTGACCTTGGAACCGCGCCCGAGCAGCGTGTTGACCAGGTGTTCACGTGCCTCGGGCTCCACCGCCACTGCCTGACCGGTGACATTGCGGCGACGATAGTCGAGGCCGTCAATGCGCAGGGTCTCGAAGTTGGCACTCATGGCCGAGATCTCGCGCAGAAAGTCCTGGGCCGCGAATCGGCCCTCGCCGAGCGAGTTGGGTGGGGTGTTCGACGTGGCGGCGACGCGTGTGCCAGTGGCAACGAGTTCGCCGAGCAACCGGGTCATCACCATGGTGTCGCCCGGATCGTCGAGCTCGAACTCGTCGATGCAGATCAGCTTCGCGCTGCGCAGCTCTTTGATGGTCTCCTGGTAGCCGAGCGCTCCGACCAGGGCGGTGTATTCGATGAAGGTGCCGAAATACTTGGGGCCGGTCGCCGCATGCCACAGCGCGGCCAGCAGGTGGGTCTTGCCGACGCCGAACCCGCCGTCGAGGTAGATGCCGGGCAGATCATCCTTGGCCTGGCGGCGGCGCGAGAAGAACCCAGCCGGCCGGGGGTTGACGAATTCCTGCAGCTTTTCAACGGCCGCGACCTGCGACGGGTAATCATGATCGGGCCGGTAGTTCTCGAACGAGGCGTGTTCAAACTGGGCAGGCGGCACCAGTTCGGCCACAATTTCCCGGCCCGTGATGCTGGGAGTGCGTTCGGCCAGTTGCGGAACCGTGTGGTGTGCCTTCTGGTGGGCCTCTGGTGCCATGAAAAACGCCCGTTCTCGATCTGCTGCTGCGAATGCGCTGGATGCCGGCACCGCGTAAGTTTAAGTGGTGGGCCAGACAAGCCTAATCCGCGGTCAACCCGAATCCGTATGCACCCGGTCCACCTGGAGGTTTTATGTCTGCCCCGTTCGACCCGACCGAGAAGTTTGCCGACTACGCCCACCCCTCCAAACTGGTTTCGACCGAATGGCTGGCCGAACACGGCAGTGACGCCGGACTGGTCGTCGTGGAGTCCGACGAAGACGTTTTGCTCTACGAAGTGGGGCATATCCCTGGCGCGGTGAAGATCGACTGGCACACCGACCTGAACGACAAGGTCAACCGCGACTACATCGAGGGTGCTGCGTTCGCCGCGCTCATGACCAGCAAGGGCATCGCCCGCGACAGCACGGTCGTCATCTACGGCGACAAGAGCAACTGGTGGGCGGCGTATGCCCTCTGGGTGTTCACCCTGTTCGGCCACGACGATGTTCGCCTGCTCGACGGCGGACGCACCAAATGGCTTGCCGAGGGCCGCGAGATCACAACGACGGCCTCCCCCGTCACCCCCACGGATTACCCCGTCATCGCGCGTAATGACGCCCCGATTCGTGCTTTCCAAGCGGATGTTCTCGCTCACTTTGGCCACCCGCTCATCGACGTGCGCTCCGACGAGGAGTACAGCGGCGCCCGCACGACGATGCCCGCTTATCCCGAGGAGGGTGCGCTGCGTGGCGGCCACATTCCCTCAGCCGCCTCGGTACCATGGGCCCGCGCCGCGGACACCGACTCAACCTTTCGCACTCGCACTGAACTCGACACCATCTACCGGGGCGAAGCCGGCCTGGCCGACGGCGACGACGTGATCGCCTATTGCCGCATCGGTGAGCGCTCGAGCCACACCTGGTTCGTGCTGACCCATTTGCTCGGCTTTGACAACGTGCGCAACTACGACGGATCCTGGACCGAGTGGGGCAACGCCGTGGCCGTGCCGATCGCCGTCGGCAGCGCGCCAGGAACCGCACCGGCGCCGCGTCGATGAGCACGGACCTGCTGAATGAGATTCGCGAAGACTTTCTCGCGCTCGAGCAGAAGGATCGATTGCTCCTGTTGCTGGAGTTCGCCAACGAGCTGCCGGAGCTTCCGCAGAAATTTCAGGACCACCCCGACCTGCTGGAGCGCGTCGTTGAATGCCAGTCGCCGGTATTCATCTTCGTCGAAGTGGATGCTGACGGCGCGTTTCACCTGCACGCGAGCGCTCCACGTGAGTCTCCGACCACTCGCGGGTTCGCGTCCATCCTGGCCCAGGGCCTGGACGGCCTGAGCGCCGAGCAGGTGCTGGCGGTTCCCGACGATTACCCCCAGTCGATCGGTCTGACCGAGGCCGTGTCGCCGCTGCGCCTGCGCGGCATGAGCGCCATGCTCGGCCGGGCCAAACGCCAGCTGAGGGAACGCCTCGCCGCCTAGTTGTCGGCTACTTGGGGTTTGGCAGGGTGGCCAGCCAGGCCGCGATCTCGGCGTTCCACCGATCGGGATCGTAGTTCCACAGTTTGGTGTGCCGGGCTTCGCTGAATGCCACGAAGGTCACCGTGTCCGGTCGGAGCTTAGCCAGCCGCCGCGACCCGGTGACCGGCACGAAGCCGTCGTCGTCACTGTGCAGCAGCAGAATGGGCCGGTGCAGGTCGCATGCCCTGGCCACGAAGTCGAGCCGCTTGAAATCGATCGGCTCGGCCTGACCGGTGAGCCACCTGGCCCAGTGTGCACCCATGGCTGCGACAGCGCCTCGCGCAATCAGCGTCGGCAACCGGCGGTCAATCGCCTGGGCTCTGACGACGTCGGCCCAGTCGATCACGGGAGATTCCAACACCACCCCGGTGATCAGGTGCGGGTGCGCACTGCGGGTCAGGGTCTGCAGCACCACGGCGCCGCCCATCGACCAGCCCATCAGCACGATGCTGGTCGCCCCCTGTGCGGCGGCGAAGTCGACTGCAGCATCCACGTCAGGCCATTCGGTGTCGCCGAGGCCGTAGCGTCCGTCGGCGCTGGCCGGGGCGTCGCCATCGTTCCGATAGGAGACGAGTAACGACGTGTAGCCGGCCGCACGAAACACCGGCACCGCCCGCAGGGCCTCCTCGCGACGCACCGCCCGGCCGTGCACCTGGATCACCCACCGCTTCGCCGGACCAGCGGATGCTGCGCTTTCAGCTGGTGCACCGGCATCCGCCGGAATGAGCCAGGCGGGGGCCGGTCCGACCGGAGTGGGCACGGTGACCTCGGTCCAGTCGAATCCCAGATCGGCGGGGCTCTGATAGAGCCAGCCGCTGAACCGGCCCCGGCGGGTGGCCTTGAGGTCGCCGTAGTCGACAGCGAGGATGCGCCTTGTGACCGTGGTGGCCGTGCGCGCGATGATCTCGCCGACCCGAGCATGGCCGGTGCCGCCGCTGAAGAAGAAGCTGTAGTCGCCCGGCAGCACAGAATCGCGGTGGCGTTGCAGCGTGATCGTTGCGCTCGGCAGGTCGACCGCAACGACCCTGGTGTCGTCGCCGCGCGCTAGGGGCGGGGTGACGATGGTCTTCGCCATGACGGCAGAGAGCACAGCGGCGGCGCTCACGACAGCCACCGCGGAACCAGCGACGACGACGCCGGTGACGCCGAGAATCGCTGACAGAACATGGCTGTGACGCCCGTTTGGCGGCTGTAGGTCTTGCATGCGCACCTCCGACTGGTCGGCGTGCCTCACGGACAACACCCAGAAAAAACTCTAGTCTGCAGACGTGCCCGAAACAGATCAATCGCTCCCCGCGGAGTTTGCCGCGGCGTTGACCGCGATTCGTCGCGCCACGAGCCGGGCCGAATTAGTCGTCACCGAAATTGCAGCGCCCGCCCAGCTCGCCCCGTATTCGATCGCACTGGCTGCCAATATCCAGCCGGTGCGGCACGGCAGCGACTCCGACCTCGGAACCGGCCGGTTCATCCTGCTTTACGACCCGGAGGAACCCGAAGGCTGGAACGGAGCCTTCCGCGTGGTCTGTTTCGCGCAGGCGCCGCTTGAAGTTGAGATCGGCCTCGACCCGTTTTTGGCCGAGGTCACCTGGGCCTGGCTCGTCGACGCCCTGGACTCCCGCAAGGCCAAGTACACCGCGGCCTCCGGAACGGCGACTAAAATAATCTCGTCAGGCTTTGGCGAACTCGCCAAACAAGGGGATGGCGCGCAGATTGAGCTGCGCGCGTCGTGGACACCCCTGGATCACAATCTCACCGCCCACGTCGAGGGCTGGGGCGAGCTGCTCTGCATGCTCGCCGGCCTCCCTCCCGCTGGGGAAGGAGTCAGCATGTTGTCAGCACGCCGAGCAGCCCGTGGCTGAATCGCAATCCAAGCAGAGCACCGTCCAACACCAGGTCGTTGACACCCGCGAGGCCTACCTCGCTGCCACCGCTGCCTTGGCCGCCGGTAACGGGCCGGTCGGGGTCGACGCTGAGCGGGCATCCGGTTTCACTTACTCGCAGCGCGCGTACCTGATTCAGATTTATCGCCGCGGCGCCGGCACGTTTCTGTTCGACCCGCCGCCGATCGGCGATTTCAGCGAACTGAACGAGGCGCTGGCCGACGAGGAGTGGATTCTGCACGCCGCGAGTCAGGACCTCGCCTGCCTGCGCGAGGTCGGACTCGACCCGGCCCACATCTTCGACACTGAGCTCGCCGCGCGGCTGCTCGGCATTCCGCGGGTCGGCCTGGGCACCGTGGTGGAAGAGCTGCTCGGCATCCACCTCGCCAAGGAACATTCAGCCGCGAACTGGTCCACCCGGCCCCTGCCCGAATCCTGGCTGGTCTACGCCGCCCTCGACGTTGAGCTGCTGCCCGACCTGCGCGACCGCATGGTGGAGCTGCTGATCGAATCCGACAAGACCGACATCGCCGACCAGGAATTCGCAGCAACCCTGGCCAAGGAAGCCAAGGCCGCCCGCGTGGACCCGTGGCGGCGACTGTCCGGACTGCATTCCCTGCGCAGCCAGCGCAACCTCGCCGTCGCCCGGGAACTCTGGTTGGCCCGCGACGAATTCGCACGCGACGTGGACGTGTCCCCCGGTCGCCTCGTGCCCGACGCCTCACTACTCGCGGCTGCCCGGGTACTCCCGGCGACGAGGCAAGCGCTCTTTGACCTTCGCGAGTTCAACGGACGGGCGAGCCGCAATGAGCTCGACCGTTGGTGGGCTGCCATTCAGCGCGGCCGCGCCACGGCCGACCTGCCCGCGCTCAAGGCGAGCAACGACACCCTGCCGCCCCCTCGGGCGTGGGCCGACCGCAATCCCGACGCCGACGTGCGCTACAAAGCGGCACGCGCTGCACTGCAGACCGTCTCCGACGACGTCGACATTCCGCTTGAGAATCTGCTCACGCCCGACTTCCTGCGTCGAGTGGCGTGGTCGCCGCCTGAGCCGGTGGATGCGGCATCCGTTGGGCAAGCGTTGACCAATCTGGGAGCACGACGCTGGCAAGTTGACGTGACTGCACAATTAATAGCGGATGCTTTTGTAGAAGTTCCACAAACGGCCGACCCGGCCTCGGATCTGGAGTCGTAGAAACCGGCAAACGATTCGGGCGGCTATTTTTGCCACCCTAGGATCGGACCAGACCTTAAAGATGCGATGAGCACCAAGCGGATCTGTGTGAATCACCTACGGGAGGCATTGTGGCCGAGAGAGCAGAAGTCGTTTTTGTGGACGGAGTTCGAACCCCGTTCGGACGCGCCGGCGAAAAGGGCATGTATTGGAACACCCGAGCCGACGACCTCGTGGTCAAGGCGATTATCGGGCTGATGGAACGTAATCCCGGCGTCCCGCCGGAACGGATCGACGATGTCGCGATCGCGGCCACGACCCAGACCGGCGACCAGGGTCTGACCCTGGGGCGCACGGCCGCCCTGCTGGCCGGCCTGCCGAAATCGGTTCCTGGTTTTGCCATTGACCGCATGTGCGCCGGGGCGATGACCGCCGTCACCATGATGGGATCGTCAATCGGTTTCGGTGCCTACGACCTCGCCATCGCCGGTGGCGTCGAGCATATGGGCCGCCACCCGATGGGGTTCGGGGCCGACCCGAACCCCCGGTTCCTCTCCGAGCGGCTGGTCAGCGAAGACGCCCTCAACATGGGCGCGACCGCCGAGCGCATTCACGACCGGTTCCCCTCATATACCAAGGAACGCTCCGACCGGTTTGCGCTGCGCAGCCAGCAGAAGGTCGCCGCAGCCTACGAAGCCGGAAACATTCAGCCCGACCTGATTCCCGTTGCCACGCGCAGCGAATCCGGCTGGGGCCTTGCGACCCGGGACGAGGCACCGCGCCCTGAGACCACCCTCGAGGGCCTCGCTGGCCTGCGCACGCCGTTCCGCTCGCATGGCCGCGTCACGGCCGGCAACGCGTCCGGCCTGAACGACGGCGCATCCGCTTGCCTGCTGGCGAGCGGCGCCACCGCTAAGGAACTCGGTCTCGGCGTGAAGATGACCATGACGAGCTTCGCCTTTGCCGGCGTTGAACCGGAGGTCATGGGCCTTGGCCCGGTGCCCTCCACCGAGAAGGCGCTGCGAAAGGCGGGGCTGTCGATCACCGACATCGGCCTGTTCGAGCTCAACGAAGCCTTCGCCGTGCAGGTCATCTCCTTTCTCGACCACTTCGGCATCGACGATGAAGACCCCCGCGTGAACGAGTACGGCGGCGCGATCGCGCTGGGGCATCCGCTCGCCTCCTCCGGCGTTCGCTTGATGAACCAGCTCGCGCACCAGTTCGAGTCGCACCCGGAGGTGCGCTATGGCCTCACTGCCATGTGCATCGGGCTCGGCCAGGGCGGCTCCGTGATTTGGGAAAACCCGCACTTCAACAAGAAGGCAGCCAAGCGATGACCAACTACGATTCCCTCGATTTCTCCTCGCTCGTCGCGATCTCGGCCGACGAGGTGGTTACGCATTCCTTTGTGCGCGATGTGCCGCTCTCGGCCGACCGCACCCTGGCCCTGCTCACCCTGGACAATGGGCGCGACCACACTCGGCCGAACACGCTCGGCCCGGTCACCCTGCTCGAATTCGCCGCGACGATGGATGAGCTAAAAGCTCGCGCCGGGCGCGGCGAGATTCACGGCGTGGCCGTCACCGGCAAGCCGTTCATTCTGGCTGCCGGCGCCGACCTCAGCAAGGTCGCCGACATTCCTTCGCTTGAGGCCGGCCAGCTTCTCAGCCAGCTCGGCCACCACGCCCTCGGCAAGCTCGACACGCTCGGCGTGCCCTCGTTCGTGTTCATCAACGGGCTCGCGCTCGGTGGCGGCCTCGAAATCGGCCTGAACGCGAGCTACCGCACCGTCGATGCCGCCGTGCCCGCGATCGCGCTACCCGAAGTATTTCTCGGCCTGATTCCGGGGTGGGGCGGCTCCTACCTGCTGCCCAACCTGATCGGCATCGAGAACGCCCTCAAGGTCATCATCGAGAACCCGCTCAAGAACAACCGCACCCTCACCGGAGCGGATGCACTCTCCCTCGGAATCGCGGATGTCATGTTCACGTCGGCGCGGTTCCTCGAAGATTCCATCAAGTGGGCCGACGGTGTCATCGCTGGCACGACGAAGGTGTCCCGCCCGAATGTGCCTGGCAAAATCGAGCGCCTCGTCAAGTGGGACGTCGCCGTCGGCATCGCTCGCAAGATGCTCGTGAACCGCATCGGCGAGGTCGCAAAGTCGCCGTACGTGGCGCTCGACCTGCTGCAGGCGGCCAAGAGCGGCACTCGCGCCGAGGGCTTCGAGCGTGAAGACGTCGCCCTCGCCGGCCTCATCGCCGGCGACCAGTTGCAGGCGAGCATCTACGCCTTCAACCTCGTGCAGAAGCGCGCCAAGCGCCCTGCCGGAGCACCGGACAAGAAACTGGCCCGGCCCATAACCAAGGTCGGCGTGATCGGTGCCGGCCTCATGGCCAGCCAGTTCGCCCTGCTCTTCGTTCGTCGGCTCAGGGTTCCAGTGGTCATCACCGACCTCGACCAGGCCCGCGTCGATAAGGGCGTGGCGTACATCCACGGCGAGATCGCGACCCTCGAGACCAGGGGCCGCATTTCAGCGGATGAAGCCAACCGGCTTCGCGCGCTGGTTACCGGCACCACCGACAAGTCGCTGTTCTCCGATGCCGACTGGGTGATCGAGGCCGTCTTCGAGGAACTCGGCGTGAAGCAGTCGGTGTTCGCTGAAATCGAGAAGTTCATCTCGCCCGAGGCCATTCTGGCCACGAACACTTCGTCGCTCTCGGTCGAACAGATCGGATCGAAGCTGGCGCACCCGGAGCGCCTGGTCGGATTCCACTTTTTCAACCCGGTGGCGGTCATGCCGCTGATCGAGGTGGTCAACACCCCGCAAACCAATGAGGTCACTCTCGCGACCGCGATGGTCATCGCCGGCAAGCTGCGGAAGTACGCGGTGATCACCAGGGACACCCCCGGCTTCGTCGTCAACCGGGTGCTGGCCAAGCTGCTCGGTGAAGCGATGCACGCCGTCGACACCGGAACCCCGTTCGAGGTCGTGGAGGCCGCTGTGGCGCCGTTCGGGCTCCCGATGACCCCGTTCGAGCTGCTCGAGCTCGTCGGTCTCACCGTGGGCGCTCACGTGCTCGACACACACCATGCCGCGTTCCCCGACCGGTTCTTCGAGAGCGACAACCTGCACAAGCTCGCCGAACACGGCAAGATCCTCGAGCGCGACGGCAAGGGCCGCCGCACCGGTTTCGACAAGGGCGCGCTGAAGATCGTCGCCGGCGGCACTACACCGATGACGGCCGAGCAGATTCTGCAGCGGGTCGAAGACGGTCTGGTCGATGAGATCAAGCGGATGCTCGACGACGACGTAGTACACGCGGCCGAGGACATCGACCTGTGCATGATCCTCGGCGCCGGCTGGCCATTCCAGATGGGCGGGATCACCCCGTATCTCGACCGGGTCGGCGCGAGCGAGCGCGTGTTCGGCGGCACGTTCCACACCCCGCCGATCCGCGGAATCGGTGCTACGGTCGGGGCGGCATCCGCTCACAGTTAGTGAGAACCGGGGCCGGTCATCGACTGGGCCCACCTTGCGTCCGCGGGCCCAGTTTATAAGCTGGGCCCGCGTTCGGGGCCCGGGCCCCGACCGTATTCGGGACGGGACTGGGCGGTCCGCATTCGGGAGGGTGGGGGCTAGTCGCGGCGGGTTACCCGGATGGCACCGGTATCGGTATGGCCTTCCGGCAGCGGCCGGGCATTCGGAATCTTGCTGCCGAGTACCATAGCTACGACGTCGCGGGCGATCGCCTGCGGGGTCAGCCCCACCCGGTCGAGAATCTGGGCTCGGGTGCCGTGGTCGAGGAACTGATCGGGTAGGCCCAGTTCGGTCACCGCCGTGTCGACGCCGGCCTCCCGCAGATCCTGACGGATTCGGGTGCCGATCCCGCCGACGCGAATGCCATCTTCGATCGTGACGACGATGCGGTGCGCTGCGGCGAGGGTGATGATGCTCCGCGGCACCGGAACGACCCAGCGCGGGTCGACGACCGTTGCGCCGATGCCCTGCGCTGCCAGCCGATCCGCAACATCCATCCCCATCTCGGCCATCGGACCGACCGTCACGATGAGAACGTCCTGCTGGGTGGCTTCCTGCAGCACGTCCACACCGTCGTCGAGGCGCCGGACGGCATCGAATTCGCGCCCCACCGTGCCCTTCGGGTTGCGCACCACAGTTGGTCCGTCGTCAACCGCGACAGCCTCAGTGAGTTCTTCACGCAGGCGAGCGGAATCGCGCGGCGCTGCCAGCCGGATATTGGGAACGACCTGGAGAATGGCGAGGTCCCACATGCCATGGTGGCTGGGACCGTCCGGTCCGGTGACCCCGGAGCGATCCAGCACGAAGGTGACGCCGGCTTTGTGCAGGGCCACATCCATCAGCACCTGGTCGAAAGCCCGATTGATGAACGTCGCGTACAGTGCAACGACCGGATGCAGTCCGCCGAAGGCTAGTCCGGCAGCACTGGTGACAGCGTGTTGTTCCGCGATTCCCACGTCGTGCACGCGGGACGGAAACCGCTCGGCCATCTTGTGCAGCCCGGTGGGCCGCAGCATGGCAGCGGTGATCGCGACGATTCGATCGTTCTCAATGGCCAAGCGCAGCAACTCATCAGCAAAGACCGAGGTATACGACTGTGCGCCGGGTTCTTCGACCGATTCCCCGGTCTCAGGGTCGATCTGTCCAACAGCGTGGAACTGGTCGGCCACGTCCTGCACGGCCGGGTCGTAGCCCTTGCCCTTTTGGGTGATGGCGTGCACAATAACCGGCGCACCGTAGCCCTTGGCCTGGGCCAGGGCCTCCTCCATCGCGTGCACGTCGTGGCCATCGATGGGCCCGATGTATTTGATGTCGAGGTTGGAATACAGAGCCTCGTTGTTGGTCACGCGGGCGAGGAACCCGTGCATGCCGCCGCGGACGCCGCGCCAAACAGCCCGTCCGGGCGCACCGAGGCGATCGAACACGTCCTTGCTGGTGAGGTAGGCATCCCGGTAGCTGGCGCGCGTGCGGATTGTGTTGAGAAAACGGGCCATGCCGCCGATGGTCGGTGCGTAGGAGCGCCCGTTGTCGTTGACCACGATGATGAGCTTGCGCGTGTTGTCGTCGCTGATGTTATTGAGCGCTTCCCAGGTCATTCCCCCGGTTAATGCTCCGTCGCCGACCACGGCCACAACGTGACGGTCGCTCTGACCGGTGATCTCAAACGCCCGGGAGATGCCGTCAGCCCAGGACAGCGAGCTGGAGGCGTGTGAACTCTCGACGATGTCGTGCTCGGACTCGGAGCGCTGCGGGTAGCCGGCCAGTCCGCCGAGCTGCCGGAGCTTGCTGAAGTCCTGCCGCCCGGTGAGCAGCTTGTGCACGTAGGACTGGTGCCCCGTGTCGAAGACGATCGCGTCGGTCGGCGACTGAAAGACCCGATGAATGGCGATGGTCAGTTCGACCACGCCAAGGTTTGGCCCGAGGTGCCCACCGGTTTTGGAGATCTCCCGCACCAGAAAAGCGCGAATCTCAGCGGCCAGCTGCGGCAATTGCTCTTTCGGGAGACCATCGAGGTCCCGGGGACCGTGGATCGTCTCCAGAAGGGTCATCCGTCTTCCTTTCACGTCGCGTGCTCACGACTGCTCATCAAAACCAAACCGGCGCGTAGACCCGAATGAATCGAGTCTACGCGCCGGTCTCGCACTGGCAGAGCGCCCGCCAGCAGCGCGCTGATGTGATTAGACGAGCGAGCGCAGCACGTACTGCAGGATGCCGCCGTTGCGGTAGTACTCGGCTTCGCCCGGGGTGTCGATGCGCACGATGGCGTCGAATTCGACCGGTGCCTTGCCGGCAGCCGAGAATTCACTCGGGGCGCAGGTCACGTGCACGGTCTTCGGGGTCGTGCCGTTGTTCAGCTCGGTGATGCCCGAGACCGAGACGATCTCGGTACCGTCGAGGCCGAGCGAGTCGGCGGTCTGGCCCACCGGGAACTGCAGGGGTATAACGCCCATGCCGATGAGGTTTGAACGGTGGATGCGCTCGAAGCTCTCCACGATGACGGCCTTGACGCCGAGAAGGCTCGTGCCCTTGGCTGCCCAGTCGCGGCTGGAACCCGAACCGTACTCCTTGCCACCGAAGATGACGAGAGGGGTTTTGGCAGCCTGGTAGTTCTGGCTGGCATCGTAGATGTCGGCCTTCGGCCCTCCGGCAACGCTGAAGTCGCGGGTGAAACCACCCTCGACGTTGTCGAGGAGCTGGTTACGCAGGCGGATGTTCGCGAACGTTCCGCGAATCATGACCTCGTGGTTGCCACGGCGCGAGCCGTAGGAGTTGTAGTCGCCACGGGCGATGCCGTGGTCGGCCAGGTACCGTCCAGCGGGGCCATCCGCCTTGATCGAACCGGCGGGGCTGATGTGGTCGGTGGTGACGGAGTCGCCGAGCTTGGCGAGCACGCGAGCACCGGAGATGTCGACAACCGGGCTGGTTTCCAGGGTCATGCCGTCGAAGTACGGGGGCTTCCGCACGTAGGTGGACTCGGCGTCCCAGGCGAAGATATCGCCGACGGGAGTTTCGAGCGACTGCCAGCGCTCGTCGCCGTCGAAGACGCCGGCGTACTGGGTCTCGAACATGTTCGAGTCGATGGACTCGTCGATGGTCTTCTGCACCTCGTCGGCGTCGGGCCAGATGTCCTTGAGGAACACGTTGTTGCCCTCGTGGTCTGTACCGAGCGAGTCGGTGTCGAAGTTGAAGTTCATCGTGCCTGCGAGGGCGTAGGCGATGACGAGCGGCGGGCTGGCCAGGTAGTTCATCTTCACGTCGGGGTTGATGCGTCCCTCGAAGTTGCGGTTACCGGAGAGCACGGCGGTGACGGCCAGGTCATTCTCCTGCACGGCAGAAGAGATTTCATCTTCGAGCGGGCCCGAGTTGCCGATGCAGGTGGTGCAGCCGTAGCCGACGAGGTAAAAACCGAGGTCTTCGAGGTAGCCGTTGAGGCCGGCCTTCGCATAGTACTCGGTGACGACCTTGGAGCCGGGAGCGAGCGTGGTCTTGACCCACGGCTTGCTCTTGAGACCCTTGAGGCTCGCGTTGCGGGCCAGCAGGCCGGCCGCGAGCATAACGCTCGGGTTCGACGTGTTGGTGCAGGAGGTGATGGCCGCGATCGCAACGGAACCGTTGTCGATCGTGAACTCACGGCCGTCGGCGAGGGTGACATCGGTCGGCTGCGGGTGGGATACCGTCGGGTGGCTGGCCTGACGGGTCAGGCCGCTCTCGAACGCGTGGTTGTGCGCGGTCTCTTCGTCCTGCGGGGTGAGGCCGATCGGGTCGGACGCCGGGAAAGTACCCTCTATTGCCGCATCCACCAGGGAGACGGGTGCGTTGGCGTAGTTGTCCAGGTCGCGTTCGAACTGGGTCTTGGCCTCGGAGAGGATGATGCGGTCCTGCGGGCGCTTCGGTCCGGCGATCGAGGGGACGACCGTGGAGAGGTCGAGCTCGAGGTACTCGCTGAAGATCGGCTCCTGGTCCGGATTGTGCCAGAGGCCCTGCAACTTGGAGTAGGCCTCGACCAGCGCGACCTGTTCCTCACTACGGCCGGTGAGGCGCAGATAGCCGAGGGTGACGTCGTCGATGGGGAACATGGCGGCCGTCGAGCCGAACTCGGGGCTCATGTTGCCGATGGTGGCGCGGTTGGCGAGCGGCACGGATGCAACGCCCGATCCGTAAAATTCGACGAACTTGCCGACGACGCCGTGCTTACGAAGCATCTGAGTGATGGTGAGCACGACATCCGTTGCGGTGACGCCGGCCGGGATGATGCCGGAGAGCTTGAAGCCGACAACCTTGGGGATGAGCATGGAAACCGACTGGCCAAGCATGGCTGCTTCGGCTTCGATTCCGCCGACGCCCCAGCCGAGCACGCCGAGGCCATTGACCATGGTGGTGTGCGAGTCGGTACCGACGCAGGTGTCTGGATAGGCCTGCAGTACGCCGCCCACCTCGCGGGTCATCGTGACGCGTGCCAGGTATTCGATGTTGACCTGGTGCACGATGCCGGTTCCCGGGGGAACGACCTTGAAGTCGTCGAACGCGGTCTGGCCCCAGCGGAGGAACTGGTAACGCTCACCGTTGCGCTCGTATTCGATCTCGACATTGCGCTCGAACGAGTCGGTCGTTCCGAACAGGTCAGCGACGACGGAGTGGTCAATGACCATTTCGGTCGGCGCGAGCGGGTTGATCTTCTTGGCGTCGCCGCCGAGCTCGACGAGGGCTTCGCGCATGGTGGCGAGGTCGACGATGCAGGGAACACCGGTGAAGTCCTGCATGACGACGCGAGCTGGCGTGTACTGGATCTCGGTGTCGGGTTCCGCGGTGGGTACCCACGCGCCGAGGGCACGAATGTGCTCGGCGGTGATGTTGGCGCCGTCTTCGGTGCGGAGGAGGTTCTCCAGCAACACCTTCAGGCTGTATGGCAGCTTTTCGTAGCCGTCGACCGCGTCCAGACGAAAGACTTCATAGTCCGTCGAACCGACGCGCAGGGTGTCTTTGGCTCCGAAGCTATTAACCGCGGTTTTTGTTGATTCCGACACAATGCCCTCTCCGTTGTGGGAGCCGACGGGATACCGGCGGCAATCCTCAATTCTTGTGGCAGGCACAGCCTCGTGCCAGCAAGGCAAGCCTAACCAGCGGATGCCAGGGGCTGCCTTTTTCCATCGAGTTGCGCTGGTGAATTCTCACCGCACAACTATCTTGACGTCAAGATAACTCTAGCAGGGCGTCGGGGGCTCCCCCGTCGTCATTCAGACCGCGTCAGCGGCATCCGCTTTGCGATAAACCGAACGCACCATGAGCCAGGAGACCACGAGCAGCGGCGCGTACAGCGGAATGCCCATGAGGAGCTTCATTGAGGCGAGCAGTTCGACGTTGTCGGCCAGGTAGAGCGGCAGCTGCACGGCGAGGCGTCCGAGAAAGAGGCCGGTCCAGCACAGAGTCAGAATGGTCAGGACGCGACGTTTGCTCGCGTCGAGGCGCCAGGCGACGCCGTCGCCCATGAGAAACCCGACGGCCACGCCGATGAGGGGCCAGCGCACGAGCACAGAGATCAGCAGGGCGGCGCCGTAACCGGCGTTGGTCCATAGGCCGACCAGGAAGAAGTCGGACGGCTTGCCGGAGAACAGGGCGAGCGCGACGCTGATGGCGGTTCCGACCAGACCACCGAGGGCCGGCGTCGTGGTCTGTTTGGTGATGGCGCGAAGCGCCACGAAGATCACACCGATCACGAGCGGGGCGATGAGCGACGGCAGCAGGGTACCGATCGGGTCGCTCGTCACATCGGTCGATGGATCGATGGTGAGCGAGTAGGTGATCAGAAAGACCAGGCCGGGCAGTACAGCTTCGACCAGGCCGCGGATGCCGCCCATCGCCGTGAGCAGGGCCTGGCCGCTGATCGGTTCGCCCTCGGTCGCCGCTCCGAACCCGGCTCGGCGGGCCGCGCCGGCCATGGACTCGGCAAACAGCGCAGAGGTCGACGGCGTCCCGGAAGCCTCCGGCACCGCGGCCGCATCGCCCGGTTGATCGGGCTGATCGGGCTGATCTCTGGAGGTGTCGCTCATGGCTTGGCAACCCGCCCGGTTAGACTGCGGCGGTTTCGGTCGTGCCACCGGGGGTGGCCGGCATGCGCAGCGGAATCAGGTCGCGCGGCGGCATCGGGGTGGAGCCGCGCACAACGACGATGCTGCGGAACAGGTCTTCGATCTGCAGCGCAGCATCGGGATCGATGGCGCCCTCGCCGGCGATCACGCCGCGCAGGAACCAGCGTGGGCCGTCGACACCGATGAAGCGGGCGAGGCGGGTAACGCCGCCGGCTTCCTGGCCGGCCGCGACCGGGATTTCGGCGACGAGTTCGGGGCCGAACGGGCCTTCGCGCGGAGTCGTGGTACCGCCCTGCTTGCCAATCTGGTCGGCGATCTGGTCGCGGATCTCGTGCCACAGGCCACTCGAGCGCGGCGCTGCGAACGGCTGCACCTGCAAGGTCGAACCGGCGAAGTCGAGACCGATGGCCACGACCCTCTTGCTGCCCTCTTCGATCTCGAGGCGCAGGTGCAGTCCTTCGCGCGGCAGAATCTTGATGCCGCCGAGGTCAACGTACGGACGCACCGGGTTGGCCTCTGACTCGTCGAGCGGACCCTCGGTCTCGCGGTCTTCGGGTGCCGATTTCGGCATGGATTCGGGGATCTCCCCCGCGTTAGTGAGGTCAGTCACCGAATATCTCCTGTCTGCGGGGCGGCTCGGCCCGGCATTGGTGCAGTGTCTTGAGTGCGAGGCAGAACGCCGGTCGAGCCGAAACCATTCTCGCCACGCTGGCTGCCAGGCAGCTTGCCCACGGCGATGAAGGTGGCGCGGGCGACCGGCATCACGATCAGTTGGGCGATGCGATCGCCCACCGCGATGGTGAACGATTCGTTCAGGTCGGTGTTCAGCAGGGCCACCTTGATTTCGCCGCGGTAGCCGGCATCCACTGTTCCGGGAGCGTTCACGATGGTGATGCCGTGCTTGATTGCCAGACCGCTGCGGGGGACGACAAACGCCGCAAAACCATCGGGAAGCGCGATCGACACGCCGGTAGCGACAAGTGCACGGGTTCCCGGGCCGAGCACGAGAGCCTCGGCCGCGTGCAGGTCTGCCCCGGCATCACCGGGGTGTGCGTAGTTCGGGAGGATGGATGCCTGGATCAGGACTTCGACGCTTTCTGCCACGTGTCGAGGGTAGTGCAGTTATCTGATCGAATAGAGCCATGCCTGATTACCGTGAAAAACTGTGGCCCAACGCCTGGGCCTTCATCGTCACCGCTCTGGTGATACCAGCGAGCATTCTCGTGCTCGTGCCGATCTCTCTGTTCGCCGGCATTGTCACGGCCGCCGTTCTGTACGGCGGCTGCGTGCTGCTGCTCGTGCTAGCCTCACCGGTCGTTCGCGTGCAGAACGGCGAGTTGATCGCCGGCCCCGCCACGATTTCGACCACGTTGCTCGGCGAAGCGAGCGCGTTCGAGGCGAAAGAAGCCACCCAGGAGCGTGGTCCCCGGCTGGATGCCCGTGCCTGGCTGCTCATTCGCGGCTGGATCGACCCCGTCGTGCGCGTGCCCATCGTGGATGCGAAAGATCCGGCGCCGTACTGGGTCATCTCCAGCCGTCACCCACGAGAGTTGGCCGCCGCGATCAATGAATCGCGAACGGCCAACGTGAGGTGAAAGCTGAGCCTTAGGAGTCGCACTCCAGGCAGACGGTGCCGAGCTTGGTCTCGTGTCCCATCTGCGAACGGTGCTTCACGAGGAAGCAATTCACGCAGGTGAACTCGTCGGCCTGCGCGGGCAGAACGACGACATCGAGGTCCAGGTCGGACAGGTCGGCGCCCGGAAGGTCGAACCCACCGGGGTTGTCGGAGTCGTCGACATCAACGCTGCCGGACATCTTGTCTGGCACACGTTCCTTGAGGGCCTCGATCGACTCGGAGTCGTCTTCAGTCTTTCGGGGTGCGTCGTAATCGGTTGCCATGCCCATCCATTTCAGTTACGCCGATAAAACGAAATCGGCGGGCACAGTTTCCAACAATCCAGACGGAATAGCAAACCGCCCGACAATCTTTTTATTCGGACACGAAGAAACAACTTGCGGCACGCCCGGCGTATTCCCGCGAAATGGCATCAACCCGTGGCAGTCTTGCAGCCAACGGTAATCGCGAGAGGGCTTGTCTTCATGCAGGAATTGAAGGTTATTGGGGTTGAGAACGGTGCGCTGCTCGCAGCGTCCGAAGATGGCGACCGGTATCGCATCGCCATCGACGAGGTTCTCCAGTCCCGGCTTCGCCAAACCCAGACGGAACGCACGAACGCGCCGAAGCTGTCTCCTCGGGAAGTTCAGGCGCACATCCGCTCCGGCATGTCCGCCGAAGACGTCGCCGCGGTCACCGGCGCATCGCTCGAGTACGTGCGCCGTTTTGAGGGCCCGGTCGTGGCCGAACGGGAATACATCGTCTCTTCGGCGCTGAGCGTTCCGGTGCACACCGCCATCGACCCAGACCCGATCGACGAGAACGTCAACTTCGGCAGCGTAATTCGCGAACGCCTCGCCTCTCTCGGTGCCACCGGTGAGCGCTGGGCGAGCTGGAAAGAACCTGGCGGCGGGTGGATCGTCAAGTTGTCGTTCACGGCCGACGAGATCGACCACGATGCTCGCTGGGGTTTCGAACCGAAGAAGAACTCTCTGTCACCGGTCGGCAGCGAGGCCGTCGCACTATCGCAGCAGGGCGAGCTCAAGGGCTCACTGATTCCGCGCCTACGCGCCGTCGGCTCCGAGACCAGCGCCGCTGACGTGTCCCGGTTCGACAGCAACGCCTTCAACTTCAAGGAATCCCTCGCCGACGAGATTCTGAACGACACCAGCCCCAACCTCGAGGCTGTGCCCTACTCCCGCACACTGAGCCGGGACGATGCAGTGTCGAAAGCTGCCATCAAGCGTGCTGCAGAGCCGGCCTCGAACATGAGCGAAACGGCCGACCTGCTGGAGTCCCTGCGGCGCCGTCGCGGCGAACGCGAGGCAGCGTCGAACGGGAGCACTCCCGGTGGGACGGCGACGGGCCAGCCCACGGCATCCGCTTCGGCACCGGCACAGCCGTTGCGGCCGCGCCGGGCGAGCGATGCCACGGAGGCGGTCACCGATGAGTCCAGCGCCGCGCCGGCCACCACACCGGAGCCGACCGGCAACGCCTGGGCCAACCAGGCCGCTAGGGCTCAGGAACGCACCAACCACGGTCGCACCACGCCCAAGCGCGGCCGGGCTTCGATGCCGAGCTGGGACGAGATCGTGTTCGGCGCCCGCACCGACGACGACCTCGGCTAGATCTACACCGGCTAGATCAACACCGGCTAGATCAATACCGGCTAGGCGGCCAGCCAGGCGTAGCGACGCTGAGGCCGGCCGGTCTGGCCGTAACGAAGGCTCACCGCCGCCTGCCCGGTGGCCACGAAATACTCCAGGTATTTGCGAGCCACCACCCGCGACAGGCCGAGCAGTTCGGCGCACTCCGACGCGGCCAGGTCGGGGTCGCTGGCCGCCAGCGCGGCCGCGGTCAGCGCTGCGGTCTCCTTGCTCAGGCCTTTCGGCAGGGTGGCGACCACGTGGTCGATCGACAGAACGGATGCCCGCCCCAGCGCCTGGTCGAGATCGCTTTGGCTGAGGTCGCCGGTGCCACCGAGTAGTCGACGCCGCTCCGCGTACCCGGCCAGGCGCGCTTGCAGCTCGGTGATCTTGAATGGTTTGAGCAGGTAGCTCACGATACCGCCCTGCAGCGCCGCGGTGACCATTTCGGCCTCTCGGGCGGCGCTGAGCACGAGAAAGTCCACGTCGCGCCCGGCTTCGCGTGCCCGGCGGATCACATCGAGCCCGGTCATATCGGGCAGGTACATGTCGAGGAGTACGAGGTGGGGTGCTTTCTCGGCAATCTGAGCCAGCGCGTCTGACCCGGTCGCGGCGACGCCGACCACGGTGAAACCCCTCTGCTGGGCCACAATGCGTTCATGGGCACGCGCCACCATGAAATCGTCGTCGACGACGAGCACGTCACACACGGGTCTGTTCCTCGGTCCCGACCAACTCGGCCGCATCGATCGAAAGCACTGCCTCGAACACTGCGCCGTTCTCGGCCCGGTATCCCACCGTGCCCCCGCGACGCGTCGCCACGAGGCGTACAATCGCGAGTCCGTAACCGTGGGCGTCTCCGCCGGCGAGGGCGGTCACGCTCGTCGTTTTGGTGCTGACCCCCACCTCGAACACCCGGTCGATGAGGGCGGCGTCGATCCCGGGCCCGGAGTCACTCACCGTCACCCGCACGGCGCGCGCGCCCTGGTCGGTCTGCACATCGAGCCGGACTCCGCGTTCGGGGGCTCCGGTGACGGCATCGAGGGCGTTGTCGACGAGGTTGCCGATCACGGTGACGAGGTCAGTGGAGAGATCGGTGTCGACCCGGCCCAGATTCGATTCGGGCGAAAGGACGAGCGTCGCACCGCGTTCGCGGGCCAGGGACGTCTTGGCGATCACGAGCGCGGCTACTGCGGGCTCCTCGAGCCGGGACAAGACCGAGTTGTCGAGCTCGGTGCGATCACGGGTGACGGCGTCGACGTATTCCACCGCAGCCTCGGTGTCGCCGAGCTGCAGGAGCATCGAAATGGTGTGCAGCCGGTTGGCGAACTCGTGGGTCTGGGCGCGCAGGGTGTCGGTCGCCTGACGACTGCTGCCCAGGTCGTGCTGCAGCGTGACCAGTTCGGTGCGGTCGCGCAGGGTCGTCACAACCTCTGGCCGCGACCGGGGCGGGTGAATGAGCGTCTGGTTGAGCACGAGCAGCACGCCGCGGTTCACGAACACCGTGTCGATCTCGCCGACCTCCTGCGGGCGCAGCGCCCGCACCGCCTCGTCGTCGAGGCCCACAGTGTCGACCGCCCGGCCTTCTGCATCAGGCGGCAGACCGAGCAGGGTGCGGGCGCTGTCATTGGCGAGTGTGATGAGCCCGTTGGTGTCGACGGCGATCATCCCCTCCCGGATGCCGTGGATCATGGCCTCCCGGTGCTCGACCAGCCGGCCGATCTGCTCCGGCTCGAGGCCAAGAGTCTGCCGTTTTACCCGCGCCGCCAGCACCAGCGACCCGGTAACGCCGAGTACCCCGGCCACCCCGACATAGGTGAGCAGGTTCGGCGCTGCGCTCGCGAGTAGTTCGGCCACGTCCGGAAACTCGTGGGCGGCGACGACCGTGCCGACGACCACCCCGGCGTTGGACAGCACCGGCACCCGCGCAACCACATGATCCCTGGTACCGATCGGTGCCACCCCTGCCCAGGCGGCATCGGACTCGTCGGGGGTCGAATCGATGGCGAGAACGGCCCCGAGCAGCCGCGGGTCGGCCGGCGATGCGATGATGCGGCCGCCGGCATCCGTCACGATGAGCTGGTCAACCCCCGTGGTTGTGCGCAGCGACTCGACCGGGATGGAGAACTGCTGGGGCACGGCCGCACTGTCGAGGAGGCTGCGCACGAGCGGGTTGGCCGCGGTGTATTCGGCGACCGTCAGCATGCGTCGCTGCGCCCCGCTTTCGAAGCTGCTGCGGGTTTGCTCGACCGAGATCGCGGTCACCGCGACGAGGACGAGAGCGATCAGGCTCAATTGAAACAGCAGCAGTTGGCGAGTGAGACTCAGCCGGCTCGAGCGGATGCCGTACCGGCGACGGCGCTCGGCTCGCCGGCCGCCGGTCGGTAGCGCGCCCATCGACACCGCGCCTATCGACACCGCGCCTATCGGCATCGTTGGTTCCCTCGGTCGTCCTTGGCCATACAAGATAATCCCTCATTGGTCGGCAAAACCGCAATTCTTGCCCAACGCGCCAACAACCGCAAGCTACACAACGTTCACTAACGCCACAAGTTGTGCCGGCACCAGTTCACCACCCACCATGAACTCGGCCAGCAAAGAGGCTCGCCAGAAATCGAAGAGGATTTAACCATGCCAATCACAGCAGGCACCATGCGCTCACGTCGGACGGCCGGCACCGTTGTTCTCGCCGGGGTCGTCGCACTCGCCCTCAGCGCCTGCGGAGTCACGAGCGCGAAGACCACCGAGGCCGCCGACAGCGGCCCGATTGAAAACCTGCAGGTCATGATCCCCAACGCTCCGGGCAGCGGCTATGACGTCACCGGCCGCGCCGCAGTCAAGGTGATGGACGACCTGGGTCTGGCCTCCGGCACCGAGGTCACCAACCTCGCCGGTGCCGGCGGAACCGTGGGCCTGGCCCGTACCCTGACCGAAACCGGAAACGCCAACTTTCTACTCATGATGGGGCTCGGCGTTGTCGGTGCCGCGTACACCAATGAGGGTGATGCCAAGGTCGCCGACGCGACCCCGATCGCCGGACTCATCGAAGAAGCCGGCGCCATTTTCGTCGCCGCCGACTCCCCATACCAGACCATCGACGACCTCATCACCGCGTGGAAGGCCGACCCGGCCAACTTCCCCGTCGGCGGCGGCTCCTCCCCGGGCGGCCCTGACCACCTGCTGCCGATGCAGCTCGCCGATGCCGTCGGCATCGACCCGACCGCGGTCAACTACGTCGCCTACGACGGCGGCGGCGAACTGCTGCCGGCCATTCTCGGCGGCAAGCTGGCGTTCGGAGCCTCCGGCTACGGTGAATTCCTCGAACAGGTGAAGTCGGGCGACCTGCGGGTGCTCGCTGTCACAAGCGAGGAACGCGTTCCGGTCATCGAGGCCCCCACCCTGACCGAAGAGGGCATCGACCTGGTCTTCACCAACTGGCGCGGACTTTTGGCCGCACCCGGTCTGACCGATGCCGAAATCGCCCGCCTCGTGGACGCCGTCACCGCAATGCACGACAGCGCCGAGTGGAAGCAGGTCCTTGAGGACAACAGCTGGACCGACGCCTTCATCACCGGCGACGACTTCAGTACCTTCCTCACCGAGCAGGACACCCGCGTCGCCGACGTGCTGAAGACCCTGGGCCTGGTCTAAGCATGACCGCCCCCAGCACCGTTCCAGCTTCCGGGCTGCGCGGTCGCCTCCAGGGTCGCTCCGAGCTGGGCGTTGCCGCCCTGCTCGCGGTGATCGCGATCGTGATCGCGGTCGATACCGCGAACATCCGTCACACCGCCATCAACGTTGGCGTGATGGGACCGCGGGTCGTTCCCACGATCATCGCGATCGGCCTGGGCCTGTGTGCGATCGCCCTGACGATCTCTGTGCTGCGGGGCGGCCACGCCGAGGCCGAAGACGGTGAGGACATCGACCTCACGCAAAAGGCCCACTGGCCGACCGTCTTCGGCCTCGGCGGCCTGATTCTCGTCTTCGCCCTCACGATGGACTTTCTCGGATTCGTGATTGGCAGTGCGCTGCTGTTCTACGGCTCCGCACTACTGCTCGGCTCGAGGCGCTTTGTCTGGGCGCTTCTGATCGGCATTCTTCTCGCCGTCGGCACGTTCTACGGCTTCGTACTGGGCCTCGGTATCAACCTGCCGGCCGGCCTGTTGACGGGAATTCTCTGATGGAAAACCTCACCCTGCTCATGGCGGGGTTCAGCAACGCGCTGACCCTGCAAAACCTGCTGTTCGCGCTTATCGGCGTGCTGCTCGGCACCGCCGTCGGCGTGCTGCCGGGTATCGGCCCGGCCATGACCGTGGCCCTGCTGCTACCACTCACCTACGCTCTCGACGTGACGGGGTCCCTCATCATGTTCGCCGGCATCTACTACGGCGGCATGTACGGCGGGTCGACGACCTCGATTCTGCTCAATACACCAGGCGAGTCCTCGTCGGTCGTGACAGCGCTCGAGGGCAACAAGATGGCCAAGGCCGGACGCGGCGCCCAGGCGCTCGCGACCGCCGCGATCGGCTCGTTCGTGGCCGGCACCCTGGCTACCGGAGCTCTTGTCTTCGTCGCCCCCTTCATCGTGTCCATTGCGATCGGGCTCGGGGCTCCCTCATACTTCGCGATGATGGTCTTTGCTTTCGTCGCCGTGAGCGCAGTGCTTGGCTCGAGCCGTATTCGCGGTCTCGCCTCGCTGTTCATCGGGCTGACCATCGGGCTCGTGGGGCTCGACGGCACGACCGGGCAGGCACGGCTGACCTTCGGACAACCGCTTCTTTCCGGTGGCATCGATGTCGTCGTCATCGCCGTGGCCCTGTTCGCGGTCGGTGAAGCCCTGTGGATCGCCGCCCACCTGCGTCACGGAACACCACCGACGATTCCGGTCGGGGTGCCGTGGATGGGCAAGGACGACTGGAAGCGCTCGTGGAAGCCGTGGCTGCGTGGCACGGTCATCGGTTTCCCGTTCGGGGCCATCCCGGCCGGCGGCGCCGAGATTCCCACCTTTCTGTCGTACGTGACAGAAAAGAAGCTATCGAAGCATCCGGAACAGTTCGGCCACGGCGCCATTGAGGGCGTCGCCGGCCCGGAAGCGGCCAACAACGCTTCAGCGGCCGGAACGCTGGTGCCGCTACTGACCCTCGGACTACCGACCACGGCGACCGCCGCCGTGATGATCGCCGCGTTCAACCAGTTCGGCATCCCCCCGGGACCGATGTTGTTCCAAAACGAGCCGGTACTGGTCTGGACGCTGATCGCGAGCCTGTTCATCGGCAACACGATGTTGCTCGCGCTCAACCTGCCGCTCGCACCGCTCTGGGCGAAGCTGCTGCGCATCCCCCGCCCGTACCTCTATGCGGGAATCCTGTTTTTCGCCACGCTCGGGGCCTACGCGGCCGGCCTGCAGGCGTTCAATATCGGGATCCTGCTGCTTCTGGGCGCCCTCGGTTATATGGCCAGACGCTTCGGGTTTCCGGTGCTGCCGATCATCGTCGGCGCCATCCTGGGCCCGGAGATGGAACGCCAGCTGCGCCGCGCCCTGCAGATCAGCGCCGGCGACCCCGCTGCGCTGCTGAGCGAACCACTCGCCGTCGTCGTTTACACCGTGATCGTCTTGTTCCTGGCCGGCCCGCCCATCGTCAAGGCGCTGCTGCGTCGATTCGGACGTGGCGGACCTACCGATGGCCCACGGGCAGGCGGCGGCACAGACGACACCGACGGCTACCGCGCCGATGAGTCGACCGTGGAGTTCGATGCCTTCGGAACCCAGACTTCGGACGGAAGCGCCCGCGTGATTCGCGTGGTGCGTCCCACGCAAGGGCGGCGCGGAAAATAGCAAATCGGTTGTGTTAGCGACGCTCGGCGCGGGAGTCGGCATACTGGTGTCCTGCCAGCTGCCGCCTCCCGCGCCGACGTCGTTCGCTTGCGCTCCAGGCGCAGGGGGCTGGCCGGGGTTCCCCTTCCCGGTGCGGTTGCCGTCGGCAGACCGTGAAACCGGCGGAGCCGGCATCCGTCTGACCAGGCCCGCGCGGGTTACCCTTGACCAGTGAAACTAACCTCGGCTCTGCGCATCTCCAAACGACTCCCGATGCTGCAGGTCGTCAAGATGGCCGTGGCCGTGGCTCTGGCCTGGGCCGCCTCCCAACTGCTGCTGCCGAGCGACCTGCCGATCTTTGCCGCGATCGCTGCCCTGCTCGTCGTGCAGCCGAGCGTCAACCAGACCCTCGGGCGCGCGATCGAACGCACCGCCGGGGTCATCGGCGGAGTCATCATCGCCTCGTCGATCGGTTTCTTTCTCGGCGAGTCCAGCTGGGTCGTGCTCGGCACGATCGTGGTGAGCATCCTCATAGCGTGGGTGCTGCGTCTGTCTCCGTCCTCGGCGAGTCAAATTCCCATCAGCGCCATGCTCGTACTCGCCCTCGGCGCCACGACTCCGGGTTACGCCCTCGATCGCATCTTCGAGACGTTCATCGGGGCGGGAATCGCCCTCGTTATCAACGCCCTCATCGTTCCCCCGGTGCTGATTGCGCCCGCTCGCGACGCCGTCGGCCTGCTGGCTCGTGAGCTGGCCGACACCTTCGACCGCATTGCGCAGGCGCTCCGTACCCCACAGAGTCCGATTGACCTGATGGAATTGATGATCAAGGCCCGGCTGCTGCGCCCCATGCTCGTGTCGGCCGAAAAGGCCATCGCGCAGGCTGAAGAAAGCCTCATGCTCAATCCTCGCAAAGCCAAGCTGCGAGTGGCCCTCGACGCCGACCACGACATGATCGAGCGACTGCCGACTCTCGTGACCCGCGCAATCGGCATGACTCGTGCACTGCACGACCACTACGACCCATCCCTGCAGTTCGAGCCGACCGTTCAGGCCTTCTCCCGGGAACTGGCCCGGGCTGCGCACGACCTGGGCCTGCTCGCCCGCGCCGACAGTGACCAGACGTCTCTACCGGAGCCGGCCGCGCCCGACGTGCTCGCATTGACTGCGCCGCTACGGATCGTGACGCCGCACCCGGACCACTGGATTCTGATCGGATCCCTCATGGAAGACCTGCGCCGGGTGCGCGAGGAGATCGTCGGCGACCGCGCCTGACGTTACCCGGACGCCGGTCGCGACCGCGCCCCATTTCGGCACGCGCTAAGCCGATTACCGTAGCGGCCACCGAACTCGGGCGCGGTCACGCCGCTCGGACACCTCGAGCGCCCGCGTAGGTCGCGGTTTAGAGCACCTTGGACAGGAAGTCCTGGGTGCGTTCCTGCTGCGGGTTGCCGAACAGCTGCGCCGGAGTCCCCTCTTCGACGATAACGCCGTCGGCCATGAAGATGACCCGGTCTGCAACCTCGCGGGCGAATCCCATCTCGTGCGTGACGACGACCATGGTCATGCCCTCGGCGGCGAGGTCCCGAATAACCTGCAGCACTTCGCCGACCATCTCGGGGTCGAGGGCGCTCGTGGCCTCGTCGAAGAGCATGATGTCGGGGTTGACCGCCAGCGACCGGGCGATCGCGACACGCTGCTTCTGGCCGCCGGAGAGCTGCGCGGGGCGGGCCGTCGCTTTGTCGGCGAGGCCTACCCGGTCGAGCAGTTTCAGGGCGGTGGCACGGGCATCCGCTTTCGATTCCCTCTTCAACTCGGTTGGAGCGAGCATGATGTTCTGCAGCACCGTCATGTGTGGAAACAGGTTGAAGTGCTGGAACACCATGCCGATGTGCTGGCGCACCTCGTTGAGGTCGACCGTCTTGTCGCTGAGGTTGAATCCGTCGACGATGACCGTGCCGGCGGAAAGCTCATCGAGCTTGTTCAGGCAGCGCAGAAAGGTGGACTTGCCCGAACCCGATGGACCAATGACACAAACGACCTCCCCCTCGGTGATCTCGACGTCGAGGCCCTTGAGCACCTCGTTGGATCCGAAGGACTTGCGGAGGCCCTTGACACTGATCTTGCTCATTTGTTGAACCTCTTGTCGAGCTTGTTGGAGAGCATGGTGAGCAGGTTGATGACGATGAAGTACAGCGCGGCGACGATCAACAGGGTCTCACCGGTGCGAAAGTTGGCCGCGTAGATTTGCTGGCCCTGATAGGTGAGCTCGGCGAATCCGATCACGGCCAGCAGCGAGGTGTCTTTCAGGGTCATCACGAACTGATTAATGAACGAGGGCGTCATGATCTTCACCGCCTGCGGCAGCACGACGCGGCGCATGGTCGTGACGTAGCCGAGGCCAAGGCTGCGGCCGGCTTCGGTCTGGCCCGGATCGACCGACTGGATGCCGCCGCGCACGATCTCGGTCATGTAAGCACCGGCGTTGAGGCTCAGGGTGAGCACACCGGCCGTCAGCACGTCGATCGACTGCCCGGTGAGCTGTGGCAGTCCGAAGTAGAAGAAGAACGCCTGCACGAGCAGCGGCGTCCCGCGAAAAATGCTGACGTAGACGCTGGCTATGCCGCGCAGCACGCGGCTTTCGGAGACCGTGAAGAACCCGAACAGTACACCGAGCACGAGGGCGATCAGAATCGACAGGCCGGTCGCCAGCAGGGTCAGTCCGAGACCCTTCATCAGCGCCGGCATGCTGTCGCTGAGCAGACCGAAGAAACCGGATGCCGCGGCGGGCGCCGGTTGTTCCAGGTAGGTATCAAGGATGGCCTGGTACTCACCGTTGTCTTTCAGGTCGGCCAGGCCGGTGTTGAAGGCGGCGAGCAGTTCCGGGTTCTGACCTTTGTTGACCGCGAAACCGTAGGAGCTGCCCTGTTCCTTCTCGGTGACCGACTTGAGCCCGTTGTTCTGGTTGATGCCGTAGGCAAGCACGGGATAGTCGTCGAAGACCGCGACGGAGTTGCCTGCCTTGACGTCGTCATACATCGTGGCCGAGTCGGCGAGGGCCTTGACGGTGAAGTCATACTCGTCCTTGATCGAGTTGGCGAAGGTCTCGCCCTCGCTGCCGCGCTTGGCGACGACGGTTTCGCCGGCGAGGTCGGAGTATCCGGTGATCTCGGTGTTGTCCTCGGCGACGGCCATCTGCACGCCGGAGTCGAAGTACGGGTCGGAGAAGTCGAAGATGAGCTCGCGCTCGTCGGTGATCGACATGCCGGCGATGACGCCGTCGACCTGGTTGGACTGCAACGCCTGCAGGGCGGCATCGAAGCCGAGCGACTTGATCTCCACCGTAAAGCCCTGGCTTTTCGCAATGCCTCGAATGAGGTCCATGTCGATGCCGGTGAGTTCACCGTCCTTGCGGTACTCGAACGGTGCAAAGGTGGTGTCGGTGCCGATGACGTAGGTTTCGCCGGTGACCGCAGCCTGCGGTTGGGCGAGTGGCTGGCTTGCGGCCGCGGCGCTGACGCCGAGGAATCCGCCGCCGAGAGCCAGCAGCGCCATGACGGCGACCGAGAGCTTGCCCGCCCGGAACATAGTTTTTTTACGCAAAGGATAACCATTTCTTGTCGTGCGATCTGATTGGCCTAGCGGCCAGAGAGTTGTTTCGCGCCGATCGACGCTGATCTACCAGAGGGCGGTGGCTACACACCCTGTCGAATGAGCCTACCTTGGGGTGCACGCCGCAATGATTATCACAATGGAAGGAGAGCCCGTGCGTTTTCGCCAGCTCGAATATTTTGTCGCTGTCGCCCGGGAACGGCATTTCGCTCGTGCGGCCGCTGCGTGCCACGTTTCCCAGCCAGCACTCTCCGCGGCAATCAGCAGATTGGAACACGAGCTCAATGTCTCTCTGATCAATCGTGATCACGCCTTTGAGGGGCTGACGCCGGAGGGCGAACGCTTGGTGATCTGGGCCAAACGCATTCTGGCGGAGCAGGACGCTTTCAAGGCGGAGGTTCAAGCCGTCCAGTCCGGGGTCACCGGCGTGTTGCGCCTGGGCGTTGTGCCGAGTGCCTCGACAACGGTCGCACTGGCGGTGGCTGCGTTCTGTGCTGCGCATCCGTTAGCCAGGGTGCAAATCACGTCGGGTCTCTCTGCGGTCGAAATCGCGCGGCGACTGCGCAGTTTTGAATTGGATGCCGGCGTCACCTATCTCGATGACGGTGACGACCCACGACTATTTTTCGTGCCCCTGTACGAAGAACGCTACGTTCTCATCGCCTCCGCCGAACTCATCCCAGACATTCCAGCGACGATGACCTGGCTCGAGGCGTCCCAGCTCCCTCTCGCTGTCCTGACGACGGAAATGCGCAGCAGACAGGTGATCGACGATGCCTTCAGTCGAAACCAGATTCAACTGGTGCCACAGGTCGAGACGGATTCGATCGCGTCCCTCCACGCGCACATGAAGACGGGCCGATGGGCCAGCATCGTGCCGCATTCGTGGGTACAAACTATTACGCCGTCATCGCGGACCCGCATCGTGCCGCTCGTCGACCCCGTCGCGACCGCGCGCGTCGCTGCGGCAATCAGCGCGGCGTCGCCTGGTTCGGTTACCGCACGGGCATTCGCCGCCGTCGCGGCACGACTTTCTCTGGGGGAGCTGTTCGATCGGGGCCTTCCGCCGGTCGCGCCCGAAGCTCCTGCGACACCGATGACTGATTGATAATGTGCGGTTATCGGCTGGTCAACTTCGAGTCTTGGACAGGCCGGTCATAGGGGTACAGACTGGTACGACCGCAGCAGTCGAGCGCGGAACCAGCCAACCGATGGCACCGAGAGCGCCCGTTGGCCCCAGCTAAGTGATGGACCCGATGATAACCAGGTAACCGGGTTCCGTTTTCGACGCTGCGCCGCCATTGTTCTGATCGAAAGGCCGTGACACCCCGTGCGTCCGACGCTGTCGTATATTCGCGCGCTCATCAGTGTCGGACCCGCGCTCAATGATCACTGGCCAGCCCTTCGCGTGGGCCTCGGGGTCACCGTCCCGGTTCTGGTCCTGTTGATCTCCGGCCATCCGGAGTTGAGCATCTATGCCGTCTTTGGTGCTTTCACGGGCATGTACGGCCGTGGTGAAACCCATCAGCTGCGGCTGGTGCATCAGGCCCAGGCTGCGGCAGTACTGCTGACCGGGGTGACCATCGGGGTGGCGCTGTCCATCACCCACATCGAAGTCTGGGCCCTGGTCGCCATCGAGGCCTCCCTGGCCGGGCTGGGTTCACTCGTGGCCGACAAAATACAGCTCAGACCAGCCGGGCCATTCTTCGGTATTTTCGCGCTCGGAGCCTGCGCGTCGATCCCCACAGTAATTCCGCTTTGGACTGCCGCGCTGATCTGCGCCGCATCCGCAGTCTTTTCCCTGCTCGTCGGGTTTGCTGGCTGGTTTCGAAGCCGCGCTTGGGATTCAACGGCGAGACGCACTCGCGAACCCCTCTCCCGGCCATGGCTTTCGAAGGCGGGCGTGCACGCCACCCGTTATGTCGTCGCTGTCGCAGCCGCCGGCGTTCTCGGCCTCGTATTCGGGATCGGCCACGCCTATTGGGCTATGGCCGCTGCGGCTGTTCCCCTCGCCGGTGCCGATCTTCCAAGCCGAGTGCAGCGTGGCGTCCATCGAATATTCGGCACTTTTGCCGGTCTGGGACTCACGGCGGGTATTCTGCTCCTTCATCCGAGTACTACCGTGCTGGTCATCCTCGTCATGGGCTTGCAGTTTCCGACTGAACTATTCATGGCGCGCCACTACGGTCTCGCCCTCACTTTTTTCACGCCCGTCATACTGCTCATGACCCAACTCGCCAGCCCGATCGACCCGATATCCCTGCTCACTGACCGCGGATGGGAAACCCTTCTCGGTGCCGTGGTCGGAATCGTCGTCGTACTGCTCATCCGCGATCGTCGCCACGAGTCAGTGCGCGGGCCTGGCTAACGGTCAACGATCGAGGCCGTTACTCCGGCCCAGAGGGACTCGAGAACGTGCTGGGCCGGGCCGGTGCGCGCCTCGCGAAAGCCGGTGCCGGCCCAGAGAGCCAGGCCGTCAGGGTCGCCACGGCGGGCGGCATCCGCTCGCACGGTCTTGGTGAGGTGATGCACCTGCGGATATTCGTGGGGCGCGATCGCATCGTGGGCGGTAATGAAGGCGTTGCGCAAGGCCCGCGCCGGGCGGCCGGAGAAGGCTCGGGTGATGACGGTCTCGCTGAACCGCGGGTCGACGAGGGCGTCCTGGTGGGCCGGAT
Organism: Cryobacterium aureum; assembly: GCF_002954245.1. GTDB lineage: Bacteria > Actinomycetota > Actinomycetes > Actinomycetales > Microbacteriaceae > Cryobacterium > Cryobacterium aureum. Next base: position 311,510 of record NZ_PPTG01000048.1, on the reverse strand, counting down.
TCGCGCCTGACTCCTCGGTGCGCAGAAGGGCAGTGCCGAGCTGTACAGCCTCGGCGCCGTTGGCGAGCAACGAGGCGATCTGCCCGCCAGAGTGGATGCCGCCCGCCGCGATCAGCGGCAGCGTCACCACCTCGCGAATCGCGATCAACAACTCCCCCAGAGCCAGCGTGCCCGCTTCGCCCTGCGTGGTGAAGGTCCCCCGGTGTCCGCCGGCTTCCGGCCCCTGCACGCAGAGCGCGTCGACGCCACGGTCGAACGCCTGGAGGGCTTCGGGCACCGAGGTGACCGTGGCGATCAGGAACGAGCCGGCCGCGTGCATCCGCTCGACGACGTCTGCCGACGGCAGGCCGAAGGTGAAGGACACCACGGGGACGCGATGCTCGATGACCAGGGCCACCTTTTCTGCGAACCAGTCGTCGTCCTCTTCGGCAATCTCGCCGAACGTAGCTGCCGGGTACTCGCGGGCCAACGCGTCGCGGTAGGTGTCTACGGCAAACCGGTCGGTGAGGGGCGGCTGCGGGACGAACAGGTTGACGCCGAAGGCGTGCTCGGTGCGTTTCTGCACGTCGACGATCTGTTCGGCCAGGGCCTGCGGCGTCTTGTAGCCGCCCGCCAAAAAGCCCAGCCCGCCCGCGTCACTGACGGCGACGGCGAGGTCCGGAGTCGAGGCTCCCCCGGCCATCGGGGCCGCGACGATCGGAATTTCAATTGCTGTCAGGGTAAACACTGGTCTCCTCCATCAATTAGAGCGCCGTTCCATCAAATGGAGCAACGATCCATACTCTGCCGACGGGGCCTGAAGCGGAAGCGCCCCTCTTGCACCTTGGCACAGTTCGACGTAACGCCACGACAGGCAGCCGCATCGGCTCTAAGAAGTGGCCTCCCGGGCCACCGCCTCCAGCCGGTCCCGATAGGTCTGCCACCAGGCCGCGTCACTGGGCGGCAAGTTGCTATTACCTGAGCGCATGCCAACGGAACCGTCGATCAGTTCACGGACGATGTCGGCGTGCCCAGCGTGCCGGCTCGTCTCCGCGATGATGTGCACGAGAATCTGATGCAGCGTCACGTTGCTGCGCTCGGGCGACCACCAGGGAATGTGACCAGCAGCGTTCAGGGGCAGCGCCTCGACGGTCGCGACCGAGTGCTCGCCGACCCGCCGGTACAGATCCAGAACCCAGTCCCGGGACTGCTCCGGCGTTGCCCACATGTCGGCGTTGGCCTCGGCTGCTTCGTCGAGCCAGGGCAGCGCCTCGCCGAACGGTCGGCCAAACGTCTCGCCCAGATAGCCGGCCTCAACGCTGGCCACGTGCTTGATCAGGCCCAGCAGGTTGGTACCGGTCGGCACGAGCGGGCGCCGCACGTCGTAGTCGCTCAGCCCGTCGAGCTTCCAGATGAGCGCCTCCCGGCCGGTGCCCAGGTAGCGCAGCAGGGTCTCCTTCTCTGCGGAATCATCCATGCCTTCAGCATTGCAGCCTGTCGCCGTCTGGCCTAGGCCTCAAACGGATGCCGGCCCTCGCGAAGCCTGCGTACTATCTGTACAAACACACACACTCACTCTGGAGATCTCATGTCCTTTCAGGCCTACCTCACCGCCATCGAAGCCAAGACCGGCCTGACGCCCCGCGTGCTGGTCGCGCTGGCACACGAGCGGGGATTCGACGACCCGGAGACGAAGGCTGGCAGCATCGTCGACTGGCTGAAGTCGGACTACGGCCTGGGCCGCGGCCACGCAATGGCTCTCGTCTATGTGATCAAGAACGGCACGACGATCAACGAGAAGCACGTCGGAACCGACGGCGTGCACCGCGATGAGTCCGTCGAGCTGTGGCTCGACGGCGAGGACACCCGCCCGGTCTGAGACTGGTCGCCGCGCTGGTCTCGGTAGGGTGGGATGACCAAGGGGTGAGTGATCGTGGTCGATGCCAGCGCGTAGCTTTGAAGTATGACTTCCGTCCCTGTCTCCCCCGTCGTACTGGAGTGGGCTGCCCGAGAACTCGCCGTCAGCGAGCTGCACGAGGTGCGCACGCTGCCTGGCGGCACGCACGCCGCAACGACCGTCGTCGGCGCGCCTGACGGTGCCGAGTTCGTGCTGCGCCAGTTTCCGCCCGGCGACGACGCCGTGCACCGCGAGATTCGGGTGCTCGACGGGCTCGGCGGGCTCGGCGAGCTGGCCCCGCGACTGCTGGCCGCTGACCCAGACGGCACAGCGAACGGATGCCCGCTCATTGTCACGACGCTGCTGCCTGGTCGGGCCTCGATCACCCCCGAGGACCCGCAGGACTTCGCGCGGCAACTCGGGCAGGCGCTCGCGCGCATCCACTCTCTGGCCGTTGATGGTCAGCTCCCCGAGCTATTCACCGAGCCAGCGGCCACATCACCGATGCATTCGGTCTGGACACAGCTCAGGGACGAACCCCGAGTACTCACGCACAACGACTTCTGGTCGGGCAATACTGTCTGGCATCTGGGCCGCCTCACCGGGATCGTGGACTGGTCGGGAGCCGGCCTCGCGCCGCGCGGCTACGACCTGGCCTGGTGCCGGCAAGATCTCGTGTTTCTCTACGACGTGAGCGTGGCCGAGGAGCTCACCCGAGCCTACGATAAGGCATTCGGCTCCCCCATTCGTGACGTGCATCTCTGGGACCGCTTCGCCGCCCTGAAGGCCTACCCCCGGGTGGAAACCTGGGCGCCCAACTATCAGGATCTCGGCCGGACCGACCTCGATGGCGCCGCGCTGCGCCTACGCCTGACCGAATGGATGCTCGTCATTCCCGATTAAGCGACTCAGGGCCCCACCGAAGTGGAGCCCTGAGTCGAACAAACTACGAGTTACGCGTTGAGCGCGGCCTGCAGTTCGAGAGTGATGGTGACCTTGTCGCCGAGCAGCATGCCGCCGGTTTCGAGAGCAGCGTTGTAGGTGAGGCCGAAGTCTTCGCGGTTGACCTCGGTCTTGGCCGTGGCACCGAACTTGTAGTTGCCGTAGGGGTCTCCTCCGAAGCCACCGAACTCGAGCTCGAAGGTGGCCGGCTTGGTGATGCCCTTGATGGTGATGTTGCCGTCGACGAGGTAGTCGCCCTTGACTTCACGCACACCGGTCGACGCGAAGTCGATGGTCGGGTAGGTCTCGGCGTCGAAGAAGTCTCCGGTACGCAGGTGACCGTCGCGGCCCGGCTCGTTGGTGTTGATCGAAACAACCTTGGCCGAGGCGGTGACGGTCGTCTCGAGGGGGTTCTCGCCGGTCACGAAGGTGGCGTCGAAGTCATCGAAGGTGCCCTTGACCTTGCTGATGACGATGTGGCGAATGCTGAAGCTGACAGAACTGTGGGTCTTGTCGATGGTCCAGGTTCCGGCCTTGTATCCCGGGATGCTCAGTACGTTCGTGTCGCTCATAGAAGTTCTCCTCAAGTGTGTGGGCCCAGAGTTGTCGCCCTCGGATACATGCAAGCGCATAGAAGGATGACATATTCCCGAGAAGACAAAAATTCATCTCCCCCTATTCGGGCGTGCAGACCGGCCTAGACTCAGGCCGACCGAATAGGCTCACCCTGTCACGGGGTTCTGCGTGCTTATTGGGAGGTAACTGTGAGTGCATCCACTTCGCTGACACGCATGCATGGGGTCGCGGGTGAGGGCATCCTGATCGCCGCCGGTGGCGGGGCGATCCTGCTGCAGCTGGCGAATCCGGCCATCGGACACGGCGTCGCCGACCACAGTCATTTCGCGACTCGACCGCTCGACCGGCTCAACGGCACGCTGAGCTACGTCTACGCCACCGTGTTCGGCGATGCCGACCAGGCCGCCACTATGGCCGCGCGGGTCAACCACGCGCATGGTCCGGTGCACTCCGCCGGCACGTCGCCCGAGTACAACGCGTTCACCCCCGAACTGCAGCTCTGGGTAGCCGCAACGCTGTACGAATCGGCGACCCACCTGCACGGACTGATCTACGGCCCGCCGGGCAACGATACGGCCGACGCCGTCTACCGCGAGTACTCCCGGCTCGGAACCTCGCTGCAGGTGCCGCCGGAGCTCTGGCCGAAGGACCGCACCGCCTTTGGCCAGTATTGGAACGAGCAACTGCTACTGCTGAGAACGGATGCCGCTACCCGCGCCGTCGCGCACGAGCTGTTGCACTCGCGCACGGGTCCGTTCTGGTACCGAGCCGCCCTGCCGCTGGCCCGTCTCTTGACGGCCGGGCTGCTGCCGCCGCGCGTTCGCGAGCTCTTCGACCTCCCCTGGTCAGAACGGCACCAGCACTGCTTCGACCGGGTGCTGCACGGCATCCGTCTCATCTATCCTCGCCTGCCGCTCGTGCTGCGGCACTGGCCCAAGAACCACTACCTGCGCGTGCTGCGCAAATCCGCCCTGCGCCAATCCCCGGCGTCCGCGCCTGCACCGGTACGGTGAGAGTTCAATGACGCAGCCGCAGACCCCCCATCCCGGACTCGACAGCACTGATCGCCAGATCATCGCTGAACTCAGCAGGGACGCCAGACTCTCCATGCGCCAGCTCGCCCTGCAGGTGCATATCTCCCGCACCGCCGCCCACACCCGGGTGCAGAAACTGATCAGTCACGGCGTGATCACCGGCTTCGGCGCCCAGACCGACCGGAAGGCGCTCGGCCTCAACGTGTCGGCGCTGGTAATCGTGAAGATCGGTGATGTGGCCTGGGGCGAGATCGCCGCGCAGCTGGCCGAACTGCCCTTCGTCGAGAAGGCCCAGGCTGTCAGCGGCGACATCGACATTATTCTCACCGTGAGTGCGCCCGACCACGACCAGCTCAGCCAGGCCATTCTGCGCGATATCCACACCATGCCGGGGGTAATCTCGACCCGGTCGCACCTGATTCTGGACGAGATCACCGGGCACGCGCCCGGTGCCGCCCCGGACGCCTGGCGCTGATTCGGATTGCAGAAATGCCGTTTGGCTCCGGTCTGGCAGCTGGTCGGCCAATCGTTCACAACTGCGAAAAAGCGCAGCCGGGTCCGCAAAAAGGGCGCACCATTACCTCATGAGCCTCAACGTCGAGAACCCGAGCCTGACCGCCGTTTTGGCACCCCCACCCCTGCGTCTGATCGACGATCAGGGCCGCGCGGTGCCGCAGGACGAGAGTGGCGGATTCGCCCTGCCTGCCGTGGAGACCCTGCTCGGCCTGTACCGGCAGATGGTCGTTGCCCGCCGGTTCGACGTGCAGGTGACAGCCCTCACCCGACAGGGCCGCCTCGCCACCTACCCCTCGGCGCTCGGCCAGGAGGCCTGCGAGATCGCCGCCGTCGCCTCGCTCGTCCCGCAGGACTGGCTGTTCCCCACCTACCGGGACAGCATCGCGCTGCTCACCCGCGGCGTCGAGCCGAAAGATATTCTCGCCTCGTTCCGCGGCGACTGGCACAGCGGTTACGACTACCAGCAGCACCGCATCGCACCGCAGGCCACGCCGCTGGCAACCCAGGCGCTGCACGCCGTCGGTCTCGCCACCGCCGCGAAGCTTAAGCGCGACGATACCGTGGCCCTCACCCTCCTCGGTGACGGTGCCACGAGCGAGGGCGACGCCCACGAGGCATTCAACTTCGCCGCCGTCTGGCAGGCTCCCGTCGTGTTCGTCGTGCAGAACAACCAGTTCGCCATCAGCGTTCCGCTCGACAAGCAGATGGCCTGCCGCACCATCGCCGACAAAGCGATCGGCTACGGCATGCCCGGATACTACGTGGACGGCAACGATGTCGCGGCCATGTACGCCGTCATCTCGGCGGCCATAAACCTCGCCCGCAACGGCGGAGGCCCCACGCTGATTGAAGGCCTCACCTACCGCATCGAAGCCCACACCAATTCGGATGACCCCACCCGCTACCGCAAGGCCGCCGACGTCGACCTGTGGCGCAGCCGCGACCCGATCGAACGCCTCGAGAAGTACCTCGTCGCCCAGGGCGCCCTCACCGACGAAGTGCGGGCTTCGATTCTGGCCGCCGCCGAAGAACTCGCGACCACCACCCGCGAGTGCATGACCGAGCAGGCTGTGATCGATCCGCTCGAACTGTTCGAACACGTCTATTCCACCCCACGAGCAGCCCTGGCCGAGCAGCGTGCCTTTCTGGCGGCCGAACTCGACGGCGACGCCGCGGCATCCGCTATTGCTAACGAAGAGAGCGCCCGATGAGCCCGCAGCAGACCCTGGAGACCGGACGCCCCGTGCGCGCGCCCGAAAGCCTCACCATGGCCGCAGCGCTGAATGCGGCCATTCGCGACGCGATGGTCGATGACCCGACGGTCGTATTGTTCGGCGAAGACGTCGGACCGCTCGGCGGCGTGTTTCGGGTCACCGACGGGCTCTACGCTGAATTCGGCGAGACCCGGGTGAGCGACTCCCCGCTGGCCGAAGCCGGAATCGTGGGCACCGCGATCGGCATGGCCATGTACGGCCTGCGCCCGGTGGTGGAAATGCAGTTCGATGCGTTCAGCTACCCGGCGTTCCAGCAGATCGTGTCGCACGTGGCGAAGATGCGCAACCGCACGCGCGGCAAAATCCCGCTCCCAATCGTCATCCGCATCCCGTATGCCGGCGACATCGGCGGGGTGGAACACCACTCCGACTCCTCCGAGGCCTACTGGACGGCGACCCCAGGCCTCACCGTGGTGAGCCCCTCGAACCCGGCCGACGCCTATTCCATGCTGCGGGAGGCGATTGCCAGCGACGACCCGGTCATTTTCATGGAGCCGAAGAGTCGCTACTGGAGCAAGGCGTCCCTCGCGTTGCCCGTGCAGACCGAGCCGCTCAACCGCGCCGTCGTGCTGCGGGAGGGCACCGACGTCACGCTCATCGCCTACGGCCCGACCGTGAAAACAGCGCTCGCCACCGCCGAGCAGGCTGTCGCCGAAGGGCTCTCGATCGAGGTCATCGACCTGCGCTCGCTGTCGCCGTTCGATGACGAGACGGTGGGAGCATCGGTTCGAAAAACCGGTCGCGCCGCCATCGTGCACGAGGCCGCCCAATTCGGCGGCTACGGCGCCGAGGTCGCCGCCCGCCTGACTGAACGTAACTTCTTCTACCTGGCAGCGCCCATTCTGCGCATCACCGGCTTCGACATTCCGTACCCGTCGCCCAAGCTCGAGGAGTACTTCTTGCCCACCCCCGACCGCATTCTGGCCGCACTCTCCACCTGGGAGTGGTCCTGATGAGCCGCGAGTTTCTGCTGCCCGACCTCGGCGAGGGCCTCACCGAAGCCGAGATCGTGGCCTGGCTGGTCGCCCCCGGCGACACCATCGTCATCGACCAGGCCGTGGTCGAGGTCGAATCGGCCAAGTCCATCGTGGAGCTGCCATCGCCCTACGGCGGCGTCGTGGCGAGCCTGTTCGGGGAGCCCGGACAGGTCATCCACGCGGGGCAGGTGCTGCTAACGGTTGTCGATGCTGCCACCGATGTGTCCGCCGCCACTCTGGGAGTTCCCGTCGCCGCGGCGACCGCCAGCCCCCCGTCCGAAGGCTCCGGCGCGGTTCTCGTGGGCTACGGCACCACCGAGAGTACCCGCCCGCCGCGCATGGTCGCCGCCGGTCGGTTCGGCACCCCGCGGGCAGCGGATGCCCCGGCACCGCCCGCACCGCCGCCGGTCGCTCCTGCGCGCGCCGAGCGCCCCGCCGAGGCGGCGGCATCCGTTTCTACGACCGACGATTCGTCCGGCACGGTCAACCCGGCTCGCCGCTCCCCCGTCGTCTCGCCGATCGTGCGCCGACTGGCGCGCGAGAACGGGTTCGACGCGAGCCTGCTGGCCGGCAGCGGCAGGGAAGGACTCGTCGTGCGCAGCGACGTCGAGGATCACATTCGCGACTTCAGGGCACCGGCAGCGGCTGCGGTGCCGCTGCCGCTGCCGGCCCAGCCGACGACGACGACGACCGCAGCGGGCGCGCGGAGCACCGTCGACGTGAGTGCGGACATCCGCATTCCCATCACCGGGCTGCGTAAGGTCGTCTCCCAGCGGTTGACGACGTCGCGGCGGGAGATTCCCGAGGCGACCATCTGGCTGGACGTCGACGCGACCGCGCTGTTCGCGGCCCGAGACCAGCTGCTCAAGGCAACCGGCGAACGGTTCAGCGTGACGGCGCTCATCGCGCGTTTCGTGGTCGCCGGGTTGAGAGAGTTTCCGGTACTCAATTCCTCGGTCGACACCGCAAGTCAGGAAATTTTGCAGCACGGTGCCGTGAATCTCGGCATCGCGGCGCAGACCTCGCGTGGGCTGATGGTCCCCGTGATCCACGGCGCCCACACGATGAGTACGCGGCAGTTGCGCGACTCCCTCGCCACTCTCGTGGCACAATCGCCAGACGGCACATTCTCGCCGAGCGCGCTCACCGGTGGAACGTTCACGCTCAACAACTTCGGGTCGCTCGGCGTTGACGGATCGGCGGCGATCATCAATCACCCGGAGGCGGCGATTCTCGGTATCGGCCGCATGATCGAACGGCCCTGGGTGGTTGACCACGAACTCGCGGTGCGCACCGTTGTTGAACTCTCGATGGTGTTCGACCACCGGGTCTGCGACGGCGGAATCGCGGCCGGGTTCCTCACCTATGTGGCCCGCTGCATCGAAAACCCGGTGAGCCTGCTCGCCGACCTGTAGGAGCAGGCCGGACGCAAGAAAGACACCGTCGCAGGGAGGCGAAGGTGTTTTCTGTGTCGCTCAACGGCGCACGGCACGCTGGTGGTGCTTCGCTGCCGGTTAGGCGCGGACTGAGACAGTATCCGACGTGTGCACGCCGCGAACGGGAGATACGCGCACGCTGGTGTGCTCGCATCCGGAACATTTAAGTAGGTAAACCGGGAGCGAATTACCTTCGGCGTGGGCCGGATTCAGGCTGAGCCGGGCTTCTGACCCGCAGAACGGGCAAGTCAATGTCATGCGATCTCCAGAGGTAGCGTCAGCTGCTGCACCCTCTTAGTGTGCGCCGCGGCGCGTCCCCCAAACAGGGCCAAAGGTCCCGCGCTGCCACAGAATCTTGGCCAGGTCCTGCTGGGGCGGGGCTCGCGACGGGTACGTTAGCGTGGTTGGATGAGTGGATTTCGCGCCGAACTGGTTCGGTCAGGCGCGCTGCGGCCGTTCCTGCTGCCGGTCGGTGTCGGGATCGTGACGACCGTGCTGTACACCGTGTTCTCGGCGCTGCAGTGGCGAAGCTTCGCCGCTCCGTCCTGGGACCTCGGAATCTTCACCCAGCTGGCCCGGCAGTACGCGGCGCTCGAGGCGCCCATCGTGACGATCAAGGGCGACGGTTTCAACCTGCTCGGTGACCACTTTCATCCGCTTCTGGTGGTGCTCGCACCCGTTTTCGCGATCTTTCCGCACGCTTTCACCCTGCTGGTGGTGCAGAATGCGATGTTTGGGATCGCCGCCGCAGCCCTGGCTTACGCCGCCATTCGGCTGCTCGGCCGACTCACCGGCACGTTGTTCGGGTTGGCATTCGCGTTCAGCTGGGGGCTGCAGGGCGCGGTCGAGGCGCAGTTCCACGAGATTGCCTTCGCCGTTTTGCTGCTGGCGCTGTCGCTGACCGCTTTTCTGGGGCGCAAGTGGATGGCCTGCCTGCTCTGGGCGATGCCGCTCGTGTTCGTGAAGGAAGACCTCGGACTCACCGTGGCCGCACTGGGCATCGTGCTGGCCGTGCGCAGCCGGCATCCGCTCGGCGTTTGGCTGGCTGTCTGGGGCGTGGGCTGGTTCGCCCTGGCCAGTCTGGTTATTCTGCCGCTGCTCAACCCGAACGGAGCCTGGGCCTATTCGAGCAGCATCGACCTGCTCGGTATTCTGCAGGACCCGGCCGCACTAGTTCAGCCGCAGAAGGGCGTGACCCTGCTTCTGCTCATTGTGGCGGGCGGACTCATCGTGGTGCGGTCGCCGCTGGCACTCGTGCTGCTGCCCACTCTGGGTTGGCGGTTCCTGTCGGAGAATGCGGGTTATTGGGGCCCGACCTGGCAGTACAGCGCCGTACTGATGCCCATTCTGTTCGCCGCCGCGCTCGACGGCATCGTGCTCGCTCGCGGTAGCGTGCGGCGCTGGTTGCGCGGATACGCGCGGCGGGCGGCATCCGTTTCGATTGTGGCTGGTCTGGTTCTGTCCACGACGCTGCCGCTGTTCAAACTGACGGACGTCCCGGCCCATTTTTCGACCCATCGCGCCGCCGCTGCAACCGCCGCCCTGCGGGTTGTGCCCGACGGCGCGCTGGTCGAATCAGACATTGGGCTGATGAACTATCTCGTGGAACGAGCGGATGTCTACTGGCTCGGCAACAAAAATCCGCTGCCGGACTATCTCGTGATCGACCTTGCGGCCGGAGGTCTGCCCACCGAGTGGACGTCGGCGCAGCTGGTGGGTGAGGCGCTGCACCCCGACGCCAGGTTCACGACCATCTATTCCGCCGGCGGCTACGAGGTGGCCCGCCTGACCTCCGCGACCCCCGGCATTGTGGACGGGGCCCGGGCCCCGTCCACAGGCCCAGGTTAGAAACTGGGCCCCGGGCCAGAAGGTGGGCCCGGGCGCTAGTGCGCCATCGGGTTCGCTGCACTCAGTGCGTTCAACAGGGCTGCCGCCGCCTGCGGGTGATCCACGGTCACGGCAAACTGGTTGCCGCGCCGCAGATTCACCACGAGGGCCGGCCCATTACGCATGACCACGGCCGAGCGTCCGCCGGTCAGTCGGTATCCCCAGCCGCCGGAGTGCAGCGGGCTCACGGTGTCGGCGAACGCCGACTCCACCTGGTCGAGCGGCACCTGCTTCAAGCGGATGCCCAGCAACCGGGACACGACGCGCAGCCCGCGTTGGTCCACGCTCACCCGCACCTGCACGAAGAGCAGCGTGACCAGGAGGATGAGAACGACGATCGCGGCCGCCATGACGCTGGCCGCAGCCGCGGACGCCAGCTCGTCATCGCGCAGCTGAGCCACGATTCCGATGGCCCCACCCAGCACAATGAGGCCGCCGATCGCAGCCATGACCGGGCTCGTCACGACCGCGGTCCAGGTGGCAGCGGGATCGGCGGTCGTTGTCTCGGCGGTCGTCTCCGGGAGTTCCGGTACGGTCGCCGGGGCCACCCACTTCTGGGCGATCAGAAACGGCAGCAGACCATACCCGCAGGCGGCGAAGGTCAGCAGTATCCACGCGCCCATTTTCGGTTCCGCGGCGCCGGCGGCAACGGTGATGCCGGCCGTCGTCAGCCACAGGCACGACGACAGCCCCGCGGCGAGACCGAGCCCGAGATAGACCTGGCGGCGATTAGGCGCACCCCGCTCGCGGAGCCAGTAGGTGGCCAGAATGGCAGCTCCCAGGCTCACTACGACGGCAACCACGGCCATTCCCCAGGTGGGCATCGTCGAGCTCACCGCGCCGTCGCGCCCCCACTGCCGTGGCAGTGCGCCCGGCAGGCGATTGATCCACAGCAGCCAGGTGACGACGACCGCCACGAAAGGCAGCCACAGAGTCAGCGCTGCAGCGATATCCCGCGTGCGGGTTGGCGCCGAACTGTTCACCATCGTCATGAGATCCCCCCGATCGAGTGCGGGCAGACCAGTCCGCTTTCGCACTCCTTCCATCCAAGCACAGGCTTTCCCCGTGACGAATTCAGGAATATGATTCGGCGCAGCCAAGAATCACCCTGACCAGCGCCGCGCCCCGCATCGGCGGCACCTCCCACGGCCCTCGCCCGGGATCTGATGGCGTTCAAAACAATTTTTTTGGGTTTTCTTTACCGGATTCGGTCGATTTAGGGCATTTATGCGTGATTTTTCCTCGGGAATGTCGGTGGTCGGGTGTTGAGTTGAATCATGAATAACCTAGCGATGGAGCTCACCCGGGCGGCGGCGGCCGTCGCCGCGCTCGGTGGTTCCAGCGCTCAGTTCAGCACCCTGACCGATGCCCAGGTGCTCGCGGCTCGCGGCCCGATCGCCGACCTGCTGCGACTGACCAACACGGCGGCGGCCTTCCTGGCCGGCACGATCGCGCACCGGTCCCGGCCCGAGCTGGGTCAGTCCGGCCTGGCCGCGCGGCACGGGTTTGGCAACCCGACACTGATGGTGCAAGACGCCACCGGACTCAGCCGCATGGAGGCCGGCCGACTGCTGGCCGTCGGCGTCCTCATGAACGAAACCGAAACCGCGAAACGACGGGCCGTCGAAGCCGCTCGGGAGGCTGAGCGGCTCGCGCAGGCGACCGCCGACGCCCTCGCGGAAGCCGAACGCGCCGCCAAGCTGGACGCCGTTCGCCAGGCGGAGCGCGCCGCGGCGTGGGCGGCGCTGCACCCCGATCTGCCGCCACTGCCCGTGGCCGCGCCCCGCCCGGTACTGCCCGTGGTGACCGTGGAATCGGTGGTGGTGCCATGGCAGGCACCAATCCTCCACGCTGTCACCGCCGGCACATTCTCACCGGGCGTCGGGGACGCCCTGCTACGGGGCCTGGGCACACTGGATCAGGCCATCACCGCCGAGAAACTCGCCGCCGCTCTGCGAGTGTTGCTGGTGGAGGTGCCGGGCCTGAATACCGAGCAGGCGTATAAGCGGGCTCGGCGGTTGCGCGACGACCTCGACACGGCGGGCATCCAGGCCAGAGAGAAGCAGGCCCGCGATGACACGACCTGGTCGCTCTGGCGGCGGGCCGACGGCATGGTCACCCTGCACGCCCTGATGGCACCCGAGCAGAGCGAAACGTGGATGGCAACCTACGACGCCCTGACCAGCCCGCGGCGCGCCGGCGTGCGGTTCGTCGACCCGACACGCGCCGCCTGGGCGCAACACGTCAAAGACGACCCGCGCACCCTCGACCAAATCGCCGCTGACTCCTTCACCCAACTGCTCAAGCTCGGCGCCGACGCCGACCCGAACACCATGTTCGGCGGACACCGCCCAGTCGTGCAAATCATCATCACCGAACACGACCGCCCCACCACCATCCCCGACCCAACACCAGTACCAACAGCCAGCCCCACCCCCGAGACTGGCCCGGCACCTGCGGCTGGCCCGGCACCCCACACTGGCCCCACGGAGAGCGTCACGACGAAGAGCGTCACTTCGGGGACCCGAAGCACCACCTCAACGTTCGGCTACCTCGAGGGCAACCCCGCTCCGATATCGACAGAAACAATCGACCGGCACCTCTGCGACACCGAATACCTCGGAATCCTGTTCAGTCAGTCCGGGCAACCCCTCAACGTCGGACGAGCCGAACGACTCTTCAACCGTCAGCAACGCCGAGCACTCGCCGCGCGCGACGGCGGATGCCGCTGGCCCAGCTGCAACCAACCACCATCCTGGACAGAAGCACACCACATCAAAAATTGGGCTGATCTGGGGCTTTCCAACATCGACTTCGCCATATCACTCTGTGCACACCATCACCTGCTGCTACACAACCGACACTGGACGATCCACCTGTGCGACGGCCAGTATTGGCTGCAACCCCCGATCGAAATCAACCCCGAACAAACAATGATCGCCCTACCCAGCAAGAACCCGCTCATGACTGAACACCTCCGGCTCGACGAGCTTCTACCGACGACCCCCAGACCCGGCACCGCAGACAGCCACCCGCCACGGGATGGCGGTCTCCACCAGCTCGACCAACGAGACGGGAACGACCCGACACCGGGTCACCCGCACGACGACTACCTCCCCATGGCGCTGACACCACGTCGTGAATACAGATCCGCCGAAGAACGGCGAAACTGAAGCGCTAGCGCTTGCGACGGGCGAGGAAGGCATCCATTCGGGTGAATTTGGCCTCCGACTCGAACAGTATGGACTGGGCCGTGTTATCGACGAGCGGATGTGCCGCGCGGGGAGCGTGGAACACTTCCTTGGCCAGACGGGTCGCGAGCGGGTCCTGCGCCGCAATCCGGTCGGCCAGCGCGTGCGCGGCTGCCAGCAGGTCGTCGGGGTCGTGCACCTCGGTGACCAGGTGCACGGCGAGGCACTCCGCTGCGCCGAGGATGCGCCCGGCCAGGATGATTTCCTTGGCCACCGGCTCCCCAACCAGCTCGGCCAAGCGCCAGAGCGCGCCGGCGGCCGGCAGGATGCCAAGCGCCGTCTCGGGGTTGCCGAGCCTGGCGCTCGTCGACGCGATCCGAAAGTCGGCCGCGTAGGCGAGTTCGGCACCGCCGCCGAGCGCCCAGCCGTCGATTGCGGCGATCACCGGCATCGGAAGCTTCGCGATGCGGGAGAACAGCCCGGAGTTGATGCCGAGGAGTGCGTCGTCGCGGCGGCGCTCCCGCAGCTGGGCGATGTCGGCGCCCGAGGCGAAGACACCATTCGCGCCACTCAGTATCAGGATGCGCGGTTGCTGCTCGAGTTCGGCGCAGACCGCGTGCAGCTCGTCGATCATGGTCTGGTCGATGGCGTTGCGCACGCCGGGGCGGTTGAGCTCGACGTGCACCCGGTCGGCGCGGCGTTCAATAGTGAGGGTGGTGGGGGTGGTCATTGTGGGACGTCTCCGTTGAGGTCAGGGGTTGGATCGGGGCTGGAATCGGGGTCGGACGTGCCGGCGGGAAAAACTCGCTTGTAGCTGCGGCCGTCGGGCAGGGTCACCGTGCGGCTGACCAGGGTGCCGCGATGCACCTGCAGGTAGATGGCCTGGGCACTGACCCCGCGTTCGGCCGCCGCCTCGGCGACCGATAGACCGGGGAGGTCGGTCGGTACGCTGCTCGGCCGCACCGATCGTTTGCGGCCAGCTTCAAGCCGCTCGCGAATTTCTCCGTCGGTTCCGCCCCAGCGCCATTTGGCCGCCGCAGGCTTCAGCCCGGTCGCGTCGGCGATCTGTTCCCAGGAGGAGTCGGCGGCGAGGGCCCCGCGAACCGCGGTCAGGGCGGCCGGGTCGTGATCGAGAGCGGCCTGCAGAGAGCGGATGGCGCGCAGCCGGTCCAGCGGCGAGCCGACGGCATCCGTGTGGAGCGTCAGCAGCCGCTCGAGAGCCGCTGCCGTCGTCGGTGCCAAAAACGATCCCATGCGTGGTCCTCATCAAGTCTGCTGTAACGAAGTCAGCAGCCCCATCTTGCCAGACCCGCTCCGTCGTCGGTGCCGCTCAGGCCAGCACGACGACGGAGTGCGGGGCCAATTGCAGGGCGTTCGGCAGGCGGCCCTGCACGGCATCGGGACCAGTAGCGAAGGACAGCACGACCTCGCCCCCGCCAGCCGGTACGCGCACCGGCCCTTCACCGAGGTTGATCAAAATCTTGCTGCTACCGCGGTGCAGGCGCAACCAGCTCTCGGCAGCGTCGAACGACACGGCAACCTGGTCGAACCGAGGATCCGTGAAGTCGGGGTGCGAACGGCGAAGCGCCGCCAGGTCACGATAAAAAGCGAGCAGTCTCGCATGCTTGGCCTCGCCCGATTCGTGCCAATTAAGTTTGGAACGCTCGAACGTGGCCGGGTCCTGCGGGTCGGGAACGATCGCCGGATCCCAGCCCATCCGGGCGAACTCGCTGATACGTCCGGTGGCCGTGGCGGTGCCGAGCTCTGGTTCCGGGTGCGACGTGAAGAACTGCCAGGGCGTCGTCGCGCCCCACTCCTCCCCCATGAACAGCATCGGCGTGTACGGGCCGAGCAGGGTCAGCGCCGCGGCAATGGCCAGCTGGCCCACATCCAATTGGGCGCTGAGTCGGTCGCCGACCGCCCGGTTGCCGATCTGGTCGTGGTTCTGGGAGGCGACGACCAGCCGCCAGGTGGGCATCCGTTCCCGGTCGATGCGGCGGCCGTGGGTGCGCTCCCGAAAGCTCGAGTAGGTACCGTCGTGGAAAAACCCGTGGGTGAGCACCTTGGCGAGAGCGTTGAGGGGTTCGAAATCGGCGTAGTAGCCGGTGATTTCTCCGGTCAGGGCAACGTGCACGGCGTGGTGAAAGTCGTCGCTCCACTGGGCGTCGAGGCCGTAGCCGTTGGCCTCGCGCGGCGTCACGAGGCGGGGGTCGTTGAGATCGGATTCGGCGATCAGCGTGCGCGGCCGGCCGGTTTCGGCGCTGAGCGCTGCGACCTCACCGGCGAGCTGCTCGAGCAGGTGGGTTGCGCTGCTGTCGCGCAGGGCATGCACCGCATCGAGGCGTAATCCGTCGACATGGTAGTCGCCGAGCCACATCAAAGCGTTGTCAAGAATATAGCGACGCACCGGGTCGGAGTGCGGCCCGTCGAGGTTGAGGGAGGAGCCCCAGGTGTTGCCGGCCGCCTCGCTCAGATACGGCCCGAACTGGGGCAGGTAGTTGCCGCTCGGCCCGAGGTGGTTGTAGACGACATCCTGAATGACCCCGATCCCGCGCTGGTGGCAGGCATCGACAAAGTTCTGGTACGCGGCCGGACCGCCATAGCCCTCGTGTACGGCGTACCAGAGCACACCGTCATAGCCCCAGTTGTGGGTGCCGTTGAACGCGTTCACCGGCAACAGCTCGATAAAGTCGACGCCGATCGATTGCAGGTGATCGAGCCGACCGGCGGCTGCTTCGAGGGTGCCCTCTGGAGTGAACGTTCCGAGGTGCAGCTCGTAGATGATGGCACCGGCAAGCTGCCGCCCCGTCCAGGCGGCGTCCTGCCAGACGTGGGCCGCGGCGTCGAAACTGCGCGACAGCCCGTGTACACCGGTGGGCTGACGACGTGACCTCGGGTCGGCAAACGGCCCGCTCCCGTCGACGACGAACCCGTAGTCGACCTCGCCGGGCACGACTGATAAAGCGGATGCCGGAAGTTCCCACCAGCCGTCATCCCGCGCCGCCATCTCCAGCCGTCGCGGGCCCAACATCAACTGCACTGTCTGCGCGTCAGGTGCCCAGACCTCATATCTCTGCTCATTCATGCGTGTCGTCCGATGCGAGTGGAAGGGCGGTCTCGGTCGTCGGCGACCACCAGGAGTGCCACCGGATAGCGGGCCACCACGTCGGCAACGCGCAAGCTGGGGCCGTCGAATCGCTCAAGCGTGAGCACATTGACGTAGGTACGGCCGGCTACAGCCACTGTCGTGTCTTCCCAGCCGCCGGTCGCCTGCAGCCCGATCGGCAATCGGGTGGCCAGGGTGATCGCTCCCCCGCGATCAAACGCCACGAGGTGGCTCGCCCCCGCCCCGAAGGCCGGAACCGGGGCGTAGCGGCTGAAGAGGTCTGGCCGGTCGCGGCGCAACCGCAGGGCGCGCGCGGTGACCAGCAGCTTGGCGGCTCCCGTCTCATCGATCGGGGGGAGCCATCCGTTGTCGATCCGGGTCAGCAGCTCGCTGCGGCGGGAATAGTCCACCGGTCGACGATTATCGGGGTCGACGAGCGAGGTCTCCCACAGTTCACTGCCCTGGTACACGTCGGGAACGCCCGGCATGGTCAGCTGCAGCACTTTGAGCGCGAGCGAGTTGCTCCAGCCGGGCCGCTGTAGCCGTTCGACCACGCCGGCAATCAGATCGTGGGTCGGCCCCGGGCTGGTGGCGGCGGCGACGAGGTCGCCCAGTTTTGCTTCGAATTCGGTGTTCGGCTCTGTCCACGTGGTGGAGGTTCCGGCCTCACGCGCCGCCTTGAGCGCATAGGCGGTGAGCCGCTCTCGGCTGGCCGGCCAGGCACCAACGATCGCCTGCCAGACCAGGTTCTCAAACGGTGCATCCCCGAGCGGATGCGCCTGGCGCAGTTGTTCCAGCGTGTGCTCCCACTCGGCGGGAATCTCGGCGAGCACCGAAATGCGGGCGCGCACGTCTTCGGCGCGTTTGGTGTCGTGGGTTGACAGGGTCGTCATCGAGTGCGGAAACCCGGCCTGGCGCGTACGCTGCCGGTCGTGGAACTCGGCCACGGTCACGGCAAACTCGTCGGGGTCGGCGCCCACCTCGTTGAGCGAGGTCAGCCGACCAAACCGGTAGTAGGCCCGATCTTCGACGCCTTTGGCCATCACCATGCCCGAGGTCTGTTGAAAACGCACAGCAGCCGGATGCCCGGGGTCGCCGAGCAGCGGCAACAATCGGTCGATCTCCGCCCCAAGTTCCGGGCGATGCACGGTCGCACGCTCGGCCGCGGCCTGCAGGTGCTCGGAACCGAGGGGCAGATACGAGCGGTAGACCGGAAACCAGGCCAGCAGTTCGGCGACGGCGTCGGCGGTGGTGTCGGTGTCCTCGTCGCTCGGCACCAGACGGGCGATGCGCAGCACTTCCGAGCGCAGGATGCCGTCGGCCACCGCACGTTTGTTGCGATAGACCAGGTCGTGCCAGGCAACGGTGTCGCCCTGCAGCCGTGATTCCAGGGCGTCGAGGGCAGGCTGTCCGGCCGGATCGACCAGCACGCGGTCAACGTCGGCGAGGGCGTCGTACCCGGTGGTCCCCGCGGTCGCCCAACTCGAGGGCAATTGTTCCGGCCCTTCGAGAATCTTCTCGACCAGCACGTACGCCCCGTCGGTGGCGCGGCGCAGGGTCTGGAGGTAGCCGGCCGGGTCGGCCAGGCCGTCGGGGTGGTCGACCCGCAGGCCCTGCACCAGGCCGTCCTGCACCCAGCGCGCGATCTCGCGGTGCGACTCTTCGAACACCCACGGCACCTCGACCCGAATGCCAGCCAAACTGTTCACGGCGAAGAAGCGCCGATAGTTCAGCTCCGCGTCGGCGCGACGCCAGTTCACCAATTCGTAGTGTTGGCGGTCGTGCACCTCGGCCGGGCTGGCACCGTCGTCGGCGGTGCCAGCAGCCAGCGGATAGCGATTGTCGAAGTAGGCCAACTCGCCGTCGACCAACTCGAGTCGGTCGAGCTCGCCGCGGCCCACACCGGGCGCGTCATCGCCCAGCACGGGAATTCGAATCTTGCCGTGGCCGAATTCCCAGTCCACGTCGAAGGCCTCGGCGTACCGTGATTGTTCGCCGTTCTGCAGCAGGTCCCACCACCAGGAATTCTGCCGTGGCGTCGCCACGCCCACATGATTGGGCACGATATCCACCAGCACGCCCTGTCCCGCCCGATGCGCCGCAGCGGCCAGGCGACCCAGGGCATCCGCCCCGCCGCGTGCGGGATCGACGAGCGAGTGGTCGACGACGTCGTAGCCGTGATCCGATCCGTCCTCCGCCTTCAACAGCGGCGACAGGTAGAGCCAGTCGGCGCCGAGATCGCGAAGGTAATCGACGATCTGTGCGGCCGCGTCAAGGTCGAAATCCGCCGTGATCTGCAGGCGGTAGGTCGACAAGGGCACGGCAACGGGCTCCGTCAAGGAAAGATCTGCGTTGAAAGTCACCGACTCGGCCCTCAGCTCGAGCCTGGCAGCGTGATCAGGCCGGTGGCACCGGCCAGTGACGCCGCGACGGAGTGATCCGGTGCAACTTCGGGTTCGTGATAGGCCCGCAACACTACGAGGGAACGACCAGCCACGGTCTGGATGGCTCCGGCCGGACGGGCGATGGAATCGGCACCCTCACCGGCGGTGTCGACCACAATTTCCCAGGCCGGGGCATATTCGTCGGGCGGCAGCCTGAATTCCACGTCCTCGGCGTCGGCGTTGAACAACAGCAGAAAGTTGTCGTCGGTGACGTCCTGACCGCGCACGTCTCGCTCGCGGATTCCATTGCCGTTGAGAAATTTAGCCACCGTGCGAGCGAGGCTTTCGTCCCAGTCTTCCGACGCCATCGGTTCGCCATCGGTGCCCAGCCACACGATATCGGGCAGCGATTCGCCCGCGACGCGATTGCCGGGGCGACCGTCGAAGAAGCGACTGCGCCGAAACGTCGGGTGCTCGCGGCGGAGGCGCGAGACGGCCGCGGTGAATTCAATCAGTGGCACATCGGCTTCGTCCCAGTGCACCCAGGTCAGCTCGTTGTCCTGCGCATAGGTGTTGTTGTTGCCGAGCTGGGTTCGGCCCAGCTCATCGCCGTGCAGCAGCATCGGTACCCCCTGCGACAGCAGTAGGGTCGCGATGAAGTTGCGCGCCTGGCGGGCGCGTAACCCGCGAATCTCGGGGTCATCTGTGGGTCCTTCGACGCCGGAGTTCCACGACCGGTTGTGCGACTCACCGTCGTTGTTGTCTTCGCCGTTGGCATCATTGTGTTTCTCGTTGTACGAGACCAGGTCGGCGATGGTGAAACCATCGTGCGCGGTGACGAAGTTGATCGACGCCATCGGGCGGCGACCGGAATGCTCGTACAGGTCGGCCGAGCCGGCCACTCGGGAGGCGAACTCGCCGAGCGTCGATGGCTCACCGCGCCAAAAATCACGCACAGTGTCGCGGTACTTGCCGTTCCATTCCGACCACTGGGAGGGAAAGTTGCCCACCTGGTAGCCGCCGGGACCGACGTCCCACGGCTCGGCAATGAGCTTGACCTGGGACACGATCGGGTCCTGCTGCACGAGTTCGAAAAAAGTAGAGAGCTTGTCCACCTCATACAGGTCACGGGCCAGCGCGGAGGCCAGGTCGAACCGAAAGCCGTCAACGTGCATCTCGAGCACCCAGTAACGCAGCGAGTCCATGATGAGCTGCAGCACGTGCGGGTGCCGAACATTGAGGGTGTTGCCGGTGCCGGTGTAGTCCATGTAGTACCGTTTGTCGTCGTCCATCAGACGGTAGTAGGCCTCATTGTCGATGCCCTTGAATGACAGGGTCGGCCCCAGGTGATTGCCCTCAGCGGTGTGGTTGTAAACCACGTCGAGAATGACCTCGATACCGGCGGCGTGCAGGCTGCGCACCATGCCCTTGAACTCCTGCACTTGCTGGCCGAGATCACCGGTGGAGGAATAGGCATTGTGCGGCGCGAAAAAGCCGATCGTGTTGTAGCCCCAATAGTTATTCAGGCCCTGCTCCACGAGAGTGCCGTCGTTGACGAACTGGTGCACCGGCATCAACTCGATGGCGGTCACGCCGAGCTTTTGCAGGTGGTCGATCACCGACGGATGCGCCAGGCCAGCGTAGGTGCCCCGTTGGGTTTCGGGCACGGACTCCTGCAGCTTGGTGAGGCCCTTCACGTGCGCCTCGTAGATAAAAGACTCGCTGTAGGGCGTACGGAGGGATCGGTCACCGGTCCAGTCGAAGAACGGGTTCACGACAACGCCAAGCATCATGTGCGAAGCCGAGTCCTCATTGTTCGGGGAGTCCGGGTCGTCGAAATCGTAGGAGAACAGCGACGGGTCCCAGTCGATGGACCCGGTGGTGGCCTTGGCGTATGGGTCGAGCAGCAGCTTATTCGGGTTGGCCCGGTTACCGGCCGCCGGATTGTAGTCGCCGTACACCCGATACCCATAGCGCTGCCCGGGCTGCACGAGCGGCAAGTAGCAGTGCCAGATGAAAGCGGATGACTCCCGCACGTCGACCCGCGTTTCACCGCCGTCTTCGTCGAGGAGACACAGCTCGACGCGTTGGGCGGCTTCGCTGAACAGGGCGAAGTTGGTACCGCTCCCATCGAACGTTGCGCCGAGCGGGTAGGCGGTTCCGGGCCAGGTTTCCATGAGACTCCTCGGGATGAAGATGGGACACGGTCAGGTGCGACAGAGGCGACGAGACAGCGCCGACGGATGACCGAATCGCGCTTGGAGAATACGCTACAGGCATCCGCCGACATATCCGTTCACCCGGCCAGAGCGGGAGCCGGCTGGCATCGGAAAGAGAGTTCCCTTGGTCGGGAGAAGGTCAACGGCCAACCAGCACTGTCTTTCCTCCGCGCCTGGGCGTTGAATGGTGGCATGGCATCCTCAGTCGCAGACCAGCTCATCGGCCAACTTCAACAGGCGGGAGTCCGCCGCATTTACGGGATCGTCGGTGACAGCCTGAATCCTCTCGTGGATGCGGTGCGCCGAACCAATGGTTCGGCCAAGGGCGGCATCGACTGGGTGCACGTGCGCAACGAGGAGGCAGCCGCATTCGCTGCCGGAGCGGATGCCCAGCTCACCGGTGAGATCGCCGTCTGCGCCGGAAGTTGCGGGCCTGGCAACCTGCACTTGATCAACGGCCTGTACGACGCTCATCGAAGCGGCGCCCCGGTACTCGCAATCGCCAGTCACATCCCCAGTTCCCAGATCGGCAGCGAGTACTTCCAGGAGACCCACCCTGACCGCCTCTTCGTTGGCTGCTCCAATTATCGGGAGCTGATCTCCTCCCCAGCCCAGGCTCCGCGAGTGGTTAATTGCGCTTTGCGTCACGCGATCAGCCTCGGTGGTGTGGCTGTGATCAGTCTCCCGGGGGATATCGCCGAACTCGATGCGGTCGGAGAGGCGCCCGAGTTGGTCCGGCCGGGAACCCCGGCGCTGGTTCCGGCCGACGCCGACGTGAAGGCCCTGGCCGATGCCATCAACGAGGCCAGGAGCGTGGCCATATTCGCCGGTGCCGGCGTGGCTGGCACCCACGACGCGGTCATTGCGTTCGCCGATCTGCTCGCGGCCCCGGTCGGGCACACCCTCCGTGGCAAGGAGTGGATCCAGTACGACAACCCGTTCGACGTGGGCATGACCGGCATGCTCGGCTACGGCGCCGCACACGAGGGTATCCACGACGCCGACCTGCTGATTCTCCTCGGCACCGATTTTCCGTACGACCAGTTCCTGCCCAACGGCGAATCCGAGCGGATCGCCCAGATTGATGCCAAGGCCGAACATCTTGGTCGTCGCGCCAACGTGCACATCCCGGTCCATGGAGACGTGGCATCCACGATCGCCGCGGTGACACCACTGATCGTGCCGCGCAGCGACCGACGGTTCCTCGAGAAGACCCTCAAGCGCCACGACCGACTGCTGAACAGCGTGGTCGGTGCTTACGCGAAGAACGTCGACAAGAAGGTGCCAATCCACCCGGAGTTCGCGGCGTCCCTGCTCGATGACCTCGCAGCAGACGACGCCATTTTCACCGCCGACACCGGCATGTGCAACGTGTGGCAGGCTCGCTACATCAACCCGAACGGCCGCCGCCGCATCATCGGATCCTTCCTGCACGGGTCCATGGCTAACGCCCTTCCCCAGGCCGTCGGCGCCCAGCTCAGCCATCCGGGGCGCCAGGTCATCTCCATGTCCGGCGATGGAGGACTGGCCATGCTGATGGGCGAACTGGTCACGGTTGCCGCATACAAACTGCCGGTCAAGATCATCGTGTTCAACAATTCGACCCTCGGCATGGTCAAGGTCGAGATGCTCGTCGACGGCTTCCCCGACTTCGGCGTCGATGTTCCCCCGGTCGACTACGCTGCGGTGGCCAACGCTCTCGGGATCTTCGGCCAACGGGTCGAGAAGCCCACCGATATTCGGGGAGCCCTCGAAGCCGCGCTCGCGTACGACGGACCGGCGCTCGTCGACCTGATCACCGACCCGTTGGCGCTCTCGCTTCCTCCGACCATCACCGGCGACATGGTGCGCGGGTTTGCCCTGGCGGTGTCGAAGGTCGTGATGAACGGGGGCGCCGGAGAGGCCGTCAAGCTAGCCAAGAGCAACGTGAGGTTGATTCCGGGGCACCGTTAGCTAATCAGGTGCACCTCAACCGAGCTGTTCGCGCACGAGCGGTGCCACCTGCGTGCCGTAGTGGGGCCACACTTCAACGTGAGCCTCAGGCGGAACGCGACACCCGGTGCTCGCGGCGCGCACGCCACCAGGCCCACACCCGCGTCATAAGGCGCTTCAGGAACGCGCCGACCCGGCGGGCCGAGGCGAACTCCGTTCCGAGAACGGCGAGGCCCAGAAAGACGATGAGCCAGCCCGGCCCCGGCAAAGGAATGAGAACGGCACCGACCACAATGATGATGGTGCCGAGCAGACCGATACCAAGGCGATAGGTCAACAGTAGGTAGGGATGCCCGTCGACCCAGGAACGAGCACCCCGAAGAAGACGACGCACCGGATGCCGCGGATCGCTTCCGCTGGCCATATCGCGGGACAGGTGCAGCGGCATATCACCCAACCTAAGCCCACATTCTGGGAGGTCGCCTGCGCAAATTACGTCGCCCTATCCGCCTATCAAACTATCCGGCGCGGCATCGAGGTAATACCACTGGTGGTCGGTTTTGAGAAAGCGGCTGACTTCACGCTGCTGTGCCGCGATACCGTTTTCACGATAATGCGCGATGAATTCCACAACGCCTTCCTTATCGAGTAGACCGCCGCGTTCGGTGCGAACGATATCGAGTCGACGCCACGATATCTCCGCATTTAATTCGACTCGCTCCGGCCTGGTGACCGGATGCCACGAATTCAGCAGATAGCGTTCGTCGCCGCGTGCAAAGGCGCTATACCGCGACCGCATAAGCCACTCGGCCGTTGGCGGTCGGGCTGCTCCGCTATGAAAACGTGCACAGCATGCTGAATACGTGTCCCCGCTCAGGCAGGGACACCGTTGGTCCAGGCTGTTCATGGCCGGTGGCGCTGTGCTCGAAAGCGCTGGCGCGGCGGGGATCTACTTGGCCTGAGCGTTCGCGTACGCTTCGCGCACGGTGCCGGCAATGCGCCCACGGTCGGATACCTGAACTCCGTTCGCGGCGGCCCAGGCGCGAATGGCCTGGAGCTCGGCGCGGTCTGAACCGGCCGAACTGGCGCCGCGTGGTTTGGCGGGCACATAGCCGACCCGTCGGGAAACATTTGTGTAGGGCTTGATCGCGACGCGAAATTCAGCGAGATTCTCGGTGGACAGATCGATCTCGTACGATTCACCCTCGAAGGCATAGGACACGGTTGCTCCGGAGCCATTTTCAATAACGGTGCCGTCAAGGTCGTCCAGCAGCTGAACCGTGGTCTTCTTCATTTTGAGATTCTCCAATGGGGTGTCGAATACATTCGGGATGGATACATTCGCGTGTGGCGATAACCACTAACGAATTATGGCTGCCCAAATCTTTTTCCGATACCCGCCACGCGGTATTTCTTTTGCATTCACAACTTGTGCACCACGGATCACAAAAAAAATAGCCCCGACAATGTCGGGGCTATTTCATATTTGGTGGATCCGAGGGGATTCGAACCCCTGACCCCCTGCATGCCATGCAGGTGCGCTACCAGCTGCGCCACGGACCCAGATTGTCGTTTCGAATTGCTCCGAAACAACTTTGTTAGCTTACAACACAGATTGGGATCTGCGAAACCGAAGCTACTCCGCGACCTCGTCGGTAGCCTCTTCGGCCGTCACTTTGGCGGGAATCCCGGTCGGAATCACCGGGCAATCCTTCCACAGGCGCTCCAGGGAGTAGTACTGGCGCTCTTCCTCGTGGAAGACGTGTACAACCAGGTCACCGAAGTCAACGAGCACCCAGCGGCCGGCGGCACGTCCCTCACGACGCAGCGGCTTGTGGCCGGCCTCGATCAGCTTGTCTTCAATCTCGCCCGCAATGGCTACAACGTTTCGCTCCGAGCGCCCCGTGACGATGAAGAAGATATCGGCCAGGGGAAGCGGGTTGGAGACGTCGAGGGCAACGAGGTCTTCGCCTCCCTTGGAGTCGGCGGCGGCGACGGCGATGGCGAGCAGCTCGAGGGCGTGGGCTGAGGTGGTCATGAATGAATCCTTGAGATTGTGCCGCGAGGCGTGAATGCAGATGCGGCGATGATAGGGGGAACGAGCGAGCCGGAGAGGCCCGGGACGGAGGAGGGAAACGGATGCATGGCGCTGGGCACTAGAAAATACCCAGCAGGTAGGTCACGAACAGCGCCAGAACGCTCACGGCCAATGCGGCCGTCGTGATGACCAGAACAGTGGGAAGCGAGGCACGCTGTTTCTTGGGTGGGGTCAACATGCCACGGGTAGACGCGTGCGTGCTCACAGCGCGACTCGCACTGACTGGGGCCGAGTCGCCGCCGAGCTGATCGGCGTCGAGCTGGTCCATCATGTGGTCCATCTCCGACGAATCGAACAGATTCGGGTGGGCGCCGGTCGAGCCAAGGCTGCGCGGCAGGTCGAATGACCCGGTGATCATGATCTCGCCCGTATTGGAGATGGGACTCGAACTGCTCGGCTGGTGGGGAATCGACGGCAGGATGAGCGCGTTCGTGGTGGTGGGAATGCCACCAGCCCCGATACCGCGGTTGATCAGTTCGTCGAGGGATTGGTCTGGCTGCGATACTTCGACGCGCGAAGTATCCTCGTCGACCGACCAGTGTCCGATCGGCGGTATCCAACCGGTCTTGTCGCTGATGGTCTGGTCGGGCGCCTCGATCGGCGCCGTAACGGCCGGCTCTGCCACACTCGGCTCTGCGACGATCGGTTCAGCCGCGAGTGGTTCGGCGTACATCTGCTCCGGTTCGACCGGGTCAACTTCAACCGGCGTGGTCGGCTCGGGCTCGATCAGCTCGGCCTCAACCAGCTCAGCATCTACCGGTACAGCGCCAGCAGGAACAGCCTCGACGGGCTGACCGGCGAGGTTCGCGAGGCCTTCGGTCGTGAGGCCTTGTTCCTCGTCTTCACGCGCGTGCAGGGCGCGCAATTCCCGGCGACTCAGGGTGTGCGGTGCCGAAACCGGAGCCGACGGGGTGGGCTCGGCTGCAGCCGGGGCCGGCGCTGGGACGGCGATGTCTTGCGGCTCTTCCGGTTCGGGAGCCGTGTGGTGCCGGCTCGTTCGCCGTGATGAAGACGAGTATGCTGATGCGGCGAAGGAGGCCGGGCGCAGCGCAGCCGGGGCCAGCACCGGAACGTCGAGGGTCGGGATTGAGTCATAGTCCGCGGCGGCTTCGTCGCCCTGTTCGCGGGCACGTTCGCGCGCCTGACGTCGGCTGAGCGGCTGAGGGTCTCCCGACGTCATGCCACGCTCCGATACAGATGATGCTTTGAGATGTACTGGACGACCCCGTCGGGGACCAGATACCAGACCGGGAATCCCCGATTGACCCGTGCCCGGCAGTCAGTGGACGAAATAGCCAGTGCCGGAACTTCCAATAAGCTTACGTCTTGGTTCGGCAATCCCGAAACGCTCAGCTCATGGCCCGGTCGACTCACAGCCACGAAATGTGCCAGCTGCCACAGTTCGCGCACGTCTTTCCAACCGAGAATTTGGGTAATCGCATCCGCTCCGGTAATGAAGAACAATTCGGCATCCGGGCGTTCTTCATGCAGATCACGCAGGGTGTCAATGGTGTAAGTCGGGCCGACCCGGTCGATATCCACCCGACTCACCGTGAACCGCGGATTAGACGCGGTCGCAATCACGGTCATCAGGTAGCGATGTTCGCCACGGGTGACGCCGCTTTTTTGCCACGGCTGCCCGGTCGGCACGAAGATCACCTCATCGAGGTCGAAACTCTGTGCCACCTCACTCGCAGCGACGAGGTGCCCATGGTGAATGGGGTCGAACGTTCCGCCCATCACGCCGATGCGCGGGCGACGAACTGTCACGAGAGAATCAGGCTTCTAGTGGCCACCGGTGCTGGTGGTACCACCGTGTCCGCCGTGCGCGGCAGCGTAGGCGTCGGCCTTGCCACTGTGGCGGTTGGATACATCACGAAAGCTCCACAGCACGACGCCCAGAGCCAGGAACAACACGGCGGCCACCATCGGGTAGACGATGAGCGGCAACGGCAGGGCGATGTGCTCGACCTCGGTCAGCACGGCACTCACAAAAGACATCGGTTCTCCATTCACGCGCCGCGCAGTCGAGCGCGGCCCCAGTCGGCCGCGACGAGTCGCGCGCCTGACGACTCACGCCGTCGCCTCATTCTAGCTTGACCGGCGCGCTTGACCGGCACCCTGGTGCGAAGCTACGCGCGTACCTGGCCGGTGCCGCGCACGATCCATTTGGTGCTGGTCAGCTCGGGCAAACCCATCGGCCCACGGGCGTGCAGCTTCTGGGTGGAGATGCCCACCTCGGCGCCGAAGCCGAATTCACCGCCGTCGGTGAACCGAGTGGACGTGTTGACCATGACCGAGGCCGAATCGACCTCGTTCAAAAAGCGTTCAGCGTTCTGCAGGTCGTTGGTGATGATCGACTCGGTGTGCCCGGTGGAATAACGGCGAATGTGGGCCAAGGCCTCGTCGAGGGAGTCGACAATCGCCACCGAGATGTCGAGGCTCATGTATTCGGTGCCCCAGTCGTCATCGGTCGCCGGGACAGCGGCCGGATAGAGCGCGCGGGTGCGAGCATCCGCGTGAATGGTGACACCGGATGCGACGAGCTTGTCCAGCACCTCCGGGAGCAGCCGTTCAGCGGCACTACGGTGCACGAGCAGGGTTTCCAGGGCATTGCAGACGCTCGGACGGTGCGTCTTGGAGTTGTGCACGATATCGATCGCCCACTGCTTCGTGGCCGTCTCATCGAGGAAGACGTGCACGACGCCGTCACCGGTCTCGATGACCGGCACCTGGGACTCTCTGACCACGGTCTGAATGAGGTTGGCGCTGCCGCGGGGAATGAGCACGTCGACGTAGCCGCGAGCTTTCATGAGCTCGGTAGCGCCGGCCCGGCCGAAGGGATCGATGGTTTGCACCGAATCGGGGTTGAGTCCGGCGTCGGTGATGGCCGACTGCACCAGGTCAATGAGTACCCGGTTGCTGTTCTCGGCCGCTGAGCCGCCGCGGAGAACGACGGCGTTTCCGCTCTTCAGGGCGAGGGCCGCCAGATCGACGGTGACGTTGGGGCGAGCTTCGTAGATGACGCCGATGACGCCGAACGGAACGCGCACCTGGCTGATTTTGATGCCGTTGGGCAGGCTGCTGCCGCGCACGACCTGGCCGACCGGGTCGGTGAGCAGCGCGATCTGGTCGACCGAGTCGGCGAGGGCTGCGATGCGGGGTGCGTCGAGCTTCAAGCGGTCGAGCAGGCCAGTGCTGAGTCCGTTGGTGGTGCCGGTCGCGAGGTCGACCTGGTTGGCCGTGACGATCTGCGCTACGTGGTCGCGCAACGACTGGGCAATGCGTTTGAGGGCTTGATTCTTTATCTCCGTCGGCGCTGAAGCGAGCAACAGGGAGGCGGTGCGAGCGGCCTCGAGCGTGGGCGTGAGCTGGGCTACATCGTTCAGAGACTGCAACATGCCCCCAGTTTACGCAAGGCGCGCCCGGGAGACTATTCTCGACTCTCAGGAAATGCGCAGTGCTGACGGTGCCGGGGACGGTTCGAACCAGGTTCCCACCGGTTCTCCGCGCAGTGCCTCGGCCACCAGCCCGGTCGCAGTGACCAGCACGGCGGTTCCGGCCTGGGCGGCAATGCGCGCCGCCGTCACCTTCGTGCTCGCTCCCCCGGTGCCGACCCCGTTGACGGCCGTTGCACCGAATTCCATCCCGAGCAACGGGTCACCAGATGCCACGTGGCTGATGCGCTCCGCCCCCGGCAGGTCGGGTGGGCAGGTGTAGAGGGCATCCACGTCGCTGAGGAGCACGAGCAGGTCGGCACCGATCAGGGTGGCCACGAGGGCGGCCAGTCGATCGTTGTCACCGAATCGAATCTCGTGGGTGGCGACGGTGTCATTTTCGTTGACGATCGGAAGAATGCGCAGTGCCATCAGGCGTTCCATGGCCCGCTGCGCGTTGCCGCGGTGGGTGGCGTTGTCGAGGTCACTCGCCGTCAGCAACACCTGACCGGCCACAATGTCGTAGCGGTCGAGGCTGTCCTGGTACCGAAAGATCAACAGATTCTGACCAACGGATGCCGCCGCCTGCTGGGTGGCCAGGTCTGTCGGCCGCTCCTGCAGTTGGAGGTACGGCATGCCGATGGCAATGGCACCGGACGACACCAGGACCACCTCCGTGCCCCGGGCGTGGGCTTCGGCCAGGGCATCGACGAGGGGCGCGATCTGCCCGGAGTTTTCGCCACTGATCGACGAAGAACCCACCTTGACGACGATGCGAGCGGCGGATCGAACGACGCCCTGCGAGTGCGCCCTCATCGACTCGGGTGCCCCACAATGTCAACACTCACGACGTGCAACCCCACAGACAACTGAACCTCCGGCGAGAATAAGGGCCACGCCGTGCGTGGCTTTGGCAGTTTATCGAATGCAGCGAAAGCTTTTCACCGCCACGAGCCAGGTGGTGACGCCCGAAGAGTACTTCAGTGCGCATTCCCAATCTTCACTAGAGCAGCGCGCGACGCTTTTCGCTGGCCATCGGCTCGAACCAGGTACCCACGTGCTCGCCGCGCAGGGCTGCAGCGGCTAGTTCGGTCGAGGTGACCAAAACGGCGGTGCCGGCCTTGGTGGCGAGGCGGGCGGCGACGACCTTGGTGCTCGCTCCCCCCGTGCCCACTCCGGTTGCTCCGCTCGAACTGAACTCGAATCCGTCGAGCGGGTCGTCGGCGGCGATGAAGTCGAGCTTCTCGGCGCCCGGCAGGTGCGGCGGCTTGGTGTACAGCGCGTCGACGTCGCTGAGCATGATCAGCAGGTCGGCGTGGATGAGGGTTGCCACGAGCGCTGCGAGTCGGTCGTTGCTGCCGAACCGCAGGCCGTAGACGGCCACGGTGTCGTTCTCATTGACGACCGGCAGAATACGCAGGTCGAGCAGTCGTTCGAGTGCGCGCCGGGTGTTGCTGCGGTGCGGCTCCTTCAGGGCGTCGCCCTCGGTCAGCAGCACGGTGCCGGCCGCGAGGCCGTAGCGGTCGAGGCTTTCCTGGTAACGAAAGATGAGCACGTTCTGCCCGACGGCGGCCGCCGCCTGCTGGGTCGCGACATCGCTGGGTCGTTCGTCGAGGTTGAGGAACGGCATCCCGGTGGCGACGGCACCCGAAGAGATCAGCACGACCTCGGTGCCGCGACCGTAGGCTTCGGCGAGGGCGTCAACGAGTGGGGTGATCTGGTCGGAGTTCTCGCCGCTGATCGACGAGGACCCGACTTTCACTACGACGCGTTTCGCGCCCGCTACGTTGTCTCTGGCTAAGCCACTCACTTCTGTACTTCTTCCGTTGGGTCTGACTCAGTGTCGTCAGCGTCGGCATCCGTTTCGATGCCCGTTTCGGGCTCAGTTTCAGGCTCGGCGAAGCCGACCGGCGTGGCAAAGTTCAATTCCACGTCGGCGAGGCGCACGTCCTCGTTGTGTTCCTCCTCGCCGGTCTGCCACATACCGGCTTCGCGCTCACGAATGAGTTCGGCACGGGCGGAGGACTTGGCGTCCATCCGGCCGAAGTACTCTTCGCGGCGTTCGTTGCTGGTGCGGCGTTTCGGCTCGTCCAGGCGGGCGTCGGTTCCGCGGGGAGCGGTGATGAGTTCGGCGGTGGAGGTGAGCGTGGGCTCCCAGTCGAAGACGACACCGTGGCCGGGGCCGATGATGACGGTCGAGCCGGCAATGGCCCCCGACTTGTACAGTTCGTTCTCGATGCCGAGCTTGGCGAGTCGGTCGGCGAGGAAGCCGACGGCCTCATCATTGGTGAAGTCGGTCTGCTGAATCCAGCGTTCCGGCTTGGTGCCGAGGATGCGGTAGATGTTACCGAAGGTGCCACCCTCAACCTTGATGACGAAGCCACCCTCGTCGACGGCCTTGGGACGGATGATGATGCGCGGCTTCTTCGCTTCGGCAGCGGCAGCCTCGGCGCGGCCCTGTTCCACGACTTCAGCGAGGGCGTAGTTGAGCTGCTTGAGGCCCTCGTGGGTGACGCTGGAGATCTCGAACACGCGGTAGCCGCGGGCTTCGAGGTCGGCCTTGACGAAGGCGGCCAGTTCGCGGCCTTCCGGCACGTCGATCTTGTTCAGGGCGATGAGCTGGGAGCGCTGCAACAGCGGCTTCTGACCCTCAGGCACCGGGTAGGCGTCGAGTTCACCGAGAATGACGTCGAGGTCGCTGATCGGGTCGCGGCCGGGCTCGAGGGTGGCACAGTCCAGCACGTGCAGCAGGGCGGTGCAGCGCTCAACGTGACGCAAGAATTCGAGGCCAAGCCCCTTACCCTCGCTTGCGCCCTCGATCAGGCCGGGCACGTCAGCAATGGTGTAGCGCGACTCGCCCGACTCGACGACGCCGAGGTTAGGGTGCAGCGTGGTGAAGGGGTAGTCGGCGATCTTGGGCCGAGCGGCGCTCATGGCGGCGATCAAGCTGGACTTGCCGGCGGAGGGATACCCGACGAGCGCGACATCCGCTACGGTCTTGAGCTCGAGGTATACGTCGCCTTCCCAGCCGAGCGTGCCAAGCAGGGCAAAGCCCGGGGCCTTGCGCTTGGTCGAAGCAAGGGCGGCGTTGCCGAGCCCGCCCTGGCCACCGGGCGCCACGATGAGGCGCAGGCCGGGTTCATTCATGTCGAGGAGCTGGTTGCCCTCAATGTCCTTGACCACGGTGCCGATGGGAACCATGAGCTCGCGCATCTCGCCATTGTGTCCGTTGCGGTGGTCGCCCATGCCTGGACCGCCGTTGTCGGAGCTGCGGTGCGGCGAACGGTGGAAGCCGAGCAGGGTGGTCGTGCTGGGATCGGCCACGAGCACGAGGTCTCCGCCGCCACCGCCGTTACCACCGTCGGGACCGGCGAGGGGTTTGAACTTCTCGCGCTTGACCGAAACGCATCCGTTTCCTCCGTTGCCCGCTCGTAAATGCAGCGTCACGTGGTCAACGAATGTGGCCATGGAGTGCCCCTTTCAGGTGGCGCAAGAAATGCTTCAAAACGAAAGTGCTATGAAACCTGTGCGTGGAACGATGTGCTATAGAAAGTGCTGAACAAACACGTCAGGGCGGACCGAAGCCCGCCCTGACGTTGTGTACGAAAAATGCTGTGCTTTGGAAACCTACTCGGCTGCAACCACGATGTTGATGACCTTGCGGCCACCCTTGGCGCCGAACTGCACGGAGCCGGCTTCGAGGGCGAAGAGCGTGTCGTCGCCGCCACGGCCGACGTTGACGCCGGGGTGGAAGTGCGTGCCGCGCTGACGAACGATGATCTCGCCCGCTCCGACAACCTGACCACCGAAGCGCTTTACGCCGAGGCGCTGGGCATTCGAGTCACGACCGTTGCGAGTGGAACTCGCACCTTTTTTGTGTGCCATCTGTCTATCTCCTCAGGCCTAGGCGATGCCGGTAATCTGAACGCGAGTGAGCTCCTGACGGTGCCCCTGACGCTTCTTGTACCCGGTCTTGTTCTTGAACTTCTGGATGACGATCTTCGGACCGCGAAGGTTGTTCAAAACCTCGGCGGTGACCTTGATCTTGGCCAGCGACGTAGAGTCAGAGGTGATCTTGTCGCCGTCGACGAGAAGCACGGCGGCCAGCTCGACGTTGCCGTCCTTGTCAGCCTTGATTCGGTCCATCGTCACGATGGTACCGACCTCTACCTTCTCCTGCCGCCCTCCGGCGCGCACAACTGCGTAAACCACTTTACGTACCAATCTCTGGGGAGCCTGAGGCTCCGATTTGCGGAATCTCACTGCTCTAACTTGACTGCTGTATTCACTGCAGTACACGAACCGGCTGGCCCAGCGCACTCAGAAAACCTTGGTATTGGCGTTTAGTTATCTAACGCACACCAAGGGTTGACTTTACCTGATCCGCTACCCGTGGTCAAACCAACGGCACGGCGTGTCTCAACCACGTCTGAAACACGGGGCGGCTCGTAGACTTCGATCATGGCAATACTTATCGACCAGCCTAGCTGGCCTGCGCACGGAACGGTGTGGGCACACCTCGTTAGCGACTCGAATCTCGAGGAATTGCACGCTTTCGCCGCTCGGACCGATGTTCCGCGGCGCGGTTTCGATCTGGATCACTACGACGTGCCCGAAGCCCGCTACGCGGATCTGGTGGCCTCGGGGGCCGTGCCGGTGAGCTTTCGGGAGATGATCGTGCGGCTCCGCTCCAGCGGGCTGCGCGTGACCGCCCGACAGCGGCGCGGGCTGTAGCCCTCGGCTACTGCCAGGTGGCGTCGAAGCCGAGCACGCTACGGCGCACGTCGCCGGTGGCCACGTTCACGAACAGGGTCGTCGCCTCCGTCGCTTGAGCATTGACCGGGTATCCGTCAAAGAGCTCGGTGTCACGGTTCGGCACGATCTGCACCGCCAGGAACTGGTCGTTCGGCGAGAGCTCGAAACCAACGATGGTTTCGTCAGCGGATACCGGTGCATAGACGGTGCGCGCCTCACCGCCCTGCACCAGCGAGAGATACTGCCTGACCGAACCGGTGGCGGCGTTGAACTCGGCGACGCGCTGCACGTAACCGTCTCCCCCCGCGAGAAAGCGCAGTTCCGCCGTGTACTGGGTGGTGCCGGCCACGCTTTGCGGCACGATGGGCGACTCTGTGCCCTGGGACAGGTCGAGCACGTACTGGCCGTCGCGGTCCGAGACGGCGATGCGCACCCCGTCGGGGGCGAACGCGGTGAGGTTCGCGAATTGCCCGAGCGGAACCGGTGGGTCAAACTCTGGTTCGTTTTCGAGCGGGTTGCCGCCGGACTGGTCCAGCGGATTGATCAGCAGCAGGGTCGAGTCGTATTGCCGCGCGACGATGTCGGCGCGGCCCGCCATGAAACCCCAGATCGTGACACTCAGGGGGTTCCCTGCAAGGTCTTGGACAGCCGTGGCGGCGTTGGTGCGCAGGTCGAGCACGAACAGCACGTTCTCATAGTGGGGGCCGGCGGCATCCGCTGCGCTGGTGAAACGAAAGCCGAGCAGGGACTGGCCGGGTGCTGCCTGCAGGTCATGCACGAGGCCGACGCCGGGCAGGTTGAGGGCTTCGGCTGTACCGTCGGCGTCGACGCGATAGAGCGCGTTGGTGAGCTCGGAGCTGCCCTGGACGGACGTGACGGTGGCCACCGCGAGTTCGCTGCCGATCGGAACGAACTGCTGGATGTTCGGGGTTGTAAAGGCCACGGCGGTGTCGGCTGAGCCGGTCGTGGTGCGCAGGATGCGGTCGGCGGCCCGGGCACCGGCATCCGTGGACGGTGCCGCGCGGCTGAGGTAGTACAGCGAGGGCTCGCTCGTGCTGAATTCTGCGGTGATGATCGAGTTTCGATCGACGGCCGTACCGGTGACGCCGCGCACGGAAACCGAATAGTCGGTGTTGTAGGCGAGCGGTTGGGGAAAGGAGATGACGAAAGAGTTTGCGCTCGTCGTCACCTGGAATGTCGCGGCCGGCTCGATGCTGATCTGCTCGGGGGTGACCTCCACGAGTTGTCGGTTCGTCGCGAGCACCAGGCGTGCGTTGGCAGCGGAAACCACTGCGGTCGTGTCGACGTCGACGGCGGTGAGGCGGGGGCCGCTCAGCAGGTTGACGGCGACGAGCGCGGCGCAGGAGGCGACGAGGCCACCGACCAGTATCCAGAGGGAGCGGCGGAACGGGCGCATCGATCGTGGCGGGCGAGGTTGCCCGGTCAGCAGATCGACCCCGAGGTTAGTAGACATAGGGATCATTCGGCTGGTCAACGACAAGGATTTCGACCGGGGTGATCGCGAGCGGGTCGCTCGCCGCGGCGCTCACGCTCTGGTCGAACCGGCCGGTGACCTGCACCCAGTCGTCGACCTCGTACTCGGCCTGCCAGTTTGGCAGGTAGACCGGAACGCCAATCGGCTGGGCGTCGACGGCGCAGCAGGTCACGACGAACCGGGCGACGTAGAACACGTTCTCGGGGTCCTTCGCGTCCGGCGTCACGAATCCGATCACCTGCGCGGTCTTGTCGGCGTAGAAGGCAGGATCGGACGACTGCGCGAGCAGTGACACCCACTCCCGCACACTGAGCTGTTCGAAGTCGCCGGTGCCGATGAGCGCAGCGGCCTGCTCGGCGTCATTTTCGGTGCCCAGCCCGCCGGAGTTCACCTCGCGCTGGGTCGCGGTCGCGCTGCTCAGCGTGGTCGGCGGAACAACAACCATGGCGACCCCCATGACCAGGAGCAGCACGACTCCCACCCCGGTCAGGGTCGTTTCGAACCGCCCCGTGTGCTCGACCTCGAAGGTGCGTCGCCGGGCGAACCCAGCAGCCACAAGCACGAGCCCGATCACGGCCATGGCGATCGTGAAGACGAAGTAGCGGGGGTGAATGTAGAGGCCGAGCTGGCCGCTCAGACCCAGCCAGAGGGTCGCCACGACGACCACGAGACTGAGCACGACGCCCTGCCAGCGCTCTGCCCAGTAGCGCAGGGCTGCGGCGGGCGGCATCCGTTGGTCAGGCAACATAGTTCACCAGCAATCCGAGCGCCGCACTCATCAGGCCCACCACGACGGTGATCTGCAGGAGGGTGCGGCTGGTAAAGGTCGTGCGCATGAGGGCGAGCATTTTGACGTCGATCAGGGCGCCAAACACCAGGAATGCCACGATTCCACCGGGCAGAAAGGTACTGCCGAACGACAGCACGAAGAAGGCGTCGACGTTGGAGCAAACCGCCACGATGAAGGCCAGGGCCATCATGGCGAGCACCGACCAGACCGGGTTGCTGCCGAGGGCGAGCAGCACCGACCGCGGCACGAACACCTGGGTGAGCGCGGCTACGGCGGAACCGATGAACAGGGCCGGCATGATGACCGACGTTTCGCGTATGAAAATCTCGGTGGTCTGGCTGAACCGGCTCTCGCGAGCGTGCGCATGATCGTGCCCGCTCGTGGAGCCGACGGCGCAGGCCGCCGCGAACCTGGTCGTCAGCAGGCTTTGCGGGTCGGGGTGCTTGCTGAACAGCCAGCCCACCACGTTGGCGATGAGGAATCCGCCGACCAACCGCGCCACCAGAATGTGGCCGTCCCAGCCGAAGGCTTGGTGCGTGGTGATGATGGTGATCGGATTTAAAATAGGGGCGGCGAGCAGAAACGTGATCGATTCGGAGACGGTGAACCCGCCCACCATGAATCCGCGCGCGAGCGGCACGTTGCCGCACTCGCAGACCGGAAAGAACATGCCGAGCAGCGAAATCGACGCACGCCGCAGGATCGGGTTGCGCGGCAGGTGTCGAGCCAGCACGCCGTGCGGCAGCCAGACCTGCACGACCGCTGAGAGCAGAATGCCCAGAAGAACGAACGGCACCGACTCGATGATGACGCTGATCGCCAGGGTCAGGGTATCTTGCACCCGGTCGGGCAGTTGGAAATCGCTCAGCTGCTCGTCGACGAAGGCGGGCGAGAGTGCCCGCACGACGAAAACGGCGAGCACCACCAACACCCCCGCGGTGAGGCCGAGTGGCCATCGCCGCAGGAGAGGGAGCTGCCCGCCGATTGCGTTACCGTCTGACTTCTACCCGGGGCCTAGTCGCCGTGTGGCGGCTGGCTGGGTGCCGATGCGGAGGTGGCC
This sequence comes from Cryobacterium aureum, assembly GCF_002954245.1. GTDB lineage: Bacteria > Actinomycetota > Actinomycetes > Actinomycetales > Microbacteriaceae > Cryobacterium > Cryobacterium aureum. The sequence continues at coordinate 274,525 of NZ_PPTG01000048.1, read as the reverse complement.
GTGCCGGTCGCGGTCAAAATGGCCTGGCCGGTGGAACCGCCTGCGGTCGTGACGCGGCGGCTGCGCGCGCGTCCCTGGCCGGGCAGTTTCGGTTCCGGCAGCGAGTCGAGCACGGAATCCAGCAGCTGGTCGGTGACCTGCTTGCTGGGGCGCCGAGCGGTACGCGTGGACTTCTTCACCGGAATGTCCAGGATATCGACGGACTCCGACGTGTCGTTCGCGGGCGCCTGCACGGCCGGTGCTCCGGCCGCGAGGGTACTGCGGCCACCGCGGGTGCGTGGTGCGGCGTCCGTTGCTGCCGGGGTGAGGACCTGCTCAACAACCGGGGTAGCGGATGCCGCCGGCTCGGCCGTCGGCGTGTCGGTCGGCTGCGCGTTGGCCTGCTCCGCGTTGGCCTGCTCCGTGCCGGCCTGCTCCGTGCCGGCCTGCTCCGTGCCGGCCTGTTCCGTGCCGGCCTGTTCCGTGCCGGCCTGACGGGCGCGGGCCTGCTCGGACCGCGACTTCTGCGGGCGACCATTCTGGCCACGAGACCGCGATTGGCGGCCTCGTGAACGCTCGGCGGTCGCCGGTTCGGCCTGATCGGTGCCTGCCGGTTCGGTCGTGGCTTGCTCGGTCGTGGACTGCTCGGTCGTGGACTGCTCGGTCGTGGACTGCTCGGTGCTGGTGTGTTCAGTGCCGGCCTGCTGGGCGCTGTTCTGCTCAGCGCTGTTCTGCTCAGCGCTGGCCGACTCGGTGTTGGCCTGCGCGCTGGTGGCCTGCGCCCTGTTTGCCGGGTCGGAGGCGACCCGCGCGGCCGTCGCTGCGTCAGCATCCGCTGCCCGACCTTCGGCCGGAATGATCGCAATCGAGCCGGTGCGGGTGATGGTGCGGGCGGCGATCAGCGCGAGGGCCTGCTTGGCGTCCTCGGTGATGCCGTGAGTACCCTGGCCGCTCTTGGGCGCTTCGGATCCCCCGTCACGTTGACCGGAGTTGTGGGCGTTCTCCCGGTTACTGCCGGAGCCGCCATTGTTGGAGGCGTTACTTCCGCCACCGTTGCTGGTGACAGTGGCGCCCTTGGCACGCGGGCGGCGTTCCTGCGGCGGCTGCGCGGTCTGACGGTGCTTGATGACCGGGTCGTGGTGCACGATGATGCCGCGGCCGGCGCAGGCCTCACAGTTTTCGCTGAACGATTCCAGCAGGCCGAGGCCTAGCTTCTTGCGGGTCATCTGCACCAGTCCGAGCGAGGTGACCTCGGCCACCTGGTGCTTGGTGCGGTCGCGGCTCAGGCACTCGATCAGGCGACGCGACACGAGGTCGCGGTTGGTCTCGAGCACCATGTCGATGAAGTCGACCACGATGATGCCGCCGATGTCGCGCAGGCGCAGCTGGCGCACAATTTCTTCGGCCGCTTCGAGGTTGTTCTTGGTGACGGTCTCTTCGAGGTTGCCGCCGCTGCCGACGAACTTGCCGGTGTTGACGTCGACGACGGTCATGGCCTCTGTACGGTCGATCACGAGGGATCCACCGGACGGCAGCCAAACCTTACGGTCGAGGGCCTTCTCGATCTGCTCCGAGATGCGGAACTCGTCAAACGCGTCGACCTCGCCCTCGTAGGTTTCCACGCGCTCGAGCAGGTCGGGAGCGACCTGGCTGAGATAGGTCTCGATCGTGGCGCGCACGTCGGGGCCAGCCACGACCATCCGCTGGAAATCTTCGTTGAAGACGTCGCGCACGATTTTGACCAGCAGGTCGGGCTCGCTGTGCAGCTCGGCGGGCGCTTGAGCCGATTCGACCTGCTCAGTGATGTGTGCCCACTGCTCACGCAGTCGGTTGACGTCGACGGTGAGCTGCTCGTCGGTGGCACCCTCGGCGGCGGTGCGCACGATGACGCCCACGTTGTCGGGCAGAACCTCCTTGAGGATCTTCTTCAGACGGGCACGCTCGGTGTCCGGCAGCTTGCGGCTGATGCCGTTCATCGAACCGTTCGGCACGTAGACCAGGTAGCGGCCGGGCAGGGACACTTGACTGGTGAGGCGGGCTCCCTTGTGCCCGATCGGGTCCTTGGTCACCTGCACGAGCACCTTGTCGCCGGGCTTGAGCGCGAGCTCGATACGGCGAGCCTGGTTGCTGCTGCCGGAGTTCTCGGCGGCGGCGTCCCAGTCGACCTCACCGGAGTAGAGCACGGCGTTGCGGCCTCGTCCGATGTCGACGAAGGCGGCTTCCATGCTCGGGAGCACGTTCTGCACCCGGCCGAGGTAGACGTTGCCGATAAGCGAGGCGTCCTGGTTCTTGGCCACATAGTGCTCGACCAGCACGCCGTCTTCGAGCACGCCGATCTGAATCTTGTTGTGCTTGGCCCGCACGACCATGAGACGGTCGACGGACTCGCGGCGGGCGAGAAACTCAGCCTCCGTGATGACCGGGCGACGGCGCCCGGCATCGCGGCCGTCGCGGCGGCGCTGCTTCTTTGCTTCGAGCCTTGTGGACCCCTTGATGCGCTGGGGTTCGGTGATGAGTTCGGGTTCGCGCGGGGCGCGTACCTTGACGACCGTGTTGGCGGGGTCATCGGTGCCTGAGCGGTTCTCGTCGCCGGTGCGACGACGGGCACGACGACGAACCGTCGTGGTCTCTTCTTCGTCGTCGTCATCGTCCTGCTGCGACGAGCGGATGCCGGTGCGAACCGGCATCGGCAGGATCTCCGGCGCCTGGAACAGCAGGGAGAAGGACGGGCGCACGGGAGCTGCAACATTGTCGTCGGCGGCGAGATCGGGCGTGACGTCGGTCATCTGCTGCGCTCCGGTGACGTTGTTGTACTCCGCGATGGTGATCTTGGCGGGCTCAGGCTCAGCGGCAACCGGCACTGTGGGTGCCTCGGCCGCTGGGGCGGCGGTCGACCGGGTGACCGGCGCCTTCCGGGTTGATTTGCGAGTGCCGAACAGGCTCTTGCGTTTCTTGTTTTCGTTGTCTTCCACCATCACTGGTGCGCTCCTTGACCGCTGTGGATGACCGCGCCACCCACCGGTTACTCTCTCGTGCGAGGTTGTCACCTTCGTGAAAACCCCGCGAATTTTTTACTGCGGCAACCGGCTTTGCCCCGCGTTGGTGCTCGGGGACTGTGCTCTGGCTGCAAATACTTCGGGTCGTGGGACCCTAATTCTGGGCGACTGTTGCCCAGGCAAGCTCTGTACTCGTTAAGCACTGTACTCATTAAGCTCTGTGCTCATTAAGCTCTGTGGCGTCTGCTTGAGCGCGGCTCAACGACTACCACTGATTATCGCATGTAATCGGACAAAGCCACGCCGCACGAGTGGCATAATCACAAGAGTGCCAACGACAGAGCGTTCTCAGCGTCCAACCGGCCTGGCTATTTTCCTGATCATCGCCGGGGTCATCGCGTTTGCAGCGGCATTCGCCCTCACGCTCGACAAGCTCCACCTGCTGGAAGACGAGAACGCTCAACTGAGCTGCAGCTTCAGCGTTCTCATCGGCTGCGCGACCAATCTCGCCTCCCCGCAGGGCGCCATCTTCGGCTTTCCGAACCCGCTGATCGGACTCGCCGCCTGGAGTGTGGTCATCACGATTGGCATGGCCATTCTGGCCGGGGCCCGATTCGCGCGCTGGTTCTGGGTGGGACTCAACATCGGCATGCTCGGCGCGATCACATTCGTGATCTGGCTGATTGGCCAGAGCATTTTCGTGCTCGACGTGCTGTGCCCGTGGTGCATGGTGACCTGGGCGGTGACCATTCCGGCATTTCTGGCCGTGACCCTCTACAACTTCACGGTGGGCAACCTGCCGGGCGGGGCATCCGTTCGCCGGTTCGCGCGAGCCGCCTATTCCTGGGTCTTCGTCATCACGATCGTCTGCTACATCGTGTTCTTCATCGTGGCGCAGGTCAACATGGACGTGCTGAACCGCCTCTAGCCGCAAACCAGAAAGGCCCCGCCTCGACAACGAGACGGGGCCATTAAGCAGCGCTGGCTAGTCGAACCAGAGGGCGAGCTCGCGCGCGGCGGATTCGGGCGAATCGGAGCCGTGCACGAGGTTCTGCTGAACCTTGGAACCCCAGTCACGACCGAGGTCTCCGCGGATGGTGCCGGGAGCCGCAGTGGTGGGGTCGGTGGTGCCGGCCAGAGCTCGGAAACCCTCGATGACGCGATTGCCGGCGACGCGGAAGGCGACGATGGGGCCGCTTTCCATGAATTCGACGAGGGGTTCGTAGAAGGGCTTGCCCTCGTGCTCAGCGTAGTGAGCGGCGAGGAGCGTGCGGTCGGGTTCGACGAGCTTCAGGTCGACCAGGGAGTAGCCCTTGGCCTCGATGCGGCGCAAAATCTCACCGGTCAGGTTACGGGCAACGCCGTCGGGCTTGACCAGGACGAGGGTCTCTTCGATCGGGGTGTTCATTCAAATCTCCTTGGGTTGATCGGTATGCGTGTTGTCTATTCGGGAGCCGGTGATCATGCAGTAGGTCCACATGGCGGCAAACAGGGCGCCGACGAAGAACATGGCCGGGGTGACGAACCCGGTGGCGATAATGATCGCCTGCAGCGCCCAGCCGACCGGGTAGGACCAGCGAAAGCGCAGCAGTCCGATCAGGCCGACCATGGCCAGGACGAGCAGCACGCCGCCGATGATGACGGCAAGCGGCGAGACCGGGCCGGGCCGGGTCGCGACCGACACGAGGCCGAGGGTCACGACGGCGCCCAGGAACACGACGATCGTCTCGAAGCCGAGCAAAATGGTGGCGAGCGACCGTTTCACCGAGCGCGGACCCGACGCCCGGCGAAACCGGCCTGTGCCAGACGTGCCGGCGCCAGGGGTGTCAGTGCCGGAGTTGCCTGCGCCGGAGTCGTCAGCGCCGGAGTTGCCTGCGCCTGAGCTGTCAGCGCCGGACTCGTCGGCGGCATCGGCGGCGAGGCTCACTTTTCCATCCACTCACCGGCGGCGGCGAGGGTGATCGCTTCGCCGACGAGCACGATCGAGCCGGTGACCAGTACGGCCCGCTTCGGGGCCTCGGCGGCCCACTCGCGGGCGCTGTCAAGCGCTGCCGCCAGATCGTCGAACCGGAAGGCGACCTCGTCGCTGGTCCACTCGGCGATGTTGTCGGCGAGGTCGTCCATGCGAACGGCACGCTCCGAGTGCGGTTCGGTGACATAGAAACGATCGACCTGCGGCGCCAAGGCGGCGATGATGCCTTTGGCGTCCTTGTCGGCGAGAATTCCGACGACCACCGCGATCTCGTCGAAGTCGAAGTATGCCTCGAGCGCAGCGGCGAGGGCCGTAGCTCCGTGCGGGTTGTGCGCGGCGTCCACGAGCACCGTCGGTTCGATGCCGACGAGCTGCAGGCGGCCAGGCGAGGTCGCCGTGGCGAGGCCCTCGGCGAGCAGGTCACCGACCAGGGCTTGGCTGCCAGCGCCCAGGAACGATTCAACGGCGGCAATGGCCACCGCAGCGTTTTGCGCCTGGTGGGTGCCGTAGAGCGGCAGGAACAGGTCAGTGTAGGTACCGGCCAGTCCGCGCACCGAGATGACCTGGCCGCCGACGGCGACGGTGCTCGAGAGCAGTTCGAAACCCTCGTTCTCGTGAACCAGCGTCGATTCGCTCAGTTCTGCCGCGCGATCCAGCTCGGCCCGCACGTCGGCGCTTTGCGCCGCGGAGACAACGGATGCCGCCGGCTTGATGATGCCGCTCTTGGTGCGGGCGATCTCGGCGACGGTGTTGCCGAGGCGCAGGGTGTGATCGAGCGCGATCGGGGTGAACACGGCGACCTGGCCGTCGGCGACGTTGGTGGAATCCCATTCGCCGCCCATACCGACCTCGATCACGGCCACGTCCACCGGCGCGTCAGCGAAGCAGGCGAAGGCGAGAACGGTGAGGGCTTCGAAGAAGGTCAGCGGCACCTCGCCGGCGGCTTCGAGCTCCTGGTCGACGAGCTGCAGATATGGCTTGATGTCGGCCCAGTTGGCGGCCAGAATCTGGTCGCTGATCGGTTCGCCGTCGATAACAATGCGCTCGTTGAGTCGTACCAGGTGCGGACTGGTCAGCAGGCCGGTGCGCAGGCCGTAGGCGCGCACAATGCTCTCGACCAGACGGCTCGTGCTGGTCTTGCCGTTGGTTCCGGCCACGTGGATGATCGGGTACGAACTCTGCGGATCGCCGAGAAAGTCCAGGGCGCGACGGGTGGGCGCGAGACGCGGCTGCGGCTGGGCCTCCCCCACCCGCTGCAGTAACTCGGCGAAGACGGCGTCCCCCGCTTCACGGAAGGCGTCAAGGGGTGCCGGCTGGTTCATCGGCTCGTCGTCGTCGCCGCGACCGGTGATGTTCTTCCAGTCAGTGCTGTCGTCGGCGGGTGTGCCGTCGGTGGGGTTATCGGGCTCAGACAAGGATTGCTCCGTTCACGCGTGCGACGGCCACGATGACGGCGCCCAGATTGACATAGTGGTCGGCTTCAAAACGTACATAGTGTTCGACCGGCGCGCCGACCCGAGCTTCCAGCCACTCCGACGGCAACTCGGCAGAGAATTCACCGGTTGACGGACGGTGGGTGGTGAAACTCGTGGCGAGGGTTTCTGCAGCGACATCGACGCCCGGGGCGAGGTCGAGGGAGTCGGCATCCGCTTCGCTCTGAAACACCAGATCGAGACGGATGCGGTCGCTCACCTGAAAACCGGCCGACTTGCGGGTGTCCTGCACGGCCCGAATCAGGTCGCGGGCGAACCCCTCGGCCTCGAGTTCGCGCGTTGTGCTCGTGGCGAGCAGCGTAAATCCGCCGCCGGGCAGCAGCGCCAGGGCAGCTCCGCCGTCCTCGGCGTTGTTGTTGGCCTCGAGGGTCAACTCGTATTCGCTCGGCTCGAGGGCGATGCCGCCGGCCGTGACAACGCCGTCGGTCTCGCTCCAGTCGCCGGCGCGGGCGGCCTTGATGACCTGCTGCACCTGCTTGCCGAGGCGGGGCCCAGCAGCCCGGGCGTTCACGACGAGCTTGCTCGTGACACCGTAGGCGGCGGCGCTGTCATCTTCGAGCTCGATCAGAGTGACCGTTTTCACGTTGAGTTCGTCGCGGAGGATGCCGACGAACTCCGCGAGGCCCGCGGTATTGCCGGTGACGACGGTGAGGTTGGTCAGCGGCAGGCGCACCCGCAGGCCGGCCTGCTTGCGCAGTGACAAAACGGTGCTGCTGATCAGACGCACCTGGTCCATCGCCGTGACGAGTTCGTCGTCGGCGGGGAACAGGGCGGCGTCCGGCCAGTCTTCGAGGTGCACGCTGCGGCCGCCGGTGAGTCCCTGCCAGACGCGCTCTGTAACGAGCGGCAGCAGCGGAGCGGTCACCCGACAGACGGTTTCGAGCACGGTGTACAGGGTGTCGAAGGCTTCGTGGGCGGTGGCCCCCGCGGCGGCTCCGCCCCAGAATCGGTCGCGCGACCGGCGCACGTACCAGTTGGTGAGCAGATCGGCGAAGTCCCGGAGGCGCGCTGCGGCGACCGTGCTGTCGAGTGCATCGAGGTCGCTCGTGACGCCGACGATCAGGTCGCGGGTCTTGGCCAGCAGGTAGCGATCGAGCACGTCGGTCGAGTCGGTGCGCCAGGTGGCCTCATAACCCTGGGCACCGTCAGCACCCGAGGCGTTCGCATACAACGTGAAGAAGTAGTACGTGCTCCACAGCGGCAGCATGACCTGGCGGGAGCCCTCGCGAATGCCCTCCTCCGTGACGACGAGGTTGCCGCCGCGCAGCACCGGCGAGCTCATCAGGAACCAGCGCATGGCGTCGGCGCCGTCACGGTCGAAGACCTCGTTGACGTCGGGGTAATTGCGCAGCGACTTCGACATCTTCTGGCCGTCGTTGCCGAGCACGATGCCGTGGCTGACCACGTTCTTGAAGGCCGGCCGATCGAACAGGGCGGTGGAGAGCACGTGCAGCAGGTAGAACCAGCCGCGGGTCTGCCCGATGTACTCCACGATGAAGTCAGCCGGGTTGTGCGCTTCGAACCATTCCCGGTTCTCGAACGGGTAGTGCACCTGCGCGAACGGCATCGAGCCGGAGTCGAACCAGACGTCGAGCACGTCGGTGATGCGGCGCATGGTGGACTGACCGGTGGGGTCGTCCGGGTTCGGGCGGGTCAGTTCGTCGATGTACGGGCGGTGCAGGTCGGTCGGGCGCACCCCGAAATCGGCCGCCAACTCGTCGAGCGAGCCGTAGACATCCGTTCGGGGGTAATCGGGATTGTCGCTCTTCCAGACCGGGATCGGCGACCCCCAGTAGCGGTTGCGGCTGATCGACCAGTCGCGGGCGTTGCCGATCCACTTGCCGAACTGGCCGTCCTTGACGTTCTCCGGAACCCAGTTCACCTCTTGGTTGAGCTCGACCATGCGCGGGCGAAAGTCGGTGACGCGCACGAACCAGCTCGAGACGGCCTTGTAGATGAGCGGGTTACGGCAGCGCCAGCAGTGCGGGTAGGAGTGCTCGTAGCTGGCCTGGCGGATGAGCCGACCGTTGGCCTTGAGCAGCGCGGTGAGCGGCTTGTTGGCGTCGCTCCAGAGCTGGCCGGCCACTTCGGGAATGTCGCTGAGAAACTTTCCACCATCGTCGAGCGAGAGAATAACCGGGATACCAGCGGCCTCACAGACCTTCTGGTCCTCCTCGCCGTAGGCGGGAGCCTGGTGCACGATGCCGGTTCCGTCGATCGTGGTGACGTAGTCGGCTACGACAATGCGCCAGGCGTTCTGGGTGCCCCAGACCGACTCATCGGCGTAGTAGTCGAACAGGCGGTCGTAGCTGACGCCCTCGAGGTCGCGTCCCAGCACCGTGCGCGATACGGCAGCGGATGCCTCGGCAGCGCTCTCATAGCCCAGGTCCTTGGCATAGTTGCCGACCAGGTCGGTGGCGATCAGGTATTCGGCGCCAAGCACCGTTGCAGTGGAGTCGGCACCTTCGCGCAGCACCTCGGCGTCCGGCGTGCCGTTCGGGCCGGCCGGCACGACGGCGTAGACGATGTCTGGGCCCACGGCCAGCGCCATGTTGCTCGGCAGGGTCCACGGGGTGGTGGTCCAGGCCAGGGCGCGCACGGCGGTGAGGCCGAGCGTCTCGGCCCTGGTGCCGATCAGCGGAAAGGTAACCGTGACGGTCTGGTCCTGGCGCATCTTGTAGACGTCGTCGTCCATGCGCAGTTCGTGGTTAGACAGCGGGGTCTGGTCGCGCCAGCAGTACGGCAGCACCCGGTAGCCCTCGTAGGCGAGGCCCTTGGTGTGCAGCTGCTTGAAGGCCCAGATCACCGATTCCATGAATGTGATATCGAGGGTCTTGTAATCGTTCTCGAAATCCACCCAGCGGGCCTGGCGTGTAACGTACTCTTCCCAGTCCTTGGTGTACTCGAGCACCGACTCCCGGGCGACGGCGTTGAACGCGGCGAGGCCCATCTCTTCGATCTGGCTCTTGTCGGTGATGCCGAGCTTGCGCTCAGCCTCCAGCTCGGCCGGCAGACCGTGGGTGTCCCAACCGAACCGACGGTGCACCTGCTTGCCGCGCATGGTCTGAAACCGGGGGAACAGGTCTTTGGCGTACCCGGTGAGCAGGTGACCGTAGTGCGGCAGTCCGTTGGCGAACGGCGGGCCGTCGTAGAAGGTCCACTCTTCGGCGCCGGCGCGTGCGTCGATCGACGCCTGGAAGGTGTCGTCGTTCTTCCAGAATTCCAGCACCTCGGATTCGAGGGCTGGGAAGTTGGGCGACGGAACGATGGCTGCGCCGGGCGCGTGCTCGCCACTGTCGTTCTGGGCGTTGCGACTCTTGGGGTACAAAATGCTTCTCCTACCGGGACGGGTCACTGGGGCCCTGTTCCACGAGGACGAACGATCCTGAAGAGATCGCCGCGGTACCACCTCGCTTGCCACCCGCAACTGCCGGATGACCGCTTGTTCACAGGCTGTAACGGGCCCGACGCGTTCGGTTCTACTGAGATGCCTGCCCGGGGACTGACCTCTGTTCTTCCGAAGACTTCCCGGTGATGGCCGGGTCACTGTCATTCGTATTAATCGTACCGGATGAATGGTCACGCCTGATATGTCGGCATAAAACGGATGCGCGTAATAGTTGTCCCCCGTTAGCCCGAGGTAGCCTAACGTTGAAGGGTGCCCGCAAGGCATACCTGTGAACGCAAACTCGGCGCGCACCCGCCGGGAAAAGAGATTCTTCATGCCCCTTCGGCACCCCTCCCGCACCCGTCGTCTGCTCGCCGCCACCACCGGGATCGTAGCCCTGGGCCTGCTCGTGGCCGGCTGCACCCCAGCCACGTCAAACAAACCGGTCGGGGAACCCAAGACCGGCGGCACGCTCACCTATGCGTCGGGCGACGCCGAACCGACCTGCCTCGACCCGCACGTCGGCGGCAACTTTCCCCAGGCGCTGGTCAGCGCCCAATACCTGGAATCGCTCGTCTCCCGCGACAGCGCCGGCCAGATCATCCCCTGGCTGGCCGAGTCTTGGACGCCAAGCGACGACGGCCTGACCTGGGATTTCACCCTGCGCTCTGACGTGACCTTCACCGACGGCACCGTGTTCGACGCGAGCGCCGTGCAGGCCAACATCGCCCACCTTCAAGACCCGACGACGTTGTCGTCGACCGGGTATCTCGCGCTCGGTAAGGTCACCGGCACCGAGGCGGTCTCCCCAACCGTTGTGCGCTTCACCTTGAGTGAACCGGACAGCGCCCTGCTGGAGTCGCTCTCGCAGACCTGGCTCGCCATGGAATCGCCGACCGCGCTCAAGCGCAGCCAGGACGAGAACTGCGCCGCGCCGGTGGGAACCGGCCCGTTCCTCGTGGAGAGCTGGGTGAAGCAGAACGCGATCACGCTCGTGCGCAATGACGACTACGTCTCCCCGCCAGCGGATGCCGACCACGCCGGCCCCGCCTACCTCGACGAGGTCATCTGGCGGTTCATCCCCGACTCGGCCTCCCGCTATGCCGCCCTGCAGTCCGGCGAGGTCGACGTGATCGACAACGCCCAGCCCGACACCATTGTGCAGGCCGAGCAGAGCGATTCGATCGAGCATCTCGACTCTCCGCGCCCCGGCTCATCCAACCGTATCGAACTGAACTCGGGTCAGGCCCCCTTCGACGATGTGCGTGTTCGTGAGGCGTTCATCCACTCGGCCAACGTCGACGACGCCGTGTCGAGCCTGTTCCAGGGCACCGCCACTCGGTCGTATTCGGCCCTGTCGAGTGTAGAGAGCACCGCCGTCTCAAACCCCGCCTTGTTCGACTACGACCCAACCGCCGCCGCCACGCTGCTCGACGCGGCCGGTTGGAGCGAAACGGATGCCGACGGCTACCGCGTCAAAGACGGCGTGCGCCTCTCGGTGGAATTCCCGGTGAGCACCAACCAGTCCATCCCAGCCGAGCAGAGCGTGTTCGAACAGATTCAAGCCACTGCGAAGGAGACCGGTTTTGAGGTGAAGCTGGCCCCGATGGATCTCTCCAGTTGGTACGCCGCCCTCGCCAGCAACGACTACAACGCGGTGAGCGCGCCGTACACCAAGGTCGGCCCCGATGTGCTGCGCATTCTGTACCACTCCGACAGCATTGTGCCGGCGCCGAGCGGGTACTTCGCCAACCTTGCCCAAGTGAACGACCCCGCCATCGATGAGCTGCTGACGACGGCCGCACGCACCGCGGATGCCGCCGAGCGCGCCAGCCTATACGCCGACGCCCAGAACCGCATTCTGGAGGGGTTCTACATTTTGCCGCTCTACGACCAGCAGAACCACTTCCTGCTGCGCAGCGACGTGGTGGGACTGCGCACCCTGCCGACAGTGGCCGTGCCCACGCTTTACGACGCGTGGCTGAACCGCTAGCGCCGCAGGCGGAGCCGGTTCGTCCGGCCCCTGGCAGCGCCCCCGGTCGACGCCGGGCCGTGTTTCGGGTGCCCGTGCTGCAACTGCTCCGGCGCGTGCTCACCCGCCTGGCCGGAGCGGTCTTTGTGCTGTGGATGGTGGCATCCGTCACCTTCTTTGCGGTGCGCCTCATTCCGGGCGACCCGGCCCAGGCCGTGCTCGGCGGCCCCGGATCGCAGGCCTCCCCCGAAGCCCTCGCCGCGGTCAACGCCCAGTACGGCTTCGACCAGCCCGTAATCAGGCAGTATTTCTCGCAACTCGGCCGCCTCGCAACCGGCGACCTGGGCCGGTCGTACGCCCTTAACCTGGACGTCGGACCGCTCCTACTAAGCCAACTCGGCGGCACATTATTGCTCGCCGTAGTCGCCCTGGCCCTGGCCTGGCTGCTCGCCCTTGCCCTGGCCACCTGGTCCACCCGAAGCGGCAGGATCGCCTCCCGGGTGGGGTCGGCCCTGGAAATCGTCGCGGCAGCGCTGCCGCATTTCTGGCTGGCAACCTCGCTCATCGTCGTGTTCAGCATCTGGCTCGGCGTCCTGCCGCCGATCAGCACCGGCGGCACCCTCGGCCTGGTGCTGCCGGTGCTTACCCTGGCCATCCCCCTCGCCGGGTTTCTCGGCCAGATCATGCGCGAATCACTGCTCCGCGCCCTGGAGAGCCCGTTCGTGCTCTCGGCCCGCGCCCGCGGTGAGAACGAGCGAGGCGTGCGCTGGATCCACGCGCTGCGCCATGCGTCGTTGCCAGCGATCAGCCTCTCCGGCTGGGCCTTCGGCTCGTTGATCAGCGGCGCGGTCGTGGTCGAGACCATCTTCGCTCGCCCCGGCCTCGGCCGCACCCTGCTGAACGCGGTCACACTGCGTGACGTTCCGGTGGTGATCGGCGTGGTGATGATCGTCGCGGTCGCCTACATTCTCATGACGCTGCTGACGGACGCCGTCAGTCGCCTGGTCGATCCCCGATTGCGCCTCTCGTGAGCGACCTGGAGGTACAGGCTGAACTCGCCGCGCAGGCCGGCCAGCCCGACCGGTCGGGAATTTCTGGCCGCCCACGACGCTTCGGCGTCGCGGAGACGGCAGCCGGCGTGCTCGCGCTGTTCCTGCTGACATCCGCCGTGATGCCGCAGCTTCTCGCCCCCGGCGACCCGCTCGCAATCGACCCACTCTCGGCCTTTGCGCCCCCCTCCGGCGCGCACGGCTTCGGCACCGACGAGTCAGGCCGAGACATCTACACCCGGGTCGTGCACGGCACCCAGTACTCCCTCGTGATCGGCGCCGCCGCCACCGCGATCGGATTGGGGCTCGGCATCGTGCTCGGCACCCTGGCCGGAATGCTCGGACGCGTCGTCGACTTCACCGTGAACCGGTTTCTCGAGGTACTGTTCGCCTTTCCCGGACTGCTCCTGGCCCTGCTGTTCATCCTGATCTTCGGCCCCGGCGTGGCGACCGCCACGATCGCCGTCGGGCTCTCGACCGCGCCCGGGTATGCCCGCATCATTCGGGCCCAGCTCATCTCGGTGCGCTCTGCGGCCTTCGTCGAGGCCGCGACCGTGCTCGGCCGCACCCGCTGGCAGATTTTGCTGCGCCACATTCTGCCGAACACCCTCGCTCCCCTGTTCGTGCTCGCGACCCTCGGCATTGGCCAGGCCATTGTCTGGGCTGCAACGCTCAGCTACCTCGGCCTCGGCGCCGAACCGCCGACCGCTGAATGGGGCGCCATGCTCTCGGCCGGGCGCACCTACATCACATCGGCCTGGTGGATGAGCTTCTTTCCCGGCCTGTTCATCGTGCTCACCGCAGTGACCGCCACTGTTCTCGGCCGCAGCATCGACCGCCGGCTGCGACACGTATCAGTGCCTGGGCACGCATGAACGAGCCCGCTGCGGCGTTGTCTGTACGCAATCTCCTGGTCGGATTCGGCGCCGCCGCGCCGGTTGTTCGCGGCGTATCCTTCGATATCGTTCCGGGCGAATGCCTCGCCATCGTCGGCGAATCCGGCTCGGGTAAGAGCGTGACCGCTCGCAGCCTGCTGGGTCTGGCCGGAGCAAACGCTCGGGTCAGCGCCGACTGGCTCGACCTCGGCGGCCACAGCGTGCTCGGCCTGACCGAGCACGCCTGGCAGGCCCGTCGCGGCCGCGACGTGGGACTGGTGTTGCAGGACGCCCTGGTCTCGCTTGATCCGCTGCGACCGATCGGCCGGGAAATCGCCGACTCCCTGCGCCTGCACACCAGTCTCGGAGCCGCCGCTCGGGCACGGCGGGTGCTCGAACTGCTCGACGCCGTCGGGTTGCCGCACCCCGAGTTGCAGGTACAGAAGCTCTCCGGGCAGCTCTCCGGCGGCGAACGACAACGCGCCCTGATCGCTGCGGCGATCGCTCTGAATCCGCCGCTGCTCATCGCCGACGAGCCGACGACGGCCCTCGACGTGACCGTGCAGGCCCAGATTCTGGCGCTGCTCGAGCAGATCACCGGTGGCGGCACCGCCGTTCTGCTGATTAGTCACGACCTTGCGGTGGTCAGCCGCATCGCGCACCGAGTGGCCGTCATGCATGACGGTGAGCTCGTGGAGACCGGCCGCACGACGCAGGTATTGGGGTCGCCCGAGCAGGAGCAGACCCGGCGCATGGTTGCGGCAATCCCGGCAGACAAACCTCGCGGCACCCGGCTGAGCGAGGCCGACACGCCCAACACGCCGAGCCTTCCCAGCACAAGGATTGACTCCAGCACTGAGAAAACCCCCGACGGCACCATCGTGCTCGAAGCCATCGGCCTGTCCAAGAGTTTTCGACGCCCCGACGGTACCCGGCAGCTCGCGGTCGATGACGTCTCCTTCGCTCTACGCCGCGGCAGCACCCTCGGAATCGTGGGCGAATCCGGCTCGGGCAAGACCACAACGGCGCGACTTCTGCTCGCGCTCATGGCGCCGGATCGCGGCGAGGTTCGGGTGTTCGGCCAGCCGTGGACGACGGCCACCGAGAAGACGCGGCGCGGGCTGCGCGCCGGCGTTGGGGCGATCTACCAGGATGCCCTCGGCTCGTTCGATCCGCGCTGGAGCGTCGCCGAGATCCTCAGTGATGCCCTGGGCCTTGGCCGACAGCGCCGCGCGCCGCAGACGACGGCGCGACTGACCAGCCTGCTCGACGAGGTCGGCCTCGCCGCCACGGTGCTGCCCCGACGCCCGCTCGAGCTCTCCGGCGGGCAGCGGCAGCGGGTCGGCATCGCCCGCGCCCTGGCCGGGAAGCCCCAACTTCTGATCTGCGACGAACCCGTCTCCTCGCTCGACGTGACCGTGCAGGCTCAGGTGCTCGATCTGCTCGACGACGTGCAGCGGGAGCGCGGGCTCAGCCTCATCTTCATCTCGCACGACCTCGGTGTCGTGGCGCACGTCAGCGATCAGATCGCGGTCATGCGTGCGGGACGCATCGTGGAGCTCGGCCCGGCGGCGCGCGTGTTTGCCGAGCCGCAGCATCCGTATTCGGTGGAGCTGCTCGCCGCCGTGCCCCGCCTATCGGTCTGACCCTACGCCGACAAGCCGCACCGGAAGCCCCCGTTCGGGGAAAAAGAACCGATCAGGTAGATTAGATGGGCAGACGAGGCACCTCACCATCGACACGGTGCCGAATACCGAACCGGAGAAGTATGCCCCACGCCGATCGCGCCCCAATCAGTGATGATTTAACAACTAACATTCCCGACAAGCCCGCCCTCGAAGGGCTCGAAGCCAAATGGGAATCCCGCTGGGAAACCGACGGAACGTACCGGTTCGCCCGGGAGAACGCCACCCGCGAAACGATCTACTCGATCGACACTCCCCCGCCGACCGCCTCCGGTTCGCTGCACATTGGGCATGTGTTCTCGTACACCCACACCGACGTCGTCGCCCGTTTTCAGCGGATGCGCGGCAAGAACGTGTTCTACCCGATGGGCTGGGACGACAACGGCCTGCCCACCGAGAGGCGCGTGCAGAACTACTACGGCGTGCGCTGCGACCCCTCTCTCGGCTACACGGAAAACTTTGTTCCACCCTTCGAAGGCGGCGACGGCAAGAGTTCGAAAGCTGCCGACCAGCAGCCGATCAGCCGCCGCAACTTCATCGAACTGTGCGAAACCCTCACCAAAGAAGATGAGAAACAGTTCGAAGCCCTCTGGCGCACCCTCGGCCTCTCCGTCGACTGGACCCAGACCTACCGAACCATCGGCCCGGAGGCCCTGTTCACCTCCCAGCTCGCCTTTCTCGGCAACGTCGAACGCGGTGAGGCCTACCAGGCCATGGCGCCCACCCTGTGGGACGTCACATTTCGTACCGCTGTGGCTCAGGCTGAACTCGAAGACAAGGACATGCCGGCCGCGTACCACCGGGTGTCATTCTTGAAGCCAGACGGAACGACCATTGAGATTGAGACGACCCGCCCGGAGCTGATGCCCGCCTGCGTGGCCCTGGTCGCGCATCCGGATGACGAACGGTACAAGCACCTCTTCGGCACCACGGTGACGACCCCCGTGTTCGGTGTTGAGGTTCCGGTACTCGCCCACCACCTCGCCCAGAAGGACAAGGGCTCAGGAATCGCCATGATCTGCACCTTCGGCGATGTGACCGACGTGGTCTGGTGGCGCGAACTCGATCTGCCCAACCGAGCCATCATGGGCTTCGACGGCCGCATCATTGCCGAGGTCCCCGAAGCGATCACCTCCGAATCCGGCCGGGCAGCGTACGCGCAGCTCGCCGGCAAGACCGTGTTCGGCGCGAAGGCCGCCGTGGTCGAGCTGCTCAAAGCCAGCGGCGATTTGATCGGCGAGCCAAAACCGATCGTGCACGCGGTGAAGTTCTTCGAAAAGGGCGATAAGCCGCTCGAGATCGTCTCCACCCGGCAGTGGTATATCCGCAACGGCGCTCGTGACGAGAAGCTGCGCGCCCGCCTGCTCGAGCACGGCACCGAGCTGGCCTGGCACCCCGAATTCATGAAGGTGCGCTACGAGAACTGGGTCAACGGTCTCACCGGCGACTGGCTCGTCTCCCGCCAGCGGTTCTTCGGCGTGCCGCTGCCGGTCTGGTACCCGCTCGATGAGGGCGCCAACCCCGTCTTCGACCAGCCGATCGTCGCTACCCGCGACCTGCTCCCGGTCGACCCCTCATCGGATGCTGCCCCCGGCTACACCGAAAGCCAGCGCGGCCAGGCCCGCGGCTTCGTCGGTGAGGTCGACGTCATGGACACCTGGGCAACCTCCTCGCTCACCCCGCAGCTGGCCGGCGGCTGGGAACGCGACCCCGAGCTGTTCAAGCTGGTCTTCCCGTACTCGCTGCGCCCGCAGGGGCAGGACATCATTCGCACCTGGTTGTTCTCCACGCTGCTGCGCGCCGAACAGCAGCACGGCACGTCGCCGTGGCAGCACGCCGCGCTCAGTGGCTTCATCGTGGACCCCGACCGCAAGAAGATGTCGAAGTCGAAGGGCAACGTGGTCACCCCGGCCGATATGCTCGAAAAGCACGGCTCCGACGCGGTGCGCTACTGGGCCGCATCCTCTCGCCTCGGCACCGACGCGGCCTTCGACCCGACGAATCCGACGCAGATCAAGATCGGCCGACGCCTCGCCATCAAGATTCTCAACGCGAGCAAATTCGTCTCCATGTCGCAGGGCAGCATTGACGCCCCGGTCACCGAGCCGGTCGACCAGAGCATGCTGGCCGGTCTCACCGCGGTCGTCGCCCAGGCCACGACCGCGTTCGAGAACTACGACCACGCGCGCGCCCTGGAGACCACGGAAAGCTTCTTCTGGACGTTCTGCGACGACTACCTCGAACTGGTGAAGGAGCGCGCTTACGGCGAGCCCGGCCCGGCACAGGCGTCCGCCGTCGCCGCGCTGCGCACCGCGCTGGCCACCCTGCTGCGCCTGTTCGCACCGTTCGTTCCGTTCGCGACCGAAGAGGCCTGGTCCTGGTCGAATGAGGATTCGGTGCACACATCGACGTGGCCGGTCGCGGCCGACCTGCTCGGCAGCGACGAGGTCGCCACGGGCAACATCGCCTTGCTCGACTTGGCCAGCCGAGCGCTGACCGGCATCCGCCGTGCCAAAACGGATGCGAAAGCGTCGCAGAAGTCCGAGGTGGATTCCGCAGTAATATGCGGTGCACCCGCCGAGATCGCACTGCTCACCCTGGCCGCCGCTGATCTCAAAGCGGTCGGTCGGATTCAAGAACTGACCTTTGTCGACGGCAGCGAACTCGCTGTGACCGACATCGTGTTCGCCACCGTGTTGGAAAGCTAGGAGACCAGATGTCCGTAACCGTGCGCCCGCTGGGCGATAAAGACTTTTTCGCCTGGCTGGGCCTGTTCGAGGGCTACAGCGCTTTCTACGAGAGCGAACTGACCGATCAAAAGGCCCTGCAGGTCTGGAGCTGGATCATCGACGCGAACAACGCCCTCGACGGCGCGGTCGCGGTCAACGACGACGGTGACTTCGTGGGCTTCGCGCACTACCGCAGCGTGCCGCGCACTCTCAGCGGCGACCTCGCCCTATTCCTCGACGACCTCTACGTCGCCGAGGACGCTCGCGGCAAGGGCGTCGGCACCCAGTTGATGGAATTCACCAAGGCCTACGCCCGCCAGCACAAACTTGCCCAGGTTCAGCTGCTGACCGCGGCCGACAACGCGACCGCGCAGGTGCTCTACGACCAGGTCGGCACGCGCACCGACTGGGTCACCTACGAGATCGACGTATAGACCGTGCAACTGGGTACCCGGTGGACCCTCGGCCACACCCTGCCGACGGGTCTTCCGCACGTCGTCGAAATCGCCGTGGGGGCCGTTGAGGAGGACCTGACGGCCCTCGCCGTCGACACCAGCACCTGGCGCTGGACGCTGACCTGGCTGGAGTCCAAGCCGGTGATCGAGCTCGACGATGGCACCATCATCCGCTACAACCCGGTGGACGACAGCGCCACCATCACACAGCCGTCGACCACCGTCGATGATGACGACGAGGAATGGATTTAGCCCCTTCCGTGTAGCGCCTGAATGATACACGTGCTACCGTCGTGTGTATTATCTCAGTGATACACGAAAGGTGGCCAGCGTGCTCTTTCTCATTTACTTCGTACTCGTCTTCATCGTTGTCGGGATTGTTCGGGTGGGCAGCCGCAAGCGGCTGGCGGGCCTGGTCGTGACGGTTCCGGAGATTGGCGCGGTCACCGCGCGCCGGTTCGCCCGGTCGATCATGCTGCGCAACATCGCTGCCCTCGCGGCTGGCGGCGTGGTGCTCTGGGCGCTCGACCTGGTCAACCAGGCGCAGCCCGGCTGGTACGGCCTGCCACTGATGCTGGCACCCGGCCTCGCTGCGACACTCGGACTACTGGTCTTCGCGCTCTGCCCCACTCGGATCGTGACCGACCGCTCCAGCCGCCGCTCGGCCGATCTGGTGCCGCGGCGAGTGTGGAGTTACGGCCCGGCCTGGGGCTTTCTGCTGCCGCTCAGTGCTGCGGTCGCCGTTGTTGTCTTCGCGATCATCGCCGGCCTGGCTTCGAGCGCGCAGCTGGACGGCGCTTTTCGTTCGATCACGATTGGATCCAGCACCTCTGGCCCGTATCCGGGCTGGTACTACGGACTTCCCCTGATCGGGCTGACCGTGCTGCTCGCCGCGGCGACGTTGTTCGCGCTCGGTGGCATCGCCTCGGCCGCGCGCTCAGAACGATTCGCCGAGCTCGACCGTGCCGTGCGCATTCTGGCCACGCGCGTCGTCATGCAGCTCAGCTCCGGAGCGCTGTTTTTGTACTTCGGGGGTGTGCTGCTGTTCGCCGGCTGGGCCACCCGGAACGCCGCGACCGTCTTCGCCCCTGGCGGTGTTGCCCTCTCCTCTGCGCAGCCGGCGGCCGCCATCGGGCTCACCGAGGTCATCGTCGGGCTCGTGGCCGCTCTGCTCGGCGGCGTTCTGGTCATCCTGTCGATCCTGGATGCGACCAGGCAGCCACTCGGCCGCGTTGCGCCGGCCGGCGCCCCGACAGCGGATGCGGCATCCGCTCAGCAATCCTGATTGGCCGCCCATGATCACCATCGACGACGAACACCCCACGCCGCCGTTCGAACAGATTCGCACCCAGCTGGCGGATCAGATCCGGGCCGGAGCGCTTGAAGCCGACCAGCGCCTGCCCTCGGTGCGCCAACTCGCTGCCGATCTGCAGGTGGCGACGGGCACCATCGCCCGCGCGTACGCAGCCTTGGAAGCGGCCGGGCTCATCTCAACCAGCCGTGGCAGCGGCACCCGGGTGCGCGCCGATCAGGGTCTCGACGACGAATCCCGGGCCAGCGCGCGACGCTTCGTGCAGGCCCTGCAGCGGCGGGGCGTCAGTCTCGACGACGCGCTCAGTGTGGTCCGCGCCGAGTGGCCACGCCTCCCCTGATTCGCTGCCGAGCGTCAGGCTCGGGCGAGAATTTCGCCGTGCGGCATACCGAACCAGCCGTTCGGGTCACGCACCCACTCGCGCCAGGCCACGGCCATCCGTTTGAGATCGGCCAGGTCGGCCACCCCGGATTCGATGGCGTGCGCCGCGAAGCTGGATTCGGTCACCCGCACCGCCCACGACTCGCCCCACCACTCGCGTTCCGCATCGGATGCAAAACACCAGACGGATGCGCTGCTGGTCACGTCGGTAAACCCGGCGCGTCGGGCCCACGCCTTGAGCGATCGTCCGGCATCGGGGTCTCCGCCGTTCCAGTAGTGCACCTCGCGGTAGACCCGCATCCAGTCGGCCAGGCCATCGATGCGCGGCGCGATCATGACTCCCCCGTAGTCAACGTCACGGGCGGCAAACACGCCACCGGGCCGCAGCACCCGACGAATTTCGGCCATCGCCGCGATCGGATTGGCCAGATGCTGCAATACCTGGTGCGCGTGCACGATATCGAAAGTCGCGTCGGCAAAGTCGAGCGCGTAGACGTCACCGACCTGAAAACTCGCGTTGTGCACCCCCTCGTCGGCGGCCAGGCCGGCCGCACGCTCGACGATGTCGCTCGCCGCGTCGATGCCGACGACCCGGGCCGGAGCGAGCCGGCGGGCCAGGTCGACGGTGATCGTGCCGGGACCGCAGCCGACATCGAGCAACATCCGACCGGCGCGCAGCTCCGGAATCAGGTAGGCGGCTGAGTTGGCGACCGTGCGCCAGGTGTGCGAGCGCAAGACGCTTTCGTGGTGGCCGTGAATATATTCTTCGCGTGGAGCGGACTCTGAGCTTTCGTCCAGGTGTGTCATGGTGAAATCCTACGCGCAGCCAGCCGGGCCAGCTGTGCCGGCGGCTGTGGCTAGTGTGGATGCATGGCTTCTACCGCGAACAATCCCTTTTTCGCCCGCAGCACGCTGCCCTACCAGTTGCCGCCCTTCGCCGAGATAACCGACGAGCACTATCGGCCGGCCTTCGTGCGGGGCATGGCCGAACAGGTCACCGAGGTCGGCGTCATCACCGGCACCGCGGATGCGCCCACGGTCGAGAACACGCTCGTCGCCCTCGAGCGGAGCGGGCAAACGCTCGCGCGGGTCGCCGAGGTCTTCTTCAACAAGAGCTCGTCCGACTCGAGCGAGTTCACCACCGGCCTTGAAGAAGAACTCGCGCCGCTGCTGGCCGCCCACGCCGACGCGATCCGGCTCGATCCTGCTCTGTACGCACGCATCGCCGCCTTGCACGCCCAGCGCACGAGCCTCGGTCTTGACGCGGAGTCGCTCTACCTGATCGACCGGTATTTCACCGAATTCACCCTGGCCGGGGCCGGCCTGAGCGACGACGAAAAGCACGCGCTGCGTGTTTTCAACTCGCGCCTGTCGACCCTCACCACACGTTTCGAGAAGAACTTGCTGGCCGACACCAATGAGCTCGCGCTCGTCATCGACGACGTGTCCGAGCTCGACGGACTCACCGACGGCGAGATCTCGGCGGCGTCCGAGGCGGCCAGGGAACGCCAGCTCGACGGTAAATACCTGATCAGCCTCGTGCTCCCCACCTCGCACCCGTACCTCGCGAGCCTCACCAACCGGGCGGTGCGGGAACGATTGCTCTCGGCGAGCCGGGCCCGCGGCATCCGCTCTGATGCGCTCGGGGCTGGCAACGATAATCGCCCCCTCGTGATCGAGATCACCCACCTGCGTGCCCAGCGAGCCCGGTTGCTCGGGTTCGATAGCCATGCCGCCTACGTGACGGCCGACGAAACCGCGAAGACTCCCGGAGCCGTCTGGGATCTGCTCGGCCGCCTCGCGCCGGCCGCGGCCCGCAATGCGCGGGCGGAGCAGGCCGACCTGCAGGCAGTGATCGACACCGAGGGCGGCGGATTCGAGCTGGCCGCCTGGGACTGGGCGTTCTACACCGAGAAGGTGCGCCGGGCCAAGTATGACGTCGACACCGCCGCCATGCGCCCGTACTTTGAGCTCGAAAACGTGCTCTCCAATGGTGTCTTTTACGCGGCCAACCGGCTGTACGGCCTCACCTTCACTGCCCGGCCCGACCTGGTCGGCTGGCACCCCGAATCGAGGGTCTTTGAGGTCACGACCGAAGACGGCTCCGCGATCGGGCTCTACATCGTTGATGTCTACACCCGGGATTCCAAACGCGGCGGGGCCTGGATGAACGCCCTGGTCTCGCAGTCCACCCTGCTCGGCACCGAGACGACCGTGGTTTGCAACAACCTCAACGTGTCCAGACCTGCTGCAGGGCAGCCGACCCTGCTCAGCTACGACCAGGTCACCACCCTGTTCCACGAGTTCGGACACGCGTTGCACGGACTGCTCGCCCGCGCGACGTACCCGAAGTTCTCCGGCACCAATGTCTACCGCGACTTCGTCGAGTTCCCCAGCCAGGTCAACGAAATGTGGATGCTCTGGCCCGAGGTCCTGGCGAACTACGCTCGGCACTACGAGACCGGCGAGGCTATGCCGCAGCAGCTCGTCGACCGCATCCAGGCGTCTTCGGCCTTCAATGAGGGCTTCCTGACCAGTGAGTACCTGGCCGCAGCGCTCATCGACCAGGCCTGGCACCGCATCGATGCCGACACGATGGTCACCGACGTGGCCAAGTTCGAAGCGGATGCCCTCGCTTCCGTCGGCCTCGACAACACGTCCGTCCCCACCCGCTACGCCAGCACCTATTTCGCCCACACGTTCTCGGGCGGGTACGACGCGGGGTACTACTCCTACATTTGGAGCGAGGTGCTCGACGCCGACACCGTCGAATGGTTCAAGGAGAACGGCGGCCTCACGCGCGCCAACGGCGATCGCTTTCGCGACCGTCTGCTCGGAGTCGGCGGCACCAAGGACCCGCTCGAGGCCTACCGGCACTGGCGCGGCCGCGATGCCGAACTTCAGCCGTTGCTTGATCGCCGCGGCCTCAGCTAGGTCGCGGCATCCGTCCACTGGACAACTTCGGTGGGTGCGCTGCCGACGACACCCACCGAAGTTGTCGACTGAGCCATCCCCTCAGTATTGAGGATGCGCGGCGCGATCGGTCGCCCTAGGCTGCTTGGCCATGGACATCCAGACACTTGCAGTTCAGGGCACGGCTCGGCGACGGTTTCTGTGGATCGTCGCCCTCGTTTTCGCCGTCATGCTGCTGACCGGGCTCGTCTCCCACTACCTGCGCGCGAACCTCGACAGCGCCACTTTGGGCTGGCCCGCACTCAGCTCGGCGGCGAGCCTGCTCTACGCCGACGGTGAAGCGAACCTGTGGGCGTGGGCATCCGGACTGCTCCTGGCCGGCATCGGGCTGGCCCTGGCCGCAGTCGGATTCACCGCTCGAAGTGAGGGGGCTATCGGTGCGCCGTACTTCGTGCTCGCTGCCGTCGCGGTCGAACTGTCGGCCGACGAAATCGCCCAGCTGCACGAGAAACTCGCGAGGTTTGATCTGAGCAGCCGCTTCACCTTCGCCTGGCTCACCGTTGGTGTTCCGTTGGCCATCGTGTTCGGCCTGATCATTCTCTGGATTGCCCGAAGAATCGACCGACAACTTCGACGCCGCCTCATCGTGGCCGGCATCATCTACCTGCTCGGCGCCGTCGGTTTCGAGACCATCGGCGGCATCGTCGTCGGCGGGCACCTCGACGATCTCTCGCGAGCGAGTTTGACCTACCATCTGCTGGTTGGTGTCGAAGAAGGGCTCGAAGTCACCGGCGCCCTGCTCGCTCTCGCCGCCGCACTGTTCGCCCTGAGCATTGAAGGCACCACGGCTGGCCTCGTGCTGCGAACCAGGTTCGCCCGTGCCAGCCAGGTACTCGTCCACCCCGAGGACACCGACTGAGACTGCCCTGACCCGCCCCTCATGCACCCGGTCCAGACCTGACAACGACCTCAGCTACATTCGGGGCCGATGCCAGCCCAGCCACAGCATGAAAATTCCGCCCACCACGAGGCCCCAAAAGGCCGACCCGATCCCCACAATGCTGATGCCGGAGGCCGTCACCAGAAACGTCGCAATGGCACTGATGCGATGCTCCGGTTCCGTCAGCGCACCGGTGACACTCGCGACCAGGGCACCGAGCAACGCGAGGCCGGCCACAGCAATGATCAATATCGGCGGTGACGCCGCCACGAGCGCCGCCGCCAGCCCGGCACCGAGCCCGAGCACGAGATAGCCGACGCCCGACGCGACCGTCGCGATCCAGCGCCTGGACGGGTCCCGGTGGGCATCCGGGCTGGCCATCAGGGCCGCCGTAATCGCCGCCAGGTTGATATTATGCGCACCGAACACGGAACCGACCATGGTGCCGACACCCGACCAGACCAGCACCGAACGCGGCGGCGGTCGATAGCCGAAGGTGGACAGCACCGCGAAGCCGGGCACGTTCTGGCCCGCCATCGTCACGACGAACAGGGGCAACCCGAGGCTCACGATGACCAGGGGGTCGAAAACGGGAGCAACAAAAGTCAGGGCGGGAGCGGATGTCGGCGCGCTCAGCCAGTTAGTTCCGGCTGTCAGACCGATGCCGATCGCCGCCACGACCATCGCCGCCGGCACTGCCCAGCGCTGCGCCAGTCGATAGAGCACCAGCCACACCAGCACAACGGGCAGCGCCAGAAACGGTTGCTCAATGGCGGCCTGAATGGGAGCCAGACAGATGGGAAAGAGGATGCCGGCCAGCATGGCCCCGGCCAGCGGCTTAAGGATGCTCGTGATGGCCCGACCGAGCGGTGCCCACAGCCCGCAGAGCACGATCAGCCCGCCACACACCAGAAAAGCACCGACGGCCGCCCCGAAGTCGTCGGTCGTGGCACCGGCCGCAACGAGGAGCGCGGCACCCGGAGTCGACCAAGCGAAAGAAATAGGCATACGAAAATACCAGGGCAATGTGATGCAGACGATGCCCACGAGAAGGCACAAAGCCAGCAAACCCGAAGACGCTTGGGCTTCCGTCGCACCGACGGCGCGCAGCCCGGCGATGACGAGCACAAACGCGCTCGCGAAGCCGGTGATGGCCGCCACGATGCCGGTCGAGATCGGCTGTACCAGTTCGCGAGCACCGGCCGAAGCGCTCTCGCTCCGCGGATCTTGCCTCATTGACGTCACTCCCCCGAAACCGTTGCCCGAACTGTTCCGCAACCCCGTCAGCGCAGGCACCATAGTGGCGGGGCTCGCCACCGTGGACCCCGAGGCCGTGGGCCCGGCGATTTCAGCCGTTTAGGGTCGCCAACCACCCGACCACCGTTGGCCAGCCCTTCTGCTTAGGCGGACTTCACCTGGCGGGTTTTGTGCAGCACCATCTCGGCGGGAGCGTTGTTTAGCACGGTGTCCCGGGTGATGATGACACGCTCCACATCGGTGCTGGACGGCACCTCGAACATGACCGGGCCGAGCACCTCTTCGAGGATGGCACGCAAGCCGCGCGCGCCAGTCTTGCGCAGCACGGCGAGGTCGGCAATGGCCTCGAGCGCCGGCTGCTCGAACTCGAGCTCGACGCCGTCGAGTTCGAACATGCGCTGATACTGCCGCACCAAGGCATTCTTCGGCACGGTCAGAATCTGCATGAGGGCCACCTGGTCGAGCTGGGTGACCGTCGTGACCACGGGAAGCCGGCCGATAAACTCGGGAATCAACCCAAATTTGTGCAGGTCTTCGGGCAGAACTTCGCTGAACAAATTGATGTCGTCGCCCTTGATGTGGAGCGGCGCACCAAAACCGATGCCCTTCTTGCCGGCACGGGACGAAATGATGTCTTCGAGCCCGGCAAAGGCGCCGGCCACGATGAACAGCACGTTCGTGGTGTCGATCTGAATAAATTCCTGGTGCGGATGCTTGCGCCCACCCTGCGGGGGAACCGACGCGATCGTGCCCTCGAGAATCTTCAACAGCGCCTGCTGCACGCCCTCGCCCGACACATCGCGCGTGATCGACGGGTTCTCGGCTTTGCGAGCGATCTTGTCGATCTCGTCGATATAAATAATGCCGGTCTCAGCACGCTTGACGTCATAGTCGGCGGCCTGGATGAGCTTCAGCAGAATGTTCTCAACGTCTTCACCGACGTAGCCGGCCTCGGTGAGGGCCGTCGCATCCGCTACGGCGAAGGGGACGTTGAGGCGCTTGGCCAAAGTTTGGGCCAGATACGTTTTGCCGCAGCCGGTGGGGCCGATCAGCAGAATGTTGGACTTGGCAATCTCGACGTCGTCGTGAATGGCCTCAGCGGCGGTGAGGGTAGCCCGTGACCGCACGCGCTTGTAGTGGTTGTACACGGCAACGGCGAGGGCCCGCTTGGCGGGTTCCTGCCCGATAACGTATTCCTCGAGAAAACCGAAGATTTCCTTGGGCTTGGGGAGGTCGAACTCACCGACGGTGGCTTCAGAACCGGCTTCAGCCAGGCGCTCTTCGATGATTTCATTGCACAGCTCGACGCATTCGTCACAGATGTACACGCCGGGGCCGGCGATGAGCTGTTGTACCTGCTTCTGGCTCTTTCCGCAGAAGGAACACTTGAGCAGGTCGGCACTTTCGCCGATTCGGGCCATGTCAGCCTCCTCCATTGGTCTCGCTGCAATTGAGCCTAGCCTGTGCGTACGACACTTGCGTGCAGCACGCCGGAAACGCAAAACGGCGCGCCGCCCGATGGCGACGCGCCGGTTCTACCGTTTCAGGCCACAGACTATTTGACGAGCATTGGAAGGTTCTTGCGGCTGGTCAGAACCTGATCGATGAGACCGTACTCGAGGGCCTCAGCCGCGCTCATGATCTTGTCGCGGTCGATGTCCTTGTTGACCTGCTCCACGCTCCGGTTGGAGTGGTGAGCGAGGGTCTCTTCGAGCCAGACGCGCATGCGCAGAATCTCGGCCGCCTGGATCTCGATGTCCGAGGCCTGGCCGCCACCCTGGCCGCCAACCGAAGGCTGGTGAATGAGGATGCGCGCGTTCGGCAGCGCGAGACGCTTGCCAGCGGTACCACCGGCCAGCAACACGGCCGCAGCGGATGCCGCCTGGCCGAGGCACACGGTCATCACGTGCGGGCGAATGTATTGCATGGTGTCGTAGATCGCCGTCATGGCGGTGAACGATCCACCGGGCGAGTTGATGTACATCGTGATGTCGCGGTCGGGGTCCTGGCTCTCGAGCACGAGAAGCTGGGCCATGACGTCGTCGGCCGAGGCGTCGTCAACCTGCACACCGAGAAAGATGATGCGGTCTTCGAACAGCTTGGCGTAGGGGTCCTGGCGCTTGTACCCGTAGGCGGTGCGCTCTTCAAAGGTGGGGAGGATGTAGCGGGAGTCAGGCATGTTCGTGGTCGAGCCACCCATCGAGCTGTAGGCCGTTCCACCGAATGTGGGGATAGTCATGATTTCTTCCTGTTTGCGTTTCGGTGGACTACTTGGTGACTGCCGCGTCGGGGTCGGTGCCGCCGCCGCCGATGACATCCGAAGCGGATGCGCGGAGGTGGTCGACGAACCCGTACTCGAGGGCTTCCTGAGCACTGAACCAGTTGTCGCGGTCACCGTCGGCGTTGATCTGCTCTGGCGTCTTGCCGGTCTGCGCGGCCGTGATCTCCGACAGGCGCTGCTTCATGTCCAGGATGAGGCGCGCCTGGGTCTGGATGTCGGCGGCCGTGCCACCGAACCCGCCCGACGGCTGGTGCAGGAGCACGCGAGCGTTCGGGGTGATGTACCGCTTGCCCTTGGTGCCAGAGGTGAGCAGGAACTGGCCCATCGAGGCCGCCATTCCGATACCGACCGTGACAATGTCATTGGGCACGAACTGCATCGTGTCGTAGATCGCCATTCCTGCGGTGATCGAACCACCGGGAGAGTTGATGTAGAGGTAGATGTCGCGTTTGGAATCTTCCGCTGCCAGCAACAGGATCTTCGCGCAGATCTCGTTGGCGTTTTCGTCACGGACCTCTGAGCCGAGCCAGATGATGCGGTCCTTCAGCAGTCGGTCAAATACACCGTTGGTGGGTGTCGGGTCGGCCATGTCGTGCTCCGTTTCAGTTGTCGCTTCTCAATGAATCTATCGGAGCGCGCGAGTCAAAACGGCTCTGTTCGCCCTCGGCAGATTACCGAGCCCCGCACAGCGCACCCGCAGCATGCAAAAGGCCGACTGGAAAGAATCCAGCCGGCCCGTTCACACAAACAGTTGCTACTTCTTAGCAGCAGCCTTCTTCTTCTTCTTGGGCTTCTCTTCAACCTCGGCGTCGGGTTCGGCGACCGGAGCGTCGTCGGCGTCGCTGGTGGCGGCATCCGCTTCGACGGCGGTGTCGTCCTCAACCGGGCCGGTGAACTCGCTCAGGTCAACGGGCTTGCCGTTCGAATCAACGACCTCGGCCTTTCCCAGGGCAATGGCGAGAGCCTTGTTGCGGGCTACCTCGGCCACCATCGACGGAATCTGACCATTGGTGTTGAGCGTCTGCACGAACTCACTCGGGTCCATGCCGTACTGGCTGGCGCCCTGAATGAGGTACTGGGTGAGCTCGTCCTGGCTGACCTTGACCTGCTCGGCTTCGGCGATCGTGTCGAGCAGAATCTGCTGACGGAACGTCTTCTCGCTGGCCTCGGTAACCTCGGCGCGGTGGGTGTCGTCCTCGAGACGGCTTTCGCCCTCGAGGTGACGGTTCACCTCGTCGAGGATGATCGCGGCGGGGATCGGAACCTCGACCGAGCCGAGGAGCGTCTCGATGAGACGCTCACGGGCCTGGCTGCCCTGGCCGAACGCCTTGGACTTCTCGACCTGAACCTTGAGGCTCTCGGTCAGTTCGACGATGGTGTCGAACTCGCTGGAGATCTGAGCGAAGTCGTCGTCGGCGGCGGGAAGCTCGCGCTCCTTGACGGCGATGACCGTGATCGTGATCTCGGCCGTCTCACCCTCGTGGTCTCCGCCCATGAGGTCGGAGTTGAAAGTGGTGGTCTCGCCGGCGCTGAGCGAATCGAGCGCCTCGTCGATGCCCTCGATGAGGTCGCCGGAGCCGACCTCATAGGAGATGCCGCTGGCGGTGTCGACCTCTTCGCCGTCGATCGCGGCGTTCAGGTCGATCTGGGCGAAGTCGCCGGTCTTGGCGGGGCGGTCAACGGTAATGAGTGTGCCGAAACGGCTGCGCAGCTTGTCGAGTTCTTCGGCGACTTCTTCGTCGGAGACCGAGACAGCGTCAACGGTGAGCTTGAGGCCGGCGTAGTCGGGCAGGTCGATCTCGGGGCGCACGTCAACCTCGATGGAAAGAAGCAGGTCACCGGAGTAGTCGGTGTTGCTCGGCCATTCGACGATGTCGGCCTCTGGACGACCCAGCGGGCGCAGTTTGTTCTCTTCGACGGCGGCGCGGTAGAAACCGTCGAGGCCCTCGTTGACGGCGTGTTCCAGAACGGCAGCCTTGCCGACGCGCTGGTCGATGATGGCCGGCGGGATTTTCCCCTTACGAAAACCGGGGATGTTGATGTCTTCGGCAATGTGGCCGTAGGCGTGGGTGATGGCTGGCTTCAGCTCGTCGGGGCTCACCGTGATGGTGAGCTTGGCGCGCGTGGGGCTCAGTTTTTCGACCGTGGACTTCACTCGAGACTCTCCTGTGTTTTGAAACGGTGTGCTGCGGGTAATGTCGGGGCGACAGGAATTGAACCTGCGACTTCTCGCCCCCAAAACGAGCGCTCTACCAAGCTGAGCTACGCCCCGGATCCTTCGATCCGTTGGTACTACTTTGTTGGGGAATCAATCTGTTGGCGCAGGCGTTAGCT
Source organism: Cryobacterium aureum (assembly GCF_002954245.1). GTDB lineage: Bacteria > Actinomycetota > Actinomycetes > Actinomycetales > Microbacteriaceae > Cryobacterium > Cryobacterium aureum. The sequence goes on along the minus strand of NZ_PPTG01000048.1, from coordinate 244,514 downwards.
CGCGACAGGCGGATTGACCTCCGCCAGTCTAATGCACGCCTTTCGAGCGGATGCGCCCGCACTGGCAAACGCCCCCCGGTTTCTTGTACTACGCTGTTCCAGTGCCCGAGTGTTGGGCGTGGGGTCGTAGCTCAATGGTAGAGCCTGAGTTTTCCAAACTTATGACGCGGGTTCGATTCCCGTCGACCCCTCTATATTTTTCATTGGCGGATTCCGCAGTGCTGGTCGCGTCGAGACCCCCGACTGGGTCGGGACTGTTCGCTTCGCTCGCGCTCGACTAGCGCAGCTAGTGACCGTGGGCCGGTGAGAGCACGCGCGGCCCGCTGCCGAGCGCCAGGTTAGGTTCCGGCACGAACGCGTCGTGCGCGGTCGGTGGCGTTCCGGCCTGCTCCCCGGGCTCGACCACCACGAACTGGCCCATCATTCCGGCGTCTTCGTGCGCCAGCATGTGGCAGTGGAACATGTAAGGAAAGTCGGGATCGCTATATTGGGCGAACTCCATAATGAGTTCGTAGCGCACCCCGGGCTCGAGATAAATCGTGTCCTTCCAGCCAGAGAGTTCGGCTGGCGGCTGTTCGGTGCCCACCCGCAGCACCTGAAACTGCACGCCGTGTACGTGAAAGTTGTGCGGCAACGGCATCGCATTGTCGACGGTCCACACCTCCGTCGCGCCAGCCTCGATGGTCTCATCGATGCGGGTCATGTCCATCAGCCGATTGTTGATCGTGTAACCGTTCAGAGTGAACGAACGTTCGGCTGTGGCATCCGCTTGGTCGAGCGGTTCGATGCTCGCGAAGGTGCTTGAGGTCTCCCCGATGCTGCTGAGCGTGTCGGCAGCGCGCAGTTCCATGACGTCGAGCGTGTCGTCACCGGCGTTGCGCGTCGCGGCGCTGGCGGACGTTCCGAGGTCGGGCGGGGTGGACTGCAGTTTCACGGTCTCGCCCGGGGTCACCTTCACGAGAATCTCGGCGCGTTCCCCCGGCGACAAGCGGATGCCGTCCATCGGTGCCGCCTCGCCGAGCAGTCCGCCGTCGGTTGCGATCAGGTCGAACGAGCGCTCGTCGCTGAACCCGAAGTCGTACAGGCGTGAGGTGGAGCCGTTGACCAGGCGCAGGCGTACGACGTCGCTGGTCACGTCGAGGTACGGCGCGAGGGTGCCGTTGACCAGCAGCTGGTCACCGATCGGCCCGATGTAGCCGCGCACGTCCGTGACGAACTGACCGTTGTCGTCGAAGCGGCGGTCCTGCACCACCACGGGAATGTCATCGACGCCGTAGTTGCGCGGCAGGTTGAGCGCGGCTTCTTCGTCGTCCTGCAGCAGGAACAAACCGGCCAGCCCCATTTCAACCTGGTGCTCGGTCTTACCGTCGGGGTGCGGGTGGTACCACAGGGTCGCTGCTGGCTGGTCGATCGTAAAATTCGGGCTCCAGCTGGCGCCGGGTTCGACCATCTGGTGCGGGCCGCCATCCATTTCGGCGGGCAGGCTCATACCGTGCCAGTGCACGGTCGTGGCTTCATCGAGGTCGTTGCCGACGTTGATGCGCACGTCGTCGCCGCGCTGTGCGACGAGGGTCGGGCCGAGGTAGCCACCGTTGTAGCCCCAGGTGTCGGTGGCGACGCCGGGAGTGAATTCGGTCGAGCCCTTCTGCGCCGTGAGGTCGAAGACTCGCTCCCCGTCGGTATTCACGGTCGATTCGGCCAACGGCGGGATGGCGAGCGGGTTCACGAAATCGATGGTCCCGACGGTATCGATCACGCCGGCGCCGGTGTCGTTGGTGCAGGCGGTCAGGCCGACGGCGAGTGTCACGGCGACGACGACGGTGCCGCTGATGATGGTGGCCACTCGACGGCGCGGCCGGGCCAGTCGACTGTGGATCATGACCCTATTTTCGCACCCTGCCGGGCGCCGTCACACCACACAGGACCAGTCAGGCCTGGCAGCGCGGGCACCAGTACAGTTTGCGTGCCGCCATCTCTTCGAGCACGATGTGGGTGCCGCAGATCCGGCAGGGCAGGCCTTCGCGCTTGTAGACCCAGTGCCGGTCTGCGCGATTCTTCATGGCCAGCCGATACTCGTCGCCCTCGAGCTTGTCCATGGTCATCATCTGGCCGGTGGCGACACCGATGTGCAGCAGGTGCGCCCAGTCCTGCCAGAGCGCACGCACGGTTTCGTCGCTCAGGGCCTTGCCTGGGGTGTGTGGGTTGAGGCCGGCACGAAAGAGCATCTCGGCGCGGTAGACGTTGCCGATGCCGCTGACCACGCTCTGGTCCATCAAAAGCCGACCGATCGGTGTGGGTTTCTTGCGCACGACACTCACAAAGCGTTCCTCGGCCTCCGGAGTGTTGTCCAGTTCCGGGTCGGGGCCGAGCTTACCGATCACGGCGTCGACCTGGGCTGGGTCGAGTACCTCACACGCGGTGGGACCGCGCAGGTCGGCGCACACCGTGTCGCTCAAGAGGCGCACCCGCACCTGCCCGACCGGTTCGGGCGGAAATACGTCGGCCAGCTCGATCTCCTTTTCCTGCTCCGACATACGCACCCGGGTGCGGCGGGGCGCTCCGATGCTGAAGATCGAGTTCTCGCCACTGCTATCGAAGGTCGGCGCGTCGAACGGAGGTGCCCCGGCCGCGAGGTCGGTGCCGTGCTGGTTGGTCTGGCCCGTCCGCCCGTTGGCCGAGGCCATCGTGGCATCCATCAGGATCTCGCCGCTGAAGTCCCAGGCGCCGTAGAGCCCCAAGTGGATGCGCAACCACAATCCGTGGTCGAACTCGAGAAACATCTGCTTACCGACGGCGCGGGCATCCGTTATGGCGTGGCCACTGAGCTGGGCGGCACCGGCCACAAAACGGCCCTGCGGCGACGAGACGGTGACGCGGTGCCCGACGAAGTTGCGCTGGAATTGTCGGGTGATGCGGTGAACGGAATGACCTTCGGGCACCTCAGCTCACTTGCCGTCGACGTTCTTGCCTGCGATGATCCCCGTGGCTTCATATTCACCAAGCTGGCGGATGCGACGCACGTGGCGCTCCTCGTCGCTGAAAGGCTCCGCGATAAACGCGTCGATGAAGCCGGTGGCCTCCGCGATGGTGTGCTCGCGGGCACCGATCGAGATGACATTTGCGTCGTTGTGTTCGCGGGCGAGCCTGGCCGTGGAGAGGTTCCAAACCAGGGCGGCGCGGGCTCCGGTCACCTTGTTGGCGGCCATCTGCTCGCCGTTGCCGGAACCCCCGAACACGACGCCGAGCGCTTCAATGCCTCCCTCGAGGTCGTCAACGGTGGCCTGCGCTGCATTGATGCAGAACGCGGGGTAATCGTCGAGGGCGTCGTAGGCCTGGGGCCCGTGGTCGATGACCTCGTGGCCGGCCGCACGTAGGTGCGTGATCAGGTGGTGGCTGAGGTCGAGACCGGCATGGTCCGTGGCGATGTGGATGCGCATGTGAGCAGTCTATTTAGTGATGACCGATGTGCTGACCTGCGGCTGCACGAATATCGGCTCGCGGGTGCGGCTGCGCTTGAGCTCAAAGAATCCGTCGTAGCTCGCGAGCGCCACGACGCCGTCCCAGAGTTTGAGAGCGTCGTCCCCCATGGGCGCCGGGGAAATGACCGGGCCGAAGAAGGCAACGCCGTTGACCGCGATCACCGGGGTGCCGACATCCTGGCCGACCCGGTTGATGCCGTCGAAGTGGCTGGCGCGCATCTCGGCGTCGTACTCTTCGCTGTCCGCGTAGGCGGCGAAGTTCGCCGGCAGGCCCACCTCGGCGAGCGCGGCCGGAATGACCTCGTCGGGATTGCGGTTGCCGCCCGGGTGAATCTGGGTGCCGAGCGCGTCGTAGAGTGCCTTAACCATGGGCTGGCCGTGCAGTTCGTTGGCCGCGGTCACGAGGCGGGTGTACTTGAGCGCCCGCGGGAAGAAGGCTGCGTATTCCTCGCTGACGTCTTGGTCTTCGTTCAGAACGGCGAGGCTCATCACGTGCCAGGTCACGTCGAATTCACGCAGGCGGGCAACCTCATCGACCCAGCGGGAGGTCATCCAAGCCCACGGGCACGAGGGGTCAAACCAGAAATCTACAGAATCAGTCATTCCATCAGCCTAGGCGGGACTTCCTGCATCCTTCCCGAAATTAAACCTTGGCATTTAGGTGTCATCCCCCATTGGGGGGTATTCTTGATAAATTGTAAAAAACATCTGTAAGACGCAGGACAGCTCTGTCACCGCAGCACAATATCTCCACGGGAGAAATTCTTATGCCCACTGATCGAAGCACGTCCAAGCCGCATCTCGGCGCCACGAGCGCCTCGGTCGCCCTGGCCAAGCCCGTGAAGGCTCTTCGCCGCCGCCGCATCGCCGTGTCCGACGTCAACGTCGTCGATAAACCCATCATGAAGCGCGCCCTCGGCGGCACCATCGTGGGAAACACCATGGAGTGGTACGACGTAGGGATCTTCGGGTACCTCATCACGACGATGGGTCCGGTCTTTCTGCCGGAGGCGGATGCATCCGTTCAAACCCTGTTTCTGCTCGGCACGTTTGCCGCCACCTTTTTCGCCCGCCCACTGGGCGGCGTGTTCTTCGGCTGGCTCGGTGACCGAATCGGGCGCCAGAAGGTGCTCGCGACCACGCTGATTCTGATGGCCGCCTCAACGTTCGCCGTCGGAGTATTGCCCGGGTATGCGCAGGTCGGTGTCTGGGCGGCGGTGCTGCTGGTGTTCGTCAAGCTGGTGCAGGGTTTCTCCACCGGTGGCGAGTACGCCGGGGCGACGACCTTCGTGAGCGAGCACGCGCCCGACAAACAGCGCGGCTACTTCGCGAGCTTTCTCGACATGGGCAGCTACCTCGGTTTCGCTATCGGTGCCTCACTCGTGTCGGTGCTGCAGCTCATGCTCGGTCAGGAGGTGATGGAGGACTGGGGCTGGCGCCTTCCATTCCTCATCGCCGGGCCGCTCGGCCTGATCGCCATCTACTTCCGTATGAAGATCGACGAGTCCCCCGCTTTCCAGGCCACGCTCGACGCGCAGGAGGAAGCTCAGAAGAACCCCCTCGGTGCCACGGCCGACACGCCCAAGGGCCCGATCGCTATCTTCAAGGCGTACTGGCGCAACATCATCATCGCGATGATTCTGGTCGCCGCGGCGAACACCGTCGGCTACGCGCTGACCTCCTATATGCCCACCTATCTCACCGAGAACAAGGGCTATGACGAGCTGCACGGTACGGCGCTGACCATTCCCATTCTCGTGGCGATGGCGCTGTGCATCCCGCTGGCCGGCCGACTCTCCGACCGCATCGGACGTCGCCCGGTGCTCTGGATCGGAGCCGTCAGCACGGTCGTGCTGTCGTACCCGGCCTTCCTGCTTATCGGTATCGGTGATATCTGGTCGACCCTGCTGGGCCTGGCGCTCATCGCGTTCCCGGTCACGTTCTACGTCTCCAACCTCGCTTCAGCGCTGCCGGCGATGTTCCCGACGGCCAGCCGTTATGGCGCCATGGGCATTTCGTACAATTTCGCGGTGGCCATCTTCGGCGGCACCACGCCGTTCATCATCGCGGCACTCATCGTTGGCACCGGCAACGACCTGATGCCGGCGTTCTACCTCATGGGTACCTCGTTCATCGGCGCGATCGCGATCTTTTTCCTGCGCGAATCGGCCAACCGCCCACTGCCCGGCTCCATGCCGAGCGTGAACACCGACAAGGAAGCGCACGAACTGGTCAAGACGCAGGATGACAACCCTCTGCTCGACACCGACGAGATGCCGTTCGACCACACCTTCGAGCCGCCGACCAACGCCATCCCCATTCACGAACCGGCGAAGCTCTAGCGCGCCGGCGTAGCCGCCTTCGGTCACGAACGCGTAGACGGATGCTCACAGTCACCCCGCGTAGAATCCTCGAATGACCACCGCGCCCTCCACCACTGCGCCCACCGGCAGAGCACGAGCCGAGTCGGACGTGCCGGCCGCTGACCAGGAATCATCCGGCCCGGAATTCCTCGCCATCGACCCGCACGACCTCTCCGTGACCCTGCGGGTGCTGGCCTCCCTCAGCGACGTCGACCCGGACAGCGCCGACTTCGTCACCGTGCGCCAGGCCACCGCCAAGATGTTCAAGTCGGTCAAGATGTCGCGCCGCCTCGAGAAACGCGCGGTCATCGCCGACGCTGATCGCAGCGTCATCGCCGCCACCGCCACCGGCGCGCCCACCCGCATCGACGACGAGACCCGCGGCGCCCAACTCTCACTCGGCACCAGCGCGGCCACCGCCGGCGAACTGCTCGTTCCGCGCGCCTGTTATATCTGCAAGCAGAAGTACACCGTGGTCGACGCCTTCTACCACCAGCTCTGTCCGAGCTGCGCGCTGTCGAGCCACGCCAAGCGTGACGCTCGCACCGACCTCACCGGCAAGCGCGCACTGCTCACCGGCGGCCGCGCCAAGATCGGCATGTATATCGCCCTGCGCCTGCTGCGCGACGGCGCCCACACCACCGTCACCACCCGCTTTCCGCGCGACGCGGTGCGACGGTTCACAGCCATGCCCGACTCCAAGGATTGGCTACACCGACTGCGCATCGTCGGCATCGACCTGCGCGACCCGGCGCAGGTGATCGCCCTGGCCGATTCGGTCGCCGCCCAGGGCCCGCTCGACATTCTCATCAACAACGCCGCGCAGACCGTGCGGCGCTCGCGCGGCTCCTACTCCCCCCTGGTCGAAGCCGAGGATTCTCCGCTTCCCGACGGCCCGCTACCGGAGATCGTGTCGTTCGGGCACACCAACGATGCGCATCCGCTCGCCTTGGCGGCGTCGGTGTCAGGGCATCCGCTGCTCGCGGCCGCCTCCGGTGCCGGTGCACTCACTGCGGATGACCTCACCCGCCTCGCCCTCGCGAGCGGGTCCTCGTCACTGGAGCGTCTCGCTGCCGGCACCGCGATCGATGCCGGCGGGCTTGTGCCCGACCTGCACGAGGTCAACAGCTGGACCGCGAACGTCGAAGACGTCGATCCGCTCGAGATGCTCGAAGTGCAGCTGTGCAATACGACAGCACCATTCTTGTTGGTGAGCCGACTGCGGGCGTCGCTCACGGCATCCGCTGCCCGGCGCACCTACATCGTGAACGTGTCCGCAATGGAGGGTGTGTTCGGTCGGGGCTACAAGGGGCCTGGCCATCCGCACACCAACATGGCCAAGGCAGCGCTCAACATGCTCACCCGCACGAGCGCGAAAGAGATGCTCTCCGATCGCATTCTCATGACGAGCGTCGATACCGGCTGGATCACCGACGAACGCCCACACCCCACCAAGGTGCGGCTCGCCGAGGAGGGCTTTCACGCCCCGCTCGACCTGGTCGACGGCGCCGCCCGGGTTTACGACCCGATCGTGCGCGGCGAGGCCGGCGAGGACCTCTACGGGGTCTTCCTCAAGGACTACCAGCCCGGCGCCTGGTAGTCGGGCGGGGGCCTTGGTGCAGGGTGATGTCGAGGAAAGCACAGGTCACGGGCCAAAAATCGCCCCTGTTAGGCTGACTGGATGCTGCGCCGCACCCTGATCCTGCCGACTGTTTTTCTCGCCTTCGTCGCCCTCAGCGGGTGCGCGGCCGAACCGGTGCCGGAACCGGCGGCCACTTCAACGACTACGCCAACCGCAACGCCCGCCGCAGCCACCAGCCCGCTCAGCTGCGACGATATCGCGGCCCCGGGCGACATTGCCAACGTCTTTGTGGATCCCGCCGGCACCGTGCCGACCCCGGTTGCCGCGACGCAGCCATCGACATTCCTGGTCGAGTACGCCGTCCCAGCCCTCGGCGGGCTGTCCTGCTCCTGGCGAGTCGGCATGGCGGCGGGCAATCCGATGGATCACCGAGCCGACTCCGACTGGGCCTACCTGAGCGTCAAGGTACTGCCCGACGCGGCCGACTCTTGGGCGCCGAACGATGCCGGCAACGGTCCGGCCGACCCGCTTACCAGCATCGACGGCATCGAAGCGGCCACCGGATGCGGCGACGCCGGGTGTTTCATCTCGGCTCCGGTCGGTGACGCCTGGGTCGAAATCACGATGAGCACGAACTCATTCGGCACCCTCGATGAGCGCTTTGTCGGCATGACAAGCGACGCGATCGTAGCGCAGATGCAGCCGCTCGCGGCATCCGTTTATTCCACTCTGACGGATGCCGAACCCAGCCAGTTAGCCTGGCCGGCGGTCGCCCTGACCCCGCGTGAACCGGCCTGCACCGGCGCGCTCAAGCCGCAGGGCATCGCCATGGCCCTCGACGTCGACTCGCTCGAGTACGAAATCTTCGACTCGTCAAACATGAATCCGGTCTACTTCGACGGCTTCGTGTCAGAGGCCGCAGGGTTGTTTCGGTGCGACGTGCGCGCCGACGGCGTTTTGGGCACTTCGATCCACGTCGGCTATGGTCTCGCCTCGATCGTCGACACGATGATCACGGAGCCGGACAGTCAGGCCGCATTGCCGCCGATCGTGCTCGAGGGGGCCGTCGAAGGTGAGCACGCCGTCCAGGTCTGCGCCGACCCCTCCGGTTACTGCACCGTGATTTTTTCGCTCGGCGAGTCGGCCTACTCGGTCGAATCTGTCTCCCAGGCGGTGGCCGTGGCCGAGGCGATCATTGCCCAGGCCCGCTAGGTTCGAGAAGGCCGCACCAGAACAGGAGAATGACATGACCGAGGACTCTTTCGATCGCGACGTCGTGCGCTCGTTCAAAAAGTTCATGGAACGCGTCGTGGCAACAGCGGATGCCCAGAACCCGTCGGGTCTGTCGCCGCTCGGCGACGTGATGACAGAGTTTCTCGGCGCGAACGCGTCGACCCTGCCGGTCGTGTCCGAAACGCTGGCCGATCATCGCCTGGTCGACGCGGACATCGCCCTAACCGCGTTGGCCGGCTCCGATCCGGCCGCGCTTCTCGGCGTCTCCGGCGGGCAGCAGCGCTTCCACTCGACCCTGTCCGAGCTCGTGGCCAGCCCGTTCCAGGGTTTCGCCCCCGGTCCGGTGGACTTCTCGGCCCGGGCGACCGGACCGACGTCTACCCGTCAGGTGGTCTCCTTCGGCCTGCGGCTCATCCGCTTTGAGGGTGAGCCAATCGCGGTGCTGCAACGCGCCGCAAACCCTCAATACGGGCGCAACACGGCCGAACTCGAGATCATGGCCACATCACCGCAGGCGGTCACCGGCTTTCTTGATCACCTGCGCGCACTCATGATCGAGCACAGCGTGCTGCGCGGGCAGGTGCTCTCGTTCGTGCACACCGAATACGGGGCCGGGGCCGGAATCACCTTTCTGGAACGACCCATCGTGCCCGCCTCGGCCATCGTGCTGCCGGAGGGCATTCTCGGCACCATCACCGACCACGTCATCGGAATCGGCGAGCAGCGCCAGGCGCTGCTCGCCGCCGGGCAACACCTGAAGCGCGGCGTGTTGCTCTACGGTCCTCCCGGCACCGGCAAAACCCTCACCGTGCGTCACCTGCTGAGCGCTACCCCGGGCATCACCGCCGTGCTGCTCACCGGCTCCAGCATCGTGCACATTGCTGCAGCCGCCGAAATCGCGCGCACCTTTGCACCGTCCATCGTCGTGCTCGAGGACATCGACCTGGTCGCGATGCAACGCAACGCGACTCCCCAGCCCCTTCTGTTCGAGGTGCTCGACGCCCTCGACGGGCTCGACGGCGACGCCGATGTCGCCTTCGTCATGACCACCAACCGGGTCGAGGTACTCGAGCGTGCCCTCGCCGAACGGCCCGGCCGGGTCGATCTCGCCGTGGAAGTACCGCTGCCCGCGCTGGCTGAACGAGAGCGGCTGTTCCGGCGTTATGCGGGCGGGCTGCCGTTCAGTCCGGCCACCCTCGATGCCGCAGCCCGCCGCGCGGAGAGCGTGACCGGGTCCTTCGCGAAGGAACTCATTCGCCGGGCGGTGCTCCGCGCTGCCCTCCGCGCCGACACCGTCGACGACGACGATCTGCAGGTGTCCCTCGACGATCTGTTGTCGGCGGGCGAATCCCTCACCCGGCGGCTCCTGGGCACCCGCAGCGGCGACACCCCGCGCTGGCAGCCAGATGAGGAGCCGGGCGATGGGCCGAACGACGGTAGCTATGTTCCGATGCACGGTGCAGCGGCCGTGATGACGCGCGGGGCCGCCTCCTTTGGGTGGACAGCCGGTAGCGCGGCGCCGTTGTCAGCAGAGCCGTCGGCTGAGCCACCCGCCGACGTTCCGGGTGACGATCCGGGCAAGGCTGACGCCGGTGACGAAGACCGATAACCGGCGCCTATCTGTTCAGGCCATAGCCGTAGCGGGCGTTCAGACCACAGATAACGCCCGCGCGATGGGCCGAACGAGATCGCCTGATTACTTTGTAGCAGGGCAATGCCGCTAATCTGACTGCGGTAGAGGAACTCCTGCCCGCCGACTGCATTGGCGGGAACTGTGTGCAGTCCGAACCAAGTATCAGGGGGCAATTCAATGGCAAACTACGGCCGAGATATCAGGAATTCTGTTCACAACATTGAACAGCACAGTCGAAGCGCTAGGACAACGGTGTTTCGTACCCGTCACAAGAATTCGAGGAGAATCGGTCTCGCCATGCTCGGGGCTGTTTCAGCAATGGCTCTTTCGGGCTGCAGTACGGCACCAGGCAGTGTGTATGACTTCACCCAGATCAACGGAATGGAACCCGCGCAGCAAATCACCGTCCAGATCCCGCAAGCTCTCAAGGACGCTGCTGGAGCGGACGCCGAAAACCTGCTCGTCACCTCGGTAGTGGTGAAAAGCCTTGACCTTGATAGCTCCAAATACTGCGCCATCAGCATTGAGATAACCTACCCCGATGGCGCTGCCGACAAGCTCACCACACCGACCCTCACCAAAGCACAAGCGGACGCGGCGGCGGAAGATGACGTTCAGACGTTTCTGGACCAATATGAGGCCACATCCCCGGCTGATCTCGAGCAAAAACTTACTCGACAAGTACAGCTGGATACAGAAGCCTCCTTGAAATCAATGAACAGCGATATGACCGTTGAAGAATATTTAGCGTCGTATGACGATTTCGATTCCGTTCAGGAAGCCGCCCTGGAGAGATGGATACGGGACGATACCGCGGGGTATCTGGGTTACTTGGACGAGCTGCCTAGTTCAATCGAGGAGGGAGCTGAAAAGGTTATCTCCGGCATGGAGCAAAGCTACGGCGCCGAGGCAGAGGAGGCGGCAAAAGTATCAAACGTGGAGCGCGTCGCTTCCCGACTACATCTCTCCTCCGCCCGTGCGGCAGCTGCTCTCAACGTGTCCGCCCCCGAGCAGGGGGCGTATCTCTCCGTCGACTTTCAGTCCGCGACGCGCGTCCAGGACTGCGCCAAGTCGCCGACAGACCCAGACGCGACATCCTCGTTCGATTTTCCTATTCAAAGCGAGAGGGGCATTGACACATTCGCAACGGTTGGTCTCACTGTAATGAAGAACGGCGAGATTTCTATCTTCAGTGGCGAGGTGAACGGTTATATGGTCGACACGAACCGCGACTGGATTGTGGAAAAGTGACTGGCTTGGATATTGCACCGCCAGCGAAATCCCCAGAGCCGTTTAGCTACACTCTCGCGGACCTCGCCGATCCGGGTGTCGAACCGGCGACGCTGGGGCACATCGCCACTGCGCGCCCCGACCTGTGGTCAGTGATCCTCACCCACCCGAACTGCTACCCGGAGCTTGCCGATTGGCTCCGCCAGCGCATGCCCCGCGCCGACGAGCAAACGCCTGCGCGCGGGTGGGTTGAACCGTCGGCGCAACGAACAGCTCGCCGCGCCCCTCGGCGTGAACCATTCGCAAAGCATCACCCGTGGGTCCTGTTCATCGTGCCCGTCGCGGCCATCATTGCAATCCTCAGTCTGTTCCTGCCGATCGGAACAGTCTCCGGATTCGGCGACTCCATTACCTACAACTATTTCTCGGAGGAAGCGAAAGAATTTGAGGGAGAAGGCGAGGGGATCCTGACATTCATGCTTGTGGCCATCGCGCTCGCTGTCGTCTCGATCCTGACGCGTAAGAAGTGGGCGCGCATCACGGCAGCCATCGTCGGGATTCTCGTGGCCCCGTTCGGCATAGGAGATGGCTTCGGCACGACAGGCCTCCTTCTTAACACAACCGGCGCTTCCGTGGGTGCGGGCTCGGTCCTGCTTGGTAGTGCGTCGACTCTGCTCTTGGCCGCAGCAATTCTCACACTCCTGCCGCAGCGGAGATCGCGGGCGCAGCAAACGACAGACCACTCCGCTCCCCTCGAGGCCGAGTGACGAGGACACTCTCGTGGAGAACACCAGCACCATCGCTACGTTATGCGCCAACAGCCCGACCTCGCGCGTCAAGCTCATCGCCATCCTCGCTGCCGGCGCGCTCGTGATCGGCGGTGGCATCACGGCTACGGCCATTGGCGTGACCAGCTACAAGGCTGAGACCACGAGTCTCTGCACTGCTGCGGTTACGGCCGGCACCCGCGCTGCCACCAGTATGAAGACTGCTCTAGCAGCCTCTGACGCGGCGGTGCTCGCTGTCGCCGTGCTCGAGCTGCCGGTTGTCGCTGAGGGTGTCGCGCCCGCAATCAGCACCGACTACGCAGCGCGCGTCGCTGTAGAAGCAGTGCCTGCGGTCGACGAGGTGCTCGCAATAGAAGCTACTGCAGCCAGCGAAGGCGTTGAAGCGGTTGACGCTATAGCCGGTATCACCGCCGTCGAGGCTTTCCCTGCACGTGCCAGCGGCACTGAACTCATCAGCGACGTCAGCGCTGCCAGTACTGTACTCGCAAACATCACGATTGCTGCTGTGCCTCCCTGCGCAACGCGCGACCAGGTCGCAAGCATCACGGCTACGAACAGCACAGCGGCAACTGCTACTACTGCGCTCACCGCGAGCGTCGCTGTACTGACGAGTGACTTTGCTGTCTTCCAGACCGAAGAAGCCGCGCGTATCGCAGCTGAGATTGAGGCTGCACGTGTCGCGGCCGAGGCAGAAGCTGCACGTGTTGCTGCTGCAGCTGCACAAGAGGCTGCACGGGTCGCTGCCAACCAGGCCACTGCGAAGAAGTCTGCGAGCTCTGGTTCGTCCGGTGGTGGAAGCATTTCTGGCGGTTCTGGCAGTAAAAACGGCGACTGCTGTGCCGGTGCCTTTGGTCCCGACAAATCAGACGGAACCGGTTGTCGAATTGACAACGGCGTAGGCGGCTTCTACAGCTGCTAACGAAGGCAAAGTCACCTCACCTACCAAAGCCGCACTCGGTTCCAACGCTGCCCTCGAGCGAGCAATGGGTCGCCCGACTCTGTCCGGCCGCGCCGGGACAGGCAGATCGCCCGTGCCGCAGGTGCGTCTCCCCCAAGATCTCGACGCACTTCTCATCGAGCGTGCCGAGGCGGAGCATCGCCGGCCGAGCGAAATCGTTCGCGAGGCCTTGGCTGCGTACTTATCTGCGTAGCGCTCCGGGCCAGCGCTCACAACTACCCCGTCGACGCGTCCGGAGGCTCTTTTGAATTGTCGCCTGGCCTGGACATGACTTCGACTCGTAACCCGAGCCAGTGCAGTGACCGGTCGTGGGGCTGGCCCGGGCGATCGGCTCGCCGTCCAGCGCCATAATTAAGCGGATGCACCGGTGCCGGTTACGGCAGCACCTCGAAGATACCGCGGGCTCCCTTCTCGGCATCCGACATGATGTGGCTGACGAAGGGGTAGTGGCCCGGCTGGGTGAAGCTGACCTCGACGAACCCGCCCTGGGCCACGGCGAGGTCGAGCACCTGGGAGCCACCGGTACCGGTGCTGCCGCCGTCCTTCAACAGGTAGTCGCCCTCCTTGTACACGGTGGAGAATTGACCACCCACCACATGGAAGGCACTGCCCACGTTGGGCCCGGCGGCCAGCACCCAGACCCGCACGGTCTCTCCCGCCTTCGCCAGCAACGGCCGGGCGGCGTATTGGTTCGCATAGCCGTTGAAGAGCACGACGTCGGGGACCTGCGTCGCCACCTTCGCGGCATCCACCTCCCGTCCCTGAGCGCCGAGGTAGAGCTCGGACTGCACGAGGAGATACTCACGGTCCACCGCGGCCAGGCCCGGCGGGTCGATGATGACGGCGCCGAACATGCCGTTGGCGATGTGCACGGACATGGGCATGGTGGAGCAGTGATAGAGCCAGATGCCCGACCGGGTGGCGGTGAAGGTGTAGACCAGGCTCTCGCCGGGTTGGATGGTGCGCATCACGGCGTCGGGGGCGACGTCGCCGGCGTGGAAGTCGATGGAGTGCCCGACCGTGCCCTCGTTCACCAGGGTGATCTCGAACACGTCGCCAACGGTGCCGCGCAGGGTGGGGCCCGGCGCGGTGCCGTTGAACGTCCAGAGCGTCTGGGTGACGCCGGGGGCTACCTCGGTCTCCACGTTCTGCACGGTCAGGGTCTGCCGGTGCACCGTGGCGGATGGGGCGGGCGGCAGCACGGCGTCCCTCGCCTCAAAACCGGCGTCGGGTTCAGCCATCGGGTCGAGGTCCTCGGCTGCCGAGGTTACCGTCGCGGCCGAGTCGTGGCCGACGTGGCCCGAGCCGTTCGCGGTCATGTCGTCCCCGGCGCTATCGCCAGCGCCCACGGCGACGATGCTGATCTCCATGCCGAGCAACCGATGACCGGCGATCGAGCACCAGCCGTTCACGCTCGCGCCGATCACGCCAACGGCCACGGATTCGGTGGCGCCCGGCTCGAGCGACCCCGACACCACCCCGGATTCCAGCACCAGGTTGTGCACCATGTCGTCACTGTTGGTCAGGGTGATCACCAGTTCGTCGCCGACCGGCACCTCGATGCGGTCGGGCACAAACCGGGTGTCCACCATATCGACCGCCACCGTGGTGGTGTGTCCGGTCGCGGCGAGGGCCCCGGCAGCGGAGGAGCCGGCGCCCTGGGTCGATACCGTCGACAGGCCCACCGCGGCCGGGTCGACCACGATGCCGACGGTCACCGTGAGCAGCAGTACGCTCGCCGCCGCGAGCATTCGACCGGTACTGCGCGGTCGCGGGGCCGCAGGCCGTTGGTTTGGTGCCACGCGCGCGAGCGGCAGGGCACGCACTCTCCGGTTGACCCGCAGGGCACGGGTGAACAGCACCAGAAAACTGGCCAGGGTGGCCAAGATCAGCATTGACAGCGCCACCGTCAGTGTGCTGGAGACGGGCAGCAACGACAGGGTGAGGGCGCCGTTGACCACCACGACCCGGAAGAGGCCGCCACGGTCGAGCTCGGCCGCGGTTGCCTTAACGGCGGCCGGACCTCCACCGAGCACGACGGGTACCAGATAGCTGAGGGCACCGAGCAGAATCTGGGCGGCAAAGCCGATCGCGAAGTAGGGCACGACGGTTTCGACGCCGGCGGCTGCGGCCGTCCAGCTGGGGGCGAGAGCCACCAGCAACCCGAAACCGGCGGTACAGAGGGCAAACCAGATCTGGGCGGCACCGAGGCTCCAGGCGGCGAAGGTCACGGCGGGCGCCCGGCGGAGGTGCCCGATGCCCTCCCAGAGCACTCGACCCAGGGCAACGAGGTAGATCAGAACGCCGAGCGCCACGAGCAGCCGCTGGTCAGCCAGGCAGCCGATCAGGAGCAGCCCGAGGCCGCCCACCAATACCGGGAGGGTGCTTCCGGCCGCCACTGTGGCACCCTCGACGCGGGTATGCAGCACCGTGGGCCAGAGCAACGCAACGGTACCGATCACGGCGAGGCCGACCCACCCGAGCAGGTTGAGACCGAGGTGACCGATGAATAGACGTTCGTAGGTCTCACCTCCGCCGTCGAGCCGGGCCATCACGATGCCGAGGATCACGCCACCGGAGAGCATCACTGCGCTGACAATGTAGTAGCGCACCAGCGGGGCGAACCGACCCGGCATCGCCCCGCGGGTCTGGCCCACGATCACCGCAGCGTGGACCAGCGCGTTCAGTCCAACCAGGCTGCCTCCGACCAGAACGAGCGGGTACCACTCGGCGACCATGCCCGTCATCACCGCTATCGCGCCCACGGTGTGCACGCTCAGGCGCCAGCTCAGCGAGCGGCGGTCCCCGAGCGCTTTGTGGCGAAGCAGGGTGTCGGCGAAGTGCTGACTCCAGATCAGAATTGCCGTGCTCACCGCCCCGAGCAGCAGCAGGTGCACGAGCAGCCAACCCGACGACGGCACTTGGCGGTGCAGCAGAGTGAGGATCACCGCGGCGGCGAGCCAGGCGGGCACCAGGCTGCCGGAGATGATGTGCCAGAGTTTGTCTTTCAAAGCAGCGATCCCCGCAGGGGCAGGGCCGGCGGCACAGCGGTGCCGCTCGGTGCTGCGCGCTTGGGCCGTACGGTGGTTCCGCGCAATACCGAGACCACTGCAATCAGCACGAACGCCAGCACCGCGACGATGTTGAACACGCCGCCCCACTGCACCAGCACCGGCCAGCCGTAGGCGTCGCCGAGCAGTACCCGGACCAGCAGCGACACGTGCAGCAGTGCCGCCGGCAGGTACATAACCGGACGGTACGGCAGCGGTCGGCGCAGCACGGCGGGCAGGATGGTGGGCGCGTGCGCCATGATCATCGACATCACGAAGCCCAGGAAAACGGCATGCATCACGGCGTCGTACGCAGGACCGGAATAGACCGGGCCTTGCAGCAGCCAGATGCCGCCCACGATAAGCACCCAGCCATATCCGGCCAGCAGGCAGCAGGCCATATAGCGGGGCAGCCCGGTGGACCGCACCATGCGGGTGGCGATGTCATGCCGGAACAGCCATGCCACCAGGGCCAGCGTCGCGGCACCGAGAAGAGGGTAGCCCGCGACCGGCCACACCAGGGCCACCACCGAACCGAAGCTGAGGGCCAGGCTGATGCCGACCATCCACGCCTCGGCCCGGCGGTTGACGGTGGGAGAGATACGGGACAGCTCGAGGCGCTCGCCGGCAATCGTGAGTACTAGGTAGAGGATGAGCAGCGGCGCGATCTGCGGGATGCCGATGCCGCGCAGCCAGAAGATGGTGGCCATCAGGCCCGCCAGTGCGCCGAGGACCTGCACCGCGGTGGACACCGACCCTTGCCGGCGCCAGATCTCGGCGTAGATGGCCAGCAGCAGGACGCTGCCGGCGACCAGGGCGGTCTGGCCCACGACCAGTGGCAGTGGGGAGATCAATGCGACGCCGCCCGCGCCGAGCAGGCCGGGGGCGAGGTAGGCCCAGCCGCGGCGCACCGCCACGGCCCGTTCGAGCACCACAACGGTGCCGACGAAACCGAACACCATCAGCGGGCCGTGCACCGCGCTGAGACGCACGGCGTCGATGGGCGCCGCAAGGCCGAGCAACAGCAGTGCACCGTCGAGACCGGCGAGCAGGGCGATGCCGCCGAGGACAAGAAAGACCAGCCGGCCGGTGACATTGGGCCGCACCACCGAACCGGTACCGCGCGAGGCGCTACCGGTTCGGCGAAGAGGACTAGGTGCGGTCAACGGCGTCGTGGTCATCGGCGGTGTGGATCAGGTCAGACTGGCGTTGGGTTAGTTGGCGCGGGTGAGTCGCACGGTCCAGGTTTCGGGTCCGCTTTCGAGATAGGAAACGGCGAAGTCGCCGGGGCGGGCGGCTTCGAGCTGTCCGAGCAGCGGCAACGGGTTGTGCGAGGCCACCAGGTCGAGGGCGAAGCCGGGCTGGATAACGCCGAGGGCGCCGAAGATCGTGGCGTGGCGAATGGCGTGCGGAATAGGGCGAGTGTCGAGAACGATGGTCTCGGTGTCCTCGTGACCGCAGGCGCACGCGTGCGCGGCGGGAGCGTCGACGGGCACGGCACCGGGCCGGTTGACAGACAGGTTGATCGTTTCGGCAGTCATAGAATTTCTCCTTCGCCGGGTCGAGTGACCCTGGAGCTAGTTTAGAGGATTTTATTCCTTTCAATCCACTTCGGAGTGCTTCAGCAGGTGAACGAGGCAAAGCGTCGGCCGCACGAAGGGCTCCAAGGCGATGCCCTCGGCGTCGTGTCCAAGGGAGCGCGCGAGGCCCTTCATCAGGCCCAGGTGCACCGAGCAGACCACATCGGGATTCATTCGGGCCTCGGCCCGGAACGGGCAGGCCGTCAGCGCGATCACAGCCTCATCGGCTCGAAGTTCGGGCTCGAAACCGATCTCGGTGAGCACACTCAACAGCGGAGGCACTAGGTCTGCAGCGGGACCGTCGGCGGCGGGACCGTCGGTCGACACCGCATCAGCCGCAGCCGCGTACTGCGCCGACCAGCGCTCGCCGGCGCGTACCGCACGGGCGCGGCCGCCGTCGTCATCCTCGCCGATGACCGCGGCGAGAGCCTCGGTCAGCTGCTGCTGGGCGTTCTCGGCTGCACGCGGTGCCGCGACCGCGCTGAACAACACGTGTGGGCGTCCGCGCTGCCCGGCCCGGGCGACGTGGCGCTCGATGAGCCCGGCCGCCTCGAGGTGCTCAAGGTGAAACCGGGCCGTCGTGATGTGGAGTCCGAGGGCGACGGCCATGGCGGTCGCGCCCAGCGGCACGGCGGATTCGGTGAGCAGCGCCAGGGCATGGCGGCGCGGCTCACTGGCCAGAGCAGCGTGTCTGGCTTCATTCTGCGTGGTCGGAACCATGATTTTAGAGTAGCAGCGTGCGGTTAAACCTGCGGTTGTGGCATCAGTCCGCCGGCGCGAGCCAGTGCAGACTGCGGTCGTGCGGCTGCGTCAGCGCGATCGGCTCGCCGTCCAGCGCGCCGGGGGCGGTGCTTGCTCTCATGCCCACATCGTAATCATGGTTAGGCTTGCGGGGTGCGATGGCGCCACGAGTGCCAAAGCTCCACAATCGTGAATCGAACTGGAGAACTAAGTTGCCTGGAGAAAATCTCACCCGCATTGAAGCGACCGAGCGCGCCGCGCTGGTCACCGTCGCGAGCTACAACGTTGTGCTCGATCTCACCAGCGGTCCCACCACGTTCGGCAGCACAACCACGGTGCACTTTAGCGCCACCCCCGGAGCCTCGACCTTCATCGACGCCATCACGGCGCGGGTATACTCGGTGACCCTCAACGGTGCCCTGCTCGACCCGGCCGTGAGCGACGGCATCCGTATCGCGCTGGACGGCCTGCAGGCCGAGAACGAGCTCGTCGTCGTCGCCGACGCGCTGTACACCAACACCGGTGAGGGCCTGCACCGTTTCGTCGACCCGGTCGACAACGAGGTCTACCTGTACAGCCAGTTCGAGGTGCCCGACTCCCGCCGCGTGTTCGCAGTGTTCGAGCAGCCCGACCTGAAGGCCAAATTCTCCTTCACCGTCACTGCGCCGAGCGAGTGGCAGGTCGTTTCCAACTCCACCACGCCAACACCGATCGATGCTGGCAACGGGGCCAGCACCTGGGCGTTCGAGCCGACCCACACCATCTCGAGCTACATCACGGCGCTCATCGCCGGCCCGTACGCGGTCATACGCAGTGAGCTCACGTCGAGCGACGGTCGCACCATTCCGTTGGGGGTCTTCAGCCGCAAGAGCCTGAGTGAGTACCTCGACGCCGACTACATTTTAGAGAAAACCCGGCAGGGCTTCGCCTACTACGAGGAGAAGTTCGGCTACGCCTACCCCTTCGACAAGTACGACCAGCTGTTCGTGCCGGAGTTCAACGCCGGCGCCATGGAGAACGCCGGCGCCGTCACTTTCACCGAAACGTACATCTTTCGCTCCAAGGTGACCGACGCCATCAAGGAACGCCGCGTCGTGACCATTCTGCACGAGCTGGCCCACATGTGGTTCGGCGACCTCGTCACCATGACCTGGTGGAACGATCTCTGGCTCAACGAGAGCTTCGCCGAGTGGGCGTCGACCATCGCCACCGCCGAGGCCACCGAGTGGCACGAAGCCTGGACTACCTTCGCCGTCATGGAAAAGAGTTGGGCCTACAAGCAAGACCAGCTGCCGTCAACCCACCCCGTGGTCGCCACCATCCGCGACCTCGACGACGTGCTCGTGAACTTTGACGGCATCACCTACGCCAAGGGTGGCTCAGTACTCAAGCAGCTCGCCGCCTGGGTCGGCATCGACGCCTTCTTCACCGGCGTCGGCTCCTACTTTCAGAAGCACCAGTGGGGCAACACCGAGCTGCGCGACCTGCTGGTCGAACTTGAGCTCGCCAGCGGCCGCGACCTCGGCGACTGGGCGGCCCTCTGGCTCGAAACCGCCGGCGTCAACACCCTGCGCCCCGAGATCACCGTCGACGAGGCGGGCGTCATCACCGCCTTCTCTGTATTGCAGACCGCCACAGGCGACTACCCCACGATTCGTCCGCACCGCCTCGCGATCGGTTTCTACACCTTCAACGACTCGCAGAAGCTCGTGCGCACGCATCGGGTCGAGCTCGACGTCGACGGTTCGACAACGGATGTTCCCGCTCTCGTCGGCCGCGAACGCGCCGACCTGATTCTGCTCAACGACGACGACCTGAGCTACGCCAAGGTGCGGCTCGACCCGGCGTCGCAGGCCGTCTCGCTCGAACACCTCGCCGCGATCGAGAGCCCGCTCGCCCGCGCCCTGGTCTGGGGTTCGGTCTGGGACGCCACCCGCGACGCCGAGACCACGGCACGCGACTTCGTGCGCCTGGTGCTGAACAACGTGGCCACCGAAACCGAGTCGACCACGCTGCGCACCGTACTCGGCCAGGTCGTGCTCACCGCGAACTACTACGTGGCCGAGCCACACCGCGCCGCGGTCACGACCGTGGTCGCCGACACGCTGTGGTCGCTCGCCCAGGGGGCGGCCGCCGGCAGCGACGCCCAGTTCCAGTTCGTGAAGTTCTTCGCCTCCGTCGCGGCCACCGCCGTGCAGCTCGACAATGTGGCCGCCCTTCGCTCGGGCAGCACCGTGCTGGACGGCCTCGAGGTCGACACCGACCTGGCTTGGGAGCTGCTCACCGCCCTTGTGGCCGGTGGCCGCGCCATAGCAGCCGAGATCGACGCGGCGCTCGAAGCCGACAACACGGCAACCGGAGCGCAGTCGGCCGCCCTGGCCAGGGCTGCCCTGCCGACCGCGGAGGGCAAGCTTGCTGCCTGGTCTTCGCTCATCGACGTGGACACGGCAGCGACGACCATTGTGCGCACAACCGCCGCCGGGTTCCTGCGAGTGAACGACTCAGCCTTGCTCGAGCCGTTCGTCTCAACCTATTTCGAGATGCTGCAGTCGGTGTGGGCGGCGCGCAGCTTCTCGATCGGCGAGAAGCTCGTGATCGGCCTCTATCCTGCGCCGCTGAACAACCAGGCCCTCGCCGACGCGACGCAGGCCTGGCTCGACGCCAACCCCGAGCCGGCCGCTCTGCGCCGCCTCGTAGTCGAGAACCTGGCCGGGGTCGAGCGTTCGCTGAAGGTGCAGGCGCGCGACGCAGAGTAGTTAACGATCTCGATAACCGAAAACCCCGCGCCCAGCTCTGGTCGCGGGGTTTTCGCGTGCGGCCCGTTGGTCCGCACGTTCACAGCAAACTCCACGCAAACCGCCGGGATGCCGCTGCCTGCCTGCCTGAGCCCCGGTGAGTCCACCGACAGCCGGGCCGGATTGCGGGCGACCGTGGCCGGTTCCCGGGTGCCGCCGAGGCCCCTCGATAGACTGGGTTCGATATGAATTGGGATACTTTCTGGGCCGACCTCGGCGCCTACTTTGCTGACATTACCTGGACCGTCTACCTCGAGAAGGCCTTTGCCGTCGCGATGATCATTGTTGTCGCTTTCGCCGTGCGCTGGGTGTTGCAATTCGTCATTCGGCGGGTGGTGCAGCAGATCGTCTCGGGCGTCAAGCGAACGCAGAAGGTCGATGACACGCAGGCGCTGAATGTGTCGCCGATGGCGGCTGTTCGCGTCGTGCAGCGCTCCCGCACGCTCGGCGCTGTGCTGGCGAACATCGTGAACGTGTTCATTCTGATCACCGCGCTGCTGCTCATCGTCACGACACTGAATAAGGACATTCTCGGTTCCTTTGCTTTGCTGACCGCCGCGCTCGGTGCCGGTCTCGGTTTCGGCGCGCAGAACATCGTCAAGGACATTCTCAACGGCCTGTTCATGGTGGTCGAAGACCAGATCGGCGTTGGCGACATCGTCGACGTTGGATTCGCATCCGGTGTCGTAGAAACCGTGGGAATTCGCATCACGCAGGTGCGCGATGTCGACGGCACCCTCTGGTTTGTGCGCAACGGCGAGATTCTGCGGGTTGGCAACATGTCACAGGGCTGGGCCCGCGTCATCATCGACCTCGCCATCCCCTACAGCTCCGACGTGGAGGCCGTACAGGACGAGCTGCTGCGCGTGGCCACCGCCCTGGCCTCGAGTCGCAAGTGGCGCGCGTTTATCCTGGAGAAGCCCGAGATCTGGGGCCTTGAGTCGATCACCGCCGAAGCGCTCGTCACCCGTCTCGTCGTCAAGACCCGGGTCTCGGCCAAGTGGGACTTCGCCCGCGATCTGCGCCTGCACATGAAGAAGGCCCTTGACGGCATGGGCGTGCCGCTCACCCCGCTCAACAGCGTGGTGATGACCACCGGCGACGGCACCATTGACGGCTCGGCCATTGAACCAATCGAGGGCGCCCTCGACGCAGCCGAACAGGCCGCTGCGGCCGTACCCGATGTCGTCGCCGGCGTGCGCACCGGCCCGGTCCCGGTTCGGAAGCCCCGCGGGCCACGCAAGGCCAAGCCCAAGGACGTTCCGGCTCCGATGAAGGCGCCAGACCCGGAAGTTCGCGGTGACGGCATTGACTAGCCTGAACTAACCACCAGCCATAAGCACACAGTAGAAAGCCGCACCACGTGACCACTGAACGACACCCCACCGATCAGCCTGCAGCACTCGCCGACGTGTACCTGCGCGAGGGTGAGAACGGTGCTGCCGCGGTACCGACGTTCTTCGACGAGGTCGGCGGAACCCCCTTCTTTGAAAAGCTCGTGCACGACTTCTACGTAGGAGTGGCCACCGACCCGGTGCTGAAGCCCATGTATCCCGAAGAAGATCTAGGCCCGGCCGAACACCGCCTGGTCATGTTCCTCGAGCAGTTCTGGGGCGGTCCGGGTACCTACAGCGAGCAGCGCGGCCACCCCCGCCTGCGGCAGCGGCACATTCCGTTCAAGGTCAATCCGGATGCCCGCGACCGGTGGCTGGGACATATGAAAGTCGCCGTCGACGCGGCTAACCTGCCGCCGTTGCAGCAGGGCATCCTCTGGGATTATCTGGAACGCGCCGCTTTCGCGATGGTGAACAGCTTCGAGGAGTAGCCCGCCTACTGGACGTCATCCCCCGCGGCACGCGTCGAAACCAGCGCTCGATAAGCTCTCGTTACAGACGCACGATGGGACGCCTCTCTCCCCGGACTGCTTATCCCGGGAGCCCGCATGCACGACCGCACCAGAGCACAGGGCAAGAACGACACGACCACCATGGCGTCCTCGGAGACCGACCCCGTCGTAGCCGCCATCGAGGCCGGTGACGCCTACCGGTGCACCGAGCCGGAGGTGCTTGAGCGCTTCGGCGCGCGCCGCAGCGGCCTCACGAGCGTCGAGGTGCCGGGTCACCGGGCTCGCTACGGCGATAACGTGATCGTGCAGGTTCAGCAGGAGTCGATGCCGCTGCGTTACCTGCGCCAGTTCGAGGACTGGATGATCGTGCTGCTGCTCGTCTGCGCGGCGATCACCGGTTACCTCGGTGACACGCTGACCTCGGCCGTGCTCGTGCTGCTGGTGCTGCTGAACACCTCGATCGGCTTCGTGCAGGAATACCGCGCCGGCAAGACAATGGATGCCTTGCAACACCTCGCGCAATCGCTCACCCAGGTACTGCGGGACAACGTGTTCAGCCAGGTGGACTCCGCCGCGCTAGTCGTGGGCGACGTCGTGCGGCTGGAGGAGGGAGCGGCGGTGCCGGCGGACATCCGCTTGATCGAGGCGACCGCGTTCTCGACCAACGAATTCGCCCTCACTGGCGAAAGCGATCCCACGCGCAAGTACACCCACGCCATCATGACCGACGTCGCGGTGGCGGAGCAGCACAACACCGCCCACGCGGGAACGACGGTGGCGACCGGCGAGGCGATCGGCGTCGTCATCGCCACCGGCGCCCGCACCGAGCTCGGGCGCATTGCCCGACTCACCCAGTCGGCGCCGCGCACGGTAAGTCCGCTGCAACGGGAGATGGGCTATCTCGCACGCAACATCACCTACGTTGCGGTGGCCCTCGCCCTCGTGCTGCTCGTTGTTGCGGTGCAGGCGAACCTGCCGTTCCATGAGGCCCTGCTGTTCGCGGTGGGGTTTGCGAGCGCGGTGATTCCGCAGGGATTGCCGGCCGAGGTGAACACGGCACTGGCGCAGGCGGCCGGGGCGCTCGCGCAGCGCCAAGCCCTGGTCAAGCGGCTCAGCGCGGTCGAGACCCTCGGCGCGACGGAGGTGATCTGCACCGACAAGACCGGAACCCTCACCAAGAACGAGATGACGGTGACCGAACTGGTCGTGGCCGGCCGCGACTATGTCGTGCACGGCATCGGCTACGCGCCGGAGGGCAGCATCGAGCCGGTCGAGTTTGCGGGCGGTATTGCGCCGATCCCAACGGATGCTTCGGCATCCGCTGATCGGGCGCGTCTGTTTCTGCGCACCGGATTTCTCGCGAGCAACGCCCGTCTGCTCGCCCCCGACGATAGCCATGCCGGGTGGCATATTCTCGGCGACCCCACCGAGGGCGCTCTCGTCACGGCGGCCGCGAAGTCTGGAATCGACCTCGCTACGACCGAGCGCGAAGTGCGCGAGTTTCCGTTCGACTCCGCTCGCAAACTGATGACCTCCATTCGCGAGAGTCCCGAGGGCACGCTCGTGGCGCACGTGAAGGGCGCGCCAGAGAGCGTCGTGCAATGCTGCACCCATATCGATGACGGCGGCACCGTGCGTGCAATCACCGACGCCGACCGCGAGATTTTTCTCGACCGGCACGCCGAAAAGTCCGATCGCTGCCTGCGCAACCTCGCGTTCGCCACCCGCACAGTCACCCAAGCGGATGCCGACGCCGTCGACCCACAGACCGTCGAGCGAGGTCTCGTGCTGCTCGGTCTGGTGTCGATGGTCGACCCGATTCGGGAGTCAGTGCCCGGCGCCATGCGCACCGCGCTGGACGCGCAAATTCGGGTGAACATCATCACCGGAGACTTCTCGCGCACCGCCGAGGCGATCGCCCGGCAGGCCGGACTCGACAGCACGGACCAGCTGACGGTTGTCACGGCCGACGAACTGCGCTCGATGCCCGACGACCAGGTGCTCGCGCACGCGCTCAAGGGCTACACCGTATTCAGTCGGGTCGACCCCGAAGACAAGACCCGCATCGTCGACCTGGTCAAGAAATCCGGCCACGTCGTCGCGGTCACCGGCGACGGCATCAACGATGCCCCGGCGCTGCGTCACGCCAGCATCGGCGTCGCGATGGGCGCATCGGGCACGGATGTCGCCAAGGAAGCCGCCGAGGTCGTACTGCTCGACGACAGCTTCTCAACCCTGGTCGGGGCCATTGAGAAGGGCCGGGTGATCTACGCGAACATTGCCAAGGGTGTGCTCGCCTGTCTCACGTCGAACACTGCAGAGCTCGTGGTCAACATTGTCAGTCTCCTGCTCGCCACGATCGCGGGAGTGCCCCTCGCCCTCAACGTGCTGCAAATTCTCGCGATCGACCTGCTCGGCGAGTTGTTGCCTATCGCCGCGCTCGGCAAAGACCCCGAGTCTGGCCGCATAATGACACGCGGGCCGCGCGACCCGTCAGCGCACATCGTCAACCGCCGCAGCATCCTGGATGTCGTCTACGCCGGGTCGCTCATCGGCCTGTTGGCGATTGCCAACTACCTGCTGTTTTACGGACGCGCCGGCGTCAACCCGTTCGACGGCCCCGTCGCCCCTGCGATCGTCGCCCAGGCCACGACGATGACCTACGTCACGATTCTGGTCTGCCAGCTCGTCAATATCGTTCAGCGCCGCAGCGAGCTCGGTGCGTTCAGCCGCTACCAGTTCTCGAACCCCACCTTCTGGCTCGCCTGCACCTTCGGCCTCGTCGTGATGCTCGTGATCGTCTACGTGCCGTTCGTCTCCGTGCTGTTTGCAACCGGGCCACTCGGTTTCCTGGACTGGGCCTTCGTGCTGCTCGCCGCACTCATCTACCTCGCGGTGCGTGAGGCCGGCCGGCTGCTCCGCAGCAGGCGTCACCAGCTCGCTTAGCCGTCGAACAGCGAATGCACCGCTACTAATGACATGACGATCCGCGATCTGACCGCGGCCAACATCGACGCGGCGGCTGCTCTTTGTCACCAGGCCGGCCTCACCCGACCGTGGAATTCACCCGAGCTTGACGCTCAGCGCGCCCTCGGCGACGACACCTCCACGGGTCTCGGCGCGTTCGACGACGAGCGGCTTATCGGCACGGTCGTGGTCGGCCACGATGGCCATCGCTGGTGGGTATATTACCGTGCGGTTGCCGAGAGCACACGTGGAACCGGGTTCGGCAAACGGATGATGACTGCCGCAGAAAACTGACTGCGCACGAACGGTGTTGTGACGGTTCAGCTAATGGTGCGTTGGGGCAACGACTCCGTTCTGGGGTTTTACGAGCACCTCGGCTACGAGGACGCCAACGTGCAGGTGCGCTCCAAATGGCTCATCCAGCCAACGTCATAGAAAACGTCGGCTAGTGCACTTCAATGCGAACGGTGTGCCCACTGCTTCGGGCTAATCGGGCGTCGCGGGATAGCAGTGAGCAGCGCAGCGCTTCGGCCAACGCAACGTAGGCAGCGTCGTAGGCCGAAACGTTGTCGCGTAGTTGGAACGCCCGCCGGCGCAGCGGGTCAGCCGAGGCCCACCGTCGAATCGGTAAGTCATCGAAGTCAGCTAGCAAGTCTTGCGCCCGGGCCGCGCTCAGGTGCCCGGCCAGCGTGAGGCCGCGTAGGGGGGACGATGTCGTAGTCGAGCAGGCTCGGTGCGTGCAGTTCTTCAGCCGCCAGGCGGGCGCGTAGCCCATCGGTACCAGCGACGGCGGTCCACGCATCAATCACCGCGGCAGCATCGACAACGATCACGCGCCAGACGGATGCAGCGCTTCGCCGGCGCGATCAGCTCGTGCGGTCGCGAGCACCTCGAGCGCAGACGCCTGCGCGTGTTGCGTTCGACGGGCCGCGCGATCGAGGACCTCACTGACAGTCGGTCGAGCGACCTCGCGGGAGACGAGGTCGAGAAGATAGCTGTTGAGGGACTCATCTTGAGCTGCGGCTCTGGCCTTCAGCGCTCGCCGCGCTTGATCGGGCACGCTCCGAATTTGTAAAAGTGAACTCATGGCAGCATGACATCACTGTTTCAATACACTTTGCATTCATGCACTCTGCTCGAGGAAACTGCGAGGCACAACGGTCACGCCGACCCCAGCGGCGAGCACGGTCTTTCTGTCGCCTCGTATGCTTGGCTCGTGGGAAACACTCGAGGACGCGCGGTAATAGCAGGGGCAGCCGGATTTATTGGACAGCGACTCGTCCGCTGAAAAGCCGCTGGGTGACTCCGGAACGCCTGCTGCAGGCGGGATACACCTTCACCTGGACCGATCTCGGCCCGGCAATCACTGATGTCGTGAAGCGATAACGTCAGCGCGCCCGAGCGACTCGACGGCCTCGCACGGACTGGCCGTTGGATCGGCGCGATGCACGCTTGTGGCCAGCCTGCCGAGGAGCGCGGCGAGCCGGCCGCCATCATCCGCTGGTATTCCCGAGAGGATGCCTGCTTCCACGGCGGCGACGCGGGCCTCGTAGCGGGTGAGAACGCTGGCCCCTTCGGCGGTGGCGCGAATCTTTCGGGCCCGTCGATCGGTGGGGTCGGGAATGCGTTCCACCAGCCCGGCGTCGACCATGCCATCGAGCAGGTAGGTCAGCACGGTGCGGTCGATGGCCAGATGCGCGCCGATCGCCTGTTGGGACGGCGGGTCGCGGTGAATGACGGTTGACAGCACCTGATAGCAGCGCACTCCCCCGGGCAATCCGTCGACGGCTGTCTCCAACTGTCGCTGATAACCGCGGAGGACCATCGCCAGGTTCCAGCCCAGATCTCCCGGCACGGTGGCCGGCAGAATCGATTCGGAAGTCATGCCAGCCATCCTATCCCAAACCATGCGGTTGCATAGATATTCTTTGCGACATATGATCTGTAAAGCAGCACATTTCGACGGGAGCAGCGCATGAGCAATCACCACGACACCAGCATCGGCATTCTGGGCGCCGGGCGGGTGGGTACAGCGCTGGCCCGGCAGGCGCTCAAAGCCGGGTATCGGGTGCGCATCGCGACCAGCCAACCCGCGGCCGACAACGCCCTGCTGGTCGATATTGTGACCCCGGGAGCGGTGGCGGTGGAATCCAGCGTGGCCGCAGCATCCGATCTGGTGGTGCTGGCCATTCCCCTGCACAAGTACCGCACGCTCAACACGCACGCGCTGGCCGGCCGCATCGTCATCGATGCGATGAACTACTGGGCACCGGTCGACGGGGTGTTCGATGATTTCGAGAGCGATCCGCGCACCACGAGCGAGGTCGTCGAAGATTTTCTGCCGGGAGCCCGGGTCGTGAAATCGCTCAATCACATCGGGTATCACGAACTCGAAGAAGACGATAAAGCTGCCGGCATGCCGACTCGTCGTGCCCTCGCCCTCGCCGGTGATGACGCCGCCGCGAAGGCGTTCGTAACGAACTTCATCGACCGCCTCGGTTACGACGCCGTCGATGCCGGACCGCTCGCCGCCGGCCGCGCTTTTCAGCCGGCCACCGAGATTTTCACCGGAAGCCACACCGCGAACCAGCTTCGCGCCCTGATCGAGAAGGCCCGCCCACTCGCGGACGCCGCCTAACCCCCCAGATGGAGAACACCTTGCAAATCGGCGCCTACAGCTTCGGCGACACTCAGCTGGGCCCAGACGACAGCCCGCGCTCCACCGCGGAGGCGATCAAGAACCTGTTCGACGCCATCGTGCACGCCGACCGGGTGGGTCTCGACTATTTCGGCGTCGGGGAACACCACACCGTGTCGATGCCGGCGTCCTCGCCCGGCGCCTTGATCGCGGCCGCCGCAGCCGCGACGACGCAGATCACACTCGGCAGCGCGGCCAGCATCATCTCAACGGATGACCCGGTGCGGGTGTTCCAGCAGTTCGCCACCGCGGACGCCATCTCCGGCGGCGGTCGCATCGAGATCACCGCCGGCCGCGGCTCCTCGGTCGAGACCTTTCCGCTGTTTGGGCACGACCTGAACGACTACGACGAGCTGTACGCGCAGAAGCTCGACCTGCTGCTGACGCTGAACAACAGCTCGACCGAGCACGTGACCTGGTCGGGCCGCACGCGTTCGCCGATCGGCGACCTGGCCGTGGTGCCACGTCCGGTAACCGGGTCGCTCCCCATCTGGATCGCCACCGGCGGCAGTGCACCGTCGTCGGCTCGCGCCGGGCGCCTGGGCCTTCCCCTCTCCTACGGCATCATCGGCGGGCAGCCGCACCGGTTCGCACCGCTCGCAAACCTGTACCGGCAGTCGGCGGCGCAGGCCGGGCACACGGGCGAGAACATCAAGGTGTCGGTGGCTACCCTGGGGCTGGTCGCGCCCACGAAGCAGGAAGCGATCGACCGAATGTACCCGGGGTGGGTCAGGCTCAATGTGGAGATGGGCCGGCTGCGCGGCTGGCCCGCGCCAGAGCGACGCGATTTTCTCGCGCAGGTCGACGCGCCGAGCGCCTATTTCGTCGGCGATCCCGACGAGGTCGCCCAGCGAATCGTTGACCTGCACGGGCACCTGGGCCACATGCGCCATTTTCTGCAGGGCGACTTCGGCGGGCTCCCCCAAGAACACCTGCTCGAGTCTCTCAGCCTGCTGGCCACCGAGGTCAAGCCGCGCGTCGAGCGTCTGCTCGCCGCCAAGTAGCCCCTGCCGCTAGTGCCGCTCGTACAGGGCGATGACGGAGCGATTCGTGGCGTGCGAGCTGACCTCAGCAAATCCGGCGGGCTGCAGTACCGCCTCAGCGTTAGAAACGGATGCTCCCCCCAGCACGACCCAGATTCGATCGACATCCGCCAGCTCCGGCTGAATCCGGTCGAAGGCCGTGGTTTGGTCGGAAAAGGTGCCGGTCGCGGTGAATGGAGCTTCGAACGCAACGTCGACGACGTGACGGAAGGCATCCGGGTAGGCGTAGAGCGCCTGACGAGGGCGAAGGGTCACGCTTCCCGTGTCTTGCAGGTAGATGGCATCGCCGCGCGCGGCCTCGGCACGAATGTAGTCGGCAATCTGCGCGAGGTCGCTGCCGCCGTTCTTGGCGATCGGTGTGCGTTGGCCCAGATAGGTCGGCAGGCCAGCCAGAACGAGTGCGCCGATCAGTGCCAACATCACGATTCTTCGCGGCCAGCGCGTGACGGCCACCGCCAACAGGATGGCCACACCGGGCACGGTAAATGAGAGGTAACGGGCAGCGTAGAGCGGGCCGATCGCGGCATCCGCTGCCAGCAGCAGGATCGGCGGCACGACAGCCCAGGCCGCGCCGAGGCTAACCAGGTCGGTGCGAGGCCGATGTCGCACGATCAGCACAATAATGGCGACCCACGCCATCGCCGCCACCAGCCACGAACTGTCAAAGACAGGCTCGACCAGAATGGTCCAGGCGTTAACGACCGGCTGGTCGGCCAGCCAGGCAATCTGCTCCTTCTGCTGCACGCTGATGACGATCACGGGAATGCACGCCACCACGGCGCCGCCGGCCGCGATCAGCCAGGCGACCCACAGCATCCGCAGTCGAGGGCGCAGCAGCAAAAAGAGGCCGTGCGCAGCGAGCAGCAGCACAGAATCGAGGAACACGTAAGTTGCCACTGCGCTGGCGGCGGCGTAGGCCGTCCACCAGGGCCAGGTTCTTCGCCGGGCCGCGATCAGCAGGATGACCGTGGCCCAGACCGCGACCGCGGCGCTCAACGCGAATGACCGCGACTCGATGCCCAGGTACGTCGTGCGCGGCAGTACTGAAAAAATGATGCCGGCCACGACGCCCGTGCGGAGCACGTCTCGAGATGCGACCAGAACCACCAATCCGGCCGCAGCAACGCCGACGGCCAGTGCGGAGAGCGACCTGGTCGCCAGCTCTGACTCCCCGAATACGCCTATCCACAGCTTCATGACCGAGTAGTAGGTCGTGTGCACGGCATCCTTATGCTGGAGGAAGGCGAACAGGTCGCCCCAGCTCAGTCGGGCTGCACGCAGCGTCGCGACCTCGTCGCTCCAGTACGACGGGATCCACGACCCGGCCAGCGAGATGATTACCGCGGCGAGGCCGACTCCGGTCGCCCAGGGCCACGGTCGTCTGGGGGCACGAAGGCCAGGCACAGTGAGGACCGACAGCACCCTGCCCGGCAGTACACGCATGCTCGCCCCGTTCGACCCTTGATCTTATTGCCCCGATGCCAGGCTCATGGCCCGTCCGTACCTGCCGAACGTTCATCGCGGGGCCGCGTGCGGTTTACTGGGGTGATGACCAAAACGGATGCCGTCACGCGCGCCAGAGGTACCGGCGCGCGCCGCTTACCACGCCTCGAAAGTCGGCTCCGATGAGCACGGTCGAAGTCGCCCTGACTATCGCGGCAGCAGTAGGGGCAGGCCTGACGGGAGGCGTCTACCTCGCCTTCTCCTTCTTGGTCCTGCCCGCCTTTCGCACGCTTCCCGCTGCGGCCGCAGTGTCCGCAATGCAACGCATCAATGTGAGCGCGGTTCGGGTGCCGTTCATGACAGTCTTTTTTGGCGGCGCCGCGGCATCCGTTGCGGTGATCGTGCTGCAACTCGTTTCGGAAACGCCGA
Organism: Cryobacterium aureum; assembly: GCF_002954245.1. GTDB lineage: Bacteria > Actinomycetota > Actinomycetes > Actinomycetales > Microbacteriaceae > Cryobacterium > Cryobacterium aureum. Next base: position 212,656 of record NZ_PPTG01000048.1, on the reverse strand, counting down.
ACGGAACGACGCGCATCGTTGGAGCGGTGCTCGCCCTGGCCGCCGTCGTAATCACCGTGGTACGCAATGTTCCATTGAACAACGCCCTCGTGCGGGTCGACCCCGCATCGACGGATGCGTCGGCCGCCTGGCAGGCCTTCGACCGGAGCTGGTCCCCGGCGAACTCCGCGCGTGCCGCGGTGTCCGTCGCTGCCACGGTCGTCCTGATGTTTTCGCTCACCTGACGGCCAGGTCAGATTACGGGCGGCCCGGTTTGTAGGCCGAAACCGACGCTTCATCCTCTAGCCAGAATCGCCAAGGGAAGTTCGTCGCACTGCCGCCGGGCCCGCTGACGCCCACGCGTGGTCCGGTCAGATGCGGCACGACCACCCCGTCATCGGGGACGAAAAAGGACCACTGTCCGCCGAAAAGATCATCACCATCGTTAGCCAGGGTTGCCCCAAGACTTTGGGCAAGGCAACCGGGACCTCGCGCCAAACTCCGATCGAGAAGGGGAAGCTTTCGTGGCTTGCTTTCTCGACGACTGCGGGCGATCTCGGCTCCGTGCAGCACGTCTCCTGCTCTGATGAGACAACCGTAGGGCTGGCCTGGTTGCCCGGCGACGAGGTTCAGCGCGTGGTGCATTCCGTACGTGAAGTAGCAGTAGAGATGCCCGGCGGGGCCGAACATGGTCTTATTCCGATTCGTCATACCCCGATAGGAGTGTGCGCCGGGGTCACGTTCACCCGCATAGGCCTCGACCTCGGTTAGTCGAATGGCCACAGTGCCAGCGTCATCCGTGCGTTGCAGGATGCAACCGAGAACTTCGGGTGCGAGTTCGAGCACCTCACGGGCAAAAAATGCCCGGTCCGCACGGTGAAATCCATTCAGCACGTTCACTCCAACAGTGTACGCGGGTCACAAGCACGATAGGGTGGCGCGTGGGTGAAGCGGAGTTGTTCACCTCGTCTGTTCTGGGGGCTCTTATCCGTAAATCGTCTGCTGTCATCGCCATGCTTGCTCTGGCCTGGACTTTGTCGGCCTGCTCCGCCGCATCACCCCAAGCACCACCGACCGCCGAACCGGCAGCGTCCAAAACAGCGGCCGCGGCAGCAGAGCCCTCCCGCATCCTCATCGGAGCTGAGACCACCGACGTCGTGGATGACGGCGGAAACGTGCTGCTCTCACTCCGATATTTGGAGAACGGTGACGAAGCCGTCGCGGCCGCCATCGACCTTCTCGGTGAGCCAGAAGCCACTCATCATCAGGATGGCTCGAATCACTACCCCGAGATGGATGGGACGTCGTGGGGCGGGTTCGACATCGTGGTGAACCGTTACCAAAGCGAGCGACCGTCCACCGATGAAGCCAACCAATACCTGCCCGCATTCAGTGTTCAAGCCACGGCGGCCTCAACAGCCGGTGGCCTCGCCATCGCCTCGGTTGACGGCACAAGCGTCGGAGACGCATTTGACGTTGCCGCTGAAGGCCAGGATTCGAACCGCGTGCACGTCGACGATGCGTTCGGCGTGCGCTCGGTGGCGCTCGACCTACCCACGTCATTCCCCGGCATCGTCGTCGATCCCGGGCTCGAAATGGCCTACGGCGTCATTGGCCAATCCGATCAGGGATCAAGCAGTATCACCAAAATCGTCGCGCCGAGTTTTCTGTTCTCGCAGGCCTAGCTCCTTCACTGGGGGTCGTCAGGATCACCAGCTGCTGCGCGGCCCGGGTCATCGCGACGTAGCGGTCGAGGGCCGCCTGGCCGGTGCCGCCGTCGTCCAATCGTGGGATTCACCGGGTGAGGTCTTTCGGTGGATGGACGTGCGCCACCTGAACGCCTGCAATGTCTCATGCTGTTCTATTCCGTGGGTTCGAGATCGACCGGTCTAGGGTGCGCAGATCAACTCCTAGGCGTTTCAAACGGATGCCTGAGCGTCGCCGTGCCGTGGCATGCTTGACTCTCGTGCAGGTACCTGCCTGCGGCACGAAGGAGTGCACCATGGACATGCGACTTGAACTGGTTCCGCTGCCCTCGACGGACGTCGACCGCAGCAAGGCCTTTTACGTCGATCGTTTGGGCTTTCGCCTGGATCACGACGTGGAACCGGGCAATGGCATGCGGGTCGTGCAACTAACGCCGCCGGGATCGGCCTGCTCCATCGCCATCGGAGTGGGATTCAGCGACCCCCACGCCGCACCGGTACAGAACCTTCATTTGGTCGTCGACGATGTCGAGGCTGCCCGTGCAACCCTCATCGAAAACGGAGTTGCCGTGACCGACGTCAGCGACATGGGTGGCGGCGTGCGGTATGCCTTCTTCAGCGACCCCGACGGAAACTCCTGGGCCCTGCAGCAAATCTCCCGTTAGGCGATGTGTACCGCGTCGGCACGGTCATCGACCTGCACGCTTCTGTGCGCGTATCTCCGTCAGCAATGAGGGCAATGCGTTGGACCCGCAGTGCCCGGCACACGTCCTGTAGGAGCAAGTAGCTAGCCCCACCTTTGCCCTCACCGCCGAGTCAAACACGGCTAAGCAGAGAATAGGCTCAGCTATTATTGACGATTTTTGGAGCCGTCTGATAAACAAAACTGACTCCACTTATTTGGCCCAGTGAATTGAATCCAAGTTTATAGGTGACATCTACGGCGAGAACGTTTTCAATACCATCATTGAGACTTGGATTTTGCGCGAGGACTGACTCCCTGGTGGCCGTAGCATCATCGAACAGGGAGAACTCTATCGCCATCTCATCAGACATCCGAAACTTTGCAATACTATTCGTCTGAACGACAACAACTCCTGCCCCCGGTCTAGTTGTGTGTTCTACCGCATAAACCTTCTCCACGGCAGTCGTCGTCTCGGCTGCTCGAGGGCTGCCATCACGAATGAGAACGGGAAGAGTGCCTGTGTAGACAATTCCGGTAGTCGCGGCCACGTCCCAATCACCAGAAAATAGACTTTCGTTCGTCTGTGCCCACGTGCTCACCGCCTCGGGATCTTTGCTATCCAACATAGGTGAGTCGAGAGCCTCTTCAACAACAAATCTCACCGCGTTCTGCTGGGCCATCTCAGCCTGTTTTTCTGTGAAGCCGAATTCAGCCAGTGATTCCAGATCGACCTTGGACGCATCGTAGACAAGAGCGTCCGAGTCGGGGTCAATGGTGACGTGACAGTACGTGCCGTATTCGTCGATCACGTCCTCAAGGGGTATCACGTCGCCATAATCACCCGGGCTCGCCATCGAGCAGCCGATTTCTACCTCGGTTTCGCTGGACGAAATCACCGTTGGTTCCGCTGCCGAATCGCCGACCGGCGCGGCCGCGCAGCCTGCAAGCCCAAGAGTGAATAGGCCAGCGAGGCTGAGGCCAATGAACGTGTTTGTTGGATTCTTGAGAATGATTTTCTGCCCCATTAGATAACTTCGATATTCGTCTACCTCGTAGTCTTCCCTATCTCGCGCCGTCGGAGATTCAGTCATCACCGCACGGCGTCGGCGCAAAGATCCGAGCTCGGCGAGCTCAAGGGCGACTACCTCTCACGCACGTTTCGATTACGGTCGGTGGCAACTGCGACCGGGCGCGTTGTGTGCGGCCTAGTCTTTCGACATGTCCACAACGTCGCGCACGACCGAACCGAAGTTTCGATGGGTGGTCGCAGGCCTGCTGATCATTGCCGTCAATGTCGTGCTTCTGGGCACTCGCTCGGGCGAGTGCACGGACTACACCGCCGAGTCGGGGGCGGTCAGCACCTGAAGCAGCGGACCACTCCTGGGAGTCCCCGGGGCGTGGGCAATCGGGATCGTCAGTCTCGCCGCTCTGGCCTACCTCGTCTATCGACTGGTGCGGCGCCCAGTTTCCAGTTGACCGCGTGACGGCTGATCACCAGCGCAGCCCGAGACACTCGCTAGCTGCCCGGCAATTTTATCCAGAAGAAAGTTCTCTTCGTCTCGAGTGAGGCCTGATCTGCGCGCCCGGTTGAGTCCGCGTCTTCGTTCGTCAGCAAGAACGTCCTCAAGGATCTCGTGCAGGTTTCGCTCGGTTCCTCCAGCGGCAACGAATCGGTCTCGGCTGCGTTGCGCAAATGCGGAGTCACTTCGGGGAAGCCACAACGGCAGCGAACGACGTCCGGACCAATAGTTGACGTTGTGTTCGATCAGCCATTCATCATCGACCGAGATGAGATTGCCTGTATGGCCGGCCACTTGGGCGGCCGCCAGCAGAACGCTGGAGAGATCGCGTTGGCTGCCAACGGCGTTGTAAATTCCGGTGAGGCCTCGATGTCCGGCACCGATTAGCCACGCGGCCAGGTCACGAACATCGATGATTTGCACAGAACGATCTCGAACCTCCGGCAGGAGTACAGCTTCGTGCGACGCCAGGGCCAGTCGCGAGACCCAGTAGCTGAACCGGTCGCTCGTGTCGCCCGGCCCAACGATAAGTCCCGGTCTGGCGATGAGTAGGCGGTCGCCGACTGCTTCAGTGGTGACGCGCTCAGCGGCGACCTTGGCCTGCGCGTAGTCATCAAAGTCGACTGCCTCGACGACAACGGCTTCTTCATCAGCTCCCGGTTCAGCGTTGCTGGCGTACACGGAGACGGAGGAGACCAGTGTCCAGTGCTGCGCGCTATCGGCCAGAGCCTCGAGCGCCCCGGTGACTAGGTCAGCCTCGTAGGCGAGCTCGATAATTTCGTCCCAGGCGATGCCTGCGACCAGGACATAAGCATCGGGTGTTCGTCGGTCGGATCGAATAAACGTCACGCCACTGGGAATAGCTCCTGACTCGCCTCGAGCCAGGCACGTTACGTCGTCGCCGTTCGCCACCAACTGTTCGGCGATCTCGCGACCGAGCTAGCCCGTGCCGCCAAGAATCAGTGTGCGAGTCATGGCACTCAGTCAAGCGCAACTGCCACTCAAAAAATGTTGGTTTCGCCCTGAGCGCAGAGAGTATCCGCGACTGCCCGGGCCCCTGATGACAAATTAATCTGTCCGCGCCTGCCTGGCTCGGATCGCGACGGAGGCGCTACTTTTGCCAGTTGGGCTTCTCGGCGGGACTGGCCGCGCGGTTTTGGCCGCCGGGCCGCCACGTTTGCGTGGGGTCAAGGATGAGTGGGCCGCGGACCCAGGGGCGTCCGTCTCTCATATCGATATCCCAGCCGGATGTGTCGATGCTCGCATGCCCGGCATTGCAGATCAACACGGCGTTTTCGATGTCGGTGAGGCCGCCGGCACGCCAGGGAACGACGTGGTGAACCTGCGTAAATTGCGGGGGCACGGTACAGCCGGGGATCACGCAGCCACCGTCACGGGCGGTCAACGCTCGGCGCTGCTGGGCGTTGAAGAATCGATTGCTCTTGCCGAGGTGCAGAATTTTGCCGTTGTGTCCGAACAGTATGGGTTGGTAGCCGCCGGCACAGATCAGCTCATCGACTTGTTTGACGGTGAGGGGACCATCGACACCGTCGATCCAGCCCGCACCGCGCCCGGCGAGAAGGTCGTTTATGTGGATGTGCACGAGCACCGTCGGTGCCGCGCCGCCCATCGTCGGGGTGCCCGGCTGCCGCGCGGCCGCTTCGAATACGGCGCGGAGGATTCCGGCTTGCTTCTCACCGATCGACCGCGTGTCGCCCGGTTCCTGCGGGCACGGTCCCAGCGCGGAGAGCCGGTCGGCCTCAAGCCCCTCATCAGCCTCAAGGTCGGGCTCAACTTCGGCGCCAGATTCGGTGCTGTCGCTCGTGCGGCTGTCAGCCGAGTTGCCGTCGGAGGTTGTGTCCTCGGCCTCGTCGGCGGAGGGTTCGGCTTCGTCGGCGCAGGGCTCGGACGGGCGGAACGCGACCTCGGCGCGCGGGGCAGCCCCGGGAACCGGGTTCACCGCAGCCGATGAGAGGTACGCGTCGAACACGTTGCCTATGATGGCGCGGTCGAGGGTGGTCAGCCAGCCGTTCAGGCTGTAGCCGCCGTTCGCCAGCCCACCAAAGGCGAACCAGCTGCGCCGTTCGGCGGTGGCCTCGCCGGGGGCTGGCCCGTCGGGCGCGAGGCGCGCCTGCCACGCGAGGCCCTGCTGCCGCAACAACTCCGGCGCGAAGGCTATTCCGACGCCCGGCAGGCCCTCGGTTTCCGGGGTGATGGCGCCGGACCCGCTCGCTACCAGGGAGCGCTCCACCCGATCCAGGTCACCGACCAGCACCGAGGAACGCAGCCCATCGAGCACGGACACAATTACGCGGGCCTGCTCCACACCCAGCTCGCCACCCTGCAACGCCTCCCCCACGACGGGATAGGTCGGGGCGAGGGGCCGGCCCAGCAGCATCCGCTCACCCGCATTCTTGCCGAGCGACGCGCGCTGCCGCACTTCGTTTCGTGACAGGCGGGCCAGCGTGGAGACCAGCACAACACCGCTGCGACAGCCCAGTCTGCGGGCGAGGGATACCGCGCCTTCGGCTGCCAGCCCGCGCTGATCGGCGGTCATTGCCTCGGCAGCCGTGCCGACGGACGCATCCAGGTATTCGGAACGACGCAGCACATCCGTCGTCGAGAGCACCCGGGCACCATCAACAACCCGGCCGATACTCTCCAGAGCGAGCAACATACTCAGCGATTCTTCATCACCCAGCGCCCCGAACGATATCCCACGCAACGCCGCCAATAACGCGTCCCGCGCCTGCTCCACCGCCACAATGACGGGGTTCGAACTGGCCTCGCTGGGGTTTTCCATGAACATGGGCGCCATTGCCTCCTTCACACCAATTCTACCCCGAATCGAACACAAAAGCGAGATATGTTCAGGTATATTTTCGAGAACAAACTCGACTGACTGGTCTAAATTCGTCGACGGCACTGTCGCTTCCACGAGACTTTACTTAGGTAATCACTCGCGACTCAACGCCGCACCGTTTTGGTGTGACATGTGAACTATCGAAGAAACAAGCGATTCTTTGTCACGAATGCGTCCGAGCCAGTCAGTGAAAAGCGGATCCCGCCGCTCTCCTATTCAGAGTCCGACGCGATCATCCCACTCAAGCGGCGTGGTCGACCCAGATTCCCAATCGCGACGCAAAATCGCATACGCGACGGAGGTCATCGGGGCGCCGCCGGGGACGGGCCATCCGTCTCGGTAGCAGGCCTCTTGAATGAACCCGGCACGACGGAACGATTTCCGCATCGCGATGTTGTCCGCTCGAGTGTTGCCTTCGAACCGGTTTGCCTCGGGAATGTTCGTGAACACATACTTCGTCAACGCCCTCAGGATCGGGGCACCAAACCCTTGCCCCCGATGCTGTGACGCCAGGCGCAAATCAAAAAGTAGGGCGTTGTCGGCCAGATCGTCCAGCACCGTGTAGCCGATGCGTCCGAGCGCACCGACATCAATCCAGAAGCCCGCATGATCTGGACCATCAAATCGCCCGCTGTCGATCCGCTCCTCTGCGTCCCGTACCGTCAGCCGATTACCCACATGAAACGGAAACTCGTTCTCCGTGAGAAAGCGAACCAGCGCATCCCGGTCGCGCGGAGAACTGAGCGGTACCAGAGTGATTTCCATTGCGCGCGTCAGCCGAGGCGACGGGCGGCTCTGGCTGCGGTTTCGTGCGCCGCAGCCAACTCCGCGTGTTGCTTCGCGATCTCGTCGGCGGGGGCACTGAACCGATCCTTGAGCGTGCGGGTCGCCACTATGGTTTCGACGGTCATCCCCAGGGCGTTCGCCAGTATGAGGGTCAGCGCGGGAAGCGCGTGGTCGTCGAACTCCGTAGGGGTTCCCGCGTCGTAGACGCCACCGCGGGTCGACACGAGCACGGCCGGGCGACCGGCCAGCGGCTGCTGACTGGCGGGATCGTCAAACGGGGTAGTCACCGCCGGCACGTGGATGTAATCGATCCACGCTTTCAACGTCGACGGCATCGAGTAGTTGTACAGCGGAACGCCGATCAGCAGCACATCGGCCGCGACGAGTTCCGCAATGAGCAGCTGCTGCAGCGCTTCCTGCTCCGCGCTGGGGTTCGCGCCCTCCGGGCGGAGGTGGGGCGGAAAGTGCAGCGCGGCATCCGTCAGGTGGGGCAACGGCTCGCGGTGCAGATCGCGGTGAACGACGGTATGGTCGCTGCCGAGACTGCGCCAGGTGTCGGCGAAGGTTGCGGTAATCGCGCGCGATCGCGAGGTCATGAGGTCTGCAGACGAGTCAAGGTGCAACAGTGTTGGCATTACCGAAGCCTAACCGCAGACAGAGCACCGCTCGATGCTGAGCGGCACACACGTGACGGCTGCGGCATCCGCTTTCACAAAGCGGATGCCGCAACTCACCTACTCCTCGTGCTCGCCGAACCGCGGTGCAGCCAGAGTGAGCGTCTCGCCGCGGAAGAAGGCCGGACGCACCTTGGACTGCACCAGCATGATGACCACGCCGATCAGCAGAATCGCCATGCCGAGCACGAACACCAGACCCAACCCAAAGATCTCGGAGCCGCTGCCATAGTTCGGGTCCATGCTGTCGATCAGGGTCGTGCAGAACAGCACCGTCAGAATAATGCCGCCAATCAGGGGAAACACGAGGGTGAAGAAGGCGTTCCGCACGGTGGCGAACCATTGGCGGCGAAAATACCAGACGCAGGCGAACGCGGTCAATCCGTAGTAGAAGCAGATCATCATGCCGAGGGTGGTGATGGTGTCCCAGAGCACGTCTTCGCTGACGAAACGCATGATTGTGTAGAAACCGGCAGCGACGACCGCCGAGGCGATGGTGGCATACCCGGGGGTAAAGAATCGCGGGCTCACCTTGGCGTAGGCCGGCGGCAGGGCGCCGTAGTGCCCCATTGCGAGCAGGGTGCGGGCCGGTGAGACGAACGTGGACTGCAGCGAGGCAGCCGAGCTGGAGAGCACAGCGATCGACATGAGAATCGCGAACGGGCCGAGCGCTGGGCCGGCCAGGGCGAAGAACACGTTGCCCTGAATCTCCGGGTTGCCGAGACCAACACCCACGCCGCCCACGCCGGCGAAGGAGACGGCCGCTATGGCGACGAACAGGTAGAGCACCATGACGATGATGACGGTGAGGGTCGCAGCCCGGCCGGGAGTCGAGCGGGAGCCCTTGGTCTCCTCCGACATGGTCAGCGTCACGTCCCAGCCCCAGAAGATGAAGATGGACAGGCTGAGTCCGGCCGCGAAAGCGGAGAACGAGGTGACCGCGAAGGGGTTGAACCAGGACAGCGAGACCGGTGTCGGGTCGAAGGCTGTTCCGCTGGCAATGTGCACGAAGGCCATAATGCCGAAGCCCACCAGCACGATCAGCTGAAACCCGACCAGCCAGTACTGCACTTTCTGGGTAGTCTGCATGTCGCGGTAGCTGATCCAGGTGGCGGCGAAGATGAAGACCAGACAGGTGCCGACGTTGATCCACGGATTGCCGGCGAGGCCTGCAATCTCGGCGCTGTTGCCGAAGATCTGCGAGAGCATCAGGTAGAAGAAGTCGACCGCGATGCCGGCGAGGTTGCTCAGCACGACGACGGTGGCGGCGATGAGCCCCCAGCCGGACATCCAGCCGATCCACGGGCCGAATGCCCTGGTCGCCCAGGTGAAGCTCGTGCCGCTGTCTGGCATGGCCTTGTTCAGTTCTCGGTAGCCGAGGGCCACCAGCAGCATGGGAATGAATCCGGCCACGAAGATCGCTGGCAGTTGTAAACCGACCTCGGCAACCGTTGGGCCGAGGGCTCCGGTGAGCGTGTAGGCCGGGGCAATGCAGGAGATCCCGATGACGACGGCCCCGACCAGACCGACGGAGCCGGCGCTCAGGCCTTTCTTGGAGATTCCCCCCGTCGGCGTCTCAACGGCTTCGCTGACGTTGATTTCTAGTGTCATGTTTTTTTACTTCCCCACCGTCACGGTGTAGTCAGGCAACGCAGTGAAATCTCGCGGCACCACGATGAGCGGTACCGGCAGTTCACGCAGCATTTTGGCCGCGATCGAACCCAAAAAGAGGCGATGAGGTTGCGCCAGCCGGCTGGAACCGACGATGCAGACCTCGGCCGGGTCCCAGTGCAGGCCGCGCACGGCATGCTCGATGCTGCCGCCGGAGGCGACGCTCGCGGTGACCTCGAGCCCGTCCATCAGGTGTTCGGTGGCGTAGTCGAGCACAGCCTGGGCATGGTCGGCGGCCAGCTCGATGGTCTGGGCGTCGGCGCCGGGGCGGTCGATCGCGACGAGGGAGACCAGCCGTAGCGGGGCATCCACTGTGCGCGCCAAGCGGATGCCGGCCGTCAGCAGCCCGTCAGCTCCCGGCTTGGTACCCACCGCGCAGGTGACGCGGCCAATCGGTTCGTCGGTGCCCATCACGCGGCTGCCTTCCGGAGCCAACGCGACGGGAACGTGGGAGGAATGCAGCAGACCGCCAGCGACACTGCCGATCGCGAAGCGCCCGAGCAGTCCATGGGTGGCAGCACCGACCACGATCAGGTTCGCCTGCAGCCGTTCGGCCGACTTGAGCGGTCCCTGGGTGAAGGAGTCGGCGTGTTCGAGGTGGGTGTGCACGTAAATACCGGCGGGCACCAGAGCCAGCGCTTCGGCCAGCCAACCCTCGGCGGTTTCGAGCAGCAGTCGGTCGTAGCCGGGGTCCGTGGGGGTGAGCGTCGCGCGCTCCCCCGCGTTGAGCACGAGCACGATGTCGAGTTCGGCGCCGGGCGCGCGGGCGAGGCGCACACCGAGGGCGAGGGCATCCGCGCCCGCCGGGGTGGCGGTATAACCGACCAGAAACCTCACGCGATGGCCCGGACGCGCAAAGCGATGATCGCCGCAGCGGACTCTTGACCGACCCGAATGGCACCGTCAACGTGCTGGTAGCCCTTGCCGGCCATGTCGCTGCACGAGAACGAGATCGGACCAACGGGGCTGCGCAATTCGGCGCCGTACCGGGCCAGTCCGCCCATGTCGAAGCTTGCGGCGTAGGCGCCACGGGTCCATTCCTCGGAACCCCAGTCGCTCTCGTAGTACACGACTGGGTGCAGGGCCTGCTCACCGTAGTAGTGCGACAGGGATTCCAGGATGCGCTTCTTGCGCTCGTCTGCGGTCAGCGCGAAAACGGCATCCGCTTCTTCATCGGAGACGAAACCCACCAGGGTGCCGCGCGGGTCCTCGAAGTTGGTGTTGTCGTAGGCCTCGTGCACGAGCTCATACGGGCTGAACGCGGTGCCCGAGAGGTCGTCGGCACGCCAGAACGGGGTCTCGTAGACGGCGTGCACCTTGATCACGAAGCCCATGGAGAGGTGCTGGTGCAACTGTTGCTGGCGTCGCGGCAAAGGCGGCTCGAAGCTGATGCGGCTGATCAGGGGCGGCGGAACGGCCACGATGGCGTGGCGGGCGGTCACCGTCATGCCGTCGGCGACGACGGTGACAGCACTGTCGTTCCAGGCCAGGCTGCGCACCGGTGAATCAAGAAAAACGTCAGCGCCGAGCTTCTCGGCCAGCAACAGCGGCACCTGCTGAAGCCCGCCGACCACACGCTCGTCGAGAATGAAGTCAGCGTCGACGAGGTTACTAAATGACCCGGCACTGGCCGCCATGAGCAGTGCCTGCAATGCCGAGAAGGCGTGCGCCGGCTTGGTGAGCATGGCCCCGGCAATGAACATGCCGATGTTGTCGCGGGCTTCCTGGTCGTCAGTCTGCGTCTCCAGCCAGCGGCTGAACGATACCTCGTCGAGTTCCTTGGCGAGCGGATGCTCCCACGGGCTATCCGGGTTGATCTCGGCCACGAGGGCATCGAGTTTCTCGATCAAGCCGACGATCTGGGCTTCGGTGCCGGCCGGCACCGGGAAGATGTCACCGTCGAACCGGCTAACCACGCCGGCAGCATTGATGTAAATATTGCGCCCGGACCGATAGCGCGGATACGTCGCGAGGCCCAGCTCGGCCAGCGTGTCCTTGAGGGCAAGCTGGTCGGGCGAGACCCACTGGCCGCCGATCTCGAGCATGGCGCCCTCGATCTGGTCGGTCCACAGGCGCCCGCCAACGCGGTCGCGGGCTTCCAGCACGGCCACACTGAGGCCGGCTTTCTGCAGGGCGGTGGCGGCGGTGAGACCGGATGCCCCGGCGCCGATAATAACGACGTCACGATCAATCGTGGTCATGGTTGCTCCTGTGTTGGGTGGGATCAAGAAGAGGGAATGAGGGTGTACTTGGTCGAGAGGTATTCGTTGATGCCTTCCAGGCCACCCTCACGGCCGAGACCGGACTGTTTGACTCCGCCGAACGGTGCCGCGGCGTTGGAGACCAGGCCGGTGTTCAGGCCCATCATTCCGGTGTCGATACTGTCGATCATACGGTGTGAACGTTCGATATCAGTGGTAAAAACGTAGGTGATCAGACCATATTCGGTGTCATTTGCCATTTCAATGGCCTCTTCGTCTGTTTCGAAAGTCGTGATGCCGACGACCGGGCCGAAGATCTCTTCCCGCACCATGCGACTGTCGGCGCTCACGCCGGTCAACACGGTCGGTGCGTAGAACGAGCCGGGCCCGTCGGGGCGGGTGCCTCCGGTGAGCAACGTGGCGCCGCGCGCGAGGGCATCCTGCACGAGGGCGTCAATGTTATCGACGGCTGTCTCGGTTACGAGGGGTCCAAAGTTCACGGCGGGGTCGATGCCTGGGCCCTGAACGAGAGCGTTCACCCGCTCGGTCAGTCGGCGGCCGAATTCCTCGGCGACCGACGCGTGCACGATGAACCGGTTGGCCGCCGTGCAGGCCTGGCCGGTGTTGCGGAACTTCGCGAGCATGGCGCCGTTGACGGCCTTCTCGAGGTCGGCGTCGGCGAACACGACGAAGGGGGCGTTGCCGCCGAGTTCCATCGAGGTGCGCAGTACGTTCTGGGCCGCCTGAGCGATCAAGGCCCGACCGACGACGGTCGACCCGGTGAAGCTGAGCTTGCGCAGCCGCGGGTCGGCGATGATCGGGGCCGACACCTCCTGCGACCGGGTGGTCGTAATGACATTGACGACACCGGCCGGCACGCCGGCATCCGCAAGCAGCTGCACGAACAGCAGGGTGGTCAGCGGTGTCAGTTCGGCGGGCTTCACCACAACCGTGCAGCCCGCGGCGAGCGCCGGGGCAATCTTGCGGGTGGCCATGGCCAGCGGAAAGTTCCACGGCGTGATCAGGTAGCACGGGCCAACCGGTCGGTGGGTGACGACCATGGTGCCGGTGCCCTCTGGGTTGGCACCATACCGGCCGTTGATGCGCACGGCCTCTTCGCTGAACCAGCGCAGAAACTCGCCGCCGTAGGTCACTTCACCGTTGGCTTCGGCGATGGGTTTGCCCATTTCGAGCGTCATGAGCGTGGCAAAGTCGTCGCGACGCTCCTGCAGCAGGTCGAAGGCCCGGCGCAGAATCTCGGCGCGTACCCGGGCCGGGGTTGCTGCCCAGGAGTCCGCGGCAGCGACGGCCGCATCGAGCGCGCGGGCGCCGTCAGCGACGGATGCGTTCTGGATGGTTTTCAGCACCAGGCCGGTCGCCGGGTCGGTCACCACGATTGACTCCCCGGTGCCGTTCACCCACTGACCGTCGATGTAGAGCTGGGCGGGTACTCGCGCCAGGAGTGCTGCCTCGGCGGCACGGCGCACGGCGCCCTCGATGACGGCGCTCATGCTGCGGCCGATTCGGCAGCCAGGGCTTCGGCCAGAACCTGCAGGCCCTCAAGCAGCAGGGCGTCGGGAATGCTGAGCGGCGGCAGAAAGCGGATGACGTTGCCGTACGTTCCGCAGCCGAGCAGGATGACGCCCTGCGCGTGGGAGGCGGCGATGACGCGGCCGGTCAGGGCGGCATCCGGTTCCCCGGTGGCGGGATCGACGAGTTCGATGGCCATCATGGCGCCGCGACCGCGGACCTCGCCGATGCGCGGGTCGGCCGCGGCGAGCGCGCGGAGGCGCTCGCCCATGATCGTGCCGATGTCGGCGGCCCGCTCAACCAAGTGCTCGGCCTCATAGGTGTCGATGGTGGCGAGCGCTGCAGCACAGGCGAGCGGGTTGCCGCCGTAGGTGCCGCCGAGGCCGCCGGCCTGCGGGGAGTCCATGATGTCGGCGCGGCCGGTGACGGCCGACAGCGGCAGGCCGCCGGCAATGCCCTTGGCCGTGCAGATCAGGTCGGGCACGATGCCCTCGTACTCACAGGCGAACATGTGTCCGGTGCGGGCGAAACCCGTCTGGATCTCGTCGGCGATGAAGACGACCTCGTTGGCGCGGCACCAGGCCAGCAGGGTGGCCAGAAAGCCCGGTGCTGGAACGATGAAGCCGCCCTCGCCCTGGATGGGTTCGATGATGATCGCGGCGAGGTTGCTCGCGCCGATCTGCTTCTCGATCTGCGAGATGGCCCGGGTGGCCGCCGTCACGCCATCGAGACCGCCGTCACGCAGTGGGTATGACATTGGTGCCCGATAGACCTCGGGCGCGAAGGGGCCGAAGCCGTTCTTGTACGGCTGGTTCTTGGCGGTCAGGCCCATGGTCAGGTTGGTGCGGCCGTGATAGGCGTGGTCGAAGGCCACGATGGCCTGCTTGCCGGTGAAGTGGCGGGCGATCTTGACGGCGTTCTCCACCGCTTCGGCGCCAGAGTTAAACAGCACGCTGCGCTTGGCGTGATTACCCGGGGTGAGACGGTTCAGCGCTTCAGCCACCTCGATGTAGGAGTCGTAGGGTGCCACGGTGAAGCAGGTGTGGGTGAACTGGGCCAGCTGGGCGGCGACGGCCTCGACCACGCGCGGCGCGCTGTTGCCGACACCGGTGACGGCGATGCCCGACCCGAGGTCGATGAGTGAATTGCCGTCGACGTCGACGAGAACGCCTCCACCGGCCGCCACCACGTAGACGGGCAGTGAGATGCCAACTCCGGCAGACACCGCCTGGGCCTTGCGTTCGCTCAAGAGTCGCGACTTCGGCCCGGGGATGCTCGTGACCAGCCTGCGTTCCTGGGCCAGCGTGGGGCCACCGAGCGGTGTGCTGGTGGGGCGAGGAGTGTCTACGAGTGTCATGAGAATTTCCGATCGATGCGACGGGCGGTACCGCGACCACGGTGCCAATCCGGCAATGCTAGGCACAACCGAGCGCCAGCACTATCTCCTAGCTGTATAGTTGCGCCGCAATTCCTCGCCGAACTGTATAGTCGCCTCATGCTCCCCACCCTGCACCTGCTCCTTGCTGATCCGAACCTGGGGCTCACCCTCCTCGATGACACTGACGAGACCGCGCCCGACCCGGCTACGTCCAGCCCGGCAGCTGCCGCCCCGATCGCGCGCGCGGCACGGCTCGACCGCACGGTCGAATGGGTGCACAGCTCCGACCTGATCGATCCGACACCGTTTCTCTCCGCCAACCAGGTACTACTGACGACCGGCACCCAGTTCGGCAGCTACCCGGCGGCGGATGCCGACTACCGCCCCTACGTACAGCGCCTGCGAGACCTGGGCATCACGGCGCTCGGCTTCGGCACCGAAGTCGTTCAATACGGCACGCCGGACGGGCTGATCGCTGCCTGCCGCGCGCTCGGGCTGCCGTTATTCGAGGTGCCCTATCGCACCCCGTTCATCGCCGTGGCCCGGGCGGCCGGCGACCTCGTGGCCGAGGATCGATATGCACGCGCCACCTGGGCGCTCAAGGCCCAGCGCGCCATTGCGCTCGCCGCGCTGCGTCCAGACGGCTTGAGTGCCACGCTCGCCGAGCTGTCCGCCCAGCTCGGCCACTGGGTTGCTCTGTTCGACGCGAGCGGAACCCTCGATCGGGTGTTTCCCCGCTCCACGTTCGCCACAGCCCCCGAGGCGCTCGCCACCGTGCAGCAGGAAGCTCGGCGCCTGCTTGCCCACGGCCAGCGTTCCAGCAGCACCGTTGACGCCGGCGGCGAGACCCTCACCCTGCAGACACTCGGCGGTCACGACCACCTGCGCGGTGTGCTTGCCCTGGGCGGCGCGCTCGCCCTCGACCAGGCCAGCACCGAGGTCGTGACGAGCGTGATTGCCTTGGCCGGCCTGGCCCTCGAGCAGAACAACGCTCTCGATCGTGCCCAGGGCCTGCTGCGCTCCGGACTGCTGAACACCCTGCTCGCTGGTGACCACTCCCTGGTCAACCAGATCTCCAAACAGATGTGGGGCGCACTCCCGGAGCCACCGGTGCTGGTCGCCGTCGTCGATGTGCCGGCCGTGCGCCGGGATGCGATCACCGAGTACCTGGAACTGCGCGTCGACGATTCCCCCGGGCAGCTGTTCTTCGCCCGGCAGAACGACACCGTGGTGCTGTGTCTCGACCGCGCGGCCCACGGCATCCTCGCACAGCTGTGCGCGCTGTTCGAGCTGCACGCCGGTCTCTCGGAGCCGACCGCCTACCGCCAACTACCCCGTGCCCTCGATCAGGCCCAGCAGGCCCTCGCGAGGGCTCGGGAGAGCGCACCGGGCGTTACCGATTTCAGTCTTATCGCCCGGCAGGGTGTGTTGGCGCTGCTGGCCAGAACGGATGCCCGCGAGGTCGGCCTGGCCACCCTCGCGCCGGTGATGGCGCACGATCAGGCACACAGCGCCGAGTTGCTGGCTACCCTGCGGGCGTGGCTACTGTGCAACGGACACTTCGGTGAGGCCGCCGCGCAGCTCGGGGTGCACCGCCACACGGTGCGCACCCGCATTCAGCAGGCTGAGCAATTGCTCGCCCGCGACCTGGGGTCGTTTCCGGCTCGCGCGGATGTCTGGGCGGCCTTGCTCGCCACCGACGCTGCCGTTGTGGAACCGGTCAGGCCTTGAGCGTCCACGGCTTGCGCCGCACCAGAACGTGGCCGCGACTCGTGCTGAGGCGGGTCCACAGCCCAGACTCGAACAGTTGCACCGGCTCGTCATCGGCGAGAAAGCCCAGGCTGAACGCCGCGAAACCGGCTCCGGTCGGTACGAATTCGAGTCCGTCCACCTGACGGCCCCAGACTTCGGAGCGCACGCGTTCCACGATCAATTCTCCGGTGCCCTCCGGCACTGCAGTGGCAACCTCGTCGATGCCTTCGCGTGCGGCCGCTTCCAGGTGCGAAGCCGGAGTCTGGCCGTGTGGTTCCCAGCCGCCCTTTGGCGGGGAGATACCGGCCCAGGTTACGGTGTTCACCTCGAGCGGAACGGTCACGATGACCGGCAGGCTCAGGTCGCGCGGCGTGGATTCCAGGCGCTTGAGGCGTTCCAGCAGCGACCGCACCGGTACAACCTTGTCGAGGTCGACCGGCTCGGTCAGGGCGAAGGTGCGCAGGCCGAGCACGGTCGGGCTCGCGTCGAGCAGACCGCGCGGATAGAAGATGGCGGTGTACACCGCGAGAACGCCTTCGGACGCCATGAGGCGCACGGAACCGTCGAGAACGCGGCCGGATCGTGAGAGAAACACGATCAGATCGCTGAGGGACTGGGAATCGGTAAGAGTGAATGACTGGCTCATCATCTTCTAAACTACCAAGATGCGCCACGACCGCATGCCGCGAACGCGAATTTGCCCGAGGAGACAGCATGCACAAGCCCACGGAGAGCCTTTTGGCCGTCCTCGATCTGACCGACACCGGTGCCCGGACCAACGAGGATATTTTCACTGGTCCGTCGCAGTGGATGCCGCTCGGCCGCGTGTTCGGCGGTCAGGTGCTGGCCCAGTCCCTCGTCGCTGCGATGCGCACAGTGCCCGACGAACGCCACGTGCACTCCATGCACGGCTATTTTCTGCGCCCCGGCGATGTCAACCAACCGATCACCTTTTCGGTGGAACGCATTCACGACGGCCGCTCATTCTCCACCCGCCGCACCCAGTGCTATCAGGATGGCGTGCCGATCCTGTCGATGATCGCCTCCTTCCAGGACGCCGACGAGGGTTTGGAGCATCACCTGGAGATGCCCACAGATATCCCCGATCCGGAAAGCCTCCCAACGGCATCCGCTTCGCTTGCGCACATCGACCACTCGGTAGCGCGCTACTGGGCGAGCGAGCGGCCCTTCGACATGCGGCATGTTCCCTCGCCGATCTTTCTCAAGGTCAACGGTGAACACACCTCGCGTCAGGCCGTGTGGATGAAGACGTTCCTGCCGTTGCCGGACGACCCCGATCTGCACCGCGCGGCCCTGGCCTACGCGAGCGACTATTCGATCATGGAACCGATCCTGCGCCGGCACGGAGTGGCCTGGGCGACGCCCGGTCTCAAGGTGGCGAGCCTGGATCACGCCATGTGGTGGCACCGGTTCGGTCGGGTCGACGAATGGCTGCTCTACGTGCAGGATTCACCCAGCGCGCAGGGCGGTCGCGGCCTGGCCACGGGCAGCATCTTCAACCGCGACGGCGTGCTCCTGGCCACCGTGGCGCAGGAGGGCATGCTGCGCGTGCCCATCGTTCTCGAGTAGTTCGAGTAGTAGCGCTACCAGCTGGGTTTGGATTCGAGCAGCACCTTCTCGTCGGGCATCCACCGAATATCCACGCTTGCGATGTCGTTCTCGGACACGCTCGTCGTGGCGGCCGCGCTGATGGTGTCGCCGGGTCCGGAGATCCAGCTGGCCACGAGGGTCTCCTGGCCGTCCCGGTCGGTCACGAACAGGGCGTACGGCTGCGCGCCGAAGTCATCGCCGCCACGGGCATAACTGCAACTCGCGTCGATGCGCGTGCCCCAGTCCTCGCCGGTCAGGCGAAACGAGGCGGTAAGCGGGCTGGGTACCACGGCGGCCATGGCCACCGCCGGTTCGGAGATGCTCTGACTGGGCTGATCGAGCCAGCCCGGCACGACGAGGGCAGCGGATGCCGCGACCGCGGCGGCCGCCACCAACGCCCCGGCGGCGAGCAGACGGGCCCGCCGAGTGCGGGCCCTGGCCGCCTGCACCAGGCGGGGCAACAGGGTGGCGGAAGGTGCGGCATCCGCTGGGGAATCAGCGGGCTGGCCGAGTTGCAGGGCCTGATCGAGCGGCACCTGCGCGAGCAACCCCGGAAGTCCTACGAGATGAGCGACCGCCTGGCTGCAGGCGACACAATCGTTGAGGTGACGCTCGTAATCCCTGCGGTCGGCCGGTGACAGCGCGCCGAGCACGTAGGCACCGTCCCAATCGGTGTACAGATCTGCTGGAGTGTTCATCGTTCCGTCACTCCTCGCTCTTGCAGTGCAAGCCGCAGGGCTCGCAGGCCGTAGTGCAGCCTGGACTTCACCGTGCCTTCGGGAATGGCCAAGTCCCGAGCGGTCTCGGCCACGGATTGGCCTCGGTAGTAAGCACACACAATGACCGCCCGGTGGTCGGGTGAGAGGTCGTGCAGGGCATCGGCAACCAGCCAGGCATCGAGCAGGGCGTCGGTCTGGTCGTCGGTGGGCACCTCGGGCAGCTGATCGGTGGGGATCTCATGTCGCGCCCTGGCCGAACGGCGGTCGTCGATCACCAAGTTGCGAGCCACCGTGAACAGCCAGGCCCGAGCCGACACCTCGGTCTGGTCGAGCAGGCGGGGGCGTCGCCAGGCGCGCAGTAACGTCTCCTGCACGACGTCGTCGGCGAGGGCCGGGTCGTGCGTCAACCGCACGACATAGCGCCACAAAAGCGGCCCGTGTTCGTCGTGCAGGACCTGCAAGAGTTCGGCGCGTTCATCAGCCATGTCTACCTCCCCTGCTTAACACGCGGCGGACGCGTGTTGGGTTCAGTAATACCCGCATTCCGCGGCAACGCGAGCCGCCGGCTGGGGAATTGTCAGCGTCGGGCGAACTCGATCGGCGCGTCGAGGTACGGAGTCCACGCGGCGCGTTCGGTGTCGTTGATGCGGCGGGGGCGTTCGCTTTCCGCATCAACGAGCACAATCGTGGTGTTCGCCCGAGCATAGAGCACCTCGGGGGTGGCACCTTCCGGGCTGCACACCTCGTAGCAGACATCGAGGCTGGCACCGCCGAGTTTACCCAGCCAGAGGCGCACGTCCAGCGGCTGGCGCAGGTACGGCACCGGCGCCAGATATTCGATCTCCTGCCTGGCGATCAAGGTGAGCGTGGCCGCACCGGGGCGGCCGTCGAGCACGGCCGTGCTCGCGCCGATCGCCGCGTCGTCTTCGGTCACCCAGAAGGCCAGGATGCGCGCCTCTTCCAGCAGGCGCAGCATCTCGGAATTGTTGACGTGACCGTAGGCGTCGAGGTCGGACCAACGCAGACGAATCGGTACGTGCAGCTTCACACGGTCTCCCTCTTTTGTCTTAGTCGCGGGTGAGCTTGCGGTAGGCGGAGCGATGCGGCTTGGCCGCATCCGGCCCGAGCCGCTCGATCTTGTTCTGTTCGTACGACTCGAAGTTGCCCTCGAACCAGTACCAGTTGGCCGGGTTATCGTCGGTGCCCTCGTAGGAGAGGATGTGCGTGGCCACCCGGTCGAGGAACCACCGGTCGTGAGTGATCACCACGGCGCAACCGGGAAATTCGAGCAGCGCGTTTTCGAGCGAACCGAGGGTTTCGACGTCGAGGTCGTTAGTGGGCTCGTCGAGGAGGAGCAGGTTACCGCCCTGCTTGAGAGTGAGGGCCAGGTTCAGGCGGTTGCGCTCACCACCGGAGAGCACACCGGCCTTCTTCTGCTGGTCTGGTCCTTTGAAACCGAAGGTCGACACATAAGCGCGCGACGGGATCTCGGTCTTGCCGACCTGAATGTAGTCCTGGCCGTCGGAGACGACCTCCCACAGGGTTTTGTTCGGGTCGATGCCGCCGCGGTCCTGGTCGACGTAGGAGATGTCGACCGTTTCACCGATCTTAAGCTCTCCGCCGTCGAGGGGTTCCTTGCCGACGATGGTCTTGAACAGGGTGGTCTTTCCCACACCGTTCGGGCCGATGATACCGACGATGCCGTTGCGCGGCAGGGTGAAGCTGAGGTTCTCGATGAGCAGGCGCCCGTCGAAACCCTTCTCGAGCTTGGTGGCGTCGATGACCTGGGCACCGAGCCGCGGGCCGACCGGAATCACAATTTCTTCGAAATCGAGCTTGCGGGTGCTTTCGGCGGCGGTGACCATCTCTTCGTAGCGGGCCAGGCGAGCCTTCGACTTCACCTGGCGGCCCTTGGCATTGGAACGCACCCATTCGAGCTCGTCGGCGAGACGACGGGACAGCTTCGCGTCTTTCTTGCCCTGCACGAGCAAACGTTCCTGCTTCTTCTCGAGGTAGGTCGAGTAGTTACCCTCGTAGGGGTAGAGGTGTCCGCGGTCGATCTCGGCGATCCACTCGGCGACGTGGTCGAGGAAGTACCGGTCGTGAGTAACGGCAAGCACGGCGCCGGGGTACTTGGCGAGGTGCTGCTCGAGCCAGAGCACGCTCTCGGCGTCGAGGTGGTTAGTGGGCTCGTCAAGGAGGAGCAGGTCAGGCTTCTGCAGCAGCAGCTTGGTCAGCGCCACTCGGCGCTTCTCGCCACCGGAGAGGTTGGAGACCTCCGAGTCGCCCGGCGGGGTGCGCAGGGCGTCCATAGCCTGTTCGAGCTGGGAGTCGAGATCCCAGGCATCCGCTGCGTCGATGGCTTCCTGCAGCACGCCCATCTCGGCAAGCAGGGTGTCGAAGTCGGCGTCGGGTTCGCCGAGAGCGAGGCTGATTTCATTGAAGCGGTCGACCTTGGCCTTGATCGGCCCAACGCCCTCCTGCACGTTCTCCAGCACGGTCTTGCTCTCGTCGAGCTGCGGCTCCTGCATGAGGATGCCGACGGTGTAACCCGGGGAGAGTCTCGCCTCGCCGTTGCTGGGGGTGTCCAGGCCAGCCATGATCTTGAGGATCGTGGACTTTCCGGCACCGTTGGGGCCGACCACACCGATCTTGGCACCGGGAAAAAAGGACATGGTGACGTCGTCAAGAATCAGCTTTTCGCCGATCGCCTTGCGAGCGCGGACCATTGAGTAAATAAATTCGGCCATAGTGTTTACCAGTCTATTTGCCGGGTGGACCCGACGAGACACAAACCGGTGGACAGAATCGGCGCGACCACGCTGTGGAAGCCGTCACTGGCCGGCCCGATCTGGCCGATCAGGCATTCACCATTGAACCGCACCGAGAACTGGATCGAGTCGGCGGCCAGGTCGGCCTGGGTTCGATCGAAGGACACTTCCATCGCCGTTCGGTCGAACCCGCCGGCTACGAGCGCGTCGATGTAGGCGCGCCCGTCAGCAGTGGGATTGGCCTTGGTCACGGCGGCCGCGAGATAGTTGAAGTAGACCAGGTTCTCGGAAGCGGTACCCTCGGGCAACAGTGCCGGGTCGGGCGCCGGAGTTGCCGAGGGCTGTGGCGCTGCGGAGCTGGTTGGCACCGTGCCGCTGGTCGCGGGTTCGGCCGGGGCACCGGTGCACGCGGTCAGGCTGACTCCGAGCAGCAGCACGGCCCCGACCACCGCCAGGGTGTACCGCGGGCGGACTGCGCGCCGCCTCGCTGTTCTCGCCTTGATGTCCTGCCGTGTTGATTGCGCCACGCTCACGAACTGCCTCCCCCGGTCCACGCGCGTGGACGATGCTACGAGTCTAAACGGGCATACGCGTCCTCATCGGCATCGGTGTCGACGGGGACAAAACCGTCTCCGGACCGGTCGATCTCCCCCGGGTCAGCCACGTAGGCGGCGGCGGCTTCAGCGGATTCGAAGGGTTCAACCGGATCCGGCTCGGTCGGCGTGGCCTCGGCTCGCGTTGGCGCCCCGCTGCGCACCGGCGTCGTGGTGTACCAGGCGAGGTCGTGGCCGACAGAATCAGCAATGATCTCAACGGACGTCCCGGATTTTTCGGCGTTGTTCCATCGGCGGATGACCAGCCGTCCGGTGACGACAACGTGCTCGCCCTTGCTGAGCGATTTGCCCGCATTCGCGGCCAGCTGCCGAAAGGTCGTGACGGAATACCAGCAGCTCTCGTCGACGATCCATTCGTCTTTGGCCTTGTCACGGTGGCTCTGGCGGGAGGCCAGCCGAAAGGAAGTGATCGGGGTCCCGTTCTTGCCGAAGGTCAGGTGCGGGACGGTGCCAATAACGCCGGATATGGTGATGCTGTCGCTCATGATTTCTCCCGGCACTGTGATCGCGTGAACACGCAAGCTCGCCGCGCCGAGCAAGCCGCCGGCGCACACGACCCGGGAACAACAACTCGTGCCAGTCTTCGTCGAACCCGGGTCGCACACTGTGAGTGTGCCGCCCGGAACAACGACCCGATTAAAACCGCGCGAATCCGTGGAGAATTCAGCGTTCGCCCGATTGGGGAGGAGACGCTAGCTGATCAGGTATTCGGAGTACGACTTGCGGATCTTGTTGACCTTCGGCACGGCGACGGCCATGCAGTAGCCCTGCCCGGGGTTCTTGTTGAAGAAGTCCTGGTGGTAGTCCTCGGCCTCGTGGTAGTCGCCGAGCGGTTCGATCGTGGTCGTGATGCCGGAGCCCCACCATTCGGCGGCCCGGTCGCGAGCGGTTTCAAACAGTTGCTTTTGCTCGTCATCGGTGTAGAACATCGCTGACCGGTACTGGGTCCCGACGTCGTTTCCTTGCCGGTTCAGCTGGGTCGGGTCGTGCAGCGTGAAGAACACGTCCAGAATGACGCTCGCCGGAATAACGTCGGGGTCGAAGGTCACCGCGACGGCTTCGGCGTGCCCAGTGCGCCCGGTGCAGACCGCTTCATAGCTCGGACTGGCGGTCGTACCGCCGGTATACCCCGACACCACATCGCTCACGCCGCGTAAGACCCGATAAACAGCATCGAGACACCAGAAACATCCACCTGCGACCACAAAAGTTTGCACCCCTCCACCCTAACTCGTCACCCGCCGCAGCCACAGGTTCAGCCGGCACTCGGGCCGTCTGTTCGCCGAAAGCGGATGTCGGGGGTCACCCATACAGTAAAAGAAACACCCGCGGCCGGTCGGGATACCGCAGAACCAGTAGGCAAGGAGCACTCATGACCACTCTCATCGCACCGATTCCTCACACAGCATTTCCAGCAGTGCGTGGCCGCCGGTTCATCCTCGTGCGGGACGGGCTGTGGCGCATCGTCGACCCGGTCGGCGCTGTCGTCGGCTATATCGAACGCCAGACCGGTGTTGATATGGGCGGTGCTGATACAGGCGGTCTAGACGGTGACCGGTTCAGCGCCAGGCGCGTCGTTTTCGCAACGCGCACCCGCGAACTTGGCGTGTTCTGTCGCATCTCCGACGCCGTCGACTGTTTCCGGTGACGCGGGTGCGTATTCCACAGAGGCGGGTTGGGGGCACGCCGCGTCTGATCCCCGATAACCGGGGTCGGCGCGGATAAAATCCAGCACATGGAATGGTGGAATAACTTCGTAGCCTGGTTTACCGACGTGAGCACCCAACCGATGGTCTTTACCGCGGTCGTGTTCATCGGCGCGATCGTCATTGCCAGCGTGCTGGCCGCGTTGATCTCGCGCGGGGCCGTCAAACGGCTCATCACCCAGCGAGATCGCGAGATCAAAGTGGCCGCGATCGCGACCCTCGTTGATGCCGCGACCGAGGCATCCGTTTGGAATTCGCTGACACCGCAGGAGCAGGTCATGAGCGACCGGGCGGTCGGCCAGGCCGACATTCAGGTGCGGTTGTTGCCGATCCGCGGATCGGGAATTGCCGCGAACTGGGCTGCCCACGAGCTGTACGAGCTCAAGCGTACCTCAGCCACCTTCGGCTACCAGCTGGAACCGGCCTTGGTGGAGTTTCGTGACCGCCTGGTCGAGTGGCAGAACAAGCCGGCTCGCGCCCGCAAGATCTTCCAGGGTGATCTTGATCGCTGGAAGTCGCAGAACTCCTCCACCGAGAAGAGTCTGCTCGCCGAGCAGGAGGCGTGGGTGGCGCAGCAGCACCACGACCAATACAACGCCGCCGATTCGGCGCCGGCACCGGTGCGGGTCGCACCGCTCACCCCGGCAGCCGTCAATCGCACGCCGGCATCAGCGTCGGACGCCGGGGCGGAGACCCAGCGCCTGCTCGACGACGTGAACAAGCTCGAGGTGCGCGGCACCGACCCACTCACGCGTTCCTCGGCGGCCCCGACCCTGTAGTCGCGACGCAAGAAACGAGCCGGTCGGCGCTTCTCAGCGCTGACCGGCTCGTTTTCGTATCACAGGCGTTTGGGGCTACTGCCACCACTCGTCAAAAAGTGAGGCCGGCACCCGACGCTTGTGCTCTGTGCTGAGGTAGCGCGCCTCGATGGCCTCGGCCACTTCATCGTCGACCGGCCGGCCTTCGAGGAAATCGTCGATGTGCTCGTACTGCAGACCGAGATTGGCCTCGTCGGTCTGGCCGGGCGTGTGGTCGAGCAGGTCAGCGGTGGGGTCCTTCAGGTAGAGCTGTTCGGGCGCACCCAGCTCCATCAGCAGGGCGCGGCCCTGGCGCTTGGTCAGACCGGTGAGCGGCAGAATGTCGGTTCCACCGTCGCCGTACTTGGTGAAGAACCCGGTGACTGCCTCTGCCGCATGGTCGGTGCCGACCACGAGCAGGCCGAGTTGGCCGGCCACCGCATACTGGGCGATCATGCGCGAGCGGGCCTTGACGTTGCCCTTGGTGAAGTCAGTCATGGCCACGTCGAGGCTCGCCAAAAATTCGCTCTCGAACCCGTCGACGGCGAGTTCAATGTTGAAGGTGGCCTGCGAGGGCGGGCGGATGAATTCCAACGCGAGTTGGGCATCCGCTTCGTCGCGCTGCACCGCGTAGGGCAGGCGCACGGCGACAAAAGTGGCCGGATGCCCCTCCGCGGCGAGTTCGTCGACCGCCAGCGCGCAGAGCCGACCGGCGAGCGTGGAGTCCTGGCCGCCGCTGATGCCGAGCACGAGTCCCTGGGCGCCAGTGTGCTTGAGGTATTCCTTGAGGAATTTCACCCTGCGGCGCACTTCGGCGGCCGGGTCGATGGTGGGTGAGACGTTGAGTTCCGCGATGATTCGCGCCTGTAGTTCTCGCATACTTGAATCTAGCAATCCTCGAGAATGCGCGCTGTGGCCTTCCGCGAGATCGGTACAGGGGTGCCTGCGAACCCTGATGAAATTTTCCCGTACGGTAGGACAAACACCGCTCGGGGGGACGCAACAATGATTGTCAAGAACAGGTACAGCATGCGTGGACAGCTCCGCGCTGTAGGAACCAGCAGAACGGTTCGCCAAATCAGCCGTTCTGCACTGGCAATCGGTGTGGCCGGTGTGCTACTGGCCGGACTCGGCGGGTGCGCCGCCGTGACGAACGACGAAGCGGATGCCCCGACTGCTGAGCAGACCACGGAGCCGACCGCCGCCGCACCCGCAGGCTGCAGTTCCGAACTCGCCGTGGGCTACGGCGACGTGGTCGGCCTCGAGGATGTGACCGACAATTTCGGTACGTACTGCCACACCACGATCAGCCCCACCGCTGAGGCAGCCGTCTACGATTCCACCAAGACCGACTTGACGACCCTGGCCGAATTCGGCTTCACCGAGGACGACGCCGTGGCAGCCCTGCCGGTGGCCTTGCGCATTCTCACCGAAGAGGTTCTGGACAGCAGCCGTCTGGACAACTACAGCGTCGCCCCAGCGGAGTGGTTCGCAGCGAATTCCGACTACCTGACCACCAAGTGGCAACCTGCCTATCAGAAGGCGATCGACGGAAAGGCCGCGACATTAGGCGTGTCGGGGACCTCTGGCATCATCGTCACCGACATTCTGCCGTCGCCACTGGCTCGCGACGGTGGCGCACGCGCGTCGAGCGCCGTCGTGCGCCTTGATCGCATCCACGTGGAAGAGCCCGACGGAGGCGAGCCGAACCTGGTATTCAGCTTCAGCACAACGAGTACGTTTGTTGCGACGGATGCCCAGATCGTCGCGCTGGTTCTCGCCGCCGACCCGAGCCAGATCGAGGATGCTCGGCGAGCGTCCAATCCGGAACTCTTCGACGGGGCCGACAACTCGTGGCTCATCATGACCGGGAAGACCCTTCTCGGTTTCGGTCTGGAAAGCAACGAGCAGATCATCGGCTCGAGTTCGGTGTTCCAGCTCTACACAGACCAGGGCCTCGACGTCATCGCCTAGCCCCTGCGACGCAGAACGCCAAAGCCCCGCCGATGGCGGGGCGGGTATCTGAGCGCCTCGATGGAGGCCATGCGGAGAGCGCGCGGTAGAACGATTTGCACTGTCCGGACTGGGCGTGAAAGCGGGTGAACGGTTGCTTCGGGAGGGTCGAGGTGACCGTTTACCCGTTCTCGTTTATCAGAAGAAACTTCTGAACGTGCGTCTATATATTACTGAGATTCTCTCGCCTTTAGGGGTGTTTTGGGCTATAATTGTGGGTGAAGGAGGCATCGACGCCATGACCCTCACCGCTCCGCCCGCCGCAGCCGGCTCGATGCCGGAACCCGAGGATTCCCGGGTGGCGGTCATTGCTCAGGCCGGTGCATTGTTGGCCTCCGTTGTTGACGGGGTGCGGTTTGGTCACCTCGATGACTCCGAGGCTGTGGCAGTCATGACCGCCCTCGAAGAACTCGGCCGCAAGGTCGATGGTGCCCAGTACCAATTAACCGCGCACGCGCCACCACCGACATCGGTGTGCGCGCCGAAACCGACCTCGGTAACTTGTCGCTGGCCTACCAGAATGGATGCCGCAACCGGGTGGAGTTCATCACTCAGCTGGCCGGCATCTCGGGCCGGGAGGCCAAACGGCGTTTGAAACTTGGCGAGACGGCGGTGGAACGTACCCCGCTCGGCCTGCCCGTCCCGGCGCGATATCCGGTCATCGCCGACGGCCTGACCAGCGGGGAACTCGGGATGGAATCGGCCGAGATCATCGCCAGCACCCTCACCGCCCTGCAGGGAAAGGTCCTACCGGACGACCTCGACCGGGTCGAACGCGCCCTCGTCGCCACCGCCACCGGAGCCATCACCCCGGAAACCGCCGGACTGCCCGGCGCGGGCATCCGCTTCACCCCCGACGCACTGCGCGCCCAAGCCATGGAATGGCAAGCCCGCCTCGACCCCGACGGCACCGCCCCCAACGACGCCATCACCGAGGCAAAGAGCACACTGACCTTCGGGCTACTCCGCAACGGGCTCTACCCGCTGCGGGCCGATGTCACCCCGGAACTGCGCGGCATCATGGACACCCTCTTCGACACCTACCTATCCGCTCGCTCACGCACCCCGATGTTCGTGCCCACCGAATCCCTCGACAGCAGCGCCGACGGCGCAAGCAGTGCCGAGCTGGACGGCCTCGATGGTAGCGACACGGAGACTGAGCGGTTCAGTGCTGACCCCTTCACCGGGGACACCCGGTTTGACGGGGACCGCCGCACCGCGGGCGAGAAACGCGCCGACATCCTCCGCGACGTCTTCCAAGCCACCGCCCGCGACCCCAAAACCCCAACCATGGGCGGCGCCGCCCCCACCATCATGATCCACGTCAACGCCACCGACCTCAACAACGATGGCGGCGTCGGCTGCATCATCCCCGGCTGCAGCATCCCCGCCCGCTAGACCGAAACCCACCACGTGCTGCCCCACCACACGGGCGGACCGACCAACATCGACAACGGGTGTCTCCTCTGCTGGTTCCACCACCACACCATCGACACAAATGGTTGGGATATTCGAATGATTGCAGGCAGACCCCACGTACGCGGGCCCCTGCTCTGGGACCCGACCCAAACCTGGCGCCCCGCCCAAAGCCACCGCGCCAACACCCCCAGCCCCGAACCACCCTGGCGCACCTAGAACCAGCACGCTCTACGGGCTCCCTGCAAAGATGCAATGGCCTCTGACTGTCGCGCAATTAGACGCCGGTCACGTCACCAGAATGACCTCCCCGGCAAAGCTGCGACACCGATATGGTGCCCCCGGTAGGAATCGAACCTACGACAATCGAATTGCGGTGGGCCCTTTCTAGACGAGCGAACCCAGTTGTGAGACTCAGACTGATCTCGATCTGATCAGGAGTTCCCTGTGATATCTATTGCACTTCTATCGCAATACCTCGGCCCAACTCGACTGGTCTCGACGCAATAAACGTTGAATAAACGTGCGCGCAGCAAGTCCCTATGTTTGGTCCCAAGCCCACCCATTCGACATACGATACCGAGCGTGTGCCGAGCTCCTGGTCTCGGGCTGCACACCTGATGTGGTGACCGGCTGTGACTAGCCCCGCGCTTCCGCACAACGGTCGCGACCGCGCTTGACCGATCTGGGCAGGCGACCAGTGAGATCGCAAAATTCGCCCACATCCAGGTGTGGCAAGCCAAAGGCCAGTTACCCGACGGACGGTCGGTGGATCCGTTCGTCTACCGCGTCCGCACGAGCTTGGCAAGACATCGCAACGCGCTGTTTCGCGACGCGGGCAACACTCCGAGCATTATCGATTGTCAGCCTGTTCGTTGGCACGCGCCCAATGACCTCCTGCATCGCAAGCTGCACGACCAGTGACTCGACGGGCACACGAGGCTTTCCCCGATGAGTCCTAGCCTGGTTACCCATCTCCGCGTCGACGCGAAACCGTGAACGATTGCGGTGCGCATGGGTCACGACTGTTCTTATGAGTCGCTCGAACTGCTGCTGCCGCTCGTCGCGCCGGACCATGGCCTTCGTGGCGCGAACGGCCGCTGCGACGTCGCGGCCCGTCAGGAGGTCGACCCGGCGCATCCGCTCTGTGACGAATTCGACCGCTCGGGCGTAGACGATGATTTCCACCGGAATCGGCGGGAGCCCCATGCGTGCTCTAGTTTCCACGTAGGCTTCGGCGAAATCTCGTATGCGAACACCGTTCTTGCGCATGTGCTCCGTCAGCGATTCGGCGAAGACGGTGAACTGCCGCAGATGCTCGGGCCGCATCGGGTCGTTGAAATAGGCGTCGGCTTCGCGCGCGTTGGCCCGGCGCTCAGCCGCAGTCGCAACGTGAATGCGCTTCGGCGGGAGACCCGCCCGACTCAGGCTGCGCTTCAGCCGACGCGCGCCAGCGTTGGCCTCCAGCTCGGACTGGTACATCTCCGCATCGCTGCGCCGATTCCGCTGCAACTCGGCACGGCGCTCCTTGTTACGCTCGACCCACCCCTCAAGCATCGCCTCAAACACCTGCTCGTCCGGGCGCAGCAGCGTAACCCCGTCGACCAGCGCCAGCCGGGCAGAGCCGGACACCACACCCTCGTCACCGGCCACTCCGAACCTCCCGAATCCATCGCATCAGATGCGGTAATACCGCATCCAATGCGATCCGCGCGATAATCACCCGGTCAGCAACCGAAGACGCAAAGCGACCCCAAACCAGGAACCCGACGCACCAAATGACGCGCTTTTCGGAGTCCGTGATTCCGCAGAAAAACGCACAAAGGGAGTCAGCCAACAACAATGACTAGATCGCATCCAACGCGATTCGTCATCTTCCTCCTCGATCTGCGAGAGGTGTGGGACTGGAGATGAGGGATTCGAATGTTCCGCCTCAGCACAGCCGTAGACGAACGGATCCCTGCTCCAGTGGAAGTTTCGGAGCAGGGATTCGTTGCCGGTCGATCAGGCTCTCTAAACGCCGAGGGCCTTAGGATCTAGACCCGAGCGAGCTACCGCCGGCTAGCGGGTAGCGTTCCAGAAGATATCGCCCGTCTGGAAGTCGTACCCGGTGACGTCAGCGCGCACCGCCGTGATCGTCTTCTTATTGCCGTATTTGATGATGGGCAGATAGTCGAAGTACGCCTCCTGCAGGTCAGCTGCTGCTTTTTGAGCCTCGGCCGTGCTCGTCGACGCATTGATCTCGACAAGTGCGGCGCTGATGCCCGCATCGTCGGTCCACCCCGGCCAGGTCGAACTCAGGAAAACGAGGGAGTTGGGCACTGCCACAGGTGAGAAGCCAGTGATGAATATTTCGTAGGCTGCTGGATCCGTGCGATTCTGCAATACGGTGGCCCAATCAACCACGTTCAAGGTTGCGTTTACGCCTAAACCGGTCAGTTGCTCTTGCAAAACGACCGCGCCGTTGTAGTGGTCGTCGTATTCCCGGGACGTGAGAATGCGCACTTCCTCGCCCGCGTAGCCGGCGGCATCCAGCATTTCCTTGGCTGCGTCCTGATCGTTCGGGTTGTATTCATCGATCGACTCGTCCGAGTACCACGGCGTTTGATCCTCGGTCATGAGGGCACCGTTCATGCTGAAGAAGTCTTCGCTCGAGAAGGCGGCCGTCTGGATGTCCACCAGGTTCAGTCCTTCGTAGACGGCATGGCGCATGGCCGGATCAGCGAACAGTCCCTGCTGTTTGTTGAAGATTGCAGCGTTGAAGCCGTTGTCATTGACATAGCTGACTATCGATGGGTCGCTGGCCAGCGCTTCGGCACTGTCAAAGGGAATCGCGTTAGCGCCGTCGTACTCCCCCGTCTGCAAGCCCGCGAGTCTTGTCGATGGATCCGCTACGAAACGAAAGTAGATTTCGCTGATCGGTGCGTTCTTTTCACCGGCAAGCCCGTCAGAGGCGAATCCGACGTTCTCGTAGGCGTCGAATTTCTGAAGATGCACCCACGCATCCGTTTGCCATTTGATGAACTCGTACGGGCCGGTGCCGATGTAGTCTTCAACGCCTGTTGCTGACGCTGCGTCGATAATGGATTTCGGTTGGATGGCCGCGATCTGTGACGTATCCGCGAGCAGATCCAGTCCGGTGAAGAGTGGTGCAGGAGTGGTAATCACGAGTGTGGAATCGTCGGGCGTTGTGAGCACGGCGCCGCCGAAGTACTGCTTTCCGTTGCTGGTCGTAGTCATCCAACGGTTCATCGATGCCAGGACGTCTTCGATGGTCATGCTCGTGCCGTCGTGGAACAGAATTCCATCCCTGATGGTGAAGGTGAATTCTGTAAACGTGTCGTTAGCCGAAAAATCGCTGGCCAACATCGGCTGAATCTCGTTCTTGGAATCGATCGTGATGAGGCCCTCGAACACGTTCCGCATGATGTCGCGTGTCACAACCGAGGTTGTCATCATCGGGTCGAGCGTCGGCGGCTGGGCGTTCCAAGCCAGGTTCAGGGTGTCGTTGTTAGCCTCGGTCGGTGACGCCGCACATCCTGCAGCAGCGACAAGAACTGAGAAGGAGAGAAGGACTACTGAAATTCTACGAAACATGAAGTGGTTCCTTGTCGCTGGGAGTTGAGGGATGCGCTTTGCTTTCTGAGGGCCAGACCTCTATGGATTGGGTGAAGCGATCTAGCGCTTCCTGGTTGATGTCGTATCCAATTCCGGGGGCGGTCGGAACGTTGATCACGCCGCGGTTCATGGTGATTTCAGGACTAACGATGTCCTCGTGCCAGTAGTTTGCCGACGGCGCCGTATCACCGGGCAGCACAAAATTGGGGAGCGTGCTCATGGCGATGTTGTGGGCGCGCCCGATGCCGGTTTCGAGCATGCCGCCGCACCAAACAGGAATGCCATGATCGGCGCACAGATCGTGCAGCTTTTTCGCGGCAGTGAGCCCGCCAACACGCCCGGTCTTGATATTGATGATCTGGCAGGCACCGAGGGCGATGGCCTTTCGTGCGTCAGCGCTGGAGTGAATGCTCTCATCAAGGCAGACCGGCGTTGAAATGGCTTTCTGCAGAACACCGTGATCGATAATGTCGTCGTGCGCGAGGGGCTGCTCGATCATCATCAAATTGAACTCGTCGAATTGTTGCAGGAGCGGAATATCGTCGAGGGTATAGGCGCTATTCGCGTCCACCATGAGTAGGACATCCGGAAATTCGCGACGCACCGCGCGAATCATGTCAACGTCCCGGCCAGGCTTCACTTTCATCTTGATCCGCTTGAACCCCGCATCAACGGCGGCACCGACCTTGTCCAGAAGGGCCGCGTCCGTGGGTTGCAGGCCGATACTGACACCGACCTGCACCTGCGTTTTAGTGCCGCCGAACGCAATGCTCAGTGACTCGCCGCGTTGTTTTGCGTACATATCCCACATTGCTCCCTCGATCGCCGAGATAGCCATGTTGTTGCGGCGGATCGGAGCAAACAGTTGGGACACCTCGTC
The DNA here is from genome assembly GCF_002954245.1 of Cryobacterium aureum. Taxonomy (GTDB): domain Bacteria; phylum Actinomycetota; class Actinomycetes; order Actinomycetales; family Microbacteriaceae; genus Cryobacterium; species Cryobacterium aureum. The sequence goes on along the minus strand of NZ_PPTG01000048.1, from coordinate 179,766 downwards.
GGGGTGGTCAATGGTTGTGCCGATCAACATGGGCACGAGCAGTTCATTGAGCATCACGGCGGTCGTCGACACCGTTTCCTCGCTGTAAAAGGGGTCACGCCCCGCTACCGATTCCGAGTAGCCGATCGTGCCATCGGCACCGTGCGCCTCGAGAATAAGGATCTCTCGGTCGACCTGGGTGCTGAAGCTGGTTTGAAACGGATGTTTGAGGTCCATACGAATTCGACGGGCCACTACGTGTGTCAGTTGCACTGTTTCGAGCCTTTCCTAGGAAACCGGTGTTGTAAGAGCTGTGCGACGCTCGCGCGCCAGTCGTGGATGCGACGCCGGGATCGCGTCCAGAAGCTGGCGGGTGTAGGGGTGTTGAGGGTTTGAGAAGATTTCGTCCGTTGGCCCCTGCTCGACAATGCGTCCCTTCTGCATCACTGCGATGCGGTGGGAGATGTGTCGGACGACACTCAGATCGTGCGAGATAAAGAGGTAGGACAAGCCAAGTTCGACTTGCAAATCGTGAAGCATATTGAGGACCTGGGACTGAATGGAAACGTCGAGTGCGGAAACTGGCTCATCGCAGATGATCAGTTGTGGTCCCACGATGAGTGCCCGCGCAACGCCAATGCGCTGCCGTTGACCGCCCGACATCTCGTGCGGAAATCGGTAGTAGTAGTCCTCCGCGAAGCCAACTCGGTCGAGAATTCGGTGGACGCGTTCGGTGCGCTGCTTCCGCGGCAGCCGATATTGAATTTTTAATGCCTCATCGAGGATTACCCCGACTCGCCGGTGTGGGTTGAGCGAAGAATAGGGGTCCTGAAAGACCATCTGGATCTGTCTGCGGGTGGAATGCAATTGCTTTCGCGGCATCTTGAGCAGATCCTGCCCCTGAAAGCTCACGCTGCCTGAGTCGGGCTCGATCAAGCGCAGCAGCGCTCGACCGGTGGTGGATTTTCCGCAACCGGATTCGCCGACCAGTCCAAACGTTTCTCCCGGCAAGATGTCAAAGCTCACGTCGTCGACGGCCTTCATGACTTTGGCGTCGCCGGATCGCCGGCCGTGAAAGCTTTTGGAGAGGTTTCGCACCTCGAGCAGCGGCTGGGGGGTCATCTGATGGCCTTGGCCGTGGTGGCGCTGGTGTTCATCGGGATGTGTCTCCAGTTCCAGCAACGGACTTTGCGGGGAGTCGCGTCTCCGGCAAGCATGTCGACGGTTTCTAAAGTCACGTCCTCTAACGGAGGTGCCGAATCTCGGCATTTGTCCGTGGCGAAGTCGCACCGCTCAGCGAACCTGCATCCCGTGGGCACATCGTGAAGGGTGGGTACGCGTCCGGCGATCACATTCAGGGGTTGGCTGCGATCCCCGTCGATTTCAGGGATTGATGCGAGCAGGCCGCGTGTGTAGGGGTGCTGTGGCGAATCGAATAGTGCGTCGACATCCGCTTCTTCAACAACTTGCCCCAAATACATGACAATGACGCGGTCACACATTTCCGCCACGACACCGAGATCGTGAGTAATGAGGACGCTCGCCATATCTGAAGATGACTGCAGGGCACGGATAAGTGTCAGAATCTGAGCCTGCGTTGTGACGTCTAACGCCGTCGTTGGCTCATCGGCGATAAGCAACTTTGGATTGCCACTGAGGGCCATCGCGATGAGAATGCGTTGGCGCAGTCCCCCGGACAGCTCGTGCGGGTACTGGGTCATTCGGTGCTCAGGCTCAGGAACTCCGGTGCGCTCGAGAAGGGATATCGCAAGGCGATAGGCATCCTTCTGGCTCATCTTTTGGTGCACAGTAATCGCCTCAATCACTTGATTCCCGATTGTGAACACCGGGTTAAGCGAACTCATTGAGTCCTGGGCAATCATGGCAAGTTCACTGCCGCGTGCTCTTCGCATCTCCGTTTCTGGCAAGGACAGCAGGTCCCGACCATTCAATTCGACGGAGCCCGAGTAGGACGCATCCTTCTCATCGAGCAGGCGCATGATCGAGTCGGCGGTAACGCTTTTCCCGCAACCTGATTCGCCGACGATGCCGAGGGTTTCTCCACGTCGAACGGTGAACGGGACACCGTCCACCGCGGTAACAGGTCCACGCTCAGTGAGGAAGGAGGTCTTCAGGTCGGTAACCGTTAGGAGAGCTGGATTCGTCATTTCTTGACCTCTACTTTCGTATGCTCTTGTGCCGTGGGTCGAGCAGGTCGCGTAGACCGTCACCCAGGAAATTAATACCAAGTACAACGAGCATGATTGTGAGTCCCGGGAAGACGGTCATCCACCAGGCGCTGAAGATAAGCGTCTTGCCGTCAAAGAGAATGTTTCCCCAACTCGGTTCGGGCGGCGGAACGCCTGCGCCAAGAAAACTCAAGGCGGCCTCGGTGATGATCGAGTCGGCGAAAATGAAAGTGGCCTGGATGAGCAGGGGTGAGAGCACGTTCGGCGCAATGTTGACCCACAACACGCGGTAGGCACTGGCACCCTGCGCTCGAAGGGACTCTATGTAGGTCTGCTCTTTCACGACGAGGGCCGACGAACGGACCACCCGGGCAACATAAGGGGTGAATACCAGCGACAAGGCAACGATCACGTTCTCGGTCTGCACTCCGAGGGCCGCCATGATTGCGATTGCCAGCAGGATGGCCGGAAACGCCATGAACCCGTCGAGGATGCGCATGAGGATGCGGTCGGCGGTTTTGAAATAAGCGGCGACGAGGCCGATGACCAGTCCTAACCCGGAGGTGATGAGTGCGACCGAAAACCCCACCATGAGCGAAACATGTGATCCACTCACCACTCGGGCGAAGAGGTCGCGACCGAAGTTGTCGGTGCCGAACCAGTTTGTAGTAGAGGGAGGCAGGAGCCGGTTGGGTGTATCCGTTTCATACGGGCCGGACGGAGTCAGTAGCGGCCCAATCAGCGCTATCAGCAGGATGAGAAGCAGGATGCTCCCACCCGTCATTACCTGTGAGTTGTTGCGAATACGCCGCAGCTGGAGGCTTCGCCGGTCCGCAGTCATGCCGGGAAACAATGGGCTGCGCGGAGCAAATGAAGTCATGATCATGCTCCTAACTCACCTGTACGCGGGGATCAAGCAGCCCGTACAAGATGTCGATGATGAGGTTGATCAGCACGTACGCGACGGCGATGAGAAGGACAGCGCCCTGGATGACGACGAGGTCGCGACGATCAACGGAATTGATGATGAGCTGCCCGATCCCGGGAATGTTGAAAACAGTCTCGACCACAGCTGCACCAGCCACTAAGGATCCGAATGTCTGGCCTACTACAGTCAGCACGGGGAGCGACGCATTCTTGAATGCGTGCTTGTAGGTAAGTGCGAAATCGCTCAAGCCCTTCGCCTTTCCGGTCTTCATATAATTCGAACCGAGCACGTCAAGCATGGACGACCGAGTCATCCGTGCGATCAGTGCAGCCTGCATCGAACCCAACGCAAGCGCTGGCAGCAGTAGGTACCTCAGGTGTTCAACCAACCCCGCGCTGAGAGGCTGGTACCCGGCGACCGGCAGCCAGCGAAGTCCAACCGAAAAGCAAAGAATTAGGAACAGCCCGAGCAGAAAGCTCGGCACTGAGATGCCAAGGATCGTGAGCCCCATGAAGCCTTGATCGATGAGCGTTCCGCGACGTCGGGCCGCGATGATTCCAGCCGGCACAGCAACAAGGATGGCAAATAGCTCGGCCAGGATCGCGAGGGACAGTGTCGGCCCGAGATGGGAAAGGAGGGCTGCCGCGACGGATTCGCCAAGGAAGGGCGAGGTGCCGAGGTCGCCGGTGAGTACACCACCCAGCCATCCGAAGAACTGTATGTACAGCGGATCATTGAGGCCGAGTTCCTGACGGAGTGCATCCACGTCGGCGGCGGACGCCTCTGGACCGAGCATGACCGCGGCAGCGTCACCCGGAGTGATGTGCATCAGGAGGAACACGACTACGGCTACGACGGCGAGCACCGGCACGAGCGCGCCAATGCGTTTCAGCACGAAAATCAGCATCATTCAACCTTGTCGTCGCCGCTACCCGTGCGATCAGCAGGCGGCGCCGGTTTGACTGACCAGAGTGTTTCGGGGAGCAGGAGGCCAGCCGCGAGTGCAGCACGTTCCACGAGGCCGGATCGGGTGGCGTACTCGTGCCGGGCGTGAGCGCCGTCTCCGACCGCGCCAAGTCCATCGAGTACCGGGATACCCAGGGCGGCCACGAAATTGGCGTCACTTGCCCCACCCACCGAAACCTCAGCCAGCGGTATACCCATCAGCAGGCCGACTCTTGCCGCCCGATCAAACAAGACCCCGATTTCGGGCGTCCGTTCAAAAGGTGGACGGTTCCAGTCGGTGGTGACCTGAATCACAATTCTGGGATCTGTAATGGTTAGGGAGGCAAAGCAGGAGTCGATCCTGTTCATTTCCTCACGACTGCTGACGCGCACGTCGATTACGACCTGCGCGGCTCCAGCTGAAACGTTGCTGCGAGTACCACCGCTGACCAGGCCCACGTTTACGGTCGTACCTTCGTCGTGGGCCGCAAACTGAACGGACTGGGTAATCACTTCGGCAATAGAGTGCACAGCACTGGCCCCGTCCAGCGGGTTGAGACCAGCATGCGCTTCAATCCCTGTGACGTTCACGGTGAAGAGCCCAACGCCCTTGCGCCCCGTCTTCAACGCGCCTTCAGAACTGGCTTCAAAGACATACACCGCCGGAATCCCCGCGCACCGCGACTCGATCACGCTACGGGACGCGTGGCTGCCTGTCTCCTCGTCGCCGGTGATGATCAGTCGCGTGCTGGGCGTAAAACCGGCAGTCTGTTGCAGAGCGCGAATTGCCCACACAAGCTGAACGAGGCCGGCCTTCATGTCGAAGATTCCAGGACCGCTAAGGATCTCCCCATCGAATTGCATGGGCCAACCGGCGGTTGTGCCCGCAGGCCATACAGTGTCGTAGTGCGCCAGTATTGCTGACTGTGGGCGCGACTGGCCGTAGTCGAGGACAGCGATATTGCCGACATCGAGACTCTCAAATGAATCTTCACGCGTCGGCATGCCGATGCGGGAGTAGATCCAGATAAGGATTTTCTGCAAGCCTGCGTCTAAAAGCGGCTTTTCGTCGCTAGGAGTTTCCCACTTTACGTAGGCCTCGAGATCATCGACCATTTCGTCGCTATGGCTGTTCAGATACGTCAGAATGTCTCGCATCGTTTCGGATGCGAGAACGATTGGGAGGCGTGGAGGCATGTCGGTAGTCTTTGCCCCGGTGTGTTGTTAGCGTGTAATAGTGCCGATTGATTGCACAAATTGGGGTATACGTGCCGGATTCTTACGTTCCAGATGAGTTTGATATTGCAATTGTCGACAGCTTGAGCATTAACCCAAGGGCATCATGGACAGCCGTCAGTGACGCCATTGGAAGTGATGCCAAAACGGTACGACGGCGGTGGGACCGTTTGAATCGTCTCGGGCTCGCATGGACACTCTGCGTGCGAGGGTATCTCGCACTCACCGTTCAAGATCATCTGAACATTCGTTGTCGGCCGGGTTTCGCTGATGAACTGGCGAGGGCACTCTGCGAGCTGCAAGCCTGCCTCACTGTATCTGCCGTTTCGGGCGATGCTGATCTCCGGGTCCTCGTGGACATGCCCGACATCGCGTCTCTCCACGACTTCATGAATCATCAGATCTGGAGACACCCTGGCATTCTGAGCGTTGAACACAACATCGCGACCGAAGTCTTCCACACTGCCCACGGATGGGTTTCTGGATCTCTTTCGTTGATACAACAAACAGCACTGCGACAGACCGTCATCCAGCGGAGGACAACAGTTCCAGGTCTAACAGTCAGGGAAGAACAAATCGCGGTGATCCTGCAGCACGACGCACGCCGCTCCGTAACGGACATCGCCCACGAACTGGGCGTGAGTGAGGCATCCGCCAGTCGAGATGTCAGCAAGCTTCTCAGCTCGGACAAGATTCAGCTCCGGGCCGAATCGGCCCACGCCGTTGTAGGGTGGCCGGTTTCGGTTGGCCTCTTTTGTCAAGTGGACCCGAATTTTCTGCGCGAGGCCGCGGCCGGTGCTGCTCGGTTGACTGGAGCGCGAGGCAGCCACACTGTTGTAAGTCCGAAATGGAACCTGATGACCATCTATTGGCTCCGTGACCTCGCTGAAATCCACCGACTAGAAAGTACGCTCACCAAATCAAATCCGACGCTTACGGTCGTAGGCCGCCAAGTGACGCTGAAGTCGTATAAGAGAATGGGGATGATCTTTGACGACAACGAACGCGCACTTCGTAATGTTCCTGCAGTACTTTAGCGCCGGCATACCGGCCATCAGGTTGGTAATATCGGCAGGAGCCGGGTGGTTCCATTGCCTGTGTGGATACGCAACCTCCTCAGCGCCGACGACGCCGAGGCCGAATGGATCGAACTCAACCGCTGGGTGAACTGGCTGCGGCGCACCTACGGTCTGCCAGCATCCGTCGTGCCGCCGTTCTGGCATCGGCACCCCGAACTCGTCTGAGAGCTCTCCGCGCTGCACCTGCACTGGCTCGGCGCCTACGACCCCGACCAACACGGCTCCGCCCCACTCGGCTGGCACCGTGACTTCGCCGATGCCCGCCAGCGGCTTCGCGACTGGGTCGCGATCTCGGGGACGCGGCTGGAACGCGACCGGCCTACGCGGCAGACTGCTTGGCCAGGTGAATTGCCTGCCGACACGGTGGAAGACGTCGTCATCGGTGATCGTGACGAGGACTTTGTGCAGTTCGTCGACGTCGCCAAGCGGCGCGAGGTCGAGGCAGCATTCTCTGCTCGCGTTGCCCCAGTCTGACGCCACGCGCGGGCAAGCAGCCTCGACCAGCGCGTGCAGAGCCCCCGAGTCGAGTACCTGCCACACCACGATTATCGTGGACCGGGCTCAGCGCAGTCACGGAGCTCCCATACGGTTGTCGAACCACACGCCAGTTCGTTGCGTGACAGTTACATCCCGCTGGGTGGTGTGTTCATCGTCACCGTCCTGAGTGTGACCCCGGTTGGTTACAGTATGGCAATTCGCCCATACGACAGGCGTTTGAATTCGAGCCATCTATTCCGGATGCGATCAAGGCAACACCGAGCTGCTACCTGCGACAGCTTGACCGCCGCCTTCACCTCGTTCACTTTTGATCTCGCTCGCGAAACGTTCACCGGCGGCGCGCAACGCAACAACACCGGTACCGGTGGCAGCAACGCGGTCAGCACGCGCTTCGGCGGCGGCTCCAAGTATTACTGCATCCTCGACGTCCTCGGCTCGACGATCGGCCTGTTCGACAAGAACGGTGCCTTCGATGGCGGCCACTCCTCCTGCAGCCCCTACTGCTAACAGCGCTCTTCCGTGGCGGCCGGTTCAATAATGAACAGCAACCCGCTTTCGGCATTGTGGAAGGTACTGAGCATCGAAGTCCCGATAACGGGCTCCATGCTTTCACCTTTCGCATTTTTGGATGGATTACTGTCCGAAATATCCGCATCAGCTCACTCGGACTAGGTTGAGAACACATCGATCTAAAAAGGCTATGAGGCCCAGGAGTGGTGAGAGGGAGGCGCGTGTCCACCTACATCAGCATTGCCGTCCTTCTCGCAGTCGCGCTGCTGACAGTGGGCGGCCTCTACCTGGTGGCGCGGTACACCGCGGTGGCCCCCGACCCACTTGAGCGGTTGCCGTTCCTTTCCGGCTGGGAGCCGGAGGAACATGCGCTGTCCAGGTACCACGCTAGGTGGTACCCGTTGACCCTGCTTTTTCTGGCCTTTGACGTGGAAATGCTCTTCATGTACCCATGGGCACTGGTCGTGGCGAAAGACGGCATCGGCGCCGTCGTGGAGATGTTTGTCTTTCTCGGTGTGCTCATGGTCGGTGTCGTCTGGGCCTGGCGAGAGGGTGCGCTGCGGTGGATCTAAGAAGCAGTATGGCGGGACACGCCACCCGCAGAGTGCACGTGCTGGTGCTGGAAGTTCCCGGCTGGGGTGAGACCCGAATGCGCGTTGAGGCGGAACTAGCCCGTCGGGGTTGGGCGCCGGCGATATCCCCGGCGGATGCCGACGTTCTGCTGGTCTGCGGGGAACCGGGACAGGAACTCGAGTCCGTGTGCGCCCGCCTCTGGTCACAGCTTCCCGGTCCACGGGTACGCGCGGCGGTGATCACCGCAAGCGATGTCGCCTCGACTCTAGACCGTGCCGTGGATGAGCTCCTCGATGAGGCGAGTCAACAAAGCGATGCGCGAACCCGCTCGCGCCGGCCGGCAGAACCACGTGACGAGATCGCGCACACCGAGCATGCAGCGCACGGTAGCAGCAGCGAATCGACCGAGCCTGACATGGACATGGACATGGACATGGACATGCCGAAGCCGGGAGGGATTCCTCTGGCGAATGGCGGACCCGATCGCGACGGCCTCGAAATGGATGTGCTTCACGTTCCCCTTGGCCCGGTGCTCCCCCACTGGCCAGCCGGTCTCGTTGTGCGCTGCGTGCTCCAAGGTGATGTGATCGTCAGCGCCAAGGCAGAAATCCTTCCTGCGGCGCAACCGAGTGGTGACGGCCTTGTCCCGGATGATCGTCGCCCGTTGGCGGACGACGAACGACGACGGGCGGTCATCCGTCGTTCTGATGCTGCGGCGTCGGTGCTTGCCCTGGCCGGGTGGTCGTTCGCGGCAGGCCGCGCCCGGAGGATTCGCGACGCCGTGGCGTCGGGCACGGCACTGCTCGACGTGACAGCCGACCTCGACAAGCTTGCGCGGAGCGTCGCCCGCTCCTGGACTCTGCGCTGGACACTGAAAGGCATTACGGTCGGCGAATGTCTCGCCCACGCGGATGACGGGATGGGGCAGAGCGGATCCGAGACGGTGCGAGGCCGCCTCATCGGCTGGCTCGAGGAGGCGCGACGCACTGCCCGAGACGACAAGGCTGAAGGAGCGTACGAGCTGCAGGACCCCCTGGCGTTGCAGCGCAGCCGGCTGGGCGAGATCCCGCGACTGCTCAACGGCACGGATATCGCGACCGCGCGGCTCATCATTGCCGCTCTGGCAATCGAGACGGCCCCCGTCGCTCAGACTCCACAGTCGCGCACATGAGTGACAAAACATGAATGACATCGTCGAGGTAAATCCTGGCTGGGCCCTGCTTGCTCCGGTTGTGCTCGGTCTTCTTGCCCTGGCCGGAGCTGCACTCAATGGGATCCTCGTCGCCCGGGCCGAGGGCAGGTCATTCCGGTCTGGAGCGGTGATCCCGGTGCTTGAGACCGCCCGACTGATGCGACAGAGACGCCGCACGACCGTCGCGGCCGATGTTCTGCTCTGGCGCATCGGCTGCGCCGGCCTCGTGGTGACCGCGGTGCTGAAGACGGCGGTGATCCCGGTGGGTCCGTGGGTCCTGGCCGATATCCCGGTCGGGGTTGTCTGGTTCAACACGATGGACGTGTTCGTGTGGGCACTCGTATGGCTGATTGGCTGGGGTGCGAACAGCGCCCACGCGCTGGTGGGCGGCTACCGATTTCTCGCTCAGGCCGTCTCTTATGAGTTGCCGCTGATGTTCGCGCTGGTGACCCCGGCCGTCGCAGCACACAGTCTGCGGGTGAGCGATGTGGTTGCCGCGCAACAGGAGCTGTGGTTCATCGTCTGGATGCCGATCGCCTTCGTCGTCTTCTGCCTGAGCGTCGTCGCCTTTTCCAACTGGGGGCCGTTTGCGACGTCCGCGAGCGCAGACATCGCGGGCGGGATCCTGACTGAGGTATCCGGCGTGGACCGGCTGCTGATTCTCGCCGGACGCTACGCTCTGCTCACGACGGGCGCGGCTTTCGCCGTTGCCCTCTTTTTCGGCGGTGGGGCCGGACCGCTGTTGCCGGGCTGGCTGTGGACGCTGGTGAAAACCCTGCTGTTGCTTGCGGCGTTCGTCACCCTGCGGCATCGTCTGCCGGCCGTGCGTCCCGAGCGCCTCGCTGAAGTTGCCTGGATAATCGTGCTGCCGGCCGTTCTGCTGCAGACGCTCGTTGTCTCGATCGTTGTCGCGGTGAGGGGCTGAGCATGCTGTCGGTCATTGTTTTCTCCGCGCTGGCGGTCATCGCGCTCGCCTCGGGAATCGCCGTCTTCCGCGTCGATTCGATGGCGCGGGCAACCTACGCCCTGGCTGTGTCGTTCGTCGCCGTCGGAGTGATGTTGCTGATGTTCGATCTCGACTACATCGGCGTCATTACGATTCTCATGATGGTGATGGAGATGGCCATCATGGCGATCTACATGATCATGTTCATGGGGATGAACCCTGCCCTCATGCCAATGAGCATGGTGCATAACAAACGGTGGTCGGCGATCCTAGCTGTTGGAACCTTCCTCTTGCTGGCCGGTGGCGCACTGCTCATTCCTTGGGCTGCCCGCACCGGTTCGCCGGCCGCCGACCTGACCGCGTCCCTCGGCGAGGCAATCATGGGATCCAAGATGCTCGTGATGCTCACCGTGAGTCCGATTCTGTTCGCCACGATCGTCGCTGCCCTCGTGCTCGCGAACCCCAGGGGCCGCTACGACCGGTGGGGCGACGAGCTGAATCGGCCAACGCCCGATGACCCGCAGCAGGGAGGGTTGGGGCGATGACCCTGCAGCTCGTGCTGATCGCCGCCGCCGCACTGTTCTGCGTCGGGCTCTACGGCGCGCTCTCCCAGCAAGTCGTCGTCATGGTGATGATGGGGCTGGAACTCATGCTCAACGGCGTCATCCTCGCTGTCGCCGCATTCTGGTGGTTCCTGACTCCGGTCCCGGACGGACAGGTTCTCCTGCTCGTGGTGATCACGGCGATGACCGTGGAAATGGCGATGGGGTTCGCCGTTGCCACCCTCCTGCATCGTTCCCGGGGATCAGACATGACCGACTCGGCAACGGACCTCGCCGGATGAGCGCCGCAGCAGTGAGCGCATGGGGCGTGACGGCACTATGGCTTCTGATCGGTCTGCCCGCTCTTGCGGGAATCGCACTCTGCGTCACGGGACGACGTGCGAACGCGGCCGCCGTTCCGGTGTCGATTGGCACCGCTGGTCTCACCGTGGCATCGGCGTTCGTCGTAGCCTCCGTCCGCCCGTCCATCGAAGTCCCATTCGTGGCCGGAGCCACGTTCGGACTCGCCGTCGACGGACTCTCGGCCCTGATCGTGCCGACGGTCGCGGTTATCACGCTCATAATTCTGGCCTTTGCAGCCGCTGAGGGAACGGAATCGCCGGCGCGCTTCCATGGGCTGATGCTCATCTTTGCGGCGGCCGTTGCGGTGACGGCGACCGCCACCACGATTCCCGCTCTGCTGTTCGCTTGGGAGATCATGGGCGCCATGTCCTACGCGCTGATTGGCTTCCGCTGGCGGGAGGACAATCGAGTCTCCGCCGGGCTGACCGCGTTCATCACGACACGGCTGGGCGACCTCGGCCTCTACCTTGCGGCCGGGGCAGCCTTGGCGGGCGGTGCCGGGATGGGGCTCGCTGACCTGGCTGCGGCTCCGTCCCCGTGGCGTCACCTCATCGCCGCGGGAATTTTGATGGCCGCATTCGGCAAGGCAGCCCAACTGCCCTTCAGCTTCTGGCTCTCCCGGGCGATGGAAGGCCCAAGCCCGGTCAGCGCCCTCCTACATTCGGCGGCGATGGTGGCGATGGGTGGCTACCTCCTGCTGCGACTCGCTCCGCTGCTGGAGGTCACCGGTTGGGCTGCGACGACCACAGCGTGGGTGGGGGCCCTGACCGCTCTGCTGCTGGGCGCGGTCGCCGTCGCCCAGCACGACCTCAAACAGCTCCTAGCGGCATCCACTGCAGCGCAGCTCGGTTTCGTGGTGCTGGCTGCCGGCGTCGGTTCGGTGGCGGGCGGGACGACCCACCTCATCGCCCACGCTTCAACGAAAGCGCTCCTGTTCCTCGCGGCAGGCGCCTGGCTCGCGGCGCTCGGTACCAAGCAACTGCCAGCGCTCCGGGGCGCCGCCCGCCGCTGGCCGCTGGTCGGGGTGACGTTCGCCGTCGGCGCCCTGTCCCTAGCCGGAATAGCGCCCCTGGCTCTGTGGGCAACGAAGGATCAGCTGCTGGCCGGCGCCCTGGAAACCAGCCCGGCCCTGTATCTCGTTGGCTTGGCCGCCGCCGCACTCGCCGCGGCATATGCGGGCAAGGCTCTCATCATCGTCTGGAGCCACCCGCTAGCGAATGCCCGCGACGAGTACGACACCGAGCAGCGCGGCACGCGGCACATCGGCCCCTGGGAACGGGTACCACTTATCGTCCTGGCGGCGGGCGCGGCGCTCCTGGGGGTGCTCACCCTGCCGCCGGTCGGCGACTTGGTACGGGGTGTGCTTGGAGCAGAATCAGATCCGCGGCCCGGCCCGCTCGAGCTAGTCGGCTCGGCCATTCTGGCACTCCTCGTGCTCGGTTTGGTGGCCTGGAAGCGGACGCCTCAGCCTTCCTGGGCGACGAACTGGTTGGGGCTCGAGCGGATGACCCGGGTCGTGATAGTTGTCCCGGTGCTTCTTGTGAGCCAACGGCTCGCCCGTTTCGATGACGCAGTCCTTGATCGCGGAATCCACACTGCGGCGCGTGCAGCGGTGCGCGGGGCCGGTCGACTCAGCTGGTTCGATGACCACGGGCTCGATGCGGGAGCGACTGCGGCGGCGCGCGGCAGTATCGTCACCGGTTCCGCAGCTGCCCGGGCAGACACCGACGGTGTGGATGCGGCAGTCGAGGCTATCGCCGACACCGCGCGCCGGTTCGGCGTGATCGCCCGGCGTCCCCAAACGGGCCAACTGCATCAGTACTACGCGCAAATCACCGTCGTTCTCGCTGTCGCCGTCATCCTTCTTCTCGTTCTCCTGCTTCCCGTTGTGAGGTAATCCATGCTCAGTCTTGTCGTCTTCCTGCCGGTACTGACCGCCGTGATCCTCGTTGTCGTGCCCCGGGTTTCCGACCGGGCCGCCCGGTGGGCCTGGCTGGGAATCGCTCTTATCGATCTGGCGCTGCTGGTGGGAATGTGGATCGGCTTTGACAGCCCAAAACCGGGTGCACTCGCGTACGAGGAGCGGCTGCAGTGGATGCCGAGTGTTGGCAGTAGTTACCACCTCGGAGTGGACGGTCTGTCCCTGCCGTTGCTCACTCTCACCGCCGTGATCTTCGCCGCCTGCGCGGTCTATGCCCTCAGGGAGAACGACCGACCCAGGCCGCAGGCCGCTCTCTTCCTGTTTCTCCAGTCGGCCTGCCTCGGCGTGTTCGCCGCGCAGGACCTGATCTTGTTCTTCGTCTTCTTTGACCTGTCACTGGTCGGCATGTACTTCGTCATCGCCGGCTGGGGCCATGGCAACGCCGCGCGCTCGGCCCTAAAGTTCTTCCTGTACACGTTCCTCGGGTCCCTGGCCCTGCTGCTCGGTTTCATCGGCTTGTATCTTGGCGCCGACCCGCACACCTTCGATATGGTCGAGCTCGCCCGGTCTGCTCCCTTCCAGGACAACCCCGTTGCGGGGGGCTTCGTGCTCGCCGCCATCCTCATCGGCCTCGCGATCAAGACACCCACGTTTCCGTTCCACACCTGGCTACCGCCGGCTCACACCGATGCCCCCGCCATCGGCTCGGCTGTGCTGGCCGGCGTGCTCCTGAAAATGGGCACCTACGGTTTCGTGCGCATCGCTATGCCTCTACTTCCCGACGCCTGGCGATCCTGGGCCTGGATCATCGTCGTCGTCGGCATCGTGTCAGTGCTCTATGGCGCACTTGTTGCCCTGGCCCAGACCGACGTTAAACGGATGATTGCTTACACCTCGGTCAACCACATGGGCTACATCGTTCTGGCCGTCGGCGCCGCTGGCGTCGTCAGCAACACCTCCGCCCAGGCGCAACAGCTCGCCGTCACCGGTGCTGTCGTGCAGATGGTCAGCCACGGCCTGATCACCAGCGCACTTTTCCTCCTCGCTGGCGTGCTCTACGAACGACGGCAAAGCTACGATCTCAACGCTTTCGGCGGGCTCGCGGCACCGGCACCCCGGTACGCGGCATTCTTCGCCACCGCCGCATTCGCGTCCCTCGGACTGCCCGGCTTCAGCGGGTTCATCGCCGAATTCCAGATTTTCGCCGGCAGCATTGGAACCGTACCGCTGAGCCTGCTCGCACTCCCTGGCATCCTGATAACCGCGGCGCTGTTTCTCCTCGCGTCGCAGCGCCTGCTCACGGGCAAAACGCGTGGGTTATCCACCGGGTTTAGCGACCTGAACACAACCGAGACACTCTCCATCGGCTCGCTGTTGGTTCTCTCGGTGGTCATCGGGGTGTTCCCCCGGTTTCTCCTCGATGTCATCGAGCCCGCGGCATCCGTCGTCGTCAACCTGGTCGGCCGGTAGCTGCCCGTGAACGTAGCGGTGGACACGCTCACCCTTCTGCCGGAAGTCTGCGTTCTCGGCGGGGCGATCGTCGCGCTCCTCGCCGGGTCATTCCTCCCTCGGAAGCATCAGTTAGCGACTCGGTGGATCGCCATTCTGGCGCTGATGGCGAGTGCCATCGCCGCCGCGGTCGGGATGGCGCAGCCGTCGACGACGATTTTCGAGGCGAGCTTCGCCGTGGACGTCGGGGCCAGTTTCGGTCGAATCATCATTGCCCTGGCAACAATCTTCGTCATCGTGCTCGGAATCGAGGAGCTCAGCGGTACGCGGCGGGAAAGCGAAACGTACGCCCTGCTACTGCTCGCCGCCCTCGGCGCCATGCTCCTCTCCGGCGCGAGCGACCTCCTCATCCTCATAACCGGGTACCTGCTCACCTCGATCCCGTTATATGCTCTGATCGGAATGAGTCGTTCCCCTGGTGCCGCCGAGGCGGCTATGAAAACGTATCTGCTCGGCGCGCTGCTCGGAATCATGATGATGCTGGGCGTCACCGTGCTCTTCGGAGTCGGCGGAGGCACCTCGTACCGTCAGCTGGGCCCCGCTCTGGTCGATGCTCCGGCTGCCGCCGTGGCCGTGGGGGTCGTCGCAGTGCTCGGAGGCCTGATGTTCAAGGCTGGCGGCGTACCGGGACACTTCTGGATTCCGGACGCGACACAGGCAGCCGGAACGGCTGTCGCAGCCTTCCTCACCACCGTTCCGAAGGTCGGCGCTCTCATTGCGGCCTACCGGCTGCTCGACATCATCCCGGCAAGCATCGACTGGCCACTGTTGGTCGGGCTTCTCGCCGCTGCCAGCATGACGCTCGGAAACCTGGCCGCATTCTGGCAAGACGACGTTCGCCGGCTGCTCGGCTGGTCGACCGTGAGCCAGGTCGGCTACCTCATGCTGCCGGTCGCGGTCGCCGGGCGCAGTGACCTCGCCCTGCCATCGCTGCTCCTCTATCTCGCAGGTTACGCCGCCACCAACCTCACCGCCTTCGCCGTGGTAGCGGCACTGCCCTCTCGCCGCACCATCACCGACTATCGCGGGGCGGCCAGGACACACCCCTGGCTTGCCGGCGCCCTCATCGTGAGCCTGCTCGGCCTCGTCGGAACACCCCCGACCATCGTCTTCATCGGCAAACTCACCACGCTTGCCGCCGCCTGGGACGGCAGCCTCGTCTGGCTCGTGATCATCGCCGTGATCAATAGCGTGGCGAGCCTGTTTTACTACCTGCGCTGGCTGGCACCAACGTTTTCCCGCGCTGTCGCACTTCCGGTTTCCCCGTCGACTTCGTCACCTGCCGCTGCCGCAGCACCTGTGCGACGCCGCTGGGCAGCTGGCTCCGCCGTCACGGGAGCAGCATCCGTACTTGTTCTCGGCATCGTCGCCGGCGGCATCCTCTCAATTGCCGGCTCTCCCCTTGCCCACTGAATGCGCCGACTTCTGCGGGTGACGCGAAATCCAGGCCCCATGCAAGCCTTATCGCCGCCCACCTGCGTCGTTCAATCTGGTTTCAGAAGCTGTCCCGCCACGTAGTAGTTTCAAAAAGTCAAGAAACTTGTCTGCTATTATTTGCGTATGGATGCAGATAAGCGGATATGTGGTCGTCTTCCCGAGAGTGACTTCGTTGAACTGGCCGTAGAGATCTTCTCTATGCTGGCGGATGCCACCCGGGTACGTCTGATTGTCGCGCTTCGAAACGCGGGAGAGCTGTCGGTGAATCATCTGGCCGACATCGTCGACAAGACTCCCGCGTCGGTGTCGCAGCACCTGGCGAAAATGCGCCTGGCCCGCATCGTCTCTACGCGTCAAGAGGGCACGCGCATCTTTTATCGCCTCGAAAACGAGCATGCCGCGCAGCTGGTCCGCGACGCGATCTTCCAAGCCGAGCACAGCCTCGGAGGCACGCCTCGCCACCACCACGCCGACCTTGCATCGACAGGCGCAGAGGCTACCAGCGCATGACGAACACCCTCTTGCACGCGCCAATCCGAACGGGCGGCCGCGTCCTCGCGAAGCCACCATCGATCTTCCGCACGGGCAGCCGCCTACCCGAGGTGCGCTGGGCCGGCCTCGCGCTGCTGCTGTTTCTTATCGCCTGGCCCCTGCAACTCGCCGGCGCACCCGCGCCCGTTTGGTGGGCGATCTATCTCGCGTGCTACCTCGCTGGTGGCTGGGAGCCAGCGTGGGCCGGGATCTCAGCCCTGCGCGCCAGGGTACTCGACGTGGATCTGCTGATGATCGTCGCCGCGATCGCCGCAGCATCCATCGGGCAAGTCTTTGACGGCGCTCTTCTCATCGTCATCTTCGCCACGAGCGGAGCGATCGAAGCCCTCGTCACCCAGAGGACGGCCGACTCAGTCAGCAGCCTGCTCTCCCTGGCGCCCGAACAAGCCAGCCGCCTCACCCGATCGGCGACCGGCGACGACCTCGTCATCGTCGACACGGCAGAGCTCCGTATCGGGGACCTCATCCTCGTCCGTCCCGGCGAGCGGATCGGAGGCGACGGCATCGTCGTCGAGGGCATCAGCGAGGTGGACCAGGCCGCCATGACCGGAGAGTCAGTTCCCGTGCGCCGCGAGCCCGGTCACAAGGTGCTCTCTGGCACTGTCAACGGGACGGGCGCCCTGACCGTGCAGATCACGAGTCCGGCAAGCGAATCGGTCATTGCCCGGATGGTCTCTTTGGTTGCCGAAGCATCCGAGACGAAGTCGATCCGTGCGCTTTTCGTAGAGAAGGTCGAGCAGCGTTACTCGCTTGGCGTGGTCCTCGCAACCCTGTTCGTTTTCGCCATACCGTTGCTATTCGGCGAGGACTTTCGCGACGCACTCCTGCGCGCGATTACGTTCATGATCGTTGCCTCACCGTGCGCGGTCGTCCTGTCAACGATGCCTCCGCTGCTGGCTGCGATCGCCAACGCCGCTCGCCACGGCATCCTCGTCAAGTCCGCCACCGTGATGGAGGCGATGGGGCGCACTCAGCTGGTGGCCTTCGACAAGACCGGCACCCTCACCGAAGGTGCTCCTGTCCTCGTCGAGGTCACCCCCGCCACTGGGCGCAGCGCACAGGCGGTCTTAAATCTCGCCGCTGCGGTCGAGCACCACAGCGAGCACCCCCTAGGTCGCGCCGTCGTGCGCGCTGCCGAAACAACGGTGACCCCGGCGCGTGATTTTCGGGCCATTCCCGGCCAGGGCGTCCAAGGCATTGTCGACGGACAAGTCGTGCGTGTCGTTCAAGCGCGTGACGAGCGCGCCGACACGATCGGAACGGTCGTCGAAGTACGAGTCGACGGCCAACTCACGGGGACCCTGACCTTGCAGGACGCGCTCCGCCCGGACGCCGCAATAGCGGTCGCTCGCACTGCGGCCATCACCCAATACCCAGTCCACCTACTCACCGGCGATAACCAGCGCACCGCGGCCGATATCGCGGCCCACACTGGTATTACCGACGTGCACTCCCGCCTGCTCCCCGAAGACAAAGCGGCCATCGTCCGGAGGCTCGAGGGCGACGGTATCCCGGTGCTGATCGTCGGTGACGGCGTCAACGACGCCCCCGCCCTCGCGTCGGCCAGCGTCGGCATCGCGATGGGACGCCACGGCTCTGACCTCGCGCTCGAGACCGCCGACGCCGTCATCATTCGTGACGAACTCGCTGCGATCCCAAGCGTCATCGAACTCTCGCGGACGGCGCACCAGTTTGTCGTGGCCAACCTCGTCATCGCGGGGACGTTCATAGCCGTACTCGTCACTTGGGACCTCATCTCGACGCTGCCCCTCCCCCTCGCCGTGGCCGGCCACGAAGGTTCCACCGTGATCGTCGCCCTCAACGGTCTGCGACTACTGCGCACAAAGGCCTGGGGTCAGGCCCGAACTCCGAACCGCGCGCTAGAACAGGTGGCGACTGCCCCGGACGAGATCCGACATGCTTGAGGTCCTGCGCAACCGAACCTATCGCCAACTGTTCAGCGCGCAGATCGTGGCACTCATAGGTACCGGAATGCTCACCGTGGCCCTGGGCCTGCTCGCGTTCGATTTGGCCGGCGGCGACGCCGGCATCGTGCTCGGCATCGCACTGACCATCAAGATGCTCGCCTACGTCGGTATCGCCCCGGTGATCTCCGCACTCACCGCCCACGTGCCGCGAAAGACCCTGCTCGTTTCAGCGGACGTGCTCCGGGCGATCGTCGCACTTTCGCTACCATTCGTCACCGAGGCCTGGCAGATTTATGTACTCATCTTCGTGCTGCAAGCTGCCTCGGCAACCTTCACCCCGGCATTTCAAGCTCTGATTCCG
Source organism: Cryobacterium aureum (assembly GCF_002954245.1). Lineage (GTDB taxonomy): Bacteria > Actinomycetota > Actinomycetes > Actinomycetales > Microbacteriaceae > Cryobacterium > Cryobacterium aureum. Next base: position 161,078 of record NZ_PPTG01000048.1, on the reverse strand, counting down.
GAGGTTCTGCCGGAGGAAAGTGAGTACACCCGGGCCTTGTCGCTTTCCCGACTGGCGTATGACCTTGAATCATTGCTGAGCCCGATTCTGGCGGCCGCACTGTTGACCGTGATCAGCTACCATTCCCTGTTCGTGGGAACCGTGGTCGGATTCGTCGGCTCCGCCCTGCTCGTGCTCTCGGCAACATTACCGGCCCACCGAGCATCTGTTCCAGCGCCCTTTTGGGAGCGCCTCACCCGCGGCGCCCGCGTCTTTGGGCGCACACCGGAATTGCGGGCCCTGCTCGCGATGAATATGGTCGTCGCCGCCTCGACCGGCATGGTCATCGTGAACACCGTCGTGCTCGTGCAGAGCCACTTTGGTCGCGCCCAGTCCGACTTTGCGATCGCCCTCGCGTGTTACGGATTCGGGTCGATGCTGGTCGCACTGGCGTTACCACGGGTGCTCGACCGCTTCGCCGACCGGCGCGTCATGCTGCTCGGCTGCGCCGTTCTACCTATCGGGCTCGTCGCCCTGGCCCTCGTTGTCCTCGCTCCGGCGACAGCCGTGACTTGGTCTGGTCTGCTCGTGATCTGGTTCGTTCTTGGCGCCGCCACCGCGCTGATCCTTACCCCATCGGCCCGCTTGCTGCGCCGTTCCTCCGACGAGACCACTCGGCCCGCGGTCTTTGCCGCGCAGTTCTCGCTATCCCACGCCTGCTTCATTGTGACCTATCCCCTGGCCGGAGTACTCGGCGCCCTGCTCGGCCTCGCCCCGACAGCCATCGTGCTGGCCGTGCTGGGAACGGCAGCAGCGCTTACTGCCGCCCGCGTATGGACGCCGTCAGCACCCATTCGCGACAGCGAATCACCGGCCGTGACAGCCTGACGCGACGGTCGACCAACTGACGATGACGGCGAGAATAATGTCGGCGGCGGGAATACCAGGAGAAAATCTATGAGGGTGAATTCAACCTTGCCAGAAGCAGAACAGCTGCTAAACCTTCAGAAGTTCCGGGCCAGTGGCGTCGAACGGCATCGCTGCCTGCTCGCCGAGTGGCGAATCGGAAAGCTAACGCAACAACGATGGCATCGTCTGCGAAGCCGCGGACCGGAATAAAGTCCGGAATCAAGTCAATCGGTGATATCAGATAGACCAAGAGGACAGCGATCCAGATTCGGACACCAACCGATACGGTCTTATCCAAACTGAGGCCTTTCAGTAACCAAGCGACGTCAGGAACAAGACGAACGAGGTCACGGAATGAAGCGCCAGTCGGATATCGACGTTGTTGGTTCCAGAGCACGACAACGAGGACCAGCCAGAACGCCAACAGCCGACACCTCACGATCAGCATCCGTGGGCTCCTCAGAATGGGGCTCGTCACTGACGACCGATCGAGGGAGCACAGCCGTGTAACCCGTCGCCTCGATTGTCGCAATCGCATCCGCGACACTCGTCCCCAACGGCACGAACACACTCGCCTTCTCGGTCGAATAGTTCACCGAAGCCTCCACACCGGGCACTCGATTGAGCTTCTTCTCAATCCGCGCCGCGCACGACGCACAGGTCATACCACCAACGTCGAGAACAACCTGCTCACCGCTCACCGCTACTTCTCCACTCATTTCGACACCGCCTTTCTGGGTACAGACATCAACGCGTAGCCTGCCTCATCGATCGCTGCAGCTACTGCCTCGTGATCAAGCGCATCGGTACTCGAAACGGTAACCCGTGATGCTCCACCCACGATGAGCTGAACATCAACGTTTTTGACTCCATCAACACGGCTGACCTCTTCGGTCACGCTAAACACGCAGTGACCGCAGGTCATCCCTGAAACCTCGTACGTGTGCGACATAAGTCCGACGTCGGTAACAGCCGCACCCACAGACTCGTGTGCGTGGCTACCACAAGAGCAGGATGCGTCGATCAGGCCGAGGTCGTTTGTGTTCGTGTTGCACATATTCGAATACCCCTTTCGCTCCGCCGCGGTCGTTGCGTACCGCGGCGATATCTTTTACCCCCTGGGGCCGGCACGATCCAGACGCTCGACGAACGACGGGACCTCGATCTTCGCGTCGGCGTATCGACCCGTCACGTCACACTGGTAGGACCACAAAACCATCGACTGACCGTTCTCCAGCGTTCCTTCGTCTCGATGGACGACGCACATCTGGCGGTCTTGGAGACCACACTCGTTCCGCTCGGGTGGAGCGGACCGATCACCCTCCGAACCGGCATCGATGCGGGCGTGCGCAATACCAACGTCGCGGCCTCCGGCGGGGCGGACACCACCCATCTGGCTCCGCCGAAGTTTACCGCCTCGGGCGACATCACTCTGTGTGAGGTCCAGACCGGGAACAGCGAGGTACGGATCGCGACGGCCGTCCACCTTCACCTTGCTGGTGCGGTTGGCACTTGGGACAACACGGGTGCCAGAATCGGACGCCGGTACCGCAACGAGATCGAATTGTCTTTGGTGGACGGAAAACGAGCAACTCTGACCAAGACCGCTGCAACGTATACGTCCCGCGATCCCGCAATCGCCTCGCCCGGTGTTGCCGCCGTGGGGCGACTTCGCGACCACGCGGCAGACACCGCGGGCGCGCGCCAACGCGATGAGGCGGCCTGGCAGCGACTCTGGCAGCGGTTTGGGACGACCCTTGAAGCTGACCCGCGCAGCCAACTTGTCTTAAACCTTCATATCTTTCATCTGCTGCAGACCCTGTCCCCGCACACGGCTGACCTGGATGCCGGTGTACCTGCCAGGGGTCTCCACGGCGAGGGATACCGAGGCCATGTCTTCTGGGACGAACTATTCGTGCTGCCCGTGCTCGACCTGAGGCTACCGAACGTGGCGCGCGCCCTCCTGGACTACCGGTGGCATCGACTGGACGCGGCCCGCACGGCGGCGCACGCGATAGGCCGGCCAGGAGCATTATTTCCCTTGCAGAGCGGTAGCGATGGTCAGGAGGAGACACCGACCCAGCTGTACAACCATCAGTCGTCGCGGTGGATGCCCGACAACTCACGCCGTCAGTGGCATGTGGGGCTGGCAGTCGCTTTCAACGCCTGGCAGCACTTTCAAGTCACCGCCGACTATGACTGGCTCGCCGACCGAGGTGCCGAGCTCATCATCGAAGTAACACGCTTCTTCGCTGCGTCCGCCGTACATGATCCGGCGGACGATCGTTTCCACATTTCCGGCGTCATGGGACCCGATGAATACTACGACGGCTACCCCGATTCCCCGGGCAAAGGACTACGTGACAACACGTACACGAACGTCATGGTCGCCTGGATATGCGATCGGGCCGGAGAGATATTGAACAGGTTGACCGGGCACGCCCGCGCGGATGTCGTCGACCGTCTGCGTATAGACGACACGGAACTCGCTCTCTGGTCACGGCTCGGACGGAGCTTGGCGGTTTCGATCCACGCCGACGGGATCCTGAGCCAGTTCGACGGATACGAGACTCTGCTCGAATTCGACTGGACCAGTTACCGAGATCGGTGCGGAAACATCGGCCGGCTCGACCTCATTCTCGAGGCCGAGAACGACAGCACCAACCGGTACAAACTGGCAAAACAACCCGACGTCATGATGCTCGTCTACCTACTTGGCGAGGAAGGCCTGAGGCAGCAGCTCGCCCGACTCGGCTACCCATTGTCCCAAGTAGACCTCGCTCGCACTGTCACCTACTACCTTGAGCGCACGTCGAACGGCTCCACCCTCAGTCGAGTGGTGAGCGCCTCCGTCTTGGCCCAACTTGACGAATCCCGGTCGTGGTCGCTATTTCGTGAAGCACTCATCGCCGATTTGGACGACACTCAGGGAGGAACCACCCGTGAAGGTATCCATCTTGGAGCAATGGCGGGCACCGTGGACCTTGTCGCACGGTCCTTCGCCGGCCTGCAATTCGATTCGAAGCGGATCAGCTTCGCGCCACGACTTCCGGCACGGCTTGCAAGCGTGTCCTTTCAGTTCGCCTACCGCGGGCACCGCATCGACGTTGATCTCAACCGTGAAGCCCTGCACCTTCATCTACTTCCCAGCACAGCCCCGCCCATCCGGTTCGAATCGGGACCTACTCATGTGTCCTTAGCCGGAGGTGAAGTTCATGATTTTCCTGTGATCCGTCATCTCTCGGCAGTATGAAAAAGTCACATCCGCTAGCAAAATCACGTGGCGTTCGATGACGATGTCCTTTTACGTACTCGTCTGCACAATGTGCCGCGTCTTCTCGGGGCCCCTACCTTGCCGCTCGACGCGCGAAAATTAGTCTGTAAAACCACGATCCGAGACACCAATGGGTGGTGGTGAGGATTATTCCTCCGAGAACGACCATTCCTCCCAGCACAAAGCCCAGAGCTGACAATCCGTAGTAGAAGGACAAGGCCGAACCCGCAATTAGCACGGTGGACAGCAAGTAGGAAAACCGTCGTGGACTCGGCGTCGGGGGGAGCGCCGGAGCATCAAACAAATGGCGGATGCCCAAGTTATAAACCAGATCAAGAATCATGCCGCGGGGGAACAGAGCCCCGGTGAGAGGAACGATTGCTCCCACTCCAAGAAAAATAGGCGACTGCAAAACCAATCCGACAACGATTAAGACGGTGCCCACTGCCGGTGTAAATCGCAGGGGCCATGCGTAACAGGATTTGGCGTCATCATCGAGACCTCCAAATCCTTGCTTGTCCAGGTTGGTCTTTGTGACGCCTCTCAGTGCCGCCATTTTCAATTCCTTCATGCTGGCGATAGACAACGACGGTTTCAAATAGTGGAAGCAACACGGCCTATTTCTTACTTGAGGTTAGCTCGGGAGCGAACTGGTGGAAACCTAATTCTCAGAAATAGTTTCGAGCATAAAATTCTTGCATCACTGCTCGCCACGACTTCCAAGGATTGGCCCTGACCCGGCCTCTGCCAATCTCACTTCACCCGCACGGATGCCGCGCCGCCGCTCCGATCACCAAATCGGCCTTCAGGAATCGCCGCTGTCTGTGCGGTATCCTGCGAAAGATGACATTGGCAGTCCTTTCTTGGGCTGTAGACAGAGCAGAAGGTGACATGACCGTGGATCGCGCCGCACGGCGGGTAGTTGCATCCGTCTCGCTGTCGCCTTTCGTCTCGCTGCTTGCTCTGGCCGCACTGCTTCTTGCAGTTTTCGCTTTCCATTCCGAGGCCAGCGGGCATACCATGTACACACCGGCTCCCGCTGCGTCAGCAGTAGCCGGTCAAGAGGTAGCCGTCATGGGCATGGCGGCTGTCGTGGCCGCACCCGTTGTCGCTTCGATCTTCTCTAGCAGCCTCGATGGAATGCTCGATTGCGCGCTGCTCATGATGACGTGCGTGCTGCTGCTCACCCTTGTCGCCCTGATCTTCCTGACTCGGCTTCCGGACGTATATCGACGACTACTCGATGCCAGATTCGTCATTCTGGGGGCATGGCGAAGCATTGCCTTACCGATTCACCGTCCCAGCCTTACCCTTCTTTCCATCAGTCGCGTTTAGATCCTGATGCGGTTCCGCGCCAGTACGTGGCAGCGGAACTTTGCCACGCCCTGGCCTACGGCTGAAATCGCCGTTTTTCCCTGGCTCCTCGCTCCGTTTTAGAGCGGCACAGTGGAACCCCTTTAGAATCCGGCTGCGCGCGCACCCGATCTGGTCCCATGCGACGACGGCCTCGAGCATCGAGGTAAGCAACGATGCAGGCCGAGCGTTGCTCCACTGGCTAGCTGACCCGCGCAACTCCGAACGACACCGGCCATCGGGCCGACGTCCGACTCATAGATTAAAGGAAACTTAATGAATTCGCCTCTTACGCGTCGCACATTCCTCGGCGCCTCCCTGGCCACCGCAGCCACAGCAGCACTGGCATCCTGCGCCCCGTCGACATCCCCCGCAGCAGGGAGGGTTGATCGCATCTTGCCAACTGATCCACTGGTTTCACAATATGAAGACGCTCGCCCCTCGAACGGGACGACGGTCACGCAGAAGCTTAGCGCCGGGGTGTTTGACACGTCCGTCGCCGGTATTGCGCTGAGTACCTGGGGATACAACGGCGCACTTAACGGTCCCGTCATCCGCGCGAAGACCGGGGACACGCTCAAGGTCCCGGTCACCAATACGCTCACCGAATCGACAAGTGTGCACTGGCACGGCCTGGCCCTGCACAATGACGCCGACGGCGTACCTGTTGTGACCCAACCCGCGATCAAACCGGGTGCGAACTTTGACTATCAATTTCGGCTCAACCAGCCCGGCACCTATTGGTATCACTCACACGTCGACATGCAACGCGAACGCGGCCTCTCCGGCGCGCTCATCATTGAGGACCCCCGCGAGCCCTTGCTGTACGACCAAGAATGGGTCATCGTGCTCGACGACTGGCTCGACGGCATCACCGGCACACCCGAGGACGTTCTGGCCGAACTATCCATGGGTATGGACATGTCCGGAATGGATATGTCCGGAATGGATATGCCAATGACGCACATGCTGATGGGCGCCACCAGCTCCTACCTCGGCGGAGACGCCGGGGACGTAAGAATACCCGCCCATCTGTTCAATGGTCGTGCCGCGCAGGATGCTGAAGTATTCCAGAGCCGGCCGGGCAACCGTATCCGTTTGCGCATTATCAATGCGGCCGGAGACACCGCCTACCGGGTCGGTGTGCCGGGGCAGAAGATAACCCTGACGCACACGGACGGGTTCCCAGTGCACCACGAGGATGTCGACGCGGTTGTCCTCGGTATGGGCGAACGCATCGATGCCATCCTCACCGTTCAAGACGGATACACTCCACTTTTGGCCATCCCCGAGGGGAAGGATGGCCGCGCTTACGGCCTCATTAGCACTGGCAGCGGCACCGCCCCCGCCGCTGCCGTGCTTCCGTCGACCTTGAACGGCATAGTCACGGACGGAGGCCGTCTTACCGCAGATGATTCCGTGCTGCTCACCTCCAAAAAGCCCGATCGCATCCACACGATGCGTCTAACGGGCAGCATGGGAAAGTACGACTGGAGCATCAATGGACGCCGCTTCGACATGAAGAAGCCGTTTGCGGGCGCCTTTGATATCACTCTGGATGAACGCGTCCAGGTCAAGATGGTGAACGACACCACCATGTGGCATCCCATGCACCTGCACGGACACAGCTTCCAACTGAGCAACAACGGCGCACGCAAAGACACTGTAATTGTTCGCCCGAAAGAAACGGTCACCTTCGAATTCGACGCCGACAACCCCGGACAGTGGATTGCCCACTGCCACAACGCCTACCACGCTGAACGCGGCATGATCGGACTGTTCTCCTACGTGCGTTAGCCTGGCGACCCCATCACAGATCGTCAAGTCAATCTGAATGTGTGCGGCTGACATCCAGCCAGATTATATACCCCTAGAGGTATAGTGAGCTGTTTACGAATCACGGAAGGAATCGCATCATGATGTGGGACAACGGAATTATGGGGTGGTCCTGGGGCTTCGGACTACTGGCTATGGCCGGCATCGCAATTCTTGTGTACGTCATCATCCGCCTATCTACCAAGAATGGGGAGCGTGGCCTCTCGTCACCATCCTCCTCAGCGCCGTCTGATCTCAGCAGCGGGCGGAAGATCCTCGACGAGCGATTTGCTCGCGGGGAACTCACGACAGAGCAGTACCGCGAACAGATACAGGTGCTCGGCGAAGGACGATGATGGTTGATATCAGCCGCCGAAACGCTCTCATTCTTGGCGGCGTCGGAATTGGCGGGGTGGCCATCGGCGGGACCGGCTTCGTCGTGAATCAAGAATCACGGAGACACGCAGCGTTGGAAGCTGCGCCTGGTGTCGCCCTCGTTCAGCCCGATGAGCTTCGCAGCTCCGCCGGAATCCTGACCGTGTCCCTGGAGTCGTCGCCTCAGCAGGTCAGCATCGCTGGCCGTGATGTGCGTGCGCTCAGTTACAACGGTGGCGTGCCCGGCCCCACACTGCGCGTTAGAGCGGGAGATACCCTCAGCGTGAGCCTTCGCAATGGGCTGGCAGACCCGAGCAACCTGCATGTGCACGGACTCCACGTCTCGCCCGAGAACAATAGCGACAACATGTTCGTCACCGTCGCAGCCGGCGACTCTTTCGATTACCAGTACGAATTGCCCGCCAATCACCCGCCGGGCGTGTACTGGTATCACCCGCACCACCACGGTTTCGTGGCCGATCAAGTATTCGGTGGGCTCTACGGCGCCATTATCGTAGAAGACCCCGACCCTATTCCGGCCAGCCGGGAACGCGTGCTCGTCATTTCCGACATCACTCTCGATTCCGCGGGAACAATTCCAGCGGCCACAGCGATGGAGAAAATGTCCGGACGCGAGGGAGACTTCGTCCTAGTCAATGGGCAAGTCACCCCCAGGATGAATGCCCGCCCGGGCGAACGGGAACGATGGCGCATCGTCAATGCCTGCGTGTCCCGTTACCTGCGGCTGCGCCTCGACGGGCAGCAGATGTCCCTTCTCGGAATCGACTCCGGACGTTTCGAAGCCGCGCACGAAGTCTCCGAGGTCGTGTTGGCCCCCGGGAACCGGGCCGACCTTCTCGTCACGGCCACAGCCGGCACCTCCGTACTGCGTGCCCACACCTACGACCGAGGTAGTTCCGGCGGAATGATGATGGGAGGCGGAACCTCAGCCTCAGCCGACGACGTCGCGCTTGCCACATTTATCGTGACCGGTGACGACGTCGCCCCAGTCGCCGCCACACCCGTCCAGCCCGTTCCACGTGACCTACGCACGGCTACCGTAACCGCCCGACGCGAGCTCATTTTCGCGATGGGAATGGGCGGGAATATGGGCGGAGGAATGGCCGGGAACACAAGCAACGACATGGGCGGCGGCATGATGTCAGCCACGATCAACGGCCAGGTGTTCGACGCCACCCGGATCGACACGACCGCGCAATTCGGCAGCGTGGAGGAATGGTTGCTAACAAATACCAGCCCGCTTGATCACCCCATGCACCTGCACGTGTGGCCGATGCAGATCGTTGAACAGTCAGGCCGGCGGGTCGACACCATAATGTGGCAGGACGTCGTGAACATTCCGGCACGCAGCACCGTGCGCGTGCGTATCGCGTTTGACGACTTCAGCGGACGCACCGTGTACCACTGCCACATCCTCGACCACGAAGACAGCGGAATGATGGGAATCATCACCGCAAACTAACACCAACCGCAACCATCAATTCACGAAAATTGACCGAGGGATACCAATGAACTACGCACACACCATCACCGTCTCGCTGCCCTACGAAGAAGCTGTCGCCAGAGTGCGGGAAGAACTCGCCAACCAGGGATTCGGCGTTCTGACCGAAATCGACGTCCACGCGACCTTCGAAACGAAACTCGGCGTGGAAAGCGCACAGTCACTCGGCGATTACCTGATCTTGGGCGCGTGCAACCCGGCCCTCGCCGAACAAGCACTCACCGCGGAGCCCGACATGGGATTACTGCTTCCGTGTAACGTCGTTATCCGACGCAGCCCATCAGCGAATACCACCACGGTGCAAGCTATCAACCCACAAACCATGGTCCAGCTCAGCAATTCCCCGGGGATACAGAACGTTGCTGATCAAGCCGATGAACGTCTTCTCGCCGCGCTAGCCGCTCTACAAGGAGAAGAAAGCAGCAGGTAGTACACGCTCTAGCCCGCTGAAGCACGTTGTGGACGTCGTCGCCCAGACGGCAAGATCGCGGCACAGGCCTAGGACCTGCGGCCGCTCACGAATGCCGAGAAAGGTGCGCCGGCTTTTCGTCTTGTGCAGCCGACGTCGGCAAATCCGAGCCCCGGGAAACTCCTGGTGCGGCCGCTCTCCGGGAGTTTATGAGGAGCGGGGCGTGACGGTCGCGAAGGAAGACCTCGACCTGCTCGGCAGCTGGAGTGCCGCCGCAGCAAACGAGCTGGACACGATCGTCGACGCGACCGTCTATCGCAGCGATGGCGTCATAGCGCCGGTAGCGCCGGTAGCGCCGGTGGAAATTGTTGAGCTGCGATGGGTAGATCCCAACGCCACGACCGAACTGGACTGGACATTCCACTCGCGCCGCTGCTCCTTGAATTCGTGTTTCCCGACCTGACCGCCTAATGCAGGTCGCACTCCCGAAATAGTGGTAACCACAGAGCTGAAAGAAGCCATCGTAACTATTGCTGCCGCTATCGATCCGGCCGCACTGTCGCTGCCACCGCCCTACACCCTCCGCTTTGAACTCAAGCAAGCGCAACCGACTCATACGGCTCAGCTAACCTCCACCGCCGATGTTGCTTTCATCGTCAGCTGACGCCCGTGACCGGACGTCAAGCGCCACAGATCGGGGGCCACTCGACCCGACCACCGGCGGAGCTGACGACGCGTCACAGGGGAACCCTCAACGGGACGGTCCGGGTCTGATTCTTGAGAAGGATTCGTGCCAGGACCGTCGAGTGGCCAGCCGGGCGGTCAGAAAGAGCGCAACGCCTAGGGCTGCGAGGATCGCGTGCACGTGATTCCCCTGTTCCACACGCTGATTTGGGTATGTTTAATAAGGACTTCATGCCCGCTCGTGATAGGGGGAGCATTGGACCCCAACGGGGAAGAGCGAAAATGCGCCGTCCGCGGTCCAGCCCGCTGAGGGCAGAGCCAGACTGCCTAGTCTTTCATCGCCACCGTGCACGTGGGCTACCTTCCGGCGGCAGCATGTCCTTCATTGTCCGCGTTTCTACTCGAATCAAGAATCGCGCTTTTGCGCCTTCCCCAGCGAATGAATAACGCCAGAACCACGACTATCGCGACAAGGACGAGAACCTGAACGACCACCCAAAAGTTCCACCAAAACAGAGAACCAAACTCCATATCAATCACTCCTCGATTCACGGATAAGCGGCTGTCTTACCGCGAGCATACGACACGGTGCTTGCTTCGGGCACTTGCGAGTCGCTTATGCGGCCGCGAGGGAGGGCAACAAGCAGCCCGTGAGGCGAACCCCCTACTGGACGGCATACTGGCGCCGACTCACGGAAAAACGCACATCTTCAGATTAACGACGCTTCGCGTCAAAATCTTGTCCGCGATTTTTTGCTTGCAGACTGGGCGGCAGGATCAGCCGCCAGTATCGGACGAGGAATCGGCGGGCGAAGAAGAGCAGCGAAAGTAACCCGACAACGATAGGGATGGCAATCGGCCAAGCGGTGGTGAAACCGAGAATCGGCGCGAGGGCTTCAAACCCGATGAGAGAGGCTGCCCCGCCATACATGGCGGCGGCGAGGTCATTGAGCATCCACCAGACACCTGTCAAAAATTTCAGATGGGAACGATCAACGGGAGAGATCTCGGGCGGACTACTTGAACTGCCGAGCTCGCTGATTTTGTGCCAAACGGGAAAGATGACCTGTCACCGATTCCTTCTCTCAACAAGTAGACGAGGCTGCCGCATCCCGACGACTGCGACAGCTTCGCGGATCACTGGCATTGCACGGCGGTTTGACCGGGTAGAGCCTGATTCTGTCGTGAAGGGGGGAGGCCGTCAGATGAGAATGTCGACGTACAGTTCGTGCGGTTGTTGAACACCGTCGGACGTGTATCCAACATCGAGTTTGCGGTTCCCGAGAGTTAATCCCTGCTCTGCAGCCCAGTCATAAATGGTCTGGAAACCGCCTGCGATGGTTGCCTCCGAACCGTCATGCCGGTGGTGGACGAATCTTCCACCGGGAAGGAGAGCTACCGCCATACCATCAGGCACTGGAACTTCGGCGACGACAGCTACTGCTCCAATAGTTTCGCGGTAACGGCCGTCGCCTAAATGGTTGCTGGCCTCGACGAAGACGCCTGTGCCTGAGGCGGGCAGCTCGTCTTGACGGAAAAACAGCTCGCGCCAGGCCGCAGGCATCTCGGAGCGTAGCTGGCCGAAGTCAGCGACAACTTCGATTCCGATGACGGCAGTCTCACCAAGTTCAACAATCTCCATTGGTGCTCCCTGGCTTGGCCCCGAACGATTTACTCGTGTATCCGAAAATGATACGGCCTCCCCACTCTAGTCAGAGGGACTCTTGTCGGTTTGATGGCCTGAAGGGTCGGATCCAAATCCGTAGGCAGCTGGTCATAAGTCAGGAAGTTCACTTCGGCAGGTGCACACAACTCTGCCAACACACACGACTGATCCCACAGGAGAAAAACCTGAAATACAAGCAAATCTCTTCGACACCCCCGCATCCGGTTCGGGAGGCTTCCGGACTAAAATTCGAAAAGAGGTTCGCGTTCGTGGACACGTATAAAAAGTTTGCCTTGGCATCGCGGATATTGATGATGTCGCGCTGGCAATGGGCGTCGCAGGGTCCGCAATGACATCGACCTCGAAAAGGTGATTGCCGCTACGAGCGCCGTCTCCGTTACCTCGTAGTACCAAAGGCCCTCTAACTAACAAGATTCGTCCGATTTCCGCAACGAATTCTTCGAACCGAGATACCAACTCGGCGGGCACTCAGCTGGGCGCGACAGCCGCCACATCATAAACTTCCTCATCTGCACCCAAATCGCAACCGTCATCGACGGCGACAATCGAAACGCAGGCACAGGGTGCGGTGGTGTCGGACTCGCATACCTCCAGGCAGAACAGGGACAACTCTCGTTTCACCGCTGGAACGGGCGTCAACGTTGGAGTCGGGCTCGAACTACAAAGCGAATCGAACCGTGACGACAGGCGCTCCTTTACTGGCGACCTGAGCCTCCGGCTTGGAATCGGTGCGTTGCTCGGACGCTAACCATATGCAGTGAGCGGGGAAGTTTTGCCCCCTAAAGGTGTGGACCATCGTAATGATGAGGCAGACTGCAGCGCAGGCGATGTTTGATCCGCGTCGTTGTATCCTTCACCGCTGACGGCTAAAGCTCCGCGTCAGTAAGGAACGTTGTGCGGGCGTCCAAATGAATGGATCGACCATCGGCGCGATGACCGTCCGAATGCATCGAACCACCAGAGGGACCCCCGAAGTCTCTGAAAAATGGATCGCACTACGCGACACACTGCTGTTGCTGTGGAGGAACCCCCTACGAGACGATTGCGTGTGCGTCCTCTTGGGCGCGAAACAACAGCACCCCAAAAAGCAGGAAGACGGCGGCGCCCAGCCATCCGCTTATACCTCCAAGTTCTGGTGCCACGAATAACGCGCTCACTCCCAGCAAAATCAGGACCCCGGCCAGAACCGCGAATATGCGCATTCCGTAGAGCGAGATGAAGACGAGATAGTGCGCTCCAACGATGATGAGCGCTGAGGGGAAGAAGAAAACGGGCTCGTACATGCCGAGAGCGATTGCAATCAGCATGCCGAGGGGCACTGTGAACGCGCACTGCATAGCCAATGCCGCTGATGGATGCCCCTTCGGTAACGCGATTGGGCCGCCCAGCATCTTCATGAGGAGAGTGCCCAGTGGGAAGATCAGCATGCCGCCGAAGAAGAGCGCAGCCATGCCAGCAGTGACGGAGCCCCAGGTGAAGACCGCGCTGGCGACCGCCCAGATGACCGCGGACACCAAAGGTCCGAGGAATCCAGCACGATAGATGCGACGCACATCGGCCTCGGCTTGTGAAACTTCCATGTCATCCCCAATGATCGAGCGTTTTAGCGAACCGCAAATACAGATAGGGCAGGACGACGCCCCAAGCCGATCATGGCGTACGGGCCGCTACAGCAACCAATCAAACGCCCGTAGACGAACCTCTTACGGCTAAGAATTCTGCGGGTCTGCCTTCGGACGCCGACTTTGGTACCCCCGTCGGCGGTGTTCAGCAAACTCGTCCTCGTCGCCGACGAGGGGACTCCCAATAGCGAAGTTTTGATGCGAAAAAAATCACAGGGCCCTTGCAAGCGGTCGGCGCGTCTGGTCCTCCCCCGCCTTCGAGAGTCCATATGTTGAGCGTATTGCGAAATACGCCCGCTGTGCCCTGAACAGGCAGCAGCTCTTTTCGACGATGGACCGTTTCGCGCGCACTCTGTTGACCGTTTCCGTGAGGAGGATAGAGTCCTTGTGTGGCTGGACTACAAATACGGGACGTTTTGTTCGGTTTGATCGTGCACGTGGCTCGCTTTGCTGTCATCTTGTTCGGACTGTGGTTGGCGCCGCTTGTGGGCGTCACCGGCTGGTACTTGGGCCTCTTCGTCAATGTGATGTGTGCCGTCTACGCCGTTGCGCTCGTCACGTATCTGAAACTGTGGAAAAGTGTCGGGTTCCTGACGCTCTGGCGTGGGCGTTCTTCGCTGCTTCTCCTCGTAGTCCCGTTTGGCGAGGCGGTGTTCCGGGTAGTGCCGAACGGTCTCACGGATCAGCCACCAGGTTTCGGGCTCTGGACTCTCACGCTCCTCTTGGTCGGATTCAATGAGGAACTCATTAGCCGGGGAGTCGTGCTTGGCCGGTTGAGCCGAAGCTTCACCGCCATTCCTGCCGTCGCGGTAACAGCAGCGCTATTCGGGTTGCAACACCTGTCCGCCTTCGCTACCACGGACAGGGGAACGTACGACGTCCTGACGAACGTGCTCGCGTCAGCGACCTACGGCTTCGCTCTCGCCGCGTTTCAATACCGCTTCTCGTGGATCTGGCCGCTGATAGTCATTCACGGACTCGCTGATTTCACGTCGATCCTCGCGCGCACTTCTTACGGCGATCTCGTCGTGGCCGTCACGTGTGTGATATTCGTGATCTACGGGCTTGTCGTACTGCGGCCCCTCGCCCGGCGCGCAGCACACGCCCGGTTCAGGTGGCCCCCCAAAACCGGGCAGACACCACCTGCGGTGGCGCCGTATTCACGCCCTGCGACAGCGGTCAGGGACTCCGAGACCAGACTGACTCCTACCCCGCCATCTAACTGACACCAGCCGGATCACCGGCGCCGTATTCCGTGTGGACGGCGGCATCTCCCGACCGTCTAGCAAGCGCCCGTAGGCCGGACGACCAACGGGCGCGTTGAAGCGTGATTCCGCTCAAGTCGATTCGCTGAGCAAGTCGCCCGCAACGGGAACCCCCTACGGGACTGATTCACGCTATCGCGAAGAATCAAGCGCGGCAGCCGTCGCGCCGCAGTAGTGCTTGATCGATAGTCTGGATCTATGCCCATCCAGACCGTCGGCGCTACGCGCTCCCCCGCCGTCGCAGTGGGGACCGTCCTCCTGGGATTACTCATACTCTGGATGGCGCAGCCGGTCCTTCCCAGTTGGGCTTGCGCGGCCAGTCTTCCGGCGGTGTGCCCGCCACAGTTGTTGCCCGTCCGTGCGTCGCTGATCAGCGCAGGAATCCTGTTCGCGCTGCTGGCGACCGTATTCGTTGGGCTGCTGCTCCGACCCAGATCAAACCGGTGTCTGGGCGGACAGTCGCGACGGACAGTGTTTGCCGTTCCGATCATCCTGGTCTTGACCGTCGTTGCGCACTTCGTGATACCGCAGTCCTGATTCCAGCCTGCTCGGCCAGACCGCAACACCTCGCGCCCGCAAACCGAACCCTCTACGGGACGCCGAGTCTTCTAGCAATGTTGAGCCGCCGCACCACGATTGCTCCGCTCGTGGCGCTGGAGGTCCCCGAGCTTGGCGATCGTCCGCCTTGTTTAGAAACGCCCTTGGACCCTTCGATTTGGCGGCCCGGCCTGAGCGGTAACGAGTTGTCATCATACGCCTTTGCAGTGCTTCATTCTGCGCGCCGAAATGCCACACTCGTTTCATGGCTTCCCATATTCGGTTGAAAAGTCGCCTCGGATTAGTGCTTCCCGCGGTGGCCATTGTGGTCGTTACTTGGCTCGTATTCTGGATGGCGCAAGGATTCCCCACGGCGTGTAACCTCATGGGTCCCTGCTCTGGCCGCGATGTGCGGGTGGCGCCGGCTCTGCTTTTCGGCGGGATGATGTTTGCACCGTTGGCGGCGATGATTCTCATGTCCGTCGTTCGCTTACCGGCGGGTTGGCTCGTCCGAGTGTCCTATGTCGCCCTCGTGCTGCTATCGGTTGTCGGGTACGTCGTTATCAGCTTCAGCGGAGGGTTCAGCGTTGATGCGGCATTCCTCGCTGGTCTCCTCGGAACGTTCGGGACGGCACTGCTCGCCTATGTGGGAATCATTGTCCTTCGACGCGAGACTTGAGCGGCTACGCTTCCAAGCCGGGACCCGGCTGGTAAGCCCTTTATATGCAACGGCATCGTGCAGGTGCCCTGCCGATTCCCGGCGCCACGCGGCGCGCCATCCGTGATGGCGATTGGTGCCGAACTCCGACGTCGAACAGCTCGGACCATGCTTCGCCGAATGGCTTGCAGCCCAAACGAAGCGAGATTCGAAGACCGCCCGTAGAGAAACGCTAAACGACGCCGAGTATGTCTAGCAGCTGCGGCTTGGTCCCCTCGGTACAGGCCGGCGACGGCCGCTGCTGTTAGACAGGGCATATGAAAATTGATCCTGCGACAGTGGTGAATATCGAGCGAGAGAGACTTCGCGCGCTCGTCGAACGCGACATGGTCGTTGCGGAGCGCCTCCATGCACCCGATTACCAACTTGTGACGCCCAACGGGTCCACACGGACAAAATCGTCCTATCTCAGCGACGTGGAATCGAAGCGACTCGAGTACCTCGTATTCGAGCCCGAAACAGAAATCTCCGTCAGATCGTCAGGAAACCTGACGATTCTGAAGTACATCGCACGAATAGTTCTTAGCGTCGGCACCGCCGATGAGCTTGAAATCTGCGCTTGGCACACGGATGTTTACGAGTATCAGGATCGCCATTGGATGGTCGTCTGGTCGCAGGCCACCAGGATAGCTCCATACTGTTCGGTAGAGGCTCGGTAGGCTCAGAAAGCCGATGGGACGATCGAGACCGTCGAGAGTGAATCGGAGCTAACAATTGGTAGTCATCGCGCACTTGTCGGACCCGCACCTCGATGGAAGCCCCGAGGCCCTCAGCCGATTAACCCAGGTTACCGATCATCTGAGAGGGCTCGCTGTTCGGCCCGACGTTGTCATCGTGAGCGGCGACCTGACTCAGAGCGCGGGCAGCCTTCCTGCGGCCGATCAGACGGTGTTGGCCGCTCAACACCTCGAGTCCCTGCTGGCTGCGCTGTCAATGAACGTTCCGGTGTTTTGCTGCCCGGGGAACACGGACGACCGTGTCGCGTTTGCGTCCCGTTTTGGACTTTCTCCGTCGATTCCGGGGCCGGTACACCAACTCCATCGGCTTGGACAGCTCGTCATTATCCTGCTGGATGTCACCGTACCCGGCCACGGCCATGGCCAGGTCACGGATTCGATCCTTGCGTGGTTGGCGCACCAACTCGAAGCCTTAATTGGAGACAAGCGTGCCGTGCTCGTCATGCATCAACCACCCACGCCGCTCTATCACGCGGCCGTCGATGGCCTGTTCCTGCGCAATAGCGAGGCGCTCGAGGCCATCATCACCCGGCATGAGCAAATCGTTGCCGTCTTATCCGTCCATTCGCCCGAGCGGCTACTCGAAGTCGCTACCGAACTCAACAATCGACCCCGCAAAACACTCGGCGGCAGCACACCCGCTCAAGCCATGCAACGACTACTGTCAGAGCCAGAAAAGCCCATCGTTGCGACGACCAGTTGAATCCGCCGTTCCCGATCCGGGACATACCTCCGGAACAGACGCCGTCTGTCACCCAGCATGCCGATAGTTGGGATCGTGACTATTCACGCTTGAAACCGCGCCCGGTCCGGTGAGTAGTCCGTTCTTCGAGCCTTCCAAGGGAAGAAATGCTGAATCGAGCCTGCCCGTGTACTCCGTTTCAGTCGATCGGCGAGACACGAATGAGGTTGCCATCCGGGTCGGCGACCACGAATGTGCGCCCGAAGACGTCTTCGTGCGGCTCTTCGATAACAATGGCCCCCTTGGCCGTCCACGCCGCGAAGCAGTCATCGACTCCGGATGCTGACCCGGGCAGCATGAGTCCCAACTCGCTGGTTCGCGGCGTCGCCGTCGTGACGGTATCGCCGCGGCCAGACCATAGAGCGAAGAGCACGCCCGGGGCCACCTCGAACGGGACATAACGAGGGGTAACGGTGACAGGTTCCATCTCGAAGAGATCGCTGTAGAAGCGGGTGGACCGCTCAACATCGGTGACATAGATGAGGAACAGGTTTGGTGTTGCCATGGGGATCTCCTTAGTTGACGTTCTCGGCTACGCCAAGCCTTTCATCAATACATGACAGCTTTTGTCTGGTATCCGTCGATACTGGTGAGATCTACGACCAGGTGGAGTCCGTGCGTCAGCTGTCGCAATTCGGTGACCACCTCCGTGTCACGAGTCCGCCGGAGGCGCGGGCTGTTTTGCGGGACGTTGCCACTGCCATGGCGGCCCTGTACCGAGGCTGACCTGGCAGCAGAGTCCACAACTCCGCTCCTCTCCAGCATCAATTCTGGGTTTGCGCCAAAAGTGAGTCCGAAACGTAGAGTCGTACGCGTCCCACAAAGGGTTCCCCATACGGTGATGGGGAAACTGAGCGAATTTTTTTCGAGGGACCACTTGGATTGCCCGGTCGATTTCAGCTTCAATGACTGCCCTAGGATCGGGGAATGATGCCAGCCGACAACGCCACACGTCGTGCGCGTCTGCGGACGAGGGCGGGGTCTCCTGCCTTGAAGTTCGTGCGGGACCTCGTCGTCATCGTGATCATCGCGGTCCTGATCTCAGCCCTTCTCAAAACGTTTGTCGTTCGTTCGTTCTACATCCCCTCTTCTTCGATGGAGAACACGCTCCTGATCAATGATCGAATTATCGTGAACGAACTCGTTCCTAACCTGATACCGATTGAACACGGCGACGTCGTCGTCTTCACTGACCCGGGAAACTGGCTACCACCGCAGCAACCCGTGCCGCTGAATCTTCTGAGTGCAATAGACGCCGCGCTCACTGCTGTGGGGCTGAGCACCGGCGACAACAATGACCACCTCATCAAAAGAGTTATCGGCCTTCCCGGGGAAACCGTGGTCTGTTGCACATCGACCGGACATCTCACCATCAACGATGTCCCCATCGACGAGCCGTACATCCAGGTTCCTGACGGCCAATCCCAGGCGACCAAGAGTCCATTTACGGTCACCGTGCCCGATGGAAAACTTTGGGTAATGGGCGACAACAGATATAACTCAGCCGACTCGGCTTTCCACTATCTCAACGGCTCGCCGGGAGGCGGCTTCGTCCCCATCAGTAGCGTCGTCGGCCGCGCAGTCGTAGTGAGCTGGCCCAATAAACATTGGGGATGGCTCGGCAACTATCCAGAAACGTTCACTCCTACAGGCCGCTGATTTACGCGATGCCTCAAAATGCGAGGGTAATTCTTGAGCTCAACTGATCCCGTACGGGGTTCCTCTGTGGTTAGGGGGTGAAGGGTCTGCCGGATCCGATCCGGAATACGCCAATCACTGTGGTGCCGTCCGATGCGTATGCCAAAATGTCGACGTATGTTCCTTCGTGCGCATTCGTCCACTCGATCGCTTCCTCGGGTGACTTCACGTTCGAGCCTTCAGCGGCTTCAAGGTCCTTGGAATACACGTAGCCCGACTGCATATCGAGGGTTTGGACGAGGATGAGGTCGGGTGCGATCGCGCTGCTTCCTTGGACACCGAACGTTTGACCGTTTGCGTTGACAGGCCAATCCGGAACCGGCCCGAGTGTGGCCTTTTCGCCAGGAGTGGCCGAGGGCGTGTAGAACAGGGTCCCGTAGTTCAGTGCCGTCGCCGTTCCGCCTGTTCCGATGGCCGCGATCAGGAGGATCAGCGCAGTCCAGCGGCTTGCGCGCCCTCTTCGAGTCACGGGATGTTTCTTCTGACGGAGCGAACCTTGCGCTTCAGCGACAAGGAAGTTCCTCATTTGGGTTTTGCGTTCCGAGAGAAAGTTGTCGTCGTTCATGATCAGGCAGTCCCTTCTGGCTGCACGCGCGGAGTCGGTGCTGCACCACTAACCCCGAGGGCAAGACGGCCTTTGGCTCGGGCGAGTCGGGATTTCACCGTTCCGACCGGGATCCCCAAGGCCGATGCCGCCTGGGCCATCGACATGTCCTCAAGGACGCACAAGGCCAGGACGTCCTGGTCCCGCGCGCTCAACCGGGAGAATGCCTTCCGCACGCCAGTTCGGGGCGATTGAGCGTCGAGACGTTGGCCGGTAGCTTCCGCGAAATCGTCGGCGTCGCGAGGTGCAGGGAGTCTGGCGAGGACCAAGTGTTGGCGCCGCCGGGAACGGGCCAGATTGCGGGCCGTGTGGGTGGCCGTTACGAGGAGCCAGCCGATGATCGATGTGTCCACTACGCGAACGGACCGGCGGCGTTTCCAGGCTGTGAGAAAGGCAATGGCAGTCACATCATCGGCGTCGGCGCGTGACCCTGTCAGTCGAAGGCTGTGGCCGAAGACGCGATCCGCGTGAAGTTCAAAGACTCGCCCGAACGCTTCAGGATCGTCGGCGACCGCGCGCAACCACAGTGCGCTCTCGCTCACGTCATCCGAGTGGTCCATACCTAATAATGTCCACTCGGCTCATTCGAGTTCCCTTTCTCTGACACGAGTGTCAAACGTCGTCGCGGAAAGAAGGCACTCCACGCGGCACTCGCGAGGAACCAAGTCGAAACGTCGCAATGGGGGTTCGGCTTGCGGGACTGGAGCGAGAGTCGTTGATCGCCTGCGCGGCCTTCCTACTCGCCGTCCCTCTAACGGGTTTTGTGCTGCTTCGCTGGCTGCGCGGAGGTCGCGAGGGACCGGATGTAGGCGGCGTTGCCGCGGATGGATGGTTTATACCGTTGAATATCTGGCGACTCGACACCCTCAGCAACGACGTCGAGCAACGCAGCGACGGCCTCATCGAAGCGGCTGGAAGCGTGAAGGGAGATCGCGTGGAACACCGCCAGTGATGGCGAGTCCGGGAAGTCCTGTCGGGCACGCTCGAAGACTTCCACCGAACGAGCGAACTCGCCCAGATTCCGCAGCGTGGATCCGTACTGGACGTAGCATCGGCGCAGCAGGTCACCTGAGAGGCCAGCCTGGAAGGCTTGCTCGTAGAACGATCGGGCGGTCTGCTCCTTACCGGCAGTGTCGTAAGCGCCGCCCACTTCGTAAAGCACGCGAGCGTCAGCCGGGTGTTCCGCCAAAATTGGTAGCAGCGCATCGATTGTGGGCTGCATGTCATTCCGATCGCGAACAGTGAAGATCCAGTCGAGCTCCTCATCAAGTGTCATCCATCCATTGTGCCCTCACCGCGATTGTCCTCTGAAGGGTCCTCTCGCGAAACCGCCTCTGCGGTGCGGAAGAATCTGTGACCAACCTTCCTAGGCTCAACGTCTCAGTGGTGGGGTGTCCTCGCCGACACGCTGAATGCCGTGTCGAACGCCGGGGTGCGGTTGAAATACGCGGGCCCGGCTCCCCCTTGACTACCGACGACGTTCCGCCTGGCTGTGCGATGCACGTCCTACAGGAAAATCGCTTCTCGAGCCAGTTCCGGACCCTCGCACAGCGCTCGCGATAAGTACGTCCCGCAAGACGTTGGCGGACGGGACTTCGTGACGGGTCGCACCCGGACAATCGATCCTGCACGCAATCCCCTCCCTCCGAGAGCGGAGGGCGTGCTTCTCGACTCGTGAAGTGATCGTGATCGTGATCGTATCGCTGGTACGAGCGTCGACGAAGCAACCGGACGTGACACGTTGCGGCGTCGGGCACAAATCGCGAGTCCTGGCAGGATCATTGCTTTGCCCGTGGCGTGGGGAGGGGGTCGGAATACTGCGCATGGATGTCGCCATCGACCAGACGCCAGTGGAGGTCGTTCATTGCGGCCGCCGCGGGGGCGTGTCTGGCGAGGATCGCAGCCACCGCGTGCGGTATGTCCTGCGGGATGTCACCGGTCGCGCAGCGACGCACGTAGGCGTTGCGTTCGGCGGGGCCCCCGCTGACCGGCATGGGCACCGAGCACACCGTGGTGACCAGCCAGTTCACAAGGCGCATTGACGCGTAGTCGGCATCGTGGTTGACGTGGCGGGCGACGAAGTCACGCTCGGCGTCGGACAGGTCGAACCGAGACGATGTAGCCAGGCCGAAATCGACGAGATAGAGCCTATCGACGTCGGCCCGCATATTGGCGAAGTGTCCGTCCATGTGGAGCAGCTCGCGGCTCCGCAGGAATGCGACGGCTTCGAAGAGCTGCCGCTCGAACCTCTCGGCACTACCCAATGGATCGTTCAGCGTGTCTATGAGAGGGGCGGGGAAATACTCGAGAAAGAGCACGAGGCTGGAGCGTGCCCCGGCCAATGCCTCCAGGCGGGTCCGCACCGCCGTGTCTCCCTCAAACTGTGCGACGACCGCCTCGATATCCTCGTGCTCGGAGGCGACGGGTGGTCGGCCCGGCAGCACCCGCCAGTGGTGCAGCAGCGCGAAGGTCTCGGACTCACCAGCGAGCACGCCCTCGGTGACGGTGATGCTCGCGGCCAGCTCACGCCACGCGCCGAATCCGGGGCCGGCGAGGCGGTGCATGCCGTACTGGCAGAGGAGTGGCACGTCGAACAAGTTCGCGGTGCTGAGCGGATGCGCCAGCTCCCGGTCGGTGATCGGGATCCGCTTGGCGAACACCGGGATGCCGTCGACCTCGAGCACCGACGAACCGCCGCCGACAGCGCCCGCAGGTGCAGAGCGGAGAGACGCCGACAACTCATCGTCGGCGCGGGCGGCGAGCGAGGCTGACACAACATCGTGACGGGCACGTCGGGTGGCGAGCATCACTTCATTATGCCGCCAACGAAGGTGCAGCGTCATCAGCATACGCGGCGGTGAGATTGCTGCACCAAGCGCAACGTCACGACGCCCACCGCTCGGGTGAACCATGCTACCGAACGGCAGTCCTCACAGGTGCCCGCAGTTATCGTCGTCGAAACGCGAGCGAACGCTGGCGACCGTGACCGGCAGGGGTTCGGCTTGCGGGCTTGCAATTCTCCTGCCAACCGTAAGACGAAATAGCGATCAATTGCGGCGTGCCCGTCGGCTCGGTGGGCGTTCTCGTCGGGGAGCTTCACGCGCGCGCTCGCATCTGTCCCGTTCGCTCCTGCAGACTTCGAACAAGTGACTCGAAAATTGGGTAAGCGGACGATGCCCGAGTGAGGTTTGGCTGACGCCGAAGCCGGATTTGCTACGTACGTGGGATTCGCACCCGCGGGTAATCCGTTCCGAGGACGAGGCGTGAAACGACATGTGAAACTATGGCCGCGGCGAACAAAAGCGCACCGCCACGTACGGTGTCTGACGGCAGCAGGAGCGGCGAGCCACCTCGACGGAGTTGAGCCCGGGCTACTCGCGCGCCAGGCAACATCACCAAGGGTGCCGTTATGAGTCCAGCGGTGTAGCTCTTGAAGGAAATCGAAGTCGCGATGTGCGTGACCACATGAGCTTCCAAACCCGCTAACACCGCCCGGTAAAGACGTGACTTTCCTTGGGTGCGTGCGCCGCGAACGCAGGCCGCGCCAACAAGCACTCCCATGAGCGCGATGGCGAGTACAGATTGCGCCGGAGAAACTACCACGCGGCCGGTGCCCAAACGTGCGGCGAGCAGCCTGGACGTGGCCGGGAAAGTGAACGCCTCTTCTAGGTCGTGTACAAGCCAAGCGGCGAAGAGTGCCACCGCAGCGATTCGGGTTCCAGTTGGCTCGCTCGACACAACGAAATCATATCGGGCCCCGCAGCCCAAGCTCTTCAAGGGCACCGCGCAAATTTCGTGACATGTTCGGAGCCCCGTAGGGGGTTCCGCTTACGGGAACAATGCCAAGTTCGCAGTGGCCTGAACTCGAACTGTGCAGACTCGTATGACAATGACATCGGCATCGCCGCCAGGGGCCGCCTCAGAACGGTCGTTTTCGACGCCGGACTCGTCGGCGCGATCATCTCCTCAGCGCGTCTGGGTGGCCTGGATTACGGCCGTCTCATTCGGTGTCGTCCCCGGCTCCTGACATGGCTCCGAGGCACAGATAGAGTGGAATCACACTCGCCCTAGTCGTCAGAAAATCCCCGTGAAATCAACGATCTCACGGTGGTGAACTCGTCCAATGGATGGTGTGGGACCTCGGACTCCGTCGTTGTGGCGGCTCGCCTCGTTTGAGTCTGACCCTATCTGGTGTTTGATACCGATTGAATCGAGGGATGAATGAGCACGCTGCCACAAATCTTGGACAGGCACGTCTCGCGCGGCACGGCCCCGGGCATCGTCGGTGTGACCGGCAATCCAGATGGGCACGTCGAGATCATCAGCGCGGGCGACATGCCACGCGACGCCATCGTGCGCATCCAGTCGATGACCAAGCCGGTGCTTGCAGTCGCCACTCTGCGCCTCGTCCAGACCGGTCGTCTGAGTCTGGACGACCCCGCAGAGACGTGGCTACCGGAACTGGCCGATCGCCACGTACTGAGAACGCCAGGATCGCCCCTGAGCAACACTGAGTCGGCGACCACGCCGATAACGGTGTGGCATCTGCTTACCAACACCTCCGGATACGGCGTGATGACCACCCCCTGTCCGCTACGGGAAGCGATGGTCACAAATCGCACCGCAGCCGGGCAGGAGCCGGTCGAGCTGGGTGCGCAGGCCTGGCTGAACGCGCTCTCCGAGTTGCCGCTGGCCTTCCAGCCGGGCACCGGGTGGCGCTACCACCATTCGTTCGGGATCCTTGGGATTCTCCTCTCCCGTCTGGTCGGCGGGTCCCTCGAGGAGCACCTGGCTCAGGATCTGTTCGAAACGCTCGGAATGGTCGATACGGCATACACAGTCCCACCAGAACAGGCGCACCGCCTGTCGGCCGTATACCGTCACGACGAGACGGACGGACTGGTGCAGACGGAACCGGCTGCGGACGGCTTCTACCTCGCACCAGCGCCATTCGACCTCAGCCATGCTGAGCTGGTATCCACAGCTGGCGACTACGCGGCCTTCGCGATGATGCTGGCCGCCGGAGGACGGCACCAGGGGCGGCTCATCCTCGAGCCGGACCTGCTGGAACAACTGCGCACCGATCAAGTCCCTGCCGCAGCCAAAACGCCCGACAGTTTCTACCCCGGCTTCTGGGATGGCACGGGATGGGGGTTCGGAGTGGCGGTCCAGACCGAGGGGAAGCACGCCGGACGATACGGCTGGTCCGGCGGGCTGGGCACAGACATGTTCATCGACCCCGACGGGTCGTTCCAGATCGTGTTGACGCAGGTGGAGATGGGTCCGACGATCATGGAATTGTTCAGCGACACGCAGTGACTGCGGCGCCGCGCCCGACCTTCACGCCTGAGCTCAGCTGATCGCGACGGCGATCCCGGTCGCGGAGCCCCTAACCGGACGCCTCCGATGTCCCACAGGGGGTTCGGCTTACGGGGCCGCGTGGCTGGACTTTTTTGTGACGGTGAGCGCACGCTTCAGCAAGACTGCGGTCAGTAGGATTTATCCATGCAGCTGGGTGTGGGCACGCGAGCGTCTGTGACGTTGGAGCCTGTTCGATATTAGTTCGCGACCACTGCCGGCGATGGGTGGGATGACAATTGGCTGGTCATCAGCGGGGACGTATCGGCGCCTGACGCGGCGTGGCAGTTTGCCGTTCCGTGTTTGACGGCTTCAGATCTTGACTCGTCGGCCGATGAGTGGGACAAGGCGCTGTCAGCCTTTCCGGACCGCTAAGCGTTGCCCACCGGAACGGGCTGAAAGCCGTCGATCGCTTGCTCAGGCGTCCTGGTTACCGTCCGGATTTACAGGCGGTGTGTGGATAACAATTCTAAGGTAGATAGTCGGCCGGTGGTGATCGCTCGTTTGCCCGGCATTGGAGCGCCCGGGTAGCCGAGGGATATGGCGTGGTGTGGGCGCCATCCGCTTTCCACTCGGAGCAATGTTGCTGCCTTCGTCACGTTGGCCTCCGGGTAGATCGTTGCCAGGCAGCTCCCGAGCCCCAAAGCGGTCGCGGCGAGAGTGACCGTTTGGCTGACCTTGCCGAGATCGAACTCCGTGTCCTGAAAACCGTTGTCGGCCGAGAGGAGAATGAGGGCGCACGGTGCGGCCGCGATGTGCTGCGCGTATGCCCCCAATGCGCCGAGTTTTTCGAGGAGTTCCTTGTCAGAGACTCCGATAAAGCGCCACGGCTGCCGATTTCTGGCTGAGCCAGTCCACCGGGCAACCTCAATAATTTGCCTGAGCACTTCCAACGGCACCGAGCGATCGTTGAATGAACGCACAGCCGGACGTGCGTTGAGTGTTCGAATCAAATCCAAGGCTTCCATTGCATCAGCCTTCCATGCCCAGTGATGACGAGTTCTTGCTGGCGACGGTCCGCCTGGCTGTACGAGGACTACCGCGCCCTCAGGGAAGTCCATCGCTGCCGATAGTGTCTGGAACGTCTGGGCCCTAGTGGCCAGACCGAGGGCCTCAACCGTTCACCTAAGACATCATGGTCTCAGCCATCGACATAGCCTACGAGGCCGAGAGCCGAGAGCCGAGACAGTGATTCAACGGTTGCAACGCGTTGTGGGTCAGACTGTGGCACGTGAATGAAGAGCCGCTGCTGCGACGAGCCTCCTCCGCGTGGTCGAGCGGACGTCGACCCGACACATTGCGCATGTTGAAGGACGCCGTCCGTCTTGACCCATCCCTTGATTCTGTTCGCCGGGTGCTCGCGGAACGGTACAGAGAGATGGGCAATCCGGACCAAGCCGGCCGATGGAGCATATCTCTCGATGGATGGACCACGAACCTCGAGCGCGACCGCCTCGCACCGCTCTTAGCGGCGTCGGGGATCGACGAACCTCAGGTTGTCCGTTTTCTCGCGCTACCCGACGGCCGCGTGCCTGATCCCGTGACGGAACTGTTGCAGGGACCGACGGCGGTCTATCGGGACCGCTTTCTGGCGCGGTTCGGCGGAGAAATTGAGGAAACGGATCGTTCTCCTTTTTTCATCCCGACGACTGTCCTCTGGGCGCTCTACCTGATCACGAGTGTCGGCGGCGCCAGGTCCAGACTTCGAAGAATTCCTCCAAGGTTCCGGTCCCGCCCGGAAGAGCGATGAAGGCATCGGACAACTCAGCCATCCGCGCTTTGCGCTCGTGCATGGTCTCAACGATTTCCAGCCGGGTGAGGCCCGGATGGGCTAATTCTCGGTCGACGAGAGATCCCGGCATGACGCCAATGACGGAACCACCGTGACTGAGTGCCTCGGTGGCGATGACGCCCATCAAGCCAACATTGCCGCCGCCATAAACGATCCCGATTCCGGCTCAGCCAACGTGCGAGCGAGCAGGGCTGCACCTTCAGCGAAAACTGGGCGGTGACCGAATGCGGATCCGGTGAAGATAGCGACCTGCATCAGGCGGCCAGGGCGGGAAACACGAATTCAAGGAGCAGCGGCGCGAGTGGAACGTCCTGTTCGGTCGTGGCGGTGGGATCTACCCATCGCAGCTCAACAATTTCCGCCGACGCTACCGGCGCTAGGACGACATCGCTGCAATAGACGGTCGCGTCGACGATCGTGTCCAGCTCGTTTGCTGCGGCGGCAGTCCAGCTGCCCAGCAGGGCGAGATCTTCCTCCGCGACCGTCACGCCCAGCTCCTCATAAACTTCCCGGAGAGCGGCCGCACCAGGAGTTTCCCCGGGCTCGGATTTTCCGCCGGGCAGCATGAAAAAGCTTGTACCGCGCTTACGGACGGTGAGTATCCTGCCGGCGTCGTCGCGAAAACACACCGCAGCGACAACGAGCGTTTGAGTAATCATCCCGTCACGCTATCAAGCCTGCGCCTTCAAGACGCGTCCCACAGTAGGTTCCCCTATAGGACACTGCGCGCCCCGACCCCCGGCTCTGCATGTTGTCCCCAACCGGCGACGCGGAACACCGGCTATCGGCGCCTCTTCGCCCGGGCGCCAAATTCGTCAAGGACCCGAACGACATCTTTGGCGAGCCAGATCCGATTTCGCCGTCCGTCGGTAATTTGAGTCAGAATGCCAGCGTCAACGAGTCGGTCGATAGCGACCTGAGCGTTGACGGTCGAGACGTCAAGCTCAGCCGCGGCTGCGGCCGATCCGATCACGGGTTGACGAAGCAGAACGCCTACTAGTCGATGGGCCGCCGAGTCTCGTCTTGCGTTGATGCGCCCGCGCCAGTCGACCTGCACAGTTTCGAGATCCACTACGAGGATGCGTCCGTTGTGCACCGCGGCGAACGATGCCTCCGCGATGGAGCGGATTATCGGGGCAATATCCCCGGACCGGTATGCGCTAAGGGACTCGAAATATCGACTGGTGTCGTGGAGGAGCCCCGCGGACACCGGAACGGCCACATTGTGAGTGAGCTTCCCACCGCGCAGCATCGCCTGAATAAGCGCGCGACCCACCCTTCCGTTGCCGTCAGGGAACGGGTGGATTGTTTCGAATTGAGCGTGAGCGATTGCGGTCTGAGCGAGCAAAGGAAGGTCGTCGCGGCTGGCGAAGGCGACGAGATCGTCCATGAGCTCGAGGACTCGATCGTGATGCGGCGGCACAAACTGTGCGGTGTGCGGCCCTAGGTTCCCGCCTCCGATCCAGACCTGTTGGTCACGCCAGTGACCGACGATGTCCGGATTGCTGTGCTCGAGGAGTGCACGATGCATTTCCAGGATGGCGCGTCCATCGATGGACTCGGACAGTGCCAGGGCCGCTTGCATCGCTCGGACGTTGCCGACGATAAGCTGTGCGTTCTTCGAGGAATGCTCACCGATCTCCGCCAGCGCGATCTGGCGTGCTCCGCTCGTGAGATTCTCAATCTCTGAGCTGGAGGCGCTCTCCGTGCGCAGGAGAATGGATGCGAATGGTGCCGCGATCTGTCCCACTTCGGCATCGAAGCGGGCAAGCTCACTGGCGGCCTCTTCGGTCAGCGCGTGGAGTTCGCTGCTCAGCGGGATATCGAGATCGGCAATGAATGCGGGCACCGACGCCAAGTACGGCCCGGATGACAGACGCTTCTGCGTTCGTGAGCCATAGTCGTCTAGGACGCTGCGCCAGGGCCGTTCCTCGTAACCGATCGGCGCCCAGGGTAACTTTTCGTCAAACGTGGCCATGGAATGACTATACCAATGCTTAGCGGTAGATCCATAGTTACGTGTGCGTCCTATTCTGACTTATCCCGCACGCCAGATCTAAAGACTGAAACGCAATTGTTCCTCCCCCTGCGGGTTCCTTGTGACCGCCCAAGAATTCACGCCGATTTCGTGTGAACGCAGCCGGGCTCCCACCACAGGAGAGTCGCTTCGATCTCCCGGAGGACAAAACGTTCGACGTTGGCGTTTAGAGGATCAAGGGATTCTTTACGAAGGCGGAGCCAGCCGCTGCAGCACCGTCGCCGGCTCGGATTTTACGGCGCGGTCAGGCTCCGCGTAGTGTGCCTTTGTCGTCGACGTCGACGTGTGTCCGAGTACATCGGCCGCAGCCTGCAATCCCAGTTCGTTGGCGAGCAGCGTCGCCCCCGTTCGGCGGAAAGAGTGGGGGTGATACCCATGCCTTCGAGGCCAGCGTTCCGGAGAATCTCGCGGAATGTGCGCCGGACGTTGTGCGGCCCGAGTGGCTTGCCGTTCCGCGTGAAGAACAGCAGATGTTCCCCGTCCTCCGCCTCGCCGCGTTGCGACTCGAGCCGGTCGCGGTGACTTGCCTCGACTGACCGTCCCAGTCGCGGAAACGAGCCGTCGCCCGGAAACGCCCTGCACCGACCTCGGTCGTCTTTATCGCGCCGAACGTACCGATCGGCAGTCGTGGTCGGCCGGCCATCAGCGCTCGCCCCCGCGGCCGCCCATGGAAGGTACGGGCTCGTGAAGACTGTCCAGCCACCGAAGAACATCGGAGACGCGGTAGCGGATCTCCCGTCCGACTCGAATGCCAGATGGGCCGCGGCCATCGGTACGCAGGTCGTAGATCGCCTGCACGTGCACGCCGAGATACTTGGCGAGCTCGCTCGTCGTGAGTACGGGCTCCAAACCGAGCCCCGAGAGACTTGTAGCATCCATAACCCGTAGGTGCCCAAGGTCACACCAGGGGAATCGAACTGGGTCGCGTACCTTCTCTCCGAGCGCCCACAAGGGGCGGGCGCCGCGGAATAAACGTTGAATAAACGTTGAGTGAATCAAGTCTTGCCCCTTCGGTGAGGACAAGAAACCCTGGTCAGACGACTTTTTCGGTGCCCCCGGTAGGAATCGAACCTACGACAATCGGATTAGAAGGCCGGTGCTCTATCCACTGAGCTACGGGGGCGGGACTGGTCAAGGTTACCAACCCCTAGGCTGAACTCACACCAGCCTTCCCATCCGCTCTAGGAGCACCATGACCAATCACGCACGTCGAGATTCCATTGACGGTCAGCCGACGGAGAATCCGTCGGGGCCATCGAGCACACTCGGGTCGATTCTCGCCACCAGCGCACTCCTGCTGCTCAGTATCGCACTCGCGTGGGTGCTCGGCATCATTGGAATCTTTCTCGCCGTGACAAACTGCTCAGCCGCCGACTGTACCGGGCTGACAATCGGCGCGGGCATCGCCACGTTCGGTCCGGCGTCAGTTGTTCTCATCAGCATCGTGATCTCGATCGTTCGGCTGGTTCAGCGGCGCCGTGCGTTCTGGGTTCCGATCATCGGCATGGTCCTGGCTGTGCTCATGACGGTTCTC
Source organism: Cryobacterium aureum (assembly GCF_002954245.1). Classification (GTDB taxonomy): domain Bacteria; phylum Actinomycetota; class Actinomycetes; order Actinomycetales; family Microbacteriaceae; genus Cryobacterium; species Cryobacterium aureum. The sequence goes on along the minus strand of NZ_PPTG01000048.1, from coordinate 130,426 downwards.
GGTGGCACGGTCGCATTCATGACCATAGGCTGACGGACCGCTCAACCACTCGGCGTTCCCCCCGTCAGCGCAGGGCGGCCAGGTCGTCCATCACGGAATAGCCGGGCACAATCGGTACCGGCGCGCCGCTGTGCACGAGCGACGCGATCTCCCGGCCCAGCTCGGCGGTCGAGAAACCCATACCCGGGCCGGCGGTCGCCGGTAACTGGGCCAGAACGTGCACGGCGGCCGCCTCGACGGCCCGTGCAGCGTCGCCTTCGCCGAGGTGGGCCAGGCACATCGCGGTCGAAAGTATCGCCCCGATCGGGTTCGCCCAGCCCTGGCCGGCAATGTCGGGTGCGGAGCCGTGAATGGCTTCGAACATGCTTGGTCCGGAGCCATCGAGGTTCAGGTTCGCGCTCGCGGCGACGCCCAGGCCTCCCTGGATGGCCGCGCCGAGGTCGGTGATGATGTCGCCGAACAGATTGTCGGTCACGACCACGTTGAAGCGTTCCGGGGTCGTCGGCAGGTAGAAGCAGAAGGCATCGACGTGCACGTAGTCCACGGGAACTGTGGGAAAGCGCGCGCTCAGCTCGTCGACCGTCGACTGCCACAGGGTGCCGGCCTCGACCAGGATGTTCTTCTTGTGGCACAGGGTCAGCGTGCCACCCCGCCGTTCGGCCAGGCGAAACGCGAACTCGACCACACGTTCAACACCCATTCGGGTATTGACGGATTCCTGCACGGCGACGGCGTGCGGCGTGCCGGCGTGCACCGTCGATCCCCGCCCGACATAGGATCCCTCGGTGTTCTCTCGCACGATCACGAGGTCGCAGCGTTCCGGACTGAGGCCAGCGATCGGCGTGGCCACACCCGGATAGAGCTTGACCGGGCGCAGGTTCACTGCCTGTTGAAAGCTGCGTCGCATCTCGAGAATGAACCCGCGTTCCAGAATTCCGGGCGCGACGGCGGGGTCGCCCATGGCACCGAACAAAATGGCGTCGTGGTCACGAAGCTGTGCCTGAAGGGCGGGCGTCCAGAGTTCGCCGGTGGCCAGGTAGTGCCGAGCTCCGGCCGAAATCTGGGTGAGTTCGGCCCGAAAACCGAACGCCGATTGCGCTGCGCCGAGCACCTCGAGTGCGGCATCGATGACTTCGGGCCCGATACCGTCACCGCGAATCACGGCCAGCCGGTGGACTCTCGCTGTGCTGGTCATCGGTTCTCCCTCATTGATGGATGCGTGCCGAGGCAGGTTATTGACCTGATCATCGGCGCTCGATACTCTAGTTAGGTTACTGGTCAGACCAGTAGAAAGACCAGCACCTCTCCCCTGAATGACAGAAAGCGGTCCCGTGACTTTGTTCTCGATTCCTTACCCGGCCGGGCTCCCCATCGGCGAGCGCTGGGTGGACTGCCCCGAGCAGGCGGAAATCGTGTTCCCATTCGACGGCTCCCCCATCGCGCTGTCGCCGGTTGGGACTGTGGCACACGCGTCGCTCGCAGTGGATGCTGCCGCCTCGGTACGTGGGGAACTGGCCGGGCTGAGCACGGGCATCCGTCGTGCCCTGCTCGTCGGCATTCATGATGCCCTCGCCGAGCGCACGGCAGAATTCGAGCAGCTGCTCGTGCTCGAGACCGGCAAACCGCTCGTGGACTGCCGCACCGAGGTGGCCCGCGCCCTCACCACCTGGTCGGCGAGCGCCGAAGAAGTCGCGCACCAGCACGGCGAGACCGTGCCCCTCGACCTGCAGCCGAGCGGTGTGGGCATGATCGGCTACTGGACGCGGCGGCCGGCCGGAATCGTCGTGGGCATCACCGGCTTCAACTACCCGCTGCTGCTGGCCAGCCACAAGCTCGCCCCCGCGATCGCGGCTGGGTGCCCGATCATCATCAAGCCGGCACCAAACACGCCGCTGTCGACGCTGTGGGCGGTCGACCTGATTCGCGGCGTGCTGCGCGAACACGGAGTGTCGCCCGCTGCCATTCAGCTCGTCACCGGGGGCATCGATGTCGGCGAGGCGCTCGTGCGCGATCCGCGTGTGGCCGTGGTCTCCTTCACGGGGTCGGCCGCCGTCGGGCACCAGATCGCGCGCGCGGCGGCACCGCGCAAGGTCGTGCTGGAGCTCGGCGCCAACACCGCCCTGATCGTGGCGAGCGACGCCGACGTCGAGAAGGCCGTCGACGCGGTGATTCGCGGTGGTTTTTACGCCAACGGCCAGGCCTGCATTTCGGTGCAACGCATTCTGGTGCACGATGCGATCGCCGACGAATTCGAGCGGATGCTGCTGGCCCGCCTCCCCGAGGTGCTGGTCGGTGACCCGCGCGAGAACAGCACGCGGGTGGCGCCGGTCATCAACGAGGCCGCCACCGAGCGCATTCTGGCCTGGATCGATGCCGCCCGGGCCGGCGGGGGCCGAGTGCTGGCCGGCGGCCACCTGGTCGAGCGCAGCATTGCGCCGACCGTGCTGGCTGACGTTTCTCCGGAGGCCCAGGCCTGGTGCGAAGAAATCTTTGGACCGGTCGTCATTCTGCAGCGCGTCTCCGACCTCGGGTCGGCGATCGAGCTGGTCAACCGCTCACGCTACGGCCTGCAGGCCGCGATCTACACGAGTTCACTGCAACGAGCGTTTCGCGCCATCAACGAGCTCGATGTCGGCGGCGTCGTGGTCAACGAGATCCCCGGCTTTCGCTCCGACATCATGCCCTATGGCGGCGTGAAGGACTCCGGCACGGGCCGGGAAGGGCCACGGTTCGCCATCGAGGAATTCACCGTTAGCCGCATGGCCATGATCCGCCCGTAACCCATTCAGAAGGAATTACCGTGGACTACACCCAACTGTTCCAGTTTTCCGGTCGCCGCGTTCTCGTGATCGGGGCTGGCAGCGGCATCGGCCGCGAGAGCGCCCTCGCCCTGCACGCCCACGGAGCCAGGGTCATCTGCGCAGACCGCGATGCGGCGAGCGCGGCGGCCACCGCGGCCAGCCTTGGCAACAGGGCAAGCTCGCTGCAACTCGACGTGCTCGAGCAGGCGTCCGTACAGGCCGTAGCTCGCGACCTGCCCGATCTGGCCGCCCTCGTCTTCACCGCCGCGACCAACGTGCGCAAACGCATCGCGGACTACACCCTCGACGAATTCGACCGCGTGGTGAACCTCAACCTGCGAGCCGCCTTCGTGCTCATCCAGGCCTTTGCGCCGGCCATGGCCGCCCAGGGCGGCGGCAGCATCATTGGCTTCGCCTCGATTCGGGCGGTCACGGTTGAGCCGGGCCAGGGCGTCTACGCCGCGACCAAGGCCGGGCTGGTGCAGTTGCTGCGCACGGCCGCGGCCGAATACGGTCCGGCCGGAGTACGGGTGAACGCGATCTCCCCCGGCGTCGTGGAAACCCCGCTGACGGCCCAGATCAAGAACAATCCCGACTGGTATAACGCCTACGCCGCCAAGAGCGCGCTCGGCCGCTGGTCGACCCCGAGCGAGCTGGCCGGTGCCGTGGTCTACCTCGCCTCGGACGCGTCACGGTTCGTCACCGGGTCGGTACTCACCGTCGACGGCGGCTGGACCGCGGTCGACGGCCGTTTCGACCCGCCGAACGGCTAGCCGCGCCGACTGGTCAGCGCGCCAGCTGGCCCACCGTGTGAAACGGCCAAACCGGCTCGGACGACGCCGGCCGCGCCTGCTCGTACCAGTGGGTGGCCCGCAGCACGGCGAGATCCTCGAAGCGGCGCCCGGCAATGTGCAGCCCGATCGGGCGACCGTCGGCCGCAAACCCGCAGTTCACCGAACTGGCCGGCTGCTCCGAGAAGTTGTACGGCGCGGTGAACGCGATGTGATCCAGTGACGTCGCCGCGTCGTTGGTCGGCATCGGCCACTCGGCCGGAAATGCGGCGACCGGTGACACCGGAGACAGCACGACGTCGTAGGCCGCGGTAGCCGCGACGGTCGCCGCGCGCAGGTCCTGGATGCTCTGATAACACCGCACCACCTCGGTGCCCGACACCCCGGCGCCCCCCAGCACCCAGTCCCGAATGAAGTCCAGCACCATCGCCTGGCGGGCCGGTTCGAGCACCTCATAGTCGGCGAGGGAACGCACCCGCAGAAACAGATCGAGATCGGCGAGGTACTCCTCGGTCATCGGCGGGGCGATCTCCTCTACGATCGCGCCGGCTGCGGCGAACAGTTCCACCGCCCGCAAAACGGATGCCGCCACCTCCGGGTCGGTCGCCATACCGGCCCCGCCGGCCAGGTGGTAGCCGACCCGCAGTCCGGCCACTCCCGCATCGCCGTAGTGCACGTCGGTCCAGTCCAGATTCTGCTCGCCGAGACTGGTGTAGTCGCGCGGGTCTGGCTGCGTGAGCACTCCCATGAGCAGGGCGGCGTCATCCACTGTTCTGGTGAGCGGGCCGGCCACCCGGCCCATATAGGGCGGATCGACGGCGATGCGGCCGAAACTCGGTTTCAGGGTGACAAGTCCGAGCCAGGTGGCCGGCAGCCGGAGGGAACCGCCGATGTCGGAGCCGGTGTGCAGCGGGCCGATTCCGGCGGCGGCGGCAGCTCCCGCACCGGCGCTCGATCCGCCGACCGTCCAGGCCGGGTTCCACGGGCTGCGAGTGATTCCGTGCAGGCTCGACACACCGGAGGAGAGCATGCCGTAGTCGGGCATGACCGTGACGCCGAAGATCACCCCGCCGGCCTCGCGGATGCGCGCGGCGCTCGGCCCGTCTTCGCTCGCGACGGCGGCGTCGAACTTGGCGGCGGTACCGGACGGCTGGCTGAAGCCGCGCACGGCCACGTTCTCCTTAATACTGGTGGGCACGCCGTCGATGGTACCGAGCGGATGCCCAGTGGCCCAGCGCCGTTCGCTGGCCGCGGCCGCTTCGAGCGCTCCGGCCCGGTCCAGGCCCCAGAAGCAGTTCAACTCGGGCTGCAGCCGCTCAGCCTTGTCGAGTACCGCGAGCGTCACCTCCACCGGGGAGAGATCGCCGCTGCGGTAGAGCGCGACGAGCTCGGTCGCCGGCAGGCATTCGATGGGCGCGGTCTTGGTCATGGTGGCAACTCCAATGGTTCAGGTGCGGGTTCAGGGGGCGACGCGGCGGGCCAGCTCCTGCATGGATGGCGTGGCGCTGACCAGCTGCCTCGTATACGGGTGCAGCGGGGTGTCGTAGACGTCGGCGGTGGGTCCGCATTCGACGATGCGTCCGTCGGAGATGACGGCCACGGTGTCGCAGAGGTGACGGATGACGCCGAGGTCGTGGGAGACGAACACGAGGGTGAGCTGATATTCGTCGACCAGATCGGCCAGCAGGTTCAACACCTGGGCTCGCACCGACACGTCGAGGGCGCTGACCGCCTCGTCGGCCACCAGAACCCGGGGCCTCGTGATGAGCGCCCGGGCAATGGAGATGCGTTGCCGTTGGCCGCCGGAGAACTGGTGCGGGTGCCGGTGCATCACGTCGGCATCGAGCCCGACCGCGGCCAGCTGAGCTTCGACCCGGGCGAGGGCCTCGGCCCGATTGACGTTGCGCAGGGGTTCGGCGACGATGTCGCGCACCTTCATGCGCGGATCGAGGGAGCCCATCGGGTCCTGGAACACGATCTGCACCTGGCTGCGAAACTCCCGCAATTGCCGTTCGGAGGCTCCCGCGATGGGTTGCCCGAGCACGTCGACCGTGCCCGCGGAAGGCTGGTCGAGGGCGCAGAGGATGCGCATGAGGGTGGATTTGCCCGAACCTGACTCCCCCACGATGCCGAACCGTTGTCCCTCGGCCACGTCGAAGGAGACGTCGCGCAGGCCGTGCACTATCGGTGCCGGCGAGAACAGTCCGCCGCCGCGTCGTCGGTACTGCCGGCTGAGGTCGCGCACCGAAATGGCGGGCGCTCCGGTCGCCTCGTTGAAGATCATCGGCGGGCCGCCCGGCTCGAGTCGCTGGTGGGCGGCGCGGTGCGGCGGCAGGATCAACGCGGTGGTGGCATCCGCTTGAATCTGGCGGGGCGAGGATTTTGTCACCAGCGGCCTGCCGACGACCGGCATCGACATGGTATGCAGCCGGCCCCGGTCATCGACCGAGGAGAGGTCGGAGGCCGCGATCAATTTCTGCGTGTACGGATGCTGCGGCGCGGTCAACACGCGCCCCACCGGGCCGTCTTCGACGATCTCGCCCTGGTACATCACGAACACCCGCTGGCACACCTCGGCAACCACGGCAATGTCGTGGGTGATCAGCAGCAGCGCGGTGCCCCGGTCGGTGACGAGGTTTCCGATCAGCTTCAGCACCTCGGCCTGCACTGTGACGTCGAGGGCCGTGGTCGGTTCGTCGCAGAGCAGCAGCTGCGGATCATTAGCCATGGCCATCGCGAGCATCACGCGCTGGCGTTGTCCGCCGGAGAGTTGGTGCGGAAATGCGAGGGCCGCCTCGGCCGGGTTCGGCAGTTTGACCAGGGCCAGAAGCTCCACCGCGCGTTCCCTGGCCTGGCGCCGCCCGTTCTCGGTGTGGTGCACGGTCATGATCTCGGCCACCTGTGCCCCGACCCGCATGAGTGGGTTCAGGGCGGTCATCGGCTCCTGAAACACCATGGCCATGGTGTTGCCGCGCAATTGGTTCAGGCGGCGTTCGGGAGCGGTGAGCAGGTCGGTGTCGACCCCGTTCAGCCGGATCGTGCCGGTGGCGGTAAGGGTTTCGGGAAGCAGCCCCATAACGGAGGTCGCGGTGAGCGACTTTCCCGACCCGGACTCTCCGATCAGTCCCACGCGTTCGCCGGCGGCGATGTCGAAGCTGATGCCGTGCAGCAGGTCAGCGAAGGGCGAGGCAACGCGCAAGTCTTGCACACTGAGGGTTGGTGTTGGTGTACGCATGGTCATCGTTTCACCTGCATTCTGGGGTCGAAGCGATCGCGGAGGCCGTCTCCGAGCAGGTTGAAGCCGAGCACCGCAATGGCGATGGCGATTCCCGGCCAGACGATGAGCAGCGGTTCGACGAAGAGGTAGCCCTGGGCGTCCTGCAACATGCGCCCCCACGACGGGGTGGGTGGCGGAGTGCCGAGCCCCAGGTAGGAGAGGGCCGCTTCGGCGAGAACGGCAATGCCGAAGGAGACCGACGCCTGCACTATCAGCATGCCGCTGATGTTGGGCAGAATGTGCCTGACGCCGATGAAGAGGCCGCTTTTGCCCGAGGCGCGGGCCGCCTGCACGTATTCGCGGCTCATGATCTGCATGGTGCCGCTGCGGGCGATGAGGGCGAATGCGGGTGCCGTGCCGATGCCGAGGGCCACCATGGCCGTGACGGTACCGGCGCCGAAGATGGCGCCGAAGATGATTGCGAGCAGCAGGGCTGGGAAGGCAAGGGAGATGTCGTTGCCGCGCATCATGAACTGGTCGAGTCGGCCCGGATTCATGCCGGCCACGATGCCGAACGGTACGCCGAGCACGGCCGCGATCCCGACCGCGACGGTGCCGACGAGCAGCGAGATCTGCGCGCCGCGCAGGATGGAGCTGAAGACGTCCCGCCCGAAACTGTCCGTGCCGAGCAGATGTTCGGCGCCGGGCGGGCGCAGGATGGAATCCGAGAAGACCCCTTCGGGGTCGAACGGTGTCCAGAACGCTGAGACGATGGCCGCCAGCACGACGAGGCCGATGAGCACGAGTCCGGCCCAGAGGGTGGCGCCGCCGCTGTGACCGGCAACACTGCGCGTCGGCGTCCCTGGCTTGATGACGGTCATCTGGCGCTCCGCAGTCGGGGGTCGATCACGGTGAACGCGAGGTCGACCAGAAAGTTCAGTGCCAGCACGAACACGACCAGCACGAGCACGATGCCCTGCACGGCGGGCAGGTCGCGCAGGGCGACCTTATCGAGCAGCAGGCTGCCGAGGCCGGGAATGCTGAACACCCGCTCGATCACGACGGCGCCGACCAGGAGGGTGGCGATCTGCAGACCGAGCACGGTCATCACCGGTACAGCAGCGTTTCGAAGGCCGTGCCAAAACAGTGCCCGCCCCGCGCCGAGGCCTTTGGCCCTGGCGGTGCGAATGAAGTCCTCGCGCATCACTTCCAAGACCGAGGAGCGCACGTACCGGCTGAGCACGGCGCCCTGCACGCTGCCGAGGGCGATCGCGGGGAGAATCAGGTGTTCGAGGAATCCGCCGAAGTCCTCGCCGGGGTCGACCCAGCCGCCAGCCGGCAGCCAGCGGAGCGTCACGGCGAAGACGGTGACGAGCAGCATTCCGGCCAGAAATCCGGGCACGGCAACGCCGATCTGGCTGATACCCGACAGAATCGCTCCGTCGGGCTTTCGCTGCCGCACCGCGGTCAGGATTCCAAACGGAATTGCGAAAAGCAGGGCGAGCACGACGCTGGTCAGCACGAGGGTCACGGTGATTCCGAGGGCATCCGTTATTTCGGGGCCGATCGGCTGGCGCGATACCGTGGAGGTACCGAAGTCACCGATGAGCACGTGGCCGAACCAGTCCACGTAACGCACGATCCCGGGGCGGTCGAGACCCATCCGTGTGGCTTGCGCGGCGACATCCGCTTCACTCGCCTGCACGCCCAGGGCGATGCGTGCGGCGTTGCCGGGCAGAATCGACAGCATCAGGAACGTCACGATTGAGGCCACGACCACCGTGGTGGCGAACACACCGATGCGGCGCAGAACCACAAGAACCATAACTTTCCTCTGACTGTTTCACGGTTGGCACTACCTAAGAAGCGTCGCGCCAACCGTTAGGACATCAACCGTGCGCGTTCCGGTGACCTCGACCTATCGTGCGATGGTCGACAGGTCCAGTGCGAGGCTCGGCGTGTTCTTGGGAACCCCGAGTAGGTCGGCGTCGGCGAGGGAGATGGCCGGCTGCAGGTAGAGCCAATCAGCGGCGGCTTCCTCGGCCATGGTGGTCGTGGCCTCCTTCATCAGTTCGATGTAGCTGGCCGGGTCGGCGGCATCCGCTTCGGCGAATTTGGACATCACCTCGGGCGAGTTGTAGCCCGCGTAGTAGGTGGGGGCGGCGAAGACGCTCACGTCGCGCGGTTCGCTGTGCATAATGAGAGACATGTCGTAGTCGTGGCCCGAGAAGACGTCATCGAGCCACACGGCGGGAAATTCGAGGGCCGTCACGTTGGCGGTGATGCCCACCTTGGCGAGCTGGTCCTTGACCACCTGGGCGCCGGCCACGGCGTAGGGAAGGTTGGGAATCTTGAAGGCCACACTCAGGTCGCTGACTCCGGCTTCGTCGAGCAGTTCGGTGGCTTTCTCGGGGTCGTAGGGGTAGAGATCGGCCAGGTCCTTGTCGTACCAAGGGTCAGTCGGCGGCACCATGGAACCGATCAGCAGGCCGTAACCGCTGTTCGCCGTGTCCATGACGGCTTGACGGTCGATGGCGTACATGACCGCCTGGCGTACTCGAACGTCACTGAATGCGTCGCTCGCGTTGTTCATCGACAGGGTGACCTCGCCAGTGCTGGCACCTTCGAGCACCTGGAAGTCGGCGTTGGATTTGAACTGGTCGACGAGCTGGAATTGCGAGATGCCCGAGATGAAGTTGATGTCGCCGCTGAGCAAGGCGTTGGTCTGCGCGGTCGCGTCGGTGAAGTAGCGCAGGGTGACGTCGGTCATATAGGGGGCCTCACCCCAGTAGTCGGTATTGGCGGCGAGCACGAGGCTGTCGCCGGTTTTGAAGGAGCTGACCGTGTACGGGCCGGTACCCACCGGGGCGGTGGCCAGGTCCTTGAGGCCGGATTCGGTGAACATCGTGCCGACCGGACCACTCATGTTGAAAAGCCAGCTGTTGCTCGGCTTCGATAGTGTGATGCGCGCCTCGGTGTCGCTCACGGCCTCGATGCTGGCGATCGGGTCGAGGTAGGCCGGCCCGTTGGCGGTCCAGTTGTCCTTGACCCGCTCGAGGCTGAATTTCACGCTCTCGGCGGTGAAGGGTGAGCCGTCGGAGAAGGTCACGCCGTCGTGCAGCAGAAAGTCGTAGACCAGTCCGTCGTCGCTGACGGTCCACGACTCGGCGAGAAGGGGAATGATCGTGCCGTCGTTGTCGAGTTTCACCAGCCCCTCGTAAACGTTATAGAGGAGCGCCTGCGGAATGGCGGCCCCGGCCGTCGTGGTGTAGTCGAGGTTGCCGGGCGTGGCCAACAGGCCAACGATCAATGACGTGTCCGGCTCCCCCTCGGCGGTCGTCGACCCGGCGGAACAACCGACCAAGGCCATCGACGCAACCATGACCGTGGCAATGCTGGCGAACAGGCTTCGCCGGGTGTGTGCCCTCATTCGAACGTGCCCCTCTGGATCGGCTGGCCCGACAACGAGCGGCCAGAAAATACTGCTGGAATAACCGTGAGAAATACTGCGGAAATGTGCTGTCCATACCGGTGAAATACATGGTCAGACCAGTACACTCTGTACCAAAGTCAGCTTTACATGTAGATCTCAGATCGTCAAGATCGACCCCGAAATTGGCACTGGGTCGCAACCTCGAGGAAGTGCAGATGACCCACAAAGCCGCATTTACCGCCGTCAAAACCGTCAAGGCCTATGAGCGCGTCGTCGAACAGATTGAGACCGCCATCAGCAAACGAGATCTCCGCCCCGGCGATCGCCTACCGAGCGAGCGTGAGTTGATGCTCACCTTTGAAGTGAGCCGGTCGACCATACGGGAGGCACTGCGCGTACTCGAGAGCACCGGGCTGGTTCGCTCGCGACCCGGCGACCCGCGCGGACCCGAGGTTCTGCAAGCGTCGCCGGCCATCCTCACCAAAACCGTGAACCGTTTGGTGCGACTGGAAACCATCGCGCTGTCGGAGCTCGTGGAGTTTCGCATCATGCTGGAGGGCGCCGCCTGCACCTTGGCCGCCCAGCACCGCACCGAGGAGCAACTGGAAGCGATGCGCGCCGCCGTGGATGCGATGCAGGCAGAGATCGCGCACGGTCCGGTCGCCTTCAGCCGAGCGGATGTCGCGTTCCACTCAAGCGTGTGGGCGGCCAGCCACAACCAGCTCATGCAGATCTGCGGAGAGGCAACTCGCGGAGCGCTCATCGATATGGTCACCGACGGGCTCGATCGTGCACCCGACTCCGCGGCGAGGATGGAGCTGTCTTTGGCCCACGACGGGGAAATTCTAGCTGCGATCTCCGCGGGCGACGGGCCAACGGCCGGGCGGCTGGCACGGTCATTCCTGATCGAGTATTACGGCGACGTGATCTCGCCGTAAGAGCCGGGCAACGCAGGGCGGCATGGCGGGCGTAACCTCAGAGCGCCTTGGCGGCTGCGACGAGAACCTGCGCAAGGGTGGGAACACCGGCCGCCCGAAAAACCTCGGCACCGGCACCGTTCGTGATGATAACCGTGGGCGTGTTGCGAATGAGTAGCGCCTCAGCCTGCTCGGGTTCACCGGCCACATCGATTTCGCGCACCGTTGCCCCCGGTACCAATCGTTTCGCCTCGGCCAGAACCGCTCGCGTCTGCATGCACGGTTCGCAAAATGACGACGAATACAGTGTGAATTCCATCAGGGCCTCGCAAGTCGTGCGTTGAACATCGGTAGCCCTCAAGTTTACAGGCCCTGTCGCAGGCCACCGGTAGACTCGACGCATGACGAACAGCACGACTGGTACAGCACCGACATCATCCCCCGCTACCTCCCCGACGTCGAAAAGCCGCGACCGCCTGGTCTGGATCGACTGCGAAATGACCGGGCTCGACCTGGACCGCGACGAACTCGTCGAGATCGCCGTCGTCATCACCGACTACGACCTCAATGTGCTCGATCCCGGCCTGGACATCATCATCAAGCCCAACGACTCCGCCCTCGAAAACATGGGCGACTTTGTGCGCAACATGCACACCTCCTCTGGCCTCATCACAGAGATCCCCAACGGCGTCAGTGCCGCCGAGGCCGAGTTCGAGGTTCTCGAATACGTGTTGAAGTTCATCCCGGCCGAGCAGAAGGCCCCGCTGGCCGGCAACTCCATCGGCACCGACCGGGCTTTCCTCACCCGCTACATGCCGCGCCTCGACAACCAGCTGCACTATCGCAACGTCGACGTGTCGTCGATCAAAGAGCTCGCCCGACGCTGGTACCCGCGGGTGTATTTCAATGCGCCCGCGAAAGACGGCGGCCACCGCGCCCTCGCCGACATCCTCGAATCGATTCGCGAGCTTGCGTACTACCGCCAGACGGTGTTTGTGGCCGACCCGGGCCCGACCAGCGACGAGGCCAAGTCACACGCAGCCGAAGTTGTGCACTTATTCGCCTCCGAGGTGTAATAGGATTGCTGAGTTGCCCCGAGTGAAAACGCGGGAACACATGGTGGGTATAGCTCAGTTGGCAGAGCGCCTGGTTGTGGTCCAGGAGGTCGCGGGTTCAATCCCCGTTACTCACCCCAATGAAACACCGCCCGACGGCCATCGGGTCGGCGGGTCGCTCAAGGCAGCCGTCGATGTTAGATCTTGACGCGTCCGAATTCGAACGACTCGTCGTCGATGAGCTCGATCTGCTGCCCGACGACATGGTCGACGGACTCGACAACGTGATCTTCGTGGTCGAAGACCGCCCCGAGGACGGCACCCTCGACACCCTGGGTCTGTATGACGGGGTCGCCCTCACCGAGCGCGGCCAATACGGTTTTGGCGAGATGCCCGATCGTATTGTGCTGTTCCGCGAGCCGCTGCTGGCGATCTGCGAAACCCTTGATGACCTGCACGACGAAATTCACATCACCCTGGTTCATGAAATCGCCCATTTCTATGGCATTGATGACGACAGGCTGCACGAACTCGGCTGGGGCTGACTCCCGGCGGTCTAGCCTTGGAGAATGAGCTCCTTCCGTCCCGGCCGTCTCGTTGGCATTCTGGTCGGAACCGTGGTGATCCTCGGTTTCGGCGTTTACGGCCCCGCGACGCTGCTGGGGCCACTTCCGTCCGTCACCGCTACCAAGGTCACTCCAGCCGCCACGGCCACGGCGCCCACTCCCCCGGCGCTCTCCACCAATGGCGCCAGCGCCATCGCGGTACTCTCTGCCACGACCGCCGACGCGTCCGGCACTACGTCAACCGGCGCGGAGGGTTCGCGACCTTCGGCCCCGATCGCGGTCGCGGGCACGACCGCAGCGCTTCCGATGGCATCCGTTGCCAAAGTGGTCACCGCCCTCGTCGTTCTTGACGCGAAACCGATTGTGGCGGGCGAGACCGGACCGGTTGTGACGCTCACCGCCGCCGACTTTCAGAGCTACCTCGACTACGACAAGGCAGGCGCCCGATCGGTCGCTGTCTTCGCCGACGAGCAGTGGACCGAACTCGAGCTGCTGCAGGCGCTGCTGCTCGGATCGAGCAACAACCACGCTGATACCGTGGCTCGCTGGGCGTTTGGTTCGGTCGATTCTTACGTTGTGGCTGCCAATGCCTGGCTGGCGGACAACGGGCTGACCGGCACCATTGTCGTCGACGCCACCGGCCTTCACGATGCGAGCGCCGGAACAGCGACCGACCTGGCGCACCTCGCCGGCCTGGCCGCGACCGACCCGATTGTGTCTCAAATGCTGGCCAGTCCCGCATCCGCTCTGGCGAACCGGCGTGGTGTTGAGAACACGACGTCGTATTTGCCGGAGGAGGGCATCACGGGCATTTCGCGCAGTTACACGGATGCTGCCGGCGTCTGCTTTCTGTTCACGGCCGAGGTCAGTGACGGCGCCTCGAGCTTCACGTTTTCTGGTGCATTCATCGGTGAACCGACCTATGATGCGCTCACAGCCGACCTGACCGCCCTCATGATTAGCGCGCGCGCAGGCGTGGGGCCGCTGCCGGTTCTGGCCGCCAACGATGCCTACGCCACGTTCAAATCCGCGTGGGGCGACACGGCCTCGGCCGTGGTCGGGGTGTCGCGCACTCGCTACGCCTGGCAGGCCGCGACTCCGGAAGCCGCAACGGTCGAGCTCAAGGACTTCGCCACGGCCCGCACCGGCGCGAACGTGGGCCAGGTGAGGCTCACCGTCGCCGGAGAGAAACTCTCGGCGGCCCTGAAACTCGACGACGGTATCGCTGACCCGGGACCGGGCTGGCGACTGCTGCATCCGATCGTGATGATCACGGCCCTGCTTGACCAATAACGTAGTTTTAGAGCGGCTCAACCTCGGTATCGATGGGGTCGCTCTCACCCTGGTCGAAGGCGTACCGCACCCGACGTTGCCCGTTCAGGTCGCGTTCATCGACCTCGTCGTACCAGAACACCGACTCGAGGCCGCCGACGGCGGCGACCATGCTGATGCGGGGTGCGTGTTTCCCCAGCACGAGCGCCCGGGAATCGATCTGGCCCTCGAGCGGGCCGTCGATGAACTCGGCGATGTAAATGGTCGGGGTGTCACTGTCTGGGCTGCTCATAGCAGCCAATCTAGTCCCGTCTGGCCTGCAGGCGAACGGTGGCCCGACTTTCGGGTGCCTCCTGCTCGAGATAGGCCGCCCATTCCTGCTGCCACTGGTCCCAATGGCTCCGAAACGCGTCGCCGTCGCGGTCCAGCGCACGCCGTTTGCGCAGCGCATCGTCGGCCGCCAACCAGACGCGCACGTCACTGAGCGGCTCGTGCGCGGCGGCAAGGGTTCCGCAACCCTCCACGATCAACGGTCGAGCTGCGTCAAGCGGATGCCACTCCGCCGACTCGTTCACGGCCCAGTCGTAGCGCTGCCAGGCCGCGGAGCGTCCACTGTGTCGGGGTTGGAGAATGTGTCGGTGCAGATGGGCGATGGCTGCATCCAAGCCGTCCCAGCCTGGATAGATGTCGTCCATCCGCACGAGCTGCGGTTTGATCGTACCCGGCCAGTGGGCCACGAGGGCATCGGCGAGGGTGCTCTTGCCGGCGCCGCTCGGCCCGTCGATGAGCACGACCGGGTTCGGACCGGCCGTGGCCAGTGCCCGCAGCAGCGGTACCAACAAGGAGGTGGCGCTGGCGTCAGGCAAGAATGAAACTCCACGTCTCTGCCCACACCGCGACGCCGATGGCCACGCCGGCGATGGCGAAACCAATGGCGACGAGAACGGCATCCGCTACTCGAACCCGCGAGGGTCGGGCCCAGGTGCGGGGTTCGTCGCTGCCGAACCCACGGGCTTCCATGGCCGTGGCGAGCTTGCTTCCCCGACGCACAGAGATGACGAGCAGGGAGAACGCCGGGCCGAAGAACCGGCGGGCCGCGCCGCGCAGGCCGCCGCCATCGCCGACCCCGCGGGCGCGGCGAGCGAGCCCGAGCGAATGCCAGTCGTCGATAAACATGCCCACGAGCCGCAGCCCGGCCAGTCCGCCGAGCACGAACCGGGCCGGAAGGCGCAGCACCTGGGCGAGACCGTCGGCGAGGTCGGTCGGATCGGTCGTGGCGAGCAACACGATGCCCGGCAGGCCGATCGCGAGCACTCTCAGCCCGATGGCCAGACCCAACTGGGCTGAGCCCTCGGTCACCGAAATGAAGCCGAACTGCCAGAGCATCGCTCCGGAGTCTTCCCCGTAAAGAATTGTCGTGATCGACGCCATCGGCGCCGCGATCCAGACCGGCGCGGTACGCAGCCAGAATTGCCGGGCGCTGAGGCCGCACCAAACGAGCAGTCCAGCCTCGAGCAGCAGGGCCACGCCAGCCGACACCCAGTCGATCGACAGCAGCAGCGCACAGCTCACGATCAGGGCAACGGCGAGCTTGGCCACCGGGTTGAGGCGGGCGACCACACTGGGGCGGATGCTCGGTGTCATCAGGCTCACGGCTGTGCCACCCCCAGAGTGATCGGCGTGCCGAGCCGATACTCCTTATCCGCGAGGGCGCTGACGAACTCGGCGTCGTGGGTGACCGCAACGAGCGCTGTACCCTCGTCGAGCAGCTCGGCGAGCAGGATCACGAGTTCCTGCCAGGTGCGGGAATCCTGCCCGAAGGTCGGCTCATCGAGCACGAGCAGGCGAGGGCGGGTGGCGAGAACGGTGGCGACGGACATCCGTCTCTTTTCGCCGCCAGACAGGGTGAACGGGTTGGCGTCGGCGAGGTGGTCGAGGCGCAGCCGATGCATGAGCTCGTCGACGCGGCTGGTCTGCTCGGCCGCGCTCTGTCCGAGTGCGCGCGGCCCGATCGCGAGGTCGCCGCGCACTGTGGCGGCCAGAAACTGGTGTTCCGGGTCTTGAAACACGGTGCCGATGCGGGTGAGTAGCTGCCGGGAGCGCCACCGGTGCGGCTCATTGGGGATACCGGCCGCGAAACTGTCGCTCGCGTGCAGCGTTCCGCCGGCCGGTTTCAACAGGCCGGCCAATGTCAGGGCGAGGGTGGACTTACCGGCACCGTTCGGCCCGGTCACGACGGTGGCCGTGCCGGCGTCGACGGAGAGGGTGATGCCGTCGGCGACAACGGATGCCGCGCGCCGACCAAACGGAACGCGACCGACCGCGAGTCCTTCGGCCCGCAACAGAGTGTGAGGATTGCCAATCGGGTGCCGCACCGGGAACCGTGGCGGCAGGGCCGGCACCCAGACGCCAGCCTGAGCCAGCCGTTCACCCTGGCTGGCGAGGATCTCCCGGGTCGGTCCGTCGGCCAGCACACCGCCGGCCGGGTCGAGCACGATGACGCGGTCGACGGCGTCCTGCCAGACCTCTACGCGGTGCTCGATGACGACAAAGGTGGCCCCGGAATGGTCGAGGGAGCGCACGACGGCGTCACGTACCTCGATGACCCCGCCCGGGTCGAGGTTCGCGGTCGGTTCGTCTAGCAGCAGCAGTCCGGGTTGCATGGCCAGAACACCGGCCAGGGCGAGCCGCTGTTTCTGGCCGCCGCTCAGGCTCCCGGTGGGATGGTCGAGGGGCAGGTTCAGACCGACCTCGACGAGGGCACGCCGCACGCGCGGCCAGATCTCGGTGCGCCCAACGGCGAGGTTCTCGCAGCCAAACGCTACGTCGTCGCCGACCCGGGCGAGCACCACCTGCGAGTCCGGATCCTGCAGCACGAGTCCAACCCGACCCCGCGCCTCGGCCGCGCGCCGGCCATCAATGAGCAGGCTGCCCGTCTCGTCGCCGTCTTCGGTGTCGCCGAGCACGCCCGCCAGCGCGTGCACCAGGGTGCTCTTGCCGGCGCCGCTGGCTCCCAGCAGCAGAACCCGTTCACCGGGCTCAATCTGCAGGTCGAGCCCGGACACCGCCTGTTTGTGGCGTCCGGCGTGCCGCCAGCCCCAGCCTCGGGCTTCGATCTGCACGGGTCGAATCTGCGGGCCGTGAGCGGACGCGTGCGACGAAGGGTCTGGCATCCGCTTAACTGATCGCGGCGGGGGCGCGCGAACCTTCCCGGCCGGCAGCGAATCGGCTGAGGGCTCCGGTGCGGGCCAAGCCACGCACGGCGAGCCAGGACAGCAGCCCGGCGAGTACGGTGCCCGAGACGACGGCGGAAACGAAGTAGACGGCCTTGTAGCCAAAATCCAATGCCGCGTAGCTCGTGAAGGTCGTGTCGAGGAAACCTACTGCCACGCCGGCGCCCGCGCCAGCGAGCAGGGCGACGCCGAGCCGCCAGTTGGCATACAGAAACAGCGCGAGAATAATTTCGGCGCCGAGGCCTTCAACAAGGCCCCAAATGAGGGTGGAGAAGCCCCACTGGGTGCCGATCAGCATCGACACAACAGCGGCGATGACCTCGGTGTAGAGAGCCGCACCGGGCTTGCGAATGACGAGGCCGCCGAGCACTCCGGCAAACAACCAGCCGCCGGCCAGCAGGCCTTCAAGGCCGGGCGTGAAGGTGAGGATCGCACTGAGCGGGGACCAGGCGAGGCCCCAGGCCCAGAAGATGACACCGCTCGCCACGCCGATGACACTCGCGACGACGATGTCGACGACGCGCCAGCGATAGTTGCGCAGCTTTTTCGCTGTGTCCGGTCGCGTGGATGTGATTGTAGTGTGCACTGTTCGTGCCCTTTCCGTAGGTGAATACAGGGCACGGGATTGAGAAGCCTCCCTGCGCTGGCATGATCCAGATCAGGTTCGACGGTCGAAGCTTAGGTCAGCTTCCTCTCAGCCCGGTGTACCGGACTCCCGTGATCGTGTTCAATTCTAGTGCCTCGCTTACACTGGTGGCATGGCGATCACAACATGAGCATCGGTATTCTGCTCGTGCTGGCAGCGTTGTACCTCGTGCTCATGCGCCGGTTCATCATTCGCCGCCGCCGCATCGCCCAGGGCTTGCCGGTGAGCGGCCCCTGGCACTTTCCGGCCTGGATGCGCCTGCGCGTTCCGCGCTGGCTGCGCCAGCGCTTCGGGCCGGGCAGGTTCGCGCGCAGGCCGCGCTGGCCGCGCCGCATCCGCTCTGCGCGCAACCCGCGCGGCACTCGCCCGGGCCCAACTTAAGAAAGTGGGCCGATGATCTATCCTGGGCCCGTTTCCCGGTCCGGGGCCGAGGCAGAAAGAGTCAGCGCCCCGGCCCGGTGCACAGGCAGCGGGGCTACTTCTTCAGGGCTCTGATCACCCGGGCCAGGGCGCGCCCCGCCACGAGCAGGAACGGCACGCCGACGGCGAGCAGCGCGATGACGTTCGGCTCGAATCGGGCGGTGCCACCCGACTTCACGTAGGCGCCGATCGGCAGCGACACGCCGCCGCCGCCGCCACCGGATCCCGCACCACCTTCACCGGCATCGCCACCGCCGAAACCGTAGTAGGTGAGCGCAACGGGCACCAGAGTGACGCCGTCGATTTGCACGGGGTCACCGTAAGCCGATTTCACACCGGCGGAACGGAACGTTTCTGCGAGTTTTTCCGGGAGGCTGGTCATTCCAACAGGGTAGCCGACTCGTGCCTTATGGGCGAGGCTTGAAGAACGAGGCCGGACGCACGATTCCCGCCCCGAATCGCTCCGTCACAGAATCGACCGCCAGCTCAGCGCCCCGCCAGTCCTCGTCGGGATCCCACAGCCCCACCGATCCCGACGCCGTACCGAGCTGCTCGGCCCGCACCCCGATCAGACGCACTCTAATGCCCGACGCAGCCAGCAGATCGAATGCGGCGACGGCCTCCTCGTAGATGCGCCGCCCGACATTGCTGGGTTCGGCGAGGGTGCGCGACCGGGTCACCGTGCTGAAGTCTGTGTAGCGCAGCTTGAGTGCCACGCGCCGGGCCACGAGATCACCCCGCCGCAGCCGCGCCGCCACCAGGTCGCACTGGCGCAGCAACTCACTGTGCAGTCGGTCGATATCTGTCACATCGTGTTCAAAGGTCACCTCGTGGCCGACGCTCTTCTCCTCACGCTCGAGCGTCACCGAGCGGGGGTCACGCCCCCAGGACAAGTCGAACAGTTTCTGGCCGGATGCCTCCCCCAGCGCCCTTTTCAGCACGTCCAGCGGCGTGTGCGCAATATCACCGATGAGTTTCAGGCCGAGACTGGTCAGCGTCTGCTCGGTGGCCGCGCCCACGCCCCACAGGGCCGTCACCGGCAGCGGATGCAGGAACTCGATCGTTGCGTCGCCCGGTACGACGAGCAGACCGTTGGGTTTGGCCAGTCCGGAGGCGAGTTTGGCGACGAACTTGGTCGACGCCAAGCCGACCGAGCAGACCAGCCCGGTTTCGGCGAACACCCGCGCGCGGATGAGTGCGCCGATCACGGCCGGTGAGCCGAATAGCTGGGTAGCACCGGCCACGTCGAGAAAGGCCTCGTCGATGCCGAGCCGTTCGACCAGCGGGGTGACGTCATCGAAGATGCTCATGACCCGGTGGGAAAACTCCCGGTACAGGCCCATGTGCGGCTCGAGTACGATCGCATTCGGGCACTGCCGCAAGGCGAGCGCCATCGGCATGGCCGAGTTCACGCCGTAGCGCCGGGCGATGTAGTTGGCTGCCGTGACGACCGAACGGCCCCCACGATGGCCGACGATCACCGGGAGATGCACGTATTCGGGGTGGGAGAGCAGCTCGACCGAGACGAAGAACGCGTCGAGGTCGACGTGCAGCACGGTCGCCGAACGGTCGTCGACGTCATCTGTCGATATCTGCCGGCCGCTGCCGTCCTGTCTGCCCACCGAAAAACCCTAACCCGATCCGGTGCGTCGACACATCCATTTTCGACCATAACTCCTGCAATCTGTGGCCGACCTCAAGCGGAAGTGCTGCGATTCCGCCGATCTCTTCTGTCGTGCTGTCATATTGCAGGAGTTATGGGTTGAGCTTGGGTGAGCTGGTGGCCGATATGGGGCCACCGAAAAGTGCGACCAATTGTGCGCAGCAGCTAGCCGATCGAAGTGCCGAAGACCAGCCCGAGCAGGTAGGTGACCGCGGCCGCGCCGAGACCGATCACGAGCTGCCGCAGGGCACGCTTCAGCGGCGGACCGCCGGAGAGCAGGCCCACGACAGCGCCGGTGGCGAGTAGGGCAACGCCCACCAAGACCGTCGCAAGAATGATCGCCGAGTAGCCACTCAGGCCGAAGAGGTACGGCAGCACCGGCAGCAGTGCGCCGGAGGCGAAGAAGCAGAAGCTCGACAGTGCCGCTCCGGTGCCGGTACCGACGGCCTCATGTTCGTCATGCGTGGGTGCCTGCGACCGGACCGCGGAGATCGGTCCGGTCGCCGCGTAGGCGGTGGCGAGTACCCCGCGGGCGTAAGCCTCCGCCTCGTCTTCTGACATGCCCCTGGCCCGGTAGACCAGGGTCAGCTCGTTGGCTGCGAGGTCGAGGTGGGAGAGCACGCTTTTGGCTGGCGCCGCGGGCGTGGAAGCCTCGAGCAGTTCCCGCTGGGACCGCACCGAGACGTATTCACCGGCACCCATCGAAAGCGCCCCAGCCAGCAGCCCGGCGACGCCGGTGAACAATATGGTCGCGGCGGGTACACCGGTCGCGCCGATGCCGAGCACAAGAGCGAGGTTGCTCACCAGCCCGTCGTTGACGCCGAATACGGCGGCCCGAAAGGTTCCCGACAAGCGTTTGCGGCCGCGGGCGGCGAGACCGCGCACAACCTCTTCGTGCACGGTTTCGTCGGCGGCCATGGCGTTGGTCGCGTCGGCATCCGCGTCGTAGGGCGAGCGTCCCTCGGCCCGCTGGGCGAGGGCAAGCACGAACACCGAACCGAACCGGCGGGCCAGCAGACCGAGAAACCGAGTGCGCAGCGCGCCACGTTTGGGCGAGCCCACGTCACTGCCCAGCAGTTGCCGCCAGTGTTCTTCGTGCCTTCCTTCAGCGTCGGCGAGGGCAAGCAAAATCTGGCGCTCTTCGCCGGCGCGACGGTTGGCGAGGTCGCGGTACACCGCGGCCTCGGCCTGTTCGTCGGCCAGGTATTGCCTCCACCGACGGATGTCGCGGGTCGACGGGGTGCGTTCGCCCGGCTCCGGAAAGATCGCGTTCACGCCTCCGGCGCCGCTTCCAGAAAGCCCTGCGGGATGCGGGCGGAGTCATGCGGGCCGGAGCCGTCGAGACCGAAGAACGGCTCCTCGAACTGGACGACCCAAAATCTTTCCCGCACCACGGTGGGCGCGTACAGTCCAGCGCCCTCCGACTCCCCTGCCGCCACGATCACTCCGATCGGGTCGTCGATCAGGGAGTCGGGAAACCGGGTGCGATCGAGCCGCACGATAACCTGCACGCCAACCCCGAAAGCCTGAGTTGTCACCTGCTACTCGATTGTGGCGGCGCGTTCGAGCACGAGTTCGCGCACGCGCGCAGCATCCGCTTGCCCGCGCATGGCCTTCATGACCGCGCCGATCACGGCTCCCGCGGCCTGCACCTTGCCGTCCCGAATCTTGGCGAGCACGTCGGGCTGGCCGAGCAGCGCCGCGTCAATGGCCGCGATGAGCGCGCCGTCATCGGAGACCACGGCGAGCCCACGGCTGTCGACGACCTCGGCCGGGGTGCCCTCCCCGGCGATGACGCCTTCGAGTACCTGGCGGGCCAGGCGGTCGGTGAGGGTTCCGGCCTCGACGAGTTCGATCAGCGCGGCGAGCTGCGCCGGTGTCACGAGCGAGTCGGCGGCGACCCCGGCCGCGTTGGCGAGCCGCGCGATTTCGCCGGTCCACCACTTGCGTGCGGCCTGAGCGGATGCCCCGGCTGCGACGGTCGCTTCGACCGCGTCGAGCAGGTCGGAGTTCACGACGTCCTGAAACTCAAGGTTCGCGAAACCCCATGCCGCCTGCAGGCGTTTGCGGCGAGCCGCGGGCGGCTCGGGCAGGGTCAGGCGAAGTTCTTCGACCCATTCGCGCGACGGTGCCATCGGCAGCAGGTCGGGCTCAGGAAAGTAGCGGTAGTCGTCGGCGTCGCTCTTAGGCCGACCGGCACTGGTGATTCCGGTGTCTTCGTGCCAGTGCCGGGTCTCCTGGGTGATGGTACCGCCGCCGGCCAGCACGGCAGCCTGACGCTGGATCTCGTAGCGCACCGCACGTTCGACGCTTCGCAGCGAGTTCACGTTCTTGGTCTCGGTGCGGGTGCCGAGCACGTTCGAGCCGCGCGGGCGCAGGGAGACGTTGGCGTCGCAGCGCACGTTGCCCTCTTCCATGCGGGCGTTAGAGACACCGAGCGCCTTGGCGATCTCGCGAATGGCCGCGACATAGGTCTTACCGATCTCGGGGGCGTCGTGTTCGGCGCCCTCGATCATCTGGGTGACGATCTCTACCAAGGGAACGCCGCCGCGGTTGTAGTCGACGAGCGAGTAGTCGGCGCCCTGGATGCGTCCGGTGGCGCCACCCATGTGGGTGAGCTTGCCGGCGTCGTCTTCCATGTGGGCGCGTTCAATCTCGACGGTGACCAGACGGCCGCTTTCGAGTTCGATCGTGATCGAACCGTCGTGGCAGATCGGGTCGTCGTACTGGCTGGTCTGAAAGTTCTTCGCCGTGTCGGGGTAGAAGTAGTTCTTGCGGGCGAACCGCGAGTGCTCAGCGATCTCACACCCCAAAGCCAGCCCCAAGCGGATGCTGGATTCGATCGCCTTCTTGTTCACCTGCGGCAGGCCGCCGGGCAGGCCGAGGCAGGTGGGACAGGTGTTGGTGTTGGCGCCGGAGCCGAACTCGTTGGCGCAACCACAGAACATTTTGGTTTTGGTATTGAGTTCGACGTGCACCTCGAAGCCGAGAACCGGCTCGAACAGTTCGAGTGCTTTGTCGAAGTCCATCAATTCAGCCTTGGCCATCAGACGGCTCCCTCTTCGCTGGCAAACATTTCGGTCGGGGTCAGGGCGGGTGCCTGGCTGAGCATCGTGTGCCCCCAGCGCGCTTCGAGCAGCTGCTCGATGGCGGCGCCGACGGTGTAGAGGCGGGCATCCGCTTTGGCGGGCGCCATGATCTGCAGGCCCACCGGCAGGCCGTCTTCTGGCGCGAGGCCCATTGGGATACTCATCCCGGGCACCCCGGCGAGGTTCGCCGGAATGGTGGTCACGTCGTTGATGTACATGGCCATCGGGTCGGCGAGCTTTTCACCAAACTTGAACGCGGTGGTCGGGGCACTCGGCGAGACGAGCACGTCGACCTGGCTGAAGGCGGCGGCGAAGTCACGCTGAATGAGCGTGCGCACCTTCTGCGCACTGCCGTAGTACGCGTCGTAGTAGCCGGCGCTCAGGGCGTAGGTGCCGAGGATGATGCGGCGCTTGACCTCGGGGCCGAATCCGGCCTCACGAGTGGCACTCATGACGTGCTCGCTCGTGAGCGAGCCGCTGTCCGGGTTGACCCGGATGCCGAAGCGCACCGAGTCGAAGCGGGCCAGGTTGCTCGAGGCTTCGGCCGGCAGAATGAGGTAGTAAGCCGCGACGGCGTACTCGAAGTTCGGGGCGGACACCTCGGTGATCTCGGCGCCGGCGGCGACGAGCATGGCGAGCGTCTCGGTGAAGCGCTGGGTGACTCCGGCCTGGAATCCGTCGCCAGAGAGTTCCTTGATGACGCCGACGCGCACGCCCTTGAGGGCACCGTCCTTCAGCCCGTCGCGAGCGGCCGCGGCCATCGACGGCCAGCTCTCGGTCAACGACGTGGAGTCGAGCGGGTCGTGACCGCCGATGACATCGTGCAGCAGGGCAGCGTCATACACCGTGCGGGAGACCGGGCCGACTTGGTCGAGGCTTGAGGCGAGGGCGATCGCACCGTAGCGGGAGACTCCGCCGTAGGTTGGCTTGACGCCGACCGAGCCGGTGACGGCGGCGGGCTGGCGAATGGATCCGCCGGTGTCGCTGCCGAGGGCCAACGGAGCCTGAAAGGAGGCGACGGCCGCAGCCGAGCCGCCACCGGACCCGCCGGGGATGCGGTCGCGATCCCAGGGATTACGGGTAATCCCGTACGCGGAGTGCTCGGTGGAGGAGCCCATGGCGAATTCATCCATGTTGGTCTTGCCGAGCGGCACCAGGCCGGCCGCGCGCAGGCGCGCAACGACGGTCGCGTCATACGGCGGAACCCAGCCCTCGAGAATTTTCGACCCGGCGGTGGTGGGCATGTCCCGGGTGGCCAGCACGTCTTTAATCGCGATCGGAACACCAGCGAGCGCGTTCAGCGGTTCTCCCGCAGCGCGGCGGGCATCGATCTCGGCGGCAGTCGCCAGGGCGGCGTCGCCGGCGACGTGCAGGAAAGCATGCAGGTCGGTGTCGACGGCTGTGATGTGGTCGAGGTGGGCGCGGGTCGCTTCGACGGCGCTGACCTGCTTGCTGACCAACAGTTCACTCAATGCAGCGGCGGAGAGTTTGGTGAGATAGGTCATGCTTACTCCTCGTCCAGGATGGCGGGCACGCGGAATTTGTCACCGGCGCGGTCGGGCGCACCGGACAGGGCCTGCTCGACCGTGAGCGAGGGCACGACGACGTCTTCGCGGAACACGTTGGTCAACGGCATCGGGTGGCTCGTGGCCGGAGTATCGGCTGTAGCAACCTCAGACACTTTGGCGATCGAGTCGACGATCTGGCCGAGGTCATGGGTGAGGCTGGTGATCTCGAGGGGGCTGAGGTCGATCCGGGCTAGGTATGCCAAATGGGCAACCTGCTCGGCCGTGATTTCAGACATGGTGCTCCGATACGCATTGGGGTGGATACTCCAATCCTATTCGCCAGCCGCCGACCACCCTTCCCTCGTCTGAAGCCGCAGCGTCGCAAGCGGGCGCGGTCGTGCCAAGTTCGCGGGGCGACCGTCGCAGTTGCCCCCGGACTAGCAGGACGGCCCGATCAGCGCGGCGACCCGATCAGCGCGGCGACCCGATCAGCGCGGCGACCCGTGCCGCCCCAAGCCCCACAGGGTGGCGGCGACAACAAGTCCGTAAGCCAGGTGCGGAGCGATATCGCTTGCCCAGTCCTTGGCGGTCCAGGTTCGGGGGTCGGTCACTTTCAGTACCGTCATCGGCACGTTGCCGCCGATTAACGCGCCGACCGTGGCCGCCATGCCGCTCACCACCGGGCCGGGTCGCCAACCGGCAGAGCGGGAGAGTCCGAGGAGTGCCCCAACACCCACGCCCACGATCAGACCGGTCAATGGCCCGATGCCGGCGATCCGATTTTTCCTGACCTCATCGGATCCGGCGATTGTGAGCTGGGCGACGTGGGCGAATTTCTCGACGGTGTCCTGCGGCGTTGTGCTAGCGGGTCTGCCTTTGACCGCCATCTCCAGGTAGCTCACGGCGTTGAGGGCGGTGGTACCTGCCGCACCGGCTGCTGCACCGCCGAGGAGCCCACGGAGCAGGCTCATGATCGACGAACGAGTTCGGCGTAGAGTCGCTGACGGCATTTGCTGAGCATGACACTCCTTCGTAAAGGGCAATATCGCATCGGTCTGCAACTCGGTCTACACCGGCAGCTACAGCACTTCAAGGGGGGCAGGCTATGTTCAAACCATTTGACGACGAAAGAGAAGTCTGCGCGGAGCCATAAATCCCACGGGAAGGGACCGTGTAGGAGCACACTGCAGATATGAAGGCAATTGTTATTGAGCAGAACCCGAGCGGTTCCGTGCTTTCGATGCGCGATCTCCCGAGCCCTGAACCGGGCCCGCGTCAGGTGAAGATCCGTGTGCGGACTGCGTCGGTGAACCGGGCCGACCTTGCCCAGCGCGCGGGAACCCACCAGCCGGTCAGCTCGGGCCTCGCACCGGTCAGCTCGGGCCTCGCACCGGTCAGCTCGGGCCTCGCACCGGTCATTGTGGGGCTGGATGCTGCGGGCGACGTCGTAACGGTCGGGCGCGAGGTGACGGGCGTGCGGGTCGGGGACCGCGTCATGGCCATCGTCAGTGGTGGTTTGAGCGAGGAAGTCGTTGTTGACGCTGCGCTGGTCGTACCGATTCCGCATGCGTGGTCCTACGCGGAGGGTGCCGCTGCCATCCTCGGGTTGATGACCGAGCACAACGCGCTCCGCACTGCGGGCGGCCTCAGGCCCGGCGAAACCGTGCTGATTCATGCCGCTGCCTCGTCGGTGGGGCTTCAGTGCGTACAGCTGGCGAAATACCTGGGCGCTGGAGCGGTTATTGCTACCGTTCGCACGGACCGGGCAACTGACCTGCTCCGTTCGCAGGGTGCCGATCACGTGGTCGAGGTCGGCGAGGCCGGTTTCGCTGATCGGGTTTTGGAACTGACGGATGGCCGCGGGGTCGACGTCATCGTTGACCATGTTGGTGGCCCGTATCTTGCGGACAATATTCGCTGCGCCGCACTCTTGGGGCGCTTGGTCGGTGTGGGGCGCCTCGGCGGTGCCCACGGTGTTCTGGATCTGGAAGCGCTGGCCTTTAAACGATTGAGCATCATTGGGGTCACCTTTCGTACCCGTGACGCTACCGAAAAAGCCGCCATCGTCGGTGCGCTGCTGTCCGAGGTCGACCCCTCTTTCGAAGCATTACGCCCATCGATCGATCGGATTCTGCCCTGGACCGAAGTTCAACAAGCGCAGGATCTCATGGCCGCCAACTCCCACCTGGGCAAAATCGTGCTGAGTATCGAGGAACGGTAAGTCAGACCGTCTCGAATGCACATTATGAAAGGACAGCGCATGCGCGAGACTGATTTTTTTGACGGCGTCAGGGTGCCCGTCATTGGCCAGGGAACCTGGCATCTCGGTGAAGACGCCGCGAAGCGAAAGAGCGAGGTGTCGGCCCTTCGGGCGGGGATCGACGCGGGCCTGACCGTGATCGACACCGCCGAAATGTATGGCGATGGCGCCTCGGAAGAACTGGTCGGCGAGGCCGTCCGAGGTCACCGCGATGAGGTCGTGCTGGTCAGCAAGGTTTACCCGCATAACGCGAGCCGCAGCGGCGTTGTGGCTGCATGCGAGCGCAGTCTGCGCCGGCTCGGCACCGATCGGCTCGATGTCTATTTGCTGCATTGGTCCGGCAGTTTTCCACTATCCGAGACCGTCGACGGGTTCGAAAACCTTCGTGCGGCTGGCAAGATTCGGAGCTGGGGGGTATCGAATTTCGACCGGGATGATCTGAGGCGAGCACCAGACGGATGTGCCACCAATCAAGTGCTGTACAACCTCGGCAGTCGGGGCATCGAGTTTGACCTCCTACCTTGGCAACAACGCCTGAGGATGCCGCTCATGGCGTATTCGCCACTCGGTCAGGGTTCAACCCTGCTGAAGCATCCGCTACTGGCCGAAATCGGAGAGCGGCACGGAGTGACTGGTGCCCAGATCGCGCTGGCCTGGGTCATCAGGCAACCGGGCGTCATCGCGATCCCCAAGGCCTCGTCCCTCGAACACC
Organism: Cryobacterium aureum; assembly: GCF_002954245.1. Taxonomy (GTDB): domain Bacteria; phylum Actinomycetota; class Actinomycetes; order Actinomycetales; family Microbacteriaceae; genus Cryobacterium; species Cryobacterium aureum. The sequence goes on along the minus strand of NZ_PPTG01000048.1, from coordinate 102,843 downwards.
TGCAAGAGAATGTGGGCGCGGGTGCGGTGGTCCTCGACGCCGAGGATTGTCTGTCGCTGGATAAGGCATTTCCGGCGCCCCGCAGCAAGCAACCGCTCGATATTTTGTGAGGTCTTCTGCTTTTTCGTGACGAGCACGATCCAGCCAACGCACTGCGGCCCGACCCGTTCAAGAGGGACACTGGCAGGTCAAATGCGATCGTGATAGACCTGAGGTATACACACTTTTCGCGCAGCCCGCAGCTGTCCGGACATTCATACTCAGTGCATCTCCGTCAGTGGAGACGGAACTTCCGTCTTCACGGTCATGAAAATCAGGGAGTGAAGAGAAATGAAGGCAGTCGTTTATAAAGGCCCTAACTCGGTCAGTGTTGAGGACGTTCCGGACGCCAAGATCGAACGCCCCACCGACGTTCTGGTACGCATTACAGCGACAAATATTTGCGGTTCAGATTTGCACATGTACGAGGGACGCACCGATTTCGAAGTTGGACGCACGTTTGGTCACGAGAACATGGGCGAGGTCATCGAGGTCGGTAACGGCGTCGACGCCGTCAAGGTCGGCGATCGGGTCGTGCTGCCGTTCAATATCTCCTGCGGCTTCTGTAAGAATTGCGAGCGCGGATTTACCAACTATTGCATGACTACTCAACCGGACCCGGTCGGCGCGGGCGCCGCCTACGGCTTTGCTGGCATGGGTCCGTATCCCGGTGGGCAGGCCCAAATGCTGCGTGTGCCCTACGGTGACAACAACTGCCTGCGCTTGGGTGAAGACGCGATAGAAAAGCAAAACGATTACGTGATGCTGTCGGACATCTTCCCGACCGGATATCACGCGACCGTGATGGCCGGCGTCATGCCCGGTGACACAGTAGTGGTTTACGGTGCGGGTCCGGTCGGGCTGATGGCCGCCCTGTCTGCGACGATCAAGGGTGCGAGTAAAGTCTGGGTTGTGGACCGACGCCCAGACCGGCTGGCCCTCGCTGAGCAGATCGGTGCAATCGCCGTTGATGACTCAAAGACGGATCCGGTTCAGTTCGTATTGGACCAGACCAAGGGTATTGGCGCAGACCGGGGTTGTGAATGCGTCGGTTATCAGGCCCACGATCCGCAGGGCACCGAGGACCCCGCCATGACTCTGAATCGGCTGATTCAGTCTGTGCGCATCACTGGAGGAATCGGTGTTGTCGGGGTCTTTTTGCCGGCCGATCCTGGCGGCTTCGACGAGAATGCCAAGCAGGGCAAGCTTGCCATTGACTACGGCCTGCAGTGGCTCAAGGGCCAGAGCATGGGCAGCGGCCAATGCCCAGTGAAGAAATACAATCGGCAATTGCGCGACCTGATTGCTGTGGGCAAGGCCAAGCCGTCATGGATCGTTTCCCACGAGGTCCCGCTCAGCAAAGCCGCGGACGCTTACCAGAACTTCAACGACCGCACCAATGGTTGGACCAAGGTCATCCTCAAGCCTGAGTAGGCCAACGTCGAACGATTTCGCCGCGTTTACCGTGCGAATTCGACCAGTGCGGCGGTGACCTAGAGTTCGTCCACAAAGGCGAACTCTAGTCACCGCCAGGAATTGACGAAGGCCTGAACCCAGTCGGTCAGTGAGTAGGTCAGTCGGTCTCTGCGGCGGAGGGTGATTCGGGCGCAAGCGCCAACCCGGCCGGTCCCTCGGTGAGCAGGGTTCGAAACTCGTCGGCGTCGAGAATTCGGATACCGAGGGTTTCGGCCTTGCCCAGCTTGGATCCTGCGCCCGGCCCGGCAGCGACGAAGTCGGTGTTCTTCGACACGCTCGACGCGCTCTTGCCGCCGGCGGCGATGATCGCCTCCTGGGCACCCTCCCGGGTGAAGCCCTCGAGCGAGCCGGTGGCCACGACGGTTAGCCCGGCGAGCACTCCCCCGGCTGCTTCGGCCGCGCCAGGACCTGGGTGGCCCGGCGTGGCGAACTGCACGCCGGCCGCGGCCCACTGCGTAACGATATCGACGTGCCAGTCGACCAGGAACCAGGCGAGCACAGCGTCGGCAATGATGCCGCCGACCCCGTCGACCTCGGCAAGTTCCTCGCGAGATGCCGAGCGGATGCCGTCGAGTGAGCCGAAATGGTTGGCCAGCGCACGCGCGGCGACCGGGCCGACATGACGAATGTTGAGCGAAACCAGGATGCGCCACAGCGGCTTGGTCTTGGCCTTCTCAATCTCGGCCAGCAGTTTGAGGGCGCTCGACGAGGGCTGCGCGCCTGTGAGGCCTTGTTTCTTCTCGGCGGCGGTGGGATTGCGCTGGAACGGCATCCGCTGCCTGGCCGTGCCGTCGTCGTCTTCCTTGGGCAATCCCGTTTCAGCGTCGCGCACGATCACCTGGATCGGCAGCAGGTCGGCCAATTCGAGGTCGAACAGGCCTGCCTCGGTCGGCAGCGGCGGCTCGGTCGGCACGGTCGGCTGGGTGAGCGCGGAGGCCGCGACCTCGCCGAGCACCTCGATGTCGAGACCGCCGCGACTGCCGATGTGCTCCACCCGCCCGCGCACCTGGGCCGGGCAGCTGCGCGCGTTCGGGCAGCGCAGGTCGATATCGCCCTCCTTCGCCGGGGCGAGCGGAGTACCGCATTCCGGGCAGTTCACCGGCATGACGAATTCGCGTTCGGTCCCGTCGCGCAGTTCGACGACCGGGCCGAGCACCTCGGGAATGACGTCGCCGGCCTTGCGCAGCACGATCGTGTCACCGATCAGCACGCCCTTAGCCTTGACCACCTCCTGGTTGTGCAGGGTGGCCTGACGCACCTCGCTGCCGGCCACGAGCACCTTCTCCATCACGGCGAAAGGGGTGGCCCGGCCGGTGCGGCCGACACTGACGACGATGTCGAGGAGTTTCGTGTTGACCTGTTCCGGCGGGTACTTGTAAGCGATAGCCCAGCGCGGTGCCCGGTTGGTGGCGCCGAGCTCGGTGTGCAGGGCGAGCTCGTCGATCTTGATCACGATGCCGTCAAGTTCGTGCACCACGCTGCCGCGGTGGGCTCCGTAGTACTCGATGAACTCGGCGGCCTCAGCGACCGACTCGACCACTTTGAAGTAGCTGCTGGTCGGCAGACCCCAGCTCTCGAGCAGGCCGTAGACTTCGGACTGGGCCCGGACCGGCGGGTTCTCCCAGGCGCCGATGCCGTGCACGAGCATGCGCAGACGATTCAGCCGGGCCTTCATGAGGCGCAGCTGGTCGGGGTTCTTACCGGCGGCCTTCTGGCGCAACGACCCGGCCGCCGCGTTGCGAGCGTTCGCGAATACCCGCTCGCCGGCCGCGGACTGCGCCGCGTTCAGCTCGTCGAACGCCGCGGTGGGAAAGAACACCTCACCGCGCACCTCCATCAACGACGGATGCCCGGTGCCGGCCAGATGAGATGGGATACCGGGGACGAGGTCGATGTTCTCGGTGACGTCTTCGCCGACGACCCCATCGCCTCGGGTGGCGGCAGAGACGAGCACGCCATCGGCATACCGCAGGTTGATGGCGAGGCCGTCGATCTTGAGCTCGCACAGGTAGTGCACCGCACGGCCCGAATTCTCTGCGGCTTTGCGGGCCCAGGCGTCGAACTCGTCGATGGAGAACACGTTGTCGAGACTGAGCATCCGTTCGGCGTGGGTGACCGGATCGAACAGGGTGACCTCGGCGCGGCCGCCGACGGTCTGGGTGGGGCTGTCCTGGCTCTGCAGTTCGGGGTAGAGCCGTTCGAGTTCGGCGAGGCGCTGCACCAGCAGGTCATATTCGGCGTCGGAAATGACGACCGTGTCCTGCTCGTAGTAGGCGTCACGGGCGGCGAGTACGCGGGTGGTGATGTCGGCCGCCTCGGCGGCTGCGGCGGCGAGCGCGTCTGGGGTGGTGTCGGCGACGGACTCAGGCATTGACCGGGACGGGGCTGACCGAAGCGGTGCTTGCAGTTGTAATCGAAACAGGAACGGCGCTGACCGTGCGGTCGATGGTGCACTGGCCGAGTACCCGGGTGCCGACGTAGACGACGGCGGTCTGCCCGGGGGCGACACCCGCGAGCGGCTCGTTGGGAATGATGCGCAGTTCGACAGATCCCTCGATGCCGGTCACACCGGTGGTCGACACGACCTGCGCGACGGCCGGAACCGGATCGGCGTGGGCGCGAATCTGCACGTGGCAGGCGAATTCGGTCTCGGGGTGCTCGGGGGCGAGCCCGGCCCAGGTGTACGTGTTGCCAGCGATCTCCCTGATGGCGAGCGCCTCCTTGGGGCCGACGATGACCGTATTGGTGATCGGGCGCACCTCGAGCACAAAGCGCGGTTTGCCGTCGGCGGCCGGGGTGCCGATGGAGAGGCCCTTGCGCTGGCCGACCGTGAATGCGACGGCACCGTCGTGCTGGCCGAGCGTATTGCCCTCCCGGTCGAGAATATCGCCGGCCTTCGGGGCGACGCGTTCGCCGAGCCAGCCCTTGGTATCCCCGTCGGGGATGAAGCAGATGTCGTAAGAGTCGGGCTTGTTCGCCACCGAGAAGCCGCGTTCGGCCGCTTCCTTCCGCACCTCGGCCTTGGTCGGCGTAGCACCGAGCGGAAACATGGAGTGGTTGATCTGGTCGGCCGTCAGCACGCCGAGCACGTAGGACTGGTCCTTGGCCCAGGCGGCCGCGCGGTGCAGTTGTTTGTTGCCATCGGCATCCGTCAGAATGCTCGCGTAGTGGCCGGTGCAGACAGCGTCGAAGCCGAGGGCCATGGCCTTTTCGAGCAGGGCGGCGAACTTGATCTTTTCGTTGCAGCGCATGCACGGGTTCGGCGTGCGGCCGGCAGCATATTCGGCGATGAAGTCGTCGACGACGTCGAGCTTGAACCGTTCGGAGAAGTCCCAGACGTAGTACGGAATGCCCATGATGTTGGCGGCACGCTGAGCATCCATCGAATCTTCGACGGTGCAGCAGCCGCGGCTGCCGGTGCGCAGCGTGCCCGGCATACGGCTCAGTGCGAGATGCACACCGACCACCTCGTGCCCTGCTTCGACCGCGCGCGCGGCTGCCACGGCGGAATCAACACCGCCACTCATTGCTGCTAAAACCTTCACCCAACGAGTGTACGCGGAGTGCCCGTTTGAGCCAACGTCAGTGCCCGGGCACCCGATCGGCCATGCCGGCGGCGAGCGCCTGGGCGTGCGCGGCAGGCAGTGCGGCGAGCAGCGCGTCGACGTCGGCATCGGTCGACGTGTGGCCGAGAGTGATGCGCAATGCGCCGCGGGATTCGAGCTCGCTGCGCCCCATAGCCCGCAGCACGTGCGAGGGTTCGGGCACCCCGGCCTGGCAGGCGGACCCGGTCGACACCGACACCCCGGCGGCATCGAGCAGGAACAACAGCGAGTCACCCTCGCAGCCGGGAAAGCTGAAGTGCGCGTTTCCGGGCAGCCGGTTGGTCGGGTCGCCGTTGAGTACGGCACTGGGAGCGACCCCCGCCACACCGGCAATCACCCGGTCGCGCAGCGCGGCCAGACGCGCGGCTTCACCGCCACCGGCAACCGCCTGCTGTTCACTAGAGAGCTGTTCAACCGCCAGAGCGGATGCCGCTACCGCGAACGAGACTGCCGCCGCGACATCCTGCGTGCCGCTGCGCACCTTGCGCTGCTGCCCGCCACCGTGAATGAGGGGTTCGACCGTGGTAGCGCGTCCGAGCACCAGAGCCCCAATACCGACCGGTCCGCCGATCTTGTGCGCCGACACGCTCAGCGCCGAAACGCCAACAGCGGCCAAAGCGCGAAAATCCACCGGAATATAGCCGTAGGCGGCGACGGCGTCGACGTGCACCGGAATGCCATGCACCGCGGCGAGCGCCGCCACTTCAGCCACAGGCTCGATCGTGCCCACTTCATTGTTGGCCATGATCACGCTGACCAGCGCAACATCGATCGGGTCCCTGGCGATGGCGGCTTCGAGAGCGGCGAGGTCGATGCGGCCCTGGTCGTCGAGCGGAATCCACTCGATCACGGCACCGTCATGCCGGGCGAGCCATTCCACCGTGTCGAGGGTGGCATGGTGTTCGCCGCCGGGCACCAGGATGCGCCGGCGCGGCGCGCGCGCCCAGTACAGCCCCTTGATCCCGAGGTTGATGGCCTCGGTTCCGCTGCCGGTGAAGACCACCTCGATCGGGTCAGAGTGGAGGCTCGCGGCCACGATTTCGCGCGACTCTTCGAGCATCCGCTTGGCATTCTGACCCTGGCTGTGCACCGAAGCGGGGTTACCGACGACGCCCATCGCTTCGGCATAGGCGGCAATAGCGGAAGGGAGCATGGGCGTGGTCGCCGCATGGTCCAAATAGACAACCATGCCCGTTATTTTACAGTTGAGCGGATGCCGGTGGTCGTCATGCTCCCCCACACTGATTTACTGTTGAATCCATGAGTTCCACCGACCCCCTGCGCAACCTCGGTGTGCGATTGACCAGCGCCGGCGGTGAACTACGCGTCTGGGCCGAACACGCCGACGCCATGGACCTGTGCCTGTTCGACGACACCGACCCGAACTGGATCGTCAAGAGCGTACCGATGACCCAGGACCTGCACGGCGTCTGGTCCGGCAAATCGCGCACGCTGTCACCCGGGCGCCGCTACGGCATCCGCGTCTCCGGTCCGGCCAGCCCGAAGAACTCGTTCCACCCGGAGAAAATCCTGATCGAGCCGTATTCTCGCGGACTGGTGCGGGTCGGAGCCGGGCTCTGGCAGTCCTCGGTGGTCGATGACTATTTCGACTGGAACGGGGCTGCAAAACCGGCAATCGCCCTCGATCACACCGTGGTCTACGAGGCGCACGTGCGCGGCGTCAGCCGGCTCAACCCGCTGGTGCCGGCCGCCCTGCGCGGAACCTACGCCGGTCTGGCCCATGAATCGACCATCGCCTACCTGAAAGACCTCGGCGTTACGGCCATCGAGCTGCTGCCGGTGCAGGCGTTCGTGTCGGAGCAGCGCCTGATCAAACAGGGCCTGATCAACTACTGGGGTTACAACACCCTCAACTTCTTTTCGCCGCACGCCGACTACGCCACCCAGGCGGCCCAGTCCGCCGGGCCGGCCGCCGTGCTGCGCGAATTCAAGGGCATGGTCAAGCTGCTGCATGAGGCTGGCCTCGAGGTGATCCTCGACGTTGTCTATAACCACACCGCCGAGGAGGGTCGCAACGGCCCGGTCACGAGCCTGCGTGGCATCGACAACGCCGCCTACTACCGTCAGGACGACTCCGGTGCGTACATCGACGTCACCGGTTGCGGCAACACGGTCAACTTCAGCCACGACGTACCCAGGCGCCTCGTGCTCGATTCGCTGCGGTACTGGGCCAACGAGGTGCAGATCGACGGGTTCCGCTTCGACCTGGCCGCCACGCTCGGCCGGGACGCCGGCGTGGTCTACGACCCGCAGCATCCGCTGCTGACCGAGATTCGAGACGACCCGGAACTGGCGGGCGTGAAACTCATCGCCGAACCGTGGGACGTCGGGCAGGGCGGCTGGCAGACCGGTAATTTTCCGCCCGGCTGGACCGAGTGGAACGACCGCTACCGCGACCGGATGCGCGACTTCTGGCTCTCCGATATGAAGAGCCTGCGCCTGACCGGCTCGGCCGGCAGCGGCATCGGACGCTTCGCGACCCGCGTCGCCGGGTCATCGAACACCTTCTCCGAAGCTCGCGGCCCGCTCGCCTCCCTTAACTTCATCACCGCCCACGACGGATTCACCCTCGCCGACCTCACCGCCTACGACACCAAGCACAACCTCGGCAATGGCGAGTCGAACCGTGACGGAACCGACAACAACACCTCCTACAACCACGGCGTCGAGGGTCCCACCCGCGACGTGGCCATTCTTGCCACCAGACGCAAGTCCATGCGCAACCTGCTCGGTACCCTGCTGCTCTCGGCCGGCATTCCCATGCTCACGGCCGGCGACGAGTTCGGGCGCAGCCAGCGCGGCAACAACAACGCCTACTGTCAGGACAGCGAGCTGACCTGGCTCAACTGGGACTTCGACGACTGGCAGCAGGACCTGCACCGGGTCACCCGCCGTCTGTTGCAGCTGCGCCGTGAGAACCCGGCCCTGCGCCCGGTGCACTTCGGTCGCTTCGGCGAGGCCACGCCGAGCGCCAGCCAGCTGGACTGGTACAACATCGCCGGTGAGGCGCTTACCGGCGACGCCTGGAACTCGCCGGCCGAGCGCACCCTGCAATACATGGCGGCGTCCACCCCCGAACACGAAGCGTTCAACCGCATTTTGCTCGTGGTGAACGCCCGCGAGCAGGACGAGACGGTCACCCTGCCGGCGCACGAGGGAGTGGATGCCTACACGCTGCTCTGGGATTCCAGTCACGACGACCTGCGCGACTCGGTAATCGAGCACGCGCCCGGCACTGCCCTGTTCGTGTCCGGTGCGTCGATGCAGCTGATGCGGGCGCACGGCGCGAGGGTGCTGCCAACCGCAGTGCCACGCCGTACGCCGCGCGTCTGACGGCGGCGCCCTCCAATGGAGGGGCCGCGTCTGGTCAGTTCGCGATGGCGACCAGACCCATTTCGGCGGGGCTGATCAGGAGGTCGTTCCGCGGAACGACCCGCACGGTGTAGCCGAATGCTCCGGCGCGGTCGAGTTCGACCGTTCCGGTGAACAGGGTGGCTCCGCCGGCCGGCGCTTCTTTCAGCGGCGCCGGTTCGAGCGCCTGGATAGCCACATCGCGCAGTTCATCGGTACCGAGACTCTTGCCGTAGACGACCTCGACGGTCACGTCCTCGGCTGCCAGTCCGCCCAGTTGCACATGTGCGCGCAGGTGCAGGTCGTCGCCCACCTCGGGCACCGACGAGACACCGCCCGATTCCACGTGGGTCACCGCGACCTGCGGCCAGGCCGAGACGATCCGGCCCTTCCACGTGGCCAGTTCGCGGGCCGCACGGTAGTTGTCGGCCGACATCAGCCCTTCGTAGTGTCCGGCCGGGCGATACAGCCGCTGCACGTACTCGCTCACCATGCGGTCGGCGGACAGTGCGGGCGAGAGGGTGGAGAGAGTGTGCCGAATATTCGAGACCCACCGTTCGGGCACGTCATCGGCGTTTCGTTCGTAGAACGTCGGGGCGACCTGGTGTTCGATCAGGTCGTAGAGCGCTTCAGCTTCGAGCCGGTCGCGCTCGGCGGAGTCGCCAGCCGAATCGGCCGACGGAATCGCCCAGCCGTTCTTGCCGTCGTAGTATTCGGGCCACCAGCCGTCGAGGATCGACAGGTTCAGGGCACCATTGAGGGCCGCCTTCATGCCGCTCGTGCCGCAGGCCTCCAGCGGGCGGAGCGGATTGTTGAGCCAGACATCCGTCCCCGGATACATCAGCTGAGCCATTGCAATGTTGTAGTCGGGCAAAAAAGCGATGCGCGTGCGCAGGGCCGGGTCGGCCGCGAACTGCACGATCTTCTGGATCAGGCGTTTGCCCTCTTCGTCGGCGGGGTGCGATTTGCCGGCGATGACGATCTGAATCGGATGTTCCGGGTGCAGCAGCAGTGCACGCAAACGTTCAGGGTCGTGGAGCATCAGGGTGAGCCGCTTGTACGTGGGAACGCGGCGGGCGAACCCGATGGTCAGCACGTTCGGGTCGAAGACCCCACCGATCCAGGCCGGGGGGATTCCGCCCGGATTCTGGTCGCGCCAGGCGTTCACCAAGCGGCGGCGGGCATCCTCGACGAATTGCAGGCGCATCTGCCCGCGCACCGACCACAGGTCCTGGTCGGAGACATCTCCGGAGGCCCAGTTAGCCGTCGAGGTGTCGCTCGTGCCGAGCTTGGTCTGGGCGAGGCTCTTCAACGCCGGGTCGGTCCAACTCTGCGCGTGCACACCATTCGTGATCGATGTGATCGGAACATCCGCCGAATCAAAGCCAGGCCACAGGCCGTTGAACATGCGACGGCTAACCTCGCCGTGCAGTGTCGAGACACCGTTGGCGTGCTGGCCAAGACGCAGGCCCATGATGGCCATGTTGAACACGTCGTTGGAGCCGCCGGCGTAGCTTTCCGCGCCGAGTGCAAGCAGGTCCTCCACGTCGACGCCTGGCAGCAGGTCAGTGCCGAAGTAGCGGCGCACGAGCGACCGCTCGAACCGGTCGATACCGGCGGCAACCGGGGTGTGGGTAGTGAAGACGGTTCCGGCCCTGGCCACCTGCAGGGCTTCCTGAAAGCTCAGGCCCTCGCCGATCAGGCTGGAGATGCGCTCGAGGCCGAGAAACCCGGCGTGACCCTCGTTGGTGTGGAACACCTCGGGCTCCGGCAGCCCGTGCAGCGAGCTCCACAGCTTCACGGCGCGAGCACCACCGATGCCCAGCAGCAATTCCTGCAGCAGGCGGTGTTCGCCGCCGCCGCCGTACAGGCGGTCGGTAACCAGGCGCAGGTCGTCGGCGTTTTCGGGAATGTCGGCGTCGAGCAGCAGCAGGCGCACCCGGCCCACCTTGGCCTGCCAGACCCGGGCATGCAAGGTGCGATCGTCGGGCAGCGCGAGTGACACCTGAACGGCGGAGCCGTCGGCCCGGCGCAGCACGGCAAGCGGAAGTCCGTCGGGGTCGAGCAGCGGGTAGCTTTCCATCTGCCAGCCGTCGGGAGAGATGGCCTGACTGAAGTAGCCGGCGCGATAGAACAGGCCGACGCCGACCAGCGGCAGGCCAAGGTCAGAAGCGCTCTTCAGGTGGTCACCTGCGAGAATGCCGAGGCCCCCTGAGTACTGCGGAAGGGCGGCGGCGATGCCGAACTCCGGTGAGAAATAGGCGATCGCAGCCGGCTTCTCGCCCTCGAGCCCCTGGTACCAGCGTGGCTGCTCGAGATAGTCGCGGAGCCCGTCACGGGTGGCGTTGACCTCGGCGACGTAGTCGTAATCCTGCGCGAGCTCGTCGAGGCGACGCGGGTCGACGGCACCGAGCAGCGCGACCGGGTCGGTGCCGATCTCGCGCCAGAGCTCGGGGGCAATGTGCTCGAATAGTTGCCGCGTGGGCTCATGCCACGACCAGCGGAGATTGCCGGCAAGCTCCTCCAGGGCCGCGAGCGGCTCGGGGAGAACGGCACGGACGGTAAATTTACGGATGGCCTTCACGAGGTCAACCTTAGGGGTGTCACGTGTCCAACACGTAACGGCCGAATTCGCTGCCCGGTCGGCCTGCCGGGCAGACGGCGGAAGCCATAGCCACTCTTTCACGCTACGGTCGTGGTGTGGCCAAGACAGCAGCAAAAAAAACGATCCTGCCGACAGCATCGAGCAGCGCCCCCGCAAGCGTGTCTGCTGGCGCCAGTGCGGAAAGCCACGGGGCCGCATCCGTTGGTCGAATCCCCGTTCTCGACCTGTCTCCCCAGCTGAACGATAACGTCTGGCCGGCCCGCGCCTTCGTGGGCGAGGTGGTACCGTTCGGAGCGACGGCTTTTCGCGAGGGGCATGACCTCATCGGGGTGGACCTGCAGCTCACGGCACCGGACGGCTCGACGACACGGCATCCGATGGTACTCGTGTCCGACGGCACCGACCGCTACGGTGTTGAAGCACAGCTCGGTGTCGCTGGCCACTGGACCTATCGGATGCGGGCCTACGCCGACGACTTCGCCACCTGGGAGCACAACGCGACGATCAAGATACCGGCCGGTATCGACGTGGAGCTCATGTTCACCATCGGCGGCGCACTTCTCACCCAGGCCGGCGTTGACAAAGCCCTTCCCCTCGCCGCCCGCCGTCTGTTCCAGGCGGCCGCGAAGACCCTCGCCGACCGGGAAAAGTCTGCCCCCGAGCGTTTTCTCGCGGTAGCGGATGCCGCGCTGCGGCAGGTCATCGCCGCCCACCCCCTCGCCGGGCTGGCCTCGCTCTCGGCCGAGCGCACGATCATCGTCGAACGGACCAGGTCCGGGGTCGGCTCCTGGTACGAGTTCTTTCCACGGTCAGAGGGCGCTGTGCGGCGCGCCGACGGCAGTTGGAAGAGCGGAACGTTCCGCACCGCAGCCAAGCGACTGCCCGCTGTGGCCGCCATGGGCTTCGACGTGCTCTACCTGCCGCCGATTCACCCGATCGGGCAGGCCTTCCGTAAGGGGCCCAACAATTCGCTCGAGGTCGCTCCCGGCGATCCCGGCTCTCCCTGGGCTATCGGCTCGAAAGATGGCGGCCACGACGCCATCCACCCCGACCTCGGCACCGTGGCCGACTTCACGTTCTTCCTGAAGAAGGCCGCCTCCCTCGGCATCGAGGTCGCCCTCGACTTTGCACTGCAGGCCTCCCCCGACCATCCCTGGGTCACGGAGCACCCGGAGTGGTTCACGACGTTGCCCGACGGCACCATCGCCTACGCCGAGAACCCGCCGAAAAAATACCAGGACATCTACCCGATCAATTTCGACAACGATCCGGCCGGTATCCGCGCTGAGGCGCTGCGCCTGCTGCGTTACTGGATCAGCCTGGGCGTGCGCATCTTTCGGGTGGATAACCCGCACACCAAACCGCTCGACTTCTGGGAGTGGCTGCTCGCCGAGGTCAACCAGGCCGACCCCGACGTGGTGTTTCTAGCCGAAGCGTTCACCCGACCGGCCCTCATGCAGGCGCTCGGCAAGGTCGGCTTCCAGCAGTCGTACACCTACTTCACCTGGCGCAACTCGAAGATCGAGCTCGAGGAGTTCTTCGACGGTCTCGCCACCGACACCCCCGACTTTTTGCGCCCGAACCTATTCGTGAACACCCCCGACATTCTCACCGAATACCTGCAGTTCGGCGGGCCGGCCGCCTTCAAGATTCGGGCGGCACTCGCCGCCACGGCGGCGCCCAGCTGGGGTGTCTACGCCGGTTTCGACCTGTTTGAGAACGTCGCCCGACCAGGTGCTGAAGAGAGCATCGACAACGAGAAGTACGAGTACCGGCCCCGCGACTGGAGCATGGCCGAGGAGCTCGGCAAGTCCCTGGCGCCGTACCTCACCCTGCTAAACCGCATCCGATCCGAGCACCCAGCGCTCGGCCAGCTGCGCAACCTCGACATCCACTCCAGCGACGACGATTCGATCCTCGTCTACAGCAAGTACCTCGAAGCCGCCTTCACCGGCACCGGCCAGGCGGATGCCCTCCTCATCGTCGCCAACGTCGACCCGCACTCGGTGCGCCAGACCGTGGTGCACCTCGACGTGACCCGGTTCGGCATTGCCCGCGGCGACACCTTCGACGTGCATGACCTCGTCTCGGGTGCCACCTGGACCTGGTCGGCCGACAACTTCGTGCGGCTCGATGCGTTCACCGAACCGGTACATATTTTGCACGTCACTCCCCACGATCCTGGCCGGGGCCGCGCATGAGCGACGACAAGAAGAAACACAAGAAAAAGCACAAGAAAAAGCACACGTCCACGGATAAGAAGGGTCAGGGAAAGAAAATCGACGCGAAGAAGGCTCAGTCCCCGAGGACACCGTCTGCGAAAGCACCGTCTGCGAAAGCACCATCCGTGAAAAAGCACGTCGCCCCAACCGAGCCGGCTGCGATCGACACCCACATCCTGGAGGCCGTCGCCGCCGGCAGCTACTACAACCCCCACGAGATTTTGGGGCAGCACCTTGCTCACCAGGCCGGTGTGTCCGACCCGCTCGTCATCATTCGCGCCCTGCGACCGCTCGCGACCGAGGTATTCGCCATTCTCGCCAATGGCACCCACGTGGAGCTGGCGCACCTCGCGCACGGCGTCTGGCAGGGCGAAAGCACCCTCGGACTCAGCGACTACACGATCGAGGCCCGCTACGAGAACGCCTCCGCCTGGATCTGCGATGACCCGTACCGGTTCATCCCGACCCTGGTCGAGCTGGACCTGCATCTGATCGGTGAAGGCCGCCACGAGCGTCTCTGGGACGTCTTGGGCGCCCACCATCGCCAGCACCAAGGTGTCACGGCGTCCTCGGCCGGCACGTCGTTTGCCGTGTGGGCACCGCACGCTCGCGCCGCACGCGTGATCGGTGACTTCAACGGCTGGAACGGGCTCACCCATGCCATGCGCAACATGGGTAGTACCGGCGTCTGGGAGCTGTTCATTCCGGGCCTCGAACTCGGCACCAACTACAAGTTCCAGCTTCTCGCGCAGTCCGGTGCCTGGGTCGAGAAGGCCGACCCGATGGCCCGGCTCGCTGAGGTACCGCCGCAGACCGCGTCGGTCGTCACGGAGTCCCACTACGAGTGGGCGGATGCCGCGTGGCTCGCCAACCGCAAAGCCAACGATCCGCATAATCAAGCGATGAGCGTCTACGAGATGCACGTCGGCTCCTGGCGCCCTGGTCTCGGCTACCGCGACCTGGCCGATGAGCTCGTCGGCTACCTGCAGGAGCTGAGTTTCACCCACGTGGAATTCATGCCCCTGGCTGAGCATCCGTTTGGCGGTTCCTGGGGTTACCAGGTCAGCGGCTACTACGCGCCGACCAGCCGGTTCGGCTCCCCCGACGACCTGCGCTACCTGATCGACCGGCTGCACCAGGCCGGTATCGGCGTGATCATGGACTGGGTGCCCGGCCACTTTCCCAAGGACGATTTCGCCCTGGCCCGTTTCGACGGCCAGGCCCTGTACGAGCACCCCGACCCGCGTCGCGGCGAACAACTGGATTGGGGCACTTACATCTTCGACTTCGGTCAGATGCAGGTGCGCAACTTCCTCGTCGCCAACGCGCTGTACTGGCTCGAAGAATTTCACATCGACGCCCTGCGCGTCGACGCCGTCGCCTCCATGCTCTACCTCGACTATTCACGCGAAGACGGCCAGTGGGAGCCGAACCAGTACGGCGGCAACGAGAACCTCGCGGCGATCAGCCTGCTGCAGGAGATCACCGCGACGGCGTACAAGCGTAATCCGGGCACCATCATGATCGCCGAGGAATCCACTAACTGGGGCGGGGTGACGGCGCCGACCAGCGGTGGCGGCCTCGGTTTCGGTTTCAAGTGGAACATGGGCTGGATGCACGACTCCCTCGAGTACATGCAGGTCGACCCGATGTACCGGTCGTACCACCACAACGACATCACGTTCTCGTTCATCTACGCCTTCAGCGAGAACTTTCTGCTGCCGATCAGCCACGACGAGGTCGTGCACGGCAAGGGCGCCTTGGTGTCGAAGATGCCCGGTGATTCCTGGCAGCAGCTGGCCAACGTGCGCGCGTACCTGTCCTTCATGTGGGCGCACCCCGGTAAGCAGCTTCTCTTCATGGGCAGCGAGTTCGGGCAGCGCTCGGAGTGGAGCGAGGAGCGCGGCCTGGACTGGTGGATGCTCGACCAGCCGGCGCACCGCGGCCTGTTCAACTTGGTCGGCCAGCTCAACCGGGTCTACCGCGACAACGCGAGCCTGTGGAGCCGCGACAACGACCCAGGCGGTTTCGAGCTCCTCGACGGCGGTGCAGCGAGCCAGAACGTGGTGTCGTTCCTGCGCTGGGACAACCACGGCGTTCCCGTCGCCTGTTTCTTCAACTTCGCCGGGCAGCCGCACACCGACTACCGAGTGGGCCTGCCGTTCGCCGGGCAGTGGGAAGAGATCCTTAATACGGATGCCGGCGACTTCGGCGGCTCCGGTGTGGGAAATCAAGGCAGTGTCGAGGCGTCCAACGAGCCCTGGGCCGGTCGTCCAGCCTCCGCGACCCTGACCCTGCCGCCGCTGGCTGGACTGTGGTTGCGCCTGCGCCGCTAGTCACACTTCCGAAAAGACCAAAAAAAAGTGCCCGTTTGACCTGGTCAAACGGGCACTTTTACGCTCTCGCGACCTGGCAAATCAGTAGAGCAGGGCGGTCAGACGCGATCGTGTCGGGGGGACCCGGGGATCGTCCTGGCCGACGACCTCGAACAGCTCGAGGATGCGCTCGCGGATGGTATTGCGCCCCGGTGCGGGCTGCGCCGGAAAGAGACTCAACAGACGATCGAAGGCGTCCTCAATGTGGCCGCCCGACAGATCGAGGTCGGCGACCAGCAGCTGGGCGTCAAGATCGTCGGGAGTGGATGCCGCACCGTTCCGAATCTGGTCTATGGTCTTGCCCTGTAGTCGGGCCAGCAGACTGACTTGGGCCAGGCCAGCCACGGCCATGGTGTCGTTCGGGTTCTGCGCCAGCGCCGTGCGATATTCACTCTGGGCGGTGGCGTAGTCGCCGGCCTCGATAGCGGTGTACGCCTCCTGGTGGTGCGGCGGCAGGGGCACGTCGGCGACAGCGGCCGGCTCGGTGTCGGCGCTCGCGGCGGCGGCCTCGGCCGTGCCGGTCACGCCCTGCTGGGCGGCTAGCTCGAGCACCCGAACGAGGAGTTCGGCGATCTGTTCCTCGCCGAGCGGGCCGTTGAACAGCTGTACCGGCTGACCGCTGATGACGGCGGCGACCGTTGGCACCGACTGGGCCTGGAATGCCTGTGCGAGCTGCGGGTTCGCGTCGATGTCGACGCGGGCCAGCACGAACCGGCCGGCGAGGCCGGTGATGAGCTTCTCGAGCACCGCCATGAGCTGGGTCGAAGGTTCGCTCCGGGATGCCCATAGCCCGACGACCACGGGAACGCGGGAGGAGAGCTCGAGCAGCTCACCGAAGTTGGCGTCCGTGCCATCGATGACGAGACTCGGAACCATGACGGGGCCGGACGACGCGGGGGCTCCCCCCACGGGTGCGCCGGTCGCCGGGGCGCCGTTCGCGACCTCCGGGGGCGTACCCGCCGGGGCACGGTTCACGAGCGAGGAGAGGTCGACCGCTCCGCGTAGGTTCGATCCGGAAGGGGGCATATTCGTCATGGAAGCTCCGCCGATGTGATGAGGCCCTGGGCAAAGCCCAGAAGCACGATTTTGTCGCTCGAACCGGCCGTCGGTACATAGAACAGCAGCTGGTCGCGATATGTGTTCGAGAAGCCCTTGGCCGTGGTGGTGATGCCAGAAAGCGCCTTCGTGGCGAGGGCATCGGCCGCCGGACCCACCGTGGCGCCGGCATCCACCGGCTTGACCGTTTCGGTCTCGGTCATGCTGACCGCCACGATGCTGCCCGAGTCATTGGTCGCGAGGGCGACGGCCTCGTCGCTGCCAGCGGCGGCCGCGAACTCGATCGAAGCGGTCGACGGCAGGGCGGCGATCTTGGCCGCGTTCAAATCGGCGACCTGAACCCGGAAATTATCGCCCTCGCTCTCGAACAGCCCGAAGGAGGGGCTGGCTTCGCCCTGCACCAGGATGTCGGCGTAGGCGGCGGCCAATTCATCCGGCGGAAGCAACAGCAGCTTGTTGTCGGGGGCGATGGCCGGAGCACCGACGATGGCCGGAGCTACCTTGGGAACGTGCGCCGACTGCTCCAGCGCGAACAGGTAGTCCACTTGATAGTTCGTGCGCGGCGATTCCTGCTTGAGAATGACCGCCATCGTTGGAATGCTGGGATCGTTTTCATCCTGAATGACGGTCATGACCACCCGTGGCCAGGAATTCGTCTGCTGCGGCAGGGTGAACGTGAGCGGCGCCCCCGCCAGGGCAACGAGCGGGGCCACGGCCGGGTCGACGGCGCGAATCTTGTAGTTGGCCAGTCGTTGTTCCAGGGCCGGGCCGGTGAATCGGGTTGCGAGGGTCTCGATATTCAGGTTCGCGTCGGCATCCGCCGTGAGCAGTGAGATCTCACTCATGATGGTCTCCAGCTGGGAGACGGTCACAGCTGGCGGTGGCAGCTCGGCGGCAGCTTCGACGGAATCCGTGGACTGGGGCGTCGGCGTCGGGGTCGCCGTGGCGGTGTTGGTCGCGCTGAAATCGGGCCACAGATCGGCCGAACAGCCGCTCAACGCGAGACCGGAAACCACGATCATCGGAAGGATGGCGACTCGGCGGGCGATTGCCCGCCGTGACGTGATCTGACTGGCCTTGATCGCCTTCGGGCGCGGCGCGCGCGGCAACCTGGGCATGCGCGGACCGCGCGGAACGTTGCGGCGCGGACGACGGGAACGGCGCAGATGCAGCAGGGCCAGGAGGTACAGGACCAGGCCGGCTAACAGCAGCAAGGCACCGCCAGCAAGCAGCGGGCCCGCCCACGGCGTGGAATTGTCGGACGCCCACGACAAGCGGATGCCGGCCGGCGCTGGTTCGATCCCGTCCGACGCGACGAGCACCGAGATGCCCTCCGGCAAGGTCAGCGTGGTCGTCACGGAGTTCGTGCCGGAGTATTCGTCGAGCCACAGGTCAGAACCGGCCGGATTCATGATCGCGGCGCCCGCATCCGTGGCAGCATCCGTGGCAGCATCCGGCCCTGCGCTATCGCCCGTAGCCCCCTCAGAATCGTCGCGCGTGACCGCCGCAGTGACAGTGGAGGTGAGCTCACCGGTTTTCTCGCTCAGGCCGACGGTGGCAAAGGCGTCGTCGCCGATCCAGGCCGCTACGTCTTCTGAGCGCCCGTACGCGACGAAGATGGGACCGTCTCCGCGCACGTTGATGGTCTGGCTGCCCGAGGAGGCCGCGAGGGCGCTCGGGTCGATCACGGTGTACTTCCCCGTGCCGGTGACGGTCGCGCTCAGGGACGTGAAAGCGGGCTCGAGCAAGACCGTGCGCTGTGCGATGCCGAGAACGATCATCACGGCGGCAAGAACGAAGGCCGCAATGGCAAGAACAAAACGCACGTATCACCCTTCAGCATGTGGTGCTGGTCGGTACTGTTCAGTCACTCTGGCTGACTCACCTGCCTGAAGCTCCTCAGACAAGGCTTTCTACGTTACTGCGTTCACCTGAAAGGTGCCTAATAGCAGCCGAGGCCCCGCCAGCCGCCAGCGGGTACTCGCGCCGACGCGAACACACTAAAATTAGGCGTGTTCCCCGTCATGCATGATCCATCGAGGGCCGGGGCCCCATCTGTAAGGAGTAAAAGTGTCTGACGACGAAGCTGATTTCACCCAGGTATTTCGCGGCTACGACAAGGACGAGGTGGCCAAGGCTATCCAGTCGCTGCGTCGCGAACTGATTCAAGCCAACACCCAGAATGCTGAGGCCGGCCGCGAGGTCAAACGGCTCGCGGCGCGCATCGACGATCTCAACGCCGAGATCGAAGAGGTTGGCAGCCCCACGTTCTCCGGCCTCGGAACTAAATTGGAGAACACCCTTCGCGTCGCCGAAGAGCAGTCCACCCGCGTCATCGCCCAGGCCGATATCGACGCCGAAAAGCTGCGCTCAGCGACCAACGACGACGTTCAGCTGCTCCGTCAGAATGCAATTGAACAGGCCGAACGTACCCTGTCTGATGCCGCCGTCAAGGCGCGTCGGGTGCTCGATGACGTCAGGGTCGAAGCGGATGACGTGCGCGCCCGCGCCCAGGACGACCAGGCCCAGGTCGTTCAGGATGCGGTTCGCGATGCTTCGCTGATTCGGGGTGCCGTCGCCACCGAGGCTGCGGAAGCGCGCGCCACGGTCAAGCGCGAGGTGGCGGCCATCCGCTCTGAAGCCGATCGTGAAGCAGCAGAAGTACGCGTGGTCGCCCAGCGCGAAGCCACCGAAGCCCGTGAAATCGCGGCCGGTCTGACGAACGAGACCGAACTCACCCGCGCTGAAGTGGCCTTGGAACTCGACCAGCAGCGGGCTGACCTGCAGCGCGAAAGCGAACAGGCGCGCGTCGATCTGGCCGCCGAGACCGAGCAGGCCCGGGTCGATTTGGCCAGGGAGTCCGAGCAAGCCCGCCTGGCCGGCGCCCACGAAGCAGACCAGGCACGCACCCTGCTGGCCGCCGAAATCGAACAGGGCCGCATTGACCTGGCCCGCGAGATCGAACAGGCACACGCGGTGACCGAGGTCGAACGCGAGCAGGCCCAGACCGACCTGGCTCGCGAGCTCGATCGCAAACGTGCCGGCCTGGCCCGCGAAATCGAACAGGGCCGCGCCGCCCTGGCCGCCGAGGTTGAACAGGCCGCCGCCGACCTGGCCCGCGAGAACCAGCAGGCCCGCATCGACGCCGAGGCCGAAGCCGAGCAGGCCCGCATCGATCTGGAGAACCAGCTGACCGCCACGCGCAAGAAGGGCGAGCACGAGGCCAGCCGCCTGGCCCGGGAGATCGACCAGTCACGAGCCGACTTCGACGTGGAGCTGAAGGCCCGCCGAGACGAGGCGGAGCAGGAGCACCTCGCCCGGCACCAAGAGGCCGTGGCGCAGACGCAGAAGTTCCAGGTGGATGCCGCCCGACAGCTCACCGAGACGACGGAACGCACCATCGAGCTGCGCACTCTCAACGACCAGCTCGATGCGGGCGCTCGCGAAGAGGCCAAGGTCAACAAGGAGTTGGCCGAAGAGAGCGCCGCGCGCGTTCTCAGCGACGCCCACACCACGGCAACCGCTCTCGTCACCGACGCCACGACACGCTCACGCACCCTCGTTGCCGACGCCGAAGATCGCCTGTCGCAGATTAGAATTGAGCGCGATGCCGTTGCGGGTTATTTTGAAAGCCTGCGCAGTGTTTTGACCCAGGCAGAACGGGTCGCAGCCGAGTAATTCCCTACTCCTGGAGTCTCCAATTGAATATTCAGAATGCCTTCCGGTTCGGACTCGTTGGGACACTGGGCGTTGGTCTGGGTCTTCTGATCATCACCTCGGTGATCACCCTGCAGACGATCATCATCTACGTCGGGGCCGCGCTGTTCATCGCGCTCGGCCTCGACCCGGCCGTGTCCTGGCTGGAGAAGAAAAAGTTTCCACGGTGGGCGGCCATTTTAACCGTGGTCGCTGCGGTACTCGGTGTTCTGACCGGCGTCATCTTTGCGATCGTTCCGATTATCGTCGGCCAGGTCTCCAAGTTGTCCAAGCTCGTTCCGGAGCTGGTGCGGGGGGTGAACACCTCGACCCTTCTGGACGATCTGAAAAAACAGTTCCCCGGTCTCAACATCGACGAAATCACGACAACGATCACCGATTTTCTCGGCGGCAACCTCACCAACATCACGACGACGGTCGTTCAGTCTGGACTCGCCATTGTCAACGGCCTTTTCGGCGGCCTCATCATCCTCATTCTCACCCTCTACTTCACGGCCTCACTGAACAGCATGAAGCGCGCCACCTATCAGCTGGTTCCCGCGTCCAAGCGGGAGCGCTTCACCGATATCAGTGAGCAGATCACTACGGCCGTCGGTCGCTACATCGTCGGGCAGGCCGCACTGGCCTCGGTCAATGGCGTACTGAGCTTCATCTTTCTCTCGATCATCGGAGCTCCGTTTCCGGCTCTGCTCGCATTCATCGCCTTCCTGCTGTCGCTGATTCCGCTCGTCGGTACCATTTCGGGTTCGGTCATCATTGTGCTGACCTGCCTGATCCCCGAAATCGGCAGCTCGCCACAGACAGCCCTGACCGCAGCGATTTATTACCTCATTTATATGCAGGTAGAAGCGTACGTGCTCAGTCCGAAGATCATGAACCGGGCCGTGTCGATCCCGGGCGCCGTGGTCGTGATCGCTGCTTTGGCCGGGGGCAACCTGCTCGGTATCCTCGGCGCCCTAATCGCCATCCCGGTCGCAGCTTCAATCATCCTGATCGTTAAACAGGTCGTCATCCCCCGCCAGAACGAACTCTGACGCCCGACGCTGAGCTCAGGACAGGTCGGCTCGGGGCGCCGTCCACTCGGTCGGCAACGGGAGTGCACCGGGGTTGACTGTGTCGACGATCTCGGAGAGCACCCGGCGGGTCAGGTTCTCCCCCACCCAGAGGTGCTTGCCACCCTCGACGGCGATCAGACGCATGCCGGGCACGCAGGCGAACCGCAGGCGGGCGGCATCCGGTCGGAGGTAGTCGTCGAACTCCGGGATCAACGCGACCAGTTGGCGTTCGTTGCCGGCCCAGGCCGCCAGCTCCTCATTGGTCGTGCGGTGCAGCGGCGGGGACAGCAGGATGGCCCCGCGGATGGGATGCTCGAGACCGTATTTGAGGGCGAGTTCGGTGCCGAACGACCAGCCGACCAGCCACGGGCTCGGAAGGTGGCGTTCGGCGACGAAAGCCATCGCAGCGGCGACATCGGCTCGTTCGGTGAGGCCATGGCCGAAATCACCCTCGCTGGTACCGCGCGGCGATGAGGTGCCGCGGGTGTTGAACCGCAGTACGGCCAGATCGGCCAGAGCAGGCAGCCGGTTGGCAGCCTTCCGCAGAATGTGCGAGTCCATGAAGCCACCGGCGGTGGGCAGCGGATGCAGCGTCACGAGTGTCGCCACCGGCGCACGACTCACCGGGGTCGCCAGTTCGCCCACCAGGGTGAGTCCGTCGCTGGTCTGTAGCTCGATGTGTTCGATGGTGGCCGGCAGTTCGATGCCACCGCGAATGTCAACCGGCACTGTCACGGGTTCTCCTGAACTGTCGCCGGTCACTTAATTTTCCAACAGTGGGTGTGCCAATGCCGCCGGTTGGAGAGGTCGGCGTCGTCGCCGAGTACCCCATCGCCGCGCCAGGTGACGATATGCGCTGTACCGGGAACGATGCCCTGGGTGCACCCGGGACACAGGTAGGTTTTGACCGCCTGCTTGGCGGGCACCGGCTGCACATGCCAGAGGCCATCTCGCCGTACCTCACTGCGACGCCACCCCGCGAGTAGGTGGTTCAGGTCAACGGCTTCGTCGTCATCGGCTGGCTGCTGGCCTTTGCGGCCTCGGGGTCGATTGCTGCGCGCCATGATGCCAGTCTAAAGTGCACAGGTGGTGCCGAACACCAGCAGGCCTCTCAGGACCGTGCCCTCAGTACCAGCCTGAAGCCTCCGACTTCGCCCAGGCTCCGCACGGCGTACCGTAGCGGCCGGTGATGTAGCTCAGGCCCCATTCGATCTGGGTTCCGGCATTCGTGGCCCAGTCGTCGCCCGCCGTGGCCATTTTGGAGCCGGGGAGTGCCTGAGGAATTCCATAGGCTCCGCTCGAACCGTTCTGGGCGTTGACGCGCCAGCCGGATTCCTTCTGCCAAAGCGAGACGAGGCAGTTGTACTGGTCTTCGCCCCAGCCGCGAGCGGCGACGGCGTCGTAGGCGTAGGCCTGGGCCGAGCCAGGATCGGGTACTGCGGCCGACGGAGCGGTGAAACTCTGCGTCTTCTTTTCGACCGCGACAACAACGGGCACCGGTTTGGGCTTCTCGGTGACGGCATAGCCGTCGCGGGTGATTGTGTTGGCGTAGCTGCCGGCGACGAGAACGGCCTGGGCTGGCCCATCGTCAGCCGTGCTTCCGGCGATTTGAAAGTAGGGTGACGCTGTCGCGCCGGAGTATGGGTCGACCACGGTGACGAGCACAAAAGCACACGCTGCGGTGAAGCCGAACATGAAGTGCGCGGGCCTCACCCGGCGTCGGGTTCGACGAACGTTCGGCCGGGCCGCGACCGGAACAGTGTCGATAACTTGCAGATGCCTACCCATTAGTACTCGACCTTAGCTGACAAATTAGGTAACAACCAAGTAACGGAGGCCAAATCAGCGGACCGCGAGCATGACGTCGACGACGCTGTCCAGCACGAGGTCCACCTGCGCTTCCCGGTATCCGCCCCGTTCAGGGCGAAAAACGGCCGATCGAACCTCATCGACGGTGAGCTCACGACCGTCCTGGAAATACTTCACCAATTTGTTGGCGAGCCGGTCGACATCCACTCGTTTATAGCCGACCGCGAGCACGCTCGTGCGCGTGAAACGGTGCCCGGGGGTGCGGCTGAGCCGGGCCACGATCACGTCGGCGGTGCCCTCGGCGTCGGCCATCCAGGCCTGCTCGCCCCGGTCGCGGGTCGCCTGATCGCGTTCCCGAGCTGCGAAGGCGTCTTCGAGCCGTTCCAGCGCCGCGTCGACGTGTTCGGGCGAGTATCCGCCCTTGTGCATGGCGAAGGCGGTGTGACGGATGCCCTCGGCCGTCAGCGTTGCACTGGTGCGGGTCGCTTCCGCCTCGGCCTTCTCTGCGACAATCGCGTGGATGCCTTCGGTTCCGTCGGCGGCGCCCGTCTCGTCGTGCGTGGTCGGCGGCAGCGTGTTGTCAGTCGTGGTCTCGGTCTCGGTACCGGCGGCAATCTCGTCGACGGACTCTACGACACCGGTATCGGCGTCGAGGTCATCGCCGTGCTCAGGCTGGTCGTACGCACGGCGGGCCGCCGCCAGGAACGCATCGACCTGGGTGACGTTGTAGCCGAGAGACTTCTTGCCCACTCGGGGAAATATGGTGCTCATAGCCTCATTGTCTCGTACGAACTTGGTGGGGGATGAATTGGCCCGGCTCATGCAAAGAGCAGGTACAGCGCGTAGGCGGCAGCGGCCGACGGCAGGATCGAGTCGAGCCGGTCCAGAAAACCGCCGTGCCCTGGCAGCCACGAGCTCATGTCCTTGATGCCGAGGTCGCGCTTGATCAGTGATTCGGCCAGATCGCCAAAGGTGGCGGTGAGCAAAATGACGGCTCCGAAAACCAGTCCGAACCACCACGGCTGCTGAAGCATGAAGATCGACAGCAACACACCGGCGATCATGCAGATCAAGCCGGCCCCGATGAAGCCTTCCCAGGTCTTCTTGGGGCTGATCGACGGCGCCATCGGGTGCTTGCCGAAGTTGAGGCCGCTCACGTAGGCTCCCGTATCGGCAGAGATGACCAAAATCAGAAAAGCTAGCGTCCACCACTGTCCGTGGTCCTGGGCCACGAGCAGCACGGCGAAACTCGCGAGAAAGACCACGTAGACCTGAATCAGGATGCCGCCGCCTACGTCACCGAGGATGGATCGCGCCGAGGCACGGTGCGACGGAATGACCAGCAGGGCCAGACGCCACAGGCCGATCAGCACGATGCCGCCGAGCATGACGAGCCATTGGCCGGTTGCCCCGCCGTAGAACGCGGCTGGAACGATGGCGATCGCCGAGATGATCACGGGGATGCGGGGAACATTGCGCCCGGCGTGCCGCAGGGCCTGGGCCAGTTCGAAGGCACAGAAAGCGACGATCACGACCGCGAAGATCATGAAGAGCTGCTTGATGATGATGAGACTAACCAGCATGGAGCCGCCGAGCACCAGTCCGATCAGGATGGCCAGAATCAGGTTGCGCCCGGTGCGCGCTTCGATGCGCTCGTTCGCCTGGTCGAGTTGAGCCCGAGTGGCCTGCACTTGGCGTTCAAAATCGGCCTTGGTGGTCTGCACCTGGCGTTCGAAATCAGCACGCGTCGTTTTCACCTGCGCCCGAAACTCGGCACGACTGACACCGTGACCGCGTTTGTGCGACTGGTCATTCTCCGGTTTCTCGGTCATCTGGACCTCCTAGATCTCGAGGAGTTCGGCTTCCTTGCGCTTGAAGGCGTCGTCGATGCCGTCCACGTGGCTCTTGGTGATCAGCTCGAGCTCTTTCTCGGCGCGACTGACCTCGTCGTCGCCGACCTCGCTCTTGAGGGCATCGAGCTCGTCCTTGGCCTTGCGGCGAATGTTGCGCACCGAGATGCGGGCATCCTCTGCCTTGGCCTTGACGATCTTCACGAATTCCTTGCGGCGTTCCGTGGTGAGTTCGGGGAGGGTAGCCCGAATGGTGGTGCCGTCGTTGCCGACGTTGGCGCCCAGGTTCGGGGTATCGCGAATAGCGATCTCGATGTCGCGCAGGGCCGCCTTGTCGTACGGGCCGATCAGCATGGTGCGCGCTTCCTGGTTCTGCAACGACGCGAGCTGTTCCAGCGGCGTCAGGGTGCCGTAGTAGCTCACCAGAATTTTCGCGAACATTTGCGGGTTGGCTCGCCCGGTGCGCACGGTGCCAAAGTCATCTTTGGCGGCCTCGAGGGCCCGATTCATGCGCGCAGTGGCGTCGGAAAGAACATCCGCGATCACGGTGACTCCTTTATTGGTGGTGGAACAATTCTAGTTGGAGACGCGAGTGCCCAGATCGGTGCCGAGGATGGCTGCGGTCACGTTGCCCTCCGGCGCCATGCCGAAGACCTGCATGGGCATGTGGTTGTCCATGCACAGGCTGAAGGCGGTGGAGTCGACGACCTTGAGGCCGCGCTGCAAGGCTTCCAGGTAGGTGATGTGGTGAATCTTCTGGGCGTCGGGATTGGTCCGGGGGTCGTCGGAATAGACGCCGTCCACGCCGTTCTTGGCCACGAGCACCACATCGGCGTCTATTTCGAGGGCGCGCTGAGCGGCGACGGTGTCGGTGGAGAAGTAGGGCAGTCCGGCGCCGGCACCGAAGATGACGACGCGCCCCTTTTCCAAGTGGCGTTCGGCGCGCCGCGGGATGTACTGCTCGGCTACCTGGGTCATCGAGATGGCGGACTGTACGCGGGTTTCGGCGCCGGCCTGTTCGAGAAAGTCCTGCAGGGCCAGGGCGTTCATGACGGTGCCGAGCATCCCCATGTAGTCGGCGCGTCCGCGGTCCATGCCGCGCTGGGAGAGCTCTGCGCCGCGAAAGAAGTTTCCGCCACCGACGACGATGGCCACTTCGACCTGCTTGGCGCCCTCGGCGATTTCGCGGGCCAGTGAGCTGACGACATCCGGATTGACGCCGACGGCGCCGCCACCGAAGGCCTCACCGGAGAGTTTAAGGAGCACCCGTCGTTTCTTGACGACCGCGGTCGGGCTGGTGTGGGTCGTGGGTGAGCTGGCCGAGTCAGTCATGTCGTGCGGGGCCTTCCGAGAGGGGGTGTTACCAAACTACCAAGTGCACGCGCATACCCCAGTGGGGCACACACAAAAACGGAGGCCGGATCGCTCTCGCAATCCGACCTCCGACATTTTTTGTTAGGCGCCGACCTTGAACCGGGCGAAGCCCGACACGGTCAGTTTTGCATCGTCCAGAACCTTCGCGACGGACACCTTGTTGTCCTTGGCGTAGTCCTGTTCGAGCAGGGCGACCTGCTTGAGGTAGGCCTTGACGCGTCCCTCAACGATCTTGGGCAGTGCCGCTTCCGGCTTGCCCTCGTTCTTCGAGATCTCGGTAACGATCTTGCGCTCGGTTTCCACGAGGTCAGCCGGAACGTCGCTCGCCGCGAGGTACTCGGGGTTGGCGAACGAGATGTGCTGGGCCACGCTGCGAGCGGTCTCCACGTCGGTGCCGGAGAAGCCGAGAACAACGCCGACCTGCGGGGGCAGGTCCTTGCTGGTCTTGTGCAGGTAGATCGAGAACGATTCGCCGGTGACGGCGGCAACACGGCGAAGTTCGAACTTCTCGCCGATGATGGCGGCTTCGCCGTCGATGAGCTCGGCCACGGTCTGGGTTCCAGCGGATGCTGCCAGTCCGGCCTCGACAGTGGTCGCGCCGGCAGCGGCGATCGCGTCGAGAACCTTGTCGGCCAGAACGACGAACTTGTCACCCTTGGCGACGAAGTCGGTCTCGCAGGCGAGTTCGATCATGTAGGCGGTGGTGCCGATTTCCTTGGCAGCGACGAGTCCCTCAGAGGTGGAACGGTCAGCGCGCTTGGCGTTGCCCTTGGCACCCTTGAGACGCAGGATCTCGATGGCCTTGTCCATGTCGCCGTCAGCTTCAACGAGGGCGTTCTTGGTGTCGACCATTCCGGTGCCGAGGTTCTCGCGGAGAGCCTTGACGTTTTCGAGTGTGAAGTTTGCCATACCGGGTTCCTTACTTGGTCTCGTCGGCAGCGACGGTCGCGTCATCGGAGACTGCGGCCAGTACGGCGGCAACCTCGGTGTCGGCGACAGCGTCGGCGATGGTGGGCTCTGCAACGACGGCCTCGTCGGCTGGGACGGTAGCGTCGGCAACCTTCTCGGTCTCGGCGGAGGACTGTGCGGGGGTGGTCTCGGTCTCAGAGGCCTGGAGCAATTCAGCTTCCCAGGCGGCGAGGGGCTCGACTTCGGCCTCCGGCTTGGCGTGACGCTGGATCAGGCCCTCGGCTGCGGCGTCCGCGATGATGCGGGTCAGCAGGCCAACGGAGCGGATGGCGTCGTCGTTGCCCGGGATCGGGTACTGCACGTCGTCGGGGTCGCAGTTGGTGTCGAGGATGGCGATGACCGGGATGCCGAGCTTACGAGCCTCGTCAATGGCGAGGTGCTCCTTGTTGGTGTCAACAACCCACAGCGCAGACGGGGTCTTCGTGAGGTTGCGGATTCCGCCGAGGCTCTTGTGCAGCTTGACCAGCTCGCGCTTCTTGATGAGCATTTCCTTCTTCGTGAAACCACTTTTGGCGGTGTCTTCGAAGTCGAGCTCTTCGAGTTCTTTCATGCGGGCCAGACGCTTGGAAACGGTCTGGAAGTTGGTGAGCAGTCCACCGAGCCAGCGCTGGTTGACGTAGGGCTGGCCTACGCGCTGTGCCTGCTCTGAAATGGATTCCTGGGCCTGCTTCTTGGTGCCAACGAAGAGGATGGTGCCGCCGTGGGCAACCGTCTCCTTGACGAAGTCATAGGCCTTGTCAACGAACCCGAGCGACTGCTGCAGGTCGATGATGTAGATGCCGGAACGCTCCGTGAAGATGAAACGCTTCATCTTCGGGTTCCAACGGCGGGTCTGGTGCCCGAAGTGCACGCCGCTGTCGAGCAGCTGGCGGATGGTTACGACGGCCATGTGCCGTACTCCTGTTCTGATGTGCCCTCGAAAGTGCACACCATTCGGTTTGTGCGATGATCGGTCGATCATCACTCCTGGTGCCCGGCACACGTCCGCCCTGTTCACGCTGGTTACTCGTGAGACGGGACCGATTGGACATGGCGGCCAAATGGGCACGCGTAGTCAGCGCACAAAGCGCTGCTGGGGATAGCGTATCACCGCCGGGAGTGCTCGGGCGACCGTGCCGTAGGCCGTGCCGACAGACCGGCTCCTCCACAGGACCGGCACGGTGGAGATGTACACCGATGCGACCGAGATCCGTCGGTGACCAAGGTTGGGGCTGCAGGGTGGGGGCATGCAGAATCTATGCGCGCTGGCGGCATCCGGTCTCGTTACTATGGTCATCGTGTTCAGTGCGGGGCCGCCGTCAAGCGCCACACCGGCCACACCGGCCACACCGGCCACACCGGCCACACCGGCCACACCGGCCACACCGGCCATCGTCGCCTCCGCGAGCACAGCAGCTAGCGCAACAGCGGGCGAAGCGGATGACTGGCGCTGGCCGGTCGCGCAGCCGCAGGTGGTGCAAATTTTCAACGCTCCGCAAACCCTGTATAGTGCTGGCCATCGCGGAATAGACCTGCTGGCGCACGCGGACGAGGCCGTGCTGGCACCGCACGACGGTGTGGTTTCGTTCGCGGGCCGGGTGGTCGATCGTGCGGTGCTCTCCATCAGCCAGCCCGGCGATCTGATCTCGACGGTGGAGCCTGTGGTCACTCTTGTCGCGGAGGGCGACCGGGTGCGCGCCGGGCAGGTAATCGGAACGGTGTCGTCGGGCGGCCATTGTGCCTCAGAGTGTCTGCACTGGGGAGTGCGCCTACACGGCCGGTACGTGTCACCTCTTTTATACCTGGGGCTGACTCACCGGGCAGTGTTGCTGCCGTCCACCTGAGCGAGCACGTCGTTCTGAACGCAGGGCGGCTGGTGTGTCGGTCTGCTAGCCGGTTGGGCGCTCAGGCGCGGGGGTGGGCCAGTCCGTAGCTGGCTTTGAGACGTTCCGCCGACACGTGGGTGTAGATCTGGGTGGTGCCGAGGCTGACGTGTCCGAGGAGTTCCTGCACGGCGCGCAGGTCGGCTCCGCCGTCAAGCAGATGGGTGGCGGCCGTGTGGCGCAGGGCGTGCGGTCCGGCCGGACCGGTGCCGCCGATTGCGTCGAGCAGGACGGCCACGAGGCGGTAGACCCCGCGCACGCCGAGGCGTTGGCCTTTTCGGCCCAGGAACAACGCGGCGGCATTTGGTGCCGCTGCTGTATTGAGTGGTACCGCGGTGTTTAGCGGCGCTGCGGTATTGCCTGGCGTCGCCGCTTCGGCGAGGAGTGCCGGTCGGGCCCGGCGCAGATACTCGAGAAGCGCGCGCTGCGCCGGCACCCCGAACGGAACCACGCGTTCCTTCGCGCCCTTACCCGTGACCCGCACGGTCAGGCGGTCGAGGTCAACGTCGGCGGGAGAGAGGCCCACGAGCTCGGAGACGCGCAGCGCCGAGGCGTAGAGCAGCTCGACGATCGCGAGATCGCGCAGTGCGAGGGCCTCTCCCCCACTGGCGCGCGCCGCGAGCAGATCGAGCAGGTCGGTCATCTGGGTGTGGGTGATGACCCGCGGCAGGGTGCGTCCCGGCTTCGGCGAGCGCAGGCGGGCCGCCGGGTCGGTGCTGTCGTCGTGGCCGCGCGCCACCCACGCGGTGAAACTACGCGCCGAGGCCGACCGACGAGCCAGTGTGGCCCGGGCCAGGCCGGCCTGCGTCGCCACCCACAGCCATTCCCGCAGCAGTTCGAGACTCAGATCAGCGGATGCCGTAGCGCCCCGGTCACCGGCAAACCCGGCCAGTTGGTTCAGATCGGTGCGGTAGGCCCGCACCGTGTGCGCCGAGTAGCCGCGCTCGGCGCTGAGGTAGCGCAGAAACTCGTTGATGTCGTTTTTCAGCGGCACCGGTGAAGGTTCCATTCGATCGCTGTCCCTCATCGCACTCTTCACTGCTGGCGCGAGAAGGCTTCCCGCCGGCCCTCTGGGGTGAGCTCAGCCAGCTGATCGACGTAGGCGGCGGGAAACTGCGTGACGGTGGCGAACTCCCCGATCGGCAGCTGAGAATGGGTGATCTGGTCGGCATACACGTGCACCAGATTGAGCGTCTGGCCGCCGTTCACTCCGGTGAGTTCGCGTTCGGGTGCGCTCAGATCCATCGTGTAGCAGGTGGCGGCCGCGACCGACACGGGGATGCCGGCGAACAGACCCTGGGTGGAATAGTGCAGGTGACCGCCGAGAATGGCCCGCACATCACTGCCGGCCAGAACGGCGGCCAGTCGCGGCTGGTCGTGCAGCTCGAGCACGCTCATCAACGGCAGCGGGGTGGGTATCGGCGGGTGGTGCAGCGCCAGAATCGACCCGCGCGGGGACGGTGTGGAAAGAACCGTGCGCAGCCAGTCCAGCTGGGCATCGGTGATCTCGCCGTGGTGATAGCCCGGAACGCTCGTGTCGAGGGCGATGATGCGCAGGCCATCGAGATCCAGCACCTGATCGACGGGGGCCTGATCAACCGACTCTCGGACGCCGCCCGATGAAGTCTCGCCGAGAAGCTCGGTACGAAACGTTTCGCGCTGATCGTGGTTTCCCATCACCCAGACGATCGCCGCCCCCCACTCGGCAGCGGCGGCCTCGACGATGCCGCGAATGCGGCGGTAGGCATCCGCTTCGCCCCGATCGGCCACGTCACCGGTGAGGATGAGGGCATCGGGGCGAATACCTGAGCGGTGTAACTGCGCGAAGGCACGATGCACGGCCTGATCGGTGTTGACGGCTCCGTAGAGTGCCGCGCCGTCGCCGAGAAAATGGGTGTCGCTGACATGCACCAGAATTTTCTCGGCGGGCGCGTACTGACCCAACTGCACAGCTGCCATGAATCACCTTTCGTCGGTATTCAGACTACGGGCAGCCACCGACCGCCGAGTTAGAACACCCGCAGCACCGACACCGTGTTGTCGTCGTAATTGGTGATGCCCACCTTGCTGCCGTCGGGCGTGACCGCGAGGCTCGTCGGAGTGCGCCCGACCGGGACGCGACTGAGCACACGGTTGGTGGCGGCACTGATCGTGACGATCGTGTTGTTCTCGGTCGATAGAACGAAGAGTTTCGTTCCGTCTGGACTCACCGTCAGGGCGCTGGGGGCATTGATGGCGATGCTGGCCCGTACCCGGTTCGTGGCGGTGTCGATGACCTCGACGGCATTGGACGGCCCGGTGATCAGGTCACGTCCGAGGCTTGCGTAGACCGTCGTACCGTCGGGTGACGGTGCCGAGGCGATCGGCGGGTGCGAGGTGTTGAACTGCCGCAGCGGCCCCTGGGGCGCGGCCGTGTCGATGATCAGCACGCCGTAGTCGTCGCCGTTGCTGAGGTAGACCTTTTTTCGGTCAGCGCTTGGGGTGAGTTCACCCACCGGAGCACCGGTGAAGATCGGCTCGGCAATGGAACGGGTGGCGATGGTGGCCACGGTGATGTCGAACAGCGACGGCGAACCGCCGATGTAGAGCGATTTGCCGTCGAGGGTGGCGACGAGGTCACCGCAAGCGCCGGTCTTGAAGGAGTAGGCGACCGTGTTCGTGGCGATGTTCAGGGCGTAGATCTTTTCGTCGCTGCAGGTACTCACGAACACCTGTTTCTGGTTGGTCGACACTGCCAGGGCTCTCGGGTCGCCGCCCAGCGGAATGGTGGCGACGACTGTGCCGATCGTCGCGTCGATTACCGAGACCGTGCGGGCACCGGCGTTGGCGACGTACGCCCAGCGGCCGTTGGCCGTTACGACGAGCTCGCGCGGATTAGTACCGACGGCGATCGTGGCCGGAGCGACGGGCTTGGTCAATGCGCTGGTCTTGGAGACCGTCTGATATCCGGCCTTCGTGCCGGTGACGGTCACCGTGACGCGCTTGCCCACCTGGGTGTTGGAAGGTGTAAAAGTGGAGGCCGTTGCGCCCGATACCACCACACCGTTCACCTTCCAGCGATAGGACAGCGCCACTGGTGCCGGTTTCCAGGTACCCGGCACGGCGGTCAGCCGCCGGCCGGCCTGCGGCACACCGCTGATGGTGGGAACCGGCGTTGCGGTCAATTGGTTGGCTGCGGGCTGAATCGCCGACGGCTGGCTCGCTGTCGGCTGGCTCAGCGTGCGGGGCGCGCTTGTCGCGGGGTTTGCGAGCGCCGCCGGAGCGGAGGCCAGGACGGCCACTCCAACGGTGAGAACGGTGAGTGCGAAGCCTAGGCCTCGACGTTGGACGGATACTGGTGCGCTCATGACATCCACTTCTCTGAAAATGCTGACAGTCGAAAGGGTGGGGCAATTGGCGATGTTGCGGGTCACAGTAGCCTCGTCAGCGACCGGCGACAAGGGCGCATGGGCGGGCTATCATGGCGCCATGTCTGCCCAGCCGGACGCCTATTTCGAGGCTCTCGATCGTGCGCTGCTGCACGCCCAGGCCTGGCTTGCGTCGCTTCCTTCCCGCCCGGTCGGCCCCCGCGTCGACGCCGATACCCTGGCCGCGCTGTCGGCCGGCCCGTTGCCCCCGGCCCCGACCTCCGCGGCTGACGTCATCGATGAACTCGCTTCGTTTGCCGAACCCGGCCTGATGGCGATGCCGTCCGGCCGGTTCTTCGGCTGGGTCATTGGCGGAACCCTGCCGGCGGCCCTCGCCGCCGATTGGCTGGTCACCGCATGGGACCAGAATGCCGGAATGCGCTTCGCCACGCCCGCGACCGCCGTGCTCGAGGAGACCGCCGCCGGCTGGCTCCTCGACCTGCTGGGGCTGCCGCCGGGAGCGGATGTCGGATTCACCACGGGCGCGACCATGGCCAATTTCGTCGGCCTCGCCGCTGGTCGACAATGGGTACTCGAGCAGGCCGGGTGGGACCTCGACCGGCACGGCCTGACCGGCGCTCCCCGGGTACGGGTCCTTGTGGGCGCTGAGCGCCACGACGTCATCGATCTCACGCTGCGCTACCTCGGTCTCGGGGCGCCGATCGTGGTGGACGTCGACGATGAGGGGCGGTTACGGCCCGACGCCCTCGCCGAGCTACTGGACGCCGGCGGCTCCGGCCCCACGATCGTCTGTCTTCAGGCCGGCAACGTCCATTCCGGAGCGTCTGACCCGATGGGTGCAGCGATCGACGTGGCGCGCCGTCACGGAGCCTGGGTGCACGTCGACGGGGCGTTCGGCCTGTGGGCGGCGGCCAGTCCGCGGTTCCGCGACCAGCTGAATGGTCTGGAAGGGGCTGATTCCTGGGCCACCGACGCCCACAAAACCCTCAATGTTCCCTACGACTGCGGCGTCGCGATCGTGTCCCGACCCGAGGTCGTGCGACGGGTCTTCGGCGTGCACACCAGTTACCTCATCGCCGCGGACGCGACCAACGAACATCGTGGCCCTGGCGACCCGTTCGAGAAGGTACCGGAGTTGTCCCGTCGGGCGCGAGGCGTTCCGGTGTGGGCGGCGCTTCGATCCCTCGGCCGCACCGGCACGATCGCGCTGGTCGACGGTCTTGCGGCGAACGCGCAGGCCCTGGCGGACGGCCTCCGGGCCATACCGGGTGTTGAGGTGCTCAACCAGGTCGTGTTCACGCAGGTGTGCGTGAGTTTCGGCAGCGACGATCGCACCCGGCTGGTGACCGAGCAACTCATTGCCGACGGCTCCGCCTGGATGTCGGGGTCGCGCTGGCACGACCGGGACATTCTGCGCATCTCGGTCAGCAACTGGTCTACGGATGCCGCGGACGTCGCACTCTCCCTCGCCGCAGTGGCGCGGGCCTGCGCGGCCGTGAATGCAGAAGGTGCCGCACATGCCGCTGCGGGGACGGTGCGGGACGCGACCCCGGTTACGCCACCGCACCCCGCGACGGACGATCGCGCCTGACTTCTGTTCTTCCGGCCTAGGCCCGCCGCACCCAGCCGGACTCCCGCTCCTGGGCGGCTCCGTCGAGATCGAGCCCGCCGAGGGCACCGCGCACGGCCGCAGTCGAGAGTCCCGCCCGACGTGACAGGTCAGCGACAGTGCGCGGCGAGCGCCCGCTCAGGGCGTCGAACACGCGGATCTGGTCGCTCGTGCGCGGTATCGGGCCCGGGCCGGCGTCGGTGACAGCGAAATCGAGCGGCACCTGGATCGACCGCTCCCCGACCAGCTCAGCCATCTCGGTCGGGCTGGTCACGCAGACCGCGGCGAATTCGCGAATGAGCCGATGGCAGCCGGCCGAGGTGGGGCTCGTGATCGGCCCCGGCACGGCGCCGAGCGGCCGGCCAAGCGCCGACGCGTGCCCGGCTGTGTTAAGGGAGCCCGACCGCCAGCCGGCCTCCAGTACCACCGTCGCAGCGCTGGAGGCGGCGATGAGCCTATTTCTCTGGAGGAAGCGCCATTTGGTTGGTGCCGCTCCGCACGGCAGCTCGGAGATGACGGCCCCGGAGGCGACGATTCGGGTGAGTAGGGAGTCGTGGCCACTCGGGTAGAACCGGTCGACTCCCCCGGCGAGAAAGGCCACCGTCAGGCCGTCGCTGGCCAGAGCGGCACGGTGGGCCATCCCATCGATGCCATAGGCGGCACCGGAGACGACCGCGAAACCGCGGTCGACCAACCCGGCCGAGGCCTCCATGGCGATGTGCTCGCCATACCCCGTGGCCGCCCGAGCGCCGACCAACGCAATCGAGTTGGTCAGCGCGGCGAGGGCGGCGGGTACGCCGCGCCACCACAACGCGAGCGGCGCATGCTGTTCGAGGTCGCCGAGCGAAGACGGCCACAGGGCATCCGTGGCGAGCAGCAACCGGGCATCGACGCGGGCCGCTTGCTGCAGCGAGCGGATGACGTCACCCGAGTTGAGGCGCGGCCGCCAGCGTTGCAGCCCCGTGTCCAGGGCCAGCTCCAGCTCGGCGCTGGTGTCGGCATCCGCTTCGGTGGGATCGGCGCTGGGACTGGCCGTATAGACCAGATCGGGCCCGTCCGGGTCTTCTCCGAGTGCGTCGCGCACCAGCGCGCCAATGCGCACCGGGCTCCACGACTCGAGAATGGCGGTCAGGGCCACACTGGCGCCGAGGCTGGCCACGAGCAGGCCGGCCGTCCCGTCACCGGGTTCGGCAATGCCCGACCAGGCAGCGCGGGCGAACACCTCGCCGGCCACGGCTATGCCTGTGACGGCGGAGTCGTCGACTGGCATTCCACGGCGCACACCCGCAGTGAGTTCGCTCACCCGGGTTTCGTCGAGCCCGAACAGTGTCATGATGTCATTCCTTTGCGTAGGTAGAGGGCTTGGCCGACCTGGTCGGGGCCGGGGAGGGTGAGACCGTCGTAGTCGGCGAGAGTCCACGCGAGGCGCAACACTCGGTCGTAGCCGCGCATGGTGATTCCGCCACGTTCGAGCGCCCGGTCGAGGCCGGCGGTGGCGCTCGGGGCCAGGCGCACCGCCGCGCCGCGCAGCCAGGGACCAGGTACCTGGGAGTTCAGGCTCCAGGCTGTGCTGCGAAGCCGCTCGGCAGCGGCCCCTCGGGCAGTGACCACCCGCTCCCGGGCGGTGACACTCGTCATCCGCTGCGTGCCCGCGGCGAGGCGCAACTGGGCGGCGGTGATGCGTTTGACGTTGAGTTGAATGTCAATGCGGTCGAGCAACGGGCCGGAGATGCGGGCGAGGTAGCGCCGGCGGGCGTTCGGCGGGCAGGTGCAGCTCAGGTCGCCGGCACCGTATTGACCGCATGGGCACGGGTTGGCAGCCATCACAAGCTGAAACCGGGCCGGAAAATGGGCGACCGCATTGGCGCGATGAATGCTGATCCAGCCGGACTCCAGTGGCTGTCGCAGTGCGTCGAGCACCGGCGAGGCGAATTCGGGGGCCTCGTCGAGAAACAGAACTCCGTGCGAGGCCTGCGACGCGGCCCCCGGCCGAATCTGTCCATTACCACCACCCACCATGGCCGCGGCGGTCGCCGTGTGGTGTGGTGCTTCCCACGGCGGTCGGGTGATCAGGGCTCCGCCCAGTCCGAGGCCGCCGAGCGAGCGCAGGGAGCTGACCTCGAGCGAACTGGCCGGGTCGAGATCCGGCAACAGGCCGGGCAGGCGGGCGGCAAGCATGGTCTTTCCGGCGCCGGGCGGGCCGAGCAAAAACACGTGGTGCCCCCCGGCGGCGGCGATCTGCAGGGCCAGAATGGCGTCGTCATTGCCGATCACGTCGGCCAGGTCGGGCTCGACGGACAGATCAGTCGGCACTATTGCCGCCAGGATCGGCTCGACCGGTATCGGGGGCAGCTGGGCGCCGTGGAAGATGGCCGCATCGCGCAGCGACGCGACACCGATCACCCGAATGTCGGGCACGAGTCGGGCCTCGGATTCGTTGCCGATCGGCACCATCACCGTGGTGTGACCGAGGCGGGCAGCCGTCATCACCCCGGGAAGAATGCCCGGCGTCGGCCGCAGCCGGCCGTCGAGGGCGAGCTCGCCGAAGTGCACGACCTTGCCGACCGATTCGCCCGAAACGGTGCTGTCAGCGGCGAGACAGGCCAGGGCGATCGCCAGGTCAAAGCCGGCGCCGTGCTTGGGCAATGCGGCCGGCGACAGATTGATGGTGAGGCGGTGAACGGTGAGCGGGCATCCGCTGTTGGCGGCAGCGGCTCGCACGCGCTGGGTCGCCTGCGCGAGGGCCGCGTCGGGCAGGCCGATCAGAATCATGCCGGGCAGTTGCGCTGAGATATCGGCCTCGACCTCCACCAGCGCGCCGGTCAGACCGAGCAGCGCCACGGCGTGGGTGCGGGCGATTCCCATCAGAACACGCCCTCGAGGTGTTCGATGACCGGTTCGCGGCCCCTCGGGGCGATCACCGCGATGACGTCGAGCCGAATCTGGCGTGGCCACCGCTCCGCCTGCACACACCAGACCGCTGCAAGACGGCGCATCCTGGCCAGCTTTTTCACGGTAATCGCCTCAAACGGATGCCCGAAGCTCAGACTGCTGCGCGTCTTCACCTCGACGAAGACGACGGCCGCGCCCCGCTGCACCACGAGGTCGATCTCTCCCTCTGCACACCGCCAGTTGCGGGTCAGGATGGTGTAGCCGGCGCCCTCCAGGAAGCGCGCGGCCTGCTCTTCGCCGAGTTTGCCGAGTTCGTCTTTGCGCGCCACGAGTGCCTCCGAACACCAGAGTGCGCGCTCACGCGCGGCTGCGGGCCGGTCACCACCACCTTGGTGGACAGTTGCGCGGCCCACCCTCCTGTGGAGGAGGGGCTATTCGTCCTGCATCACAAACAGGCGGCGCACGACCTCGCCCGCCACGAGCGCGTCGAGGCTCTCGTTGAGGTCACGGAGTGGGCGGGTGTCGGTGTGCAGCAGTTCGACCGGCAGTTTGCCGTCTCGCCACAGTTGGAGGTAGGCCGGAATGTCGCGGCTCGGCACGGAGTCGCCCATGTACGAGCCGAGCAGCCTGCGGCCCAGCCCGGCGAACTGCAATGCCGGGGTGGTGATGGTCTGATCGGGGTGCGGCAGGCCCACCGAAACGAGGGCGCCACCGCGGGTGAGCAGGGCCAAGCTGGCCTCCATCACCCGGGCGTTACCGACGGCCTCGATGGCGAGGTCGACGCCGTCGCCCGCGTGCTCACGCACCAGTTCGGCCGCCTGGTCGGGCGATCCGGCGTGATCGGCGCCGCAGCGGAGGGCCAATGCCCGCTTCTCAGGCAGCGGGTCGATCGCAATGACGGTGGTACCGTCGACCTGCGCGGCAGCCATGACGGCCATCAGGCCGACCGCGCCGAGTCCGAACACGATCACGGACTGGCCGGTCTTGAGGGCGCCGGTGTTAAGCACGGCACCGATGCCGGTCAGCGCCGCGCAGCCGAACATGGCGGCGACGTCGAAAGGAACATCCGTCTCGATCGGCACGACCGATTCGCGGGCGACGACAGCGTACTGCGAGAAGGCCGAAACCCCGAGGTGGTGGTTGATGCGTTCGCCCGCGCCGCTGACCAGCACGGCCGGGCCGTGCAGTAGGTCGCCGGTTCCGTTGGCCTCGGCGCCGCGGTGGCAGAGCGCCGGGCGCCCGGCCAGGCAGGCCCGGCAATCGCCGCAGCTCGGCACGAAGACCAACACGACCCGGTCACCCACGAGTAGGTCGTCGACGCCGTCGCCGAGTGCCGTCACGGTACCCGCGGCCTCGTGGCCGAGCGCCATCGGCAGGGGACGCAGGCGCGAGGCGTCGATGACCGAGAGGTCGGAATGGCACAGGCTGGCGCGTTCGATGCGTACGAGCACTTCACCGGCGCGCGGCGTCGGCACCGGAATCCGTTCGAGCGTCAAAGGACGGCTCTCGGCATAGGGCCGAGAGCTGCCGGCTTTGCGAAGAATGGTACTGAGCATCGTTGCTGGAGTCATTCTTCCAACCTAACGCCCGACGCGACGTACGCTGGGCCTATGACTCTGCGCAACCGACTGACCGATCTCGGCATGCGAACGATGAACGGCCTACACCGGATGCTGCTTTTCGTCTCCGGCGGACGCCTCGGCTGGACCATCGGCACCATGGCGACCGTCGAGCTGCACACGATTGGCCGCAGCAGCGGGCAGCGTCGGTCGACGATGCTCACGGCGCCGGTGCACGAGGGCGGGCGGTACGTGCTCGTGGCGTCGAAGGGCGGCGACGACCGGAATCCGTTCTGGTACGGCAATCTCGTGGCGCAGCCCAACGTGGAACTGACCGTTCGCGGGGTGACGCGGCCGTTTCGGGCGCGCACGGCGTCATCCGCTGAGAAAGCCGAGCTGTGGCCGCGCATCGTCGTCGCCTACGCCGGCTATGGTGCCTACCAGGGCCGCACCGAACGCGAGATCCCCGTGGTCATCTGCGACCCCCGACCCTGAATTGCGGTAGATCACACTGGTCAGGCGACCGGCTCGAGGGTCTCGGCGGCGAGGATGGCGGGGAAGATGGGCGCGTGCACGCCCGACATCTCTTCGAGCACCCGGATGACCTGGCAGCTGTACCCGAATTCGTTGTCGTACCAGACGTAGAGCACGGCCTTCTGCTCGGTGACGATGGTGGCCAAGCCGTCGACGATACCGGCGCGACGCGAGCCGAGGAAGTCGCTCGAGACCACCTCCGGCGAGTCGATGAAGTCGATCTGGCGGTGCAGCGAGGAGTGCAACGACATGGTGCGCAGGTACGTGTTGAGCTCGTCCTTGTCGGTCGCGAGGGCGAGGTTCAGGTTGAGAATGGCCATCGACACGTCGGGCGTGGGTACGCGGATGGCGTTGCCGGTGAGTTTGCCCGCGAGTTCCGGCAGCGCCTTCGCGACGGCCTTGGCCGCTCCGGTCTCGGTAATAACCATGTTGAGCGCTGCCGAGCGGCCACGGCGGTCACCGGAGTGGAAGTTGTCGATGAGGTTCTGGTCGTTGGTGAACGAGTGCACCGTCTCGACATGGCCGTCAATGATGCCGAAGCGGTCATTAATGGCCTTGAGCACGGGGGTGATCGCGTTCGTGGTGCACGACGCCGCGGTGATGATGCGGTCGGTCGGCGCAATGTCGGTGTGGTTGATGCCGTGCACGATGTTCTTGAGCGTGCCCTTGCCCGGGGCTGTCAGTAGCACCCGAGCTACTCCGGGGCACTTGAGGTGCTGGGAGAGGCCCTCTTCGTCGCGCCATTTGCCGGTGTTGTCGACGACGATGGCGTCGTGGATGCCGTACTGCGTGTAGTCCACGCTGGCCGGGTCACCGGAGTAGATCACCTGGATGAGCGTGCCGTTGGCAAGGATGGTGTTGTTCTCCTCGTCAATGGTGATCGTGCCCTCGAACGGGCCGTGCACCGAGTCGCGGCGCAGCAGGCTGGCCCGCTTGACAAGGTCGTTGGCCGAACCGCGGCGCACGACGATCGCGCGCAGGCGCAGGCCCTGCCCGCCGCCGGCGTGTTCGATCAGGATACGCGCCAGCAGCCGCCCAATGCGGCCGAATCCGTACAGCACCACGTCCGTGCTGGTGCGATCGTCCAGTCCGTGCTGGCCGACGACGTCGGCGAGTTCAGCGCGCAAGTATTCTTCCAGCGTGACGCGGCCGTTCTGCTCGCGAAAGCCGAGGGCGAGGCGGGCGAGGTCGATGGACGCAGCCCCCAGGTTGAGTCCGTCGAGAGCCTGCAGAATCGGGAGGGTCTCGTCGAGCGGAAGCTCAACATCCGCTATGTGGCGGGCGAACCGGTGCGCCTTGAGCAGGCCGACGACCGACTTGTTGACCAGGCCGCGTCCGTAGACGCTCGTCACCACGGTGTTGTCCCGGTAGAGGCGCCCGATCAGGGGAATCATCGCCTCGGCGAGAGCCTCGCGGTTGCTCCACGTAGCACGGGCACGATCAGCGTCCTGAATCACAGGGTTGCCTTCCTAAACCTTCGTCGGTCCTGTCCGGCCACCCAAGGCCCCGGAGTCATTCCTTACTCGTCGAGCGCAAGTTCCTTGGGAAGTTCGAAGTCCTTCGACGCGAGCTCCTCCACATTCACGTCCTTGAAGGTCAGAACGCGCACCGATTTCACGAATCGGTCGGAGCGGTAGACGTCCCAGACCCAGACGTCCTTCATGGTCAATTCGAAGTAGAAATCGTGTTCCGTGTCGCGGCGCACCAGTTCGACCTCGTTCGCGAGGTAGAAGCGTCGTTCGGTTTCGACGACGTACTGGAACTGACCAACGACGTCTCGATATTCCCGGTACAGGGCCAACTCGACCTCGCGGTCGTAGTCCTCGAATTCGTCTTCTTCCATGGTGATCTCATCTTACGCTGAGATTTTGAGCCACGATTTGCGGTGTAAGGGGCTCGGCCCGAGCAGGTCGATCGCGCTCATGTGCGCGGCGCTGCCGTAGCCCTTGTTCGACGCCCAGCCGTAGCCGGGAGCGTCGTCGTGCGCGGCGATCATCAGGCGGTCGCGGTGCACCTTCGCGATAACGGATGCCGCCGCCACCGACCCGCAATCCCGATCGGCTTTGATCCGGGTCACGACGTTCAACGGGGTGGCCAACGCCTTGTTCAGCCAGTCGTCGCTGCCGTCGAGCAGCACGATGCTACCGGCCACGTCGACGCCCTGCCCGTACAAATCGGACAGGGCACGCTTACCGGCCAGCCCGAGGCAGGCGATGATGCCGAGCGCATCGACTTCGGCGGCCGAGGCTAGCCCGACGGCCGAGTGCGTCGCCCACGCCACGGCGAGCGGAGCGAGCAGTTCCCGGCGCGGTTCGCTGAGCATCTTCGAATCGCGCAGCCCTACCGGCATGGTCAAAACGGATGCGTTCACCGCGGCAAACCCCACGGCCACCGGACCGGCCAGGGCGCCGCGCCCCACCTCGTCACAGCCGATCACGAAGCGTGCACCGCGGTGCAGCAGGTCGAACTCCACCTCGAGGGTGGGGTCGGACACCGCCACTACTCGGAGCCCTTGTCGGCTTGTTCCACCTCGCGGAATACATCGGGGTAGTCATCGAGCCAGGCCCAGCGGGCCATGGGCCAGCTCACGACGAGGGCACGACCGACCACGTTCTCGATGGGAACGTAGCCCTTGCCCGCGGTGTCACCGTTGTACCTTGAATCCTTGGAGTTATACCGGTTGTCGCCCATCATCCAGAGCGCGTCAGCCGGGATGGTGACGTCGAAATCGTCTTTGGAGACCTTGGTGTCGCCGGCCGGCAGAAGCACGTAGGCAGACTCGTCGAGCGGAACGTCATTGACGCTCATCTGACCGAGAGCGTTGCAGCACACGACATGGTCGCCGGGCAGCCCGATAACACGCTTGATCAGGTGATCATTGCTGTCGGGCGCTGAGAGTCCCACGACAGACAGGAGCCAGTCGGCGCCGGCCACGATTGGGTTTTGTACCACCTCGGCTTGGGGTAGGAGCCATCCGCCCGGATCCTTGAACACGATGACGTCGCCGCGAGTGATCGGAATCAGCTCCGGTTCGAGCTGGTTCACGATGATGCGGTCGTTGATCTGCAGGGTGTTCTCCATCGACCCGGAGGGGATGTAGAACGACCGGATCAAGAAGGTCTTGATCAAGAACGAGATGAGCAGGGCAACCACGAAAATGATCAGGAGGTCGCGGATGAACAGTAAGACGCTGCGCTGCTTGCTGGGCGCCTTCTTACTGCGAGACTTCTTCGACCCTGTCACCCGATGATCGGACCTGGAGGCGAGCACTTCATCTGTCATTTAACCGCCTGAGCTCCCCATCAGTTTAGGTGATGGGGAGCTCAGGAAAGAATCCGGTTAGGTCTTAGTTGGCGCGAGAGTTAGCGCTTTTCCTTGATCTTGGCCTTCTTGCCACGCAGGTCGCGCAAGTAGTACAGCTTCGCGCGACGAACATCGCCGCGGGTCACGATCTCGATGTGGTCGATGACCGGGGAGTGCACCGGGAAGGTACGCTCGACGCCGATCTGAAAGCTGACCTTGCGAACGCAGAACGTTTCGCGCACGCCTTCGCCGGAGCGGCCGATGACGACTCCCTGGAAGACCTGGATACGAGAGCGGGTTCCCTCAATGATGTTGACGTGAACCTTGACGGTGTCGCCGGCACGGAAGTCAGGAAGATCTGTCTTCAGCGATGGGGCGTCTACCGCGTCGAGAATATGCATGTTGTTTCGCTCTCTGTACCCGCCACAGGTCGACTACGCTAGGTGCTTCATTCGAAGCAATCAGTATGAGGATGCGCGCCGCACAAAGCAGGTTCCCCTGTGGCAGAGTCCTGCAGCGGCACAATTTCCTATTGTGCCATGAACTGCGCCCGGCCGCAAAGCGGGGACCGGCCGGTTAGGGCCGGTCGCGCTTTTCTTCGATGATGATGGTCTCGGGGGTGCCGGGTCGGCCGAACGTTGCGCTGCGGCCTGGCAGTGGATGCCGCGGCCCGGCCGGTGAAGACTGACCCGGTGCAGACTGCCCGCGCGCCTGCTGCTCCATGAGGTCGACCACGGCGCGCATTCGCCGCCGGGCGGCGTCGAACAGCTCCCAGACGGCGAACCAGAACACGGCGAGCCCGCCGATGATGACGAGAACGCTGAGCCAACCGGCGGCATCCGTTGAAAAGGGGATGGCGATGATGAGCGCGTGCCAGAGGGCGAGCACGCCAACGTCGCCGTAGGAGACCGCCCGAGTTTCGCGCACTTCTTTACGGGCGTAGATGACGAGGGCCACCAAGAGCAGCCCGAGGCCGATGAGTACGGCTCCGAAGAAGATACCCAGCACCGCCCAAGCGCCCGATCCGAAGATCGCTGAGCCGACGAGAAGCCAGAGCGGCAGGGCTCCGGCGGCAATGAATTGCCAGTGGTAGAAGGCGCGGCGGATGATCACGGATTCAGTTTATCGACGGGGACTGACACTAACCTTGGCGTTCGCTGGAGGCTGAAGCTCGTGCTCTATATTGTGCGTGGCAACAAGTCGGGGCGTACCCGTTCGGTGCGTTCGATCTGCTGCTGGCGCCGCCAGATGCTGATAGCGCCGTGGTTGCCGCTGAGCAGCACCGGCGGCACATCGAGGCCGCGCCAGCTGGCCGGCTTGGTGTAGCTGGGGTATTCGAGCAGGCCGTCCTCGTGGGATTCCTCGACGAGGCTCAGGGGATTGCCGACCACACCCGGAATGAGACGACCGATCGCTTCGATCATGGCCATGACGGCAACCTCTCCCCCGTTGAGTACGTAGTCGCCGAGGCTGACCAGGCGCACCCGGCCGCGCTGCGAGTAGTGGTCGACCACACGCTGGTCGATGCCCTCGTAGCGGCCGCACCCGAAAATGAGGTGCTGTTCGAGGGACAGCTCGCGGGCCAT
The DNA here is from genome assembly GCF_002954245.1 of Cryobacterium aureum. Classification (GTDB taxonomy): domain Bacteria; phylum Actinomycetota; class Actinomycetes; order Actinomycetales; family Microbacteriaceae; genus Cryobacterium; species Cryobacterium aureum. The sequence goes on along the minus strand of NZ_PPTG01000048.1, from coordinate 58,606 downwards.
TGCCTGGGTGAACTGGTCGCCGGCCGGTGACGGGAAGATGAGGATGGGGCCGTCGTCGGCAGCGATCGGCATCCCGGTGGTGGCTGGGTCGGTGGTGGCCGGGTCGGGGTCGGTGCCGAGGATGGCGTCGAGGGAGGCGCCCCAGGGCTCAGGCTTCATGACCATGCCGGCACCGCCGCCATACGGGGTGTCGTCGACCGAGTGGTGCCGGTCGTGGGTGTGATCGCGCAGGTTGTGCACGCCCAACTCGATCAATCCGCTCTGGCGGGCCTTGCCGAGCAGCGACAGGTCGAGCACATCGAAGAATTCGGGAAAAATGGTGACGATATCGATGCGCATGGTCAAATTCTAGAAGAGTCCGGCGCGCTCTTTCGCCTCCAGGTAGCGGTCGATGACCAGATCAACCAGCGGAGCAGGGGGCGTTTCCCCCGGTACGAGCAGTGGAGTGGTGACCCGTTCGGCGCCCACGCTCTGCGCTCGCGTCAGGTCGAAGAAAAATCCGGGTGCCATGAGATAGGTGCTGACAGTGACGTTGGAGCTCCGGAGGCGTGCCCCGGTCACGGCACAGGCCAGTCGCGGCGTGGCGGCCGAGAGAAAGCCCACGGTGACGCGCACATCGAGGCGCTGTTCCAGCAGGGCGCCGACCGTGCGGCAGTCGTGCACCGCGCGCGCGTCGCTCGAGCCGGCGGCAGCAAGCACGATCTCCTGGCCGCGTACCCGCTGATCGAACCCGTCGGCCACGAGGCGCTGCACGAGCACGTCAATGAGCCGTTCGTCCGGGCCGAGCGCCCGCGATACCGTCGTAACGCGGTCGTGCTCACGAGTCTCCCGCTGCAGGTCGACGTGCACGTGGTACCCGGCCGAGAGCAGCAGGGGCACCACGACAGCCGCACACTCCGGGCGAACCGCGCCGAGGCTCGCCGCCACATCAGGTTGTTGCACGTCGACGAAACCGCCGGTCACGGCCAGATCGGGGTGAGCGAAGGCGACTGCTTCGACCAGGGCGGTGATTGCAGCCTGGCCGTCAGCGGAGTTGGTACCGTGCGAGATGGCGACGAGCGCGGCGGGCACGGCACTCGACCGACCGGCACGCGGTCGTTCAGTTCTGGGCCGTTCGCCGAGCAGTGTCATGCCGCAGCGAGTAGTTCAGTCTCGACGGCGACCTCGATGTAGCCGCCGACCACACGGGTTTCGTAGGTGTTCAGCACGAGGGTGGGGTTGGTGAAGCATTCGCCGGTACCGAGGTCGTAGACCTCTTTGTGCAGCGGGGAAGCGATGGTGGGGCGGTCTCCCTTGGAACCGACGATGCCGCGGGCCATGACGTTGGCCTCGGTGTGCGGGTCGCGGTGGTCGACGGCGTAGATCTCGGTCGGCGAGAGCAGAAACAGTGCGATCTGCTTCATGCGAATGAGGGCTGCTTCACCCCAGCTGGGTTCCAGATCGGTCACGGCGCAGGCGCGCTCCCAGACCACTCTGGGGCGGGTCCGTTCAGCGTTCAGGCGGGTCTCATCCAGTGTCAGCGCCTGGTCTGTCATCGTCATCATGCACTCCCGGGGGTTCGTGTTGCGTTGGTCCCACGGTAGGCGAGCCATATTTCGGCCAGTCGCCCGCTATGTTTCCCCCGAGTGAAACCCGCCTCACAGCGGGAACGCCGCACTGTGGGGCTTTCGACCAGTACGGGACACACAAGCGACACGAGGGTGAAACTGCCCCGAACTACGCTCATAATCGCCCCGCTTTGAAAGGATGCTGATGCCAGCTTCTCGTGAAACCGCCTCCGCGTATTCTGCCCCAGACATCGCAGCATTCGATATGGATTCGACGCACGCCGTCACATCATTGAGCCCAGCGGATGCCGCCGGCACCGATTCAGACGCACCGCGTCGCGTCATCGTGATCGGTGGCGGCCCGGCCGCGCACCGCCTCACCGACGCCCTGCATTCCCGCGATACCGAGCACGCCCTCTCGATCACCGTGCTGGCCGAGGAGAACCACCGCCCCTACGACCGGGTGGCACTGAGCCAGCGGCTGGCCGGAATGATCGACCTCACTCTCGAGCCAACGGCGCCGTGGGACAGCGAGCGCATCGCGCTGCGCATCAACGAGCGGGCCACGAGCATCGACCGGGTCGCCCGCACGGTCACGACCGGGTCCGGAGCTGTGCTGGCGTACGACGACCTCGTGCTCGCCACCGGCTCCAGCGCCCCCGTACCGGAGCTGCCCGGCCGCGAACACATTCGGGTGTACCGCACCCTCGACGACGTCGATGCCCTCGTCGATGAACTCGCTGCTCTCACCGTCTCGCTCGGCCGCATCCCCAGGGTCGTCGTGGCCGGCGGCGGTCTGCTCGGCTTGGAAGCGGCTGGCGGGCTGCACAAGCTCGGCGCCGAGTCGGCCATCGTGCACTCCGGCGGCTGGCTCATGTCGGCCCAGCTCGACGAGGGCGGCGGACAGGCGCTCGGTCGGCTGATCGTGGCCCAAGGCATCGAACTGCACCTCGGCACCCGGGCCCGGACCATCCTCACGAACGACGACAACACCGCCGTGACCGGCCTGCAGCTCGGCAACGGCCGCGACATCGCCGCCGACCTGGTCGTCTACGCGATCGGCATCTCACCCCGCGACAAACTGGCCCGCTCAGCTGGACTCACCGTGGGCACCCGGGGCGGCGTCACGATCGGCAACGACTGCCGCACGAGCGACCCCCGCATCTGGGCGATCGGCGAGGTCGCCAGCTGGAACGGCCGCTGCGTCGGCCTGGTCGCTCCCGCCAACGCCATGGCCGAGGTCGTCGCCGATCGCTTGCTCGGCGGCATCGCCGAGTTCACGACCGTCGACGACGCCACCAAGCTCAAGCTGTCCGGCGTCGACGTTGCCAGCTTCGGCGACGCCCGGGCGACCACTCCTGGCTCGCTCGAGATCGTCTACGCCGACCCGGCCCGCGGGCTCTACCAGAAGCTCGTCATGACCAACGACGCCAAAACCCTGCTCGGCGGCATCTTCGTCGGCGACGCCACGCCGCACTCGGCGCTCCGCCCGATGGTGGGCCGCGAGCTCAGCAGTGAGCCCGCCGCCTACCTCTCCGCGGCCGGCGCCGAGGCTCCGGCCGGCGACGAACTCCCCGATGATGCCCTGGTCTGCTCCTGCAACATGGTCTCGGCCGGCGCCGTGCGGCAGGCCGTGCGCGGCGACGAGCACACTGTTGCCTGCACGGAACTGGGCGCGTTGAAGACCCGCACCCGGGCCGGCACTCAGTGCGGTTCGTGCGTGCCGCTGGTCAAAAAGATCCTCGAGGCCGAACTGACGGCATCCGGTCAAACCGTCTCGCACGCGCTGTGCGAGCATTTCGAACTGAGCCGCCAGAAACTATTCGAATCAGTTCGCGTGCTCGGACTCGTCTCGAGCGACGAGATCTTCTCCCGCTTCGGCGCGGGCCGCGGCTGCGATGTCTGCAAGCCCGCCGTCGGCTCCATTCTGGCCAGTCAGAACACCTCCTACATTCTGGATGCCGGCCGCGGCACCCTGCAGGACACCAACGACCGCGCCATGGCCAACATGCAGAAGGACGGCACCTACTCCGTGGTCCCTCGCATTCCGGGCGGGGAGATCACGCCGACCAAATTGGCCGTGATCGCGCAGGTCGCGCTGGATTTCGACCTCTATACCAAGATCACCGGCGGGCAGCGCATCGACCTGTTCGGCGCCCGCCTGGAACAGCTGCCCGATATCTGGCGCATCCTGGTGGACGCCGGGTTCGAGTCGGGGCAGGCCTACGGCAAGGCGCTGCGCAACGTGAAGTCCTGCGTCGGCTCCACCTGGTGCCGGTTCGGCGTGCAGGATGCCGTCGGCCTGGCGATTCGGTTGGAGCTGCGCTATCGCGGCCTGCGCGCTCCGCACAAGTTCAAGTTCGGGGTGTCGGGTTGCGCCCGGGAATGTGCAGAAGCCCGCGCGAAGGACGTGGGAATCATCGCGAGCGACAACGGCTGGAACATGTACGTCGGCGGTAACGGCGGTTTTCAACCCGCGCACGGGCAGCTGCTCGCGACCGACCTCGACGAGGAAACCCTGATCAGGTACATCGACCGCTACATGATGTATTACATCCGCACGGCCGATCGCATGCAGCGCACCGCCCGCTGGATGGAAGACGTGGAGGGCGGTCTCGAGCACGTGCGCGACGTCGTCATCAACGACTCGCTCGGTCTGGCCGAGGAGCTCGAACAGGCCATGCTGGCCCACGTCGACAACTACGAGGACGAGTGGGCCGCCACCCTCGCCGACCCGGAGCGCCTGCGCCGGTTCCGCTCCTTCGTGAATGCGCCGGCCGAACCCGACCCGAGCATCGCGCTCGTTACGGAGCGTGACCAAATACGACCGGCGACCCCGGCCGAACGAGCCTCGTCGAGTACTGTTCTACTAAGTGGAAGCCGCATTCCCGTTCGAAATGAGTAAGCAGATGACAGCCCAGAATTCCCGTACGGCTGGGTCAGTCAGCTCCAGTTCAGTCGTCTCCGGGCCCGTCACCGCAGGCCCCGTCACATTGGTGGGTGGCGGCCCCGGCGCCGCCGAGCTGCTGACCGTGGCCGCCGTGACCGCGCTCGCGCAAGCGGATGTCGTGTTGTTCGACCGCCTCGCGCCGAGCGACGACCTCGCTTCCCTCGCACCCCACGCGACGCTCATCGACGTCGGCAAGCGCGCCGGCAGCCACCCGGTGTCGCAAGCCGGAATCGAAGAGCTCATGGTCGAGCACGCGCTTGCCGGCAAACGCGTGGTGCGGCTAAAAGGCGGCGACCCCTACGTGTTCGGCCGCGGCAGCGAAGAAGTGCTCGCGTGCCATCGCAACGGCATTGCAGTGACCGTCGTCTCCGGCGTCACGAGCGCGATCGCGGTGCCGGCGGCGGCCGGGATTCCGCTGACCCACCGCGGCATCAGCCACGCGTTCACGGTGATCAGTGGCCACGCACCACTCACCGACAACGAACTCGAAGGACTCACCCTGCTCGGCAGCACAATCGTGGTACTGATGGGCGTCGGCACGTTGCCGACCCTCAGCCAGGGACTGCTCCGCCACGGCATGTCGGCGGAGATGGCCGTGGCCATTATCGAGCGCGGCTTCAGCAATACCCAGCGCACCACCGTAAGCACCCTGTCGGCGGTTCTGGCCGATGCCGCAGCGGCCGGCGTGCGTAGTCCCGCCGTTCTGGTCGTCGGCGAGGTCGTGCGTCTGGCCTTCAGCGGCGACGCCGCCGCCGAGGAACTCGTGGCCCGAGCGGCCGAGTTCGCGGGCACCGACTAATGACGGAAACCAACGATGTGACCGGGGGAAGCTCGGGCAGTGAGGCTGTGTCGGGAAGTGGGGCGGCGGCATCCGCTTCTCATCTGCCCGCACTCGATCTGCACGCACACCAGGTGCGCATGCCGGGAGCCGTCGAGCCGATCGAGGTCGCGGCACCGTTTCTGCAGCCGAACCAGCTCGAGGGTTTTCGTATCGGGGTGACGAGCGATCGCCGTTCGAGCGACCTGATTGACGCCTTCGAGCGGCGCGGCGCCCGCGTTGTGCACGCGCCGACCCTGCGCATCGCGCACTCGCAGCAGGACGGTCCGCTGCTCGATGACACCAGAACCCTGATCGCCGCGCGGCCCGATATTCTGCTCGCAACCACTGGCTACGGCGTGCGCCGCTGGTTCGAGGTGGCCGAGGCCGACGGTCTGGGCTCGGAACTGACCGACGCCCTGGCCGAGTCGACCATTCTGGTGCGCGGGCCGAAAGCGCGTGGCGGCATTCGCGCGACCGGGCTGGGTGACTCCGGAATGAGCGACTCGGAGACAACCGCGTCGCTCGTGGACAAGGTTCTGGCCGAGTACCCGCCCGGGCTCACGATCGGCATCCAGGTGCACGGTGCCACCGACGAGGTCCAGCTCGACCGGCTGCGTGCCGTGCACCAGCGCGTGCTGGTCGTGGCTCCCTACCGCTGGATCGCCATGGACGACACCGATGAGCGGGTCTACAAGCTCGTGGAGGCCATCTGCTCCCGGCAGTTGGACTGCGTTACGTTCACGAGCGCACCGGCCGTGCACGCCCTGTTCACCGCTGCGGAGGGAATGGATGTCTACCCCGAGCTGATTGCAGCGCTGCAGACCCAGGTGTGCGCGGCCTCCGTCGGCCCGGTGACCAGTGCGCCGCTGATTGCCGCGGGCATCGCGCCGATTCAACCGACCCGGTTTCGCATGGGCGCGTTGATCCGGTTGGTTTGCGAACACCTGGAACAGAACATGATCGAACGGGTCGAGACCCAGAACGGACTCGTGCAACTGCGCGGCTCCATCGTGCAGGTCAGCGACGAGCGCGTGCAGCTTCCACCGACGGCACTCGCGATTCTGCGTGCGCTCGTGCGGGCGCGCGGCGCCGTGGTCTCCCGCGAAGACCTGACACTCGCGCTGGCCGGCGACTCCGACGACCATGCCATGGAGGTCTCGCTGAGCCGGCTGCGGCAAACGCTCGGCGTGCCCGGGCTAGTCGCAACCGTGGTCAAGCGCGGCTACCGCCTGAACGTGTAGCGCTTCCGGTGACGCTGCTCTGCTCGCCTGTAGCTCGCGTTACGCGGGAGTTGCGTCAGTACGCGGGAGTTCGGGCGTGGCCAGAAGTCCCGCGCGCCGTGAAGCACGAAGGTTACGGGCGAGCGGATGCGTCGGCTTCGGCTTCTGGGGCTGTTTCGACAGCGGATGCTGCGGCATCCGTTTCAGAAGTAGGCGCAGCTTCGGCGTCAGCCGATTCGGCAGCAGGCTCAGCATCGGCCGGGTCCTCGGGCAGCTCCTCGAGCAGCCCGGGCGGCGGCGTGATCGTAACCAGGCCGTTTTTCACGTCAACGCTCGGCACGATGGCCTTCACGAACGGGATCATGACGTCGCCGGTCGGCGTCTTCACGATCAACAGGTCTTGTGCTGGCATGTGCTCGAGGCGACCGATGGTGCCGATGCGCACACCGTCACGCATGACGGCGAGGCCGACCAGCTGGTGGTCGTACCAGGCGTCTTCCTCATCCGACAGCTCGGCGACGTCCGCGTCGATCCAGAGGATCGCCTTTGCGAGCGTTTCGGCCGCGCTGCGGTCAACAATATCCTTGAAAAAACCGACCGCGTGCTGGTTGTACCAGCGCAGTTCGACGAGTTCGATCGTCTTGCCGTGCCAGGCCGAACCGGTCGGAACCTGCAGGGTGAACACGGCGCCCGGGACGAAACGTCGTCCCGGGTCATCCGTGAACAGTTCGAGCTTGATTGCTCCCTTGAGGCCGTGAGCCTTGGTCAGGCGCCCCACCCGTAATTGCTGGGTGCGGTCCTTCTCGCTATCGTCCACTGTCGCGTCGTTCACTGAACTAGAAATCGGTGTCGACGACGTCGACGCGTACGCGTCGACCATCGGCCAGAGCCGCAACGAGGGTGCGCAAGGCCTTGGCGGTGCGACCAGCACGACCAATGACCCGGCCGAGATCCTCGGGGTTCACACGAACCTCGAGCACCTCACCTCGCGGCGAATTCTTTTCTGCAACGTGCACATCGTCCGGGTGATCAACGATCCCCTTGACGAGGTGTTCGAGCGCGGGAGCAAGCAACAGTTACGCCTCTTCGGTTGCTTCGGCAGCAACCTCTTCTACCTTGGCGACCGGCTTCTCGGCCTTGGGCTTGAGAACCGGCTTCTTCTTCTCGTCGGCGACGAAAGCAGCCTTCGGTTCCTTCACCTTGACGGTGCTCTTGGCGTTCTTGTCGCCCTTGAAGATGCCCCAGTCGCCCGTGAGCTTGAGGAGTGCAGCAACCTGCTCGGTCGGCTGGGCGCCGACGCTGAGCCAGTACTGCGCACGCTCGGACTTAACCTCGATGACCGAGGGCTCCTCCGTGGGGTGGTAGATGCCGATTTCTTCGATGACACGACCGTCGCGCTTGGTGCGCGCGTCGGCAACGACGATGCGGTAGTACGGTGCACGGATCTTACCCATGCGCTTCAGACGGATTTTGACAGCCACAATTCTCCAGTGTTGATTCGGTGTTTGGCGAACCTTGGGCCGTGAGCGTGGGGGCACACTCGGCATAAGCTCTATAGGATCACGTTGCACCGAGATAGAGGGTCGGGCACAACGGATCGCGACTAATCATTGTGTCAGAGATTGCTCACATTGTGATAATCGAACCTCAACGGCTTTCACCGGCCCACCCAAGGAGCCCCCGTGCCACTCGAATTCGCCCGATCTGCCCGCTCCACCGTGGGCATCGAGTGGGAGGTCGCCCTCGTCGACCGCAACACCGGCGATCTGGTGTCGATCGCCGACGAGGTACTCGACGCCCTCTGCGGCCCGGACGGTTCGGCGCACCCCACCATCACCGGTGAACTCCTGCTCAATACGGTCGAGCTGGTGTCCGGCGTACACGACACCGTCGGCCACGCGGTAGCGGATGTCGCCAGCCAGCTCGGCGAGGTACGGCGCGTTCTGACCGACCGCGACGTGGATGTGATCTGTAGCGGCTCGCATCCGTTCGCCCAATGGTTCGACCAGACCATCACCGACAAGGCGCGCTACCACAAGCTCATCGACCGAACCCAGTGGTGGGGGCGCAACATGATGATCTGGGGCATTCACGTGCACGTGGGCATCGAGGACAAGGCCAAGGCCATTCCGATCATGAACGGCTTGCTGACCTACGTGCCGCATTTGCAGGCGCTCAGCGCGTCGAGCCCGTTTTGGGCCGGCGTCGACACCGGCTATGCCAGCAACCGTTCCCTCATGTTTCAGCAGCTGCCGACCGCCGGCCTGCCGTGGGATCTGCCCGACTGGGAGGCGTGGGAGCGCTACGTCGATGACATGGCGGTGACCGGCATCATCGAAGACGTCACCGAGGTGCGCTGGGACATCCGCCCATCACCGCGCTGGGGCACGATCGAGATTCGCGTCTGTGACGGCGTCTCGACCACCGTGGAGCTCGGCGCGATCGCCGCGTTCATCCAGTGCCTGGTCGAGTGGATGTCCACCCGCCTCGACGCGGGAGAAGACGTACCGCGCATGCAACCGTGGTTCGTGCGGGAAAACAAGTGGCGGGCGGCCCGGTACGGGCTGGACGCCGAGATTATCCTGGATGCGGCCGGCAACGAGTGCCTCGTAACGGATGACGTGCGTCGCCTCATCGAGACCCTCTCCCCCGTGGCCGAGCGGCTCGGCTGCCTGCCGGAGCTGCAGGGCCTCCACCGCATCATCGACGACGGCGGCAGCTATCAACGACAGCTCGCCGTGGCCGCGGCGAACGACGGCAGCCTGTCCGCGGTCGTTGCGGCGCTCAGCCACGAACTCGCGCAGGGGCTCGGCAGCTAGCATGGCGCACCGTCAACGGGCCGATGCGGCCCCTGCGGATGGCGGCCCGGAGAAGACCTGTGCGTCGTGTGGGCGCCGGATCGAGTGGCGGGCGAAGTGGGCGCGCGACTGGAATTCGGTGAAGTACTGTTCGGATTCGTGTCGTAACCGCGGGGTCACCGCAACCGATCTCCGGCTGGAAGAAGCGATCATCACGCTGCTCGCTGCCCGGACGCAGACCGCGACGATCTGTCCATCCGATGCGGCGAAGACGGTCGGCGGCGAGGAATGGCGCGATCTTATGGAACCGGCCAGACGAGCCGCCCGCCGCATGGTCGCCCGCGGTGAGCTGCAGATCACCCAGGGCGGCGCAGTGGTCGACCCATCGACCGCTCAGGGTCCAATTCGGCTGCGGCGGGCGCGCTAGGGGGCTGTCGATCCGGGCTGTGCGAGCGATCACGCCAGATAACATTTGGGTGAGGCAGCAACACGAGAGGTTTTCGAATGGCGAACGATCTAATCCTGGTGACTGGTGCGACCGGCAACGTCGGTCGCGTCGTGGTGGAACGGCTGCTCGCCGCCGGGCTCAGGGTACGGGCCGCGGGCCGTTCTACCGAATCTGTGGCCCGGATTTTCGGTGATCGGGTCGAGGCCGTCGCCCTCGACTTCACTGACAAGGCCACCTGGCCGGCCACATTCGCGGGCATCCAGCGGATGTTTTTGCTGCGGCCGCCGCATCTGGGCAAACCGAAGAAGCAGATGATTCCCGCTCTCGAGTTCGCGCAGCAATCTGGTGTGGAGCAGATGGTCTTTCTCTCGCTGCAGGGCGCCGAAAAGAACAAGGTCGTACCGCACGCCGCCATTGAGGCCTGGCTTCGTACCTCGGGGGTCGCCTGGACGTTCGTGCGCGCCTCGTTCTTTGACCAAAATCTCTCCACCACCCACCTGACCGACATTCGTGATCGCGACGAGATCGTCGTTCCGGCCGGGCGGGGCGCGACCGCATTCGTCGACGCGGAAGATATCGCAGCGATTGCCGCGGTCGCCCTGCTCGACCCGTCAGCCCACGCCGACACCGCCTATACCGTGACGGGAAGTGAGGCACTCACCTACCAGCAGGTTGCCCAGATCTTGACGGCCGAACTCGGCCGCCCCATTCGGTATGCACGGCCCGGCATCGTGCGCTACCTCCGACACGCACGCCGCACCCTCGGCATGCCGTGGGGCATGGTTTTGGTCACTGCTGCGATCTACACCACTGCCCGTCTCGGCATGGCGGCCGAGCTCACAGACACGGTGCGCACGGTCCTCGGCCGCGAACCCATTCGCTTCGCCGAATTCGCCCACCGCGAGCGCGCGGTCTGGAATCCCACACAGACGTCAGCCGACCTGCCCTCGACCTGACGATCCCGCTTCTGGTCGGCTACCTCGCCTGAAGACTCAGTTGCCGTGTGCCTCGATCGAAACCGGCTGCCATTCGTTCCACGTCGCCAGTCGTGACTCGTAGTCCTTCGTCGCGATGCCCAGGGGTGCCTTGCCGAAGAAGATACGCAGTGGCGGTTTCTGTGCATCGACGACCTTGAGGATCGCGCCCCGGGTGGCCTTCGGGTCACCGGGATCGTTTGCGGAGGGACGGCTCGCCGCTGCCTGTCGCACATCGGCGTACTCCGCCATCTCCTCGCTCCGCGAGGCGGAGGGACCCGACCAATCGGTCGAGAAGCCACCGGGTTCCACCAGCGTCACGTGGATACCGAAGCCTGCAACCTCCTGTGAGAGTGACTGCGAAAAGCCCTCGAGTGCCCACTTCGACGCATGGTAGATACCGACGGTGGGAAAGGCGCTGATACCGCCGATACTCGATACCTGGATGATGTGACCCGAACCCTGCTTTCGCATGACGGGCACCGCCGCTTGGGTGATCCAGAGCGCGCCGAACAGGTTCGTCTCGATTTGCGCTCGGGCCTCGCCTTCGGTCAATTCCTCGACCATGCCGAAATGACCGTACCCAGCGTTATTGACGACGATATCGAGCTGACCGAAGTGCTCGGCCGCCCTCTGCACGGCCGCGAAATCCGCATCCCGGTCCGTGACGTCGAGCCGAATCGGCAAAAAGGTATCCGGATACTTCTCAACGAGAGCATCGAGAGTATCCAGCTTTCGTGCGGTGCCTGCGACGCTGTCGCCACGCTCTAGCGCAGCTTCCGTCCACTCGCGGCCAAAGCCCTTGGACGCGCCAGTAATGAACCAGGTCTTGCTCATGGGTAAGTTCCTCTCAATGGATGACCGACACGGGAAACGTTCGACTCTCGCGCCCTGACCGCTCTAACTCTGGCGAACCTACTACGCGATCGCTGCGGTGGCGACCGGTCGCCGTCCCTCAGCATGTGGCTGCGGGGCCGAATTGAATCAGGCGTTTTTGCTGTCGCGCCAAGCCAGCCAGTCGATGGCTTTGCCCAGGTCGTAGTCCGGCCCGGTGATTCCGACGGTGAACAGGCGGGTACCGAGGTCGTAGAGTGCGTCCGCGTCAGCGATGGTACGCCCGCGAAGCTCGGTCGAGATTTCGATCTCGGCGATATCCCGGCCGACCTCGTCGCACCAGGCGCCGAGCACACCGAGCTTGTGCTCGAGTACTTCTGGGTTGGAGAACGAGTGCCAGATGTCGGCGTGCTGGGCGACGATGCGCAGCGTTTTCTTCTCGCCGCCGCCGCCGATGAGTACCGGGATGTCGCGGGTCGGCGGCGGGTTCAGCTTGGCCCAGCGGGCCTCGATGCGGTTCAGGCTGTCGTCGAGGGCGTTCAGCCGGGTGCCGGGGGTGCCGAACTCGTAGCCGTACTCCTGGTAGTCGCGCTCGAACCAGCCGGCGCCGGTTCCGAAGATGAAGCGTCCGCCGCTGATGTGGTCGATCGTGCGGGCCATGTCAGCCTGCAGATCGGCGTTGCGGTAGCTGTTGCAGTTGACCAGGGCCCCGAATTCGATTGTCGTGGTCTGCTCGGCCCAGGCGGCGAGGATGGTCCACGATTCGAAGTGCAGGCCGTCGGGCTCTCCGCTGAGCGGAAAGAAGTGGTCCCAGTTGAATGCGACGTCGAAGCCTCGCGCCTCGACCTCGGTGAGCGTGTCCCGAATCTTGGAGTACTCGGCGTGCTGCGGAGCGATCTGCACGCCGATGCGCACATTCTGGTTCATCGTTGAAGTCATACAACCAGCCTAGAGCCGCGCCGCGACCGAGAACTGGACGTGTTCAGAACGCGGGTTCCCAGCACGCACGCGCCGGGCCCACCTTATGAACACGGGCCCAGTCTATAAACTGGGCCCGTGGACGGGGCCTGGGCCCCGTCCACAAAATAGCCTTGGGCACCCGCGCAGAGGCTCAGCGCCTGTCCACCGCTCGAGCTGGGTCCGGGCCCACCTTATGAACACGGGCCCAGCCTATAAACTGGGCCCGTGGACGGGGCCTGGGCCCCGTCCACAAAATGGCCCGGCGCAGGTTGGCGAACTAGCGGCCGAGCATTTTCTGCAGTGCGGCCATTTCTTCTTCGGTGGGGCCGCCGGCCTTGCCCTTGCCGGGCTGGGCGCCGGAGCCGAGGCCGAACCCGGAGCCAGCGGCATCCGCTGACGCCGTCTCACTCACGGGCTTGACGCCCGAGGCGATCGCGGCGTTCTCGGCGGCACGCTTAGCCGGATTACCCGACTTGGAGCCCTTCTTCTTGGCCACCTGCTTGGGCTTGCCGCCGTAGCCGGCGCCGGGGATCGGGCCCATCCCTGGAATGTTGGGCATGCCGCCCTTGGCGACGGTCTTCATCATCTTGGCGGCCTGCTCGAAGCGCTGCACGAGCTGGTTGACCTCGGTGACGCTCGAGCCTGAGCCCCTGGCGATGCGCAGGCGGCGGGATCCGTTGAGCAGTTTCGGCGTGGTGCGCTCGAGCTTGGTCATCGACTGGATGATGGCCTCGGTGCGCACGATCTCGCGCTCGTCGAAGTTCTCGAGCTGGGCCTTCATGGCGCCGGCGCCGGGCAACATGCTCATCATCTTCTTGATCGAGCCCATGTTGCGCAGCTGCTGCATCTGGCCGAGGAAGTCGTCAAGGGTGAAGGTGTCGGTCGCGAACTTCTCGGCGACCTTGCGGGCCTCGTCTTCGTCGAACGCACCCTGCGCCTGCTCGATCAGGGTGAGGATGTCACCGAGGTCGAGGATGCGGCCGGCCATGCGGTCGGGGTGGAACGGCTCGAAGTCGTCGAGCCCTTCACCGGTGGAGGCGAACATGATCGGTCGCCCCGTCAGCGAAGCGACCGAGAGAGCCGCGCCACCGCGGGCGTCGCCGTCGAGCTTCGTGAGCACCACGCCGGTGAAGTCAACGCCATCCTGGAAGGCCTTCGCCGTGGCGACGGCGTCCTGGCCGATCATGGCGTCGATGACGAAGAGCACCTCGTCGGGATCGATCGCCTTGCGGATGTTGGCGGCCTGCTTCATGAGCTCGGCGTCGACGCCGAGGCGGCCAGCAGTGTCGACGATGACGACGTCGTGCACCTTCTGCAGGGCATACTTCACGCCGTCGCGAGCGACCTTGACCGGGTCGCCGACGCCGTTGCCGGGCTCGGGCGCGTAGACGGCGACGCCGGCCTGCTTCGCGACGACCTCGAGCTGGGTGACCGCGTTGGGGCGCTGCAGGTCGGCGGCGACGAGCAATGGCGTGTGGCCGTCTTTGGCGAGCCACTTGGCGAGCTTGCCGGCGAGGGTGGTCTTACCGGCACCCTGTAGTCCAGCGAGCATAATGATGGTCGGCGGCTTCTTGGCGAACTCCAGCCGGCGCTGCTGGCCGCCGAGAATGGTGATGAGTTCGTCGTTGACGATCTGCACGACCTGCTGGGCCGGGTTCAGCGCCTTGCTGACCTCGTCACCCAGGGCGCGCTCCCGTACCTTGCCGGTGAAGTCCTTGACGACCTCGAGGGCGACGTCGGCGTCGAGCAGCGCTCGGCGAATCTCGCGGACGGTACCGTCGACATCCGCTGCGCTGAGCTTGCCCTTGGTGCGGAGGTTTTTGAACGTCTCGGCAAGACGATCTGAGAGGTTTCCAAAAGTTGCCATGATGCGTTTAGTTTAACCGGTGGCCGCCGCTACTTCGAAACGGATGCGGCGGCGCGCCCGTTGTGTCGATTCGGGCGGGCGTCAGTTGATCACGGGCGGTGCGCTCGGTGCGATCAGCCGTTCGACCGCACGGATGACATTGGCACGTCGGGCTGCTATCGCCACCGAGTCGGAACCGCCGCCGTTCGTCAGTACCACGCCGGGCTCGTGCACCCAGGCGGAAGCAACGCCGAAGACGAGCGTCATGAGCTGCGCCGGCTCCCACGATGCGTCGACCCGGCCGGCGGCCTGGGCCAAACGGATGCGGCGCACCTGTTCGTCTCGATAACCCAGCATGACTTCCAGGGCCGGCAGCCAGGTACCGTCGGTCTCGAGACGCGCCCAGTCAATCATGCGCAGATGGTCGCCGTGCTGCATGGCGTGGTCGAACAAGGCTCCAGCGAAGGCCGGTACGTCGTGGTCGGTAAGCACAGCGTCACTCGAAAACTCGCGCAGATTGAGCTCCAAAACCTCGAGGAAGAGGTGCTTCTTGTCGGAGTAGTAGGCGTAGAGGCGTTCCTTGCTGGCCGACGCAGTCTTGGCGATGCGGTCGATGCGCGCTCCGGCGAGGCCGTAAGCGGCGAATTCTGCGCGCGCAGCCTCGAGAATCCGGGTCTGTGGGTCTGCTCCGTTGCGTGCCATACCCCTAACTATAGCCAACAATTCACGTAAAACGAACTAGTTCGTTTGGTTTTGCCGATAAGGTTGCAGCTATGTCGACCCAGCCTCGCAGTACCGTTCCGCCCGAATCAGTCAACACGATTGAACTCCAGGCCACGCCGCCCTCGTCCGCGGGCGCGGCATCCGCTTCGCTGAAGGACGCGGCCAACCCGCGCCGCTGGTGGCTGCTCGCCATTGTCGCGCTCGCCCAGCTCACCGTCGTGCTCGACGGGACCATTGTGAATATCGCGCTTCCGCAGGCGCAGATCGCGCTCGGCATGAGCGACGGCGACCGCACCTGGGTCGTCACCCTCTACTCGCTCGTGTTCGGGGCGCTGCTGCTGCTCGGCGGGCGCATCGCTGACTTCTGGGGGCGTGAGCGCTCCTTCATCGTGGGGATGGCCGGGTTCGCCATCGCGTCAGCCCTTGGTGGCGCCGCGCAGAGCACCTGGGAACTCCTGGCTGCCCGTGGACTGCAAGGGTTGTTCGCCGCTTTGCTCGCTCCGGCTTCGCTGGCCCTACTCACCGTGAACTTTCCCGGCGGCAAGGACCGGATCAAGGCTTTCGCTGTCTACGGAGCAATCGCCGGCGGCGGCGCGGCCGTCGGCCTCATTCTCGGCGGGGTGCTGACCGAATACGCGAGCTGGCGCTGGTGCCTCTACGTGAACGTGCCGATCGCCGTCGTCGCCATTGCGGCTGCCCTTCCGGTGATCCGGGAAAGTAAGGCAAACGGCAACACTCGGTACGACGTGCCGGGGGCTATTCTCGTGGCGTTCGGACTCGGATCCCTGGTCTTCGGCTTCGCCCAGGCCGAAAATGGCTGGGCCAGCTGGCCCGTGCTCATCTGTCTCCCACTCGGACTGGTGCTGCTGACACTGTTCGTGTTTGTGGAGAGTCGGTCCAATCATCCGCTGTTGCCGTTACGCATTATCGTCAACAAGGTGCGCGGCGGGGCCTTTCTGACCGCTTTGCTTTCCGGCGCTGCCCTGCTCGGCGGGCTGCTGTTTCTCACGCTCTACTTTCAGATCGTGTTGGGCTACACGCCGATTCAGTCCGGCCTCGCCTCACTGCCGATGACCGCGACGATCATGATCGGTGCGGGTGTACTGTCGAAGTTTCTGGCGCGTACCGGCGTGCGCATTCCGATGACCGTCGGACCGGTCGTCGGCGCAGCCGGCCTGCTCTGGCTGACTCAGATCACGGTGGGCGGAAACTATGCCTTCGAGGTGCTTCCGGGGCTGATTCTGCTCGGAACGGGTCTCGCCCTGATCTTCGTGCCACTGCAAAACGTGGCCCTGTCGGGCATCGCCGAGCATGACGCCGGCGCGGCGAGCGCTGCGGTGACGGCCATGCAGCAGATCGGCGGATCACTCGGAACCGCGTTGTTCACCGCGCTCTATACAGCCGCCGTAAGTTCATATCTGGTCGGAAAGGTACCTTCACAGGCCGCACAGTTCGGCGCGCTCGTCAGCGGCTACCAGTCCGCTTTTCTGTGGGCGGCCATCATCATCTTCGCGGCGGCGCCCATTGCATTCTTCCTGGTACGCCCGCGCAAGCAAGACCTGCTCGGCGCGGGGGCTGCGGTGCACCCGGGGTAGCCGGGCACGCTTCCCGCGCACGCTCCCGGCCCACCTTATGACCACGGGCCCAGTTTATAAGCTGGGCCCGGGGACGGGGCCCGGGCCCCGTCCAATTAGCTGTCTAGGGCCACTAGGACCGTGTCGCCGTGCACGTCGATCGTCACGACCAGCAGGCCGTCGGTATCGTCGGGGCTGATGGCATATTCGAGCACGGCGAAGTGCGCCTCGTTACCGGCGTGATGCGGGTGAAAGCCGATGCGCTGCAGGCGCAGCGAGCGCAGAAAGTCGATCTGCTGGTCGCCGGAATCCCAGATGATAGCGTTCTCGATCGCCTCCTGGTCCATCTCTTCAAGCTGCTCGGCGATGTACTGGCTCGTCACCGACACCTCGGCCGACAGGTCGGCCACGAGCGACTCCCTCACCTGCGAGTCCAAATCCTCCATCGAGCCGATCATGGCCGCAGCGATGTCGAGCGCCTCGGCGGTCACCGAATCTTCATCGGGCGAGCTGAGATCGATCTCGACGCTCTGGTCGCCGAGCTCGGCCGAATCCGACCAGTAGACCTCGCCCTCGTCTTCGTCGCCGAGAATTCCGAAGAAATCGTGTTCGATGCTCATAGTGCTCCTCTAAAATTCTTCATCAGCCGACGAGTTTCTGCGCGAATACGTGCGGGGTGAAACCGGTGAGGTCGTTGATACCCTCACCCTGCCCGACCAGTTTGATCGGAATGCCGGTCTTCTCCTGCACGGCCAGCACGAAACCGCCGCGCGCCGAACCGTCGAGCTTGGTCAGCACCAGGCCGGTCACCCCGGCGTGTTCGATGAACGCTTCGGCCTGGGCGAGCCCGTTCTGGCCGGTCGTGGCGTCGAGTACGAGCAGCACCTCGGCGATCGGCCCCTGCTTCTCGACGACCCGGCGAATCTTGGTGAGCTCGTCCATCAGGCCACCCTTGGTCTGCAGCCGCCCGGCGGTGTCGATGAGCACGATCTCGATGCCCTCGTTCTTCGCCTTCTCGACCGTTTGAAAGGCGACAGATGCCGGATCCTGGCCGGTCATTTGCGGCTTCACGATTTGCGCCCCTGCGCGTTCGGCCCAGGTCGACAGTTGTTCCACCGCCCCGGCCCGGAATGTGTCGGCCGCGCCGATCACGACGCTACGCCCGTAAGTATTGAGAAACTTCGCGAACTTGCCGATCGTCGTGGTCTTTCCGACGCCATTGACGCCGACGACGAGCACGACCGCGGGTCGCTCGGACAGTGTGAGGGTGGAGTCGAGTACGGATAGCCGCTCTTCGATGCCTTCGCGGAGCATCCGCTGCAGGTCGGCGGGGTCGGTCGTGTTGTATTTGGCCACCTTGGCGCGCAGGTCGGCGATGACCGCTTCGGTGACATTCGGGCCAAAATCCGCCTGCAGCAGGGCGTCCTCGAGGTCGTCCCAGGTGTCGGCGTCGATGGTCTTCTTCGCGAACATTCCGCGCAGTGCGCCGGAGAGGGACCAGGGGGTGCGTTCAGCCATGTCCCTAGCCTACGGGGGGTGTCGCCGCCTTGCGCGCGGAGAGCGGCGCCGGCCGCCATCACTCATGCCTCGACCGCGGCCGGCGCTGACTCAGCGGATGCCCAGCGCCGGTCTGCGCGAGCGACCCGTCGGCCGATCTATTTGGTGATCGCGAACCAACGAAAGTGCCGACGCAACCTCTGTGACGCCGCATGACAGTGTGTGACAGCACATGACCTCCGCACTGCACCCGTCATGGTGCTGCGCAGTAGCGTGAGTGTCGTCGCTTCGGTTCGTGAAACCCGGGGCGGCGCCGCAAACAGAGGGAGCCGACGTGCCGAACGAAACCGAGACTGTGCACACCACTGCAACCGGACCGAGCAGCGCACCGGTTGCGACCAAGCTGCCGGCAGCCCGTCCGCCGCGCCCGTCAACGCGCCCGAACGGCCAGTGGAAGATCGACGGAACCGAACCGCTCAACGGCAACGAGGTGTGGAAGCAGGTCGACAACGGCATCGCCGTCCGTGGCCGCATCGAGCAGATCTACTCCAAACAGGGTTTCGATTCGATCGACGGCACCGACCTGCACGGCCGTTTTCGCTGGTGGGGCCTCTACACGCAGCGTAAGCCCGGAATCGACGGCGGCAGGACCGCTACCCTCGAACCGGAAGAACTCGAGGACCGCTACTTCATGCTGCGGGTGCGCATCGACGGTGGCCAGCTCACCACCGAACAGGCCAGGGTGATCGGTGAGGTCTCCCGCGACTTCGGCCGCGACACCGCCGACATCACCGACCGGCAGAACGTGCAGCTGCACTGGATCCAGATCGAGGACATGCCGGAGATCTGGCGTCGCCTCGAATCCGTCGGGCTTGAAACCACTCAGGCCTGCGGCGACGTACCCCGCGTCTTCCTCGGCTCCCCCGTAGCCGGCATCGCCGCCGACGAGCTCATCGACCCGACCGAGGCTATCCAGGAGATCGCACGTAAATATCTCGGCACTGACGAATTCGCGAACCTGCCGCGTAAGTTCAAGACGGCCATTACCGGCCACCCCAGCCAGGACGTCGTGCACGAGATCAACGACATCGGTCTCGTGGCGGTCGAGCACCCCGAACTCGGCATCGGCTATGACCTGTGGGTGGGCGGCGCCCTCAGCACCACTCCGCGCTTCGCCGAACGGCTCGGCGCTTTTGTGGCCGAAGACCGAGTGTCCGAGGTCTGGCGCGGCGTCACCTCGATCTTTCGCGACTACGGTTACCGTCGCCTGCGCGGCAAAGCCCGTCTCAAGTTTCTGCTTGCCGAATGGGGTACCGAGAAATTCCGTCGTATTCTCGAAGACGAATATCTCGGATATCCCCTGCCCGACGGGCCCGCCGCACCGCGCCCGAAGACGCAGGGCGACCACATCGGAGTGCACAAGCAGAAGGACGGCCGGTTCTACATCGGCGTGGCCCCCTTCGTCGGGCGAGTCTCCGGCCAGACCCTCGTGAAGCTCGCCGACCTGCTCGAAGCCCACGGCTCGACCCGGCTGCGCACGACCCCGCACCAGAAAATCGTGGTGCTCGACGTGGCGGAAGAGCACGTGGAGCCCCTCATCGCGGCCCTCGACGAGATCGGGCTTTCGGCCCGCCCGAGCCTGTTCCGCCGCTCCACCGTCGCCTGCACCGGCATCGAATTCTGCAAGCTCGCCATCGTCGAAACCAAGCAGACGGCAACGGATGCAATCCTCGAGCTCGAAAAACGCCTCGCCAACATCGATGCCCCGCACCCGATCACCCTGCACGTCAACGGATGCCCCAACTCCTGCGCCCGCATCCAGGCGGCGGATATCGGGCTGAAGGGCCAGCTGCTGCCGGATGGCAACGGCGGTTCCACCCCCGGTTTCCAGGTGCACCTGGGTGGCGGCCTGGCCTCGGTCGATCGCGAAGAAGCCGGCCTCGGCCGCACCGTGCGCGGCCTCAAGGTGACCGCCGAGAATCTCGTCGACTATGTTGAACGACTTGTGCTGCGGTTTTTGGCCGCCCGCACCGACAACGAAACCTTTGCCGAGTGGGCACACCGCGCCGATGAGGAGGACCTCAAGTGAGCGCCATCAATCTGAATGCGCGCACGCTTAAAGCCAGTGCCGCTAAAGCCAGTACCGCGGCATCCGCTGCCCGTGACCTGCCGCCGCGCCGGCCAGCCGCCGAGCTGCAGGCCCTCGCCGAACGAGGCTCAGCCGAACTGGCCGCAGCTGCCAACGGCCGTGAGGCGACCGCGGCCGAGGTCGTCGCCTGGGTTGCCCGCAATTTCGGCGCCGGATCCGTTGCCGTCGCCTGCTCGATGGCCGACGCGGTGCTGCCCGAGATCGTGTCGCGGCAGCTGCCCGGCGTCGACGTGCTGTTTTTGGACACCGGCTACCACTTTGCCGAAACCTATGAGACCCGAGACGCCGTCGCCGCCGCTCTGCCGGTCACCGTCGTCGACGTGCTGCCCCTCACCACCGTGCCCGAGCAGGACGCCCAGCACGGCACCGAACTGTTTGCCCGCGATCCAAACGCCTGCTGCGCGATGCGCAAGGTCGAACCCCTGCAACGTTCCCTCGGCGGCTACGAACTCTGGTTCACCGGGGTGCGCCGCGACGAAGCTCCCACCCGCGCCAACACGCCGCTGGTCACCTGGGACGAACGCAACGGCCTGGTGAAAGTGAACCCGGTCGCCGCCTGGAGCTACGACGAACTCATGGACTACGCCACCGAACATCACGTTCCGGTGAACGTGCTGCTCTCCCAGGGCTATCCCTCCATCGGTTGTGCCCCCTGCACCGCGCCCGTCGCGGCGGGCGCCGATCCCCGTTCCGGCCGCTGGGCCACCCTCGAGAAGACAGAATGCGGGCTCCACCTATGAACTTCGCAACCCACCGCCTCTCCGAACTCGACGTGCTCGAGAGCGAAGCGATCCACATTATTCGCGAGGTCGTCGCCGAATTCGAACGCCCCGTACTGCTGTTCAGCGGCGGCAAGGATTCCGTCGTCGTGCTGCACCTCGCCGCCAAGGCCTTCTGGCCGGGCAAGATTCCCATCGAGCTGCTGCACGTCGACACCGGTCACAACTTTCCAGAGGTGCTCGAATTTCGCGACAAGACCGTGGCCGCCCACGGCGTGCGCCTCGTGGTTGCCCAGGTTCAGGACTACATCGATGACGGCCGCCTGGCCGAACGCGCCGACGGCACCCGCAACCCGTTGCAGACCCTTCCGCTGCTCGACGCGATCGCGGCCGGCCGGCACGATGCCGTCTTCGGCGGTGCCCGCCGCGACGAAGATAAAGCCCGCGCCAAGGAACGCATCCTTTCGCTACGTGACGAATTCGGCCAGTGGGACCCGCGCAACCAGCGTCCAGAGCTGTGGAACCTGTACAACGGCCGCCACACCGTGGGCCAGCACGTGCGTGCCTTCCCGATCAGCAACTGGACCGAACTCAACGTCTGGCGCTACATCGAACGCGAAAACATCGAGCTGCCCCCGCTCTATTACGCCCACGAACGCGAGGTCTACCGCCGCGACAACATGTGGCGTGCGATCAGCCCGGTCAGCCCGGCCAGGGCCGATGAAACCGTCGAACTTCGCACGGTGCGCTACCGCACGGTGGGCGATATGAGCTGCACCGGCGCGGTCGACTCGAATGCGGCATCCGTCGCCGATGTCGTGCGCGAGGTGGGCGTATCCACCATCACCGAGAGAGGCGCAACCCGCGCCGACGACCGCATCTCCGAAGCCGCCATGGAAGACCGCAAGAAGGAAGGCTACTTCTGATGCGCGCGCCAATCGCCGCCATCGGCGCTGCCCTGGCGGCGACGCTGCTGCTGAGCGGATGCTCCGGCGCGGCCTCCGCCGGAAGCGCGACCGGACCGGCCGAAGAACTACGTCTCGGCTATTTCGACAATCTCACCCACGCCCCGGCCCTGGTCGGCCTCGAGCAGGGATTCTTCGCCGATGCCCTCGGCGAGACGACCCTGAACGCCCTGGCTTTCGGAGCGGGTCCGGCCGCAATCGAGGCGCTCAGCGCCGGCGCGATCGATGCCGCCTATGTGGGTCCGAGCCCGGCCGTGAACACGTTCGTGCAGAGCGCCGGGCAGAGTGCGGTCATTGTGGCGGGCGCGACTATCGGCGGCGCCGCCCTCGTCGTGCGCGACGGTATCGACTCCCCCGCCGATCTTGCGGGCACGACGCTTGCGTCCCCTCAGCTCGGTAACACCCAGGACGTCGCCCTGCGTTCCTGGCTCGCAGATGAGGGTTACGAAACCAGCACGACCGGTGGCGGCGATGTGACGGTCGCGCCGACCGACAACGCCCGTGCGCTCACCCTGCTTCAGAGCGGGCAAATCGATGGCGCCTGGCTGCCAGAACCGTGGGTGTCCCGTCTGGTGCTCGAAGCGGATGCGCACGTGCTCGTCGAAGAGGCTGACCTGTGGCCGAACGGTGAGTTTCCCACGACCGTGCTGCTCGTCGGCGCCGATTTCAACCGCGACCACCCGGAAACCGTGCGGGCCCTGCTGGAGGGCCACACGGCATCCATTGCCTGGCTGAATGAGCATCCCACCGAGGCGGCAGCCGTGATCAACAAGAAACTCGCCGCCGATACCGGCAAGCCGCTCGCTGACGCGGTCATCGAGCGTGCCCTGGGTGGCCTGCACTTCACCAATGACCCCCTGGCCGACACTTTTCCGGTCTCGCTGCAGAAAGCGGTCGCCTCTGGCACCGCCAAAAACGGCGACCTCAATGGTTTATTTGACCTGACCCAGCTGAATGGCATTCTCGCCGCAGCGCCAGGCGCGCCCATTTCGGCCGCCGGACTCGGAACGGAGTAATCGCATGACCCTCATCATTGATACCCAGGATCTCGCCACCGAGGCCGCCGTTGCCACTCCAGAAGGCACGCTGTTTCGCTTCGCGACGGCGGGCTCCGTCGACGACGGCAAGTCCACCCTGGTCGGCCGGCTGCTGCACGACTCGAAGGCTATCCTCGCTGACCAGCTCGAAGCGGTCACCCGAACCTCCACTGAGCGCGGCTTCGGCGGCGAAAGCGGCGGAATCGACTTCGCCCTGCTGACCGACGGTCTGCGCGCCGAACGGGAGCAGGGCATCACCATCGACGTGGCCTACCGCTACTTCGCGACGCCCGCCCGCTCCTTCATCCTCGCCGACTGCCCCGGCCACGTGCAGTACACCCGCAACATGGTCACCGGCGCCACCACAGCGGATGCCGTCATCATGCTCATCGACGCCCGCAAGGGGGTGCTCGAGCAGACCCGCCGGCACCTCAGTGTCGTCGCCCTGCTGCGCGTGCCGCACGTGATCATCGCGGTGAACAAGATCGACCTGCTGGACTACAACGAGGCCGCGTACCGAGAGGTAGAGGCATCCGTTCGACTGGTCACCGCCGAACTCGGCATCGCTGACGTGCTGGTTATTCCCGTGTCGGCCCTCGTCGGCGACAACGTCGTCGACCGCTCCGAGCGCACCCCCTGGTATGCCGGACCGAGCCTACTCGAACTGCTCGAAACCCTCACCGTGATCGACGACCGGGGCGCAGCCAGCCAGGCCGCCGAGGCGTTCCGTCTGCCGGTTCAGCTCGTGCTGCGCCCACAGGGCGCTGTTGTCGTTGCCCCGGAACTCGCCGACTCCTACCGCGACTACCGGTCCTACGCCGGCCAAGTCGCCAGTGGCAGCATCAAGGTCGGCGATACCGTCAGCGTCGAGCCCGGCGGCGGCACCAGCACCGTTACCGGCATCGACTTCGCCGGGGTGCAACTCGCGGAGGCATTCGCGCCGCAGTCGATCGCACTGCGCCTGGCCGACGACCTCGACATTGCCCGTGGCGCCGTGATCGCAGCACGAGGCACCCTGCCGCCGGTCACTCGCACCCTGACGGCCGACCTGTTCTGGCTCGACCCGCGACCGCTCGCTCCTGGAGCCCGCGTGCTCGTGAAATTCGGCACAACCGTGCTGCAGGCCCTGGTCAGCGAGGTCACCGGTCGGCTCGACCTGACGACACTCGGCGTCGAACCGGCGACGAGCCTGACCGTGAACGACATCGGTCAGGCCAGCATCCGCTTGTCACGCGATCTGCCTGTTGAGCCCTACACGCAGAACCGCCGCTCCGGCGCGTTCCTCGTGATTCACCCGCAGGACGGCGCGACCCTCGCCGCTGGCATCGTCACCGCTCCCGGCGAGCCCACCCGAGCCGGCGACGGCTCTGGCGCCGGCTCGGAAGTGTCGCCGTGACCGTCTTGACCGACGTCTCTGTTGCCCAAGCCCCGCCCGCGCTGGAGCCGGTCGCGATCACCATCGACAGTCTCGGCAAGCGGTACGGCACCGGTCCGCTCGTGCTCGATAACATCAACCTGTCGATCGGGGCCGGCCAGTTTGTGTGCCTGCTCGGGGCAAGCGGATGCGGCAAGTCCACGCTGCTGAACATCATTGCCGGTCTGGAGAAGCCGACCGAGGGCGCTGTCACCGTGGCGAGCGGCAAGGCGGCCGTCATGTTCCAGGACGCCGCGCTTTTTCCGTGGCTGACCGCAGGACACAACGTAGAACTCGCTCTGAAACTGCGCGGGGTGCCGCGCAAGGACCGCCGCGCCGGAGCCCTGGAACTGCTCGATCTGGTCAACCTCGCCGATGCCGCCGACAAACGACCGCACGAGCTCTCCGGCGGCATGCGGCAGCGGGTAGCCCTGGCCCGTTCGCTCGCGCAGGACCGGAAGGTGCTGCTCATGGACGAACCTTTCGCCGCCCTCGACGCCATCACCCGCGATCTGCTGCACGAAGAGCTCGAACGGGTTTGGCGGCAGACCGGCCGCACCATCGTGTTCGTCACCCACAACGTGCGCGAGGCCGCCCGGCTGGGACAGCGCATCCTGCTGATGTCGTCCCGCCCCGGTCGCATCGTCAACGAGTGGACCATCACCGACGCCGGTTCCCGACGCATCGAATCCCCCGAGGTCGCCCGCCTGGGCGACGAGATCACCGACCAGCTGCGAGAGGAGATTCGCCGCAATGCCAGCTGACACCCGCACTGCAACGGCCCACGACCCGAGCCACGACGAACTGCGGCGCCTGGAAGCAGGCCTGGACTCGCTGCAGGCCGTGCCCGAAACGCCCCGCGGTGCCTTTCGCCGCACGCTCGACGGTGTCATACCGCCAATTCTGCTGCTCGTCGGGC
This sequence comes from Cryobacterium aureum, assembly GCF_002954245.1. GTDB lineage: Bacteria > Actinomycetota > Actinomycetes > Actinomycetales > Microbacteriaceae > Cryobacterium > Cryobacterium aureum. Next base: position 33,212 of record NZ_PPTG01000048.1, on the reverse strand, counting down.
TGGTCGCGGCCTGGCAGGTCTACATTCTGATTGCCAAACCGCGACCTGACCTTATACCCGGCCCCGTGGATGTTTTCGGCGCCCTGGTCAGCGCCTGGAACAGTGACCGCCTGCAGCTCGCCGTGACGACGAGCCTCGAACGCGGCGGTCTCGGATTTCTGATCGCCGTCGCCATCGGCACGCCGATCGGGCTGCTGCTCGCCGAGTGCCGCCCGGTACGGCGCGCACTCGGCCCGCTTCTGTCTGGCTTGCAGGTACTCCCCTCGGTCGCCTGGGTGCCCGCCGCGATCATCTGGTTCGGCCTCAGCGACGCCACCGTGTATTTCGTCATACTGATGGGTGCCGTACCCTCAATCGCCAACGGGCTCGTCTCCGGCGTCGACCAGATTCCGCCGCAGCTGCGCCGCGTCGGCACAGTGCTCGGCGCCTCACGCTTCGAGATGGCCACCCTCGTGGTGTTGCCCGCCGCGCTGCCCGGCTATTTCTCGGGCCTGAAGCAGGGTTGGGCGTTCGCCTGGCGTTCGCTCATGGCCGCGGAGATCATCGTGATCGGTGGAAACATCGGTTTCGGTCTCGGGTCGATGCTGCACCAGAGCCGTGAGCTCGCCGACCTGTCCGGGGTACTCGCCACCATCCTGGTGATCCTCTTCGTCGGGATCTTGGTAGAGCTTGTCATCTTCGCCCCGATCGAGCGTCGCCTGCTGCGCCGCCGCGGACTTATGGCCGCCGGCCTGCGCTGACCCGCGCGCATCCGCTCTTCTTCCTCTCTGTGAAAGGCCTGTCATGACCCACGCTCCCTCCGCCCTGCGCGTCGCCATCATCGGTGCCGGCCCCGCCGGTATCTACGCCGGCAATATTCTGAACCGGCTCGCGCTCGAGGCCGGTCACGAGGTGGCCATCGACCTGTTCGATTCGCTGCCCGCGCCGTACGGCCTGATTCGCTACGGCGTCGCTCCCGACCACCCGCGCATCAAGGGCATCGTCAAATCGCTGCAGGAGATGCTTGATGCCGACACGATTCGCTTCATTGGCAACGTCACCTATGGCACCGACCTCACCCTGACCGACCTGCGCGAGCACTACCACGGGGTAATCTTTGCCACCGGCGCCATTCTCGACGCACCGCTGATCATTCCCGGAATCGACCTGCCCGGCTCGTTCGGCGCCGCCGACTTCGTCTCCTGGTACGACGGGCACCCCGACGTGCCGCTGGAGTGGCCGCTCGACGCGACCGACGTCGCCGTGATCGGCAACGGCAACGTAGCCCTCGACGTGGCCCGCATTCTGGCCAAGCACGCCGACGACCTGCTCAGCACCGACATCCCAGCTTCGGTCTACGCCGGGCTCGCCGGATCCCCGGTCACCGACGTGCACGTGTTCGGCCGCCGCGGACCGTCCCAGGTGAAGTTCACCCCGATCGAACTGCGCGAACTCGCCGACATTCCCGACGTCGACCTCGTTGTCTACGGCGAAGATTTCACGTCCGATCCTTACAGCGAGCAGCTCATCGCCAGCAACAACCAGGTCAAGATCATGACCCGCACACTGAACGGATGGCTGACCCGGCTCCCGCAGGGCGCCTCCCGCCGCCTGCACCTGCACTTTCTGCACGCACCAGTCGAGGTCTACGGCGACGAGCGAGTGGAGGGCATCCGTTTTGAACGCACCGAACACACCGGAGATGGCGGCGTGCGGCCGACCGGCGTCATCGTGGATTACCCGGTGCAGGCCGTCTATCGCGCGGTCGGCTACCGCGGCAGCGCCCTCACCGAGGTGCCGTTCGACGCCGTGCGCGGTGTCATTCCCAACGACGGCGGCCGCGTGCTCGATGCGGCCGGCCAGCCGATCGCCGGCCTGTACGCCACCGGGTGGATCAAGCGCGGCCCGATCGGCCTGATCGGCCATACCAAGGGCGATGCGCTGGAGACCGTGACGCGGCTCCTGGCGGACCTGCCGGCGCTGGTTGCCCGCGAAACGGCTGATGCATCAGCTGAGACGATCTTGGCGCTGCTCGAAGCCCGCGGCGTGGAATACACGACCTGGGCCGGCTGGCGCACCCTGGACGCGCACGAGCAGTTGCTCGGCTCGCAGGACTTGGTCACACCAGGCCGGGAGCGCGTGAAAGTGATCTCCCGCGCCGAACAGGTCGCGATCTCTCGCACGGAAGCGTTGCTGACACTGTGACGTACGTGATCGCACTGCCCTGCGTCGATGTGAAAGATCGTGCCTGCATCGACGAATGTCCGGTGGACTGTATTTATGAGGGCGAACGCTCCCTCTATATCCATCCAGACGAGTGCGTGGACTGCGGAGCCTGCGAACCGGTCTGCCCGGTCGAGGCCATCTACTACGAAGACGACCTGCCCGAACAGTGGGCCGACTACTACAAAGCCAACGTCGAATTCTTCGACGACCTCGGCTCCCCCGGAGGCGCCGCCAAGGTCGGCGTTCTCGCCAAGGACCACCCGGTTATCTCCGCGCTGCCGCCGCAGGGGTAGGGTACCGCCGGGAGACGAGCGCGGGCTAACGGGCCACAGCATCCGCTTAAATCGCAACCGCTTCCAGGGTGATGACAGCGAGGAATCCCCGTCCGAGAACCTCCGGTGTCGGATCATCGCCGCGCACGGTATCGAGGGCAGCCAATTTGGCCTCCTCGCCATTGGCGGTCACGACGGCGGTTCCCTGCAAGAGTAGGGCGAACTGGTCGCTGAACACCGGGTGGGGGCGTTTCTTTGACAGCTCGACGATCGACAGAAAGCCTTTGAACACTCCCCGTCGCGCCATCACGTTCAAATCTTTGGTATCGCCGACTGGCAAGGCGGAGCTGGACACGCTGTCTCCGGAAAACCGGAATGGCCGGTACTGTTCCATGGCGTGCTCTTCGCCGTCGACGGTCACGAGCATCAGCTCGCCCTCTATCACCGTGAGGATGCGGTCCACCCCTGGAAAAGTCGAGAAGTCGCCGGCCGCTGTAACGTCGGCGATGCTGATGCGCCAGTCGAAGTCCACCGCGCCGGCGGGGAAAGATGCCACTTCGCGGGTGGTGCCGCCGCCGTTGCGCCAGGGGGCGGGCCTCAGCGCGTCATATCGAATAATGTGCATGATTTCAGGCTTAGGTTAGCAGACGGCACGAGGCCGTCGGCAGCGACTTTGCAAGCCAAGCCGACTGCGAAGCACCCGGGCCGAGCGGGAGGTGCGCCAGGCGCGCCCTCCCATTACGGTGGTGGTCATGGGTAAGGAACGAGCCTGAGGTCGGCAAGGTGGGTCATCGCAGTCATCGCGGTGGCTCTCGTGATTGCACTCATCCTTTTGTATGCTGCAGGTTTGCTGGGCAACTCGGCGGTGGCGGATGCCTCCGGAGCTTTCGTCGCTTAGACGCGCGACCAACAGTATCGGGCGCGGTCGCGGGTCAACCCGCCGGGACGGGCTCCTGCCGGTCAGCACGAGTCCCCACGCGCTGGCCGACCACGGCGGAGACGCCGTCTTGCCGCATGCTGACGCCGTAGAGGGCATCCGCTATTTCCATGGTGCGTTTCTGGTGCGTGATCACAATGAGCTGGCTGGTCTCGCGTAGGTCTTCAAAAATCGTGAGCAGGCGGCCAAGGTTGGCGTCGTCGAGGGCCGCCTCGACCTCGTCCATGATGTAGAACGGGCTCGGGCGGGCCTTGAAGATGGCGATTAGCAGCGCGACCGCGGCGAGCGAACGTTCGCCGCCGGAGAGCAGCGACAGTCGTTCGATCTTCTTGCCGGCCGGTTTGACCGACACCTCGATGCCGGTGGTGAGCAGGTCGTCGGGGTCGGTGAGCCAGATGCTGCCGCTACCGCCGGGAAACAGCACCGGGAACACGTCGGCGAAGGCCGCCTGGGTGTCATCGAACGCGGCCGAGAAGATGGCCTGCATCTTCTCATCGATGTCGGCGATGATGGTGAGCAGGTCACTACGGGTTTCTGTGAGGTCGGTGAGCTGCTCGGTGAGAAACCGGTGCCGCTGCTCGAGTGCCGCGTATTCTTCGAGGGCAAGCGGGTTGACTCGCCCGAGCTGACCGAGCTTGCGATCGGCAGCGGCGAACCGTTTCTGCTGCTCGGCCCGATCAAAACGGATACCGCCGGCCGCGCCGGTGCCGTCGCCTTCAGAGATTTCACCGTCACCGTCACTCGTGCCTCCTCCGGCCCTCGTGCCATCGGGCGGAATCAACTGGTCGGGACCATATTCGCCGACGAGCACGTCTTCGGTGAGGCCCAGTTCGCTGCCGGCGCGTTCCAGCAGGGCCGCGAGGTGCAGCTTCTTCTCGTAGATCTCGAGCTCGAGCCCGTGCACGTTTTCGGTGATCGACGCCAGCCGCTCACGCAAGGCGTTCTCGTCACGCCGAAGCTGCTGCAGTTCGGTGTTCTGGCTCGCCCGTTCGGCTTCGGCGCTGGCGAGCTGCAGCCGGGCCTCGGCGACCGAGCGGTCGGCCGCGGCGAGCACGGCCGGAAGCGCCTCGGCGACGCGGGAGGCGGCATCCACTTGGCGGCGACGAATGACGGCGCGACGGGCCGCGGCCTCGGCGGCGGTGCGGTCGGCTTCGAGCTGCTGGGTCAGGGTCGTGACCTGCACTTCCCCAGCGCGCACGCGTTCGCGACCGGTTTCCACCTGCAGCCGGGTCTCGACCTCGGTCTCGCGGGCGGCCTCGAGTTCGGTGTACAGGGCATCCCGCAGGGTCGCGTCGAGGATGGGGCGTGGCTGCGACCGGGCGGTGTCGAAGGCAGCGACTGCCCGTGCCGCGACGGCCTCGGCTTCGGTGACGGCCGTGCTGGCGAGCTGCAGAGCGGCGGAGACCCGGTCGACGTCGTCGGCGACGGCCTCCGCGTGCACCGAGAGCCGTCCGCGTCGTTCGGTCACCGTGGCGAGTTGGGTTTCGAAGGCCCGCAGTGCCGCCCGTGCGCTCACCGACTGCTCTTTGTAGGCCTGCAACAGTGTGCGCTGTTCCGAGAACTCGAAGCGCACCCGTTCGATCTGCGAGGTGACGGCCGCGATACTCTCGGCCGCGCGCTCTCGCTCCGCAACGAGTTCGAGTTTGCTCTGCCTGGCACCGGAGCCGCCGCTCACGACCCACGGGCTCAAGACCTCGCCGGCCAGCGTGATGAGCGTGAGATCGTGGGGCAGCTCTGCGGCTCTGGCCACGGCAAGATCGTCGGCAATGACGGTCTGATCGAGCAGACCGCGCAGGCCGGCCGGGCCGTCGATGACGGAGTTCGCCCAGCGAATGCCCGACTGCGCGCCCAATTCGATAGCCGGCACCGCGCTGTCGTCACCATCGGCCACGATCAGCTCAACGCGCCCGAAGTCGGCCTGTTCGGCCTGAACGAGGGCGGCGAGGGCGGCGTCGCGGTTGTCGGCCAGCACGGCATCGGCCAGGGAGCCGAGTGCGGCAGCGATCGCCGCCTCGAACCCCGGTTGAACGCGCACATGGTCGGCCACGAGGCCGCGGATGCCGGCCAGCTTCGCGCCGAGCAACGCCGAGGAGCCATCTTTCTGGTCGAGCGCGAGCGAGAATGCACCCTGCCGCGCTGCCTGGGCGTCTCGTTCCCGCTCGTGCCGGTGCAGCTCGTCACGCAGGCGCTCCACCTCGGCCTCGACTCGCTGCACGGCGGCCTGGGCCAGCTCAAAGGCTTCGGCGAGCTCACCCGAGTCGGGTTCTCCGGCTGGCATCGCGGACTGCACCTCGTCGAGCTGCAGCTGCGCCTTCTGGCTGCGGTCTGTGGCAGCATCGAGCGCGTTTTGCTGACGCAGCTGTTCACCGCGCACGGCAGCGAGCCGCGATGCTGCCGTCTCGGATTGCCCGGTCAGATGGGAGATTTCGAGGTCGTGCTTGGAGACGAGTGCTGCCTGTGCCGCGATGTCCTCGTCGACCGCGTCGAGCCTCGACCGGGCGGCCGCGCTCTGCACTCGTGCATCGTCCCAAGCTATTTGAGCCGCGCCGATGCCTGCGCGCAGCTGCTCCACCTCGGCCGCGGCCTCGGCCAGCATGGTCGGGGTGACACTCGAAACGAGTCCGGTTGACTCGGCCTGCGACCCGAGCAGGGCCAGTCGCTGGTTGGCGAGGGTGTACAGGCCGCGCAGGCGCTGTTGTACCGATTCGAGGGCGTAGCTGGTGCGGCGGGCCAGGTCGACGGCATCGCCGACCTGGGCGAGCTCGAGCCGCTCGACCCGCGTCTGTTTCTGTGAAAGCTGTTCCTGCAGCACGACCCGCTCGGTGTGCCGTTCACTCTCGGTGCGATTGTGCGCGTCGAGCGCAGTGCGCAACGTCACAACATCGTCGGCGAGCAGGCGGGCGCGGGCGTCTCGCACCACGGCAGCGATGGTCTGCGCCTCCCGGGCAATTTCGGCCTGGTGCCCGAGCGGCTTGAGCTGCCGGCGAATCTCCCCCGCGAGATCGCTCAACCGGGTGAGGTTGGTCTGCATGGCATCGAGCTTGCGCAGAGTTTTCTCTTTGCGGCGCCGGTGCTTGAGGATGCCGGCGGCCTCCTCGATAAAGCCGCGGCGTTCCTCGGGGCTCGCGCGCAGCACGGCGTCGAGCTGGCCCTGCCCGACGATGACGTGCATCTCCCGGCCGAGGCCGGAGTCGCTGAGCAGCTCTTGCACGTCGAGCAGTCGGCAGGTGCGCCCGTTGATGGCGTACTCACTCGCGCCGTTGCGAAAGAGCGTGCGTGAGATCGTGACTTCGGAGTACTCAATCGGCAGGGCGCCGTCGCTGTTGTCAATGGTGAGGATGACCTCGGCCCGGCCGAGCGGACCCCGCGTCGACGTGCCGGCGAAGATGACGTCTTCCATCTTGCCGCCGCGAAGTGTTTTCACGCCCTGCTCGCCCATCACCCAGGCGAGAGCATCGACGACGTTGGACTTACCCGACCCATTCGGACCGACGACACAGGTGACGCCGGGCTCGAAGGCAAACGTCGTCGGCTGCGCGAACGACTTGAACCCCTTGAGGGTGAGGCTCTTCAGGTACAACGTGAAACCCTTTCGGTTGACGGCCGCGAACCTGGTCTCGGGGCTGATTCAACGGTACCGCGCCCCACCGACAGTGGCCGGGACATCCGCTGGTCGCAGAGTGTGGCGTGCACAACTGCGAATCCCCGCCAGTTGTCCGCTTGCCGAGGACGTTTTCGCAGCGCGAAGCGAAACTCTCCGCGTTTCTGCACGAAACCAACGCGCGGACTTCTGCCGGTCGCACTACTCTGGCGCAGTATGAGCGACTTCTCGATCGATGAACTCGTCATTCCCACGACACCGAACGCGCCCAGCTGGCCATCCTGGGAGGCAGCCACCCAGGTGCGCAACATCACCGAGGCCGAGGGCTTCGACACGACCGACCTGCAGTACTCGGCCACCGAGCTGCTTCCCGGGTGGCTCAACACGAAATACGACCCCAAACGCATGTTCATAGCACGCGGCGGCGGTACTGTCGTGGGCCGGGCCACCTATGAGACCCTGCTCGACCCGAACGACGATCATGCCTGGCTGAGCGCGCAGGTGCTGCCGGCCTGGCGCAATCGCGGCATCGGCACCGCGCTCGCCGACCTCGTCGAGCTGCTCGCCGCCACCGAGAATCGGCACGAACTGATCGTCTACACGGTGTCAGCGGATGCCGCGGGTGATCGCCTGACCGCCCCGACCGGTTTCGGGTCGGTTCCGCTCGAAAACGCCGAGGTACGGTTTCTACTCGCCCGCGGCTACCGGCTCGAACAGGTGGAGCGCGGCAGCCGGCTCGTGCTGCCCGCCGACGAGCCCCTGCTCCGACGCTTTCGAGCGGATGCCGCGGCGCACGCCGGCTTCGACTACACGGTTCACTGTTGGAGCGAGGCCACTCCGCCGCGCTGGCGCGACGACCTCGCTCTGCTCTATTCGCGGATGAGCACGGATGCCCCGACGGCTGGCCTGGAAGAACCCGAAGACGTCTGGACCGCTGAGCGGCTGGTCAACGAAGAAAGCTTCCGAGCGACGAGCCCGCGGCGCATTCTCACCGCCGCAGCTCTGCACGAGCCAAGCGGGCATCTCGTTGCGTTCACCCAGCTGTCGGTACCGGCCGAGAGCGACCGATCCGTCGGCCAGGAGGACACGCTCGTGCTGCGTGAGCACCGCGGTCACCGGCTGGGCATGCTGCTGAAGACCGCGAATCTGGAGTATCTCGCGCAGGAGAGCCCCGGGCATCCGTCGGTCACAACCTTCAACGCCGAAGAGAACCGGCACATGCTTGCGGTCAATGAGGCGCTCGGCTTCGTTCCGATGGGCTACGAGGGTGCCTGGAAACGCGTCGTGCCGCCCTAGCGGCTCATCCAGACGGGGCCCGGCACGCGCCTGCTAGCCTTGCGGTTTCAGCCTGAGGGGGTTCTGGTGAGCGTACTTACACGGATGAAAGCAGTAGGTCCGGTGTCATATCTGGTCGTCGGGATGCTCTCGGCGATCGTCGGGCTGCTGCCCTGGCTGGTCACCGGGATGCGCCTTCCCATACAGAATTTGTGGGCCAGCAGCACCTTGCCCGAGGACATGCCGATCGCCCTGCTGCCGTTCAGCCAGTACACGATCACCCTCATCGTCGCGGTGGTCGTGACCGGGTCGGCGCTCGCCGGCGGCCTCGCGCGGGTGACGCGCGCACAGCACCCGCGATTCGCACTCGCCGCGATCGTCGTCGGAGTGCTGCTCGTGCAGGTCGTTGCTATCGTGCAGACCGCCGTCACCATCGCCACCGGACTCAGGGAAGGTCCGGCCGCGAAGGTATACCTGTTCGCCCTGACCGCCGGAACACTGGCCGCCAGCCTGATCGGACTGCTCATTCTGGTGCTCATCGCCCGAGCGCCGGCCGCCGGCGCGGTGGTGGCCGTGAGCCTGGCCGCCGTCACCTTCAGCGGCTGGCTGGGCGCGCTCATCGCGCAGCCCTTCGACTTTGAGGTGTCGGAAACGGCCCGGGCTTTGCTGAGCGCAACCCGATGGGTTCCGGCCGTGATCGTGGGGCTCGCCGTGGCCTGGTGCGGCCTGGCAACAATCGGTCGGGTGGCTGGGGCGATCGCAAGTTTTCTCGCCCTCTGGATCGGACCGACACTGTTCACGGCCGTCAGCGCCGCCGTGGGCACTCGTGTGCTCGCCGCCTACCCGGCCGAAATGCTCGATTACGGTGTGCAGGTGTTCTTCAGCGCGCTGGGCGTGAAGGGCGGATCGGCCGCGCTCCTGATCCCAGCGGTCATCGTGATGCTTCTCGGCCTGGTCACTCGCTGGGCCCTGCGGCGCAGGAGCCTCCAGGCGGCCCTGGCCTGACGCCCAGGCGACCTCGCCGCGCCGCTACCGCAGGCGCTGGCAGCGCGGACAGAAGTGCGAGCCGCGGTTCATGAATTGTTCGCGCACAAGGAGGGTGCCACAACGGGAGCACGGAGTGCCCTGCCTGCCATACGCCTCCAGGCTGTGCGCGAAATAGCCGGACTGCCCGTTTACGTTCACGTACTGGGCGTCGAAGCTCGTGCCGCCCTCGGCGAGTGCACGCTCCAGAATGGTGCGCACGGCCGCGAGCAGCGTCGCCGCACGGGCGCGCGACAGCGACGCGGCCGGCTGCTCGTAGTGGATCCGCGCGGCAAAGAGCGCCTCGTCCGCGTAGATATTGCCGATGCCGCTGATCAGGTTCTGGTCGAGCAGCGCACGCTTGATGCCGGTGTTCTTGCGTGCGAGGGCTCTGAAGAAGGCGCTCGAAGAGAACGACGGGTCGATCGGGTCGCGAGCGATGTGTGCGACCTGCGAGGGAATGCGGTACTGCCAGGCAGCATCCGTTTCGCCTGTTCCGAAGTAGCCGCCGGGAAGCCCATCGCTGGTGGCGACCATGGTGTCGACGGCCATGCTGCCAAAGACACGCTGGTCGACGAAATTGACCCACAGCTCGCCGTTGGTCGGGTGTTCCAGCGTCAAGCGGATGCGCAACATGCGATCCGGCGCGGCCCCCGGCGTGCGCAGCAAGACTTGGCCGCTCATTCCGAGGTGAATGACGAGCGCCCGCCCGCTGTCGAGGGGCAGCCAGAGAAACTTGCCGCGGCGAACGGCGGCCAGAATTCGGCGCCCCGTGAGCTGGTCCGTGAATGATCCCGCCGCCGGTACGTGGCGGCGCAGGGAGCGTTCGTCGAAGATTTCGACGCCGGTGACCCGCGCCGCAGTGACCGCCGGTTGCAGGCCGGAGCGCACGATCTCGACTTCGGGAAGTTCCGGCACAGGGGTTAGAGCGCGTCGAGCTGGTCGATGGCGCCTCTGGCCGCGGCCATTTCGGCGAACTTTTTGCTCGGGCCGACGCCCTGAGCGTTAACGGCCGAGCCGATGGCGACGGTCGCGACGAAAACTTTGGAGTGATCGGGACCGCTGGCTTCGAGGGTATAGACGGGAACGCCGACGCCTTTACTCGCGGCGAGCTCCTGCAGACTGGTCTTCGGGTCCATCGACACACCGAAGTGGCCCGGTTCGGCCAGGAGCGGCTCGATCAGGCGCAACACGAACGCGGTGGCGACGTCGCCACCGGCGTCGAGAAAAGTCGCTCCGATGAGCGCCTCGACGGTGTCGGCCAAAATGGATGCCTTATCGCGTCCGCCGGTGAGGATTTCGCCACGACCGAGGCGAATGTACTCGCCCAAACCGAGGCCACGAGCGATCTGCGCCAGCGCGGCCGTGGAGACCAGGCTAGCCCGGCGCTTGGCCAGATGGCCTTCATCGAGGTCGGGGTAGGTGCGGTAGAGCATCACCGTGACGGCCTGACCCAGAATCGAGTCGCCAAGAAATTCGAGGCGCTCGTTGGTAGGAATCCCACCGTTTTCGTACGCAAAAGACCGGTGGGTCAGAGCAAGCTCCAGAATCACCGGTTCAATCTGCACGCCGAGGGTCGCCAACAGGGGCGACCGCTCGGTCTCAACGTTCTTCATCGACCGCTTTCCGGCCTCAAGAGAAGCAGCGACTTAAATGTCGGCGACTTTACGGCCCTTGTATTCCATGAACATCGGGGTGCCGGTGGAGTCGGTGACGACCTTGGCGCGGTGCGGCAGGCTGTAGACGACCTTGCCGCCCTCCATGGTCTTCACGAGGGTGGGAGGCGTGGCCTTCCACTGCGCGCGACGCGAGTGGGTGTTGGAACGCGACATCTTGCGCTTCGGTACTGCCATGACTACTTCTCTTCTCTGCTGTCTGAAACATGGGTGTGGACACCCAGGTCTTTGTCTGTGGAAGCCGTAAACCCCGCAAGCGCTGACCACCGGGGATCGTAGCGCTCGTCGGAAACGAGTTCGGGCAGTTCGGCAAGCGGCTGCCCAGTCTCACTGTCAAGACCAGGGCAATCCCGCCGACATACCGGCTGGAACGGAAGTGCTAACACTACCGCGTCCCGGATCAAAGATTCCAAATCGACATGGTCGTCTAGAATCTCAAACTCGAAGGCTTCCTCCTGAGGATAACCGAAAAGCTCCGCAAACTGAACTCGAACCGGCAGGTCGATGTCTTTGAGGCATCGGCCGCACTCCCCGAGTGCGCGCGCATACACCTCGATGCTCACCAGGATTCCCTCGTGCATGGCCTCGAGGCGCAGCTCGGTCGACAGCGTCGACCCGGCTTTCACGGCCACGAGACCGGCGCCGAGGTCGTCGGGAACGACAATATCGAGGTGGCGTTCGTGCATGGTGCCCGGGCGGTTGATGAGGTCACGCACGTCGACCGTGTACGGCGTCTTCTTGAACTTAGTCACGGTCGTAAATTGTACGCGCTGCGCGTGGGCGTTCCGTTCAGGGAGCGATCGTGTGGGCGCGACGATCTCCGCGCAGCACCGCAGCCAGACTGGCGAACAGCGACGTCGGTGCAAACGTTGCCCGCCAACGGATGCCGACGCTCGCGCCCCCGTGCAGCCCACGCAGCACCCGGGTCAGGTCGGCGGCGAGGGTGTCGGCCCAAACCTGCGACCGGTCGAACCGCGACCGCTCCAACGCGAGGAGTACCCGCTCGAGCGCTTCCGTCGACGCTGGGTCGAGGGTTCTGAGCCGCTCCAGTCGGCCGGCGAAGGCTCGCGGAGTGTCGGTGATCGGCGTCGGTATGCCGTGATCGAGACTGGTGTGCTGCAGTTCGATCCAGGCAAGGCCAGCGCCAGCGCCTCCGGAACGGATGCGCCGCACCCGCGAGCGCCGGAGCATCCGTCTGGCGACCCCGGGCAGAAGGAGCAGTATGAGCCCCAGTGCGCTGAACCCGAATACGGCGAGCAGGTTGTTGGCCTCCACGCTCTGCGGGGTGGTACCACGTTCCAGGGCGGAATCGTCGGCCAGCCGGTCGGGGCTGAGCCCGGGAGCACCCGTGGATGCGGCTCCACCGGGCGTGGTCGTCGGCGTGCCGGTATCCACTGCCTGCTCGTAGCTGGGGACGGTACCGCGGCCGGGCGTCGGCTCGAATCTCACCCAACCGATTCCCACGAAGTACAGTTCCGGCCAGGCGTGCAGGTCATGCGAGTCCACGTTGTACTGCCCGAGCCCCTGCTCGAGATCCTGGGATTTGACGCCGGGCAGGTAGCCGAGCGACACCCGGGAGGGTATGCCGAGGGTGCGGGCCATCGCGGCCATGGTGGAGGCGAAGTGCACGCAGTAGCCGCGCTTTTCCTGAAGGAACACTCCGATCACGTCCACTCCCCCACCGTCGTAGCCGTCTTCAACGGGCGCCTCGGTGTCGTAGATGAAGGCGCTGCTACGTAAATAGTTCTGAATGGCGACGGCTGCGTCATAGTTCGACGTCGATTCCGCCGTCACCTGCCGCGCCGTCTCCTCGATGATCGGCGGCGGATCGACCGGCAGCTGCAGATTGCCCAGAACGCTCGCCGGATAGTCGGTGCTGGAGCGCCGCAGTTGCTCGGCGGTGGGTTTCAACTCCAATGACGACACCGTGTACTCCTGGCCGAGGGTGTTCGCTGTTACGCTCGCGATCGCCCGGGTACGACTGTCCCAATACCAACGCCCCGTGAGGCCATCGATGCTGGTTGCGCGGGCCGGTGCGGGCAGCCAGTGGCTGTTGACACCCTCGATGACGACCGACGTCGACGCTGGCACCGTCTCCACGTTGGCGTCGAGCCCGAATGGCCTCTGAATGTCGTCGACGGTATTGCGCACATCTGCTCCGTCGATGCGTGCCGTCCAGGTCAACCCGATGACCTCATCGAGGGTGAGAAGCGTGAAATAGGGCTGCTGGGTGCCGGTCGAGGTGTAGTGAAATGCCGGTCCGGCCTTGGGCCGACGCAGGTCCTGCCCGAGATTGATCATGGGGCTCACGCCACTGCCGAACAGTAAACCACCGGGCCTTGCCGTCACGAGTCCCCCGGACGTCAAGGCCGGAGCGAGCGTGCTAAGAATCAGGGCGCCCACGATGGTCAGGGATCCCACTACGAATGTGCCGCCGATCCGGCCGCGGCCGCGCGGCCGCTCTGGCCGGTACGCACGCGGCGCACGAGGTCCGGCCGCCAGACGCGTTGTTTCCCGTGCACGACGCACCGACACATCGACCCGCAGCACCAGCAGAAAAGCCGCAGCCGTCACCACGAGCACGGCGACATCGGTCCCGTCGTCGATGATGAAGCCCGGCACGAGGAGCGGCACGAGTGCGCCAGCAGTGCCGAGGGCGGGCCAGCGCAGCGTCACCGCGAGCAGATCCATGAGAACCGCGAGCAGTCCCGCGCCACCGGCGAGTAGAAAGAGGATGCCGAGGGTCACCTCGGCCGGCGTGCTCTGCTGGGCGATCGAGGCCCCGCCGGCGTCGATCAGCCCGCTGAACAGGCCAACGGTTTGCGGCGTCGGAATGATCCAGAACAGTCCGGTTCCAGCGCCGAACAGCAGCGTCATCGTGCCGACCAGCACCGCGCCGCTCGCCACCGGTACGATCGGGCGCGGCAGCCCGAACCGGCGAAACACCGCCGCGCTCAGTAACACCGCGGATCCAACCGCAGCACAAACCCACCACCAGGCGTTGCCGCGCAGCAGGGGCGCGAGCGCCACACAGGAGCTGAGCAACAGGAACAGCAAGCTGAGGCTGAGCGGCCAGAGCGCGGCAGCTGGCCCGCCGCGCCGAGGGCGGGGGGCCAGAGGCGAGCTCACCTGGCGTGCCGGTAGCCGGGGATCTGCGGCCGGGGCCTCCTGGGCGACCAGGCTAGTCATGGCTGGCTCCTCGCTCCCCGCTGACGTCGTTCCACACGTCTTCCAGGTTCTCGGCCGTGGCCAGCTCCACACAGCGCCACCCGGCGGCCTGCAGGCGTTCGCGTGCCGGCGCCCCGACCGTGCGTTGCACCAATGCTACGGCGGGCTCACAGTGACGCGCGAGGGCAACGAGGTCGTCGACATCCGCTTCGGACACGCTCACGAGCATCGCGAATGTCGGAATCGATGGCTGCGCACCCCGCAGAGCTGCACGCAGCGGTGCCCTGCGCTCTGCGGCCAGGCGAGCCCTGCGGGTCGGCCAGGGAACCGGAACCACACTGGCCAGGGCTTCCAGCAGTGCGCGATCACCGCCGGGTGCCCGAAAAGTGGCGGGGACGTCGCCGTGCAGCCCGCCCAAGGTCTGTTGGTCGCCCGGCAGCAACTGGCTGGCCCCCAGCTCGATCACCTCGACGCGGTAACCGGCGTCGAGCAGGTGCACACCAACGGATGCCGCCAGCTCGATCTCGAGTTCAAATGCGGCCACGAGGTGCGGCGGAACATGTCCAGCGCCGAGCCCCGCCGCGCCGGCCAGGGTCGTATCGAGCAGGATGCGGGCCTCCGGGTTGCTGCGCTGCTCTTCCTGACGCACCATGATTTCGCCGTGCCGGGCGGTGGCCGGCCAGTTCACTCGACGCAGGGCATCCCCAGGGCGGTATTCGCGGGCGATGAGTTCGTCGGAGGTGGGGGTGGCCTGGCGCACCAGCTCGCGGATCGACCCGTCGTTGCTGGACTGGGCGAGGCCGCTGCCCGGCAGCGGCGTCACTCGCGGTGTCACGATCAGGTCGTGGGGCGAACCGGCATTTCGATTGCTCTGCGCGAAGCCGAATGGGTCCTGCCGTGACACTCGGAGCGGGCCAACGTCGTACACGCCGCGATGGCGCGGCACGACGGAGTATTCAAGGCGCACGTTGTCGCCGGTCGCACCGTTCCGACCCACGAGAGGCAGTATGGCCGCCGGCGGCGCCTCCACACCGGGCGACGGGATGTCAGCCCACCAGGCACCGCCAAGCGGTGTCGCCGAGAGGTTGCGCAGCTGCAGCGAGACCACAGTCTCACCCCCGACGGGCACGATCGGCGGCCGAAAGACCCGGGTGACCTCGACCCGGGCCGGGCGAAGCGAAACATAACCGGCGGCCACGAGCGGCGCCATGACCATCAGGCTGGCGACGAACAGCATGTCGCGGCTGTTGACCAGCACCGCGTTGGCGAACAGCACGACTCCGGCCGCCAGAATAATCCAGCCGCGCAGCGTGAGACGCGTGGCAAATCGGCCTGCCAGCCGCGTGTACCAGTCGGCAATGACCGACCCGGAATCTCCCACCCCGCGTGCCATGACTACGACGCTCCGGTAGATCCAACGGCACGCACCAGCGGCACCGATCGGGACAGAGCGGATGCCGCGACGCCGACCGGCACCGGCGTGTCGGCGAGGATTCGACGCACGATGTCGTCGATAACCGGACCGCTGTCCTGGTGGTGGTGACCGAGCGCCCGACTGGTGGGAACCAGCCGATGGCCGAGAACGGCCACGGCGAGCGAGTCGATGTCATCGGGCAGCACGTAGTCCCGACCGTTCAAGGCCGCCTGGGCCTTCGCGGCACGAATGAGTTGCAGCGTCGCTCGCGGGCTGGCGCCGAGGCGCAGGTCGCGATCGTCGCGGGTGGCCCGCACCAGGTTGACCGCGTACTCCTTGACCGCACCGGAGGCGAAGACGCCTCGCGCCGTGAGCATCATGTCGCGCAGGGTCTCCCCCGACACCACGGCCGAGATCAGTGCGAGCGGGCTGTTCGTGTCGCGCGAGTCGAGCATCGCGAGCTCAGAGTCGGAGTCGGGGTACCCCATGGAGATGCGGGCCATGAATCGGTCCCGCTGCGCTTCCGGGAGAGCGTACGTTCCCTCCATCTCGATCGGGTTCTGGGTGGCGATGACGGTGAACGGCAGGGCGAGCGGGTACGTGACGCCGTCGACGGTGACCTGGCGTTCCTCCATTGATTCCAGCAAGGCCGACTGGGTTTTCGGACTCGCCCGGTTGATCTCGTCACCGATGACGATGTTGGCGAACACCGGGCCCGGTTTGAACTCGAACCGACGCTCGGCCTGATTGAACACCGATACCCCGGTCACATCGGAGGGCAGCAGGTCGGGGGTGAATTGAATTCGTCCGACCGTGCAGTCCACGGAGCGGGCGAGAGCCTTGGCCAGCATGGTCTTGCCGACACCGGGAACGTCCTCGATCAGGAGGTGCCCTTCGGCCAAAAGAACGGTCAGGGCGATCTGCACGGCCTCGTGCTTGCCATCGATGACCGTCTCAACATTGCGCATGATCCCGCGCCCGGCTTCTTGCAGGTCGCTCAGCTCAACGGTTGTCTCAGCGTCATTCGACGGAACCGACGCCAGTTCCGCCCTGCTTGAATCGATGGAGGAGCGAGTCGGTTTGAGGTTCATACCCGCGAACGCTCCAGATATTCCGCCACGGCCCGCGGCACGTAGGGCGAGACATCGCCGCCGAGACCGGCAACCTGGCGTACCAGGGAGCTCGAGACGTGGGCGTTGGCCGGGTCGGGCAGCAGAAAGACCGTTTCTACCGCGGCCAGATTGCGATTGACGATCGCCATGGGCGTCTCATAGGCCACGTCGACCTGCGAGCGGATGCCTTTCACCAGAACGCTCGCACCGACATCCATGCAGTAATCAACGAGCAGCCCCATACTCCAGCTGGCGACCACGATGTTGGTCGGCAACCCGGCTTCTTTGATGGCCTGTTCCAGCAGTGACACGCGCTGACTGATCGGCAACAGGGCCGATTTATCGGGGTTATGCACCACAAGCACATGGAGCTCGTCGAACAGGCCGGCCGCGCGATCGATCACGTCCAAGTGGCCCAGGGTGACGGGGTCAAATGATCCAGGGACAACGGCGATCCTGCGCATGATCACACCCTACTGCCAGACGCTGACGGAACGCTGCCCAGTGCATCTGCTTTGCTTGGACGTAATCAGCCCTTGTTGAGCCAGCTGCGTTCGGAATCATTCAGGCGGCGCGCGATCGCATCGCGGAGTGCTTCATTGGTCCGGATGCCCGGATCGCCCGTCACCAGATGGTAGGCCGCTTGCCGCACCTGTGCGATCAGGTCGCCGTCGACGGCCACCCGAAGAAAACGCAGTTTCGAGCCGTCACCGGATTGCAGGTCGCCGAGCACATTGCCCTCCCGGCGCAGGGCCAGGTCGAGTTCGGCGAGCACGAAACCATCGAGCGTCGCCGCGACATCACCGATGCGCTGGCGAGCCGGCGACCCGGGCCGGGAATTGGTCACCAGCAAACACAATCCCGCCACACCGCCTCGCCCCACGCGACCGCGCAACTGGTGCAGCTGAGAGACACCGAAGCGATCAGCGTCGAGCACGACCATGGCCGAGGCATTCGGAACGTCGACACCGACCTCAATCACGGTCGTGGCCACGAGAACATCGATCTCACCGGCAGCGAACGCGCGCATGATGCGGTCTTTCTCGTCGCTCGTCATGCGTCCGTGCAGGGCTTCGATACGATATCCGGCCAAGGGGGCGAATTCGCGCAGCTTCTCGTGCACGGTCTCCACATTGGCGAGGGGCATCTTCTTGTCTTCCTCTGAGACTTCTGTCTCGGCCTCTGAGCCTTCTTCGATCTCAACCGGGGAAATGGCCGGGCACACGACGAAGGCCTGGCGCCCGAGAGCGAGTTCCTCGGCCAGCTTGGTCCAGATGCGTTGGAACCAGGTCGGGTGATCGGCCAGCGGAACGACGATGCTGGTGATGCCCTGGCGCCCGGCCGGCAACATGCGAATGGTGCTCACGTCGAGGTCACCGAACACCGTCATGGCGATGGTGCGCGGTATCGGCGTTGCCGTCATGACCAGAACGTGCGGCGGTTCGGCCCCCTTCAGCCGCAGGGTTTCCCGTTGGTCGACGCCGAACCGGTGTTGCTCATCGATGACGATGAGGCCGAGGTCGAAGAAGGTCACGGTGTCGCTGAGCAGGGCGTGGGTGCCGATCACGATGCGCGATTGGCCCGACACGGTGCGCAGCAGGGCCTTGCGCTTCTGCGCGACCGGCAGTTTGCCGGTGAGCAGGGTGGGCATGAGTTCGGCTGCGAGGTCGGGGCCGAGCAGGGCCGTGATCGACCGCAGGTGTTGCCCGGCCAGCACCTCGGTGGGGGCCAGCAGCGCCGTCTGCCCGCCGCTGTCGGCCACCGCGAGCATGGCCCGCAGCGCCACGACGGTCTTGCCCGAACCGACCTCGCCCTGCAGCAGCCGGTTCATCGGGCCCGACCTGGCCATGTCGGTGGCGATCTCGACCGCGCAGATCTCCTGGTCGACCGTGAGCACGAATGGCAATGCCGCATCAAAGCGTTCGAGATACCCGCCGGGTGTTGGCACGCGCGGCTGGGTACGGCGCTCCCGCGCGAGACTGTGCCGCTGCATGAGGGCGCACTGCAGCACCCAGGCCTCGGTGAACCGCAGCGTCTCTTGCGCGGCCTTCCATTGCTCTGGATTGTCGGGGCTGTGAATCCAGCGGATGGCCTGGGTATGGTCGAGCAGACCGTTCTCGACCCGCATGTCCTGCGGTACCGGGTCTGGCAGGTGGCCCAGGCGTCGCAGCACCTGGTCGATCATGGTCTGCAGGCTCCAGCTGGTCTCCGCGGCCGTTGCCGCGTAAATCGGAATGAGCGGTTTCTGGCGAAGTCGCACGGTCGGGTCGTCGCGCGCTTCTTCTTCTTCGCTTTCAAAGGTCTTGTAGGACGGGTTGGCGAGTTGACTACGGTTCTGGTACTTCGACACTTTGCCGGAAAAACTGCCACGCAGCCCCGGGCGTAACTGATCGAGGCGCCATTGCTGGCTGTTCTTGCCGAAGAAGGTGAGGATGAACTCGCCTCCACCGTCGGAAATCACCACCTCGACGATCGTGCCGCGCCGCGACGCCATGCGCTTCTCGTGCGCCGAAATAATGTCGGCGATGACCGTGATGTTGGCGCCGGGAGTTAGTTGGTTCAGCGGCCGGAGCACTTCGCGGTCGGCGTAGTCGCGCGGATAGTGGCTGAGCAGGTCGCTGACGGTCTGAAAACCGAAGGCTTTGAGCAGGGCGGTGGCGTGGGTGGCACCCAGAGCAATCTTCAGGGGCGTATCGAGCGTGAGCGGGGCGAGCTGAGGCACCGGCAGAGCAACACCGTCGAATTCAGGGCCATTGGCAGCGCTCGAACCGGTCATGGTTTCATCGTAAACCGAGCCTCTGACAGGGCAGCTAGGCTCGATGGGTTATGACGCGAATTATTTCCGGGTTTGCCGGCTCCTTGACTTTGGCGGTTCCGAAATCGGGAACCCGACCGACCAGCGACCGGGTGCGCGAGGCCATCTTCTCGGCACTCGACTCGCGCGACGCGCTGCACGGCATGCGCGTTCTCGACCTGTATGCCGGATCGGGCGCCCTGGGACTCGAAGCGGCGAGCCGCGGAGCGCGAGTGGTGACACTGGTCGAGAACAGTTACGGCGCAGCGGCCCTGTGCCGCAAGAACGGCGAGGCGGTGCAGCGCTCAGCGCCAAAGGGTACGGAGCTGAAGATTGCGGTGTCGTCGCAGGCGGTGCAGTCGTTCCTGGCGGCGACCAAAGACGGCTTCGACGTCGTCTTCATCGACCCTCCGTATGACCTCACTGAGGTTGAGCTGGGACACAATTTGAGTGCGCTCGCCCCGCTGCTGGCCGATGAGGCGCTCGTGGTGCTGGAGCGCAGCTCCCGCTCGCCCGAACCGCACTGGGGCACCGGGCTCGAGCTCGATCGTCGCAAGGACTACGGCGACACGACCGTCTGGTACGCCTCACCACCCGAACTGAATTAGCCCGCCGCACCGTCCCAGCCGCGATAGGGGTCCCAGCCGCCCTGGTCGTGCGCGACGCCGTCCACGGTGATCGTGCCGACATTCACAGCGGATGCCGCCACAACCGTTCCGAGGCGCCGAAACCCCGTCGGCAGAACGGCGTCCGGCGGGAAAGTCGCCAGCAGGCCGTGGTCTTCGCCGCCGCCGAGTGCAACCTCAATGCGGTCTCCGAGGCTCGCGGAGTCGAAATCGATGCCCACGCCGCTGGCCCGCGCTATGCGTCCGGCGTCGATGGCGAGCCCGTCGGAGACATCGAGCATGGCCGTCGCGCCAGCGAGGGCTGCACTCGGTCCGCTCGCTATCGGCGGCACCGGGGTGAGCTGGGCGGCCACCTCGGTGGGGTGCGAGACCTTGAGGGCATTGGCGCGGCCAAGGTTGGGTATTCCATCGGCGTCGACCCCCAGGCGAAACAGCAGCTCGAGACCACGACCGGCGTCGCCGAGCCGCCCGGAGAGCGCCACAACGTCGCCGGGGCGCGCTCCCGAGCGCAATACGGGCTCACGTCCCTCCAGATCGCCGAACGCCGTCACAGCCAGCGTGAGGGCGTCTGAAGCGGAGAGGTCGCCGCCAACCACCCCGCAGCCGGGTGCGAGAGCCTCGCAGCAGTCCCGCAGCCCGTCGGCGATGCCCTCGAGCACCGAGACGGGCGTCGACGGCGGTGCGGCAATCGCTACGACGAGGGCGGTCGGGCGGGCACCCATTGCCGCCACGTCGGAGAGGTTGGTGGCGGCGGCTTTCCAGCCGAGATCATGCGGTGTCGACCAGGCCAGGCGAAAGTCCGGCCCCTGAATCATCATGTCGGTCGTCACCACGAACCGTCCGTCGGGCGATGCGATAACCGCCGCATCGTCGCCGGGGCCAAGAAGCTGCGCCGCCGCGGTCGGCAGCCGAGGAAAGATTCGGCCGAGTACGGCGCCTTCGCTCAGGTCGGCGAGAGTTTCGACGGCGGCGGTAGGCGGGGCTGAACGCGGGGCATCCGCAGCAGTGGTCATGTAAGAAACGGTAACCTGAATACGATGTCTCACCCATTCCTGCTCCTGCGCTTCGCTCCCCGTCGTTTTATCGCCGTCGCCACCGTGCTCGCGAGCTCACTGCTGCTGGCGGGCTGCGCCGCCGCCGTGCCGCTGACCCCGGCCGCCGATGCCACCAATGTGGCCTGCGCCGACGTGATCGTGCACCTGCCGTCGACCGTCGCCGACGAGTACTCGCGGGAGACGAATGCCCAGGCAACAGGTGCCTGGGGCGACCCGGCGGCCGTGCTGCTGCACTGCGGCGTTCCGGTGCCGACGCCCACGACCCTGCCCTGCCTGAACATCAATGGCATCGACTGGATCGAAGATGACTCTGACGCCCCGACCTACCGCTACACGACCTACGGGCGCGACCCGGCCATCGAGGTCGTCATCGACTCCGAAGCGGTGAGCGGCTCAACGGCGCTCGTCGACGTGGCCAATGCGGTCGGGTATGTTCCGGCGACCGGTGCCTGTGTCGGCGCCGAAGACGTGCAGCTGCCTACCGACGGGGCTACAACCGCGCCATAGGGAACTCCGAGCGTGTTCCGCCGATCGGCCCGCGCTGGCCGATCGGCCTGAGTGCACGGCGGCTAAATACGACGGCGGGATGGCTCTGCTCCGAGCGCTGCAGCGGGTCGGTCGCCTCCACTTCGCGCTACGCGGGAGCTGCGCCGCTGCGCGCGAGGCGGAACTCCGGCGCACTGGCGCAGGTCGAGCGACACTCGTTGCGCTGCAGTTCTAGCCAGACTCGAATTCCAGCGCATTGGCGAAGATCCCGGGCATTGGCGTACTGCCCGCGGAGCTCGGCGGGGCGGTGCAGTCGTGCCGCGACGCGTGGCCGGCGGGCGTTTAGGAACCGTGGCGGGCGTGGGCGATGGCCACCGCGATGAGTTCGTCGATCAGCTCGGGGTAGGTGTACCCGCTGGCCAGCCAGCAGCTCGGGAACATGGAGATGCTCGTAAATCCGGGCATGGTGTTGATCTCGTTGATCACCCAGCCGGTTGCCGTGAGAAAGAAGTCCACCCGGGCCAGTCCCGCGCCGCCGATGGCTTCGAACGCGGCGATCGCCAGTAATTGCACCTCGGCCAGTTCCTCAGCGGCCAGCGGAGCAGGGCAGACCAGGTCGACACCGGGCGCGTCCAGGTATTTCGCGGCGAAGTCGTAGAAGTCGCGGCCGGTCACGACGACCTCGCCGGCCACGGAGGCGCGGGTCGGCTCTCCCGGACGTCCCTGCAGCACGGCGATCTCGAGTTCCCGCCCCAGGAGCCCGGATTCGATCAGCACCTTGTTGTCTTCGGCGAGCCCCACCGTCATGGCTTCGGCCAGTTGCTCCGGCGTTGACACCTTGCTGACTCCGACGCTCGAGCCGGCGCGCGCGGGCTTCACGAAGGCGGGCAGGCCGAGCTGTTCGAGGGCCGCGTAGCCCATTCCTGGCGCCTGCGCCCAGTCATCCGCTGTGAGGGTACGCCACGGCGCCACCGGCAGGGCCGCCTGCTGAAAAACGGTCTTAGCGAAGTGCTTGTCCATACCCAAAGCGGATGCGAGCACCCCAGACCCGACATACGGCAGGCCGAGCAGATCGAGCATGCCCTGGATGGTACCGTCCTCGCCGAACGGTCCATGCAAAATCGGGAATACAAGGTCGACGGGGCCAAGGGAACGCTCACCGGAAGCGTCGACGACAGTCAGTTCCCGGCTCGACGCGCTCTGCGGCCAGCGCACCCGAGTGCCGTTGTCGGCGACAACGGGCAGGGCCTGAGCGTTCAGGGCGAACTTGGCCGGGTCGTTGTCTTCGAGAACGAACGCACCGTCGCGGGTGATTCCAACGGGAAGGACGTGGTATCGCTCAGGGTCGAGGGCTGCCAGCACCCCGCCCGCCGTGGCGCAGCTGATCGAGTGTTCGCTGGAACGCCCTCCAAAGAGAAGCACCACCGTGAGCTTGTCCATCGTCAAGTGTCCTTTCGCCCTGCGGTTCGCCGGAGTCAGTTGTGAGGTGCGGCGCAATGTCGCGGGGGTTGAGTGTGCCGTCGAGCACCTGGCGTACCTGCTCCACGATGGGCATATCGACGCCCTTGGCGCGGGCAAGCTCGAGAACGGGCTTCACCGAGGCGAGGCCCTCGGTGGTCTGCTGCATCTGCTTGACGACGTCATTGATGCTGTAGCCCTGGCCGAGCAGCCGCCCGGCCGTGTTGTTGCGAGACAGCGGCGACTGGCAGGTGGCAATCAGGTCACCGAGGCCGGCCAAGCCGGCCAGCGTCTCAGCCTGGGCTCCATAGGCCACAGCGAAGTCCGTCATTTCCACCAGGCCGCGCGTGATGATCGACGCCTTGGTGTTTTCGCCGTAACCGACGCCGTCGACGATTCCGATGGCCACCGCGATGAGGTTCTTCAGGACACCGCCGAACTCGGTGCCGATGACATCGGTGTTGATGTACGAGCGAAAGTAGCGGTTGGTGGCCAGTTTGGCAACGGCCTGCGCGGTTTCAAGGCTCGCAGACGAGACTACGGCGCCGGTGGGCTGTTCCTTGGCGATTTCGAGCGCGAGGTTCGGCCCACTGATCGCCGCTATGCGATCGGGGCCGATGCGCAGCACCTCTTCGATTACCGTGCTCATGCGCATGCCGGTGGAACGCTCGACGCCCTTCATCAGCGAGATGACGATCGCGTTCGCGGCCAGGTACGGTTCGACCTGCGTGAGGTTCTCGCGCAGGGACTGGCTCGGCACCGAGACGAAGACCATTTCGGCGCCGGCCAGGGCGAGGTCCAGACGGCTCGTGGCGCGTAGGCCCACCGGCAGGTTCACGCCGGGCAGGTAGTCGCTGTTGCGGCGGGCTTCGGAGATTTCGCGGGCCAACTCGGGGCGGCGAGCCCACAGAACGACGTCGGCACCGCCATCCGTCAGAATTTTGGCGAAGGTAGTTCCCCAACTTCCCGCCCCGAGAACCGCCACCCGAGTGCCTGGTTGAATCTTGGGCTGCTGGGGGGTTCTAGGCTTCAAAACGACCGGTCTCCTTCTGATTGTGCTCCGACGGGTTCCAGCGCTTGGTCGGGGCCTTCTCGCCGCGCAGATCTTCGAGCAGCGCCGTGATGGCAACCATCACGACGGCGGTCGCCTCGTTGAGTGTCGCGGTGTCGAGGCTGCGCCCGCGAAACTGGGCGAGGTCGAGCGGGTCACCGATTTTCACCCGGATGGTTTTGCGCGGAAACAGGCTGATCTTCTTGGAATACCGTGGCATCAGCTTCTGGGTGCCCCAGTGGGCGGCTGGCACGATCGGAATGCCCTGCTCGAGCGCGATACGCACGGCTCCGGTCTTGCCGCGCATCGGCCACAGGTCAGGGTCACGGGTGAGCGAACCTTCCGGGTAGACGACCACGATCTGGCCTTTTTCAACCAGACGTTGGGCGGCCTTGACCGGCTGGCTTCCGCGCACCGATCCGCCGCGCTGCACCGGAATCTGGCCCGATTTGGCCAGCACCCAGCCGAGGACCGGAATACTGAAAACGGATGCCTTCGCCAGAAACCGCGGCAGCCGCCCCAGCTTCCAGGCCACGACGCCCATGACCACTGGATCGATCTCGCTGTAGTGGTTCGGCGAGAAGACGAACGCACCGCTGCGCGGAAACTTGTGGGCGTCGATAATCTCGTATCGGGCCGCAAGGTTCATCACCGGCAGGATCAGCCCGGCGAGAATCCAGAACGCCGAAGGCCGGCTCTTCTCCGAACGGATTCGGGTCGGCGACTCGGGGGCTGCTGGCACGTCTTCATTTTCAGGCACGCGCCTATTATCCTTCGAGATCGAAGTCCGCCCCCAAAAGCCGCAGCTTGCCGATGAAGTTCTCGTAGCCCCGGCTGATGATACCCACGTTGCTGACCGTTGAGGTGCCCTCGGCCGAGAGCGCGGCGATCAGGTGGCTGAAGCCGCCGCGCAGGTCGGGCACGACGATGTCGGCGCCGTGCAGCTTCGTCGGGCCGGTGATGACGGCCGAGTGGTTGAAGTTGCGCTGCCCGAACCGGCACGTGTGGCCACCGAGGCATTCCTTGTGAATCTGAATGGTCGCGCCCATTTCCACCAGCGCATCGACGAAGCCGAACCGCTGTTCGTAGACCGTCTCGTGCACGATCGACGTGCCGTGTGCCTTGGTCAGCGCGATGACGAGCGGCTGCTGCCAGTCCGTCATGAAGCCGGGGTGAACGCCTGTTTCGATGATGACGGGCTTGAGGTCGCCACCGGGGTGATAGAAGCGGATGCCGTCGTCACAGATATCGAACGCGCCACCGACCTTGCGGAAGACGTTGAGAAAGGTGATCATCTCGGGCTGCCGGGCTCCACCGACGAAGATGTCGCCGTCGGTTGCGAGGGCCGCGGCAGCCCAGCTGGCGGCCTCGTTGCGGTCGAACAGGGCGCGGTGGTTGTAACCCACCAGGCGTTCGACGCCCTCGATGCGGATCACTCGGTCGGTATCGACCGTGATGATCGCTCCCATTTTCTGCAAAATGTTGATGAGATCCATGATCTCGGGCTCGATCGCCGCGCCCTTGAGCTCGGTGAGGCCGTCAGCACGCACCGCGGTGAGCAGCACCTGTTCGGTCGCCCCCACGCTCGGGTACGGAAGCTCGAGCTTGGCGCCCCTAAGACCGTTCGGAGCCGACATACGGATGCCGTTCGGCTGCTTCTCGACGACGGCACCAAACTTGCGCAGCACTTCGAGGTGAAAATCGATCGGGCGGTCGCCGATTCGGCAACCGCCGAGGTCGGGGATGAACGCCTCGCCGAGTCGATGCAGCAGCGGCCCGCAGAACAGGATCGGGATCCGGCTCGAGCCGGCATGAGCGTCGATCGCGGCGAAGTGCGCGCTCTCCACGTCGACCGGGTCGAGGATGAGGTCGCCGGGTTCGGCGCCCTCGGTCACCTTGACGCCGTGCACCTCGAGCAGCCCCCGAACGATCCGAACATCACTGATGTTCGGAACGTCCTTGAGCACGCTCGGGGTTTCCCCGAGCAGAGCGGCGACCATGGCCTTGGTGACGAGGTTCTTCGCCCCCTTCACCTCGATCCGGCCGACCAGCGGAATACCGCCGCGGATGGTGATCTTGTCGGCGGTGAGGCCAACGGAGGCCCCGTGGTTCTGAGCACTCCCCCGCTCGTTCGCGTCGTCGTTGAGCCTCGCGTTGTTCAATTTCTTCGCCTCTTGATCACGCCGGGTTTCGCTGAGAGTGCTCACAAATTACCTGTCCTCGTGCAAATTGGTGCCATACAAATTAACGCGTTGAGATTGATTCCGGGGACTGCGCGGGAAGGGTTTGGGGCAACCACGACTCTCGCGTCGTTTCGAATTCGCTGATGCGCGCTTCGTTCCGTAGCGTCAGCCCGATGTCATCAAGACCTTCGAGCAGCCGCCATCTAGTGTAATCATCGATCTCAAAATTCACGGTCAGATCGCCGACACGCGCGGTTTTACTCACCAGATCCACGGTCAACTCAATGCCAGGGTCGCTCTCGATCAGGTTCCACAGGGTTTCGGCATCCGCTTCACTGATCTGGCCGGCGAGCAGCCCCTGCTTGCCGGAGTTGCCGCGAAAGATGTCACCGAATCGGGGGCTGAGCACCACGTCGAACCCGTAGTCGCGCAGGGCCCAGACCGCGTGTTCACGCGAGGAACCGATTCCGAAGTCGGCCCCAGCGATGAGCACGCGCCCGCCCTGGTACTCCTTCTTATTGATGACGAAGTCCGGGTCGAGGCGCCAGGCCGCGAACAACGCGTCTTCAAAGCCGGTGCGCGTGACGCGCTTGAGATGCACGGCGGGGATAATCTGGTCGGTATCGACGTTGGAACGGCGCAGCGGCACCGCGATGCCGGTGACGGTCGTGAATTTCTGCATGGTTACTGATCTCCAGCCTGGTCGAGGTCCCACGGACTCGAGAGCGTGCCGCGAATGGCCGTGGCGGCCGCGACGAGCGGCGACACCAAGTGCGTGCGTCCGCCTTTGCCCTGACGTCCTTCAAAGTTGCGGTTGCTGGTCGAGGCGCAGCGTTCGCCAGGTTCGAGCTGGTCGGGGTTCATACCGAGGCACATCGAACAGCCGGCGAACCGCCATTCGGCACCGAAATCGAGGAAAATTTTATCGAGCCCCTCGGCTTCGGCCTCGATGCGCACTCGCGCGGAGCCGGGTACGACCATCATGCGCAGTCCCTCGGCCTTGGTTTTGCCCTTGATGATTTCAGCGGCGGCGCGCAGGTCTTCGACCCGGCTGTTGGTGCAGGAGCCGAGGAAGACGGTATCGACCCGAATGTCCTTCATCGGAGTGCCGGCCGCGAGATCCATATATTCCAGGGCCCGCTCGGCCGCCGAGCGCTCGTTGGCGTCGACGATCTCGTTGGGGTTCGGAACGGATCCGCTCAGGGACACGCCCTGGCCGGGGTTGGTGCCCCAGGTGACGAACGGTTCGAGCTCGTTAGCGTCAATAATGACCTCGGCGTCGTAGCTCGCGCCCTCATCCGTGGCCAGCGTCTGCCAGTAGGCGACGGCAGCATCCCAGTCGGCGCCGCGGGGCGCGTGAGCACGGCCTTTAAGATAGTCGTAGGTGACCTGGTCGGGTGCGACCATGCCGGCGCGGGCGCCAGCCTCGATCGACATGTTGCAGATGGTCATGCGCCCCTCCATGGAGAGAGCGCGAATGGCCTCACCACGATATTCGAGCACGTAGCCGGCTCCCCCGCCGGTGCCAATTTTGGCGATCACGGCAAGGATGATGTCCTTCGCGGTGACTCCCGTGCGCAGGGCACCATTGACCGTGATGGCCATGGTCTTGAACGGGTTCAGCGGCAGCGTCTGGGTGGCCATGACGTGCTCGACCTCGCTCGTGCCGATGCCGAGCGCCATGGCCCCGAAAGCGCCGTGGGTAGAGGTGTGTGAGTCGCCGCAGACCACGGTGATGCCGGGCTGGGTCAGGCCGAGCTGCGGGCCGACGACGTGCACAATGCCCTGCTCGATGTCACCGAGAGAGTGCAGACGCACGCCGTATTCGGCGCAGTTGCGACGCAGGGTCTCGATCTGGGTGCGGCTAGTCAGGTCAACGATGGGCTTGTCGATAGCCAGCGTCGGCGTGTTGTGGTCTTCAGTCGCGATGGTCAGATCAGGACGGCGGAGCGGGCGATTGGCCAGGCGCAGACCGTCGAAGGCCTGAGGGCTGGTGACCTCGTGCAATAGGTGCAGGTCAATATAGATCAGGTCGGGCGTGCCGTTCTCGCCCTTGGTGACGAGGTGCTTATCCCAGACTTTCTCGGCGAGGGTACGAAGGCCAATGCCGGAGCGTTTTTGCGAAGTGGGTATTACGTTGGTCATTTTGAGCGTCTTCCTCACGAATCGATGGCAGCCACGCTGAACGCCGCGACGAGGGAGGCCTCAGGACAGGGACTCGTCGCGGCACAGAAGAAGTCGGCTCAGCACCATGGCTTCAGGGTAACACCTCGCCCAGTCACTCGGCTCGCGAATGCTTGCTCGGACGTTCAGTCGAACGCCGACTCCAGGTAGACGACACTCACGTTGTCGTGGCCTCCATGCTCGATGGCTTGGTCAACGAGAATGTCGGCGACGCTGCGCCCCGCGGCATCCAGGCGGATGTCCATGGCCAAGACCCCCGCGATCGCCGCGTCGTCGAGTTCTTTGGTCAGCCCGTCGGAGCAGATCAAAAAGGACTGGTGGGCCAGGGCCGGCAGCAGCCAGACGTCGGCATCGACAAACTCGTCGGCGCCGATCGCTCGGGTGATGACGTTGCGCTCTGGATGTTTCTCGGCGTCGTCGACCGAAATCAGGCCAGCGTCGACCATCTCCTGTACTGCGGAATGGTCAACGGACAACTGGGCCAAAACACCGTCGGTCCAGGTGTAGACGCGGGAATCGCCGACGTTGAAGGCCATCCAGTGGTAGCCGCCGGAATCGCCGGCGTCGACGAAGGCGATGCCGGCGAGGGTGGTTCCCGACACTGCGGTGCCGTAGTCATCGGCTCCGCTCAGATCGCGTACGGCGTCGTTCGACGAGTGGATGGCATCGAGGATGCGCTCCGGCGTCGAGGGCAGATCGCGCGCGATGTGCTCGTCGAACACCCGAAGTACCGTCTGGCTGGCGACCTCACCCTGGGCGTGGCCGCCCATGCCGTCGGCTACGAGGAACACTGGGGACTGCGCGAAAACGCTATCCTCGTTGATCTTGCGCACGCTGCCGACATCGGTGCGCACGCTGAAAGAGAGGCGGGCGACAGCGGTGGAAAGTTCAATCCTGCTCTGCTGTTGCAGAGTCATGAGAGCTCCCCGCTCGCCGACGCCCGGCCTCGATCTGTCATTCGTTGACGTTTACCGAAATCTCTTCGGCCAGCGTGTGGCCACGCTTTTTGGCATCGTGACCAGCCTTGATCAGGCTCGCCACTGTAGCCACGGCCATACTGCCGATGATTACGCCAAGCGAGGTCCAGGTGCCGATCTCGGGTGCCCAGAGCATGGGATCTCCACCATTGATGAAGGGGACTTCGTTGGTGTGCATCGCGTGCAGCACGAGCTTGACGCCGATGAAGCCGAGAATGACCGCGATGCCGTACTTGAGGTATTCAAGACGTTCGAGCAGTCCGCCGAGTAGAAAGTACAACTGGCGCAGGCCCATGAGGGCGAAGATATTGGCCGTGAACACGATGAAGGGACTCGTCGTGATGCCGAAGATCGCTGGAATGGAATCGAGGGCGAAGATGAGGTCGGTGGTGCCGATCGCGATGAACACGATCAGCATCGGCGTGAAGATCTTCTTGCCGTCGACCAGCGTGCGCACCTTGGAGCCATCGAATTTTGACGAGATTCGAATGCGGCGGCGGAGCAGACGGATGACGCCGTTCTCTTTTTCTTCCGTTTCTGCCTCAGAGGAGAACGCCTGCTTCACGGCGGTATAGAACAGGAACGCGCCGAAGATGTAGAAGATCCAGGCGTAGCTTTCGATCAGTTGGGCGCCGAGCAGAATGAAGATACCGCGCAGCACGAGAGCGATGATGATACCCACCATCAGCACTTCCTGCTGGTATTTTCGCGGCACGGAGAACCGGGCCATGATGATGACGAAGACAAACAGGTTATCGATTGACAGGCTGTACTCGGTCAGCCAGCCCGCGAGAAATTGACCGGCATGTTCAGCGTCACCGAGAACCAGCATCAAGAGGGCGAAAATGAGCGCGAGCCCAACGTAGAACGCCACCCAGAGTCCGGCCTCGCGCATGCTCGGAACGTGCGGGCGCTTATAGACGATGAGCAGGTCGGCGACCAGAATAAGGGTCAAAACGACCAAAGATCCAGCTTCGAACCAAAGAGGCAGGGCGAGTTCCACGGGGGCCTTTCAAAAATGAGGGGGTCGGGTATAGCAGAACCCGAAAGTCTCTCCCGCACCGATAGCGTCCAAACGGAACCAATCGATACCACCGCGACCGGGGCCCCGCCAGCGCGGCCCGTATTGACGATCGCGACATAGAACCCGATTGGGCCCAGAGGGATACTCCCCTTCGCTTGCAGAATTCTATCAGTGCGGCGGCCTCGCTCGCACCCGGTCGGAAGAGCCCGGGTGCGCAGTTTGCTTACTGACTGATGTGACGGGGGATATTCCGGGTCCGGAGCCGCAGGATCAGCAGGAGGACACCGGCGAGAAACAGCAGCAGTGCAGCGCCGCCGACCGGTGTCGCGTCAATTCCGGTGCGGGCGAGTTCGCTCGTTTCCGGGGAGCCCTCTGCAATCCTGACGCTGCCGGTGCCGGCGCCGATCCTGGTGCCGGCACCGGTGCCTGAGTTGATGACAGAGATCGTCTCCGACGCCAGTTGCGCAGTCGAGGAAGTCACGCCGATCATCACGATGTGGTGCCGGCCGGCCGCTGTCGCCGCGGGGACGATGACGCTGGTCACGATGGCGCCGTTTGCATTAGCTGTGACGGTTGACAGCAGCACGGGTGTGGAGTGGATCCAGATCTGAACGGACTCCCCGGGATCAAAATCGGCTCCGGTGACAGCCAGCGACTCACGTGCACCCTCCGTAACGGTTTGTTCGAGAGTGGTATTGGTCGGCGGCGTGGTGGCCACCACGAATCTCTGGCTAACCGAGCGCGCATTTCCATGTGTGTCTTCGGCCGTTACGACGAGGTCGACGTTTCCGTCGGCAAGCGCTGCGGGCTCAACCGTCCAGATGCCACCGACCTGCACCGTTGCGGTCAACACCTGTCCGGCCACCGTGACTGACACTGTCGCGCCGATCGGGGCATCCGTCGTTCCCGACAGTGTCGGCGTGGTGTCGCGCGTTCGACCCGTCGGAGCCACGGTCACGGCTACAGTGGGCGCGGTCGTGTCGACAGTTAAGACCTGGGCTGACGTTGCGGGGATGTTCGTTGCGCGGTCCACAACGGTTACCGCGACGGTGTAGTCGCCGTCGGTGGAGATCTCGGCCGATTCGACCGACCAGGTTCCGGCAGCCGTCACGGTCGTGGTGAGAACCTGGCCGCCGATCGTTACGGTCACAACCGACCCGGCCGCAGCCGTCGAGGTACCGACGAAGTTCGGGGCTGAATTGTTGGATGCTGCCGCCGCGCCCCCGGTGACAGTGACATCGGGGGCCGCGACCACGCTGTAAACCTGAGTTGCGATACCCCTGTTACCGGCGGCATCCGTGATCGACGCCGTCATGGTGTGACCGCCCTCGGCGAGCGCCCGGGCGGTCACCGACCACGTGCCGCCCGCAATGACTGTGGCGGTGAGTGTCTGGGTCCCTACCCGAACGGATACCGCGGTGCCGACGGGTGCATCGGACGTGCCCGAAATGGTCGGTGTCGTATCGACGCTGGTGCGTGCGGACCCACCAGAAATGGACAGGAGGGGCGCGAGGGTGTCGAGCGTATACGTCTGTGTCACGGTTTCGCTGTTACCCGCCGGGTCAGTGACCACAGCGGAAACTCGGTGAATACCGTCGCTGAGTGCGCCGGCGGTGACCGACCACGCGCCGTCGATAACGGTGGCGGACAAAGTCTGGTTGGCCACGGTGACGGTGACAACGGTGCCGTCGGCCACATCCGTTGTGCCCGAGATGGTCGGGGTGGCGTCGTTGATCAGCGTGGAACCCGCGACTATGGCCAGCGAGGGACTCGTGGTGTCCAAGGTGATGGTCTGGGTCGCCGTGCCGGTATTACCGGCAACATCCGTGATTGAAACGGTGATGGCATTCTCGCCCTCGACGAGGGCCGCGGCCGTGACCGACCAAGTACCACCGGCAACAACCGTGGTCGCCAGCGTTTGGCCCGCAACGAGCACAGCGACCGCCGTACCGACCGGGGCATCCGTCGTACCCGAAATGGTCGGCGTGCCATCAGCGGTCGTCCGCGACGAACCACCGGAAATGACCAGCGACGGCGGCGTCGTGTCCAGAGTGATGGCCTGACTCCCCGTGCCGGCAACGCCGTCGACAGTGATGGTGACGACGGCCGCGTAGACACCATCGGTACCGAGGTCGACCGCGAGTAGCGACCAGGCACCAGCCGTCACTGTCGATGACACCGTGGTGCCGTCGATCAGCACAGAAACGACGCTGCCATCTGCCGCGTTGGTCGTGCCGGAAATAGTCGGAGTTCGATCGCGTGTCGTCAGCGTTGTCCCACCCGCAAAGACCACGGTCGGTGCCTCAGCATCGTGAGTCAAGGCCTGCGTGGAGCTGCCACTGTTACCCGCCAGATCCGTGACTGAGACGATGATGGTGTGCGCTCCCTCGATGAGGGCCGCGGCCGTCACCGACCAGGTACCACCCGTAACAACATTTGTCGTCATCGTTTGGCCGCCAACCGCCACAGTGACCGCCGTACCGACCGGGGCATCCGTCGTACCCGAAATCGTCGGCGTGCCATCAGCCGTCGTCAACGACGAGCCGCCGGTAATGACCAACGATGGCGCCGTCGTATCAAGCGCCAGACTCTGCGTCGCCGTACCGGTATTGCCGGCAACATCCTTGATCGAAACGGTGATGGTGTGCGCTCCCTCAACGAGGGCCGCGGCCGTCACCGACCAGGTACCAC